>JBHYGA010000004.1:932029-1086909 GCA_051859245.1 Gemmatimonadaceae bacterium
GGCCCTGCTGGCCCTGGCCCTGCTGGCCCTGGCCCTGCTGGCCCTGGCCCTGCTGGCCCTGGCCCTGCTGCCCTTGCTGGCCTTGACCCTGCTGGCCTTGACCCTGCTGCCCCTGCTGGCCCTGCTGGCCCTGCTGACCCTGCTGACCCTGCTGACCTCGCTGGCCCTGACCCTGCTGGCCTTGCTGCCCTTGCTGCCCTTGCTGCCCTTGCTGGCCCTGCCCCTGCTGCCCCTGCTGCCCCTGCTGCCCACCACGCGCCGCGCTGTCGCGCTGCTGTCCCTGCTGACCCTGCTGCTCCGCCAACCGGTCGCGAAGCGATTCCAATCCGCGCACCAGATCACGCGCCCGCTCCAACGCGCGCTCCTGCTGCCGACTCGCTGACTCCGCAGACAACGACGACTGCGCCTCGCCAAGCTGTTCCGACACCGCGCCGAGCGCCTCGGTGATCTTGTCTTCAAACGAATTCGCGTACTCGCCCGAGTTACCGCGAATCGTACCGCGCGTGTAATCGATCAGATCACGCAACCGCTGTTCGCGCATCGTCTCCGACGCTTCCGACAACTCGCGCGCCGCTGCCGGCTGTTCACGACGCGCTTCACGAGCCAGACGCTCCGTCTCCGCCTGCAACCGCGCCACATCACTGGCCAGCGTTTGTTTGCGTTCATCGAGACGACGAAGCTGCTCGGCGCGCTCCGATGCCGACCCGGCATTAGGCAGCTCGCGCACCGCATCTGACATGCTCTGTTGACGCTCTTCGAGTTCCTTCGCACGATCCGCGAGCTGCTTCACGCCCTGATTCAAACCATCCGTGCGTGAGTTCTCAAGTTCGCGTGTCGCACGCGACAACTCCTCAAGCGCGGCGTTGCCTTGCGCCGACGAACCAGCGGCGGCGCGACGCATTGCGTCCGCTGCTTGCTGCATGCGCTGCGCAGCATCCTGCAGCTCAGGCGAGTTCTGCTCACGCGCCAGTCGCTCCAGTCGGCGCGCTTCTTCTTCGGCCTGACGAGCCATTTCACGCTGTGCATTGCCGCCACCACCACCGCCCGACTGTTGACCGAGTCGTTCCGATAGTTCCTGCTGCATGCGCTGCAAGCGCTCGTTCTCCTGCTGCTGACGACTGGCCAGCTGCTTCAAACGCTCCAGCGTTTCGTCGACTTCCTGCTGCGCACTCTGCTGTGCCGACTGCTGCACCGCCTCGTATTGATTGCGCAGTTTGTCGGTCTGCAGTTCAAACAAGTCGGCCAGGTCTTCGGCGTTGGCACCACCACCGCCGCCGCCACCACCGCCGCCCTGTTGCTGACCACCAATCTGCACTTGCACATCCCGGTAGAGCGCCTGCGCACGTTGCGCGTGCTGCAGCGCCTTCTGCTCCGCGGGCAATGCGGCGCCGCCCTTGCCAGTACCAAGCAAGCCCTCCGCTTCCTGCATCGCCTTGGCGGACGCAGTCAGCTCGGCCTGGATTTTCGCGAACGTGGTATCGGTCGCACTCACACCGCGTTGCTGCAGCTGCTGAATGAGGGTGTTCACATCTTCGCGAACTTTTGCCTGCGAAATCGTGAGTGTGGTCAGATCGGTGCTGCGCTGACGCGGCGTGCGCTTGGCACTGTCGCGCTGCCAGTTGAATGTGCCCGCCACAATCTCTCGCTGACGCGCCACAAACCCGTCGGCAGCCTCACCACCACCACCGCCTCCGCCACCACCACCACCACCGCCCTGCTGTTCCGCCTGACGATAGTTCTTGGAGAATGGACGCACTTCGAGGAAGTACACATCGCTCGTACCTTCGTTGCCCGCGCCGTCACGCGCCACCACGTTGTAGGCAATCAGGTCACCGGCTTCGAGCGTCTGCTCTTCAAGAAACAGTGTGTGCGCCGCACTGATTTCGCGCGCTTCACGTCGAGCTGTTTCCATGATGTTCACACGCTTCTCTTCGCCACCGTTCACGCGGTAGCGCAGCTCCATCGACGTGACGCCGTAGTCATCATCGCTCTTGGCCGAGATCGTGACTTCTTCGAGCGACGTGACTTTGGTATCACGACCCGGCTCTTCAATGCGCACCGTTGGTGCACGATCCGGAATCGCGTCAATCGCGTACTGCACACCACCCGGTACTTCGCGTCCGTCTGGTGCCACAAGATCAACGCGATAAAAACCCGTCTTCGTCACCTTGAAGCTGCCGCTGAGTGCGCCCGCGCTGTCGGCGACAAACGGCACTTCATTACCTTCGTCAAACCGCAGCGCGCCACTCTTCACGGCGCGCGTAATCTCGGGAATCACACGCACTGTGGTACCAACCACGGCAACCACATCACCGCTGCTTTCAATACGCTCTGGCGCGAGTCCCGTATACGCCGGGTAACGCAGCTCAAGCGTGATCGATCGAACGGCCGGCAGGTCCGACACTTTCAGCGTGTACATCGGAGAACGCACACCGTCGGACTCTACGAAGTACTGCGTCTGCGCGGTAATGTCGAACAAACGCGATGCGAACGCGTTGTCTCCGGTTTGCGTGGTGTCCACACCACCTTCACGCTGCATGGGCAGACGAATCCACTCACTCGACGAATCGGCGCGGAACACCAACTCCGCTCCGTCGGCCATGAAGTTCACCAGGTCGGCGCGCACATCGAGCGAACCACCGCGTGGCACCGTGATATCGCCCGGCTCCACCGTTACACTGCGCACAATCGACGCGGCTTCGGCCGTTGTCCATGGTACAAACAGCAAACGCGTCATGTCGCGAATGCTCGCTGGTCCGAACACCAGCAACGCCACCGACGCCGCGCTCACCACACCAAGCACTTGCACCGCACGACGCGTGGGACGCTTCTCCAAGCGACGCTCACGCTGAATCGGCGCGAGTGATGCCACCACCTGCGCCGCGAGTCGTGCGGTCAACGCGCTCGACGCCCGTTCTTCCGGTGCGCGCTGCACTTCGCTCACCGCCGAAACCAGCGACTGCTTGAGTTCCGGCGCGCGTTCTTCTACATAGAGCGCGAATCGTTCATCACTCGTGCGGCGCACAAACGGATACACGAGAAAACGGCCGAGCACCGCAATCACTACGAACCACGCGGCGAATCGCACCGTAAGCACGGTGTTTTCGCCGGGCCCCATGAGTTGAAAGAGCAGCCAGCCAATCGCGACGGCTGCGACCACGCCCAGTACAATGGCGGCGAGTGCTTCGAGCAGCTGGCGTTGCCGCCACTGACGGCGCAGCGTATGCAGCGCGGCGAGAAGTTGCACGTCGGGGGTCATGGGGCACTCCGCTCCGTTCCAGCAACAGTGAGACGCGCGGCTTTGCCGCGCCATCCCCGGTTTGCGAGCAGCGTTTCCGCTACCAGCAACAGGGCTGCGATGATCAACAACCAACGCCAGAATCCCTGGCGCTTTTCCACTTCAATCGATCCGGCCGGACCTGCGCCCGCCGCGTCTTCTTGTTCGGACACCGAAACACCAACCAGAAGTTCCCGCGCGTCCACCGCCGAGAGATCCGATTCAATCGGCGACACATTCGCCGCGACCGTGGCAACCGGATCACCCGACACTTCTCTCGAATAGGCAGCGTAGACGCCACGTTCCGCCAGAGGCACAGCGGCTGCGACCGTATCTGATGCCGTCGGGCGCTGCAGTTCGCCCGATGGGGAACTCACCACCGGATCCTGCATGCGCTTGGGCAGCGCCCAGGCTTCGCTCGTGAGTTGCCACAATGGAGACGCCGCGTGGCCTGAGGTGTGCAACGCGAGGCGCCGCAAAAACGGAAGAAACGCCGGCTGAAGGGGCAGATCACCAGTGCGCGTATCCATGGGCACCGCGAGGGTGATCACGCGCCCCGCGCCAACTCGGCGCTCAATCACCGCCGGCAACCCGTCATCGAATCGTGCGATCACATCGCTGCCTGCAGCCGGCGTCACGCGCGCGTACCGCAAGAATCGTGCGGAAGTCAGCGCGCCAGGCGTTTCACGAAACGCCGAGAAGAGCGGATGTTCGTTCTGCACTTCACCAAACGTGCCGCCACGATCCGAGAAGCGATCGGTAGCGCCATCTACGGTGACAACGCTCATCGGAATGTTGGCGCCGCGTGCACTCAATCGCCGGCCAACCACCACCACGGCGCCACCACCGGCCTGCACAAAGGCATCGAGGGCCGTGTTCTCGCCGGCGGTGAGTGGAGTGTCCCACACAACCGCGAGCCCGGCGTTGCGAAGCGTTGGCGAGGTCAGCGTCCCGGGAAGTTGACGCGTGATGCGCACCGTTGGCGCACGTCCGATGGCGAGCGCGCGCTCGGCGAACAGTGTTTCGCTTTCAATGGCATCGTTGGCTGCAAGCAGAACAACGGGCAATGCATCTTCGCCGGCGAGCGCAAAGTAAAAGGTGTCGTCGGCAGCCAGTTTGTCGTTCTCAAGCGTGATCATGCCACGCACGCGACCAGACGGCAGCGGGACCGCGTCAAAAGCCACCACGCGCTCACCATCAACCGGCAACGTGACCGTTTGCTCACCGCTCGCGCGACCGTCAATCTGCAACTGTGCACGAACCGTACGCGGTGCTTCCAGGCTCCGCGCTATCACACGCGCCTGCACTGATAGCCGCGTGCGATCAAGATCGGCAACGCGGCGCACATCAACACCGGTGACGGAACTGTTTGACTTGCTCGTTGGGGCGATTGCGACCGATCGCACGGTTACACGCGAAGGCAGCTCCAGACCAGCGAGGCCCGCCACACCGCCGCGTTGCAGATCGGTAATCACCACGAGTTCGGCCGGAACCGATGGTGCGTCAAGCAACACACTGCGCGCGGCGCGCAACGCGCTCACGTAGCGCGTGCCACGCGCCGTCGGCTTGGCTGTTTGCAGTACGGCATCGATCGCGGCACGATCCGTGGACAGCGTTTGTGCCACTTCGGCTTCATCATCAAACAGAATGAGCGCAACGCGATCCTGCGGTCCCGCCTCACGCACAATACGCCGCGCCGAATCAATGGCGGCAGGCCACACCTCGGTGTGACCCATGCTCATGGAACGATCCAGCAGAATCACCGAGACCTTTGGTTCATCAGCCGCTGCGGCCTCAGCACTGTCGGCCGCAAAAGGACGCGCGAACGCAAGTACCAGCAGCGCCAGCGCGAGCGCACGGAGCGCCAACAACGGCCAATCGGTAATGCGTTGACGCTTACTCGTTCGTATCGCCAGCTGCTCAAGAAACATGAGCGACGGAAACAACACGGGCGTGCCTTTTTCGCGATGCCGCAAGTGCATCACGATGGGAATGGCCAGTGCCGCTAATCCGGCGAGAAAGGCAGGAACAAGAAAGTTCATCAGCGCCCCGGATGGCGCATCGCGCGCATGTCGAGATAGGCGTGCAATGCGAGATCCAGCGGTTTGTCCGTCTCAATCGGCACGTAATCCACGCGTCCGGCCGCCAGTCGCTTGGTGAGCGCATCACGGTGCGACGCAAACGCCTCCTTGTACTGCTTGCGCAGTTCATCGGGGCGGAGCGGCAATCGCACACCACTCTCGGCATCTTCAATGGTGAGCGGTACGTCAAACGACAGATCCCGTTCACCCGGATCAATCGGATGAAAGAGAATCACGTCATGTCCGCGAGCACGCATCGTGTCCAGCGCGCGCCCCAGCCGGTCTGCGGGCTCGTAGCAGTCGGAGACAATCACGACAACACCCGCGCGAGTCGTCACGTGCGCCACTCGTTCGAGCGTTTCGAGCAATCGTCCGCGACCACTGGCTTTGGTGCGGCCAAGCGTATGCAGCATGCGCTGCAAATGACGCGCCGACGGCGGAATCACTTCGCCGAGGTCATCACCCATGGTGACGAGCCCCACACGGTCACCTTGATTCTTGGACAACCACGCCAGTGACGCGACCAGAAATCGCGCGTAGTCAAACTTGGTTACAGGTCCGGTCGCAAAATCCATGGACGCCGACGTATCGAGCGCGAACCAGACACTCACATTCGTGTCTGCTTCGTACTGCTTGACGTAATAACGATCCGTTCGTGCAAACAAACGCCAGTCCACACGCCGCAAGTCATCACCAGGCTGATACGCGCGATGTTCGGCGAAGTCGAGCGACGATCCTTTGCGTGCTGAACGGTGCACGCCGTGCATGAAACCATCCACAACAGTCCGCGCCAGCAGCTCGAGATCCGAGATGCGGGCCAGCAATGCTGGATCCAGAAAGGCCGCGGGAGCGGTGGCCACGTTCAGCGCTCCGAGCGGGGCACGGGGTTCGCCTGCACGAGCTGCTCAACGAGTTTGTCGGTGGTGACCTTCTCCGACTGCGCCTGAAAGTTGGCCAGAATTCTGTGACGAAGCACGGGACGCGCGAGCGCCGTGATGTCATCAAGGCTCACGTGCGTGCGGCCCTGCAACAACGCGCGCGCCTTGCCACCAAGCACGAGCGCCTGCGCGGCACGCACACTGGCACCGTAGGAGATGTACTGCTTCACAAAATCCGGCGCGTGTACATCGCTCGGACGCGACATGCGAACCAGGCGCACGGCCCACCGCGTGACCATGTCGGACACCGGTACGCGACGCACAACCTGCTGGAACGCCAGAATCTCGGCTTTGCTCACCACCGGCGTAATCGCTTTGGGCGATACACTGGTCGTTGAGCGCACCACATTCACTTCGTCGTCTTCCGGCAGATAGTCGAGCATCACTTCAAGCATGAAGCGGTCGAGCTGCGCTTCAGGCAGTGGATACGTGCCTTCAAGTTCGATCGGGTTCTGCGTCGCGAACACAAAGAACGGCGGATCGAGCTCGTACGTTCGTCCTTGCACCGTGACGCGCTTTTCCTGCATGGCTTCCAGCAACGCCGCCTGCGTCTTGGGCGGCGTACGATTGATTTCGTCGGCCAGCAATACGTTCGTGAACACCGGACCGGCCATGAACGCGAGCTTGCGCTGACCCGTTTGCGGATCGTCCTGAATCACGTCGGTACCGGTGACGTCAGACGGCATGAGGTCAGGCGTGAACTGAATGCGATTGAACTTGAGATCAAGCGCGCGTGCGAGTGAAGACACGAGCAGCGTTTTGGCGAGACCCGGTACACCCACCAGCAAACAGTTGCCGCCCGCAAAGAGCGCAATCAGCGCCTGTTCCACCACCGCATCCTGGCCTACGATCACCTTGCGGAGTTCGGTGGTGATGCGCGTGCCGGCGGCGTGCAGCCGGTCAGCGAGTGCGGCGTCGTCGAGCGTAAGCAGCTCGGAATCCATCTGGGTGTTGGTCACGGTCACGCGAGGGCCTCGGGGTCAGCGGCTGAGAGCGTACACGATGTAGTTGATGCCGAGCTTGTAGGCTTCATTCGATAGATCAATCGGGAAGTACCCCTCGTCGGAGAACTCCCAGTACTCGGCGATGTCGTTGTTGAAGTTCACCATCATCAGCATGCGCTGCGACGGATCGTTGTTCTCAAACACGCCGTAAAACTCGGACGGGACCTGCTGCAGCGGGTGGTAATAGTCGAGCGACGTGATGCGGTAGAACGAGTCAAAAATCGGGTGCGACGTATCGAGTCGAACAGGCACCGCGCCCGGCAACACCTTGTCCACCTGCGCCGCAAAGTTGAACCAATCGCGGCCGGCAAAATCGTCAAAAATCATGAAGCCACCCTTTTGCAAGTACGCGCGCAACGCGAGCACTTCCGCAGGGTTCGGAAGCCAGAATCCTGGCTCCGCCATGTAGATCACGGGAAACCGAAAGAGCTCCGGATTGTCGAGCGAGAGAATCGTGCTGGCATCACTGCGCACGCGCACCGTCGACAACTCTTCAAGAATCTTGAGGAAGTTGCGTTCTGCACGCGGATAGTCGTGCGCCCACGCGGAGCCACCTCCGCGACGGAACGAGAAGTTCTGTTCACTGTAGCTGATGCGCGCAAACACATAGCGGCCGTCATACTCCGCATTAGGAAAATCTTCCATGCCGCGACGCTCGCGGCCGCCCTGGGCAAAGGCGAGTGCACCGGCGCTGAGCAGCAGTGCGCATGTTGCCACGAGCGTTCGCGCACGACTCATCGCGCACCGCCTGGTGGTGTGCTCGAGCGCAGTTGCAGCAACAATGCCTGCGCCTTCTCAAAACCAGGTGCTGTTTCCAGCATGCCAATGACTTCGCGTCGCGCCGCGGGAATGTCACCGGCCCGCCGGAGCGCATCGGCCAGCTGGTAGCGCGCTTCGAGCGGATCCGATGCACCAATGGCCAACGCCGCGCGACGCTCGCGCACGGCGACGGTATGCAAACCCGTACGCGTGGCTGCGCTGGCCAGCCGTTCGTGCAGGCTCGCACTGTACGGAGCCATCCAGATAATGCGCTCAAGCGTTTTCACAAGCGCGGTATCGTTGCCGCGTGCCTCGAGCAAATCGGCTTCGAGCACGTTGGCCGCCATCGCGGTTTCCTGCGCGCGCGTGATGTTGCGCAAATACGACAAAGCCGCCGTTGTATCTGCACGTTCAAGTGCGAGGCGGGCGAGATACCAATCGGGACCCGTAGAGGCGTGCAAATCTGGCCAGAGCGCCTGCGCCTTCTCGAACGCTCGCTGCGCCTCACGCGCGCGCTGTGCCTCAAGATGCCCCACACCTTCGCGCATGGCGTCCACAAACTCACCGTTTACGATGCCCGGTCCCTCACCGGGCACCACCGCAGCGAGCGCCTTTCCAAAACGCTTGGTCATGAAGGCGCGAAAGCGATTGTCGAGCGAGTCACCCGATACCCTGAGCGTGCGCGCAAACACGTCGGGCGATTCCAGCCCGTCGCGATACGCCTTCATCATGGCCGGCAAGACCGCCGCACCAAACTCCTGTTCAATCATCTCGCATACGAGCGACGCGAGATAGTAGCTGAACTGTACCTCGGCCGGATATCGCGGACGCACAAACCCGTCGTTCAGTGAGCTGACCGGCCGCAGCATGTTCGCTTTGTACGCCGCGAGAAACTCAACCGATGCCTTTGCGCCCCAGCCATCGCGTGCGCGACGTTCTTCAAGCACTGACAACCCTTCAGATAGCCAGCGCGGCACCTGATTGTTGCTGGCACCGAGCGTGAAGGTGTGCGCCAACTCGTGCCAAGCGGTGGAGCCCCAGTTAAACGAACCCGGTTCGCGCGCTGACGGTGCATCCATGGCCAGCACATCACCAAAACTCACGCCGAGTGCGCCAAGGCCCGTGAGGCCAACTGAGCGCACTGAAAAATCCGCGTGACGCCGGAAAATCTCAAACCGAACCGGCCGATCAGGCTTCCACGCATATCGCTTGGCCAGCGTATCGTACGCTTCTTCAAGCATCGGCAGCAGATACAACTCCATCAGCGCCGCGTCTTCAGGTGACACAACCAAACGGAACCGCTCGCGCTCGATGACGGTGAACTTCTTCATTTCATCGAGCAGGTCGAGCGTATTCTTGTGCCACAGGTTGAAGGGATCAATCGCGAACGCGCGCTCGAGCGTGGCGCGGCCCTCGTTCATGGCACCCGTGCGCAACTGATTCGTGCCGAGCACGCCAAGTGCGCGCACCGAGTTGGAATCGAGCGCCACCGCTTGTTCAGCCCAGCGCACGCCGTCAGCGTATCGACGATGGCGCACCGCGGTCTCCGCAAGCGTCGCAAAAAAGCCGGCGGGCCGCGGATTCAACGCCTCCGCGCGCTTCTGCGATTCCATCAGCACCGTTGCGTTACCTGCGAACCAAGCCACCGCGCCACGTAGCGCCCACGCTTCGATTGCGGTGGAGTCAATCGCGAGCGCACGATCGGCCGCTACCGAGGCCGAATCGTATGCTTCGGCTTCGAGATGCAACCGCGCGAGCATGGTGTGCGCTGCAGTCAGCGACGGATTGGCCGCAAGACTCTTGCGCACCGTTTCCATGGCCGCCGCTTCGCCTTCAAACTCCTGCACGCGCGCCATGCCGAGCAGCGCACGGGGATACGCAGGGTTTACGCTCAGCACATCGGAGAACGATGACTTGGCGTCAGGTGCGTTGTACTTCTCAAGCAGCAACTCACCGGCCCGAACGCGGGCGTCGAGCAGCGTGGGATCGGCTGCCCACGCCGCGTCGAATGCCCCCAGTGCCTGACGCGCCAAACGCGAGTCACGCAGGCCGAGCAGCACATACGCGCGACCCGCCGCCACACGCTCTTCCGGGCTCCATTGCGAGCCGCCACGTTCGTACGCTGCGGTGATTCGCTCGGCGCGGTCAAGCGCGTCCGTAATATCGCCGCGACGCGCACTCAACTCCGCGCGACTAACCTCCGCGACGCGAGCCAGCGGCGCGTTGGTTGCAGTGGCGTACACCGAATCCGCAGCGCGCAACTGGCCGCGCATCACCAGCACATCACCGAGCGTTGCGGCAAGTGTTGGTCCCGCGGCGCGCGCTGCCGATTCTGCCTGTTCGAGTTTGCCTTCGTTGGCGAGCGCGAGGATCGCTGGTCGATCTTGCGCGTCCGCCTGGCAGGCGCCGAGCAGCACGGAGCACGCGGCAACAAACGCCACTCGCCCAACGCGAGCGCCGCGCCGAGTGCTCACCGGCGTATTCAGCTGCGTGCTCACGGCGTGCCTCCCGCAGCACGAATCGCCTGCGTTTTTTCAGCGATCGCAATCAGCAAGCGCTCCAGTTCCTTCTCGTATGCGTCCGCGGTCATGCTGTCCTTTCGCGTACGCAATGCGGCCACCTGCGACTCTAGCGTCTGACGTTCCGCCACGAGCGCTGCAACGCGCGGATCACTTGATACAGCCCGTCCACCAAAGGCGACCGTAGACGCAAGCGACGAATCACTCACCACCGCGTGCTCGGTGAGCATGCGGCTGTCTGTTTCGTACTCGCGCGCCACTTGGCGCTGCGCGAACGTAAACGACTCCAGCACGGAAATACGGCCGTCTTTGTTCGCGTCGGCTTCACCGGAGTTGAGACCGCGCACAAAGTACGTAGCAAAGCGCGTGTCATTCCGCTCCACGCTGCTCTTTGTGGCGGTCAGAATCACACGACGGGGACCGGCGAGCACGCGCACAAAATCGCCGCTCGCGCTGGCCGCATTCACAAACACTACCGTCTGCTGCGCAAACCCGCCGAGCCACATGTTAAAGTCAGCGGCGCTCGGATCAGGGCCCGGTAAGTTCACGCGCGACTCGGTGCCCTGTCCGCTCCCGTGCCCGTGCAGGAAGACGAACACCACATCACCGGGCTTCGCACGGCGACCAATCGTTGCAAACGCTGCTGCAACCGCTTCTTTCGTAGCCTTCCCACGAAAGCGCTTGCTGTCGCGCGTTGCGTCTTCGGTGAGCACAATGAGACTGGAATCGGCCACATTCCATTTGGTCTTGGCCACATCGTGCAGCAATACGGCCGCGCCAAAGAACGCATCACGATACGCCGGCTCGCCACCCAATCCGGTAATGATGATGGCGTGCTGCTGCTGCGCGTGTGCAAACGGTGCAATCGTAGCGAGCGCGTACGCGATGGCTGCGACCGCTGTTGCGCGAACAAAGGAAATCCGTGTCATGCCAACCCCCGCCAACGACGCCAGGTCCACTCCGCGCCGAGGCACAGCGCCAGGAGTAGAAATACCGCTGGCATGTCCCAGAGGTCCTTTGTATCACGTACCACCACGCCGGCTTCTGTATACGAGACATCATCTTCAAGTCGCGCAGCATCGGCGAGCGGTACGTACCGTCCGCCCGTTTCCTGCGCAACACGACGCAGTAGTGCCACGCGCTGCTCGGCTTGCGTGACATCAGCGTCTGCGTCGTCTACAAGCAGTGTGCCATTGGTGGAGCGCAGCGTATCGCGTCCGCGTACGACCTGTGTGGCGAGGGTATGCACACCGGTTTCCGTGGGCACAAAACGCCCTGCGTACACACCATCGGCGCGCACCGACCAGTCGAGGCTTACATCGGTGGCCACACCGGTTGGTGAGATCACGGTGGTGCTCACCGATGCGTCGTTCACATCGAGAAACGATTCGTCGGCAATCTGCGCACGGATAGACACCGGCTCAGACGTGCCCACACGATCGGGCGAAGCGGCCACCGCGATGCGGTCAGGCACGCCGTCCACCAGCCAGCGTAACAGTTGCCGCCACAGCGTGAGATGTGTCTGATCTTCAACCGCCATATCGGCGTGCATGCGCCACAACCATGAGTCCTGCACACCGAAAATCGCACCGATGCCACGGCCGTATCGGTGGTAGGCAAGCAATGGTTGCTCTGTCGTGCTCTCGCCTGCACGTCCGCTCAGGAGCGACGTGGCGCCAGGACGCAGCGCACCAAGCGCGTTCACCGCCGTCAGCGGCGGCAGCTTGGTCCACTTGTCGGTTGATGCGGCGTCGTTATCGGCAATCTGCAGCGCGGCGTGTGATCGTCCGGCCGCGGTTGGGCGCAGCGTGTACACCACCGGCGCGACATCGCCGTTTCGCGGCGCACGATCAAGTGAAATTGGGAGTACGTCGGCAAACGGTGTGCCGCGATAACCGCCTTCCGTGAGTGCACTGCGTCCACCAAGCGCGAGCAATCCGCCGCCGCGCACATTCACGAAGTCAGCCAGCATGCGCAGCTGATCGCCGGTAAAGAACGACGCTTCAATACTGCCGATCACCAGCGCGCGATAACTGAACAACTCTTCGCGAGTGGACGGAAAACCTGTGAGCAGTTCGAGACTGTCTTTGACACCAAGCCGCAGGAACTTCCCTTCGGCGCTGCGCAGCAGCCCCACAAGCTGCAATCCACTGTCGGCCGCGATGGCGCGTCGAAGGAACGCAAACTCGGGGCGGGGCTCGCCTTCTATATAAAGAACGCGATCCGGACCGCGCCGCACCTGCAACACGGTGTGCGCCACATTGTTTTCGGGCACGAGCTCATTGGCCATCGGCGCAGCGCGTACCGACAACCGATATGTGCCGGCGGGGAGCGGAGGCACACGCAGTCGCACCGCGACCACATCACCCGTTTTTGGTGCGCGCACATTTTCAGTGGCCACAATGCGTCCGTCGGCTTCTGCCGTGACCGTGATCGCATCATTGCCTGTGCCGCGCAATCGCACTGAGGCATCCACCAGCACCGTGCCGCCGGCGAGCGCGCTTGATGACGCCGTGACACGTTCCACGGCCACGTCGCGCTCGAACCGTTCCTGTCCTACACCAACGGTGTACACCGGCACTTTGCGCGCGCGCAGGCCGAGCAGTGCGGCATCAAGATCACCGCCGCCATTGTCGGCGCCATCTGAAACGACCACTACACCGGCCAGCGGCACACCGGTGAGTTCCTGCCGCGTAGCATCGAGCGCGTGGGCGATGTCGGTGCGCGAACTCGTGGCCTGCAATCCCGTCACGCTGTCGATGCTGCGTGTGTCTGCACCAAAACGGATGAACCGCAGCGCAAACTTCTCGGCGAGTGCGCGAACCAGCGCGCTGGAGTCGGCAAAAGTGGACTGCATCGCGGCCAGACGCGTGCGGCCGTCCATATCGGCAATGCGCTGGCTGCGCGAATCGTCGAGCAGAATGGCGAGCACGTTGCGCTGCGGCACGGCCGACGCAACCACGAGCGCCGGTCGCAGCAAGCAGGCGAGTACAACAAGCAGGGCAAGCGCGCGCAGCGAACCCAACACCGCTCGATCCAGCGGCCGGACGGACTGCAGCCGAGAGTACAGCAGACCCACCATCACCACCACGGCCACCGCGCAGGCAATGATCAGCGCGATTGGCAGGACCGGGGTCAGTACAAACTCACCGCGTTCATAAACGCGGGGCGAGTACTTGAAGAGGAACGTCAGGAAGGATTCGAGGAAGGAGGGCACGGCGTTTCATTACGTACTGCGTGGCAATCGCGCTGGCCCGGTGGGACCAATCACTCGTGGGCGTGTCCGAACGTCTCACGGGGCTTCCATCTGCTGTGAGTCCAGACCGCCAGGTACGTGCAACGTTAAGGGCGCGGGACAAAAGAATGTGCCAGCGGCTGCGGGACCGGCGTTCATGTGTTACATGAGGTGGGCGCTGTCGAGTGGCAAGAAGGCGCCGTTTTGCCCCGGAATCGCAGATTAATAGTTCATTAAAAAAACATAACAAAGACACAGACGCGACAGTAATAAATTATGGAGTCGGGATCGCCCAGGGGTAGCCTGACGCGGTCAGGCACTCCCAACCACCCCGCGTGTAATTACCGTCACTGCGCATCATCACCTTGCTGACCCGCGCATACTGCCCGCACGAGAGGGCTTCTCGCCTCCCGCGGGTACATACCCTCAGGCTCGAGGCGCGTTCACAGCGCGGGAGATCGTCATGCTACGGACGGCCGGATTCGCTGCTCGGCTCGGCGTCACCTTTGGGCAGTCTTACATCCGTCGGCGCACCCGGGCGATGCTCGCCTCTGCCGCGCTGCTGGTCGCGCCAACCCTCGCCGCCGCTCAGGCCACGCTCACCGGTCGGGTCACCGACGAGTCCGGGGCCCCGATCGCCGGCGCCGAAGTGCTGGTCAACAAGTTTTCCGACGGTGTGCTCACCGATAGCGATGGCATGTTCACCGTGCCGAACGTGTCGTACGGGCTGTACTACTACGGCGTTCGCAAGAACGGCTATCGGGGCAGTGCCGATCTCCTGCGCTTCAAACAAGGCTCCACGTTGGGTGTCATGCTCGAGGAAATCGGCGCGGACAAAGACAGCGTCAAGATCCAGAAGCGATCAGACGCCATGCTCGACCGCGAACTGCGCCGCTTTGCGCTGGCGATTGAGGCCTCGCGGTTCGGCAACGTCATTACGGAAGAGGATATCGTCAATCGATCCCCGCTCTTTACGAGTGATCTGTTTCTTACGCAGCCTGGATTCGTCGTGATCGGCAGTGGCAATGCGAGTCGCGTGGTGGGCACCCGGGCGCGCTGCATTCCTACCGTGTTCCTGGATGGCCAGGTGGCGCGCGGCTTCAACATCAATGACATGTCGCCGCAGTTCATCAAGATCCTGATCGCCTATCGCAGCGCGAGCACGATTCCGGCGCAACTGCAGCTGATCGACGGTAATCCCAACTGTGGCGTGATCGCGATTTTCACGGTGTAGGAAAGCGTTTGAGAGCGTGCGCGAGCGGACTCATGTCCGCTTTCGCTCCCGGATTACGCGATTGAAGCGTCCGGAGTTGCAGCCGTGCTGCTGCTCCGGAGCCTGCCTTCCTTTCGCCTCTCCGGAGTTCTCACCATGCGACACACCCGCTCTTTGCTGTTTGTGACAGGTGCGATTTTATTGGCGGCCTGTCAGGATGTTGAACGCCGCCCGATCGCCACGGAGCCCGAGAACGCCGTGCGCGCAGATGTCACCCCTCAGACGACCGCGAGTCTGCTGGTGACCTTCTTCGATCGCGGTGACAACAGGCTTCAGCTGATCCAGGCAATCAATGATGCCGGCGGTTCGATCACACGGGAGTATGAAAACTTCCCGGTGCTCGCTTTTCGCATTCCGGACTCTCCCGATCTGCGCGCCCGACTCGCGGCTCTTGAAGGCGTACGTAGCATCGATGAGGACGGGGTGTTCGGGATTGATCTCGATGAGAGCCTCGCGGTGATGCGCATCAACACCGTACACGCACTCGGCTTTCGCGGTGCGGGTCAGACAGTTGCCGTGCTCGACAACGGATTCGATCGCGATCATCCGTTTATTGCCGGACGCGTCGTTGAAGAAGCGTGTTTTTCACAACCGACCGGCGGCACCAAGGTCTCACTGTGCCCCAGTGAGGTCACAACACTGACCGGTGCAAACTCCGCGTCGTTGAATGTGACGCCGTGTACAAACGGCGCGAATAACCTGTGCACGCACGGCTCGCACGTTGCAGGAATTGCCGCGGGCAATGGCGCCGGCATTGCTGGCGCGCCGGCAGCGGGCGTTGCACCGGACGCGAATCTGATTCTGGTCCAGGTGTTTCATCGTGAGAACTCCTCCTGCGGCACGCGTCCGGCGCCTTGTACCCTCACCTCCTGGAGCGATCTGATCGCTGGGATCGACTACGTCTACGGTCTGCGCAACAATCACAGTATTGTCAGCCTGAACATGAGTCTGGGAGGAGGGGCCAACGCGGTTGCGTGTGATGCGAACAACTTGTCGCTGGCCGTGGCAATGTCGTCCTTGTTGTCGGCTGACATCATGCCTGTGGCGGCCGCTGGCAACAACAGCAACACGAACGGTGTGTCGCTACCCGCATGCCTCACGAACGTGGTAGCTGTCGGCAACACGACGGACACCGATCAACTCGCCGCCAGTACGGATCGCGGCGTGTTGTTGGATCTGTTCGCGATCGGAACGGGCGTGATCTCGTCCATCAACAACGCCGGGTATGCGAGTTTCAATGGGACATCCATGGCCGCGCCGCATGTCGCGGGCGCGTTTGCAGTGCTCCGCAGTGCGTATCCAACGGAGGGGGTCGGTGATCTGCTCGCACGCATGACAACAACAGGCGTGGGCATCAGCTACGAGAGTGGCGGCGTGACGGTCACCACGCCCAGGCTTGATCTCGCAGCTGCGCTCGCGGCGGGGCAATCGCCACCAAATATTAGCGTGGGCGCATCCACCGTTACCGTGAACGAAGGTGCAACGGCCACAAACTCTGGTACCGCGAGTGCCGCCGAGGGAGTTGTCGCGTCGATCAGCGCTTCTGTGGGCACGGTCAGTCTTGGCGCATCAGGTACGTGGAACTGGAGCTTTGCCACGTCGGACGGCCCTGCGCAAAGCCAGACGGTCACGATCACTGCTACCAGCAACTTCGGTGTGACGTCCACGAAAACCTTTCAGCTCGACGTCAAAAACGTCGCGCCGACCGTGACCTTCGCCGCCAGCCAAATGTCAGCGGCCAATGAAGGCGGAACCATTGCAATCAACGCGACGCTTTCCGACCCGGGCGTGACTGATGGTCCGTTCATCGCGAATGCCACGTGCTACACACTGGCAGGTGGGCAGCAGCTCGTTGTCGCCGTGACGGTGGGAAGCCTGTCCGTGGTGAACGGAACACTGACAGGAAGTCTGTCCTCCTCGGGTTGCCAGTACGGAGACAATGGCAAGTACACCCTGGAGCTGTCGGTCACTGACAAAGACGGTGCGAAAGGTTCAGCACAGCGTGAGGTGGACATCAGCAATGTGAAGCCAGCGGTCACCATGGGCGGCGACAACACCACGCTGGTGAATGGTGTGCCTACGGTCTTCACGTCGATCAATACGCCGACCGCATTCAGCTCGGTCACAACAGACCCCGGAAGCGACGATTTGTCACTGCTGTGGGACTGGAAGGACGGCACCACCGCGTCCGCGGCGTCGCTGAATCTTGCGCCGAACCCGGATCCCGTGCTGAGCCCATCGTTAAACCCACGCTCGTTTAACAACGCGCAAAGCAAGAGTTTCGCGCAGGCCTGCTTCAGACAGATTTCACTTCGTGCAACCGATGACGACGGCGGGGTAACAACGCAAACCGCGAACGTGGTGATTGCCGGAAACTCCGAACGTGCGCGCAGCTCAGGGTATTGGCAAACGCAATACCGCAATGTGCGCAGCAGCGCCGTTGGTGAGGGCACGTTGCTCTGCTATCTGCAGATCGCGGCGCAGCTCTCCTCGGTGTACAACGAGATACGCGACGCGTCGACACTCGCCAAAGCAGGCGCGATACTGCAAAACAGTGGCAGTAGCGGGGATATGCGCTTCATCCTTGATCAGCAACTGCTGGCGGCCTGGATCAACTTTGCCAATGGCGCGTACGGCTGGAACGATCTCGTCGACACAAACGGCGACAAAATTCCGGACACACCGTTTGCCGCGGCGATCGCCGGTGCGGAAGCGGTGCGCGGTAACCCGGCATCCACCAAAGCACAGCTCGAAGCCCAGAAGATCAGGATGGAGGCGATCAACCTGATGTAGGGCATCGGCTGGCGCAGACCGAGGGCGGGGATGATCCCGCCCTGGTGCCGCTCGTATGAAGTTCCTCAGAACGACGGGGTCACTGGTCCGCACGCATTGTGCGTTCACCGGTGGCCCCGTTCGCTACATCTATGCATTTTCAGGGGATAGTCGGATTGTTCGCTGACACTGCGCGCTCCCGCGCCACGACCCTCCCCAGTTTCCACACACCGCATCATGGCCAAGATCAAGGTTGCGAATCCCATCGTCGAGATGGACGGCGACGAGATGACGCGCATCATCTGGAGCTTCATCAAGGACAAACTCGTCCTGCCGTACCTCGATCTCGAGATCGACTATTACGACCTCGGCATTGAACATCGTGACGCCACCAACGATCAGGTCACGATTGACTCGGCCGAAGCCACGAAGAAGTACGGAGTCGCGGTCAAGTGCGCCACGATCACGCCCGACGAAGCGCGTGTGGAGGAGTTCAAGCTCAAGAAGATGTGGCGCAGTCCGAACGGCACCATTCGCAACATCCTCGGCGGCGTGATTTTCCGCGAGCCGATCATCATGAAGAACATCCCCAAGCTGGTGCCGGGATGGACCAAGCCGATTGTTGTCGGACGTCACGCGCACGGTGATCAGTACAAGGCCACGGACTTCAAGGTGGCTGGTCCGGGCACGCTCACCATGACGTACACACCACAAGATGGTAGTGCGCCTATGGAGTTCGAAGTCGCCAAGTTCGGCGCCGACGGCGGTGTGGCCATGGGCATGTACAACTTCAACGATTCCATTCGTGATTTTGCGCGCGCCAGTTTTACGTATGGTTTGCAGCGCAACTATCCGGTGTACCTGAGCACCAAGAACACCATTCTCAAGGCGTACGACGGCGCGTTCAAGGATATTTTTGCGCACGTGTTCGAGAGCGAGTTCAAAGCCGAGTTTGATAGCAAGGGACTCACGTACGAACACCGTTTGATTGACGACATGGTCGCCGCCGCGCTCAAGTGGGAAGGCGGTTACGTGTGGGCCTGCAAGAACTACGACGGTGATGTGCAGTCGGACATTGTTGCACAGGGCTTTGGTTCACTTGGTCTGATGACCAGCGTGCTGCTCACGCCCGACGGCAAAACAATGGAAGCCGAAGCGGCGCACGGCACGGTTACGCGTCACTACCGCGAACATCAGAAGGGGCGCAAGACGTCCACGAACCCGATCGCTTCGATCTTTGCGTGGACGCGTGGTCTCGCGCATCGCGGGCGACTTGATGGTACGCCAGATGTAGTGGCGTTTGCAGAAGCTCTGGAAGCCGTGTGTATTGAGGCGGTGGAATCGGGCGAGATGACAAAGGATCTGTCGCTGCTGATTTCCAAAGACGCGCCGTATCTGAATACGGAAGATTTTCTTGACGCGCTTGATCGTCGTTTGCAAGCGAAGATGGCGTAGTGAATCGGTTTTTGTTGTGGGCCCCGTTCATCGGGATTGGCTCGTTTGTCACCGGCGCCAACATCGAGACGGGGCAGTCGAGGTACACGATGCCAGTGGTCGGTGTGAGTGCGGAGTACGCGCTCACACCGAGGCTGAGCGTGGCGTCGTCGGCCGCCGCTGGTGCGTTGCCTGGCGGCTGCGCGGGAAGTTGTCCTGACGCGGGAGTCGCGCTGGATCTGTCCGCGCTGTGGCTCGTGACGTCGACTGACGAAGCATGGGGCGTTTTTGTCGGACCGAGCGTGGCCTACACGACGTTTGGTGCTTCGACTGCCGGAGTGGGTGGCGCAGTCAGCGCGGGCGTGCGGCGCGGTATTGGTCCCCGTCTCACGATACGCACGCACGCGATGTTCGCCGGTGAAGTGCGGCGAACGACGCGCGCTGAGCTGGGGTTGGTGCTCACGCGGTGAGCCTGCGGATCGCGGACCGTCACCGAGGGTAGAACAGGTAGACGAGACGTACACGTCTCGAGTTCACACCTTGCCCGAGGACCGGACCGATGAAGTCAGCAGCCAAAGCCGAGGCGATTGAAGAGACGGAGACCGCGGCCCGCGAGGCCTCGGTGCGCCGTCTGGTGGTGATTGCCGCGCTCACCGTGGGCACACTGCTGGCGGGCACGCTGCTCGCGCAAACGCCGGCACTGAAAACGGTCGCGTACAGCGGCGCGCAGGACGTGCGTCAACTGTACGGCACTGTGACTGACGACGCAGGTCGTCCGATTGCGGGTGTTGAAGTCTCGGTGCGCGACAAGAATGGTGAAGTCAGCACCGTGACGACTGATGCGATCGGTCGCTATCACGTCACCGAAGTGCCTGACGCGTTGTTTGCGATTGGCGCGCGCCAGACCGGCTTTGCGCCAGTGGCGAAGTTGCTACGCTCCGCGCCCAACGGTGCGTTCGATCTGACGCTCGCGCATGTAGACGACGAAGAACAGGAGCGTAAAGTGGAGAAATCCTGGCGCCGCGATCTCGAGCTGTATGATCGTGCGATGGACGTCGCGGTGCCGAGTGGTGTGTTGCTGCCGGCCGACTTTGACCTCGCGAAAACATCATTCACCGGCGATCTGCTGAATCTGCTGCCCGGTTTTCCGCGTGCACCCGAGCGCACGGCGTCGCGTTGCGCGCAGGTGTTGCTCAATGATTTCCCGCAGGGCAACGTGTCGGTGAGTCAGATTCCGGTGGAGAATCTCAAGCTGGTCATGGTGCGCACACCGGGCAATCCGCTGCCGGATGCGTGGCGACCGTTTGTTTATTCGACGGCGTGTACGGTGTTGGCGGTGTACACGCTGTAGGCAACACGAAAGTCGCGCGCTGGCAGCTACTATCGATTGTCGCGCGCGCGCGGTGCGGCAACCACGTCGCCGACGCGCGCCTCGTCCAGACCCGCGCCCATCGAGAGCGGTGGATCTTCACGACGCCGAAGTGCGGCTCGCAATCGCCACGACTTGGTGCCGGCGTTGACATCACGACGCATGATCGGTGCGTCAGTGAGGCGATCGAGCAGCGGCACGGCGGCCGCGAGCAGGATTACAACAACTGCGCTGATAGTGAGCCACATTTCGGTTGTCATGTTGTGAGATTGTACCCGCTACGCTCGGCGGATGTTCGCCCCTTGCGTACACGCCCTCGCCGAGCCGACCAAGCGCCTATGCCAGATACGCGACTGCATCGCTCGCCCAGTGCCGACCGCACCATCTGGACGGTGGCCGATCTCGAAGCGCTCCCCGACGACGGGAACCGCTACGAGACCTTGCACTGCCGCCTGTCGACGGCGCGTATCCGCGATCACATCGCGACGAACGCCGGTCGCTACGATGTACTGACTTGCGCCGGCGGCTTTGGCGTGCGGCGCCGATACGAAACAATCGCGGCGACCGCACTGAACGCGCCTGCCACGACAAACAACCACCAGAGCACGTTGGTGTAGCTGGCGTCCACCGGTAGCACCCGGCGGATCGTGGACGCGGCGCCGAAGAGTGCACCAGCCGCAATCAGCAGTCGCACTCCGGGATGGCTCTTGGCGAATGCGCAATACGCGAGCACAGCGGCTTGCACGAGCAGGATGCCAAGGTCTATGGGATAGTTCATCGCAGCCTCCGTGTGTCGCGGTGCGTCGCGCGGCGCGTTAACGTGGGTGTATGCCTCGCGCCTACCCTGCGAATCTAGTGGTTCGTGCGTCTGCACGCGCGATGATGGTTACGTGCCTCGCGTGTGTGGCCGCAGTGCAAAGTGCGCACACCCAACCCACCGTGCGCCTCGGCGCGCCCGTCGCCGCAACGCCGCACGATTTTGTGCAGCCGATCGCAATTCGCGAACTCCCGGACGGCACACTATTGATCTCGGATCAAATTGAAAATCGGTTGGTGCACTACAACTTTGCAAACCGCGCAGCAACGGACATCGGGCGCACCGGCAGCGGGCCCGGCGAATACCGAGCGGTTGGGTGGCTCCACGCGCTCGGCGCTGATTCCTCGCTGCTTACCGATGCGTACACCGGCCGTTGGTTCGTACTTGTCGGGACAAAGATTACGAAAACGTTCGCCGAGCAGGAGCCTGCAAACCTGCTGTTGCGTGGCAGGCTTGACGGCGCCAGCCGCGACGGCCACGTAATTTCCACGCAGGCTCACATCTACGCCAAGGGAGCGCGACGATTTCCATCAACTGCGGATACGTTCGTGCTGATTCGTGCAAACTGGCGAACAGTCGACATCGATACCGTCGCCCGGCTCCTGGGTCCCGGTGACAAGGGATACACGCAATTCCTGGCGACGCCGACGCGGCTCAATCATGTGTTCCCAACCAATCCACTTGCTGCGGCAGAAAAGGGATTGTTGCTCCCCGATGGATGGATCGCGGTGGCAAGGCTTCGACCGTACCGCGTAGACTGGCGACAACCCAATGGTCAATGGATTCGCGGGACTGCACTTCCCACGTACGTGCCCAGGGCAACTACCGCGCGCGACAAATGCTTCACGATTCAAGTGATGGTGGACAAGTTCTCCTGTGAAACCGACACGTTCAACGGATGGCCGGACGTTGTTCCCCCGTTTGTTCAGCAGGCCAGCAACAGAATTCCCACGCTGTTAGCTGACATCGAAGGCAACGTGCTCGTCGAACGACTTCGAACCGTTGAATCACCGACTCGGCGATACGATGTTGTCGATCGGCAGGCGAGAATCAAACGCATCATTCTGTTGGGCCCGAAAGAGCAAATCATCGGTTTCGGTGCGAGGCATGTGTACGTCGTGCACACGGATGACGATGATCTCAAGTCGATCCGGAAGCACATGGTGCCTTGGGCCGCTTCGGGAGTCAGAGAGCGAATCCGCGATGCCGCCGCGGCGCGGAGCCGTTGACCTTCTGCGAATTTCTACACGTCAGGTAGAACAGCATTTCATCAGCGCGGCGCGCCGCACTAACAATGACCTTGATCGGCCCGGATTTGGGCGTGATGACCACAACCTGGGTACCGAGATCTGAGCCGATCCACCAATGCTCTTGGACGTCGCCGTCTGGTACGGTCCCTCCCGGCGCGCAGGCCCACCGTTCGAGTTGCAGCGCGGTAAAGCGCTGATGCAGAGAGTCCACGAGCGCGCGCGCAGCCATTGAGTCCTTGAGAAGCCGATTGTCCCACGTCACGCTTCGAAGTGAATCGACGGGATGGAAAAACAATCGGATCGAATCGTCTGCGGGCTTGGGTCGCCGAAAAGTGCAGCGCCGAACGACTTCATCGTGGGCAGCCCAGTCTGGCGCATCCGTGCATGTGGGCACGGGAAACGGTCGCGTCCATTCTTTGACCAGCTGCTCTAGCGGGCTTGTCTGCGCGCTGGAAGTGCGCGTCACCGGAGTGAGCGCCGCGAGCAATCCGACGGCTACGTATCGCAAAGCGATTTTTACATATTGCGTTGTTCTCATTCTTCCGCTCATACGCAAAAACCTTGTTTTTGTGCAAGTCGCACGCACTTGGTGACCTGCACCACAATCGGAGTGCATGTCAGCCGAAATGTCGACGCTGGTGACGACTTCGTCTCAATCTATCCCAGACTATGGGCCCCTTTGCGTTCTACAAACGATTCGGGAAAGGTTCGTGACGCGACTCACGTTCTATTCTGATTCCCGTGCGTTAGCGTGAAGCTGTGCTCCACCGCCGCCGCGACATTCTGAGCGGTAGACGAATCAAATTCAGAGGTGCCCGATGAAAGCTGAGTTACCCCAAAAACGTGCGGGACGGACTGCGTTGTTCGCGATCGCACTCGCGATCCAAGGCTGCGGCGGTTGTGATCTCGTTGGATGTGTGGAAGGGTTGTTAGTATCGTTCGATTCACCGCCTGCGGCGCCGTGGAAAGCCGAACTTTTTGTAGATGGCGTGCTCCAGCCCGAGCCAACAGAAGCACGATGCGACGGCACCCGAGAGTGTCCCAATGGCGTGCTGTTTCGTACGTTTGCGCGTACTGGCGTTTCCGTGCGCATCACCACAAGCACTGGTGAACGCACCACACTGCTTCCGCAGCTTAGCTACGACAAAGGACAGGGAGAACCGAACTGGTGTGATGAGTGCCGCGGAATGGCAACCGCGTCAGTTCCAGTTCCGGAGTAGCGCAAGACAAGTGAGACGGGTTCGGCCTGATAGACACTACGCGTGTCACCGCTGCATCATCGCAAAAACCACCGCCGCCACAACCGCCGCCACAATCACCGCCCCCGCAATCTTCCACGCCGACCACGGGCGGTCGCCTTGCACCTTGCCCGTCTGTCCGTTCACCACCACGCGGTACGACGTCTCGCCAAACTTGTACGACGCGATCCACACGGGCAGCAACAGGTGCTTGAACTGAATCGCCCCGTAGTGCGTGTCAATGTTGAACACACGCTGCTGATGCCCGCCAATATCCGCGCGCACCGCACCGTCAATCGCGCTCGCGAATCGCTCCTGCGCTTCAGCGAAGCCCGCCTCAAGCCCCACCTGATACGCCTCAACGGTAAATCCCGCCATGTAATCATCAGCCGGCGGTACCAGCTTTGACGTGTCCCACCCTTCGAGCACACCCGCGAGATGTTTCGGAATGCTGTGCGACGCAAGCACGAGTTCGTCGTCAAACATCACGGACACACGCCCTTGCGCGTGATACCAGTCGGTTTCAATGCGCGTGTACTGCTCCAGCTGCCCCTGCGAGTTGCGACGCGTATCAGTGACCGTGCGATTGATGCCACGCTGCCCCGTGTAATCACTCGTGGTTTCCGCATCGAACGTCCAGCAGGGCACATACACACCACGCACACCCTGCGCTGACTTTACCGTGTGCTTGAGCGCGTTCGGCGCAAACCAGCGGCCAGCAATCCAGTTGCGGAACAGCTCCTGCGCACTCGACGGTTCCAGCGCAAACGGCACCACACCACGCGGTTTGATCTGACGCTCCGCATGCGCCTTTACGGACACCATGGGCGATGCACAAAACGCGCAGTGCGACGCGACCACGTTCGGATCAAACACCGTTTGCGCACCACACTGCGGACAATCCACAATCTGCTGCACGAGCGCGGGCTCATTGCCGGCCTGCCGCTGCAAGTGCTCGCGGAAATCGAGTTCTTCGTGCGCCTCGGCGAGCAGCGCGTCGTCAAAGGCGGGCAGATCGTTACTCGTGCCACACGTGGCGCACGAGAGTCGACCGACGCCGGGCGCAAACGTGAGCGACGCCCCGCAGTTTGAACACGGAAACGCACGCCCAGCCATGGGCGTGTTCGTCACGGATCCACAGGCTCCTGCTTGCGAGCGTCGCTGCTGAACTGCATGATGCGATTCTCCCAGCCGCCAACGGCGGACTTACAAGTAGTTGTGATGGTCTGCACACGACGTCACACGGCTCCCACCATCCGCATGTTCCGCGGGGACCTAACATGAACTTAAGCCGAACTCGCCGCAGCAGCACGGCCGGTCTGCTCGCTCCATTTCTGCGCATCTCTCAGACGCGCGTTCGGTCCTCGTCACTGGCTCGAGCGCTTGTGCTCGTACCAGCCCTGGCTTTTGGCGTTGCGTGTTCGCGCCCGCCCGCATCGCCAGTTCCCGCCAACGTGGTGCTCAGCGAAACGCAGAGCACACGCGGCATGGTGGTGTCGGCGAGTGCGATTGCCAGCAACGCCGGTCGGGATGTGCTCGCAGCGGGTGGCAACGCGGTAGACGCGGCCGTTGCCACGGGCCTCGCACTCGCGGTGACCTATCCCACCGCCGGCAACATTGGTGGCGGCGGATTCATGGTGATTCGTTTTCCCGACGGGCGCGCCACCACGCTGGATTTCCGTGAAATGGCGCCGGCCGCGTCTTCGCCGAACATGTTCGTCGATTCTACGGGCGCGTATTCCGCGTCGCGTCACCACAACACGCACATTGCCGTTGGCGTGCCGGGCACGGTGGCGGGGTTCGCGATGGCGCACAGCAAGTACGGATCGCGCGAATGGAAGTCGCTGGTAGAACCGGCGGTGCGTTTGGCGAGCGACGGGTTTGTTGTGCCTGAGGGATTGGCGGGTTCGCTGCGTGGCACGCGCAACAAACTCGCGCGCTATCCCGCGTCACTCGCGGCGTACTACAAAAATGGTGAACCGTACGCGGCTGGTGATCGGCTTGTACTCGCGGATCTTGGTCGCACGCTTGAGCGTATTCGGGACAACGGGCGCGACGGATTTTATACGGGTGAAACCGCGCGGTTGATTGTTGCGGAAATGCAGCGAGGCGGCGGCTTGATCACTGCGAAGGATCTGGCGGGATACCAGGCGAAGGAGCGGCCGGCCGTGCGCGGCACGTATCGCGGATTTGAGATCATCTCCATGCCACCGCCAAGTTCAGGTGGTGTGGCCATGATTCAGATGCTGAACATTCTTGAAGGCTATGACCTCAAGAGTGCAGGGCACAACTCGCCGCGGTACATCCATCTGGTCACGGAGAGCATGCGTCGAGCGTTTCGCGATCGGGCGCAGCACATTGGCGATCCCGATTTTGTGAAGCCGCCGGTCGACAAGCTCACGAGCAAGGCGTACGCAACGGAGCTGCGCAAAACGATTGACGAAAACCGTGCGTCGGTTTCGCGCTCAACGGAGCTGGTTGCTGATTACGAGAGTGACGAGACCACGCACTACTCCGTGGTTGATGCCAACGGTATGGCGGTGTCTGTCACGTACACGCTTGAGGCGGGATACGGACTCGGCGCCGTAGTCGCGGGCGCGGGCTTCTTGCTGAACAACGAGATGGGCGACTTTAACGGCAAGCCTGGTCTTACCGACAGCACCGGTTTGATTGGCACCGCCGCAAACGTAGCGCGCCCCGGTAAACGCATGGTGTCGAGCATGACGCCGGCAATCGTGGCGAAAGACGGCAAACTGGTCGCGGTAACCGGAAGTCCTGGTGGTCGCACGATCATCAACACCGTGTTGCAAATCGTGCTCAACGTGACCGAGTTCAACATGCCAATCGACAGCGCGGTTGCCGCAGCGCGCATTCATCACCAGTGGTTGCCCGATCGTCTCAGCATTGAAGGCGACGGTGTACCGGCGTCAACTGTGAGTGCACTGCAAGCGATGGGACACACTGTGCGAATGGGCGGGCGACAGGGCACCGCGCATTCCATTCATGTCGATAGTCGCGGTGTGCGCACTGGTGCGCCGGACAAGCGCGATCGTGATGCGGGGGCGGCGAAGCAGTAGCTGGGTCGCGCTGCGCGGAAATCTATACATATTCTCCTTGACATGTATAGATAATAGCATAATCTATACATTATGACTAATAATGTATAGAAAACGAATCTTATCTATACATAATAGATTCGACATGTATAGCCGGTAGCCCATCTCAGTCATGACTGACAGCGATCCCGAGGTCGGCGGTGCCCTCGACTCCAGGCGGAGACTCGGACCGCTGACGCGCCTGAGCCCGGCGATGTTCGAAGGCCGCGCCGTGCTGAAAAAAACGGCCACGGCGAGCCGAAAACTGGCCGAGCTCAAAGGGCTGGCCGCGTCGATCCCGAACCAGGGCATTCTCGTCAACACCTTGGCGCTACAAGAAGCCAAAGACAGCTCGGCGATCGAAAACATTGTCACCACACATGACGAACTTTTCCGCGGAGCAACCTACCCGGATCTGGCGGCGACGCCTGCGGCAAAAGAGGTGCGCTACTACGCGCACGCATTGCGCGCTGGCTACGAACTGGTTCGCGAACACGGGCTGCTGACATCCAATCACATGCTGGCAATTCAGGCCGCGCTGGAACAGAGTGATGCCGGCTTTCGCAGACTGCCTGGAACGACGCTGAAGGACGGTGCAGGACGTGTTGTATACACGCCTCCGCAACAGCACGGCGAAATTGTTGAGCTGATGAGTGATCTGGAAACGTTTCTCAACGACGCCGCCGCGTTTGAAGCGGACCCACTGATCAAGATGGCAATCGCGCATCACCAGTTCGAAAGCATCCATCCGTTCTACGATGGCAATGGGCGAACGGGACGCATCGTAAACGTGTTGTATTTGGTGAATACGGGACTGCTCGATATTCCTGTGCTCTACCTCAGCAGCTACATCGTGCGCAACAAGCCTGAGTACTATCGACTGCTGCAGGCCGTGCGTGACAGTGGTGATGCGCCCGCTGTCTGGGAAGCGTGGGTGATGTACGTACTAAATGCGGTTGAGACCACGGCGCAGCAGAGCATTCAAACAATCAGCGACATGAAGGTCGCGCTCCTTGACTACAAACACCGCATCCGTGCGAGCTTCAAATTCTATAGTCAGGATCTCATCAACAACCTGTTCATGCACCCCTACACCAGAATCGAATTTATCGAGCGTGACTTGAACGTGTCGCGGCTGACCGCCACGAAGTACCTCGATGCGTTGGCAACCGCAGGATTTGTAGAGAAGAGGAAAGTCGGACGATCGAGCTACTACATCAACTCGGCGTTGAATGCAATTCTGACGCGAGGCGACGTCAGCGCTTGACGCGCTCCCTACCGCCGCACCACGCGCATCGTTGCAATCCGATCGCCTTCCAGAATCCCGTCAACCACCTCGATCCCCTCGGTCACTTCCGCAAACACGGTGTAGTCGCGATTCAGTCGCAGATTATCGCGCACGTTAAAGAACCACTGAGCATCACCCGTATCGTGACCACGCGTGCTCATGCCCACCGTGCCGCGCACGTGCGGCACCGTGCCGAGTTCGTCGCGCAGGAACGTTGACAACCCCACGTATTCGTTCGCGCCGGGCCCGCCGCCTTGCACCACAAAGTCGTGCTCTACGCGGTGCCACTTGAGTCCGTCGTAATATTTCGCGTCCACCAGATCGAGCACGCGCGAGGCCATCATTGGCGCGGCGTCTCCGCGCATGCGCACGACAAACGAACCGCCACCGCTCGCGGCGTCCATGGTCACGCGCACGTGAATCACTTCGCCGAGCACAAGCGGCACCGCGCGCGACGGTAAACTCGCAAAACGTGGCGCCGCGATATCCTCGCTGCTATCGCGCCTTGCCGCCGCGAGCAGCGCGAGACGCACATCACGCGCAGATGCATTCGCGCGTGCGACCCAGCGCGCGTGCGCCGCGTTCGCGCGAGCCGCAACATCGGTGCGTGGTGAGCCGGCGAGCGCCAGCGCCGCAGCACGAGCAACCTGCGCCGCCGTGTCGTCAATCGCCGCGAGATAAAGCTCGTCGTCTGTGTGCCCCACCAACTTTTGCAGCGACTCAATGGCCAGCTCGCGCACGTTGGCGTTTGCATCGCGCACGAACCCACGAAGGGTCACCGTATCTGACAACTGAGCGGCCGCACGCGCGACGTACTCGCGAAGCTCGGGCTGCGAATGCGACGCAAGTTTACTCACACGCGAGCGCGCTTCATTGGGCGCAATCCGCGACAACGCGACTAGTGCATGCGCCGCACCATGCCACGACACGTTGCCCGCCGAGCGCCGCGACGCATCAGCCGGCACCTCATCAACCCATCGCTGTAACAGCGCGAGAGTACCTGCGTCCGCTGCGCAGGCCGCGGAGAGCAGGGCCATCGCGCGAAACCGCACCGGCCACACGCTGTCGTTGAGCGCGGTACGCAGCACGCCACAATCGTTGCGTTGCGCGGTGAGCGCGCGAAGCCGCAAGCGCCACGCCGGATCCGCGTACACCGATGGCGCGGGATTTGGCGTGACCGCGGGCAACGAATCGCGCCGCGCGAACTGCGGATCACGAATGCGTTCCGCGGCGCGCTCGGCGATTGCACGCACACGCGCATTCGTGTGTCCTTTGCCCGCGGCGATCGACGGGTCAGCAGCACTACGCGCATCTTCCGCGAGCAGAATGCGACCCACGAGTGCGGAGTCAGTCGAAGAAAGCGCGCCGGACTGCGCCAGCAGCGTGCGCAGAGACGTCACAGAGGTGAGCAGTACACCGAGCGCGATATACGCAGCAGCACGAAATGCCGTGCGACCGGCTACGGAACGAACGATCAGCGATGTACGCATTGCAGGGGGAGTTCGGAGGGCGTAAGGCAATACGTGTGGAAACGCGGCCGAGCCGCCGCGGATCAGAATACTACTGTCCCTTCCGCGCCGCGTGCATCGCCGCCTGCAGCTCAAGATCCGGCAAGACCCGGCGCAAGACGGCATCAATGCGCTGCAGCCGCTCCTGCGGAGACCGTTCCGCCAGCACCGCCTGCCGCTCTTCGAGATCAAAGTCAATCATGGACGCAATCGCAAAACTCAGCTGCGCGCCATCGTCCGGCAATGCGGGCGGTGGATCACTCTCATCGTTCAGCGTTTGCACGGCCTTCACAATGCGCCGGAAGTTGGAGATCACATCGTCACTTAACACCGCAAGCGCGACGGGTGACGAGACGGCCGTATCGCCGATCAGCGTGACGTCGGCCACGTGGTAGGGCGTCTCCTGCTCAACAAAACGATCCAGCACAAAACGCTCGCGCCCAAGAATCAGAATATTCGAGCGTCCGTCTTCGAGCGTTTCTGATTCCGTGACTTCCGCCACGCAGCCCACGCGTCCCGGCGGAAGATCGCGCTCCGACACACCGGGAATGGCACACAGTAATCCGAACTGACGGTCGCTCTTGCTGATATCGAGTAACATCTGTCGATACCGCGGCTCAAAAAGATGCAGAGGCACCGTGGTGCCAGGAAACAGCACCATACCAAGCGGAAAAATCGGCAGCGAGCGAGATGTCACAAGGAACCGCGTGTGCAAAGGTTACAGGCCACTCCACGATGGCGTGATGCGCCACTGCGTGATGAACGGCACGTCGTTCTCATCACGCGTGATGCCCCACACGAGATCACCGCGCGCACCAAGCCAGCTGGATCGTGCTGGCATGACAATCCGACCGAGAAAACGTCCGTCCGTTTCGAACACATCATACCACACCGGTTCGCGCCACGTGATGGCAATGGGCGGCGGTTGATTGGGCTGCGCGGGACGCGGTTCGTCTCGCTCCGCCTCTGGTATCAGCTCACCCGGAGCGGAAACCCGAACCCATAACCGACCATCAACTCCAGACTGCATCCGGACAATCATAGGCTTAACCGAGGGAATCGGTGGTCCGTTCCACCGCCACGTCGGATCTTCGCTCATCATCTCGCGTTCTGCGAGCGCGCGCCGTTCGTCACGTTCGCCATCACTCACCGGTACACCAACCGCATCGCGTTCAATGCGAAGGTTGGTTGATCCGTTTGAGAGATCAATGCGATAGCGGTCTCCCTCGCTCATCGCGCGCAAACCGTTTGTCAGCAATGCAAACGAAGGCCCCGACGCGAACGGTACCCCACGACGAGAAATCCGTGTTTCATTCTGCAGAACCAGCATCGCCGGCTCCACCTTCGGTTTGGGCACGATCATGGTGTCGACAATGTGTCCCGTGGTGTCGTACATGAAGTAGGCGCCGCGCATCTCCGGAGGTCCGGGATTGTCCTTGCGTGCGGTATCGATGATCGCGGCGCGAATCATCAAGGCGTGACCCTCCACCGGCGACAGCGCGTCGCTCAGTTGCCAACCGTTCACCGGTGGCTGCCAGGCGCCGTCCACCTCTCCGGTCTGCCGGAACAGAGTGATGCGCGAGGTCGGTGCATCCCAGATGGCGAGCCGACCATCGCTCAGAAATGCCAGTCCATTCGCATGTTCATACTCGCCGGGCCCCGATCCTTTGCGACCGAGTGTTCGCACGTATTGGCCATTCGCGTCGAACAATCGCAGCGTGGGCGCACTCGGATCAAATACGGCGATCGTGTTGTCCGCATGCACGGCGAATCCGTTCACCCGCCCGAACGTAATGGTGGAGTCGATCGCGTCCGCATCGCCAACACGCCAGATTTCCTGCAAACGATGCGTGCCGCTGTCCGGAATGACTCCCGTCGTTCGCGCCACCGTGGTATCACCGCTGGCGCTCATCGTGGTGGTCCAGGCCGGGCCATTCTCGGCACTTCCACCCGCGTCGCCGCCGCAGGCAACGAACGCCACGCTTACCAGACTCACGCCAAGCGTGGAGCGCCAGCGCGGAATGGACCGGGGAGCGAGCCGCATACAGGGCCTCAATTTCGAGAGGGAAGGACGCCTCGCCCGGAGACTGGCACGTCGCGTACCTGGCAAGGACGGCTACATCGAATACGTCGGAATGAACGCCTTCGCGACAGACGGTGTCAAACCCTGCGAACCAGATGACCATCCCGGCAACTCCCCTTGACTCACCGGACCGGGCAGACGAGCGCGATCTCATCGCGCGGGTGCTGCTTGGAGACCGATCGGCGGCACGTGCGCTCTATGACGCGCACGTGAGTCGTGTGCACCGCGTGGTGTTCCGGTTGTGTGGAGACGCTGAGCTGGCGGGTGAGTTCACGCAGGACACGTTCGTTCGCGCGTTTCAGCAGCTGGCCAAGTTTCGTGGGGAGTCGTCGTTCGCCACCTGGTTACATCGAGTGGCCGTGACCACCGCAATGAACGGGCTGCGCAAGGTCAAGCGGATTCGTGATCGCGAAGTCGCGCTGGAGCACGCGGGTGAGATGGGCGCGTGGGAGCAGGGAGCGGATCATGCGCTCAAGAAACGGTTGTTCGACGCGCTCGAAGCACTGCCCGAGTCACAACGCTGCACGCTGATTCTGCACGATCTTGAAGGTTATACACATCAGGAAATCGCAACCACGCTCGGTGTCGCCGAAGGCACCAGCAAATCTCGGCTCTTCATGGCGCGTTCGGCGCTTCGGCGCACGCTGGCAGACCTCGCGCCGGATTTTCAACACTAGTGCCAGCACAACATCCGCCGCAGCACGTCTTGCGGTATTCGCTCCAACACTCGTTTGTACGCATGGCGTGGTAACGTATGACAACACCTGAACTGAACGACGAACAACTGGATCAACTGCTGGCCACCGCGCGTGAATCGTGGCGGGTGCCGCACGCGACGGATCACGACGCACTCTGGTCGCGCATTGAACACGAAGCGTTTGACGTGCCCGCCGCTGCGCCGAAGTCTGCGCCAGGCTGGCGTACGCTCACGTGGGTTGCGGCGGCGGCGCTGGTTGTTGGAGCCGGCATTGGACGTTACTCAGCGCCCTCTGCGCCAGCGATCATGGTTGCGGAATCGACCGTTCCGGAGAACGTCGCTGACCGGCGCGACAATCCGTTGTTACTCACCACGTCGGAATACCTCGGCGAAACGTCAGCGCTGCTTGCGTCGCTGGAACGCGACGCGGATGACGGCGCGGTGAGTGCACGTTTTGCGTCTGACGCGTCGTCACTGCTTTCCACTACGCGTTTGTTGATTGATGCACCTGCTGCGACCGATCCGGAACTGCGCGCACTGCTCAGCGATCTGGAGCTGGTGCTTGCTCAGATCGCGCGACTGCCAGCGCGTCGTGACAACGAAGAACTCGAGTTCATTAACGAAGCGATTCTGGCGCGCGATGTTGTGCCGCGCCTGCGCCTCGCTGCGATTGATTACGCACCACAAGGCAACTGAGGAGTTGACCATGACGACTGGCTCATTTCGTATCGATCGCACAATCTGTCGCGGAGCGCTGGTGCTGCTGGTCTCGGCTCCAGTGGCGCTGTCTGCGCAGCAAAGCGGTGGCGCATCACCACCTCGGCCGCCGGAGCGTCCGGTGCCGGCGGCAACTACGGCTCCAGCGCCTCGTCCGGCCAGATCACCACTCGGCAGGGCCGGTGTGCTCGCGCCGGACGACGAGCTCGCCTGGCAGCTTGAGCGCGAGCTCGCACGAGACCTGCGCCTCGACATGTTGATGTCAGACCAGATGCACGCCAGCGTGGCCATTGCCGGACGAGCGCACGCGGAAGCACTCGGTTCGGTGTATGCCGCAGAAGCCGCTGCTCATGCGGTGAGCGTGGCGGGGTTTGGCCAGCAGATCGCCGACCAAGCGCTCGCGGGCTCCCTGCAATACGCACCGTTCGCAGCGACGCAGGCTGGCATGGCGCAACCTGCCATGGCACCTCCCGCGCCGTGGGCACAGGATGATCCGGCCGACTCACTGTATCGCGTGGCGCGCGAAGCGCTGAATCGTGGTGAGTATCGACGTGCGTCGGAAGCGTTCCGTGATATTCCCGCGCGTTTCGCATCCTCACGGTATGCCTCCGATGCACTGTACTGGCAGGCGTTTGCACTCTATCGCATTGGTGGTACCGAAGAGTTGCGGGCGGCGCGCGCCGTACTGCAATCGCAGACCTCCAAATACCCGAATGCACGCACCCAAGCGGACGCCGAAGCGTTGAGTACGCGCATTCTTGGTGCGCTGGCAACTCGCGGTGACACAGAAGCGCAGCAGGCGTTGCGCGCACGGCCTGCTGCGACCGGCAGCTCATGTGATGCGGAAGATCAGTCGGTGCGCGGTGAAGCGCTCAGTGCCGTCGTGCGCTCCAATCCAGAGCAATCACTGCCCACATTGCAGGCGGTGCTACAGCGTCGCGACGATTGTTCGGCGTCGCTGCGACTGCGCGCGGTGACGTTGTTGCCGTCAACCAAAGACAAGTCGATGGAGAGCGTCCTCGTTGACGTCATCCGCAATGATCCTCGCAATGAAGTTCGCACGGCCGCAATGAGCACGCTGGCGCGTGAGCTCCCCGAGCAAGCGATTCCGATGCTCGAAGAGATGGTTCGCACGTCAACGGATGAAAAGGCGCAAGTATCTGCCGTCATGGCCCTTGGCTCGAGTGATCTGCCGCGTAGCCGACAGGCGCTGCGCTCAGTGATCGAGCGCAGCGGATCGCCGTACACAGTCCGCCGCGCGGCGATCAGCGCGTTCACGACGCGTTCACGAGTAACGCCAGAAGAAAGCGCGTGGCTGCGACTCATGCACGGTAGCATTAGCGACTCGCGTCTCAAGAGCTCAATCGTCAGTGCACTGGTTCGCATTGGCGGCGACGAGAACCAGCAGTGGCTGGCCGCCATGGTGCGCAACCCGTCAGAGTCGATTGATATGCGCAATGCAGCGCTCGGCGCGATCAATACGTCGAAGACACCGATCGCAACGCTCGCGTCGCTTTACGACTCGTTGTCGGAACGCTCGCTGCGCGAACAGTTGGTGAGCTCGATGGGTCGTCGCACAGAACCGGAAGCCACCGATAAACTGCTCGACATCGCGCGCTCCGGCACCGATCCGAACTTGCGTCGTATGGCCATCTCCGCGCTCTCAAAAAAGAATGACCCACGCACCACACGGTTGCTTCTGGAGATCATCAACAAATGACTCGCCATGCGCGGTACCTCATGAAGGCGACGCTGTTGTTCGGCGTGCTGCTGCCCGCGCATCGTCCACTTGAAGCGCAGACACTCAGCGACCGAATTGCCGCAGCACCTGCGGGTTCGCTGCAATTCAACTACGCCGCGCGTGCTGGTGTGTGCGGTGATGGTCGCAGCTGGTTCAGCACGGGGAACGGAAGCTGGTACGGCAGCGGCAGCACCCAGTTCATCAGCGTGAATACAAGTGTGAACACAACGGACGTCGCCTCACGCAGCGACTGTCAGACCGGGCCCGTGCGCGTTACGCTCGTTCGCATCGATCGCGAAGTGGTCGATGTTACCGTGCAGGTAGGACCACTCTCGCCTGATCCGCGAGTGCAGGATCTCGGCCAAGTGAGTGGCGCTGACGCCTCGGCGTATCTGCTGCAGCTCGTGGCGCGTAGCGATGGTAAACCGTCGCGCGCGTCGCTGATGCCAGCCATGTTGGCAGACGGCGCGCAGCCTGCCGCCGCGCTGCTCGCGATCGTTCGGGATCGCGATCGACCGCGGGAAACACGCCGTTCCGCAATCTCCTGGTTGGCACGCGAGCCGGGCAACGCGAGTATCACGGACGCACTGCTCACTATTGCGCGTGACGCCGACGAGCAGCAGATCGTACGCGACGCCGCAATCAGTGCGGTGGCGCGCGTTGATGCGGCCCGTGCGATTACACCACTCGTGCAGATCGCACAGAACGAATCCGATCCATGGGCTGCACAGCAGGCGATCGAAGCGCTGGGTCGGACCAGTGAGGCGGCCGCGCGCAGTGCGCTTCGTGAACTGCTCACGCGTGCCGAACTCTCGGATGCTGTGCGCGCGGCAGCTGTTACCGCGAGCATGCAGAACTTCGCGACCGCCGCCGACGCTGAGTTGTTGCGTTCACGTTTTGCGAGCATGACAGGGGAGAAGTCGCGCGCCGCGACGGTGAGCGCATTGGCGTCAATGGGCGGTCGCACCAACGCGCAGTGGTTGCTCGGTGTGGCCGGTAACGCCGCGTTGTCTACAACGCAACGTCGTCAGGCGATTGCCATGAGTGACCGCGCCGGCGTGCCCGTGCGAGAGCTGGTGCAACTCTACGACAAGTTGGAAGCGCGCGATCTGCGTGAAGCGATGCTGACCGTGTTGGCGGCCGGTGGCACAGAAACGGGCACCACCAAGCTGTTGGAGATCGCGTCGCGCGACACCGATGTGCAGGTGCGCCGTCGTGCGATCAGTCTGCTTGCGCGCCGAGAGGAGCCGCGTGTGCAGAAAGCGTTGCAGGCGATGGTGACGAAGTAAGTGATGGTGTTTGCATCACCGCACGCCAGCGCGCTTCCAGCACCACGATAGCCACGAGATAGAGCGCCACGATCACCGCGGGGATAACCACAAAGCGGTGATCCGGAAACAGGTACCACGCGGCCAGAACCGACACCGTGCGCGCTGCACCGTGCGCGACGCCAATCCAGTGTTGCAGCACCCAGGAAATCGGTAGCCACATGAGTCCGCTCAGAATCCCCACTGTGAGCGGCAACGACGTGTAGTCGGCCATGAAAAACGGAATCGCGATCGCGTACACCAGCAGCGACATGCCCACGGTGTACATGAAGAGCGCATCAAACGCGTTCTTCGGACGCGAGCGATCGAGAAAGTTCTCGCCGGTGAACCTCGAGAGGAACATGCCGAGGTACGCGATCATTCCCGTGCCGATCCACGTGGCCCACACCGCGCCTTGCGGGGAAAGTGTCGCGCCGGCAACGCCAACACCTGTCCAGGCGATCGTGCCAGCGAGCGGCATGGCGAGCAGTCGGCGGCGCTGATATTCGGCGCGCTGTTCGTCGAGGGAGCGTGGCGGGGAGATGCGTGGGATCGCGGACATGGCAGTCGTGGACTGAGGCGGGATGCGCAGATGGGCGCCGATTTTCTGACTACGAAGCCTAAGGTCTCAGGTTTCCGGGTTGACATTGAACGCGCGTTCAATGAGAGTTCGGGGACAGGCCAGATGCTCGCATCGGTCGCGTTCCTTTGCCCGATCCGATGCCCGGTCACAAAGCCCCCGAAGCCATTCGTAGAGATGAGATCCTGCGCGCCGCGTATCGCGTGGCCGCGAGGGATCGGTTGGGCGGGCTGACCATCCGGAGCGTGGCCGCCGAGGCCGGCGTGAGCGCCGGTTTGCTGCTCTTTCATTTCGAATCGAAAGACGGCCTGCTCGTCGATCTGCTGGACTGGATGCTCGCCCACACGATTGTGGCCGGCGAGCTCCATCGTCGTCCACCGTCCGATGCACAGCCCGTGCAGTGGCTGCTCGCCGTGGTCGAGCGCGATCTCGCACATTTGCTGAAACAACGCGAGCGCGTGGAGCTCTTCTACGACTACTGGGTACTGGGCACCAGGCACCCGGTGATTCGTCGACTGATTCGTCGCGCACTGCATCGTTATCGCGATGCGTTTCGCCCCGCTGCTGACGCCATCATCGCGGCATACCCCGAACGATATCGCGGCGTTTCTGCAGATGATCTGGCAGGCGTCTGTGCCGCATTTATCGAGGGGTGTGCAACGCAAACAATTCTGGATCCCGCACGTTTCGATGCGGTGCGCGCTATGGCGACACTGCAGGCGCTCGTATTACCACCCGCCACGGTGGTGTCATGAACGCTTCAACCGATCGTCTCTTCTGCGCGTATCGCTTTGCTGCGGTGTGTCGCGACACACGTGCATTACGCACGCACAAACGCTGTAATTCACCTGTTCCCAAGGGCTGACCAGAGTGCCGTTGTCCAGTTCCACACACAACTCCAACTCGGCGAATGCTGTCGCCGCTACATCGCCGACCAACGCCGAACCCGCGCCGCATGCGCACGGCCACGACGATACCGTGTACCCCGGCAAAGCGCTGTTCATTGCCATGCACGTGGCGTGTTTTGCGGCGATCTGGACTGGTGTCACGGCGTCCGCCGTTGCGCTTGCGATTACGCTGTACGTGGTGCGCATGTTCGGCGTCACCGCAGGATATCATCGGTACTTCTCGCATCGCACGTTCAAGACCAGTCGCGTGATGCAGTTCCTGCTGGCGTTTCTCGCGCAAACCACGGCGCAAAAAGGCACGCTCTGGTGGGCCGCGCACCACCGGCATCATCATCGCCACAGCGACACCGAAAACGATGTACATTCGCCGCTGCACGGTGGCTTCTGGCATTCGCACCTCGGCTGGATTTTCGAACCGCGGTGGGACAAGACAAACTTTGACGCCGTACCCGATCTCACGGCGTATCCGGAACTCGTGTGGCTGAACAAGTACGAGCATGTGCCAACGGTGGCGTTGATGGCGCTCTGCTTCTGGATCGAAAGCTGGACAGGACTCGTGGTTGGATTTGTGTGGAGCACGGTGGCCACCTGGCACGGCACGTTCATGATCAACTCACTCGCGCACGTGAGCGGCAAGCAGCGCTACGTGACGGGTGACGACTCACGCAACAACTGGTGGCTCGCGATCATCACGCTCGGCGAGGGCTGGCACAACAATCACCATGCGTATCAGCGCTCTACGCGTCAGGGATTTCGCTGGTACGAGTTTGATCCCACGTTCTATGTGTTGCGTGCGATGTCATGGGCTGGACTCGTGTGGGATCTTGGTGCTCCGCCTGAAGAAGTGGTGCGCAACGAGCGCCCGGTTGGCAAAGCCGTGCTCGAGAAAGTCGCGCGTCAGTTAGCCGCGTCATTCAACGTGGAGCAGATGGTGGCCGATGCGCGTGCGCACGCGGGCGACGCGATCGCGCACATGCGTGGGCAGATGCACGACGCCATGTCGCACGTGCACTGGCCCACGTTCCCAACACGAGATGAACTGAAGGCGCGTGCGCAGGCCATGCTGCCCACCACGCCTTCTCTCGACGCCATCGCTGAGCGGGCTCACGAATTATTGGCGGAGCGTGTCGCCGAGCGCTTGGGCCGCACCAGCGCGACGGCCTGAGTTCTTCTTAGTGCTGGGGCACCGGCGGGCGGGAAGGACACGAATCAGCATCAGTTGCTGTTTTTGTGTCCTTCGTGCCTTCGTGTCCTTCCCGCCGCAGTTCCCTCAGCATTAGGCGCACATGCGCCGCAACGACCGGACTACCGTGCCCGGAAAACAGCTGGGACAAAACGGATTTTCAGGGACCAAACGTTCAGTCTTGACTGAACGTACTGAACGTACTAATCATTCAAAATGAACAAATCTGACGAACAGCTCGAAAAACGCGCCCGCATTGTCGAAACGATGGGGCTGTTGACCGAATCCGAGGGCATGTCACGCATTATGGGTCGGATCTTCGGGCTCATGCTGATTAGCGAGGATTCGCTCTCGCTCGATGATATGGCCGCGAAACTCGGGGTATCCAAAGCGTCGATCAGCACCGACGCCAGACGACTAGAGCACATGGGATTTCTGGTGCGCGTCAGCCGGCCGGGCGATCGGAGGGACTACTACGAGCTCGCCTCGGACTTCATGCTGCGCTCAATGCGACGTCAGGTCGAACGCATCCGCAAGCTGCGCGATGCCATGCATGACGCGCAGTCGGGACTGATCGCGCCCGCGCGCATTCAGAAACGGCTGCGCGACTTCGAGGCGGTTTTTGAGACAGGAATCGGATCGCTGGAGCGGGATCTCGAAGCGCTGGAAGCCGGTGAACAACCGAACAAGAAAAAACGACACTCTCCCTGAGTTCTATAGCTATGTCTTCTCGCATCACGATCGCACTGCTCTGCAGTGTGATCGCGCCGGCCGCCTTGTTTGCCCAAAGCACACCGCGCGCACAATCAACTGACACGGTTCGTCTGTCGATCGAACTCGCGCTGGAACGCGTGACGGGCGAATCGGAAGAAGTGCGTCTCGCACGCAGCGGCGTGCAGATGGCCGACGCGCAGGTCAAAGCCGCCGTTGCGTCCGCGTTGCCACAACTTGATGGCAACGCCACGTACACGCGCACGTTCGCCACACCATTTGCCGTGCGCTCCGCACCAACACCCGACTCGCTGCAGTTCAATCCGGATCCGTCGCTACCGTTGGCCGATCGTGTGGCCTATCTGGAGCAGAACGCCGATCTGGCCGGTCTCGGCGGACTCGGGGCGCTGTTTGGTAACCTGCCCTTTGGTCAGGCAAACACGTACATCGCATCACTGTCCCTTTCGCAGCCGCTGTACACCGCCGGCCGTGTTGGTGCCGCACTCAAGATCGCGCGCGAATATAAGGCCGCGTCGGAGTACGAGCTGACAGAGCAGATGGCAGAAGCCGAGCGCAACGTGCGTCGCGCGTATTTCACCGCGCTGCTTGCCCAGGAACTCGAACGAATTGCAGATACATCACTTTCGCAGGCCACGCAGTTCCGCGATGTCGTTCGCTTGCAGCTCGAGGCCGGACAAGCGTCGGAGCTCGACCTGCTACGCGCGGAGGTCTCCCTCGAGAACCTGCAGCCACAGCTCGTCGCCGCGCGTAACTCAGCGTCTCTGGCGCTGCTCGAACTCAAGCGACTGGTGAACCTGAGTGTGGACACGCCGCTGCAGCTCACGACAACACTCGCCGTGTCCAATGCACAATTGGCCGAAGCCGCACGCGGAGGAGATCCGGGTCTCCTCATGGATCGCGCGGCCATGCGCGTGGCCGAACGCACCGTCAAGATCCGCGAGTCGCAGCTCGATATCGCCAGTAAAGCGTGGCTGCCGTCGCTCGACTTTCGCATGGCGTACGGCCGACAGATTTTTCCGTCCACGGTGTTTGGGTTCAACAGCACCCCATGGCGAACCGACTGGACGGCGTCACTGGCGCTGACCGTGCCAATCTTTGACGGTTTCCGCCGCAACTCGGAGAAGGCGCAGGCGCAGATCACGCTCGATCAGGAGCGCCTGCGACTCTCGCAACTCGGTGAATCGCTACGCCTGCAGTATGAGCAGGCGATTGGCGAACGCCAGCGCGCCGCGTCGGCCATTGCTGCACGCGCTCGCACGGTGGAGCAAGCAGATCGCGTGTATTCCCTCACCGTCCTGCGGTTTGAGCGCGGATTGTCCACGCAACTTGAAGTGTCCGACGCGCGTCTCGCGCTTTTGCAGGCTCGAACCAACTACGCCCAGTCTGTGGCTGACCTGCTGCTCGCCGACGCCGATGTCGCGCGTGCGCTCGCCGGTACCGCTGGACGCAACCGATAGATCTTTATGACTGCGCTCCCCGCTTCTGCACCCATGTTTGCAACACCTGCAGCGCAACGCATGCAAAGTCGTGCTCGTTCGTTGCTGCTGCTTGCCCTCGCCGCCAGCGCGGTCGCCTGCGGTGGTGATAGCGAATCGGCTGAGGCCACCGATACCGCAACACCATCAGTGGTCGCGCTCACGCCCGCCGACATCGGCGAGGCGCGTCTCGACACCATTGCTGGCGGCGTGCTGTTGAGCGGGGCGCTCGAACCCGCACGCCGCGTCATGCTGAAAGCACAAATCGACGGCACGATTGGCTCGTTGCTCGTTGACCGTGGTTCTGCTGTTCGGAAGGGACAACTGCTGCTCACGATCAATGCCGAAGGCATTCGCGATCAGGCGGCGAGCTCCGCGTCGGCAATTGCCGCGGCAAAAGCGGGCGTTGCCGTCGCCGAACAACGTCGTGACGGGTCGCGCGCACTCTTCGCAAAAGGCGCGATTGCGGAGCTGGATCTGCGCGCCGCGGAAGCGCAATACGAAGCGGCCGTCGCAGATCTGGTGGCGGTGCAGGCCGGCGCCACCAGTGCGCAGGAGTCGGCCTCACGCACGCGCATTACGTCTCCCATTGATGGTGTGATCAGCGAGCGAGAGGTGCAGGTGGGTGAGCCGGTGAGCAACGGTGGCGCACTGCTGACCGTTGTCGACGTACGCACACTCGAACTCGCCGGTCAGGTTGGCGTGGATGTCGCGTCGCAACTCAAGACCGGCATGAATGTGGAGTTTACCGTCGAATCGCGACCGGATCAGTCGTATCGCGGCCGTGTGGCGCGCATTGATCCGGAAGCGAACGCGGGAACGCGACAGGTTGGTGTGTACATCGAACTGCCCAACACGAACCGCGAACTGACGGCCGGACAATACGCCACGGGACGTGTGCTGCTGGATACGCCGAGTGCGTTGGTGGTGGTGCCGAACGTGGCGGTGCGCATGCGTGACGGAAAGACCATGGTCGCGATTGTCGCGGATGGACAGATTCGTCTGCAGGAAGTCACGGTTGCCACTCGCGATGAAGCGCGAGGACTCGTTGGTCTCTCAAGCGGGCTCGACGCGGGCGCACGCATCCTCGTGATGCCAGGCAGTGGACTTGATCACGGCACGCAGGTGCGCGTGGTGAACACCAGCTCGCCGAACGACAGTGGTCGTCCACCGGTGGCGCCGGTAGGAGAAAAGAACTGATGTCTGAACAGCATGAAGACCGCGCTGCCGCTGGCGGCAGCGTTAAAGGTGCGGCGGAGCAGGGCGGTGGACTCAGTGGCGTCGCCATTCGACGCCCGGTGTTCACCACCATGATCATGCTCGGACTGGTGGTGCTTGGATTGTTCGCGTACCGCGGACTGCCTATCGACCAGTTCCCGGATGTCAGCATTCCCGTGGTATCGGTGCAAACCACGTATCCGGGTGCCAGCGCCGAAACAGTTGAGCGCGAGGTCACGCGCCGACTGGAAGAAGCGTTCAATCCGGTGCAGGGCGTGAAGAAACTCACGTCCATCTCGCTGGAAGGTGTGTCGCAGGTGACGGTGGAGTTTGACCTCGGACGTGATGCCGATGCCGCATCGCAGGACCTGCGTTCCAAGATTGAACTCATTCGCCGTGATCTGCCAACGGATATTGATCCGCCGATTGTGCAGAAGTTCAACTCGTCAGATCTGCCGATCATTTCGCTCGCGCTTCGCTCCAAAACCGTTCCGCTCAGTGAACTCACCACGATTGCCGACGAACCACTGCGCCGCCGCATGGAAGCGGTTGCTGGAGTTGGTGAAGTGCGCGTGTCGGGCGGTGTGCGTCGGCAGGTGAATGTGTATCTGCAGCCGGAGCGCATGCGCGCACTCGGCATTACCGTGCCCGAAGTCATGGGCGCGTTGCAGCGGCAGAACCTCGAAGTGCCCGCGGGACGTCTTGAGCGCGGGTTGGCCGAACAACTCGTGCGCGTGACCGGACGTATTGACGACCCGGCGGGCTTTGAGCAGGTGATCATTGCCACCCGTGGTGCGAATCCCGTTCGCTTGCGCGATGTGGCGCGCGTGGAAGACGGTGTGGAAGAAAAGCGCTCGGTTGCACTCGTGAATGGTGAAGTGGCCGTTGCGCTGGACCTGCTCAAGGTCTCCGGCGCGAACACAGTGGAAGTGGCCGACGGTGTGACCGAAGCACTCGACGAAGCGCGGGCGCTGCTCCCACAAGGCGCAACGTTGCAGGTCGTGCGCGACAACTCCACCATGATCCGTCAATCGGTTGATGACGTCATCCATGAGCTGGTGCTTGGCGCGATTCTCACCGTGCTGATCGTGATGTTGTTCCTGAACGACATCAAGGCCACCGCCATTACGGCACTCGCGCTTCCGGTGTCGGTGATTTCGGCCTTCGTGCTGATGGGCATTCTGGGCTTCACGCTCAACGTTCTTACGCTGCTGGCCCTGTCGATCTCGATTGGTATCCTAATTGACGACGCGATTGTGGTGGTGGAAAACATTGTGCGTCGTCGGCAGATGGGCGACGACGTCTTCACTGCCGCACGCGAAGGCACACGCGAAATTGTGCTGGCGGTGTTGGCCACTACACTCTCCATCGTAGCCGTGTTTGTGCCGGTCGCGTTCATGAAAGGCATCATTGGCCGGTTCTTCTTTGAGTTCGGTCTGACTGTTGCGTGGGCGGTGCTCGTGTCGCTGTTCGTGTCGTTCACACTCACGCCAATGCTCAGCGCGTGGTGGGGTGTGTCGCCGCATACGGGTGAAGGCGGCAATGTGATCACGCGTAGCATCAGCCGTTTTAATCGCTGGTTCGACCAGCAGGCGCTGCGCTATCGCGGACTGCTGCGGTGGGCGCTCGGACACCGTCGCAGCACCGTGTTGATGGCCGTGGTGGCGTTTGTCGGCGCCATGGCACTCTTCCCACTGGTTGGTGGATCGTTTTCGCCTGACAGCGATGACGGCGAGTTCATTGTAAAGTTTGAAACGCCGCAAGGTGCCAGCTTGCCGTACACGCAGGCCAAGGCCGAGCAGATTGATGCGATGCTCACGGCCATGCCGGAAGTGTCGTACGTGTATACCACGGTGGGTGCGGGTGCGATTGGTACGGTTACCACCGGCGAAGCGTATGTGAAACTCGTGCCGTCCAACGAACGCACGCGTTCGCAGCTTGAGATGATCGCCGTCGCGCGAACCGCCATGCAAGACGTGGCAGGTGTGCAGTCGCAGGTTCTTTTGAGCGGCGGTCTCGGTGGCCCAGTGGCGCCGCTGCAGGTTGAACTGCGCGGACGTGATCTCGATACCCTCACCATGATTTCGGCGCAGGCGCTGGCCGCTGTTCGCGCACTCCCTGAAGTTGTGGATTCGCGCACCACACTTGGTGCACCGCGTCCCGAAGTACGCGTTGATCTGGATCGCGATGTCGCCAATCGTGTCGGACTCGATGTGGGTTCGCTCGCCGCGACAATTCGACCGCTCTTTGCGGGCGAAGTCGCTACACGTTGGGAAGATCCTACGGGTGAAGAGCGTGACGTGCGCGTGCAGCTCTCGCCCGAGTCGCGCGTATCGCGTACGGATCTGGCGCAGATTCCCGTGCCCACGGCAAGCGGCAATGCAAACGGAATCGCCAGCGTTCCGCTCGGTGATATTGCGCGACTGGAAGACGGATTTGCGCCGGCCGAAATCCGTCGTCAGGATTTGCAGCGCACGGTGATTGTGGAGGGCAGCCCGGCGCCAGGCGTGTCCATCTCGGTGGCGTCGGCCAAGCTGAACGAAGCGCTCAACACGCTCACACTTCCCGAGGGCTATCGCTTTCAGCTTGGCGGCGAAACAAAGGAGCTGGCCGAAACGGGTGGGTACGTGATCGAAGCGATCTTGCTGGCTGTGGTGCTCATCTTCCTGATTCTTGCATCACAGTTTGAGTCGTTCACGCAGCCAGTGGCGATTATGCTGTCACTGCCATTGTCGTTGATTGGCGTGCTTATCGCGCTGCTGCTGACGGGCGATACGATCAACATCATGTCCATGATTGGCGTGATCATGCTCTTTGGTCTAGTCACCAAGAACGCGATTCTGCTGGTGGACAACGCCAATGAACGACGACGCGAGGGCATGCCACGATTCGAGGCGCTTATTGAAGCCGGTGCGGTGCGTTTACGTCCGATCATGATGACCACATTGGCCATGATTTTTGGCATGTTGCCGATTGCGCTCGCACTTGGACAGGGCGGCGGTTTCCGCGCACCAATGGCGCGCGCGGTAATCGGCGGCCTGATCACCAGTACGGCGCTCACACTGCTCGTTGTGCCGGTCGCGTACACGTATCTCGACGACCTCGGCGCGTGGGTGCTGTCGAAAGTGCGGAGAACCGGACGTCGTGCGAACACCGCTGAAATGCCAGTTCCGGTGGCGGGTGACTAGTCCGATTCGCTCGGCGCGGAGTTGCTCCTGATGCCGCAGTTCCCTCAGCATCAGGAGCGTGTCCGCGATATGCCCCGCCCCCATCGCTGCTCTACAGATGCCGTGAAGCCCAGATGAGGCGCTGCAGGATGCCGACGATCACACCGCCGGTCATGATCCACGCGAGCGTGACGTAGTGGTAGGGGAAGAGCAGGAAGAGTGAAAAGAAGATGACCGTTTCGGTGCCGGCCACGAGACCGCGTGGCATCGTGACCGTGGTGAGTTCACCACGCGAAGTTGCGCCGGCGCCGCGCCGTTCAAGAATCGCCGAGAGGTACATCCACGACGCGGCGTTCACGAACCATGAGGCGAGCAGTACACTGCTGGCGAGCCAGCTGCTTCGCGTATCGAACGCGAGCGCAATACCGAGTGGCATCGCGGCGTAGACCACGAAGTCAAGCAAAATGTCGAGATAGCCGCCCATGTCGGTCTGGCGATCATGCAGGCGCGCCACGGTGCCGTCAATACCATCGAGCAGTCGGTTGGCGATCCACAGTATGAGCGCGAATCGCCACGTCGCCTGGCTGGCCGCGACCGCTGCGCCGATACCGACCACGAGCGCGAGCAGGGTGATGGCCAAGGGTGAGCACCACGTACCCAGCCACTGCGCGAGTGGTGCGAGCCAGCGTTCTTTTCGAATGCGAAACCATTCGTCAAACATTGTGGCGTCTCACGCAGGAAATAGGATCATGCCACGTACGTCGATGCACACAGTAACCTGTGAGCCGGTGGCCGGCACAGACATGGGGTCGATGAGCGCGTGGACCACGGCGTGAGGCAATTGGACCGCTGCCGTCGCGCTTCCTGCCCGGTGATTAATGCTGAGTACGCGGCCATCAGCGAGCGTGTGAATGTGCGGAGTGTCGCTGGCGCGGGTGTGATTCGCGGTTGACTCGCAACGTATGGCGTCGCTCCGAATGCCAAGCACAACGCGCTGCTGGTTTGCGTAGCCGGCGCTGCTCCGCGTGGGCAGCGCGCCCAGCACCGTGTCAATGCTGCTGTCGGATTCGCGAACCACTCCCTCAAACTCCTGATGCAATCCCAGAAAGCGCATCACGCCAACTGACGCTGGCGATGCGAACAGCTCCAGCGCGGTTCCCACCTGCGCGATGGTGCGATCGAGCATGATCGCCATGCGATCGCCAAGCGACGTCGCATCATCGAGATCGTGGGTCACGAGCAGCAGGCCGGCATCGCTCTCGGCGTGCGCCTCACGGATTGCGTCGCGCACATCACGTCGCAATACCGGATCGAGCGCCGAGAGTGGTTCGTCAAGCAGCAATACATGTGGCCTGGCGGCAAGTGCACGAGCCAGTGCCACGCGATGTTTCTGTCCACCGCTCAGTGTCTGTGGCGAGCGTTTGGCTAGCTCACCAAGGTGTAAACGTTCGAGCAGCGCCCGCACCACGCGCTCACGCTCCGCAGACGCCATGCCACGAATGGTGAGCGGAAACGCAACGTTGTCCTCTACGCTGAGGTGCGGAAAGAGCACCGGCGTTTGATGCAGATACACCGTACCGCGCGAGTGCGCGGCGACATCGGAGACGTCAATATTGCCAACGCGAATGTGTCCTGCGCTGATGGGCGTCAGGCCCGCAATCGCTCGCAGCAACGATGTCTTTCCCTCACCGGATGGCCCGAGTAACACCACGCGTTCACCACATGCCAAGCGCAAACTGATGTCGTGCAGTCCGTGCGTGCGTGCCGCGTCACCGCGAGTATCGGGAGACGCAAACGGCACAGCCACTGCTTCAACGGAAAGCGCGTTGCCAGTGGGCGTCATGTTGCAAGTGCGTCAGTGCGTCGCGCGCCAAGGCGCAAGGCGGCCAGTGCGGCAATCGCCGGTACAATGAGCAACAGGGCGCCTACAGCCGCCGGTCGATCCTGCCCGGCACGAACAAGCGTCAGTACTTCAATTGGCAACGTGCGCAGCGCTCCTCCGCCAACCACAAGCGTCAGTGCGACCTGCGTCCACGAGATGAGAAAGGCAATCGCAAGTGCTTCGGCAATTGGTGCACGCAGCGACGGGACAATTACGCGTGTCCATGTGTTCCACGCCGACGCGCCGAGCGTACGCGCTGCTTCTTCTGGTTCCGAGCCGCGGGTAGTAAACACGCCAAGAAAGAGCAGAGACACGTAGCCCACAGCGGGAACGGTGTGCGAAAGCCACACGCCAACCGACGTGCCCGCTATTCCCAGCCACAGTGTCAGAATCTGCAGACCCGCACCAAGTGCAATCGGCGGCGCTGCGACCGGAAGAAACACGAGCGCCGCGGCAACATGTCGCCAGCCACCGCGCAAACGGGCGAGTGATCGCCCAACAGGCAACGCGACCGCAACCGCAGCAACGGCGGTCGCCAGGCCCAACGCGACGCTCGTTACCGCGGCGCCTCCGAGCGAGCCGCTAACCACCGCACGCCATGACGATCCCGTAAAGCCAGACGGCAGGAGCGCGGGCCACCGCCAGCTCTCGCTGAATGATTGCACGAGCAGAATCGCAAACGGCAGGAACGTTGAAATGGCCAGTGCGGCAATCGCGACAACGCGCCATGGCGATGTGTCAGCTTTTGCATGCGCAATCTGCACAGGCGCCGTCATTTAACGAGTGAACCCCAACGCGCGCGTGCGACTTCGTGCGCGGCCACGGCAATCGCGGCCACGCCGAGTGCAACCAACGCGAGTCCGTACGCTTCTCCGCGGCGCGAAAGCTGCGGGTCGGCGAAACGCTCCATGGTGAGTACCGGAAGCGGGGCCGGATCAATCGGGGCCAACAGCACCGCCGACTCAAAGCTTCCGAATGCAAACACAAACGTTGCGATCACTGCCGGAAACAAGCCGCGCCACAACAACGGCCAGGTGATGGTGCGCGCCACAACGCTCGGCGTTGCTCCAAGCGTGCGGGCTGCGTCTTCCAGATCGCGAGCAATGCCCGCGCGAAGGGCGATGGCTACAACGGCGAGAAAGGGTAGTTCCTTCCACGCAAGCGAAAGAATCAGCGCGACACCGCCTGAATCGTACACAAGCGCGGGCATGTTCGCGGGTGCGTCAATCACGCCGGCGCCGTGCAGTGCCCGGGCCAGCAACCCACTTTGACTGAGCACAAAAAGTGCGGTGGCCGCCGCGACAAGGTGGGGCACAGGAAGCGGCAGTGTGGCCAGCGATCGAGCCACACGATCGCTTCGTGAGTGTGACGGAAAGAGCAGGGCAATGGCGACTGCAGCAGCGGCCGCAATCACGGTGCTGGTACACGCCACATAAAGCGACCAGGAAGTTGCGCGCCACGTGGTGCGATCGCCGAGCACGAAGAACAGGCGATCGGCATCGGCCACGGACGAGGCTCCGGCACCGGTGAGTCCGAGTACCGCGAGCGCGGAGTAGGCCACGCCGAAAAGCACCGGCGCGGCCACAAGCATCGCGATCAATAACGGAAAAGGCACACGCCGAGGCATGTCCGAAGTTACGCCATGGGCGACACTACGGCTCGCGAGGCGATGCTCCGGCGCGCGCCCAGTCTCGCCAATCCGCGTTCAGTCGCTCGTGATAACGCGGCGACACCTCAGGAACGGCGTATCGGCGCAGTGTGTCCCGAGGGATCGCGCGCGGATCCGCCTCGGCGTTCGCAAAACGTGAGCGCCACGGCTCAGGGACCGTGCGAACATTCAGCACCGTGCCATCTGCCCACACCTCGGGCTTTTGTTTCTCAAATTGCGCTTCGGCAGACAGGAGCAGGTTTGCGACCACCATCGCGCCGGCCGGATTGGGCGCATTCAAGGGAATGCCCACGAAATGTGAGTTCGCAATGGTGCCGTCGCGCAATACCAGTGCACGAGCTGTACTCGGCAGTACCCCCTGGCGAATCTTGTTGACCACGTCGTGTTGATTGTTCGACATGGAAAAATCGATCTCTGAGTTCGCGAACAGGCGATGCATGGCCGCGACATCCGGCGGATACGTGCTGCCGTTTCGCCAGAAGCTGCTGCGCAACGAGTCGAGCCACGCAAACACCACCTGTCGACCAAGGTCGTAGCGCTCATCGGTGAACCCATTGGCGAACGCGCTTGCGCCTCCACCGCGGGCGTACATCAGCATCTTGAGAAACGTGATGCCGGAGAATCCTTGATCGTGTGTGAACCGGCCTGGATTCGATCGAATCCAGGCTGAGAGTTCGTCGAATGACCGCGGCGGATTGGGTGTGCGTACGGTGTCGTAAATCAGCGCAAACTGCACCGAGCCCCACGGACTCTCAAAGCCGGCTGGGTCCTGCTCAAAGTCGCGTGCAATGATGGGCGACGCAGAGTCGATGAACGCGGCGTTCGGCAACACGCCCGCCCACGGCCCTGCCAGCAGCGACTCCGCGCGCAGATTGGAGAATGTCTCACCGTTGATCCACACGAGGCTCGCGGTGCCGCGTCCACGTCCCGCTTCGCGCTCGAGCACCAGCTGATTCACGATCTCCGGTCCTTGTCCCTCAACCGCTTCAAGGGTGATGCCGTACATCGTGCGCAAACGCGGGGCGAGCCAACCGTCAACGTAGGCGTTGATGGCCGGATCGCCTCGCCACTTGCGCCATGTCACGGTCGTGCCGCGCGCGCGTGCTTCCACGCTGTCCCACGGCAGTGCGGTGAGTTGCGCAACTTCGGTCTGTGCCGATTGCTCTGCAGCGTCACCCGCGCACGCCACGAGACACGTGGCGAGAAGAACGGATCGCAACACAGGGAACATCGGAACGCATGATCGCTTACTCAACAACGTGCGCACGCGCCTCAGAACAACCAACGTGCTGAGAACTGCAGCTGACGCGGCGGTGCGACGGCTGAAGTGACAATCGGATCACCGGGGCGTCCCACCTGCGTGCGCGTACCGCCGCCAGGCAATCCATTGGCGTATCCACCAGCGTTGGTGCTGTTGAACAAGTTGAACGCGTCGGCACGCAGCTCAATGCCCTGATTTCTCACGCGCAGTTCGTACGATACACTCGCGCTGGTAAACAGCGCACTCGGCAGCCGCTCACCGTTGCGCGACACGCCAAAGAAACGATCCTGGTTGCCGAGAAATCCGTTGCCGAACGTATCACCAGAACCATCAAGATCGCGGAAGAATGCGATGCGATTAATCGGCTGACCCGTCTGCCAATCCGCTACACCAGAGAGTGACAGCCGCCGGAATCCGGTGTACGTGGCGCGCATGGCAATGCGATGACGGCGATCGTTGATCGCGTCGGCCCACTCGGCATCAAAGTTGTTGCCCTGTGTGGCGTTAAAGTTGATGTCTTCGGTGTTTGTGCGCGCGCGTGACCAGATCCAGTTTGCATCAATGAGCCACGCGTCGTCAGCGGCCCAGCGAGCGGTCGTGTACAAACCGGCGTATGTGGAGCGCCCACCACTCTCGGTGGTGGTGCGACGGCGGAAACCACCGTTTACCGGCGCCACTGGTCGGAATGCGTCGCCGGTGGCGACGGACAGGCTGATCGTGTCTGCGGGTCCGATGCCGCGCGTGCTGGCATTCAGATCCCACGAACGCGGCAGGTTGCGCGTATCGACGTACACAGCGTCCATGCCAATCGCGACTCGTGTGCCGATCTGCTGTTGCCAACCGCCGGTAAACTGGCGGCTCATCGGCTGCTCAAGTCCGAGCGCAAACAGCTCGCGCACTTCGCCCGGTGGCAACTGACTGCGATCAAGTGTCGCCGTGCGCGGGCCCTGCAGATACGCCGGCGCGTTCGCACCGTCAAACGTGACCGTTTGATTGCCATCGGGTCCGAACTGAATGGCGTCGGAGTACACGGCGTACGGAAACTTGCCGGCGTACAAACCAGCGCCCGCGCGAAGGACGGACGACGGACCAACGAGCCAGTTGACGGAGGCGCGGGGTTGCCAGTTGTTCAGATCAGGCGAACTCTGTCCACGCGATGTGAGGTCGTCGTAGTCCCAACGCACGCCAAGTGTGAGCGTGAGGGCGGGCGACAGACGCCACGCGTCTTCAATGAACGCTCCAACAAGTGTTTGCGACAAGTCGACCTGTTTCTGTGCGGCGTCTACGGTGTAGCTGAGCACGCGTACGTTCTGCGGCACGTCGGCAAATGCGAACCGATTGCCGCGCTGCGGAATATTGCCTTCGTCAAGTACCACATAGGAGCCGGACGGATTCGTTTGCGAGCCGGCGAGTCTGAAGTTCGAGCGCCAGCCATCGCCGCCAATTCGCAACTGATGTTTGTCGCCGATGAACGTTTCAAACACGTTGCGCAACTGCAGCTGCGTTTCGGATTCGTCAAACACGAAGTTACTTGAACCCACCACGCCGACCGACACGGTATCAATGCCTTGTACGCGACGAATCGTGACCTGGGGAATCGAAAAACTGCTCTGCGCCGGCGGAAAATTCCATCGGAACGAACCAAGTTGCGCCGCGAACACGTTGCTGGCGCGCCCGTTGCGCAAGGCTGATCGATGCAACAACGCAGTGACCGTGCCAATGCGCTGCGTGACGATGTCCGCCTCAGGCGCAACAATGCCGCTGCCTCGACCTTCGCGATCAATCCGACTGGCCGCAATACGCAACGTGGTGGTCTGATTGGGCGACCAGCCATGATCCACACGCCCGAACGCCTTCACCGTGCCACGCACCTCTCGGCCAGTAAACGTAGTGTTCGCGGTTGATGCAATGCGATCTTCGTTCTCGTTGGTGTATTCGATGGCTCCAAACACAAATGTTTGATCGGCGCGAAGCGGACCGCCGCCGGCCGCACCAATCTGTGAGCGACGGAATCCTTCCTGCGCGCGACGGAAGTCTTCCGGATTCTGGCCTGCCGGTACAATCGCGGAGCGCGCATCGACCGGTAATCCCGGGCGATTGTACACAAACGCCTCACCCTGCCACGTCGAACCACCCGAGCGTGTTTCCATATTCACCACGCCGTTCGAACTCCGCCCGAACTCCGCGCCGTACGTGTTGGCCAGCACGCCAAAGCGCTGCAGTGCGGACAGTGGCACTTCCACGCGTGCGCCGCCGAGAAAGCCTTCGTTGTTCTCAAGTCCGTCGAGCGAGTACTGCGTGTACAACGCGTTCGCACCATTGATGGACAGGCGCGGTGCGTCGCCGAAGAATCCGGTCGCGGTGGAAACGCCAGGAATGGTGTACGCGAGCGCGATGGGATCACGCGAGTCGGTCGGCAGTCGCTCCAGCTCAGTGCGCTCCACTGTGCCGCCAGTAGTTGCGTTTTCGGTGTTCAGCAGCGGGCGTGGCAACGGGGCCACCACAGACACAACACCCAGCGAAGCAAGGGGGCGAAGTGTGAGTGCGATGACCCGTGCATTGGCCTTGTTGGATGCGTCAATGCGAACCGAGTCTGGCAGAAAGCCGAGCGCGCGCACCACAACGAAGCCTGCGGATGTATTCGCAACGGCGAGTGCAAAACGACCGGCTGAGTCAGACGTTGCTGCTTCAGTCAGCATCGTAATCTGCGCGCCGCGTATAGGCAGTCCTGCTGCCGAACGCACGACGCCTGTGACAGCGCCGGTGGTTTGCGCAGAGAGAATGAACGGCGCGCACAGCGCGGCCACGAACAGTGCACACTTTGGCAACATCATGATGGAGGCGTTCGGAATGGTTCCGCGGCACAGCGTACCGCTGGATCAAAGACAACGGCGTGGTGGATGTACGATCCAAAGGCTGAGCCCGGATCTCCCGCGGTCAGCTACCCTCGTAGCCTTCCGCGCGCAGCCTGGCCAGTACGCCATCGCGTGCGGCGGCCGCGCTGTCGGGTGTATCGCGCACCTGAGCCAGTGCGTCAATCACAATCTGTCCAAAGTTTGCGTGCGGAAAGCAATGAGAGCAGCGAGCCACATGCGCGCGCACTGCCGCTTCATTTGCGGTATCGAGGTGGCCGTCCAGATAGTCCCACAGCATGCGGACGGCGGTTCCGCAATCGAGTGACGGCGTGTCGAGCGCGGCGTGATCAGTATTCGAAATCATGTGGACTCCTCCTCAGCGTGTACCGGCACAATGCCGGCTTCTCGCGCGTGTTCAAGCAACGCCGTTTGCAGCAGACGGCGCGCACGGAACAGTCTTGAGCGCACCGTACCAACGGGAATGTCGAGCACTGTAGCCGCCTCGGCGTACGGCAGCTCCTGCAGCTCTACCAGTTCGACAACTTCGCGGAACGCTTCGGGCAAGGCCGCGATGGCGAGATTGATGGCCGGACGAAGGTCGGCATCACTGAGGCGCTGCAGCACATCGTCCGGTGCACCGAGCGAGTAGTTGTCGTCGGCCAGCGCCTGCAAAGTATCATCTTCTACCGGCACAAGACGCGCGTCTCGCGGCGCCCGTTTCCGCCACGCATTGCGCGCAATCGTGAACAACCACGCCCGCGCCTCACTGCCCTGTCTGAACGACTCCCAGTGTCGCCAGGCGCGCAAATACGTCTCCTGCACAAGATCTTCCGCGTCGGACTCATCGCGCGTGAGTGAGCGCGCGAATCGTGTTACGTCGGGAAGCCAACGCAGTGCGATGTCGTGAAAGGCGATGTGTTTGTCAACCGGTATTTCCACGCCGTACCCTTTGCACCAATGATGGTAAGAACGACAACGCGAGCAGCAGTACAGACGCGATAATCAAGTTGGTGCGCGCCGTAGCCGACGCGCCACTCACGCCGCCCACGAGACTGCCCGCGAAATACGTATAAATGATCGTGCCCGGCAAAATTCCCAATCCGGTCGCCGCGATGTACGGACGGATCGGGATACCCGACAGCGCGGCGGTAAAGCTCAACGCATTGAACGGAATCACGGGCAACAGGCGCAGCCGAAACAGCGTGCTGAATCCACGTTTACCAGCCAGCAGGTCGAGTCTGGCAGCCTGGCCACCGAGCAGTTTCCGCAACGCGTCCCCACCCAACGTTCGTGCGAGCAGGTAGGTGCCAGTGGCCCCGATCGTGGCGCCCAGCCAGTTCAGTCCCGAGCCGAGCGCCGTGCCAAACAGAATGCCACCGGCAAGGGTGAACGGGGTCGCCGGTAAGCCAAACGTCGCCACCACGATGTACACCAGCACAAAGACCACGTGGATGTACGGGATCTCGCGCGCTCGCTCGATCGCCGCGAGCAACGCCGCCGGATCTCGTAGATCGAGCAGACCGGCGCGTGAGGCTGCGTAGCCGGCCGCCGCGAGTACCAGCGCGAGTATGCCGAGGCGCACGAACGCGGATGAGCGCGAGGATTTCGCGGGTGCTGCCTGCGCTGCACCCGCAGCGTCATCACGTTGCATCTCGCTCACCGTGTCACTCATGTGGTCGCCCGAAAGAACGCCGCGAACACACGTTTGGCGGTCGGTGTGAGTCGGCCTCGATTGTACTGATCAGCAGCGCGACCAAAGATCGCGGCGCGCGTTGGATACGGGCGGATGGTTCCGCCGAACGAACGCAACCCATCACCGCGCTTCATGGCGCTCACCACCTCGCCGATCATGTCACCGGCACCTTCGCACACGAGCGTGGCGCCCAGAATCTGATCGGTTCCACGCGCGAGATGCACGCGAAAAAATCCTTCGGTATCGCCTTCGAGGATGGCACGATCATTGTCGTGCATGGGCATCGTGATGGTGTCAAACGCCGTGCCCGCACGTTCAAGCGCGTCGCTGGTTTTTCCAACGTGCGCCACTTCAGGTGAGGTGTACGTCGTCCATGGAATGATCAACGAGGATGCCTTGCCGCCACCCAACCCAAAGAAGAGCGCGTTCGGCACCGCGAGTCGCGCTTGCGCATCGGCGGCGTGCGTAAACTGGAACGAAGAGGACACATCACCAATCGCAAACACACTCGCGTTGGTGGTGCGAAATTTTTCGTCAACGGTTACGCCAGTTTTGGAGAACTGCACACCAGCGGCGTCAAGACCGAGACCATCGGTGTTTGGCGTGCGACCTGCAGCGACCAGCAACGCGTCCACCGTAATTGCAATGCGCTGTCCGTCGCGTGTGGCTTGCACCGTTGTGACGTCGCCCTGGCGCTCCACCTGAGAGATCGTGACGCCATGGTGAAATACCACACCATCGCGCGCGAGCGACGCCTCCACCACACGGGCGGCATCCGCGTCATCGCGCGGCATCGCGCGCGCATCGGCGTTGAGCACGGTGACGGTGCTACCGAACCGTGCAAACGACTGCGCGAGCTCGAGACCAATTGGCCCGGCACCAATGATGGCCAGTCGCTCCGGCCGTTCGGTGAGCGAAAAGACGGTCTCGTTGGTGAGCGGTCTGGCTTCAGCAAGACCAGAAATAGGTGGCAGCGCTGCGCGGGCGCCCGTCGCAATGATGGCGCGTCGAAAACGCAGCGTTTGCCCAGCAACTTCGATAGCATTACGTCCGGTAAACGTTGCGTCACCGAGGAACACATCCACACCGAGCGAAGCAAACCGCGGCGCACCGTCCACTGGTGCAATGCCGGCGCGCAGCCTGCGCAATCGCTCCATCACAGCGCCAAAATCGCCGTCGCCGACTGCTGCCGGTCCGCCAAACTCGGCCTGCGCCGAACGCGCCTGATGCCACGCACGCGATGCGCGCAGCACGGCCTTCGATGGAACACACCCCACATTGAGGCAATCGCCACCGAGCAGATGACGCTCGATCAGCGCCACACGTGCGCCGAGTCCGGCGGCAATCGCGGCGCTGACCAGCCCCGCCGTTCCGCCACCGATCACCACCAGTTGATACCGGTCGGCGGCGGTGGGATTCTGCCACGACGGCGGATGGACGTGCGAAATGAGTGCACGATTGTGCACGTCATCGGGAAGCATGAGGGGGGTGTCGGCCATGTGTGTCATACGCTCAGACGTAGTGTGACGGATGCCTGAGAGTTCCCTGCGGCGTCCGATGCGTCAATCCACGCGTGGTTCGGACTGTCGCCAGCGATACACATCTTCCGGCGTATCCAGATCCATCGCCCCGCCCGGAAGTGGCACGGCGGTCTCGTTACCGCGCAGCAGCGAACGCGCACCGCGATCTCCCTTGAGTGACGCGAGCAACGGCCATTCGCTCCGCGGCCAGATGGCCGGAATGCCACAGACATCATCGTACTTGGACACCACGCGTCCACCATGGTTCGCATGCGCATCCAGCAGCGCGCGCACATGTGCAACATCAACGGACGGTTGGTCGCAGGTGAGCAGCATCATGGCGGTGGCAGCGCTCGGTTCGACCACCTGCAGACCCACGCGAATGGATCCCGACATGCCCTCGGCCCATTCGGCGTTCTCTGCGTAGGTAACAGATGCGCTATCGTGCAGCGCATCACGAAGCACCTCGCGCACACTCTCCGCATACGCGCCGAGTACGACGACCACTGGCGCGCATCCACCAGCGATTGCATCACGCACCAGTCGGACCAGCAACGCCTCACCACTGGCATCCCGCAACAGTTGCTTGGCCGATCCCATCCGACGAGACGCACCAGCCGCCAGCAGCACCGCCGCCACGGAGCGAGTGCTCACGCTATCGACGCTCGCGCGGAGCAACCGTTGGCGTGGCGCAGGTCGCGTTGGTCTGTTCGCTGGCCAACTTTGGTGTGTCGGTGCGTGTGTGCAGCGGCGCCTGACGCTCGCGTAGCGAACCACCCGGTCGCGACTGCAACACTGCTTGCATCTCTGCAATCGCGGCCAGCGCCACCTCGTCTGGTGACTCACCGCCGATGTCGAGTCCGATCGGTGCAAAGAGACGCGCCCGATCACGCGCGCGCATCGCCGGCTTTGCGTCGAGCAATGAGCGCACCAAACGACCCGCGCGCTGACGTGAGCCCAACACACCCACGTATGGTGAGTCGGTGGCCAATGCAGCCTGCAGCCACGCCAGATCGGCCTCGAAGCGGTGGGTACAGAGCGCGAACATCGTGCGCGCATCGACCGGACACAAGTGCGCCTTCATCGCATCCGACGCGTTCTCTGGCGTAATGTGCACGAGCTGAACAGCGCCTGGCAGCGCGAGTTCATTAAGGAGTGCGGTGCGATCGTCAATTACGGTCACACGCCAGCCGGTGGCGACCGCGATCCGGGCAAACGATTCCGCACCGCGTGACGCACCAACCACGATGACATGCACCGGTGGTCGTACCGGTGCGCCAAACGTTCGCTCGAGTCCGCTCGACGTGGTTTGTTGTCCGAGATACGGTTGATCCGTATGTCGCACCGTATCCTGCACACGTGCATTCGTTTCTGATCGTAGTGCCAATGCTGGCGCTGCGTCGCGAACAAACACGGTTCGGCCAATGCATGAAGCGTCCGCAGACTCGATCGTGGTGAGCAACACACCACTTTGTCGCAACTCGGCGCTGCTGCACGCCGCTTCGAGTTCGCGCAGGTCTGGGAGCGGCGCAAGCATGATATGCGCGACGCCTTCACAGCCGGAGCCAAAACCCCAGATGGTTTCGAGATCTTCGCGCAGATCGTACGCCATGAGTGAGGCTTCACCACGCGCGCACACCGCAGTGGCGCGCAGGGCCACATCGCCTTCAAGGCAGCCACCGCTGATCGCGCCGGCGAGCACGCGCCCCTCTGCGTCGCACAGCATGCGCGCACCGGGCTGGCGATATGACGATCCGTCAACCGCCACCAGCGTGGCGAGCGCCAGTGGTACGCCCGGACGCGAAACAACCGCTGAGCGCGCCGCTGTAATCAGCGCGACGAGTTCGGTGTGCGTCACGAGTTACTGATTCATGTTGGTGATGGACTTCTTTGGCTTCACGTGTTTGTCCATCCACGCGACCATTTCATACAGCGTGTGGCCAATGCTCTCGCGGGCTGAGTAGCCGTGAGACTCAGCAGGAAGCTGTACGTATCGCACGGTCGCGCCGTTCCCCTTGAGGGCCGCGTACATGCGCTCGCTCTGCACAGGAAACGTGCCTGTGTTGTTGTCGGCCATGCCGTGCACCAACAGAATCGGATCCTTGATCTGATTGGCGTAGGTGAACGGCGACATGGTGGTGTAGATCTCCTGCGCCTGCCAGTAGGTACGCTCTTCCGCCTGAAAACCAAACGGCGTCAGCGTGCGGTTGTATGCACCACTGCGCGCAATACCGGCGCGGAATAGTCGCGAATGCGCCAGCAGGTTGGCGGTCATGAACGCACCGTACGAATGGCCACCCACACCAATCCGGTCACGGTCGGCGACGCCGCGTGAGACAATCGCGTCAACGGCAGCTTCGGCGCTCGCAACCAGCTGCTCACGATACGTGTCGTTCGGTTCCGCCGTGCCTTCACCGATGATCGGCATCGCCGGACCGTCCAGTACTCCGTAACCTTGCGACAGCAAGAAGAGATGGCTTGAACCAGAGGGTCGCACAAAACGATTGGGTGAGCCCTGCACCTGCGCGGCTGCGGCAGCGGAGCGGAATTCCTGCGGATAAGCCCAGAGGAAGAACGGCAGCGCCCCGTCACGTTCCTTGTTGTAACCCGCTGGCAAATACAGCGTGGCGGAGAGTTGCACGCCGTCTTTGCGCTTGTAGGTAATCAACTCCGATGTCACGCCCGCGAACGCCGGTGCGGGATCGGCGAAGAAGGTCAGCTGCCGAGGCGCCATGCGCGCCCGCGTTTCGCGCAGCCAATAGTTCGGGACTTCGGTTTTGCTTTCGCGACGCGTGAGCAGCCGGTCACCATTGTCGTTCAGCAGCGCAACGGCACTTTCGTACACCGTATTCGAGGACTGAAACAGTCGCAGCGTTTTGCCTGTCGCGATGTCGTAGCGGTCCACAAACGGGCGATCACCTTCATCTGAGGCGCCATTGCCTTGCAAGAAGGCGTAGCGGCCATCGGGTGTGGTCTTCAGAACGGATTGTCCGCTGGCATTGGTGGTCGTCACGAAAGCACCTGGATCCTGATAACGATCTTCGGTACTGCGTTCCCAGAGCAGCCGCGGTGCGGCGGCGGGATTTGACGGATTCACCGCCCAATAGCGTTCCGTACGCGTGCGCTGCCAGCCTTCGCGAACAAACGCGAGGTCAGGGCGCGCCCAAATCACCGTGGTCGCGCGCCACCCGACCGACGCCAACGCTGTGGCCGAACCGGTGAACGGCGCCGGCAACATCATGACACGATCACGAATGCCGTTCACCGCGATCGTATCTGTGCGCAACGCTTCGGACCACACCAGCGTCGCGTCGCTATCGGACCGCCAGCGAATGGCGCGTGGCCCTTCGGCCACGACGTCACCGCCCCAGGGTACGCTCTCGCGCAGCGGGAGTGCATGCACGCGTTTCACTTCGCGGCCATTCATATCCCACACGGCCGTGACGGTGGGGAAAAAGTTGAGCGGCACCACGTAGGAGAACGGACGCGACATGGTGGTCACCAACAGGAACCGCGCGTCGGGACTTGGGCTGACACCGGCGTGAATTCCCGCCGCGCCGATTTCCGTGATCGTGCCATCAAGCGCGACGCGCGCCAACTGACTGGTGGCGTAGTGCTGAAACACCGCTTCGTCATACGGTGATTTGAGCAAATCCTGATAGGTGGCCACGCGATCCTCAGAGCCGCCACCCGTTTCCTGCACGATCGGACCGTCAGGCGTGGTTGGTGCCTGCGGCGCGTTACCTCGTCCCGCCGGAACAAAGCGACACACGAGCGCCGGCTCCGCACTGAGCCAGGTACACGGTGCGCCGAGTACGGCGTTGAGCGGACGCGTGCTCAGCTGGCGCGCGGTGGTGGCGGGATGCGCCACCACAAACGGATAGATGCCCGTCTCCGTGGTCACGGTAAAAAACGTGTGTTCGCCAGACGGTGACCAGCTCACATTGCTGATCGGCCCACCGGTCGTATCGGTGCCTGCGGGCCACGGTACACTGATGCGACGCGCTTCTCCGCCTGTGATTGGCATGATGGAGAGTGCGCGCATGCCCGAGCCGCGCGACGGTCCGTTGGATCGCGGATCAAAGCGCAAACCCGCGAGTTTGAACTCGGGCGCCGCAACTTCGGCAATCGACGGATAGCCCGCCCGCTCGGAGAGCAGCAATCGGGTGCGCGAAGGGCTCGGGCTTACCAGCGGCGTGAGCGGAGCGTCGAGCACGCTCGCGATGGCCGGTGGCGGCTGTTGGTACCCGCTCTGCGCGGCGGCCACAGTGCTCAGAGCAGCCACGGCGAGTGTTGCGCGCGTGGTGGACGAGAAAAGCGCTCGATGGGCGAGCGAGGGCAGCGACCGTAGCATGTGAGGGGCTCCAGAGGTGGGGGCAGCAGGTCTACCCATGAAGCCTACAGCATCTCGACGCCGACGTCACGCCCGTGAGAGTGATTATCTTCAAGGGATGTCCCAAAGTCAGCCCGAAGCCACGATCTCCGAACACAGCCCGTACGCGGCGCTCCATCCCGAAATTGCGCGACGACGCACGTTCGCGATCATCTCGCACCCCGACGCCGGCAAGACCACACTTACCGAGAAGCTGCTGCTCTACGGTGGTGCGCTGCACATGGCCGGCACGGTCAAGGCACGTCGCGCGGAGCGGCACGCCACGTCCGATTGGCTGGCCATGGAAAAGGAGCGTGGCATCTCGGTGACGACCTCCGTGATGCAGTTCGACTACCACGGTTTTCGCGTGAACCTGCTCGACACCCCGGGTCACGAAGATTTCTCGGAAGACACGTACCGCACGCTGGTCGCCGCAGACTGCGCGATCATGCTGGTGGACAATCGCAAGGGCGTGGAAGAGCGCACCCGTCAGCTCTACGCGGTGTGTCGTCGTCGCCGCTTGCCGATCTTTGCGTTCGTGAACAAGTGTGACCGCGTAGGCCGCGATCCGCTCGAACTGCTCGGCCTGCTCGAAGAAGAGCTTGGGTTACCCGTGGCGGCCGCGATGTGGCCGGTCATGGAAAACGATACGCTGCAAGGCGTGGTGGACCGGCGACGGAAGATCGTGCACTGGTTCCAACGCGGCGGTGACCATGGTGCGTCACGTGTGGCGGTGGAAACGAGTCCGCTGTCGCGTGAAGACATTGCCAAACACACCAGCCAGAGTGTGTCGGATCGCACATTCGACGAGCTCACGTTGCTCGAAGAAGCGGGCAATCAGCTGGACGACGCAAAGATCACCTCGGGCGAACTGATTCCGCTCTATTTCGGCAGCGCACTCACGAACTTTGGTATTGAGCCGTTTCTCGACGATTTCCTGCGACTCGCGCCCGTCCCCGCGCCGCGTTCTGTGAACAATGGCATGGTGTATCCGGGCGACGATGCGTTCACCGGTTTCGTGTTCAAGATTCAGGCGAACATGGATCCGAAGCACCGCGATCGCATTGCGTTTGTGCGTGTGTGTTCAGGACACTTTGAAGCGGGTTTGCAGGTCACGCTTGGGCGCACGAATAAAATGCTGCGACTCAATCTACCGCAGTCATTTCTGGCGCAGGAACGCATTCACGTGGAAGACGCGTGGGCCGGTGATGTGATTGGTGTGCACGACCGCGGCAACTTGCGCATTGGTGATGCGCTGTTCACGGGCAAACCGGTCGTCTTTGACGACATTCCGCGTTTTCCGCCCGAACATTTTTCGCGCATCAGCGTGAAGGATCCGCTGCGTCGCCCGCATCTCGACACGGGGCTGCGTCAGCTCGCCGAAGAAGGCGCGGTGCAGCTCTTTCGTGGTGATCCGCAGGCGAGCGTGCCCGACATTGTCGGCGCCGTTGGACAGCTGCAGTTCGATGTATTGCTGCATCGGCTGGAGCATGAATACGGAGTGCCCGCGAAGCTTGTGAGCCTTGGCATGTCGCACGCGCGGTGGATCAGTGGTACGCCCGCGGCGATTCAGAAGGCGACGTCGATGCGTGATCGCATGGTGCTGTACGATGCGAAGGGGCAGATCGTGCTGCTGTTTGCGAATCAGTTTGCGATGCGGTGGGCGGAGCGGGAGAGTGATGGGCTGGTGATGCGGGAGTTCCCGGACTGAGGTGCGAGCGTCATCTGATGCCGAGATTGGGAACTGCCTTGAACGCAGAGACGCAGAGGCGCGGAGACTGCACGCTGCGACGGACGGCGTTGCTCGATGCGGACATCATCAAATTTTTGAAAGAGTATGACGTCGCGTGATGCAGCGAGCAATCTCTGCGTCTCTGCGTTAATGCAGTTTACGACGCGAGCCCCGCGCCGCCGAGCGCCTCAACGAACGAGCGTCGCGCGTCTTCACTGCGCGACACGAATCGCCACTTTCCCGACGACATCGTTCCCGCCGAGCATCGCGTGCGCCTCTGCGATCTCGACTAAGGTATACGAGCGCTCGATCACCGGCTTCACCCGCCCGTCGGCGAGCAACGGCACAATCTCCTTCGAGAACGCCTGCGTAAATGCCACACGCTCCGTGATCTCGCGTGCGCGGAGCACGGTGCCGCGTATCGAGAGCCGGCGCGCGAGCACGCGACTGAGATCAACCGATGTTTCGCGTCCCGCGAGCAGTCCGATCAGAATGAGACGCCCACGCGGTGCGAGGGCGCGCACGCCTTCACCCACGTACGCGCCGCCCACGAGATCAAGGATCACGTCAACACCACGACCCTTCGTGTGCTCCATGATCTGCGCGGCGAACTGCGGCAGTTTTGCGTCGCTGATGGCGGGAACCACTCCAGCCTCGAGCCCCCACGCGCGCGCAGCGTCAAGTTTGCGTTCGGAGCGCGCGGTGCCATACGGAATGCCGCCAAGTGCGCGCACGATTTGTACGGCGGCCAGACCAACGCCACTGCCAACGGCGTGAATCAGGACTGATTCCCCTTCGACGAAGCCTGCCTGCCGCAGCGCGTCGTGGGCTGTGATGCAGGCCTCAGGCAGCGCGCCGGCGTCGTCGTCCGAGAGTGAATCCGGAACGCGGGCGATGGTGTGCGCATGTGTGACGAGATACTCCGCGTGCGCGCCACCGGGCACGAGTCCGAACACCCGCTCGCCAACACGCCAGTTGGTCACGCCCGCACCGAGCGCGACGACTTCGCCCGCGAACTCGAGCCCCGGAATGTCGGGCGGCGCACCGGGCGGCGCCGGGTAGTGACCGGCGCGCTGCACCAGATCCGCCCGGTTCAGCGCTGAGCTGATCACGCGGACGAGTACGTGGTTGTCGGTGAGTGCGGGGAGTGGCCGCATCTCGACGGAGAGCACGTCTGGACCACCGGGTTTGGTGATCACCGCCGCGCGCATTGAGGAGGGCAGGGATAAGGACATGATGGAAGATCGCACGGACGCGGGAGTTTGGGGTGCGGCGACATGCAGTCTGATTCGGTCATTCGGCCCGCTACTGGGCCGAATGACCGAATCAGGAACTGCAACACCGGGCGTACGGTCGCAATCACAGGCGGCGACCTCAGCTGTATGCAAGTTGTTACTTGCATGCAAGCATGTGCTTGCATTAGACTCCCACCATGCAAGGAAACCGAGACCGAATCATTGAGGCGGCGGCCCGCATCTATGCCCAGCATGGATACCGGGGCGCCACCACGCGACGGATTGCCGATGAAGCGGGGGTCAACGAGATCACCGTCTTTCGGCACTTCGGCAGCAAAAGTGCCCTGCTCGATTCCGTGGTCCAGGAGTGCGGTATTGCCGATAAGGTGCCGCCGCTTCCCAGCAAGCCCGTGGATCCGCAAGCGGAACTCACCGCCTGGATTCAGGCCCGAATGGATCACACGCGGGCAATTCGACTGTTGATCCTGCAAACCATGAGTGAGTTGCAGGAGCGGCCGGATATGGGGCCCTGCGTCGGGCACGGACCGGTCGATGCAGCCAACCAGCTGCGCGACTATGTGGTGCGGCTCCGTCGGCACGGGCTGCTTGATACCCGTCCAGGCATGGGGCTCAAGCCGCTCGAGGTCAATGCCGCGGTTGCCATGCTCATGAACGCCTACTTCGGAGACGCCATGAGCCGTCAGATGATGCCCGACATGTTTCCGTCACCACCAGAAAAGGCAGCGGCTGCCTACGTCCGAGTCTTTTTGCGCGCCATCGGATTTCGTACCCATGAAAATGGGACATCCGACCCGTCTCCCGATGAAGCATCCACGCGTACCGTACGACACGGCGCATCAGCTTCATCATCTCTCTGAGTTCCCTTTATGTCTTTTCGTATGCGTATCTCGCCCGCCTGGCTCGGCGCGATCATACTGATGGTTTCGCAGAATGCAGACGCACAGTCTGCGGCCCCACGATCGCTGTCGATCGAAGAAGCGCTCGCGCTCGCCAGTGGCAGCAGTGAAACACTCGGGCTCGCGCGCGCCGGCATCACCCGCTCGCGCGGCCAGCAGTTTCAGGCGCGTTCGCAGATTCTGCCGCAGGTCACCACATCACTGAACTATCAGAAGCAGCTGCAGAACCAGTTCGAAGCCATCACGCGACGCTTCTCCAGCGGCGACAATGGCGGCGGCAGTGATTCAAGCGGCGGCGGTGACCTGGCCGACAATCCGATCACCAGAATTTTTGCCTCGCCATACACCACGACGTTCACGCTACAGGCGTCGCAGCCATTGTTCACAGGCGGACGGGCGCGCGCGAATATCGAGGCGGCACGGCTCGGACGGTCATCCTCGGAGCTCGGCCTCACCAGCGCGGAAGCGCAAGTGAAGCTCGACATCACGCAGTCGTATTACGACGCAGTGCTCGCCGAACGCCTCGTGGCGATCGCGGAATCGTCGCTCGTGCAGTCGGAGCGCACACTGCGACAGGTGCAACTCACGTTCAACGTGGGTAACACCTCTGAGTTTGAACTGATTCGCGCGCGTGTCACACGCGACAATCAGCGGCCGCAGTATCTGCAAACGCGTACGCAGCGTGATCTCGCACACCTGCGACTCAAGCAGTTGCTCGACTTGCCGCTCGATCAGCCACTCACGCTCACTAGTCCCATTCAGGAAGCACCAGAGCGTGCCGTTACGGCAGCGGCGGAGCCCACGTCACTCAATGTGTCGCGCGATGACGTGATCGGTACCGATCCGCGCATTCGCGAAGCGGTGAACACGGTGCTGCAGAGCGTGGACACCAGCGTCAGTGTGCGACTGCCCGTGAAACAGGCCGAGCTCGGTGTGAACGTGGCGCAGCAACAGCTCAAGTCAACAAAGGCGCAGCGCTGGCCGCAGCTTTCGCTGAGCACGAACTACCAGCGCTTCGCGTATCCGGACGACGGAGTTCCGCGTTCACTCGCGGACTTCTTTCCGAACTGGTCAGTGAGTCTTGGTGCTTCTGTTCCGCTCTTCACGGGCGGTCGTGTGAAGGGCGAGATCATGGCGGCGGAGGCTGGCGTGGAAGAAGCCCGCATTCGTTTGCAGCAAACGCGTGAAGCGGCGCTCTTCGATGCGCAGCAGAGTGTCATGCAGTTGGAGCAGGCGCAGGCGGCCTGGCAGGCAAGTGTTGGTACTGCTGACCAGGCACAACGCGGTTACGACATTGCCGAGGTGCGCTATCGCGAAGGCATCTCAACGCAGGTGGAACTGTCTGAAACACGCGTGCAGTTACAGCAGGCACTCGCGAATCGCGCGCAGGCCGCACGCGATCTGCAAGTAGCTCGTGTTCGTCTCTCGTTGTTGCGCGATTTGCCCTTGTCACAAGCGGGTGCCACCAGCATGCCGCAGCAGTCCACTACTCCATCACGTCAGTCCCAGCCCGCCGGCGCCGCCGGTGGTTCCACCCAGCCCGGCACGCCGAGCGGAGGCTTTTTCCAATGAGTACGCGTACTCGGCGCGTTGTGGCGCCGCTTCAGAGTGCAGTGGGTGTGTTGTTGTTGGGTGCGTTGGCTGCGTGCGGCGGTTCAGATGCGGCACCGGTTGATACGGCGCCCATCACGCAGCAGATCGGCAGCGAGAACGTGATTGTCGCAGCCTCGGACAATATCGTGGGCGGTCCGCTGCTCACCGGTGCGCTGGTGCCGTCGCGCGAAGCACGCATTCGTGCGGAACTTGCTGGTCGTGTGTTGAGCACCGCGGTTGAAGCGGGCCAGCGCGTTTCCGCCGGCACCATACTCGCGCGCATTGACGACGCGTCACTCAGTGACGACGCCATGTCGGCGCGTTCAGGACTCACGACAGCCGAACTCACGTACACGCAGGCTGAACGTGAACTGGAACGCGCCCGCACACTTGCCAAAGCGGGTGCGATTGCGGTGCGCGATGTCGAAAGCGCTGAGCGCGCAGCACTGCAGGCCAAGGCGGGACTCGATGACGCCAAGGCGCGTGTTGCCGCTCGTGCGAAAGCACTCGGCAACACCGTATTGCGCGCGCCGTTCGCCGGTGTCGTCAGCGAACGGTCGGTAAACGCGGGTGATATTGTCACGCCTGGTGCAGCGATGTTCACGATTGTGGATCCGTCGAGTCTGCGTCTTGAAGGTTCGGTGCCGGCCGAAGCAGCGGGTCGTGTTGCCGTTGGAGCGAAGGTCGATTTTGCGCTGAATGGCTATCCTGATCGTGTGTTTGCTGGTCGTGTGTCGCAGGTGAATCCGGTGGCCGATCCGGTGACGCGTCAGGTACGCATTATCGCCACGCTCCCGAATCTGACTGGCACACTCGTTGGCGGATTGTTCGCCGAAGGTCGTGTTGCCACCGAAACGCACGACGGCGTCGTGGTTCCTGAATCCGCGATCGACCAGCGCGGTGTGAATCCGTTTGCGGTACGCCTTCGCAACGGTCAGGTTGAGCGCGTTGACGTCACACTCGGCGTCCGCGATGCGGCCAACGAGCGTCTGGAGATTCTTACCGGCGTGAGCGTTGGCGACACACTCCTGCTTGGCGCTGCGCGTGCGATTTCTGTTGGTACGCCAGTGAAAGTGAGCGAGCCGAGCGATGCCACGCGCGCGCCGGCAACGCCAGCGGCACCCACGGCCACGACGCCGGCACCAGCCGACTCGTCCACTCGTTGATTATCGGCTTCGCGCCGCACCGTACAATCGCCTCGAGGCACCGGATCGATGTTTATTTCTGATTACGCTATCAAGCGACCACTGCTCACCGTCGTCGCCATGCTCGCGCTGGTTGCGGCGGGTGGTGTGTCGTTGCTGTTGCTGCAAACGGACGAGTTCCCCGATGTGCAGCCGCCGGTCGTGCTCACCACCATCATCTATCCGGGCGCGTCGCCGGATCAGGTGGAGCGCGAAATTCTTGAGCCGATGGAAGAAGCCATTCAGGGCATCTCTGGTGTGGACCAGATCACCAGCGAAGCGCGTGATGGATTTGCGCAGGTTGTCACGAAGTTTGTCTTCGAGAAAGACCTGCAGGTTGCCACGCAAGACATTCGCGACGCGATCAGCGCGCGACGTCAGGACTTTCCGGCCGAAATGGAAGAGCCGTTGTTTCGGCGCTTCGATCCGGCCGACCGTCCCATCATTACGCTGGCGCTGACCTCCGACGTGCTTACACCAGCACAGCTCACGCTCCTGGCCGATCCTGGCATTACGCGTGAACTACGCGCGGTGGCTGGTGTTGCTAACGTGGAAGTGTCGGGCGGCGTGGAACGCGAAATGACGGTGGAGCTGGATCCCATGCGTCTGCAGTCGGCCGGTGTGACGGTGCCGCAAGTTGTGGCGGCGCTGCAGTCGCAGAATCTGGCCGTACCGGTGGGACGCATTGGTGGCTCGCTCGACGAACGCACGATTCGTCTCAAGGGCCGTCTTGATGGTCCGGAAGACTTTGCACAAATGGTGGTGAGTCAGCGCGGTGGACAGCTCGTGCGACTCGCTGATGTAGCGATTGTGAAAGATGGCACGGAAGAAGCGCGTACACTCGCGCTCTTCAACGGCCGTGACGCTGTCGGTATCGACATCACCAAAACCAAAGGCTACTCCACCACGGCCGTCTCCGAGCAGCTCATTGCCAAGGTCGACGAACTGATTCCCACGCTGCCCAAGGGTGTGGAGATCAAAGTGGTGAAGAACTCCGGTGTACGCGTAACGAATTCCGTCACCAACGTGCAGCAGACGTTGGTGGAAGGTGCGATTCTCACCGTCCTCGTGGTCTTCGTGTTCCTGAACTCGTGGCGTTCCACCGTGATCACCGGCCTGGCGTTGCCGGTATCTGTACTGGCTAGCTTTGTGGCGGTGTGGGCGTTTGGCTTTACGCTCAACACCATGTCGTTGCTCGGTCTCTCGCTGGCGATCGGTATTCTGATTGACGACGCGATCGTGGTGCGAGAGAACATTGTGCGACATGTGGAGATGGGTAAAGACCACTACACTGCCGCGCGTGAAGGTACCGCGGAAATTGGACTGGCGGTGACCGCGACCACATTCGCGATTGTGGCGGTGTTCATTCCGATTGCGTTCCTCTATGGTGAGGCCGGACAGTGGTTCAAACCACTGGCGCTTACGATTGCGTGCTCCGTGCTCGTGTCGTTGTTCGTGTCGTTCTCGCTTGACCCCATGTTGTCGGCCTACTGGCCCGACCCGCATGTGCCGGAAGAAAAGAAGGCCTGGATCACGAAAAAGCTCGACAAGTTCAACATCTGGTTTAACGGCCTGGCCACGCGCTATCGCGGGGTGATTGCGTGGGCGCTTGATCATCCCAAATCAATGGTTGGTCTGGCCGTGGTGACGTTTGTGGCAGCGCTTGCGATGCCGGCCACGGGCTTGGTAGGCGGCGGCTTCTTTCCAATCGATGATCGCAGTGAGCTGAACATGGCCGTGGAAACACCGCCAGGTGCGAACCTTGATTACATGCGTCTCAAGGTGAATGAAGCGCTGGCGATTGCGAAGTCGCAGCCCGAAGTGGAATACACATTCGCGTCCGTTGGCGGTGGTTCGGGTTCGGTAGACAAGGCGAATCTGTACTTCCGACTCACGCCCAAGAACACCCGTGATCGCAGTGCCGAAGATGTGGGCGCCGCGATGCGTGAAGAAGTGAAGCGTATTGCCGGCGCCGATGTGTCGGTGTACACCAACGATTTTGCGGGTTCTGAAAAGCAGATCCAGTTGCAGTTGCGCGGACAGGATATCGCGCAGTTGCAGCCGGTGGCCGAACAGTACCTCGCGGCAATCCGCACGGTGCCGGGCGCAGTAGACATCGGCCTGTCCACACGCGGACAGAAGCCCGAGCTGGATGTAAGCGTGGACCGCGGGCTCGCGGGATCACTCGGGCTCACGGTTGGTGCCGTGGCGCAGTCGTTGCGCCCGGCATTCGCGGGCATCGAAGTGGGAACGTGGGTTGACCCGTCGGGTGAAACGCGTGATGTGCGTGTGCGCTTTAGTGAAGCGGCGCGTGCGCGTGCGGCTGACCTCGAGCAGATCCCGATCTCGGTTGGTGCCGCGGGTGCGGCGCAGCAGATCGTGCCGCTCGGCCAGGTCGCACGCATTTCGCCCGCGCTCGGTCCGGCCGTGATCAATCATCTGGACCGCGACGCGGTCATCACGGTACAGGCCAACACGGCTGGTCGTTCACTTTCCGAAGTTTTGGCCGATATCAATAAGGCAACCGCCGGAATCCCGTTACCGCCCGGTGTGCGGTACAGCGAAGGCGGTCAGGTCGAGCAGCAAACGGAAGTGTTTACCAAGATCTTTGTTGCGCTCGGCGTGGCCGTTGGTCTGATGTATCTGATTCTCGTGGTGCAGTTCGGATCGTTCCTGGATCCGTTGGCGATTCTGGTGTCGTTGCCGCTGTCGCTCATTGGTGTGATGGGAGCACTCGCGATCACGGGTGCCACGATCAACATCATGAGCATGATCGGTGTGATCTTGCTGGCTGGCATTGTGGCCAAAAACGCCATTCTGCTGATCGACTTTGCGAAAACGGCGCGTGAGCAGCAGGGCATGCCGTTGCGCGAGGCGCTTATTGAAGCGGGCGCGATTCGGTTGCGCCCCATTCTCATGACCACCTTTGCACTCGTGGCCGGCATGGTGCCGATCGCGCTGGGAACGGGCGAAGGTGCGCAGTTCCGGTCGCCGCTTGGTATCGCGGTCATCGGTGGTGTCATCACGTCGACCGTGTTGACGCTCGTTGTGGTGCCTACGGTGTACGAGTTGCTCGACAGCATGCGTTCGCGTGTGCTGCGCACGGTGGGGCTCAAGCCACCGCAAACCGGGCAGTTCCGCACGTATGGTAGCGGTGGTGCACCGTTGCCGAGCATTGGTGACTGACCGCGAGGCATGCAGTCGCGGTCTGGACCAACAGGTTAGCATTCGGGGGCGTGTATCCGGACTCGGTGTCACGCCCCCGATCGTATCTCACATGTCACTGACAATTCGCTGGTTTTGATGTTTTCGCGCCTGTTGCTGGTGTCTGCTGCGAGTGTTGCCATGGCAACGATTGTCCCGACTGCCGATGGCATGCTCGAGGCGATCGCCGCTGTGGAAGACCGTTTCAGCACGTACGCCGCACTCGGCGCATCGGCGATCGCGGTCTCCGAGCTCGCCCCGATTTTTGGCGGCATCGCGGCGCAGGAAGGACAGCTGCGCGTGAGCAACGTGATCGTCGCGATCACGCTTGGTGGCTGGATTGCCACTACGCTGCTCTATCTGCTCGGCCGGCTCAAGTGGGAGTGGCTCCGACGCAAGTGGCCCACAGCGCGCAGCGCCGGCACCGTTGCGCTACGCGTTGTGCGCCGCAACCCGGCGCGCGCGTCATTCATTGTGCGCTTCCTCTTCGGTGGCCGCATTCTGCTCCCCATCGCGTGCGGCGCGGCGCGTGTGCCGCTGCCTGTCTATCTGCCGATGTCGTTGCTCGGGTCACTCGCGTGGACGCTGGTGTTTGTGCTCGTGGGCATCGCTGCGGGCGAAGCCGCTGAACAGGTGCTCGGTCGGCTCAAGAACGCCGAGACCGTCGTAATGGCCGTCGGCGCATCACTCATTGTCTTCGCCGGCGTCTGGTGGTGGCGTCGACGTGAGCGGCGGATCGCGCGACGCGCCGCAGCGTCGCTCGCAAAGCGCGCGCAGCCGTAGGGGCTCTGTGCGTACGTGCTCCTAATGCTGGGGGAACTGCGGCGGGAAGGACACGAAAGCACGAAAGACACGAAAACAGCAAAAGTTTGAGGAGATTCAGCCGCAGCGATTTTGCTGTTTCCCCAAAATCCATTGCAGTTGCTCTTCTTCGTGTCCTTCGTGCTTTCGTGTCCTTCCCGCCGCAGTTCCCCCAGCATTAGGAGCACCTGCGCGACACGCTCCTTACCCCGCCATCACCACCCGCGCCGCTTCACGCAGCGCCAGCCACGTGGCCTCGATGTGCTCCCGCTGCGTACGCACGCTGCCGATCGCGAGACGGATCACATAGCGGTCCTCGAGTTTGGTATGCGAGAGAAGCGCCACGCCACTCGCGTTCACATGTTCGAGGATGGCCGCGTTGATCGTGTTGCGCTCGACCTCAGTGGTGTTGGGCGGCACGTAGCGAAAGCAGACGAGCGAGAGTGGCACGGGTGCGCACAATTCCCAGTTGCCTTCGTAGTGCACCATGCCCGCAAACTCTCGAGCCAGTTCGCAGTGATGACGCAAGCGTTCTTCAATGCCGTCCGCACCAAAGGCACGCATCACCATCCAGAGTTTGAGCGAGCGAAAGCGCCGGCCCAGTTGCACGCCGTAGTCCATCAGGTTCACAACAGCGCCGTCACCCGGTGACCGCAGGTATTCGGCAACGAGCGAGAACGCACTGCGCAGCGCATCCGGGCGGCGTGTGTACATTACCGAGCAGTCCACTGGTGTGAACAACCATTTGTGAGGGTTCACCACCAGTGAGTCGGCCGCGTCGACGCCTTCGAGCAACCAACGCATTTCGGGAACGATTGCCGCCGGGCCACCGTACGCGCCGTCTACGTGTACCCAGCAGTTGAACTCGCGCGCGATCGGCACGATTTCGCGCACACTGTCAATGCTTGATGTGCTCGTGGTGCCAACGGTTGCCACCACGGCCATCGGAGTAAATCCGGCGGTCGCGTCGGCTTCGAGTGCATCACGCAGTGCGTCAGTGCGCATACGGTACGCGCTGTCCACCGGAATCTTGATCACGTTCTCGTGACCAAGGCCCAGTGTGATGACGGCCTTTTCAACACTCGAGTGCGCATGTTCTGATGTGTACACACGCAGCGCGCGGAGATCGCGTCGTCCGGCCAGGCCGAGCGTGCGAATATCAAGCCCCAGCGCTTCACGTGCCGCAGCCAGCGCATAGAGTGTTGAGATCGACGCCGTGTCGGTGATCTGTCCAAACCAGCCGTCTCCGAGTCCCATGAGCTGGCGCAACCAGTCCACCGTGCGCAGCTCAAGTTCGGTGGCCGCGGGACTCGTGAGCCACAACATGTTGTTCACGTTGAGCCCTGCCGCGAACAACTCGCCAAGAATTCCCGGATACGATCCAGAAATCGAGAAGTAGCCAAAGAATGTTGGCGAGTTCCAGTGCGTGATGCCCGGCATGATCACGTTGTGAAAATCACGAACAATCGCATCGAGCGATTCCGCGTGCGCCGGTGCTGACTCGGGCAACTGCGCAGCGACGTCGCCCGGTGCGACTTGCGCGCGCACCGGATGACGTTCGGGATGTTCGAGATAATCAGCGATCCAGTCTACGGCTTCGTGCGCGGCCTTTCGGAACTCTTCGGGCGACAGATCACCCAGTCGTGCTGCAGTGGTCATCGCGAACCGGTGCCGCCGCTTTCATTGTTTCCGCTGCCCGTGGTGGCACGCACAGTGGGATACGTAATGCCGAGCTGTTCGAGATACGTGCCAAAGCGCGTGGGGTCGTAGTACAACTTGCGCAGCTCCGGACGGAAACGGTTCATCACTTCGGCGTTCAGCGTGTTCGCCGGCATGTCACCAGCGCGAATGAACGGCTGATACTTCACGTCTTTCGTCTGCACGTCTTTGAAGTACGTCCACGCATCGGCGACCAGTGATGGCGCGAGCAACAGATCGAGCATGGTCAGCGCCTGCACCTTCGCACCGGCAACGGCGCCCTTGTGTGCAATCGGTGTGGCCATGGCAATCGAGTTGGCCCAGTTGTGTCCCGGCAGGCCCGGAATGTTCGACGGATACCGCAGTGTGATCGTGGGGATATTCCACGACACGTCACCGATATCGTCGCTGCCACCACCGGTAAAGTTCTGCACCGTTTCCGACCCGCGCAGCGTACCCGCCTGCGACGAAAGGCCAAACTCCGGCTGACCCAGCTCCTTCTGAATTCCTTTCGCGAGCGCCTGATCTTTGTCATCCCACGTGGGCATGCCAACGCGCTTGATGTTCTCAAACGTGGCTTCCGCAATTGGCTTGCTGAAGTGCGCCGACCAGCCCGACCCGAGCACGCGCACCGTATCCAGTTCGGTGTCCGTCATCATCGCTGCGCCCTTGGCAATGCGCTGTCCGATCTCAAACAGCTCCATGGTGCGCGGATAATCCTGCTCGCGGAAGTAGAACCAGATGCTGGCTGTGCTTGGCACCACATTCGGCTGATCGCCACCGTCACGCACCACGTAATGCGAGCGCGTGGCCAGTCGCAGATGTTCACGACGATATTCCCAGCCGCTCGCCATCAACATCACCGCGTCAAGCGCACTCTTGCCGCGCCACGGGGCGCCCGCGGCGTGCGCGCTGGTGCCACGAAACTTGAACTCCGCCGAAATCAGCGCCGCCTGTCCACTCGCGCCCCACGCTACGCCGAGATCATTCGAAACGTGTGTGAAGAGTGCGACGTCGGCGTCTTTGAACACCCCTTCACGCACAAGGAACGCCTTGCCGGCCATCAGTTCTTCGGCCACACCAGGCCACAGCACCAACGTGCCCTGCAGCTTCTCGCGCTCCATCAGTTTCTTCACCGCAATCGCTGCGGCCACATTCACAGCTTGACCGGAGTTGTGGCCTTCGCCGTGCCCCGGTCCGCCTTCAATGAGCGGATCACGATAGGCCACGCCGGGTTTCTGCGATGCCTGCGGAATTCCGTCAACGTCCGATCCGAGTGTGATGACGGGTTTGCCGCTGCCCCATCGTGCCACCCACGCGGTCGGCATGCCGGCCACACCGCGCTCGATCTTGAAGCCTTCCTTTTCGAGCATGCCCGTGAGGTAACGCGCCGTTTCGACTTCTTCGAAGCCGAGTTCGCTAAAGGAGAAGAGCATGTCGACGATTTCCTGCACGCGCTTGGCGTCTTTGTCGACCATGGTGACCGCCTCGGCCTTGAGCTTCTCCAGACGGGGATCGGCGGGGCGGGGCGGAACATTCACCGCCGGTGCAGCCTGTGCGGGGGCACCGCGCTGGGCGATGGTTACCGCAGGAGACAGCGAGGCGCACAGCGCGCCGGCCAGCAGCCAGCGGGGTGTGCGAATGAACGCGGGAGATGCAGTCATGGTCAGAAAGGCGGGCGTGGAGGGGGAGCCAAGGCGCGGCGTCGCGAAGCCAGGAGCCACTCCCGAAGCTACGAAATGCACCGCGACAATGCTGGCGGATTGCCGGCAAGACTACGTTCCGGAGTCAAGAAACCCTCCGGATCACCATGCGTACGGCTGGGTATGTGGTTTTGATCACCGTTCTTTCCCCGACGCACCCGCCGTTCGATGCGACAGCTCGCTGCTCCGTTTGGCCTCTGCTTGAGCCTCTGTGTGATCGCCGCTCCACTGAGCGCGCAGACGCGTCCCCGTCCTCCCCGCGACACGTTGTCAGACAGCGCGCGCGCCGTGCTGCGCGATATCAACCGCGAGGCGGGCCGTCTGGGTCGCGCGGCGTACGATAGCGCACGGAAGCCAGTGAACATGTCCGACGAGGTGCGCGCCAGCGCCTTCGCCGACCCGGAGGCCAAGGTCATTCTCGAGCGTGCGCGTGTCGCCCGTCTGAGCCAGGACTCGGCGCTGCGCTCGTACCGCGCCGTGACTACGCAGCGCATGTCGCTCGGTCTTGGCGTGCGACGCGTCGGGCTTGAGAAGACGCTCTTTCGCGGGGACAACGTAGCGCGCGTTGACTGGTCCAGAGACGGTGGTGTGTGGGTCACGCCGCTCGGCTCGCGCGCCACGGTACCCATGGCGGGCGCGAACGGGACCGGTGAAATGGTTGACGCGGTGTCGATTCCGTATTTCCCGGGACGTGAATCGCTGTGGATGCCGAGCAGCAACTTTGGTGTCGTGCGCGCGGACGTTGATGATCGCGAGATCATTCATCCGATCGCGAATGGCGCCGAGGCGTACTACCGCTACGAAACCGGTGATTCGATTACGATCACGCTCGACCGCGATCGCAGTATTCGGTTGCGCGAGTTGCGCATTACGGCCAGGCGGCCCGAGTGGCGTGTGTTTGTGGGCACGTTCTGGTTCGATCAGGAAAGCGGGCAGCTTGTCCGCGCGGCGTATCGATTGGCTGTGCCGATTGAGTTCTGGGATCTCGCCACCGAAGAAGTTGGCTATGAAGAAGAGCGCAACGCGGTGGTGGCGCGCACGCGAGACTCCATGGCGCGCGAACGGTTGTCACGGGCCGAATATGTGATTGACTCCACGCGTCGGGCCACGCGATCGAACAATAACGACGATGAGCCGCCCGGTTGGGTGAAGGCCGCATTTCGTCCGGCGCGCGGAACGCTCGATTACATCACGATTGAATACGGATTGTACGGTGGACGCTTCTGGATGCCACGCGCGAATAGTGCGGAGTTTCACGCGCAGATCGGACCAATGCGTACGCCGTTCAAGCTTGACGAAAAGTTTACGTACGACGAAGTGAACGGTGATTTCAAAACGCCGCCGATTCCGAAAGCGCTCACGTCGGTTGAACGTCTTGCAATGAACGACAGCATTCGCGAAGCGGGCGGGGACACGTCGGGTATCGTCACCGAACGTGACGGCGATATCTCCGTTACAGTTAGTGTAGGAAGTGGCAGCGATAGTGTGCGCCAGGCGCGCCGAGACTCAGCATATCGCGCCAGGAACTGCAAAGAGGGCGATAGCACCTACGTCCGCACCGAGTCGCGTTACAACAACGCGCTGCGCATTGCCTACAACATGCCGTGCGATCGGCAGAAGCTGCGTAACAGCGCGTTGTTGCCACCAGCCAATATCTCCGACGACGATCTGTTTGATCTCACCACGCGCGATCAGTTGCTCGACGCCCTCGGTCTGGGTCTGCAACCGGCGTGGGGACCGATGCGCCCCACGTTGCGCAGCGGACTTGATCAGCTGCGCTACAATCGTGTGGAGGGACTCAGTGTTGGTGTGATTGGTGAGCAAGTGCTCGGTGCCGGATACACCGCGCGCGCCACCGCACGACTCGGGCACGCCGATCTCGAAGTCAACGGTGAACTCGGCATTGAGCGCAGCAACGGACGCCGCACGGCGTTTGCCAATGTGTATCGACGCCTGCGCGCCACGGCGCCCGAGTGGGGCAATCCACTCTCGTTTGGTCCATCACTGCCAGCGATTCTCTTTGCGCGCGACGAAGGTTTTTACTTCCGCACCGTTGGCGCAGAAGTGGGCGATCGTCGCACGGTGAAGAAAGGCGCGTTCGAATGGCGCTTGTTTACCGAACAGCAGCGAACTGCGGGCGACAGTTCCGTGGTCGACACCTGGTCGATCGGACGACAGCTCGGGATTGGTCAGTTCCGTACCAACTTTGACGCGTCCAAACTCTCGGTCACCGGTCTTGAGGCGTCGTGGGGTCGGGTGTTTGGCAACGATCCGCTCGGTTTACGTGTGGTGTCCTCGCTGCGTGCCGAGGGCGGCACTGGTACGGTCACGTACGGCCGCTCGTCGTTCGAACTGGTTGCCTCGCGTCCGGTGCGCAACGTGGCCGTGGCTCTGACCACCAGCGCCGGCACCAGTGTTGGTGATTTGCCGCCGCAACGTGGCTGGTTCCTTGGCGGGCTTCGCACGGTGCGCGGCAGTGCACCGGGCTCATTATTTGGCAACTCGTACTGGTTCGCGCGTGGTGAAGTCGGCACAAAGTTTGGCGCCGTACGGCCCGTGTTGTTCTATGACGGCGGCTGGGCGGGTTCACGCGACGCGTTCGGCAAAGGCACCATGCTGCGCGGCGCTGGTGGCGGACTTTCGTTCCTCGACGGCATATTCCGCCTTGATGTAGCGCGAAATCTCGCGCGGAGAGGTGGCTGGCGCACCGATCTGTACTTTGAGGCCCCGATTTAGCAGGACTCTATTTGAGCACTCGCGCACTCACGGGCGATTCTGCGCCACGTATCACAGCGCCGCTATTCGTAGCGGCGCTGTTTGCAAGTGCCTCCCTGATCTTCGCGCTGCAGCCGTTGTTCGCGCGCATGGTCACGCCATTGCTTGGCGGATCGCCGGCCGTGTGGAACACCTCCATGGTGTTTTTTCAGGGCGCGTTGCTGATCGGGTATTTCTACGCGCACACGCTGCAGAAATTGAAGTCGCTATCGGCGCAGGTCATTGTGCATGCCTGCGCACTGCTGCTGGCGTGTGTGGTGCTGCCACTGGCACCCAGTACGCTGCTCGGCACGCCAAATGTGCAGCAGCCCACGCTGTGGTTGCTTGGCGTGCTGCTGCTCAGTGTTGGTGCGCCGTACATGGTGGCGTCGGCCACCGCACCGCTGTTGCAGGCGTGGTACGCACGCACCGGGCGCTACGACGCAGCTGATCCGTACTACCTGTACGGCGCCAGTAATCTGGGTTCACTGCTCGGGTTGCTCGCGTACCCGCTGCTGGTCGAACCGAATATCGGCGTGCGCGGCCAGAGTGTGGGCTGGTCGTGGGCGTACGTGGCCGTAATTGCACTGGTGCTCGCGAGTGGACTCACGGCCGTGGTGGCCAACAAACGAGCGCGACGCGATTCCAATGCCGGCACCGCGGACATGCCGAACGGCGTTCAGGGCAACACGCTCACGAACGCGCACGATCATGCGCTGGCCACGGCACCAACCACGGTGTGGCGGCAACGCCTGTTCTGGCTGGCGGCGGCTGCCGTGCCGTCAAGTTTGTTGATCGGTGTGACACAACACATTCTCACCGACATTGCATCGGCGCCGTTTCTGTGGGTGCCGCCGCTGGTGTTGTATCTGCTCACGTTTGTGGTGGCGTTTCGGAAAGGTTCGCAACCGGTGAGTGGTGCGCTGCTCAGCCTGCACGCGGGTTTTGTCACACTCGTTGTCGTGCTGCCAAAATCCCCGTCTATCTGGCTCGATGTCGCGCTGCGTTTGGTCACGCTGTTTGTAGCCGCACTCGTGTGTCACGCCGCGCTCGCTGCGTCACGCCCTCCCACGGCGCGCCTCACCGAGTACTACAACTTCATGTCGCTTGGTGGGGTGATTGGCGGTGCGGCCACTGCGCTGCTTGCTCCTATGTTGTTCAACGGCATCGTGGAGTTTCCGCTCGCGCTTGCTGCCACCATGCTGTTTCGCACACGACACAGTGTGGAATGGGAGTGGCTGGCCAACACGATTCTCGTATTTGCGGCCGCGGGAATCATCTCGGTCACGTTCGGTTGGCTGGACATCTCGCCGCAGTTCCTCGCAGTGGCTGGCTTTGCGGTGTACCTCAACCGCGGTCGCCCGATCATCACGATTCCGGTGATTGTGGCCACCATGGTGCTGGTTGACGCACGGCTGGTTGGCGGCACGCAATTGCTGCGCACGCGTACCTTCTTTGGCGCGTATCGCGTGGTGGAGATTGACCAGAACGACGAGCGGGTTCGCATGCTCATGCACGGCAGCACGCAGCACGGGTTGCAGTTCAGCGATACGGCCAAGGCGCGCATCCCACTCAGCTATTACGCCGAAGGCGGCGCGCTCTACGAAGCAGTGCGTGAGGCATTACCGGTTGACCGCGAAGCGCAGGGTGCGTTCATCGGGCTCGGCTCCGGCGCCATGGCGTGCGTGATGCGCGAGGGTGACAGCACCACGTTCATAGAGATTGATCCTGCGGTTGCACGCCTGGCGCAGGATCCGCGCTACTTCTCATATCTGGCCAAGTGTCCGAGTACGTCGCGCGTGGTACTGGGCGACGGTCGTCTGGAGATGGAACGCATGGCGCCGGCGTCGCTCGATGTGGTGCTGGCCGACGCGTTTTCGTCTGACGCGATTCCCACCCATCTGCTCACACGCGAGGCGGTGCGCATTTACATGCGAGCCCTCAGGCCGGGCGGGGTGTTGGTGCTGCACGTCTCCAATCGACACCTGGCCGTGGTGAACGAGGCGGTGCGCGTGGCGCGTGAGGAGGGGCTGAGTGCGCGCCTCTGGCGGTCGGGAGCACGCAGCACAGGTACACGGTCGCGGGTGGCCGCTTCGGCATCGGCGGTGCTGATCACGCACACCGAGCGTGCCATGGAGGCGCTGCAGCTTGGCGCGCACTGGAAACCGGCACCCGTGCTCGAAGGTCGCGCCTGGTCCGACGATTTCATCGACCTGCTGCGCACCATGCGCGAGAAGCCGCTCGACACGCTGCCGACCCCCGCCATCCCCTGATTTCCCCCGAACATTTCGTTCGACAGGGGTGAGTCGTCTGGTGTATACTTGGCGCTACGGCGCACTCCCAGCCGGCTCGCCGGTGCTTCCGTCCCATTCCCATCGCGTGTTGTTATGGCGTTGGATCCCGCCATCCCTGATCTCTCGCGCTACGAACAAAGCAACGCGGACGTGCTGCTGTGGCAGACACGGTACCGTGTGTTGCTGGCGTTCCTCGCGGCCGGAAGCGCCGTGTTGTTGCGCACCGTGGGATGGCTCACGGTCTCGCCCGTGGCCGAACAACAGCTTGGCGCGTCGGCCGCCGATTGGCTGATCAGCCTCTCGGCGCTGGCGTACGTGTGTGTGGTGCTGTTGCTGCATCGACGTGTGCAGAGCATGCGTCGCGCGAGCCGGGCATTGGCCACGTTCATGATGGTGTGCGATCTGCTGCTGGTCTTTGTGCTGGTCTTCGTGCTGGCGCCCGCGCGCGACTACGACCGTGCACTGCTGGTCGCACTCTTCGCACTGCAACTCACACACGTGTATTTCGGACGCGGACCGGCGCTGCTCATGCTCGGCGCGACCGCCACCGGCTATCTGTTCATTGTCGATGTGGCCATTCGCAGTGGTGCCGAGCTGGCGTGGCCCGAGTCGTTTATTACGCTGACAATTTTTGCCGTGGGTGCGGGATTGGTGACGTTGGTGCAAAGCCATATGCACGAGCGCTTGTCACGCCTGCTCGACATGTTCGCGCGCGCGGAAGACGGCGACTTTTCGGCGTCGTACGATGTGCAATCAGACGTGCGCCCCGATGCTATCACCCACGTGGGACGCGCGTACAATCGCATGCGTGCGCACCTCGCCGATATCGTGGAGACCGATCCGCTCAGCGGCTGTCTCAATCGTCGCGGCTTTGAGCAGCAGCTGCGTCGGGAGCTTGCGCGCGCGGCGCGTGCGCAAACGGAGCTCGCGATCATTGATATTGATCTCGATCACTTCAAGCAGATCAACGACACATTCGGTCACCTTGCCGGCGATCGGGTGATTACCGAGGCCGGCGAGCTGCTGCGCGCCAACGCGCGTGTGGGGGACATCGTCGCGCGTACAGGTGGTGAAGAGTTCTCCATTCTGGCGCCGGGTAGTGGCGTAGCCGGCGCGCAGCATCTTGCGCTGCGCATTGTGGAGGCGTTCCGTCGCCGTGAGTTTGGCGACGCGCTGCGCATTCCTGTCACGGCGTCGGTTGGTGTGGTTGCCGATACCGTCACCGACGAAGCGATTGCCGAAGATCTGCTCGCGCGCGCTGACGAAGCGCTCTACGCGGCCAAGCGCAGTGGTCGCAATCGCGTGGTCGTGTGGTCGCAGGGGCTGGCGGCACTGCGTGCGGGCCAGCCCCCGGAGCGTGATGCGCGATTAACCTTTCCGCCCGACGACACGCTCGGCTCAAACTCCATGCAGGAGCTTGAGCCGCCGCGTCGCGTTATGGGAGGCGGAACGTTCCGTCGGTAACGATCACGCTGCGTCCTGCAACACGCACCGCCGTGATCGAGCCGTTGGTTTTGTCCGCTTCAATATCCAGGCGCGAAGGACGCTGCATTTCCACACCCTGCGCGACGCGCCAGCCAAGTGTGCCATCCCGCGGGGTGCGGGCTGCGAGATAACCGGCCAGGCACGCGTTTGCTGAACCGGTCGCCGGATCTTCTGGCACGGAGAGTCCCGGCACAAACACACGCGCGCGAATGTCGGCATCGTGCAGTGCCGCGGGTGCGTCTGCACGATCGGCGTCATCACGCACTACGGCGAACACCATCGGCTCACTCGCCCAACTGCCTTCCACGTGCTTCTCCCACTGCTGCGTGTGCACGCGCGCACGACGCACCGCATCCACAGATGCGAGCGGGACGATCAGGAACGGCAAACCACACGACACACCGGCCGGCATGTGCGTGCCGCCAACAAAATCTGCTTCCGCGATCCCAAGCACCTGCGCCAGCTGCGGAATTGTTGGCACGCCTTCGGTGCGTTCTTCCGGGAGCTGCGCGGTGGTGAGCTGTGCCCACACCGGTGCGCCGTTTTCACAGCGCACCGTAACCGGTACCAGCCCAACATTCTCCCCGAGCACAACCTGCACCACGTCTCCAGTAATCGGCACCTCACCGCTGGCAACCAACACGTGCGCGGTTCCGAGTGTGGGATGTCCCGCGAACGGCACTTCACCACCCGGCGTGAAAATGCGCACGCGACGCGTGGTGTCTTCGCGTTCTGCGGCAAAGACAAAGGTGGTTTCGGAATAGTTGAACTCACGCGTAATCGCGAGCAGCGTTTCCGTTGGCAGACCTTCGGCACCGAACACCACGGCGAGCTGATTGCCCGCCAGTGGCGTGTCGGTGAACACATCGCAAGTGTAAAAGCGCAATGTGCGCATAAACGTGTGTTACTCCTCGCCGAGGAACGGGTAACGCCAATCCGTTGGCGGGCTGAACGTTTCCTTGATGTTTCGTGCGCTTACCCAGCGCACCAGGTTGAGCTTGGAGCCGGCCTTGTCGTTCGTGCCAGACGCGCGCGCACCACCAAATGGCTGCTGACCAACCACGGCGCCCGTGCACTTATCGTTCAGATACAGGTTGCCAGCGGCCTGACGCAACACGGTGGACGCGTGATGCAGCGCCGAACGATCCTGTGCGAGAATCGCACCGGTGAGCGCGTACGGTGACGTGGTATCCACGAGCGTGAGTGTTTCTTCCCACTTGGCGTCGTCGTACACATGGCAGGTGAGAATCGGGCCAAAAATCTCTTCGCACATGAGTGTGTGCGACGGATCAGTGGCTTCGACCAACGTGTTTTCGACAAACCATCCCGTGCTGCGATCCGTGCCGCCGCCGGCGATCACCGTGGCGGAGTCTTTCGCCATGGCCAGATATTTCGCATTACGATTGAACGCTTTTTCGTCGATCACGGCGCCGGTGAAGTTCCGGAAATCACGCACGTCACCCATGCGCATGTCGGCCATCATGGCTACACAACGGTCGCGCACTTCGGGCCAGAGGGAACGCGGAATGTACGCGCGGCTCGCGGCTGAACACTTCTGTCCCTGGTACTCGAATGCACCGCGCACCATGGCCACGGCGAGCACCTGCGGATCGGCAGACGCGTGCGCAAGAATGAAGTCCTTGCCACCGGTTTCACCAACAATGCGCGGATATCCACGATAGCGACCCATGTTGCGGCCGATCGTATCCCACATGCCGTTGAACACACCGGTGGATCCCGTAAAGTGCACGCCTGCAAGCGCTGGATCGGTGAGCGCACGCTCGGAGATCATGACCGGATCGCCCGGCAAAAAGTTGATCACACCCGGCGGCAACCCGGCGGCTTCCAGCAGCTGCATGGTGTACCACGCCGACAACATCGCCGAGGCAGCGGGTTTCCACAGCACCGTATTGCCCATCAGCGCCGGCGCCGTGGGCAGGTTGCCACCAATGGCCGTGAAGTTGAACGGCGTGACGGCGTACACAAATCCTTCGAGCGGACGATAGTCGAGCTGATTCCACATCGTGTTGTTCGAAATCGGCTGCTCGGCGTACAGATCCTGCGCGAACTGCACATTGAAGCGCCAGAAGTCGATCATCTCACACGCCGCGTCGATCTCGCTCTGAAACACGGTCTTGGACTGGCCGAGCATGGTAGCCGCGTTGAGCGTGTCGCGATGCGTGGTGGCGAGCAACTCGGCGGCGCGCAGGAACACGGCCGCGCGATCTTCCCAGCGGGTATTGGCCCAATCACGCTGCGCCTTTTCTGCGGCGGCAATCGCGGCGCTCACATCTTCAACGCGCGCCTTGTGGTACCTGGCCAGCACGTGTGAATGCACACACGGCATGGTGGCTTCACCCATGTCGCCGGTGTGAATGTGTTTGCCACCTACGACGACCGGAATTTCCGGCTGCTCCGAAGCCATGCTCGCCAGGCGCGCCTTGAGGGACTTCTTCTCGGGCGAACCGGGTGCGTAGGCGCGAATCGGCTCATTGATCGCAGGCGGTATGCGGCGCGTACCGTCGAAAGCAGCGAAAGACATCAGATGCTCCGGGGAGTCAGGAGTGAAGTGGTGTTCGAGGCAGAGTTGCTCCTAATGCTGGGGGAACTGCGGCGGGAAGGACACGAAAGCACGAAGGACACGAAGAAGAGCAACGGCAACAGATTTTGGAGGAACAGCAAAAGCGGTGCGGTTGAAATCCCTCAAAGTTTTTTTGCTGTTTTCGTGTCCTTCGTGCTTTCGTGTCCTTCCCGCCGCAGTTCCCCCGGCATTAGGAGCACGATTGCTACTGAAAACTACCAACGGGACCGTTGTCGATCAGCCGCACCCCGCCAACCGTCGCCGCGACGAGCACGCGCGCGGGGCTCGTGATGCGTTTCACGGGACGCAGCGTTTCCGCGTCCACAATCACGGCGTACTCAACCGCAAGCGCCGGCTCACGGCGCAGCGAGGCGTGCAAGCGGCCCTCGAGATCGTCGGTCTGCGTAAAGCCGCCGGCGAACGACTCCTGCACATGCTTGATCGCGGCGGAGATGGCCAGCGCGCCCGCACGCGCGGCGGGGTCGAGACGCGCGTTGCGGCTCGACATTGCCAGACCGTCCGCCTCGCGCACCGTGGGCACTCCAATAATGTCCACGTCGAGCAACAAATCGCGCGTGAGTTGACGCACCACCAGCAACTGCTGCCAATCTTTCTCGCCGAAGTACGCACGATCGCATCGGACCGCGCGCAGCAGTCGCGCCACAACCGTAGCCACACCGCGGAAATGACCGGGGCGAAACTCGCCTTCGAGCACATCGGTTACACCGTCTACGGTGACCCACGTGTTGAAGCCCGGCGGGTACATCACGTCGGGCGTGGGCGCGAACACAATCTGCACGCCCTCTTCGTTGAGCATGGCCACATCACGCGCTTCGTCGCGCGGGTACTTGGCCAGATCATCCGGATTGTTGAACTGCGTGGGGTTTACGAAAATGCTCACGACTGTAACGGCATTCTCGGCGCACGAGCGTTGCACCAATGTGCGGTGCCCATCGTGCAATGCCCCCATGGTTGGGACAAAACCAACACTCAATGACCGCGGTTGTGCTGTCGCAGTGGTTGGAGAATTCGAAGCGTGCAGCGCCGCTGATTTTGCACGCGCCTGATCCAACGCACTCGCAATCGCCGAGCGCAATGCCGGCACATCGCGAACGATCACGTCGTGTCTCCGCGCGGTTTCGGAAAGCCCGCCAGACCTTCACCACCGCGCACTGACTGTTTGTCGGTGGGAAAACTCTTCGCCTTCACTTCACTCGCGTACTGCGCAAACGCCTGCCGAATGGGCTCCGCGAGATCGGCGTACTGATGCGCGTGCCGCGGACGAAAGTTTGCATCAAGTCCGAGCACATCATGCATCACCTGCACCTGGCCGCTGCAGTGCGGACCTGAGCCAATACCAATCGTGGGAATGTTCACCTGCTCCGTGATCGCGGCCGCCACTTCGGAGGGCATTTTCTCCAGCAACAACGCCCAAGCGCCGGCCGCTTCCAGTGCCAACGCGTCATCAAGAATGCGCTGCGCCGCTTCGGCGGTGCGTCCCTGCGCGGGATACCCGCCGAGCAGGGAACTTTGCTGCGGACGCAAGCCAATGTGTCCCATGACTGGAATGCCCGCGTCGGTGCAGCGCGTCACAAACGACGCCCAGCGCGCGCCACCTTCAAACTTGATGGACTGCGCGCCCGCTTCCTGCATGGCGCGACCGGCGTTGCGCAGCGCGTCGTCTTCTCCACAGTGGTACGACATGAACGGCATGTCGCACACCACGTGCGCCGATTGCGTGGCGCGCACGACGGCACTGGTATGGTGCAGCATCTGCTCCATGGTCACCGGTACGGTGGACGCATGGCCAAGCTGTGTCATGCCCACGCTGTCACCCACAAGCAGAAAATCAATGCCCGCGGCTTCGGCCAATCGCGCAAACGTCGAATCGTACGCCGTCAGCATGACCAGCGGTTCATGGCGCGATGCGCGGGCCTGCAACTCGGGAATGGTAGGGCGGGGCATCAGGAGCGGCTCTCAGGGAGGTGCAAGGCAAGGGTTACCAACTGCGACGCATAACGATAGGCCACGAGCGCGTCTGGCGTGGAGTCCGGCGCGACATTTTCCATATCGCGTTCCATATCGTGTTCCATAATCCGCACCCGCGCCAACTCGGCCAGGTGACGAGCGACCGTGTCCGTATCACCACGCGCGATCGGGCCCGAAATCACCGCGCGCAGCGGCGAATCCACGGGCAGCGCCGCCACATTCTGCGCCACGCTGCCGAGCAGTCCGGCAATCGCCAAGCGTCGTTCGTGTGCGTCCAGCGGCAGTGACGAAAGCATCTCGTCACCGAGCGACGCGAGCGACGCCGATGCATTGGCCATGAACGCCGCGGCCGCGTGCCACCGCACGCGCCACTCGGCACCAACGTGTACAGCGCGCATGTCCAACGCGGCGGCGAGTGAGCGCAGCTGCGCGAGTACCCGTTCGTCCCCGTCAATCGCGGCCACACAATCGGCGAATCGCTCTGCCTGGGCCGCCTGCGCCGCGAGGGCCGAGGGAAACGAAACGAGCGGATGAAAACTTCCGGTCGCCGCGCCTCGGGCCGTTGCCGCGTGCAACGGTGCGAGATCGAGCGACCCGCTCGTGTGCACCACGGTAATGCCCGCGCTCCACGCGTTGTGACCAGCAAATGTGGCCACATCCCGATCGGCCACGGCCAGAATGGCAAGATCAACGTGCGCGGCGAGTGCGCTGACCGGGACATGCGTCACACCGGACAGCTCGGCGGCCAGCGCGCGTCCCTCGTGTTCGCGCCGACTGCTCACCGCCACCAGGCGCACTCGTTCAGCGGAACGGCCGTGCGTGTGACCGTGCATATGACCATGGGCATGAGCATGCGCGTGACCATGCGTGTCCGCACGCGAACGATCGCTCACGCCGGCCAACGCACGCGCCAGTGCCTGTCCCACAGCGCCCAATCCCACGATGCCAACGTTCATCACGAAGCTTCACCAGCGGGGAGCCACCCGCGCAATACTTGTATTTACGGGTGCCGCTGCCCTGTGCACCCGTCAGATTACACGCGTGCACACTCGAATCTCTCGCGCTTCCGGGCGCCTGGCTCCGCTCATCGTCCTCCTCGCCGCAACCGGCTGCCTCGACTCGGGCCGTTCACTGCAATGGCAAGACGACGACGCGGCCCCACTCACCGCGACGACGTTCACACGCGACACAGTCGGCGAGCAGCAACTCCGCGATCTGCTGCGCGACGTGCTGCGTGCCATGCCCGAAGCGAACGACACACTCGCCACTGGCGCCCCGTTGCCGGTCATCGAGATGCCACCGGCGCCCAACCTCGCGCTCGGCGATCTCAGCGCGCCGCTCGATTCGCTGCGCTGCGACGGATCGCTGCGTCTTGAGCGCACGCCGCGTGGTGACGTGGCGGTCTGGTGGTCTACGCGCGAGAAAGACCGCGTGCATTTGCTCGCCGCGTGGCGCGATGCCAATCAAGCTGAAGGCGCACAAATGTGGCGTGGTCCGATTTATGTGGACACGCTGGATCAGGGCTCGAGCGATGCGCGCGACGTGTCGAGCGGTGGCGCGGTGGGGTGCAACCGGCCGGCACCCGGTCTGTCGGTGGATGCCGTGAACGGCTACGTGCACGTGAGTTACGCACTGGTTGGTCCCGAAGGCCCCGGCATTTTTTACGCGCATCAGATGGACCCGCGCGCGTCCTTCGAACCACCCATGCCTATTGTGTATGGTGAACGACTCGGCACAGCCCGTGTGGGCTCCGATGGCGAGCTCGTCGCTGTGGCGTACGAAGACCCGAATAGTGGTTCACGTCCGCGGATCGCCCTCGCGGTGTCACGCACGGCCGGACACATTTTTGAAGGGCGCGTGACCGTGAATGCTGGTCTGAATCCGGCGTCGAATCCGTTTGTGGTCACGCAGGGTCGCGCGCTGGTGGTAGGCTGGATGGAATCGCCCCCCACAGGTGGTGATACCACGTTTCTTCGTCGACGCGCGGTGACCCGGTAACGCGGTAATGCACGCGCCCACTTCTTCCGCTCTCCCATGAACACGAAGCCACTCCTGCTTGGCGCGCATTGCGCAGACACCGGCGGTATCCCGATGGCGGCAAAACGCGCCGGACGCGGTGGCATGCAGGCGCTGCAGATCGTCAGCGCGATTCCAAAGTTTTACAACGACAAAGTGAGTGTGAAGCCGGATCGCATTGCGCGGTTTCAGGCGGCGCTCGCCGAGTCCGGGATTGATCCGGCCAACGTGATTGTGCATGCCGGCTACGTGCTCAACTGCGCCACGCCCGACGAAGTAAAGTGGGAGCGCGCGAGTGTCGCGCTGGCCAAGGAGCTGGAGCGCAGTACGGCGCTTGGTGTGGGTGGTGTGTGTTTTCATCCCGGTGCGGCCACGGACGGTGATCGTGATGCGGCGATGGCCCGCGTGAGCGACGCCATGAAGCGAGCCCTGCTCGCGGTCCCAGAGGGCACCACGCGTCTGCTGATTGAGAATACGGCGGGCGCTGGCACCACCGTGGGACGGACGCCGGAAGAAGTGGGTGGCATGCTGTCGGCGCTGCCAAAGGCGCTGCGTGCACGCGCCGGATACGGACTCGATACCTGTCACCTGTATGCGTCGGGGTACGACCTCGCGCGCTCACGTGACGATGTCACGGCGGTACTCGACGCCTTCGAGGCGGCCACCGGTGAAGCGCCGTCGTTTCTGCATTTGAACGACAGTGAGGGTGCGCTGGCGTCGAACAAGGATCGTCACGCGCGCATTGGTCGCGGCGCGATTGGAGAGGACGCGTTTGGCTGGTTGCTGCAGGACAAGCGCTCGCGCGGCATTCCGTGCGTGATGGAAACGCCGCAGGAGAACGGGGAGCCCGCCGAAGACGATGACACGCCCGACGCGTGGGACGTCGAGGATCTCGCGCTGTTGCGCACCCTCGCGGAACGCTGATTTCGCGAGGGGAAAACACGCGTTGCGCGCAGGTTTTTCGCGTAACTCTGCGCGAAACGTGCGCTCAGAGGGAAAAATCGCACGTTTCAGAGGGGAAATCGTGAAATGCCCTATTGCGCGGCGTTCGTCTCTCTATAAGCTTGTGGCGCGTCACTGTGTATGTGCGTGACACGGACCGGTACCCAACCAGGAGAATTCATGGCCCCTGCAAAGAAGTCTGCGAAGAAGGCAGCGAAGAAAGCTGCCCCGAAGAAAGCCGCTGCGAAGAAGGCAGCCCCGAAGAAGGCCGCTGCGAAGAAGGCAGCGCCAGCGAAGAAGGCCGCTGCCAAGAAGGCGGCTCCGGCTAAGAAGGCCGTTGCAAAGAAGGCCACCAAGAAGCGCACGCCGAACGCGGCGTTCATGAAGGCGCTCACGCCGTCAGCCGATCTGGCCGCCGTCGTTGGTTCCAAGCCGCTGGCTCGTACCGAAGTGGTCAAGCAGCTGTGGGCGTACATCAAGAAGAACAACCTGCAGGACGCGAAGAACCGTCGTCAGATCAACGCCGACGACAAGCTCAAGCCGGTGTTCGGTGGCAAGAAGTCCGTTTCGATGTTCGAAATGACGAAGCTGGTCAGCAAGCACCTCTCCTGACCATCTTTCAGTACGCGTGATAAGGGGGCGTGTCCCACACGGGCGCGCCCCTTTGTCGTTCCCTTGTCGCTCTCTGACTTTTTCCGTTCCCGCCGTGGCCTCTGCACCCAAGTCCAAATCCGACGCCCCCACGAACTCCGTGGCCGCGCTGCGCGGTGGCAAGTCTGCGTCGACTACTTCAAGCAACGCTCCCAAGGGCGCGTCCAAAGGCTCGGCCTGGGAGAACATCAAGGCCGTGTTGTGGACGCTCGCGATCTTTCTGTTCATTCGCACGTTTCTCTTCGAAGCGTACCGCATTCCGTCGGGCAGCATGATTCCCACGTTGCTGGTGGGTGACTGGCTGTTCGTGAACAAGCTCGCGTACGGTCCGCATGTGCCGGGCACTGAGATCAACCTGCCCGGCTACACCGAGCCCAAGCGTGGCGACGTGGTGGTGTTCAAGTCGCCGTATCAGTACGACCAGCCCGAAGATCCGCACCCCACCTTGGTCAAGCGCCTGGTCGCTGTGGCCGGTGACACGGTGTACATGCGCGGCGCGCTCTTTCACCTGAACGGCACACCGCAGCCGCAGCCCGACGCGATGCGCGAAAATCCGCGGGCTGATGGTTCGTTCAGTGTGCCGCTCTTTGCGTGGCAAAAGCAGCACGAGATTTCCGGGTCGCGCTTTGGCAATCCGCCGGCCGTCCCAACGCTCGATGACTGGGGTCCGCTCGTGATTCCCGCCGGCTATCTGTTCATGCTCGGCGACAATCGGTACGACTCCAAGGACGGACGCTACTGGGGCCTCGTGCCGCGCGAGAATGTGCGCGGACGTCCGAGTTTTGTGTATTACTCATACAACGCGCAGGACAGTGATCGGGCGCTGCCGTTCCTCACGGACATTCGCTGGGGTCGCATCGGTACGGCGATTCGCTAATGACGTACGTCACGCGCGGCCACGGCTACACGCAAACCATTCGCCGCGCGGCGCGCTGTCTGTACGCGCTCCTGCTTGTGGCGGGTGTGACGTGGGTTCCGCGGGTGTCCAACGCGCAGGTGACAACGGACACGGCGGCCGGCTTGTTGCCGAGCGGCGAACTCGCGCGTGGTGCGTTGCGGGTGGACACGATGTGGTCGCAGGCGCTCGGCACGCGCAAGCGACTGGTGGTGTATTTGCCGCCGTCTTACAGCGAGGATACCACGCGACGTTATCCCGTGCTGTACTACCTGCACGGCAAAGGTGGCAACGAGGACAACTGGTTACAGCTCACGCGCCTTGATCGCACCATGGATTCGCTGATCGAGCGCGGGCATGGTGAAGCCATTGTGGTGATGCCCGACGGTGACGATTCGTGGTACACCACGTGGGCGTCGTTGCCGAACGAAGCCGGCTGCCGCGCTGACACCGCGCGCACCGAACCTGCGGCGCAGTTCTGTGTGCCCTGGCCGCACTACGACGATTACATCGCGCGCGATCTGGTAGCGTTCGTGGATCGCGCCTATCGCACCCGTGCGCAGGCGCGGCACCGAGGCATTGCGGGACTCAGCATGGGTGGGTACGGCGCGGTCACGCTGGCGCTGCGGTATCCCGATGTGTTTGCGGCCGCGGCCAGCCACAGTGGCGTGCTGGCGCCGGCGTTTGTTGGTCCGCGTCCGTACGCCGAGCCGGCGCGGTGGGCGCGCACACCGGCTGAGCTGCGGGAAGCGGCGGGTGTGCGGTACTCGTGGTACGAGTCGCGCTTTGGCCGCGATACGATTGGCTGGTACGCGCGCGATCCTGGGCGGCTCGCAGAGCGCCTGGTGCGGGCGGGGAAGGCCGTGCCCTTGCTGTACATCGATTGTGGCCTGAGCGACCCGTTTATCGATCAAAACCGTGCCTTTGCCGCAACGTTGCGCGTCCTTGGGGTGTCCCATGCGTATCGCGAACCATCTGGGGGGCACGATTGGAACTACTGGCGCGCTCAGGCACCGGGCAGTCTGGTGTGGTTGTTGTCGCACGTGACCCGGGTCGACGCGGTCGCGCCGCCTGGTGCTGGCGCGCGGCGCGATCCCGCGTAGGTTCGCACAGGTGATCCCTACGCTGCCCTCCGGCACTTATGTGCTGCCACGCTCGCGCCTCACATCGCTGCGCGTGTTCTCGCGCTCCACGCTGGAGCTGGCGGGCATTACCGGCGTGCTGGTGCGTCTCTATCGCGCCGTCGTGCTCAGCGGCGACGCCTTCGCGAACTGGCCCATGTTCATTGCCGCGCTTGTGGCGGGCGTGGTGTTTGTGTGTGCGGTGCTGACGTGGCACCTGAGCAACTTCACGCTGCGTCGCTGGCCCGCGCGGGTGGCGGCGTTTATCGGCATCGAGGTGGCCGCGGAGTTCGGGATGAGCTCGGTGCTGATTGCGCTGGGCAGGGAGCCGATTGGGAGTGCGATGGCGACCTGGGCGGACTGGTGGCCGCTGGCGGGGCAGACGTTGTTGGAGCGGGGGTTGGTGATGGGTGGGTACGCGGCGTTGCTGGCGGGGGCGATGTGGGTGGTGACGCGGAGGCGTTAGTCGTTCCGCTCCGCACTTGGCGAGAGTAGTGCAGGAATGACACGGCGGCCGCAGATCGCGACGGCCATCAACGCCGGAAGAAACGCGAGCGAGAGTGACGGGATCGACGCGGACCCTGGTGGAAGGAAGCAGCAAACGGCGAGTGCGAACATGCTTATGCGCTCGAACCTTAACCAGCCGCCCTTAGCTGCCTCTTTAGCGAGCAGCGCGATCGGAAAGACCAGAATCGGCAGCTCGTAGTAAAAAGCATACGGGGTCACAAGCAGTGTTGATGAGCTGAGGGCTGCCAGGCGCAATGCTGGATTCTTCAATCGCGACCAGCATGCTACGACGTACACGGCGAGCAGAATCGAGACTACGAGCTGCAATCCCTGAGAAATCGGGAGTGACGCGCCGAGAAGCCGCGCCTGACCAAACGGTGTGGTCAGCTTTTCGAACGTGAACTGAGCTCTTGTCAAGCGCTCGCTGTGCGCACTCAATGATTCGACAAACGCAAACCACGGCGCTGAACCCCAGAGAGCGACAGAGATCGCTGCGATTGCGACAGCGGTGATCGTGGCAACACCGAACGCCTTCCAGCATCGTGCTGCCGCGAATGCGAGAGGGATGAGGAGCCCAAACTGCGGTTTGATCGTGAGCAGGCCCGCGGCGACGCCGGCAAGCACGGGCTTACTGCTCGCAAAGTAGCCGCTGAGTGCCAGAAGGCTCGCCGTGAGCATGCCGGTCTGTCCGGTTATCACGGACTGAAAAATTGCCGGAGAGGACACTGACAGAAACAGCGCCAGCTTGTTGTTCCACATCGATCTCAGAGATGTCGCGAAGAGCAACAGCTGTGATGAGACCCAGGCCGCGAAGGCCCACATGAAAGGAACGAGCGCCAACGGCGCGACCACCAGAAACATCGTTGGTGGATACATCCAGGCGAGCAGCATCTTTCTCGCTCCCGGATGACGGGTGCCGATGAGCTCTGCGAAGTGATCGAGCGTGTAGACGCGGGTCATGTTGTCCGTCCCGACCACTTGTGCTGCGGTGCGGAACGCGACAAAATCGCCACCGACAAGATTGCCGAAGCGCGTGACGAAGTCCTCCGCCTGCTGAACAAGTCGTGCGTATTCGCCGTAGGCGCTGAACACGAAAAGCAACGCGAGCGCCGTGAAAGTCAGCCATATTCGCTCGCCTAGCAGCGACTCAAGAGTAGGGAATCGTCTCTGCTCGTCTTTTGACTCAGTTTTCACGACGCATGTTGCCGAGATATCTCCCACCGAGAACGCCACAAGAAAAGCAGAACAAGCGAAGCTGCGCCCAATGCGCTGGCAACTAAACCCCAGAACTCAAGAGCAGTACGCACCAAGCGAAACTCGACGCTAGACGTACCCGGAGGTACGCGAACGCTCACCAGTTTGCTTTCGGGATCGTGAAGTGTTGCGCGATCACCGTCAACTGTGACCGACCATCCGGTGTAGGGGAACTGTCGAAGAACTACTGTGGCGCCTTCCGAGGGAGCGCTAACGAGCGCGCGCGCGCGTCCGCGACGAAATTCTGCGTTGTACACCTTGGCGCCGTCAAGTGAGAAGACGATCGATGAATCTGAATACGCCTCGACGGGGCCGGATAACCGGTGTTCAATAACGTCGTTTCGCGCCAGTTCGTAGTGACCATCTTGCTGCGGCATGGGGAAAATGTAGACAGCAAACGCGAAGTTAATGGCCGTAAGGGCCGCAGCGCTCACGGTCATGCGCGACAATACGCGTAATCGGAAGTTGTGCATCGGTGCGGGTGCCGCGACAAGCATGGCTAAGCTTAGCGGCACTAAAACAGTCAAAGTGGAAGTAAGGCGCCACGCGAACTGGATCCGATTAATAAGGGGAAACGAGTCCCAAAGTGGCTGGCTGTAAGGATGACAGAGATACAAGACCAGTACTACCAAGACGAGAAGCACTTTCGGTTTGACGTCGCCAGTATGGTTCCTTCTTATTGCCCATGCTACGATGGCTAGCACGGGCAATGCTGTTATCAAGAACGCAGGCAGTATGAGCTGATTTGAGATCGAAAGCACATTAAGCATGTGGTCACCGAAATCGCGCTTCGTATCGGAGAGCACGCTCAGCCTGAGGAAGAGCGAGTGGCGAACTGTCTCTGCCCGAAACATGGTTTCGTGCGGGGCGTACTCCTGATGAGTGAGCGCAGTACTTAAGTACCAAGAGGCGATCAGCGCTCCGACGGATGACGCGATAGCCAGCCAACGCAGCTCGCTTCCATCTCGTAGTGCGAGAGCCAAGAAAATCGAGGTGGGAATGGCGATTAACGCAGTAGGAGGATGCAGCATCAGCATGGTCGCTACGAACACAGCAAGCCACGGCGCTCCCTTGATCCCGCGCGACCGAGTAAGCATTGCGGACCACAGCAGCAGCGGGTACACACCACACGCAATAAACTCAACAAACGCGCCCCTAACGACTAGGTTTGCGTAAAAGAGGTAGGGCAACTGCGTGTACACGACTGCGATTAATGCGGCGTCGGCTCTTCTCGCCCCCAGCTCTCGGGATACGAGAAACGCGCCCGTCGCTCCAAGCAATGCGGCGGATAGAATCGCCAGACCCATGCTGACGTCGACCGAGATCAGACCGAATCCGAGCGCCCGAAAAAGTGCGCTCAGGAAAAACGCGACTGGGGGGTAGAAATAGAAAGTCGGCGAGCCAAGACCCCTATTCAGGTCTGGCATCCAGCGCGGATATGGTACCCCGCCGAATAGTTGCCCGTGGAACGACTCGGTCCACACTCGATAGATCATGCCGTCGAAAGAAAACGGCGGAAGTCCCTGCAAAGAAACAAGGTATGGGAGGCTGGCGAAGAATATCGGGCCGAGTAGTTGCTTCCACGAATAGTCGTTTGCATCGTGAAGGGAACGTTCGTGACTGGCGTTAGTCATCTCTGTTCGTGCCGGTGTGAACGACGCAGCGAACTGGCTGCCAAAGGAAACCATGCGATTGCTTGAGCGGAATAAATGCTCCATCCATTATTCGTTTGCAGAACAGCGCAAACGATCATGTAGCATGCTATCCCCGCCTCAGTGGGGAGGATTCTTCTTTCGCAAAACGCCCGGCTATCGGCAGCGGCGGGTGCAACCCGGCAACAACAGCAGCAAGCGGATTGAAGTACGCGGGAGAGACTTTTTCGGTGTTCAGAATGTGATATGCCTACACGCAAACCTGCAGCGGACAGTGCCCGGAGAGCAATCGGGTCAACAGTCAAACCGCATCGGCGCCCAATGGTCTCAGCCGACCCAACCGCCGACACCGTACTGTGAGCTAGACAATCGTGAGACAACGGCGACTATCAAGTTAATTCGGCCACTCGGCAAGGTCCCAAGTGAAGTTGCCGTGGCATCCTTGGGTCGTCTTCTGCATGTTTACGCACCGGCGTTCGATGTAAACAAGAGACCGAGGTCCATGATTACCGCGTCTGACGGCAAGGCGACTAAGTTCGCAAGTTTCGGAGTGTCGCTGCCACTCATCGCGGTGATCGTGACTTTTGTAAGTGCGATTGGGTCTGGCACTGTCCTTAACGACGCTGATACCTACTGGCATCTGGCTGCGGGCCGTTGGATTCTGGAACACAGCGCGGTCCCGACCTCCGATCCGTTCTCCTTTACCATGTTCGGCGCGCCGTGGACCGCGCACGAATGGGGCAGCGAACTGGTGATGACGCTGCTGTACAGTCTGGCGGGCTGGCGGGGCCTGCACCTTTTCTTCAGCATGGTGTTCGCTGGGACCGCAGCGTTCGTGACGCGGCAGATGCTTCATCACTTGGAGCCGGTCCACGTGATCATCCTTATGGCGTTGTGCATTGCCATGATGCATACCCACTTTCTCATACGCCCGCACGTCCTCGCATGGCCGTTTCTTGCCGTTTGGTTCGCCACGCTCTCCCGTTGCGTCGAGTCCGAAGCAACCCCACCACTATGGCTGCTGCCGCTTCTCGTAGCATGGACCAACTTGCACGCGTCGTTCACGCTTGGCCTTGCCTTTCTCGCTGCGTTTGCGCTTGACGCGTTTTTTCGTGCGAGCACTCCAGAAGCGCGCAAGCGAGTGATCTTGGGGTGGGGTACGTTCGGATTTTCGGCAGGTGTGTTCGCCATGATCAATCCGCGAGGTTGGCATGCATTCATACATGCCATTGACCTTATGGGCATGAAGGTCACGCTGAGTGTGGTGCAAGAGTGGGAAAGCACGAACTTTCATGAGCCACAGCTTCTGCTTATCTGGTTGCTGCTGGTGCTCCTACTCGCAATCGCTGGAAAGCTGAGGCTACCATTGTGGCGAGGTGTCATGGTCTTCTTCATGCTCTTCCTGGCGCTCAAGCACGATCGCTACAACTCACTGCTCGCGCTCACGTCACCATTCTTGATCGTTCCCGCCTTGAGGACTCGCCTTGGCTCGGCGGGCAGCGAAGCGAACGAATCGGCCAACGGTTCGATCTCACGACTAGATTCGCTGTTCGAATCTTTGAGGCATAAGGCACGTCCAGCAACCATGGCAGTGACGTGCGTAGCCACCGCCGCCACCACGTGGCTGCTCGCCGATCGTTGGCGCGTAGAGCCCGCCGCGAGCGCAACACCTGAAGCAGCGTTGAGCTACGCACAACGCTCCGGACTCAGCGGACCAGTGTTCAACGCGTACGGGTTCGGCGGATACTTGATATTTCGCGGTGTGCCAGTGTTTGTAGACGGACGAGCGGATATGTATGGCGACCCGTACATCGCGAAACTCGCGTCTGCGCTTTCACTCTCAAAGAATGGCGAGCTCGAACAACTACTCGACGAGCACCAAATCAGCTGGACTCTTTTGCAGCCGAACCTCCCCGCTGTGCGTTTGCTCGACCTGCTCCCCGAATGGGAGCGTGTGTACAGCGACTCGGTCGCCGTCATTCACAAGCGTCGCGCCAGAAGAATCGTCAGGCACGATACCGCCGCGCGATACGAAGCAGTTCACCAGCGGCCCGTACAAAGTCCCCCGCACGCAATCGCGAGCCAGCACGATGCTCCCAGCGGTCGAGCGGGTGTTCGCGGACGGCACGCGTAACCTGATCCCGACCGTGCACCAACGAAGCCCGCGCAATCATCTCCACATCAAAAATCCATCGAGAAGAAAACGGCTCGGCGATCGCAGCGGACAACAGATCTCCAGTACGAAACAACTTGGCGCCACACTGCGAATCGTAAATTGGGAGCGCAACGACGACACTCGCCGCAGTCGCGAACAGACGGCCGAGGTAGTGGCGCCGCGCATGTCGCGTCACAATTCGTCCAAGCGACCGTAGCCGTATGCCCCAGACCCACTGGACGTGCGCGTGTTCGGCGAACACTCGTCGCATGCTCACAAGCTCCTGTAGCGGAGCCGAGAGGTCCGCGTCCCAGAAACCGCAGACTCGTGCTTCTGTTGCCGCATTTGCCTGCAGTAGTCCATGTCTCACAGCCTCCGCCTTCCCCATATTGTGAGAAAGCGAAAGCACCGAAACTCTACCGCTGTGCTCAGACCGAAGCTCTTCAAGCACCGCTTCAGTGTTGTCGGCGGATCCATCGTTCACGAAAATGAAGTCAAGCCACGGCATGGTTGAGATCGCATTCGTGAAGGCGGCGACATCAAGTCGCTTGGCTTCATTGAAGCACGGCACGACAAGTGTCACACGCGTTGCGCGCATGGCCTCACGGGCGCTTTCGATGTCCATGCGGCTGTCAGAGTGCGTCATCAACTCAGTCGACGTTGCGCGGGTCAGATGGGGAACTGCTGATGCAGCTTGAAGCCTATCAACTGATGGCCGCGGCGGAAGAAACGCATTGGTGGTTCCGAGGCCGTCGTACCATGATCTGTCGCGTTCTCGAGACCATAAAGCTCCCGTCGCGAGCGCACGTGCTCGACGCAGGCTGCGGCACCGGCGGGAATCTGCCGATGCTGTCGCAGTTCGGCAAAGTGTACGGATTTGAATACGACGCAACCGCGCGCCAGTTGGCAGACGCTCGGGGGCTGGCGATCGTTTCAAGCGGGGCCCTCCCCGACGAAGTGCCCTTTGCGCCGCAGGCGTTCGATCTCATTGGGTTGTTCGACGTGCTCGAGCACCTGGAGCATCCTGTGGAATCACTTCGCGCTCTCGGCGAGCGACTGGCGCCGGGCGGAGCACTTGTACTCACGGTTCCAGCATATCAGTGGCTTTGGGGCCCGCACGACGAACTGCATGAGCATAAGCGCCGTTATTCGTTGCCCTTGCTGCGCGCGCATGTGCAGGCCGCCGGTCTGGCGGTGTCCTACGCCAGCCATATGAACTCCTTGCTGCTACCCGCAGCGGTGGTACAGCGCGTCGCGCACCGATTCACCAAACACGCTGCGTCCGACCTCACCCCGGACGCGGTCGTAAACGAAATGTTCTACCGCATTTGGAGTCTGGAGCGCGCGTGGATTCCGAAACTGCGCGTTCCATTCGGACTGTCGATCATCGCCGTGCTCAGGCGCGAAGCTCCAAGCGGTACGCCCGGTCGTCCCGTCGGGTAGCGGCGCCTTCACCCAACCGCGCTTGTGAGTTACTCTGGGGGATCTTCCTCCCGGAGTGGTTCATGCTCGTCGCCATTCGCGCGATTGTCACGCTCGCCGTCCTAACTGCCGCCCCCGTCGCCGCTCAGGGCGTCCCCAAGCTGGAACCCCGCCCCGCCGCCGACGCCACCACCGCCCCCGCCTGGCGCACCATGGCCACGCGCGACTCCCTGCGCCCCTTCGGTACCCTGCGCGAGCAAGCCGTCATCCGCCAGGCCTGGCTCGAAAAGCGCATGGACACCATTCTGCCGGCGCTCATGCGCAAGTACAACGTGGACATGTGGGTGATGCCCATGCGCGAGTACAACGAAGACCCCATCTTCCACTCGCTCGTCTCACCCACCACGTTCGCCGCGCGCCGCCGTACCATCTACGTGTTCTTCGATCGCGGCGCCGAGGGCATTGAGAAGCTCGCGTTCGGCGGTACGGATCAGGGTGGCGTGTACAAAGCCATTCGCAGCACCAAGCCTGTCGACGCGCCAGCGGCCGGCAGTCGCTCCAACGATCGCACCGCCGAACTCTGGGGTGACGATCAGTGGCAGGTGCTCAAAACGGCCATCGAAGAACGGCAGCCCAAGCGCATCGCCGTGAACACGTCGCGCACCTGGCACTTTGCCGACGGCATCACGCAAGGTGAATACGCCGGCATGACACAATCACTCGGCCCCACACTCGCCGCGCGCGTGGTGCCCGCCGAAGGGCTCGCGGTTGACTTCATTGCGTCACGTCTCGCCGAAGAAGAAGCAGTGTTCGAGCGCATGAACGAAGTGGCGTGGGGCATCATCAAGGAAGCGTTCAGCGAGCGTGTGATCACGCCCGGCAAAACACGCGTCGAAGACGTCGTGTGGTGGATGCGCCAGCGTTTGAACGATCTTGGCCTCGAAACGTGGTTCCAGACGAGCGTGTCGGTGCAACGCCCGTTCGGCGACGGTTTGGTGCTCGCCAATCCGATCATTCAACGCGGCGACTTGTTGCACTGTGATTTTGGCATCAAGGCGTTCGGGCTGAACACAGACACGCAGCACGTTGGTTACGTGCTGCGCGAAGGCGAAACGGATGTGCCAGCAGAGCTCAAAACGGTGCTACGCAACTCCAATCGCCTGCAGGATATTGTCATTGAAGAACTCAAGCCCGGTCGCACCGGCAATCAAGTGCTCGCCGCCTCGCTCGCACGTATGCGCGCAGAAAACATTGATGGCACCATTTACTCGCATCCGATCGGCGCCCACGGACACGGCGCAGGCACCATGATTGGACTGTGGGACTATCAGGAAGGCGTACCGGCGCGCGGTGATTTTCCAGTGATCGCCGGCATGTGGTATTCCATTGAGCTCCAAGCCACTACGCCCGTCGCGTCGTGGAACAACCAGCGCGTACGTTCGGCACAGGAAGAAGATGTGATCATCGGTGCTGACGGTCGTGTGCGTTGGGCGCACGGCCGGCAGACGGAGTATCACCTGGTGCGCTGAGCATGCCGCATGATACGGGACTCATTGTCACCATTGCGGCAGGCCTTGCCCTCGCCTTTGTATTTGGTTGGCTCGCTACACGACTGAAGATCCCCGCGCTTGTCGGGTATCTGCTCGCGGGCATCGTCCTCAGCCCGAACACGCCGGGCTATTCAGCGGATCTCGGACTCGCCGGGCAGCTCGCTGAAATCGGTGTGATTCTGCTGATGTTTGGTGTTGGACTGCATTTTTCGTTGAACGACCTGATGAATGTTCGACGAGTTGCGTTACCCGGCGCGATCGTCGGCATGATTGTGCTCACGCTTGCGGGTACTGCACTCGCCTCGGTGTGGGGGTGGTCCACCGGGTCTGCGATCACGTTTGGTTTGTGTATCTGTATTTCCAGCACCGTTGTGGTCATTCGTGCGTTCGAACAACGCAACGCGCTCGACACCGGCGCCGGCAAGCTCGCGGTTGGCTGGATGATTGTCGAAGACCTTGTGATGGTGATCGCACTGGTCATGTTGCCGGCGCTGGCACCCATCATGGGCGGCACGGCAAGCGATCCCACGATCGCAGCGCAGCCGTTGTGGATAGCGCTCGGTCTCACGCTCGCGAAAGTGCTCGCATTCAGCGCGCTCATGTACTTTGTGGGACGCCGCACGATTCCGTGGCTGCTGTGGCAAGTTGCACGCATCGGCTCGCGTGAACTGTTCACGCTTTCCGTTTTATCGGTGGCACTCGGCATTGCCGTAGGCGCTGCTGCGCTTTTTGGTGTGTCGTTTGCACTCGGCGCGTTCTTTGCCGGCGTGATTATCAGTGAATCTGAGTTGAGTCATCAGGCAGCGGCGGACGCACTCCCGCTGCGAGATGCATTCGCTGTGTTGTTCTTTGTATCGGTTGGCATGCTGTTCGATCCCGGCATTCTGGTACGTGCGCCGTTCAAGGTGCTTGCCATTGTGGCCATTGTCATGGTGGTCAAGCCGCTCGTATCTGCAGCCATGTTGCTCGTCGCCAAGCGCTCCGCGCACAACGCGGTGAACGTGGGCGCCAGTCTCGGCGAAATCGGCGAGTTCAGTTTTATTCTGGCCGGGCTCGCGGTATCGCTTGGGCTACTCACAGAAGACGCACGCAGCCTGATACTTGCCGCAGCGATACTTTCGATTTCGTTCAATCCCATTCTGTTCACGATTGCTCCGCACGCGCAGCGGTGGCTGCAACGCACCAGTCCGCAAATCGGCGTTGTTGCACAGACCACAGAAATGCCGGTGGCCGAGTTGGGGCTGATGTTGCGTGATCACGCGATCATTGTGGGCTATGGGCGCGTGGGCAGCTTGATTGGTCGTGCGCTTGCACAGTGTGGTGTGCCGTTCGCGATCGTTGAGCAGGATCGTCAACTCGTCGAGCGACTGCGCCAGGGAGGTATCAATGCGGTGTACGGTGACGCCGCGCGTGTCGGCGTGCTTGCGCTGGCGAACCCCGCGCACGCTCGACTGATCGTGGTAGCGACGCCAGATCCGTTCCAGGCTCGCCGTGTTGTGGAAATTGCGCGCGAGGCAAAGCCAGACGTCGACATTGTGGTGCGCACTCACTCAACGCAGGAACAAGCGTACTTTGAGCAGCTGGGGGTGGGCCGAGTGGTGATGGGCGAGCATGAACTCGCGCTCGGTATGGCGCACTACGCGGTCATGTCGCTTGGTCATGGCGATGATCGAGCTGATGACATTGTGCAGCAGCTGCGAGGAACCGGGAGATCGGACCGACTGGCGATTGATATCTCAGGCGCTACGGCCGAGTGGCGAAGTCAGCCGCCTTCGGTTGGCTCGTCGTCCAAGTCCTGAACGCTTTGCGCCCGACGCTTGAAAGGATGCACGAACTGCGACACGAATCCGTCGGGCACCTGCTCACTCACTCCGTATTGCTCAGGCAAGCGATTGTTTGGCATATACAAGGTGCCAAACAGGACGTCCCAGAACGGCAGCTGTCCCGCGAAGTTCTTGTTCACCGACTTATCATGGTTGCCGTGATGCCAGTGATGAAACTCGGGAGACGCGAGAATCCACCGGAGCGGTCCGAACTTGATTCTGGTATTCGAGTGAATCAACAGCGATTGCCAGTGGTACATCGCCGCCCAGATCCCGATGGCTGCAGTGTCGAAGCCGAGCGCGAAACAGGGAATGAGTGACGCGCCTTTCGTCAGGATTTGGTCAAGCGGATGCACCCGATGGGCAGCGAGCCAGTCCATCTCGTTGATGCTGTGATGAATCACGTGGAACTTCCACAGTAACGGAAACGTGTGGAAGGCTCGATGCACGGCATAGAAGCCGAAGTCTGCGATAATCAGCAGCAGCACGATTTGTAGCCACAAAGGCAGTGCGCCAACGGTCGACTTGATCGAAGCGGGCAGCAGCTTCTCGCTCAACGCGACGGTGCCCACGACAATCACGAGCAAACCCGCGCGAGTCAGCACTCCATTGAGAAGCACGTAGGTGGCATCGGTCAGCCAGCCGGTTCTGAAGAGTCGCTGTTCGCGGTGCAGCGGCAGAATCTGTTCCAGCGGAACAAACACCAGAATCACCAGCAGTAGTCCGCGGTAGTCGAAGAGCTCGCGCAGCATTAGGTTTGGATGGGCCGACTGCTAGTAGATGCCGGGAAGCAAGCGGTACTTCGTGCTCATTTTCAGTGTCCTGTACTGAACGTCCTTCTCAAGCATCCGTTCTTCAGCTCGGATACGGGCGATTTGAACCGTCCAAGCCAGAAAGTAAATGCCCAGATTCCAGGCGGCTGGGCGTGCCAACAGAAAGCCGAGTTGTGTCAGCATATAGCCGGCATACATGGGGTGCCTCACGTATCGATAGGCGCCGCTGACCTTCACGCCCCTGTTCGCCGCAACAACTCCGAAGCTTCGTCGCAACGTCAACTTGGCCGAGAACTGCACGATAAAGCCGGCCACCATAAGCGTGGCCACCAGCTGCGCGGGCAAAAAGCTTGCCTCCGGCACCGGCTGGATGAGAAGCGGAAGCCCGGTGCCTGTTACGCCGATGAACCAATCGTACAGGCGCCTCGAAATATCGCTTGTCTTTCTTCGGAGCAGCACGAAGATCACCACCAACGACTCACTCGCCACGATCGCAAGATTGAGCCAGTTGGAACTGTTGAGCCCCGGGCCAAGAAGCCTGTTGAGGAATACCGCGTACAAGCCGAGAATCGCCAGCTTCTCGACGAGATCCCAGTCTAACCGGTGCCAGCCGCGTTCCTGTGTACCAGGCGTCCTGTAGTCCTTCACTCGCTCCTCGATTCGTTTATCGCGCTGCACAGAGGATGGCTTGTCGTGAGAAAAGGCAACACGCCGAATCCCGTCCGCATTCGGTTGTCAGGGTTACCTGACTAGATTGAAAACTGTGGTTGGCGCTTGTCTCATTGTCCAGAGTCGCACCTGATGAAACGGAAACGCTTGCTGGTGGTTGGAGACCGCGTGCTGGTCAAGCCTGAAGAGGGCGAACAACGTAGTAAGGTTGGCTTGTACTTGCCCGCCACGGCCGTTGACGCCCAGGCGGTGCAGGGCGGCCGTATTGTGAACACGGGCCCCGGATTGGCGCTGCCCGATCTTGGCGATCATTCCGATGAACCGTGGCGCACGGCGGGTGGCTCAGGGCGCGAGGCGCGCTACGTGCCCATGCAGGCGCGCACCGGTGACTACGCGATCTTTTTCAAGAAAGCGGCGGTAGAAATAACGTTCGACAACGAGCAGTACCTCGTGGTGCCGCAGGCCGCGATTCTGGCCCTGGTGCGCGAGGGAGACTCGCCGGACGTGATTGAACAGCTCGGCTTGTAGTCATTCGTACTTGTAGTCATTCGTATTTGATGTCGGCGTGCGGAGTAGCGTCGCTTACTTTTTCTGGACCTTTCTCGGAGTGTATGTGATGATGTATCCAGAGCAGATTGTCTCGCCCATGCGCGAAGAGCTCACCCGGCTTGGTGTTGAAGAGTTGCGCACGGCAGACGCGGTGCGTGAGAAACTCTCGCCGGCGAGCGGCACGCAGTTGGTGGTTGTGAACAGTGTGTGCGGTTGTGCAGCGCGCAACGCGCGTCCGGCCGTGGCAATGGCGCTTGAGTCGACAACGCGACCAGATGGTTTGTACACGGTGTTTGCCGGCCAGGACACGGAAGCCACGCAGGTGGCGCGTGGTTACTTCACGGGTTACGCACCGAGTTCGCCGAGCATTGCGTTGCTGAAAGATGGCGACGTGGCGTTTATGCTCGAGCGTTGGCAGATCGAAGGGCGTACTGCGCAGGAAATCGCGGCTGATCTCAAGGGCGCGTTTGAATCGTTCTGCACGCCGGCTACGAGTGCGGCGTAGTTCGCGCTGCACGATGTTCGCGTGACTGGACCACGACATATCAGAGTCGTAGCACGAGTGGCCGCGGTGACTGGATCAGTCATCGCGGCTGTTGCGTTGTGGTGGATGTTCGCCGGATTGCCGCGCCCGGTTGCAACCGTGCTTGCCGATTCGGAATGGGAGCCGTGTATCGAGCGCTATGCGGGCGCGAGTTCGGCGCGGGATACGCAGCGAGTGGACGCGTGGGTGCTCAAGCCGCGTTCACGATTCAGCCGCGCCGTAACGTGTGGCGGCCTCAGGAAGGCCCGCACCGCCGCGTCCCCGAGCCAGTAATAACTGGCGCTTTTGTGTCGTAATGGCGACACAGTGGCAAGGGTGCATCAGAAGTGCGCTCGGGATGGGATAACACTCGGTTGGAATGACCGAGCGGCCTCGAGCGTTTCTGGCCCGAGAAAATTCTGACCGATCGTTCGGTGCGAAAGCGTTGCGTTTTAGGCAATTGTGATGCAAGATACCGGCAATGTGTGTTGCGGCAGTGCAACAGAAGAGCCTGCCATGTCTTGGTAACAGCGGCGCGCAAGTGATCGAATTGCAGATATTCTTACGGCGAGCTCGACCATTTTCCAGTTCCATGTAAATCGATGATTCGCAGCGGCTTGTGTCGCGTTATTGGGCTGTTTTTCGTCCCAGGTTTGACGAGATCCGATTGCCGTTTTGACGTCGTACAAGCGCTGGGAAGTGTGAGCTGAAATACAGTGGCTTGGCGCTTGCCAGTTGGTAGGGATCGAGAGTGTGGCCGTGTCAGGCCGTTACCTCGGGGCCGGCCCGATCATCCATTGTGTGACGGACAGTACCGGCGCTCACGCGGTTCAACTTTTAAGTGTGGAGACAGTCATGTCCAAGGTTTCGAGCATGTTCCGCCGTTTCGTGAAGGAAGAGTCGGGCGCTACGATGGTTGAGTATGGCGTGATGGTTGCCGTGATCGCCGCCGTGTCAATCGTGGTTGTTCGCTCCATCGGTAACAAGACGAACAACGCGTTCTCCGCCGTTGACAGCGCACTCACGCCGTGATTCTTCCCGGTCGACTTTCTCCTCAGCGATCTTAAGGATGACCGACGACATCGGCGCCCAGGATCGTTGTGTGAGAGGCTCGTCGAGCATGGGCGCGCGCCATGGTGCGCGCCCATCTCGTCGGGGAGCGACCTCCGTTGAGTATGCCCTAATGGTCGCACTGCTGGCGGCCATTTGTATCCTATCCGTTCGAGCGCTTGGACTGAAGACGAACAACGCCTTCGAGCGTACCGATTCGTCTCTCACTCCGCCTTGAGGCTTGGGGTGTTGTCGCACGTTTTGTTTTTCGTGTTTATGGCGTGTCTAGTTGGGGGCGTGTATTCAGATGTCACTGCTCGTCGTGTCGGCAATGGGCTAGTTGCTGGAATCCTCGTGCTCGGGCTCATCGCGGCGTTCATCGGCCAAGTATCTCTAGCCGCTTCTCTACTGTCCGCAGTGCTCGGTGCACTGCTCGGACTTGCCCTTTGGTTGCCATTCTGGCTGGCGGGTTTGCTCGGTGCTGGCGACGTAAAGTTTTTCGCGGCGGGTTCTGCGTGGTTGGGCCCCGCACTCACCTGGCGGGCCGCGATTGTTGCGGCGCTGCTTGGCGGCGTGCTCAGTCTGGTGGTGATTGCGCGACGAAGCGGTCTACGTGGCGCGACAGAAATGGTGGCGGTCCAAACCGCGCAGGCGCGGTCGATCATTGCGAATGCCGATATCGCCGGATCGGACGCGGCGAGTCGGACGTTCCCGTATGCGTTACCGATGGCGCTGGCAATCGCGTTAGCGGCCCTCGTGCCGTCTCGAGTTCTTGATTTCCTGGCTCCCTGACTATGCGTTTCGTCGTTTCGATTTTGCGAAGGTTTTCTCGAGATGAACGCGCGGCCTCTATGGTCGAGTTTGCGATTGTGGTACCGCTGCTTTTGCTTCTCGTTTTCGGGATCATCGATTTTGGCCGTGTGTTTTTCGATCTCAACAACTTGACCAACGTTGCGCGCGACGGGGCTCGTACGGGAGCGGTGTTGGCGACGGTGAACAACGCGGATCTCGATCGCGTTCGAGATTCGGTGATCGCTCGTTTCAATCGAAACAACATCAAGAATTCGGCTCTCACGACTTCGATGGTCACGGTAAGTGCCCAAGGCACATCGCCGAATCGTACCATCCGGGTCGTGATTAGTGGCTATCCTCTCAATCCGATCGTCCCCTTAGGGCCGCTCACTGGACCGCTACGCGATGTACGGGCTGAGTTTCGACACGAATTTCAATGATGGCACCCTTTTTCTCTTGGGTCGGAGCTGGTAATGGGTGATCGACGTTTTGGTTTCGTTCTGTTGCTTGCAATCGCCGTCGCTGGTGCGTCGGCTTTTGGCGTGTACCGCATGTTGCAACAGGCGCAGGCAGAGGCAAAAGTGCCGACGCTGCCTGTCGTCGTCGCCGCGAACGATATTTCGGACGGCCAACTTGTGAGCGCGACGGATGTGAACGTGGTTGAGCTGCCGGTGAGCGCAGTTCCTCCCGGCTCGTTTCGTACCACCGATTCTGTGATCGGTCGCGTCTCACGGCTGCCGATTTTCACGGGCGAGGCATTCGTGCCCGGTCGGCTGGCGCCTGTTGGAACCGGTGCCGGACTGGAAGTGAAAATCACGCCGGGCAAGCGCGCCATGGCAGTCAAGATCGACGAGGTTGCGGGACTCTCTGGCTTGATTCAACCCAACAGCCGAGTTGATGTGCTGCTCACGATCAACGATGGAAGTGAGGGAGCGCAGCAGCGTGCCAAGCTGATCATGAGCAACATGCGAGTCCTCTCTGTGGGCTCGCAGGTTGAGCGTGGCCCTGATGGCAGGCCAATGAACGCCACCACAGCTGCTCTGGAAGTCACGCCGATTGAATCCGAAGAACTGGCGGTCGCGGCGAATCAGGGCAAGATCCAGCTCGTGCTTCGCGGCTATGGCGATCCCGATACAGTTGATACAGATGGTGCGACCGTACGTCAGGTGATGGGCGGTCGGGCTTCCGCAGCACCCACTCCCGCACCGGCCAACACGCGTTCCACGCGTCCCGCCGCCCCTGTGGTTCAGCCAGCACCGGTAGTGCCCCCTGCGCCCGTTGTGCAGCAGCCCAAACGGCCGGATTCGGCGGTTGTGCAAGTGTATCGAAGAAGCGCCGTCACGCAGCAGAAGCTTGAGAAGCGCGACTCTACCAAACCGCCTGACACGCTGCCTCGCTAATCGCATGTCCCTCCGCAGAGGCCGCACCAACTGTGGCTTCGCTACGTCTCCCGCCCGTCACTCCATGCGCTCCATCAACCAGTCTTTGTTCGATCGGCGTACTACGTATTCTCTCGGGTTCGCGCTGTTATTCGCCGTGTCGTTGCCAGTTGGCGCGCGTGCGCAGGAAACGGCCGTACCTGTCGTGAACATTGACCTGATTGCTGGCCGATCATTGCCAATAACGGGCGGGGCTGCGATTTCGAAGGTGACGGTGGCGAATCCGGATGTCGCCGATGTCGTTGTAATCAGCGAGACTGAGGTGGTCATCAATGCGATTGCTACCGGCGAGACAGATGTGATTTTGTGGGGCACAGGCGTACCGCGGCGCCACTATCGCGTCTCCGTTCGCTCTTCGCCTGAACGTCGACAGATCCTGCTCGGCGTCAAGTTCGCGGAAGTGCGAAAAGACGCCCTGCGCAACATCTCGACTTCGCTTCGCTACCGTGAGGCTAACGGCAACACGCGGGTCGGTGGCGGTGAATTCCGGACGGACAATGGCTTCGATGAAGATGGCAACGTCCTGTTGAATGCCGCGCGGTATCTGACGGTGCTGTCAACCTTTAATACAAACGAACTGCTCGGACTGCTGGATGCTGAGGAGCAGCGCGGAAATGCGCGTTTCCTGGCCGAGCCAAATCTTATGGCGGCCAATCTCGAGGAAGCTTCCTTCCTCGCCGGTGGCGAGTTTCCGATCCCGATCGTTCAGGGCGGCGTTGCTGGTCAAGCGGCGGCCGTCATGATCCAGTTTCGCGAGTTCGGCATTCGCCTGACTTTTAAAGGCGAGGTGCTGACCGACTCGCTGCTCAAGCTGACCGTCAAACCAGAAGTGTCGTCGCTTGACTACGGCAATGCGATCACCATCTCCGGCTTCCAGATCCCAGCGCTTCGCACGAGACGTGTCCAGAGTACCGTGGACGTTCTGACAAATCGCAGCCTGATCATCTCCGGTCTGTTCAATGAAGAGCGCGAGCGAGTGAAAACGGGAATTCCGTTTCTCGTCAACATTCCAATCATTGGCGATCTCCTGTCGAGCCAGCGTTGGGTGAACAACGAAAGCGAGTTGATCGTGGTGGTCACGCCAATTCTCATGGATCCAAACAACCCTCGCGCGACGGATCTGATTCGTTTTGTTCCGGATACGACGCTTCCCGCCCGTCCGGCACTCGAAAAGCGATTGCCCATCCCACCAGGGACGCCGTAAAGGTTACCGACTTTGATTCGATTCATTTTCTCGATTCTTCAACGCTAAATGAGCTCGTCTTCAGCTGCTTCGTCACGACCCACCGCAATCGCCGTACACGGCATCGGCGCCACCGAGGACCTGCTCAATGAGGTCCTCGGTGGTCGTGGTTTCGCGCCCGTGCAAATGGTGGGTTCGATTGGCGAGCTGACGGCTCAACTCCGCACTAGAAATCCAACGCTCGTGATGGTGCCGGTGCCGGTGGGTGGCGCAGGCAACGAGTTTTCGTTGTTCGAGAACGAATTGCGGCGCCATCCAGGTGTTGCCGCGATCGGAGTTGCGCCAAGCAAGGATGCGGATACCGTTATCGCCGCCATGCGCGCAGGCGTGCTCGAGTTTCTCGTTGCGCCGGTAGACCCATCGGAACTCGCGACGGCAGCGCAACGAGTGTTGTCGAATGTCACCGCGCCGCTAGATCGTGGTCGCATTTACACGGTCTACTCAGCCAAGGGTGGATTGGGCACCACCACGCTCGCGACATCACTAGCGTGGTCGCTGGCGCACCGGGGTGGCTTACCTCGGGTGGCATTGGTCGACTTTACAACCACTGGCGCCGGGCTGCGGGTCATGCTTGATCTGCAACCGCTTTATGACCTGGGAAGCGTAGCAAATCGTGCGGCCAAACTCGACACGGACTTTCTCGCTTCGTGCCTCGTCAAACACAGCGAAGGCGTGTACGTGTTGGCAGCCGCTGAAGAGCTCGATGCAGTGGACCCTCTCGACGTGGCGACCGCCGGGCGCGTGCTCGAACTGCTTCGCGCGCAGTTCGACTTCGTGGTGGTCGATACAGATCATCATTTTGCAGATCAGACATTGGCCGCGCTTGACGCTGCCGATCGAATCGTCCTTGTAACGCAGGCTGATGTCTCGGCGCTTCGCAGCTCGCAGCGGACTTTGGGAGTGTTCACCCGTCTCGGATACATGGGTGAAAAGATGGTGATCGTCATTAACCGTCGCACTGAGCGTGACCGTATTTCTGTCGCGGATGCGGAGCGCGTTCTCGGCCTGCGTGCAGACAGTCGTTTGCCGAACGACTATGCCAGCTGCGCTGATGCGATTACCTACGGTCGGTTTTTGCAGCAGCAGGCGCCGTCGTCTCCACTCGTTTCAGCAGTGGACAGATTGGCGGCCGTGCTTGCCGGTGACAAATCCGCGGAATCGGTCACGAGCAATGGAAACGGACAGCACGGTGGGTCGCGTCTCTCTCGTTTGTTCGGTCGAAAGTAGACCGCCGTACCGGCCACACCTCCTACCGGCTTCAGCATGTCCAAGTCACTTCGTGAGCGGTTAACACAGCAGTTTCGCACGGTGCAGCCTGATGGCACGCCGGCGATCGAAGCTGGCGATGGTACGGCACCCTTAAGCCCCGCACTCGCCTCGGCAACATCGCCGTCCAGCAACGGGGCCTCCGGCATGTTCAGCGCGCGCCGCGGCATCGAAGCCGCGGCGCTGAGCCCGGTGGAGGAGTTGAAGCGAACGATTCACAGAAAGCTTATCGAACGGTTGGATCTGGAAGCGCTTGAGGCCATCACGGACGAGAAGGTGATCGCCGGACAGATCCGAACTGCTGTCGCCGAGTTGCTGCGCGGCGAGACGACACCACTTTCTCAGTCCGAGCGCGAAGAGCTTGTGGAACAAGTTGTCTACGAAGTGATTGGTCTTGGTCCGATCGAGCCGCTCTTTCGCGATCGCACTGTTAGCGACATCCTCGTGAATGGTCCGCGCGACATTTACGTCGAGCGCGGTGGCAAACTGCAGCGTGTCGTGACGCATTTTCGGAACGAAGCGCATTTGCTGGCCGTGATCGACCGCATAGTAAGCCGAGTTGGGCGACGCGTTGACGAATCATCTCCGATGGTGGATGCGCGACTACCAGATGGCTCTCGTGTCAACGCGATCATCAAGCCACTCGCCGTTGACGCGCCGATTCTATCCATTCGTCGTTTTGGGGCCGAGCTCAACGCTAACAAGCTCGTAGAGCTTGGCGCGCTCACGGATGAAATGTTGTATTTGCTGAGCGGATGCGTGAAAGCACGATTGAACATCCTGGTTTCCGGAGGCACCGGATCCGGAAAAACCACGATGCTCAATGCGCTAAGCTCGTTCATTCCGAGTACCGAGCGTGTCATTACCATCGAAGACGCCGCCGAACTTCGCCTGCAGCAAGAACATGTGGTTCGTTTGGAAACGCGTCCACCCAACGCAGAAGGGCGCGGCGAGGTAGTGATGCGCGATCTGGTGAAGAACGCGCTACGTATGCGCCCTGATCGAATCATTGTTGGTGAAGTACGCGCAGGCGAAGCACTCGACATGTTGCAGGCAATGAACACCGGTCACGAAGGATCCCTGACGACGGTGCATGCCAACACGCCTCGTGATGCCATTTCGCGACTGGAAACGATGATTCTGTTCTCTGGCACGAACCTGCCAGATCGCGCGATGCGCGAGCAGATATCGTCGGCGTTGGACGTAATCATTCAGGTGAGCCGCCTGTCAGATGGAACGCGCCGCGTTACCAGCGTTGCCGAAGTGACTGGCATGGAAGGCGACGTTGTCCAGATGCAGGAAATCTATCGGTTTCGAAAGAGCGGCATTTCAGCTGAGGGGAAAGTCATTGGCGTGTTCGAGGCAACGGGCGTTCGCCCCCGTTTCGCCGAACGCTTGAAGATTGCGGGTATTGAACTGCCGGCGCGACTCTTTCTTGACGCCAAGGGAGGCTGAGGCGCGTGTTTGGAAATCCGCTCTACATTGCGATCGCGACCGCAGTCAGTTCGCTGCTGCTGATCCTTGGTTTGTACTTCTATTTCAACCGCCAGCGCATTGCGCGCGAGCGGTCGTTGCGCGAGCGCCTGGGAGAGCTGGCTGGTCTGAGCCGCACCACCGACTCGGTGGCGATTCTTCGTGATACGGAGTCTAGCAACAGTATTCTTGACGCTGTGCTCGAAGGACGCTCCTTTGTCGCAAAGCTCGAAGCGTCCACTGCACAGAGTGGCCTGGGTTGGAGTGCCGGCGAGTTCGCAGGATTCGTGCTGCTTGGCATGATGGCCGGTGTGCTCGCGTCATTCGTCGTGGACCCGCTGTTGGCGCTGCTTGTCGGCGCGCTCGGAATGGCCACGCCTTTCGTCATCGTTGCCCGCAGCAAGGCAAAACGCGAGAAGGCTATTGAAGAGCAGCTACCGGAAGCAGTGGATATGCTCGTGAACTCGCTTCGTGCCGGATATTCACTGCAAGCGGGAATGAGTTTCGTCGGGACTGAGCTTCCGTACCCGCTGGGTCCCGAGTTTGTGCGATTCTACGACGAACAGCGGCTGGGCATTGATACGCGTCAGGCGCTCGACAATCTGCAAGGCCGACTTGGAACGCTCGACGCACGCATGTTCGTGTTGGCGATCCTCATCCAGCGGGAAACCGGCGGCAATCTTTCCGAGATTCTGGGAAACATATCCACCGTTATTCGGGACCGCATCAATTTTCGTGGTCAGGTGGATGTGCTGACCGCAGAGTCGAAGCTTTCGGCTGTTGTGCTCGCAGCGATTCCGATTGGAATGTTCTTTTTCATCCGGTTTGTCAGCCCTGACTACGCCGCACAGTTGACTGACACCGAGTTCGGCCAGTCACTCATTCTGTATGGTGTGGTGTCTCTGGTCATCGGCTTCTTCTGGCTGCGCCGAGTGGCGCACATCGAGGTGTAGCCGATGCCGACGCAATTGTTCGGGTTGCCGATTCCGCTGCTCTTGGCAATTGCCGCGTGCGCCGCGGCGATTGGTGTCGCGGCCATTGCAATCCTCGGCGAGCGCGAACGTCGTTCGGTGCTACGCCGAGCGACAGGTGGTCTCGAACTCCCAAGCGCTGTTCGCAACGAAGAGCGCCGCTTCAGTACCCAGCTTGTCGACTGGCTTGCGGCTCGTGTTCCGGCGAACGTAGGAAGCGGCACGCAGAGCACCAGTCAGCTGGTTCAAGCCGGCTTTGACAGTGAAATTGCGCCTGCGGTCTTCGGTCTCGTGCGCATCGTGAGCGTCGTTGTTTTCCCGCTTGCTGGACTGGCCGTCGCGCCTCGCGACGACGCCGTCTATTTCGGTGCAACGGTTGGCATTGCAGCAATGTTTGGCCTCTTGCTTCCGAAGGCGGCGCTTGATCGACTCACGACGCAGCGACAGGACAAGATTCGCAAGGGCATTCCGGACGCGCTCGATTTGCTCGTCGTGTGCGTTGAGGCTGGCGTGGCCCTAGATGCTGCAGTGCAGCGCGTTGCACGAGAACTGAAGCTCGTACATCCGCTGTTGGCCGGAGAACTTGTGGCCATGAGCCGGCGTATATCTGCAGGTATGGCACGTGAGCAGGCAATGCAGGGTTTGTATCTTCGTACCGGTGTTGATGAACTTCGAGGACTCTCGTCGCACATGGTGCAGAGCGAGAAATGGGGAACGTCGATCGTCACGGTACTGCGGGTCTACTCCGACCAGCTGCGCCGTAAGCGCAAGATGGCTGCTGAGCGCCGAGCTGCTACGGCCTCAACGCGAATGTTGCTTCCGCTCGCAGTGTTCATTTTCCCAACGATCTTTGTAGTGCTGCTCGGACCGGCAATGATGCGAATCATTGCAATGTTTGCACAAATGTAGTGTTCGCGTTCGAGAAAGTTGTTTCGATATACGTACCGCCGAGGCGGGAGGCTGAAAATGACGAAGACAGCAAAGGAAGCGAGATTGCAGCGAAGCAGGGTTCAAAAGGCTCGTCGCGGTGCGACACTTGTCATCGTGGCGCTTCTGACCACCCTACTCATGAGCTTTGCTGCCTTCGGAATTGATTTCGGCCGCATGTTTGCTTACAAGTCGCAGCTTAAGGTGTTGGCCGACGCGGCTGCGCTCTCAGCGGTAACTGACCTCAAGAACGGTGCGACCGAGGCAGACGCCAAGGCCAGAGCGATTGCGCTCCGTACAGTGAATACGGTCGAAGGACAGCTCGCAACCTTCGTGGATGCGGACATCGAACCAGGCACCTACACGTTTGCATCCGATTCGTTTGAGGTGACATCGTGGGCGAATGCTACAGCGGTTCGCACCTCGCCGCGACATACCTCGGATTACACGCTCGCCCGAGTATTCGGCAGGGCGAATCGTGCGCTTCGTGAGTCGTCGATTGCGGCGCTTGGTTCGTATGTCTCTTCGGCCTGCCTAGCGCCAATCGCAATTCCGTACTCGAATCTGCTTCGGTCAATCAACCCGAACAATGTTGATACCTCGCGAACCCTCACCGCGGCCGACCTCGCGTTCCTCGCGGCGAATAACACGCCAATACAATTGACGGGAAGCGTACCGGGCTCCGGTGACATGCTTTCGCCTGGTTGGTTTTCACTGATCAATCTTGGAACTGGGAACGGGAACACTCAGGATGTCCAAGCTGCGTTGGTGAATGCTCTCGACGGCTGCGCGGTTGGCTACGTCGCAAGCGTTGGCGACTGGCTCGACATTGTCCCTGGAACAGGTGGCTGGAACTCCAACGTGCAGCAGTGGCGAGATCTGTGTGGTGGTAACAATCAGATGAACAACTGCACGCGCACGATTCAGATTCCAGTCGTCAACTCTTGGAATGGACAGCCCGGTACACAGGCTGCGTGGCAGATCGAGTACGTGGCCGCGATTCGACTCACGCGCATCGTTATGCCGACGGGCGCGAGCAGTCCCGCAGAAGTGCACGGCTACTTCACGCTTGATCAAGCCGGCGGCGGTGTTGGATTGTCTCCGTTCCCGGGTCCAGTGCAGGGCGTGGCGCTGGTACGATAGACGCTCCGTGGCAGGTGCGGTGAATCATCTCGTCTCATCAGCCTCCACGATCCGAACGGATAGAAGCTCATGCTGACTCCTGGAACGCAAGTCGCGTCGATCGCCCCTGGTCAGTGGATGGTCGCGCGCACACCTGATGCGAAGCCTGCCGTCATTGCGTCGTTCCCTGACGTGCGTGACGTGGAATCGGTGTGGTCGCAGCTTGAGCGTTGGTGTGCGGCGTTGCATGCGGCTGCGGAACCAGGCGTGGAAGTTCCCGTTCCGCTCCGTTTGCCTGACGGTGTGATCCGTTTGGCATACGGCATGATTCCGTGGCGTGTGGGCGCGCAAGCGCTCACGGCGATGATTTCGCATCACCACTCGATAGTGGTGTTGCGTCAACTTGCACAAGCGCTGGATGCGCTCCACGCGCGTCGGATTGTTCACGGCGCGCTGGGGCTGGATTCCATCTGGTGGGAGTCGGCGGAGCGCGTCAGGATTCCAGACTTCGGTTTGGCGCACGCACTTGATGGTCTGGTAGATGCGCCATCGATTGCTGCGGCGTACCACGCTCCGGAACTGTGGCGCGGCGAATCGCCCACCCCCGCAAGTGATGAGTTCGCGTTTGCAACGGTTGCGGTCGAGTTACTCAGCGGCGTCCCACGCAAGCCGGTCTCTGAAGTTGAAGGTCTGGTGGCGTTTGAGCCGCTCACGCTCGATCCGCACGCGCCCATGTTTCAGGGCGGTGCACGAGGCATGTATGACGTCTTGCAGCGCGCGCTGAGCGCGGCACCCTCTGCTCGATTCCCTTCTTGCTCTGCCTTTGTAGAGGCGCTCGAAGGACACATCGCGCCGCTCGGTTCGCTACGCACGTATCATCCGAGGTTCGGAAATATCAGGGGCCGAGTGACGGCACGCGGGGTCGGGTTTTCGCTGGTAGCAGTGGGTGCGCTCGCCGCCGCGTTCTATGTTGCGCAGCAGCCCGCTGCGCCAGCAAAGCTCGCGTCGGCAGTTGGGGAAAAAATGCCAGATATGAGTCGTGTGGAGACTGTCATGCCGAACAATGCGCCGCGCGGCACAGTTCGCGAGGCGTTGGGCTCACTTCGTCGCGATCCGTCATCGGCGCAGCGTCCCGCGGGTGTGACGAACGAGCCGGGCATCACGGCTGAGCCGTCGGCAAGCAGCGTCCAGCTGAACTCAGCAAGTCGTGAGCAGCCTGCGGCAGGGAGTAGTGTTGGCGTCGAGTCGCGCCCGGCCGGCTCGGCTGGCGCGCAAGTGTCTGTGCCCACGGCGTCGATGCCCGACAGTTTTCGCACTGCAGGAGATTCAACATCGGGACTATTTGATCGCGTATCCAATGCGGTAACATCCGCGGTTCAAAGTGCTCGAGGCAGAGCGCCGTTGTCTGAAGCGCAGCAGTCCGCATCCGCCGCACTTTCCCGAACGGGTGCAATCCGCCTTGAAGTGCCGCCGCAGAGCCGTGTCTACCTCGACGGCGTGCTGCAAGTGGGGACGCCTTCCATCCTTACTGCTGTTGCGGGTCCGCATGATCTGGACATTTGGACACCCGGCGCGACCGAGCCGCAACGTCGACGGGTTAGTGTGATCGCTGCAGATACGGCGTTCGTGCGCGTGACTCGGTCGCGCTAGCTCGTCATTTCGTCCGCATCCATCTCCACGCCTCGGCGAGTGTCGCACGTTTCCCGTACATCAACACACCCGTCCGGTACAGACGCGACGCAAAGAGTGTCGCCACCATCGCCGAAAGCGCTAGGATGATAAGCGATCCCGCTGCTTCAAGATCGGGGACAGGCGCAAGACTTAATCGCAGCGGCAATACAATCGGTGACGAGAACGGCAACAGCGTCATGATCGTGCTGAGCGATCCTTCAGGGTTGGTGACCACACCCTGAACCATCGCCAGGCTCATCACCAGCAGCAGCACCACCGGCAACTGCGCCTGCTGCGCGTCTTGTTCCGTGCTCACCATTGCACCCACTGCGGCAAACAACGCTGCGTAAAACAGGAACCCAAGCAGAAAGCTGAGCATGATGAGCACGGCCAGCGCGAGGGTGACATCCGGCAACGCAAACGCATCCACACGCATCCCGAACTTGGCCAGAATCGGCGCACGAATTGCCATTAATCCGGCCGACATCGCGGTCCACAATATCAGCTGCGTAAACCCGACGGCTCCAATACCAAGCACCTTGCCGAGCAGTAACGTGTTCGACGACACGCTCGACAACACCACTTCCGCCACACGTGTCTGCTTCTCTTCAAGTACACCGCGCATCACGTTCGAACCGTGCATGAAAATCGTGAGATAAAGCGTTACAGCGACACCGATCGCGAACAACACACCCACCCGGCCTGAGCCACCGCGGCCGCGCGTAGTCAAGCGCTCTGTATTCAATCGAATTCGCATGCCGGCCAGCGTTGTGCTCTGATCTGCACCCAGCCCACTCGCTTCAAGACGTCGCGTGAGCACCGCCTTGGTTGCCGCGCCTTCGAGCTGCTGCATCGTGAGCAGCGCGGTGGTATTGCGCCCCGAATACGGCAACCGCCCGCCATCAATCCCAGACGGATCGAGCACCAGATACCCAACAATCTTGCCGGAGAGCACATCGGCCGTTGCCCGGGCTTCCGCATCAAGACGTTCCTGGCGCCCCGTTACGTGCTGCCAATCGGCACGCGATGTATCACCCGTTACACCACCGCGCAGCGAGTTCGCAATCAGCGACCCCACGGAGTCCGGCGTGCTGTCAATAATGCGAATCGTACCGCTCTCGCTCCGGCGTTCACGCTCACCCATGATGGCCGGCAAAAACAGCATCAGCACCAGAAACACCGGCGCTAACATGGTCGCAATCAGGAACCACTTGGAACGCACGCGCTCGAAGTATTCTCGGCGCACAATCGTATCGAGCTTGGACTCAGCCATGACCGCTCATCCCCGTTTCCACGTCGTGGGCGCCAACCTTCTCGAGGAAAATGCGGTGCAGCGACGGACGCACCAACTCAAAGCGCTCAAGACGCGCACCGGCGCTCACGAGTCGTGCGAGCAACTCCTGCGGATCAGCGCCAGGCGCGAGTTCTACTTCTGCCGAGCGATGTCCGTCATTCACATGCTGCACGAGCGAGCGATCGTTGAGTACGGCGAGCACGCCATTTTCAGGCGCCACCTCAAACACAACACTCGCAATGTTCGTCGCGCGTTCTGCTCGCACATCACTCACCGATCCGTCCAGCACTTTCACACCACCCGAAATAATGCACACCGCGTCGCACATACGTTCGGCGTTGTCCATGACGTGCGTGCTCAACACCACCGTGCGACCCTGCTGACGAATCTCAACCACGGTGTCTTTCAGCGCCTGCGCATTCACGGGGTCAAGCCCGCTGAACGGCTCATCGAGAATGACCAGCTCAGGTTCATGCAACAACGCCCCAATGAACTGCACTTTCTGCTGCATGCCGCGTGACAACTCGTCAACACGCGCCAACCCCCAGTCTTCGCCGCCGCGACCGCGCAACTGAAAGCGCTCCAGCCACGCGTCCACTTTACGCGGCAACTCGGCGCGCGGCACGCTCTTGAGTCGGCCCAGAAAAATGAGCACGTCGCGCACGCGCATTTTGCGGTACAGTCCGCGCTCTTCGGGCAGGTATCCCACACGATCCGTGATCGTGGCATCGCCACTCGGCACGCCGAGCACCTGAATGCTCCCCGCGTCCGGCGCGATGATGTTCATGATCATGCGGATCGTGGTGGTCTTGCCGGCCCCGTTGGGGCCGAGCAGGCCGTACACCGAACCGCGGGGCACGCGAAGTGACAAGTCGCGCACCGCGACATGGCCCTCGTAGCGCTTCACCGCGCCGTTGATCTCTATTGCCGCAGCGGAACTGGTAGTCAACAGAACACCACACGAGGAAAGAAAGGAACGCCCGAACGCGCCGGTTCTATAAAAAGATCGGCAGCGGTACTCGTGGAGAGTAGCGAACGTGACTGCCGACGCACCAGCTTACCCACGTGTCACAGACCCCCCTTCGATTCGATCGACGTGAGCTCGCCGGCGCTTTTGGCGACCTCGGCACGGACCTTCCTCTGCTGGTCGGCGTCATTCTGGCCGCCGAGCTGGACGCCACGATGGTGTTCGTGGTGTTTGGGCTGCTCCAGATCGCATCGGGGCTCATGTACCGGCTCCCCATGCCCGTGCAGCCGCTCAAGGCGATGGCGGCTATTGTGATCGCGCAGCAGGTGGTTGGCCCGGTGCTGGCGGCGGGCGGGCTCGTGGTCGGTATCACGATGCTCGTGCTCGCGCAGACCGGCGCGCTCGACTGGATTGCGCGTGTGGTGCCGCGTGTGATTGTACGAGGCGTGCAGGTGGGGCTGGGGCTGCAGCTGGCGCGTATTGCACTCACACGGTTTATCGCGGGCGACGGCGCGCGTGGGTGGACAGTGGCCGCGGTCGCACTTGGCGTGGTGTTGCTGCTGCGGCGGAATCACAAAGTGCCGGCCGCGATTGTAATGGTCGTGATGGGCTTGATCTACGCCGGCATGACGTGGCCTGCGGATCTGCCCGCGCCCTGGGGACTGGCGGCGCCGGTATTGCCGTCGCGTTTCCCGACCAGCGATGAGTTCCTGCAAGGCGCACTGCTGCTGGCGGTACCGCAACTTGCGTTGTCACTCGGCAATTCGGTGTTGGCCACGCGCCAGGGTGTGATTGATTTTTTCCCGGAACGCAGCGCGCCCTCAGTGAAACGCATTGGCCTCACGTACGCGGCCATGAATCTCATTGCCGCGCCGCTTGGTGCTACGCCTGTGTGTCACGGTTCTGGCGGTATGGCGGGGCACTTTGCGTTTGGTGGACGCACCGGTGGATCGGTGATCTACTACGGCGTGCTGTACATCGTGGCCGGACTCTTTCTCTCGGCGGATCCGCGCGCGTTTCAGCAACTGTTTCCAGCGCCAATGCTTGGTGTGTTGCTGCTTGTCGAGGCCGTCACGCTCGTTGCACTCGTGCGTGATCAAGTGTCTGACGTGCGCGCGTTGATCATGGCGCTGGTGTCGGGCGTTGCGGCGATCACGCTGCCGTATGGGTACGCGGTGGTGCTCGTGTTCGGTACTCTGATATGGATGAGTGTTGATCGTGTGTTTCCGCGGCGACTGGATACGGCGTAACGACCTTGGCCTCACGAAGTTGCGCGAACCCCGCAGACAGGTGACATTCGCGGCGATCACGCGCGGTCTTGCCACTCCCCCCGCAAGCAGACAATGCAAAGCAAAGCCACCACCGTCGCGCAGTACCTCGACTCGCTCCCGCCCGATCGACGCGCCGCGATTGAGACCGTTCGTCAGACCGTGCTCGCGAACGTGGACGACAAGGTTGAGGAGGGCATGCAGTACGGCATGATCGGCTTCTACGTGCCGCATCGCGTGTTTCCGGCGGGTTACCACTGCGACCCCAAACAGCCTCTGCCGTACATCGCGCTGGCGTCGCAGAAGAATTACATGTCGCTGTACCTGATGACCGCGTACATGGACCAAGGCGACGAGGACTGGCTGCGCACACGCTGGGAGGCGACTGGTCGCAAGCTCGACATGGGGAAATGCTGCGTCCGCTTCAAGCGCATTCAAGACGTACCACTTGATGTTCTCGCCGAGGCGATCCGGCGGGTGCCCACGGACGCGCACATTGCGCGGTATCAGGCGGGCTTGACCAAGACCGGGGCGAAACCGAAGCCGGCGGCGAAGAAAGCCTCGAAGACCGTCTCGAAGACCGCCACGAAAACAACCTCGAAGCCTACCAAGCCCAAGTAACCCGCCCGTTTTATATCCGGGTAATATTGACAATCCGGTTATACCCGGGTAAATATGTCGCTCAACCTTTTGCTGAGCGAACATCATGACGAGTGTAGACACCGGCCTGCGAGCCGACGCGATTGCCTTTGAAGGAACCCGCCGCATCGCGGTGGGCCAGCTGGCCGACGTGGCGAAGGCCGTGCGTTCGGCCATGGAAAATCCGAGCCACGGCGCGCTGCTCGTGCTCGATGCCACCACGAGCGCCATCATCGACCTCGACTTGCGGGGAGACCCCGATCAGGTCGTCGCTCGGTACCAGCGAAATCAGAGCGATCAGATATCAACATCAAAAGAGCAGCAAGAAGACACTGATACGTCATCCGATGATAATTCAACCGATCGTGGTCCAGGTCGTCCACGACTCGGCGTTGTTCCCCGCGAAGTCACGCTGCTCCCGCGTCACTGGGATTGGCTCGCCACACAGCCCGGAGGCGCGTCGGCCACACTCCGGAAACTGGTGGAATACGCACGCTCACTCAGCGTGGAGCGGGACCGCGCACGCGCGGCCACCGAGTCCGTCTATCGATTCCTCACCCACGTGGCCGGCAACGAGCAGGGCTTCGAGGAAGCGAGCCGAGCGTTGTTTGCGGGGGAACGGGAGCGCTTTCTGGAGCGCATTGCGATGTGGCCCGAAGACGTGCGGGCGCACGCGGAGTGGCTACTCAGCCGCTAGCCGGGTGCGCCCCAACGGGAACGCCGTTACTGAGCGGCGTTCCGCATCCAGACGCGGATCAACCCGCAGGACCCACGCGGTGTCTGCATGGCCAGCGCCAACGGCGTGCCGGCACCCGCGCGGAAAATCTCGATCGCTTCCACGTCGTTCACCGAGATCTGCTCGGGGTCGAACGTATACGTTGGATAGTTGCCGTTGAACGAAACCGCGGGCACGCACGGCTGCGCACTGGCCAGACGCAAACCAACCGGCGTCTGCCCCTGCGCCGCGAGCGCACGCTCGGCTTCCTGCAAATCGAGCGGATACGTTGCCACATACTGTCGCAGCAGCGCGCTCAGTCGAGGGGCGCGTGAAGCTTCGATGCGATCGCGCGTAATAAGACGGCCCCACGCCTTGGTGTCCTGACTGAACCACTGCGGTGACCCCACGCCCGACCCGAACCCGCTTCGCGCCGTGACCGAGACGGTGTCGAGTTCCGGAGACAAATGCGACATCACGATGTCGGCGAATCGCACGGGCTGGTCAAACGGCACCGTGATCGAGTGACGCGTGGCGGTAAACCCCAGCTTGCGCGTGTAGAGCCAGTAGTCACCGCGGTGCACACTGTCTATCCGGAATCGGCCGGCGGCATCGGTGCGCACGGCACTGGTGCGTTGGCTGATGAAGACTTCGGCACCGGGTATTACCCGTCCGGTGGAGTCACGGACGATGCCGGTGATGACTTGCTGCGCCGGCAGTACGGCCGGAAACAGCGCGAGCGCGAGGGCGAGAGACAATCGACGCATGACAACCTCACAGCGCGGTGGGAGACTTGGACCGGACGTGTTACCCCGGTTGGTTCTGCATGTGCCATGCGACATTCCGGAGCTTCGCGATGAGCTCCGTACGGAGCGCCTCGGGCATCTCATGCTGCCCCAGCGCCGCCTCCATGCACCAGAGCCACTCGTCGCGCTCCCGCACGCCAATCGCGAACGGAAAATGTCGCATGCGAAGTCGCGGATGGCCAAACTTGTCTTCGTAGAGCGGGGGGCCGCCAAGCCAGCCGCTCAGATACATGAACAGCTTGTCGCGCGAGACTTTGAGGTTCGTGGCGTGCAACGCCCGCACCGCGGTGGCCTCAGGCGCCGTGTCCATGATGTCGTAAAATCGGTCGACGAGCGCGCGGATCCCGGCTTCGCCGCCGATCTGTTCGTAGTGGGGGGAGAATGCGGTAGACATCTGTTGAGTATGCTCTTGCAACGCAGTTGCTGTTTCTGATTCGTCCATTCGGCCGTTCTGGAAGGAGCCCAAGGCCATTTGGCCTTTCGGCGAATCAGTTTCGTACAATGGCACAAAGCACAAACGCTGATTGACCATCTGCGAACACCGCAAGATCCTCCGTGCCGCATGTGTGCCGGGTGCCGCCTTTCGAAAATGATTTGCCGAAAGGCCAGATGGCCCTGGGCTCCTTCCAGGACGGCCGAATGGACGAATCAGGAACTGCAACGTTGTGCGTTAGGGCCCGGACCGCTCATGGATCTTGAGACCAAGAGTCTCGCGCACCACGGTGGCGCCGTACTTCTGAATCGCCCACGCGAACACGGTCACACGCACAGCGCGGGAAATCGCGAGCGCGCCGATGAATACCACATACGGCATACCGAACGCGCCAGCCGAGACGGCCAGCAACTTGGTACTGATCGGCGAAAACGTACTGCCGGCAATCAGTAACCACCCCCAGCGCGTGAGCAGTGACTCGGCTTGTGCCAGACCGTCGGCACTCACTCCAATCCACGAGCCGTACGACGCAAGCAGCTGATTGAGTGCGTACACGCCAATGAAGAACAGTACTGTGGCACCAACAATCGTACCGCAGAACGCTGCGAACGCGAGTCGGTACGCGCGCTTGGGCTGCGCGAGTGAGAGCGGCAGAAAAAGTGCGTCGGACAATCCGGGCACGATCAAACTCTGCAACACACCGTAACCGAAGACTGCAGCGCCACTCCAACCGCGATCCGCAAAATCATGCAGACGATCGTAGAAACGCTGCAGCCATCCACGAGGGGATGGCTGCAATGGCGCTACATCACTCGTTTTGGCCGCGCGATCTGGCGCATCACTCACGCGTAACTCACTGACGACGCGCGGCCCGACGGGCTTCGGCCATTTTCACCGCTTCGTACGCATTCACAATACCCCCAGATGCCGACAGCGAACCAAACGTGACACGCGCACTCGCCTCGCCACCGGGTGGCACGACCTGCACGTTCGGCAACTTGGTGACCGACGCAATAAGAATGTCACGCACGTCAGCGGCTGTGAGCTCCGGATAGTAGGCCATGAGCAGCGCGGCTACGCCAGATACCACCGGCGCCGCCATGCTCGTGCCACTCTGCCGCTCGTACTTGCTGCCCGGCACGGCAGAATAGATGTCGACGCCGGGTGCGAACAGATCGACACTCTGCTTGCCAAAGTTCGAGAATGGCGCGGCGAGTTCGTTGCCGCCCTTCCACGAACTTGCCCCAACCGTCAGCCACAACCTGGCCTTCGCGCCGCTGCCAAGATCCGCGTTCGGGAAGTTCGGCGTGACATCAATGTCTTCCCCATCATTGCCCGCCGCGTGCACGAGCAACACACCTTTCGACTCGGCGTAGCGCACGGCGTCATCTACCAGCGCCTTCTGCGGTGAATACGCTTTACCGAAGCTCATGTTGATGATGTGCGCCCCGTTGTCTACGGCGTAGCGAATGGCGTTGGCGACATCCTTGTCGCGCTCGTCACCGTCTGGCACCGCGCGCACGCCCATGATGCGCACGCCGTCGGTCACACCATCAAGACCAATGTTGTTACCGCGCACGGCGGCAATGATGCCGCCAACGTGCGAACCGTGTTTGGCATCGGGGCCGGTGATGTCGGCGTTGCCATAGGTACGCTGCGCACCGTCGGCATAGTTGTCGCCCACAATGTTGCGCGGGTCGAACAACGTGTCGAGCGCATACTTGGCCTGCGAACCATACGCTTCACGCGCTTCGGCAATGAGCTCCGGCGTGATGTCATTGGCCGCAAGCTGCAAATACATCTGCTTCGCCTGCGTCACCTGCGGCGTGGTAGCTTGCAGCGCTTCCACCTTGGCTTTGGTGATGTCGCCCGCGATCTGGCCGCGCAGCAACGTGACGGCGCCGTCGAGTGCGCGACCGATGTTTTCAACCTGCGCGAGTGTCCCCACCACTTCCGTACGCTTTTCCGAATACTTCTCGGCGATCTTGTTGCACGCCTCAACGCGCGGCGCCGTTTGTGTTCCACCGTTGGCGCGTTCGGTGTTGCAGCGCGCATACTCACGGGTGAGTTCGAACGTGTCGTGATGCACGTTCTTGCCATCGGCGCCGCCAATGAAGTTCCAGCCGTACACATCACCGGCGTAGCCATTGTCATCGGCATCACGCGAGCCGGGTTGTTCCTTTTCGTTGCGCCACAACACGGCCTTGAGATCCGCGTGCGCGGTGTCCACGCCACCGTCAATCACGGCCACCACCACGGTGCGACCAGGTGTACGGCCCGCAAGCAATTCCTTGAGCGCACGATCGGAGCCGGTGCCGGCAATGCCGTCGGTGGCGAGATCACGCAGCTGCCAGTTCACGGGCGACTCATCAAGCCGCACCGCTGGAGGCGGCGTAACGGGAGCAGATGCGGTGGCCGCAGCAGGCGCGGGCGCGGTGACGGGTGCGGCACCTGGTGCGCAGGCAGCGGCAACACCGAGCACCAGCAGTGCGCGTGGCACAGACATCAGGCGACGCGAGGCAACGTTGAAAGCAGACGAAAGACGCATTTTCAGGTCGGGGTCAGAGTCGGTCGAGGGCGTCGTTGCCGATCACGGGAATCCAGGGCAGCATCTCGTAGTTCACAAGGCCGAGTTTGCTGAACGGATCTCCATCACGAATACGATCCAGCGTCGCTTGTACCCCGTGGTCGGGGATTCGGAGCAACAGCGCGCCGCCCGAGCGCGGATCAAAGGGTCCGGACGCCAGCAGCTCCCCGGCGGCCTGCAGCTCGCGCAGATACGCGCGATGGGCCTCCACGTGAGGCGTGATCACGTCAAGCGGGAAGCGATAGCGGAGAATGGCGAGTGCGTACATCTCGGAAAGCTAATTGGGGGCTGGGGGGGAGCGTATTGCCGGCGTGCTCCTGGTGCTGGGGTGGAGCGTATCGCCGGCGTGCTCCTGGTGCTGGGGGAACTGCGGCGGGAAGGGCACGAAGGCACGAAGGACACGAAGAAGAGCAACTGCAAAGGATTTTGAGGAAACAGCAACAGCGCTGCGGCTGAAACCCTTCAAATTTTTGCCGTTTTCGTGTCCTTCGTGCCTTTGTGTCTTCCCGCCGCAGTTCTACCAGCACCAGGAGCACCTGCGCGCTACGATCCGGACGACTACGGCCGAGCCGCCAAGCCCGCCTCATCATCACCGTCAATCGCATCCCGCAGCGCCTGCCACGGCATACGCGCGCAGCCCACACGCTGCGGATATGCAGCCACACCAGCCAGCGCGATCAGATCTCCCGGCGGCGCAGCTTCGGTTACGGTGTCGCCCTGCAGCAGACGTTCCACACGCTCAATGAGCGTGCGTGCCTCGTGCATCGCGAGGCCGCGCACAGTCTGTGCAAGCATGGAGGCCGACGCGGTGGCGATGGAACAACCACGTCCTTCAAAACCAACCTGCGTGATCGTGTCGTGATCAACGGCGATAGCCACACGAAACTCATCGCCACACAGCGGATTCTTGCGCACACCAAATGATGTTTCGTTGGCCAGCGCACCACGTCCGAACGGCGCGCGGTAGTGCTGCAGCAAACGATCCTGATACATCTTGGCCAGCGTACGCTCGAGCGGTCTGGCCAGTGGCGCGTGTGACACGTTAGTCGCCGTGCACAGCAAACAGCTCTTGTGCCGCTTCGAGCGCGACCGCCAGTGCCTCTACATCACTTGCGTCGCTGTACACATAAAAACTGGCGCGGGCGGTCGCGCTCGTGCCAAGCCGGCGCATGAGCGGCTGCGCGCAATGATGTCCCGCGCGAATGCAGACCGCGTGCTGATCGAGAATCGTGGCCAGATCATGCGGGTGCACATCGGGCAGAGAAAAACTCAGCACGCCACTGCGCTGCGCGGCTGGCGGACCGTAAATGTGCAGCCCTTCAATTGTGGCGAGTCGTGCGTGCGCGGCTTCGAGCAACGCCAGTTCATGCGCTCGCACCTGCGCCATGTCGAGCGATTCGAGATAGCGCACGGCCGCAGCCAATCCTACTGCGTCGGCGGCGTTCGGCGTACCAGCCTCGAAGCGATGCGGCAACACATTCCACGTGCTGTCAAAGTCATTCACCCACTCAATCATGTCGCCGCCAAACTGCCACGGCTGACACTCCAGCCAGCGCGCGCGCGTACCGATCACACCACCAATGCCCATGGGACCGAGCATTTTGTGACCGCTGAACGCGTAGAAATCCACACCGAGCGCGTCGAACTCTACCGGCAAGTGCGGTGCACCCTGCGCACCGTCGAGCACAATGATGGCGGGCGACTTTTCGCGCACCAAACGCACCACTTCCGCGACCGGCGTAATCGAGCCCACCGCGTTGGATACGTGCGTGAGGGCAACCACACGCGTGCGCGGCGTGAGCAACGTGGCGAGATGGTCGAGATCGATGCGCTGATCGGCCGTGAGCTCACACACCTTGAACTGCGCGCCCGTGGCCAAGGCCAACTGCTGCCACGGTACAAAGTTCGCGTGATGCTCTAGTGCGGTGACCACGATCTCATCACCGGCCTGCACATGCGCGCGTCCCCACGCGTTGGCCACCAGGTTCATGGACTCGGTGGTACCGCGTGTGAATACGAGGGTGTCACTATCGGCCGCGCCCAGAAACCGCGCAATGGTATGACGCGCGTCGTGGTACGCGTCGGTAGCCGCGGCCGAGAGTGCGTACGCGCCGCGATGCGGATTGGCGTTGGCAGTGCTGTAAAAGCCGGTGATGGCGTCGAGCACTATCTGCGGTTTTTGCGACGTGGCCGCGGAATCGAGATAGTGCAGGCCGGACTGCGCAGCGAGCAGCGGAAAGTCCGCGCGCGCGGCGAGCGGCGCGATGGCCACCGCGTGAGGAGTTGCGGCAAGCAGCGGCGCGCTTGCGCCGGGGAGAACTGACGTCATAGTGCCTCCGGGAGCGTCGACGTGTCGCGTCGTGCTCCAATGAATACCTCACCATTCACAATGCGCACGGGAAACGTGGGCAGTGCGTCGGTGGCTGGCCCCTGCAACACCGCACCCGTAGCGCACGAGAACTGCGCGCCGTGCCACGGGCACTCGATCACCGGAGCCGGTTCCCCGTTGACGGTCAACACATCGCCGCCCGAGAGCGCAAACGCCCGATGCGGGCAGACATCATGCACGGCCCACACCTCGGGACCGCGCCGCACCACGCACACACGTTCGCCGTTTGAGAGCACCACGCCCTGCGGCAGCCCGTCTTCGAGATCGGCGAGCAACCCGGCACGCTCAAACTCCGCGAATGACGGCTCGTGCGCACGAGATGCGGTCACACACTACTCCGTTGAGACGGGCGCCACGGGCGCATCACTCGCAATCGCGGCACGCAGTGTGTGCCACGCAAGCGATGCGCACTTCACGCGAATCGGAAACCGCGAGACACTCGAAAACACAATCAACTGCCCGAGCGCATCCTTGGTGATCTCGGCCTCTGGCGTACGACCCGTCACGAGCGCATGAAACTTCTCGAACAACACGTCGACATCGGCCAGCGTTTTGCCTTGCACCGCCGCCGTCATCAACGAGGCGGACGCTTTGGAAATCGCACAGCCATGCCCGGTGAACTTCACTTCCTGCAGCACATCACCATCCAATCGCACGGCGACCTCCACCTGGTCGCCGCACAATGGATTTTTGCCTTCCGCCGTACCCGTGGCCCCATCGAGCGGGCCAAAGTTTCGTGGCTTGCGGTTGTGGTCGAGAATGACCGACTGATACAGCTCCTGCAGGTCCGACATGCGCGACTCAGTCGGTAACCGACGTAAACCGACGCATCGTGATGCGCTCCAGCTCATCACGAATGGTTTCATTTTCAATCGTTTCCAGCACGTCGGCGGCAAACGCGTACGTGAGCAGCTGGCGGGACGTGTCGTTGTCAATGCCGCGGCTCTTCATGTAAAAGAGCGCGGTTTCGTCAATACGGCCCACGGTGGCGCCGTGTGTGCACTTGACGTCGTCGGCAAAAATCTCGAGCTGTGGCTTCGCATCTACCTGCGCCGTTTTCGACAGCAGCATGGTGTTGTTGGTCTGCTTGCCGTCGGTCTGCTGCGCGATGCTCTGCACAAACACCTTGCCGTTGAACACACCGTGCGACGTATCGTCGAGGATGCTTTTGTACATCTGACGGCTGAAGCACTTGGGCTGCGCGTGTTCAATACGCGTTTGCACATCGCCGTGCTGCTCACCGTCCAGCATGGTCAGGCCGTTGAGCGTGGTGCCACACCCTTCGCCGTCGAGCACCGTGTACACGTTGGTGCGCGACAGCTGCGCGCCGGTGGTGAAGGCGAAGTTCACATAGTGCGAATCGCGCCCCTGACGCGCTTCGATCGTGCCCACGTGAAACGCGTTTCGACCTTCGCGCTGCACCTTGAGGTGGTGCAACGTGGCGCCGTCTTCCACCATCACTTCGGTCACAGCATTCGAGAAATACGTGCCGTTGGTGAGCCCAACCCAGCTCTCAATGACTGTTGCGCGCGCGTGACGTTCCGCCAGCATGACAATGCGCGGGTGCTGCATACCACCAACACCGGCATCATTCACCACGAACAGCAAATGCACGGGCACATCAATGACCATTTCCTTGGCCACATGAATCACCGCGCCTTCACCCAGGAACGACGCGTTGAGCGCCGTAAATCCATCACGCGCAGCCGGTGCCAACGTGCCCAGCTGACGTGTGACCACGTCGCCCAGCGCATTGACCGCCTGTGCGAGCGGCAATACGCGAATGCCAGCCGGCAGCGCATCCGTGCGCGACAATGACGGCGTGTACACACCGTTCACGAACACCAGCGTGGGCCACGACGTGGAGAAGATGTACGGCGCCAACTGCTCGGCCGTTACACCACTCGCATCACCCTGCATGGGCGCAAACGTGGATTCGGCAATCGCCGACACGCTCGTGTAATGCCAATCTTCCACCTTGGTGGTGGGGAGCCCGTTCGCTTCAAACTCACGATGACCCGCCGCACGTTCAGCGCGCAGCGCCGCTGGCGCCTCGGACGCAGACGCAGCAGTGGCCTGTGAGAGCAGCGCGGGCGCTGCAATCATCGTGGTCACGCGACGGCCTCCAGCAACCAATCGTATCCGCGCGCCTCAAGCTCGAGCGCGAGTTCCTTGCCACCCGACTTCACAATGCGACCGCCGGCCAACACGTGCACGTAGTCGGGCACGATGTAGTTGAGCAGACGCTGATAGTGCGTGACCACAATCGCGGCGTTGTCGGGACGCTTCAGCGCATTCACACCGTTGGCCACGATGCGAAGCGCGTCGATGTCCAGACCGGAATCGGTTTCGTCGAGAATCGCGAGCGTTGGTGTGAGCACCGCCATCTGCAGAATCTCGTTACGCTTTTTCTCGCCACCAGAGAAGCCCGCGTTTACGGAGCGATGCAGCATGGCCGGATCCATGTCGACCAGCTTGAGCTGCTCTTCCACGAGGTCCAGGAACTCCATGGGATCGACTTCTTCGAGACCCTGGGCTTTGCGCTTCGCGTTGTAGGCGGCGCGCAGGAAGTACGCGTTGGACACGCCCGGAATTTCTACGGGATACTGGAACGCCAGGAACACGCCCTGCTGCGCTCGCACTTCGGCGTCCATTTCGGCGAGGTTCTCGCCGTGATAGAGAATCTCGCCGCCGGTGATTTCGTACGCGGGGTGACCCGCGAGCACCTGTGCCAGCGTGCTCTTGCCGGAGCCATTGGGGCCCATCACAGCGTGCACTTCGCCGGCGTTCACGGTGAGCGAGATGCCTTTCAAAATCGGCGTACCATCAACAGCCGCGTGCAGATCACGAATCTCGAGCATGTTCTATGTATGTGCGGGGGGCCGAAGCCCCGGTTCAAAGCAAAAGGAAAAAGAACTACGGAATCAGCCGACGCTGCCTTCGAGCGTAATGCCAAGCAACTGCTGCGCTTCCAGCGCAAACTCCATGGGCAGCTCCTTGAACACTTCCTTGCAGAAGCCGCTCACAATCATGGACACCGCCTGCTCAGCATCGAGACCACGCTGCTTGAGGTAGAAGATCTGATCTTCACCAATCTTGCTGGTGGATGCTTCGTGCTCGAGAATGGCCGAGTTGTTCTGTACTTCGATGTACGGAAACGTGTGCGCGCCGCACTCATTGCCCACGAGCATGGAGTCGCACTGCGTGTAGTTGCGCGCGCCTTCCGCCTTGGGGAGAATGTGCACTTTGCCACGATACGAGTTCTGTCCCTTCATCGCGGAGATGCCCTTGCTCACGATGTTGGATTTCGTATTGCGACCAATGTGAATCATCTTGGTGCCGGTGTCGGCCTGCTGCATCTTGGACGCCACGGCCACTGAGTAAAACTCACCCACCGAGTTGTCGCCCTGCAGAATCACGCTCGGATATTTCCACGTGATCGCGGAACCGGTTTCCACCTGCGTCCATGAGATCTTGGAGTTCTTCATGGCTTTGCCGCGCTTGGTGACAAAGTTGTAAATGCCACCCAGTCCGTTCTCGTCGCCGGCGTACCAGTTCTGCACGGTGGAGTACTTCACCGTGGCACTGTCAAGCGCGATGATTTCTACCACGGCCGCGTGCAACTGATTGGTGTCACGCTTGGGCGCCGTGCAACCTTCGAGATAGCTCACGTACGAGCCTTCGTCAGCCACAATCAGCGTACGCTCAAACTGCCCGGTGGTGGCCTGATTGATTCGGAAATACGTGCTCAACTCCATGGGGCATTTCACACCCTTGGGGATGTAGCAGAACGAACCATCCGAAAACACGGCCGAGTTGAGCGCGGCAAAGAAGTTGTCGCTGTACGGGACCACGGTGCCGAGATACTGACGCACCAAGTCACCGTGTTCACGCACCGCTTCGCCGAACGAACAGAAGATGATGCCTTCCTTGGCCAACTCTTCGCGGAACGACGTGCCCACCGATACGGAATCGAACACCGCGTCAACGGCCACGCCGTTCAGTCGCTTCTGTTCATTAAGCGAAATGCCGAGCTTGGCGTACGTCTCGAGCAGCTTCGGATCGACTTCGTCGAGCGAACCCACGCCCTTGACCGACTTGGGCGCCGAGTAATACGACGAGGCCTGATAATCGATCGGCTCGTACGTGACATTGGGCCAATGCGGCTCCTTCATGGTGAGCCAGCGGCGATACGCCTTGAGGCGCCACTCCAGCAACCACTCCGGTTCCTGCTTTTTGGCGGAAATGAAGCGAACCGTTTCTTCACTGAGACCAGGCGGCAGGGTTTCTGCCTCGATGTCGGTGCTGAAGCCGTACTGATATTCGCGGTTGACCAATTGGTCGATGGTCGCGCTCATGCCTGCTCCTCGTCCCACGTGGAAAGCCCGTGTGCGGCGGGCGCAGTCGCGCTCATCGCAGCCGGAACGTCGTTGTTATTCTCGTTGGTCTTGTTGGCCGTACACACGCTGTAGGCGCACAACTCGCCGCCCTGCTGGCGATGCACCTGTCGTTCTATTCTTGCATTCAGGAGTCGCGACAGTTGCCGCGCCTCGACATCACACGCTTCGGGAAAGCGCGATGCGATTTCGCACATCGCGCAGTTGTGAATGCGCAACGTTGCGCAGTTTTCGTTCAGTGCTTCGCCCTCGGCCATGTAGCCACGCGCCGACAGCAACTCGGCCACCAACTGCACCCGCTCGTTGAGCGGGAGTCCGTCGAGCACCGGTTTCGCGTCGGCCGCCAACGTATCCCACTCGCTGGCCAGCACGCGCTCCACCGAACTCGCGCCGCGTTCACTTTGCAGCGCTTCAAGCGCCGAAAAGAGCACCGACGCGTAACGGCGCGGGAAGACCGATTCGCCGGCTTCGGTGAGGCGATAGGCGAACACCGGCGCGCCAACACCCCGCACTTCGCGCTGATACCGCACCACGCCGTCTTCTTCGAGCACTTTGAGATGACGCCGCAGCGCGTTGGGCGTGAGGCCAAATCGCGCCGCCAGCTCCGTCGCTGTGAGTGGCTGCTCCTTTTTGAGCACCACCAGTAACTCCGCGCGCACCCCTCGGAACCCACCCAGCGCCCCAATTACGTCTTGCATACCAGATAATCTATGTCGGGAATAAGGAATCGACAACGAAACTGTTGACGAATCGACCTGGTTCCCAAGCAGTTCAGCCCCGGACCCGTGCAAAAGCGCGGCGTGTGACGCATAATGTGGAGTGCGCACAACCATTATCTTCGCGCTGATCGTGCTGGCGGGGGGACTGTTCTACGTCCTGCGGCAACGTTCGAAAGCGTATCGTCGAGTGCATGTGAAGGACGGGTTGACGCAGTTCAAGGCGTCGTTCCCGGGCCGCCGCATTCCCGATGCGCTCTTGGAACAGACGTACTCGCACCTGATTGAGCGTCGCGAGGCGGTGGGCGACGACGCCGACGAACATTTTTTCGTGGCGCCGGGGCACGATTTGCGCACCGTCTACCATCTGGACGGGTTGGATATCGAAGACGCGGTGCTGGTCATTGCCGACCGGGCCAGAGCCCGCTTGCCGAGGGCGCACGACCTCGATGACCTGAAGGGCAAGGTGCGCACGGTGCAGGATCTGGTGCAGTTTCTGGAGCCGTACTTTGAGCTCGAGCCCGCCGACGGGTGATCGCCCGGTTTACCACGGTTGTCCTTGCGGCGGCGCTGAGCGGATTGAGCGCCTGTGGTGGCGGCCTGACGCCGCTTCCACCCTCCACGGCCCCGGTACCCACACGTGAGACGGCACCACGGGCCGCCACCGCACGTCCGGCCGCTTCAGGCCCGCTGGGCGAGGGCGTACGCGACATTGACCTGGACGCGCTCTGGGCGCGCGAACTGATGGTGCCGGTGGCGGGGAAGAGCCCGTCGCAGCTTCGCAACGACTACGAGGCCAGGCGTGGTACGCGCGCGCACCTCGCCCTCGATATACTCGCGCCGCGCGGTACGCCGGTTCTGGCTGCGGATGACGGCACCGTGGGCCGACTCGGCACCACGCCGGTGGGTGGCAATATTGTTTACGCCACGGACCCGCAGCAGCGATTCGTGTACTACTACGCGCATCTGGATCGGCACGCCCGCGGTCTGTCGGTAGGCGACAGGGTCAGCAAGGGCGATGTGATTGGTTACGTGGGCACCACCGGCAATGCGCCGGCGAACGCGCCGCACCTGCACTTCCAGGTGATGCTGCGTGGCTCGGGGCGCGCGTGGTGGGATGGGCCGGCCATCAATCCGTGGCCGTTCTTCGTACATTCCGGCACGGCCAATCGGTAGATTGCACTGTTTGGCGCGGTGCCGCTCGCGGTTCCGATGGACCACGTCGCACGTTTGTCACCCTGTAGCCCTTTTCACATGACCATGCGCGGTAAGGATCGCGCTGCGCTTCGCGCCGAAGCGCACCACCTGTCTGTCACAGTTCATGTCGGGCAAGGCGGCATCACACCGACACTGCTGGCAAGCTGTGATGATGTGCTTCGCACGCGTGAGCTCGTGAAGGGGCAGGTGGCCAAGGCCGGTGAGCTTTCCGCCCGTGAAGCCGCGGAAACAATTGCCCCGGCCATGAACGCTGAGATCATCCAGGTTATCGGCCGCACCTTCACGCTCTACCGCGAGAATCCTGAACTGAAGCGCGGTGACCTGCCGCCCTGGCGCCGTTGACATCGCGCTTTACAAATCGTCTTGTTTCGTGCGTCGTGGCCCACTAACGTGACGTGGTCCGACGCTGGTCTGTAGCGAAAGCCTTGAGCCGAACTCCCAATGCCCTACGTCATTACCGAAGCCTGCATCAACGTCAAGGACAAGTCCTGTGTGGACGTGTGCCCCGTCGACTGCATTTACGAAGGTCCGGATCAGTTGTTCATTCATCCGGACGAGTGCATTGACTGTGGTGCGTGTGAACCAGAGTGTCCGGTCACCGCCATTTTTCCGGAAGAAGATGTTCCGGTCCAGCTCAAGTCGTTCGTCGCCAAGAATCGCGAAGTGTTTCTGGGCGGCACGCCGCCGGGCCGCCCGACGCGATAATCCTGTCCGACCGCTTACATGAAGCGGTCTTTCAGGTAGAACGCACCACCGAGCGCGAGGTACTGCAGCACCGTGCTGCGCTCACTCCAGATAGCTTCTCCCCACGCATGTGGTCCGCTGCTCGCGTTGTTCGGCGGCCGCGGAAACCAGCGTGGGGTTTTGCTTTTGTACGTGAGATACTCCTGCCCGAAGATGCTTTCGAGTACGCCTTCTTCGTAGCGCACGATGAAGTAGTACTCTACCGCAAAGAGCAGCGCCGCAACTGGCAAGAACCACAACACGCCAGACGCGACAATGAATCCCATCCAGATAAACCAGTTGCCCACGTAGAGCGGATTGCGGCACCACGCAAACGCGCCATAGTCAACAAGCCGTTGTACCGTGCGTGAACGACGACGTGTGACCGTGCCAGCCGCGGCCACACCGGCGAGGCGAATGGCTTCGCCAATCAGCACCAACACCAGTGCAATGATCCACGTGTTGAGCGCCTGCACGCCTGGCACCAGCAGTGGCACCACAATGAACGGCACCGGTATCCAGCCGCGATTGCGGAAGAGCACTTCGCCGATTTTTGCCGCGCGAGTGCATTCGGCGGCGCACGGTTCAACGATCGGTGCGGGCGCGGGCGTGGTAGCAGACGTCATGACAGTGGGATTCGGGACTCAGGTTCGTTGCACGAGTTCGAGAAACTCGAGCATCACATGATTCACGGCCGATGGCCGCTCAAGACAACTCGCATGTCCAGCTCCAGCAATCACGTCGTAGCGTCGGGCGGTACCGGCTGGTAGCTGCGCGATCAACTGCTCCGCCTTGGCGGGCGGTGTGAGTGCGTCTTCGTCACCAACGATGACTTGCGTGGGGACCCGAACGGACGAAATGGTGTCCGTTGCGTCTGGGCGATCCCTGAGCGCCGTTAGTGCGCCCAATATACCGCTTGTCCCCGCCGAGCCCATCATTTCCCGCATTTCGGCCACGAGATCGGGGCGCTGGGCGCGGGTGGTGCGACCGAGCATCCCGGGGAGCTGCGCCTGGATGAGTGCGTCCAAGCCCTCAGCGCTCACCCGCTCCATGAGCGCATTGCGTTTGGCGCGTCCGGCGTCGTCATCGGCGTTCATTTGCGTGTCGAGCAGACAGAGTGCCAGGACACGCTCCGGGCAGTGACGCCAGCAGCCCATGGCGATGTACCCGCCCATCGAGAGCCCGGCGATCACGGCCTGCTCGATCTCGAGATGATCGAGCACCGCGCACACATCGAGCGCGTACTGCTCTATGCTGTACGGGCCTTCCACGGTGCTCTCGCCAAAACCGCGCAAGTCGACGGCGATGCAGCGCACGTGCTGTGACAGCGCCGCCACCTGTTGACGCCACAGCGCACGTGTGTGCGGGAATCCGTGCAGAAACAGCACCGGCATGCCGTTGCCAACGTCGTCGAGCCCGAACGTGCCGGACGGCAGGACGATCTTCACGTGATGTTCATTGAAGTACGCGGCGTGTTCATGCGTTGGCCTTCTGTTCAATCTGCGCGCGCAGCAGTGCGCGCTGGCGTATGTCTTGTGTTGACGCGTACATGCGCAGTGGTACGAGCACGGCGGCGGTGAGCGGTACGGCCACCATCAGTCCAAGAAATCCAAACAACACGGCCATGAGCGCTTGGGCAACAAGCGTAATGGCCGGTGGCAAGTCCATCTCACCGCGCATGAGCGCCGGAATCAGGAGATTGTTTTCGACAAACTGAATCACCCAGTAGGTGATGAGCACCGCGAGTGCTTTTTGCGGCGAGTCGATAAAGCCCATGGCGACAGCGGGAATCGCGGCGAGAATTGGTCCAACGGTTGGCACAAACTCGAGCAAGCCGGCAATGAAGCCGAGCGCAAATGGAGCGCGCACGTCGAGTACGAGCAGCGCCACCGTTGATACCACACCAATCACGATCATCGCCACAAGTTGCGTGACCAGCCATTTGCGCAGCACCATGGCAATGCCCTCAAACACCGCGCCCACATGACCGCGATGCTCTGCCGGCACAACCGACAGAATCCAGCGCACGTACAACTTGGGTTCGGCGCCGATGTAAATGGCAAGAAACATCACGAGCACCAGACTGCCGAGCGCCACAATCGTGCCCGTGACGAACGAAAAGAGCTGTCGTGATGAGCCAGCCAATCCTGTGGTGACGCGCCGCGTGAGCAGTTCGCCGCGTGTGGGTTCGCGCGGTCCCGCAATCACACCGCTTTCCAAAACTTCCTGACGGGCGCGTCGCTCCGCCGCCTCAATGTTTTCCTGCATCACGCGCCGCAAGCTGTCCCGCAGGAAACGCGTTCGCGCCTCGAGCGCTTCGTCGGCGGCCTTCTCGGGCGAGATTTCGCTCAGCACACTCGTCGTGGGCGCGAACTCGGCCGTGTCCGCAACAATCGCGCTGGGCAGGACGGGTCGCCCGGGCAGAAATAATGCGGAATCAACGGCGCGAGGCCGAGGTGTGCGGGCCTGCAGCGAGTCGTCGATGGCGCGCGAGATCTGCTGCACCGCTTCGAGGGTCTGGCTGTCGAGCCTGGGCGTTGGTGGTGCGACCGGTCGCGGCCGCGGGGCTGGCCTGGGCGTATTCGCTGAGTCGGCACTGTCTTTCGCGGCGGCCGAGTCACTGGCGGCGGTGCTGTCGCTCGCTGGCGGCCGGAGAAACGGGTCGAGAAATCCGAACTCCCGCTTGTTGATCAGCTCCTGCGCCTTGCCCATCGCTTCCGGAAGCGCGGTTTGCAGTTCGCGCGCCTGCACGACGAGCGTGGGCGCGAGCATCGCGAAGGTCAGTCCGATCAGGCCAACCGAGCCAAACACGATGATCGCCGAGCCAATGCCGCGACGGACGCCGCGTCGCTCCAGTACATCGACTCCGGTAGCGGTGGCTACGCCAAAGAGGACGCCCAGAAAGACCACGAACACGAGGGCGTTGGCGCTCCAGAGCAGCTGCAGCCCCAGCCAGACGGCCAAAACCACGAGCGCGCCGCGTGCGACGTCGCCTGATTTCCAGACGCCTCGGCGCTCCTGGGCGGTGTCTTCGCTGTCGGGGTCGGAGAGGGTGGTAGCGGGAGGAGGGGGAGCCGGTGTGGGGGCCGCCGGCGGCGGCGGGAGTTCGGATGGCATGGCGTAATCCTCAGCACCACCAAGCCAAGGGCAAGGGCAAACCTCACACTTGCCCCTGATTATTCGGCGTCGAGAGAAGAATGCCCGGGATTGTGACAGCCCCGTGCAAAGCACGGCGACGAACGAATAGCTTGCACGGAGGCGCGCACGACGTGCGCCGTTTCCCGAGATTCCTGTGCCCGACGCAGCGCCGCTCTACCTTGATTCTGCCGAAGCTGTCGACCGATTTCTCGCCGAAATCGGTACGCCACGCGCGATCGCGATTGATACGGAAGGCGCCAGCTTTCACCGGTTCGTCGATCGCATTTATCTGTTGCAGCTTTCAACCGAACATCATCACGCTGTAATTGATCCGCTGCCAATCGGCACGCCGGAGCGGCTTGGTCGTTTGCTCGAAGATCGCAATGTGGAAGTCGTACTGCATGACGCCGACTACGACTTGCGTTTGCTGCGACAGGATTATGGCTGGCAGGTGAACGCGTTGTTTGACACGCGCGTTGCGTCGCAGCTGCTCGGTCTGCGCGCGTTTGGACTGGCGGCGTTGCTCGAGAAGTACTTCAACATCAAGCTCGACAAAAAACATCAGCGTGCCGACTGGTCCATGCGCCCGCTGTCGGCTGACATGCTGGAGTATGCAGCGCTCGATACACGCTGGCTGCTTGAGTTGCGCACACGGTTGCGTGGTGAGTTGGAGAAGCTGGGTCGCTGGCATTGGGCGCAGGAAGAGTTTGCACGCGCCGAGGGAACGCAGTGGTCCAACGAAGAGTCGCAGGCGTTTCTGAAAATGAAGGGCGCACGAGATCTCACGCGTCGTGAGCTTGCGCGACTCAAAGAGTTGGTGGCGTGGCGTGATGACGTTGCGCGCGAACTTGATCGCGCGACGTTTCGTGTTACCGGCAACGAAGTGTTGCTCGACCTGGCCAAGCAGTCTCCGGCGAACGCGCAGGAACTGTCGCGCGTGAAGGGCTTTCCGCGCGCGATGTCGGAGTCGCGCACCGTGGCGTTGCTTGAGGCATTGCGTCGTGGTGACGCCGTGCCTGAAGCGGACCTGCCGCGTTTTCCGAAAGCCGTACGCTGGGATCGCGATCCTGATTTTGACGATCGTGTGGGTCGGTTGAAAGCCGTGCGCGATGCCGTGGCCGACGATCTCGGTCTCGATCCGGGCGTGCTGTGTTCGCGTGATCGCATGGAAGCTGTAGCGCGGAAAAAGCCCACGAGCCTCGAAGCCTTCGACGACATTCCAGAGCTTCGTCGGTGGCAGGTAGAGGTGCTGGCGTCCGGTTTTCTGAAGGCGCTGCGCACGGGCTCGAAGAGCAATGGATCGGCCAAGGCGCCGGCGGCTGTAGCTCCGGCAACCACCCCGGCCGTCGCTCCTGCAACGGGGCAAGCCCGCGGCACGAGCGCGGGCGACGATTCGCCGTATCGCACTGAAGGCTGAGCAACTGTTGACACCACGCCACGATTGGGCGTGTGTGGTAAAGGCTCGACAGTTGGCGATGCGGTAGCGCACCAAGGCGTGATCAGGCCGGTCGAGCACGCGCGAAGTCAAGCGATTTTCCGTTAGCCGGAATACTGAACGTGTTGTGGGGCTGTCGGTTACGGAATTTCGTCAGGCGTGCTCATCCATACGGATTGCGGCACGGAGACTGCGTGAGAGGGGAGGCAACGGCAGCGCTCGCTTGATCGGCGCCGCACCTTCCACTCGGTTTCCGGGGTTCTGACCATGTCTACGATGCCACGTCGCACCGCCACGACCCACGAGTCTACCGGCCAGATTGGTCGCAAGTTCGCCTACTGGGCGGTGTTCGCGCTGATCGCCGATCTGGCGACCAAGGAGATGGCGGTGCGTGTGCTGGCGAATCAGACGTTCGTGTTGTCCGACTGGTTCTCATTCCTTTTGGTCTTCAACACTGGCGCCGCCGGCGGCGTGTCGCTCGGCCCGTACACGTGGCTGATCAACATCCTGGCCACGCTGTTTACGGTGGCGCTCGTGAGCAGCGTAGTGGTGCCGTTGACGCGCGTGGATTCTCGCGCCGTGCTGGCCATGGGGCTGATCGCGGGCGGCGCGGCGGGCAACCTGACGAGCCTCGCGGTGGAGTCACGCGGCGTGCCCGACTTTCTCGCCATGCAGATTCCGAACGCGGTAGTGGTCTTCAACATCGCCGATGTCGCGCTCTGGGCGGGCGCCGCGGTGCTGATGCCGGTCACTCTCGGCCTCGTGCGCGCCGTGCGCGACGAGCGTCGCGCCAAGCGTCTCAGCAAGCAGGCCGCCACCGCCTAACAACTGGTGGCACAACGTGAAAGCCGCCCCTGAGACATGGTCTCGGGGGCGGCTTTTGTTTGAGCTGGCGTTGAGCGCGCAGCGACTGGGTCATGGTGCGGGGGCCGCGACGTGGTTCCACGGCGACCGCTTCGAATCCGCAAAAAAGGGCCGCACTCACCCCCGGTCCGTTCGCGGCTGTCGGCGAAGCCGTTGAGCCGCGAGCGGATCCCGGGGGCGGGTGCGGCCCGTTCGACAATCCGTACGACTGGCGCCGCGGAAACGCCGATGCGCCCCTCAGAACCCCATGTAGGCGCGCACCCGCGGCTCAATGCGTTCGGGCGTCCACGCCGGGCTCCACACCAGGTTCACGACCGCCTCGCCAATGCCAGGAAGCGTGCGCAACTCTTTTTCGGCTTCGCCCATGATCTCCGGACCGGATGGGCACCCGGGCGAGGTGAGCGACATGTCCACGCGCACGTCGTTGCCCACCACTTTGACATCGTAGATCAACCCGAGATCGACAATGTTGAGATTGAGCTCCGGATCTTTCACTCGGCGCAACACGAGTCGCGCCTGATCCGCGGTGAAGGCGCCAGGCGTTGCCGATTCTTCGGCGGCGTCCTGAGCTACGACGGTAGTGTCATCATTCGACATATCGAGTGATGACGCGGGCGCGTCAGGTGTGGTGCTTGGATCGGTCATTGAATCATCCATCGCTCAAAGATAGCGAGGAAGTTCGAAATTGCCGAGTAGTGCGCTCGGGATGAGGCGACGATCTACTTCTTCGCCGTGCTCTTGGTCGGTGCTTTCTTGGGCGGCGCCTTCTTCACAGTGGCCTTTTTCACAGTGGCCTTTTTCACCGGCGCTTTCTTGACCGTGCTTTTCTTTTTGGCCACCGGGCGGCGTGCCGAGCGAATCGGCGTGTTCCAGTTGAGCTGCTTGTCGGCGCGGAAGGCGGCCGGCATGGTGCGAACGCCGGCAGGATCGTCCATTACGGCGAGCACCGCAGCGTCGGCCAGATCATGGCGCACGTCCATGATGACCGTGGCCGGGCGACGCGCTTTTGGCGCGTGCACGCGATTGCTGAGCAGGATCACGAACAAATCGTGGTCCGGATCGATCCAAAGCGACGTGCCCGTATAGCCCGTGTGCCCGAACGCGCGACTGGTGAGATGCTGACCACAGCCGCCTTCACCTTCGCAGGTGTCCCAGCCGAGGGCGCGTCGACCGGCGGTGCGCTTGGTGAACAGTGCCACCGTGGAGTCGGAGACAATGCGCGCGGTCCCGTAGCGCCCACCCTGCAGCAGCATCTGCGCGAACACCGAAAGATCGGCGGCCGTGCTGAAGAGACCCGCGTGTCCAGCTACACCACCGAGGCGATACGCATTTTCGTCGTGCACCTCGCCGCGCAGCGGATAACCGCGCGGTGGGGTCACTTCGGTTGGTGCGATCACGTTCGCGATTTGCGCAGACGGACGGAAACCCGTTTTGTCCATGCCGAGCGGCGTGAAGATGCGCTCGTTGGTGAACTCGTCGAACGACTGACCCGAGGCCGCTTCCACGACGAACGCGAGCAGCATGGGGCCGAGGTCGGAATACTCGTACACCGCGCCCGGCGTGTTCTTGACCGGTGCAGCCAGCACGGCGGCGCGTGCTTCGGCGGGCGTGCGGTAACGACGCCAGAGTTCGAGGCCGGCCGGCAGGCCTCCACGATGGGTGAGCAGGTGCGCAATGGTCACCAGCTCGCGGCGTTCGCCCGTGAAGCTGGGCAGGTAGCGGGCGACCGGTGCGTTGATATCAATCTTGCCTTCGTCGAACAAGATCATCACGGCCGTGGTCGTGGCCACGACTTTCGTGAGTGAGGCCAGGTCGTACACGGTCTGATCGGGTTCAACGGCCGAGCTGCCGGGGCGCCAGTCGAGCGTGCCAAAGCCACGTGACCAGACGGCGTATCCTTTGCGACCCACCACTACGGCGGCGCCAGGATAGCCACCGGCCGTGACGCCGCGCTGCACGACACGATCAATGGCGCGCATGCGCTCCACCGACATGCCGACCGCGGCGGGGGAAGCCGTGGGCAGGCCGTCTCCGATGCGTGCACCCGACGCCGCATGCCACGTCGCGGGCAGCACATCGCCCGGGCGTCTCGCCGGCGTAGCCGTTACGTCGGCGGCAGCAAATGTCAGGATCGCCGATAGCAGTATCACAGGGCGAGTCACGCGAAAAGAGGAGAACGACAGGGCCTACAAAGCAGACGAGCGGCGTGCGGAAGGGAAACGGTCTGCCGCACACTGGGGCAAAGAGTGTGATCCGTCAACCCATTCGCGTCACTTGGTGCAACACCAACCTTACCCTTTCGTTGCACATCGCATCACGATTCGCCTCATCTGACGATCAGATGCGCGTTGTTGTGCCCGTCGCCGACATGGCCCCGGGCAACCATATTCGGGGGCACGGTGACTGACTTACCGGAACCCATGGAAACCGACGCTGCTATCGTACGCCGGGCGATTGAGGGGGACGAACGCGCCATGCGCATGCTGTGGAATCAGCACAGCCCGCACGTGGATGCGATTGTCCGCCGGCTCGCTGGCGACCCCGATCTTGCCCAGGATGTGGCTCAGGAGGTCTGGATTCAGATCTTCCGGGCACTGCCGTCGTGGCGGGGAGATTCAAAGTTCAGCACGTGGTTGCATCGGGTGGCGGTGAATCGTTCGCTGAACGCGCTGCGACGCACGCGGCGGTTGGCCACCATCGAAACGCCCATCGAAGAGCACTCGGCGTTGGTGGAACATGACGAGGGCGAGCGGTCAATGCTGGCCGCCTCGATTGAAGATGCGGCCAAACAATTAGCGCCAGGTGCGCGCACCGTGTTCTACCTGCACGACGTGGAAGGCTACACGCACGAAGAAATCGCGACGGAACTCGGCATTACCGCCGGTGGGTCGAAGTCGCAGTTGTTCAAGGCGCGGGCAAAGCTTCGCCGTTTGCTCGCTCCACTGCTTGAGGTGTCAGATGTCGGAACGGAACGAAACTATGCCACACCTTGATTCAGAGCGGCTCGCGTCGTTGGACAGCGACGCGGCAACCACAGACGAGCTCGCGCATCTCGCGCAGTGTGCGTCGTGTCGTGCCGAACGCGCGGCGTTTGAGCGATTAGCCACATTGTCGTTCGCGGAGGCGTCACGCGGCGCGTCGTACGAGCCGCGACTCACGGAGTGGTCCGCGCTGTCAGCGGCGCTGCGTGCAGAAGGTCTGGTCACGCGCGTGAGTGGCGAGCATCAGGTGCCAGTGCTGAACAGCACCACATCGCACGTGACCGCGATCGATGAACGACTCATGCGCGTGAGCACGCCAATTGGGCCGAGCGCGAAGGTGTCCGCGAGTTCGGTAATCGGTCCGGCGCGACGCATGCCGGCGTGGATGCGAGCGGCGGCCGCGATGATGCTGGTGGTGAGTGGGGTGGCGCTCGGCCGCGTGAGCGCGGGCGTGAACGTGGTGCCCGACCGCGAGGCTTTGTCACCCGTGGCTTCGCTGGCGAGCAACGACGAGGAGTTCGCCTCGATTGCCGATGCGTCGAACGTGCTGGACCGCGCGCAGCGTGATTACCAGCGTGCGTCCATGTGGTTGGCGTCGCACGACAGCACGGTGAATGCCCAAGCGGTGTTTCGCGCGCGCTTGTCGGCCTTGGATCAGATGATGATGGCCTCGCGCGCCGGTCTGTATGAAGCGCCGCAGGATCCGGTGTTGAATCAGTATTATCTCGCGGCGTACACGGCGCGCGAAGCCACGCTGCGTCAGTTGGGCGCGGCGTTGCCGGTGGATCGTGTCATGGAGCGTTTCTGATCGTGTTGACGATGGTGAATTTCCGAGTCGTGCCGCGTCGCATCGTACCGTTTGGTGCGGGCGCGGTGTTGATGCTCGCTGCGCTGCCTGTTGCGTCGGCGCAGAACACCACGGTGCGAGTGACTACGCGTAGTGGGCCATCGCAAAGCGCGATGATGGTCAGTCAGTGCGGACAAGTTGATGCTGAGTTCGTGCGGCTTTCGCGCTTGCCCGAAGGCATGGCACTGATACGCTTGCGCAGTGATCTCGATGTGGCGACACGGCTGGCGTCGTTGCGCCCCTCGAATGCACGTTCGGCACTGAACTCTGAGCTTGGTACGTTGCGTCGCGAAGTCGACTCGCTGGTAAGCCTCGTGGATGGAGTGATGCTTGCACCGCCGCGGCGTGAGTTTCTCGCGTCGGAGCAGGAAACGCGTCGTGTGGTGAATGCGCGGGTGCGAGAGATTCAGCCGCAGGTCGCACGCGTTGTCGAGGTCACAATGCAGCAGGTCGCTCGGCCGCAGGGATCGGCGCCGCTAGGGTATTTTGGCGTGACGCAGTCGAGCGTACCACTGCGGCAGGCCATGATGTCGAACTACATCGTGAGTTACTGCGACTATCCGGTGATCGAAGCGGTGGAGCCGGGCTCGCCGGCGGAAAAAGCGGGGCTTCAAGCGGGTGATACGATCACGGCGTTCAACGGTCAGGATGTGCGCGCTGGCATGGTGGACTACACGGCGTTGCTCGTGCCGAATCGCAATCTGAAGGTGCGCGTGCGGCGCGCGAGTCGCGTGATGGATTTTAATGTGCGCGTGGTTACGCGCACTGACGCCAATCCGGTGCGCGTGTACGCGAGCACGACACTGGTGCAGGGCGCCCCCTCGGCTCCCGATGCGATGCCAACTCGTTCGGGATTCGTGTTTGAACGCACGTCGCCAACGCCGCCGTCCATGCCAAGTGGCGCGATCTCCTTTACGAGTGACTCGATCAATGTGATCACGGTGCTCAAGGGCGAGCCGTCATTTACGCGCAACACCGGGCAGGGCTTGTCGGGCGTTGTGTCGTCGGCGCCGCGTACACCCACGCCGCCGGCGATGATGAGTTTCTTTGCCAACACCGACGACGCCATGTTGTTCGGTGCGCAGCTGAAAACGCTCAGTGCCGAGTTGCGGTCGGCGCTGACGTTACCCGAGGGTGTGCTGGTGTTGCAGGTACCGCGCGGCACGCCGGCCGCCGAAATGGGTCTTCGAGACGGCGATGTAATTCGCCGTGCCAACGACATGGTGGTGCGACGCGTTGGTGATATGCGCACGGCGTTTGAACTGGCGAGTGACTCGCGCACGCTCACGTTGCGTGTGACGCGCCGTGACGCGGCGGAGCGGACTGTTGTGATGCGGTGGTAGCAGGCGGCGTTTCCGCTGGCGTTTCCGGTGGCGTTCCCGCTTGCGTTATGCGGTGTGCAGGAGAACTGCGGCGGGAAGGGCACGAAGGCACGAAGGACACGAAGAAGAGCAACTGCAAAGGATTTTTTGAGAGCATGTCCTTCCCGCCCGCAGTTCCCCCAGCATCAGGCGCACCGGCGCGATACGCTCCCACTGCGCACTCACCGGCGCGACACGCTCCTACTGCGCGCGAACCGCACCCGCCGGCACCGAGTAAATCAGCCGTGCCGTCGCGCGATCAGCATCACTGAGCGAACGGGCACGAACCCGCGGCGCCATGATGTTGGACTGATCTTCGATGTGATCAAGGCCGAGCAAGTGGCCGATCTCGTGCAGTGAGATCGCGTAGAGTTGCGCCAGCGTGACGGCGCCGCCCATGGGATGCGACACGGCGAGATCGATTCCGCCGGAGACGAGCCAAAATGCGCTGTCGCGACTCCAGATCGTGCGGCCGCTGATGCCACCTTCGAATCGGTCGACAAACCGCACGTGTACATCGGCGCCTGCGGAGTCTCGCACGAATGTGAAGCGCACGGGGATGCCAACGCCGCTCCATTCTTCGAACGCGTCACGCACGGCTACTGCGAACTGCGGCTGCCACCCTTCCAGTGCTCCGCCGTCTCCAATCCACACGCGCAGCGGTGTGCCCAGTCGATCGGGCCAGCGAGAGAGTAACGAGTCGCGTGTGCGCAACAGCTCGCTGATGTAGGTACCATCCGCACCTTGCGCGAGACGGCGCTGCATGTCGGCCACAGGCAGTGCGGGTTCGCGCGGTACATCGCGCACGTATTCCGGTGTGGATGTCACACGTTCTGAGGTACGTGCACTGGAGAGTGCCACGTTGTCGGTGATTTCGCGCGTTGTACCGGGGGCTGCTGAGTCTGCGTTGGCCAGCACGCCGGCCGACGCGAGCGAATCGGGATTGCGAACAACACGCGCCTGTGTTGCAACGAACCCGGCCAGCGTGACTACAAGAGCGGCAAGCAGGAGTTCGGCAACCTTCATGGCGTCAGGGGTCTGGCGGAGCGCGTGTTGGTGAATCCACGCTCGCGAGAAACGCCGTAATCGCCGCGAAAAACTCGGCTGGTGCTTCCCAGAACGGGTTGTGTCCGGCGTTTTCGAGTGCCTGCAACTGCACCGAGACGCCGAAGGATGTGAACAGCTGCGTGGTCTGCTCCGCGACACTCAGCGGCAGAACATCAGCTGCGCCATGAAGGACGAGTGTGGAGGCGCGAAGGGCACTCAGACGGGCACTCCAGTCGTATCCCTCGCGTCGCAGGCGAGCGACCACGTGTGCCCCTGTGACACTTTGGCCTCGCGGTGGAACGGCGCGTCGCGCGAAATCGGGGTCAGCGAACCACGCAGGGAAGAACGCCTGTGTGTAGTCGGCGTGCACGGCGATGTCAGGCACATGCAGCGCCGCCGTGTCGAGTGCGCGCAATTTCGCGGCGGCTTCGTGTTGTTCGGTGTGTTCAAGGCGCGCTACGCCGGCAGCGTGCAGTGGTGGCAGCCAGTCGCCGGTTGCACCGACTGCATTGACCAGCACAAGCGCGTGCACGGCGTCTGCGTCAAGCGCCGCCGCCTGCATGGCAATGCCACCGCCCCACGAATGACCCAGGATGTGCCAGCGCTCAATGCCGAGCGCCTGCCGCAACGCCACCAGGTCGCCCGCGTCAAAATCAATGCGTGAGGCAGCAACGCCTGGTGGAACCTGCGATGCACCGCGCCCACGCTGATCGTACAAAATGAGCTGTCGGTGTTGTGCCAGCGGTGCCAGTGCAGGCCACAACAAGGAATGATCGTAGATCAAACCGCCGTTCACACACACGAGTGGGGTGGCATTCGCAACCGCTGGCGTGCGCCACGTGGCGAACGTCAGACCACGCGCGAGCACGTCCTGTCGCTCAAGCGGCGGTGCCGGTGGCAGCGTGCGACGAAACGCGAGCAAGCGCTCGCGTGCATTGGGCGAACGGGAGGACACGGACGTCTTCGTCAGCCTGAGAGCGGAATGAACATCGGTTCCGCGTGGTCGATTACTTGGGCGTCACAACTTTGAGCCCGACAATGCCTGCAATGATGAGCGACATACACACGAGTCGCGCCGCCGTCGCTGGTTCCTTGAACAGGACGATGCCGAGAATGCCGGTGCCAAGCGTACCAATACCCGTCCACACTGCGTACGCCGTACCAAGTGGAAGCGTACGGAGCGCCACGCCGAGCAATCCCATGCTCGTGACCAGCGCCACCGCTGTCAGGACACTCGGCCAGAGGCGCGTGAATCCTTCGGTATACTTGAGGCCAACAGCCCAGCCAATTTCAAAGAGGCCGGCCAATACGAGTACGAACCACGCCATATGCGACTCCAGTCAGAGATAGTGCTCAACGGATTGTGTGCGAGCCGTATTCACTCGCAACTCGAACACATCAGGGCGTGCGTAGTGTCCGGTGACATCAAAATCAAATTTTCCGCGCACGGTGTCGCCGAGATCAAGATCCGCAAACAATAGCGCTTCTTCGTTGTACACGGGGCCGGCGAGCACGTCGCCAAGCGGACTGATAATGCAACTTCCACCGGCCGTAAGAATCGCGTCTGGCGCAAGTCCCGCGGCAAAACCTTCGTCGAGCGGATAGTCAGACGGATAGTCCGTGCGGCGCGCGAACTGGTTGGCGGAGAGTACAAAACACCGTCCTTCCATGGCCACGTGTCGCATGGTGGCAATCCACGAGTCGCGACTGTCCGCGGTTGGTGCGAGATAGATCTGCACGCCCTGTCCGTACAACGACATGCGATACATGGGCATGTAACTCTCCCAGCAAATCGCAGCGCCGAGTGTTCCTGCCGCTGTGTGGTGCACCTGCATGGTGCTACCGTCTCCTTGTCCCCACACCAGTCGCTCTGCTGCCGTTGGCATGAGCTTGCGATGTTTGCCGAGCAGCGCGCCGTCAGGTGCAAAGAACAGCGCGGTGCAATAGAGCGTGCCGCCGTCGCGCTCGATCACGCCGATCACCAGATGTACGCGGTGTTCGCGCGCGATATCGCCGAGCAGTTTGGTATGCTCGCCAGGGACATCAATGCTCGATTCCCAGTAACGCCGATACCATTCGCGCCCCTCGGCTGAACGACTGCCGATCACCGTGCCAAACGTGAGACCACGCGGGTACGCGCTGACAAACGCTTCGGGAAACAGGACAAGCGTTGCACCACCGGCCGCCGCCGCAGCGGTGCGTTCGGCAACACGCGTGATGGTGGCATCACGGTTGAAGCTTACCGGCGCTGATTGCACAACGGCTGCACGCACAGGTTTGGAGGGGATCATAGACATGCGGAAATCTCGCTAGATTCACCGAATGAGCAACTCGCGCGCCGGCGATGGCGCCTCTCCGCGACGCGGCCGGTCACGTTTGCTGCGACTCGTGCTGCGCGGTGCCGTGGCGTTGGTGGTGTTACTCCTGGTGTCGGCTGGTGTGCTGTGGGCGATTGCCTGGGATGCCATTGGCTCGCGCCCGTCTGGCGAGCGACTCGAGCGGATTGTGCAATCGCCGCAGTGGAGCGACGGCGCGTTCCGCAATCGATTGCCGCGCGTAGACGGACCGTACGGCGAGATGTTGCGCGAGTTCGTGTTCGGTGGGTCGGACTACCGATTTCCTGTCTCGGCTATTCCCACCGTTTCGCGCACGGCGGCGGACTTTCTCTCGCCTCCAGCGAGTGGCCTGCGCGTCACATGGCTCGGCCATTCCACGCTGTTGCTTGAGATTGACGGACAACGTGTGCTGATCGACCCGGTGTGGGGTGAACGTGTCTCGCCGTTCACCTTCCTCGGCCCCAAGCGCTTTTATCAACCGCCGCTCGCGCTTGACGCGTTGCCCGCGATTGATGCGGTGGTGATCTCGCACGATCACTACGATCATCTCGACATGCCGACCGTCAAAGCGCTGATCACCCGCGATGTGCTCTTCGTTGTGCCGCTCGGCGTTGGTTCGCATCTCGAGCACTGGGGCGTGCCGCCGGCGCGCATTCGCGAGCTCGACTGGTGGGATACAACGGTGGTTGGCGAAATCACGCTCACAGCGACACCGGCGCGCCACTTTTCGGGTCGCGGTGTGAACGATGCAGGTGCCACCTTGTGGAGCGGCTGGGCGATCACCACCGACACACATCGCGTGTACTACAGCGGCGATACCTCGCTCGATGAGTTCATGGCCGAGATTGGCACGCGTCTTGGTCCGTTTGATCTTACAATGATCGAAGCCGGCGCGTACGATGCACTTTGGGCTGATGTGCATTTGGGTCCTGAACAAGCAGTGCGCGCGCACCAGCTCGTACGCGGCAAGGTGCTGCTGCCCGTGCATTGGGGGTTGTTTGATCTGGCGCTGCATGGCTGGACGGAGCCAATTGAACGCGTGCTGGTGGCGGCGGAAGCGGCGGGTGTCGCGGTGGCCACGCCCAGGCCCGGTGAATCGGTGGAACCATCGGCGCTCAGCACGCAAAACAGATGGTGGCCGATGGTGCCGTGGCGCACTGTTGCAGACGCACCGGCATGGTCGAGTGGAACTGAACGCTTCAGATAGACGGAGAGCTACACCGTGCGGACCTGTTCATTCCCGTTCTTTCGTGTGTCGACGAGTCGTATGTCGCCGTATCGCATTTCGCCGTGTCGCTTTTTGCCACGTCACGTTTCGTCGCGTTCGGTGTTTGCTCTTGCGTCGATGCTGTGCATTGCCGCTGGAGCAATGCAGGCGCAATCGGCGGCCAACTCGCGCGGCCTGGTGTCGATTGTGATCAGCACGGACCGCGGTGATATCACGGCCGATCTCGATAGTGCGCGTGCGCCGATCACGGTGACAAACTTTCTTCGCTACGTAGATGCGGGTCGTTTTAGCGGTGGGGCGTTTCATCGAACCGTCACGCCGCGCAATCAACCGCGCGACAGCGTGCGTATTGAAGTGATTCAGGCGCGAGCACGCAGCTCGCAGCGCGATTCAGGTTTCGCAGCGATCCCGTTGGAGCGAACGAACACCACCGGTCTCAGACATACCGATGGCACGCTCTCAATGGCGCGCGCAGGCGCGAATACTGCGACTTCGGCGTTCTTTATTACGATCGGCGATCAGCCGTCGCTTGATGAAGGCGGAACGCGAAATCCAGACCGCCAGGGATTCGCTGTATTTGGTCGCGTAACGAGCGGTATGAATGTAGTGCGCGCCATCCAGAACGCACCGCACCTTGAGCAGAATCTCACACCACCAGTGGTGATCACTGGTGTGCGTCGGGTTACGCCGCCGTCGCGGTGACCACGTCGTCTTCTTCCAGTTCACCCGGTTCGAGCTTTTCAATTGTGAATCCTGTGAATCCGTAAATCACGGAGATCAGCGGATTAATCAGATTAAAAAACGCAAAGGGCAAATACGTAAACGTGGCCACGCCAAGCGTGCCGGCCATGAAGGCGCCGCAGGTGTTCCACGGCACGAGCGGTGACGTGAGCGTTCCACCGTCTTCCAACGCACGCGAGAGATTCTTGGCGCGCAGGCCACGGCGCTTGTACTCGGCGCGAAACATGCGTCCCGGCAGCACAATCGAGATGTACTGATCAGAAGCAACGATGTTCATGCCGATTGCCGTGCCGATGGTCGCGGCGATCAGACTTCCCGTTCCGCGCACGGTGCTGAGAATCGCCGCGGCGATGCGCTGCAACATGCCGGTGGTCTCCATCACCGCGCCAAACGTCATCGCGGTAAGAATGAGCCATACCGTATTCAGCATGCCCGACATGCCGCCGCGTGTGAGCAGTTCGTCGAGTGCGGCGTTACCGGATGATGACGTGTAGCCGTCAAACAACGCGGTCCACACACCTTTGATTAGCGCGAGCGTGCGTGGAAGATCCGTTTCACCCACAAAACGCAGCACCGCGTCGCCCTGAAACAGGATCGCGAACACGCTGCCTGTAAGCGCGCCAATGAGCAGGGCGGGGAACGCCGGTACTTTGCGCACCACGAGCGTGATCACAACGACCGCGGGCAGCAGCATCACCCACCCCACATTGAACTGCGTGGCGAGCTGTGCCTGCATCGCGGCAATTTCTGGCGCGTCTGTTGCGCCGCCGAGCCACAAGCCCGCGCCTGCGAAGAGCGCGATGGCAATGAGAATGCTCGGCGTGGTGGTCCACACCATGTGACGGATGTGCGAGAACAGATCGGTGCCAGCCATGGCTGGCGCTAGATTCGTGGTATCAGACAGCGGCGACATTTTGTCGCCGAAGTACGCGCCAGAAACAATTGCGCCGGCGGCGAGACCCAGGTGCAATCCTTGCACCGTGGCAATACCGATCAGCGCTACGCCAATCGTGCCTGCGGTGGTCCACGAGCTGCCCGTGGCGAGCGACACGATGGCGCAGATCACCACGGCCGCGGCATAGAACCACGCGGGGCTCAAAATCGAGAGCCCCATATGAATCATTGTGGGCACGGTGCCCGACAGAATCCAGCTGCCAATCAGCGCGCCGACCATGAGCAGAATGAGAATCGCGCCCGTTGAGAGCGAGATGCCATGCACAATGCCCTGCTGCATCTCCTTCCATGAATATCCGTTGCGCCAGCCGAGCAGCGCACCGATCATGGCCGCGAAAATGAGAGCAAGTTGATTGGGGCCGGACGAGGAGCCATCACCATACAGGTACACGGAGCTGGCGAGCAGTCCGATCAGTACCAGAATGGGAAGCATCGACTCGACGAGCCCAGGCGCGCGCTTGTCGGAGGGAGTGGTCACGCGGGAAAGGTGCGCGAGTGTTGCGGTTCAGGGCAAGAGTGCATTCCAGAGGTGATTCCAGCTGTTCATCCCACCGGCGAGCGACGAAACGCGCGCGAATCCAGCAGCCTGAAGCTGACGGGCAGCCGTCGCGCTGCGCTTTCCACTCTGACACAACACAATGATTTCTCGCGCGGCGTCGAGCTCGGACATGCGGCCTTCGAGCGAACCGAGTGGAATCAATCGGGCCGAATCAATGCGAGATACCGCCGCCTCATGCGGTTCGCGAACGTCGATGAGTTCGAAATCGTGAGTACGCGCAAGTCTGGTGGCCAACTGTTCCGCTGAAATTTCACGCACGGTGGCGTCAGCGGCGGCGCGCGACGACTGCGCGTCGAGCGACGGCGTGCCGCAAAAGGCGTCGTAATCAATGAGCTCCGTGATCGTGCGTGTGCCACAGGCGGGACAGGCCGGATCTCGTGAGATGCGCACATGCCGGAACTGCATGCCGAGCGTGTCGATCATGAGCAGACGACCGGCGAGCGAGTCACCGAGGCCAAGAATCAGCTTGATCGTTTCGACGGCCTGAATCGTGCCGATCAATCCGGGCAGCACGCCGAGCACACCTCCCTCGGCACAGTTCGGCACGGAGCCGGCGGGTGGTGGCTCCGGATACAGGCAGCGATAGCAGGGCCCGTCCTCGGTAGCGAACACTGATGCTTGTCCGTCGAACTGAAAAATCGAGCCGTGCACATTGGGTTTGCCAAGCAGCACACAGGCGTCGTTCACGAGATAGCGCGTAGCAAAATTGTCGGTGCCGTCAATGACAATGTCGTACGCGCCAATGAGTGCCATGGCGTTGTTCGACGTGAGCCACGCGTCGTGCGTTTCTACTTTCACGTGCGGATTTACATCGCGCAGTCGGTCGCGCGCCGAGTCGAGCTTGGGCCGGCCTACGTCTCGCGTACCGTGCAGGAGTTGGCGCTGCAGATTCGATTCGTCGACCAGATCGTGGTCCACGAGTCCCAGCGTGCCGACACCGGCCGCGGCCAGATAGAGGGCCGTGGGTGAGCCAAGTCCGCCAGCGCCCACAATGAGCACGCGCGCGGCCTTGAGGCGGCGTTGCCCGTCTACGCCAACACCCGGCAGCAGCAGATGTCGGTCGTAGCGTCGAAATTCGTCGGCCGAAAGCGACAAGGTCATAGGTGAAGCCTGAACGAGGCTGCAGGAATGCGCAACCGGTGCGCCGTTCTGTGGTGTCGCGTTGCTGGCACAGAGGTTACAATCTCGCCCTGACCCCCCAAGGAGAACACCATGCGTCGAGTACGGGTGCTGGTTGGTACGCGCAAAGGCGCGTTCATTCTGACATCGGATGAAGCGCGGAAAGACTGGACGGTGAACGGTCCGCACTTTCCCGGCTGGGAGATGTACCATCTGAAGGGTTCGCCAGTGGATCCGAACCGCATCTATGCGTCGCAATCAAGCGGCTGGTTTGGACAGCTCATTCAGCGGAGCGATGACGGCGGCGCAACGTGGACGACAATGGACAATCAGTTCACGTACAACGGTGATCCGGGTACGCACATGTGGTACGACGGCACACCGCATCCGTGGGAGTTTAAACGCGTGTGGCACTTTGAGCCGTCGCTCACCGACCGTGATACGGTGTACGCGGGTGTTGAAGACGCGTCGTTGTTCAAGTCGACAGACGGTGGTGCGAGTTGGCACGAACTGTCGGGACTGCGCGAACACGGATCGGGCCCGCAGTGGCAGCCTGGCGCCGGCGGTTTGTGCTTGCACACGATTGTGATTGATCCCACCAACCCTGATCGCCTCTTCGTGGCGATTTCTGCAGCCGGAGCATTTCGGAGTGAAGACGGCGGAGTTTCGTGGACGCCGATCAACAAGGGGCTGCGTTCAGGCGAAATTCCCGATCAGGATTCCGAGGTCGGACATTGTGTGCATCGTATCGCCATGCACCCGTCCAATCCGCAGCGCTTGTACATGCAAAAGCACTGGGATGTGATGCGCAGTGACAATGGCGGTGATTCGTGGCATGAAGTAAGCGGTAATCTGCCCACCGATTTCGGATTTCCGATTGCTGTGCATGCGCACGAACCAGATACGATTTACGTGGTGCCAATCACGAGCGATTCACATCACTTTCCGCCTGACGGCAAGTTGCGCGTGTATCGCAGTCGCACGGGCGGCGATGTGTGGGAAGAGCTCAGCAACGGTTTGCCGCCCAGGGATTGTTATGTGAATGTGCTGCGTGACGCGATGGCGGTGGATGATTGCGATTCGTGCGGCATTTATTTTGGCACGAGTGGCGGCCAGGTGTACGTCTCGAGCGATTCCGGCGATCACTGGATGCCAATTGTGCACGACTTGCCGCCGGTGATGTCGGTGGAAGTGCAGACGTTGTGAGTGTGCGTGTGGTGCTCCCGTCACCGCTGCGCGTGATTGCGCGCGTGGGGAGCGAGATTACAGTGCCGGTGCACGGCAAGGTGACAGTCCGCACGGTGGTCGATGCGATTGAGGCACAGTATCCCATGCTGCGCGGTACGATACGAGATCACGTCACGCGGCAGCGGCGAGCGTTTGTGCGGTTCTTTGCCTGTGAGGAGGACTGGTCGCTGCGGTCGGTGGATGAGGAGTTGCCGGCGAGTGTGGCGGATGGGAGTGAGCCGTTACTGGTGGTTGGGGCGATGGCGGGTGGATGATCCGCTGTTGCAGTTCCTGATTCGGTCATTCGGCCCTTCAGCTGGAGCCCACGGCCATTTGGCCTTTCGGCCT
>JBHYGA010000005.1:0-641312 GCA_051859245.1 Gemmatimonadaceae bacterium
ATTCGGTCATTCGGCCCTTCTGCGGGAGCCCAAGGCCATTCGGCCATTCGGCCTCAACGTTTCGAAACGTTGCACCGAGCGACGATCCGGCCGCATCACCCCGCGGCTCTGCTACAACCGATTCTTCTCGTACATAAGATTCCGCGGCGCCACCCGCCACTCGTACCAGCGGTACACCGGATTCCCGCCATTCACCGCCGGGTCCGTCTTCTGTGCCATCACCTTCGCACGAACCTTCAACGCCATCACCTGGTGTCCGTCGTTCGTGGTATCCGCATCCGCGCCATCGTAGCTCGCGTGCTCGATGTCGTTGTTAAAGATCAGCGACGCTTCCCAGTTCTCCACGCCATCGGCGAGTACCTGTCCCATTGGCCGGCCGGTACTGGAGTTGAGCCGTTCGGCGCGCATGACGTTCTTGGATGACGCATCGTACCAGTACGCGACGACGTTCAGCTTTTGAATGGCGGTGCCGTAGCGATCAATACGCAGCGAATCGCTGAGCCCAGCGGCGCGACCGAGAATGCGATCCACCGGGAGAAACGTGATGGAGAAGTGGGTGCCAAGATCGCTGGCCGCGTTGACCACGAGCAACCGTCGTTCACCACCCACCTGCAGCCGCGCCAGGTCGCCTGGTTCGAGATCAAAGGCGCCGTCTTCTTTCAGGAACGTGAGGCAATACGTACCGCAGTTTCCGCCGGGCGGCAGCGGATTGACGGTGTCGTTATCCATCGCGTCAAAGCGATAGGTTGGCGCAACGAGCGGGTCGAAGGGCACTGAAAGAATGGAGACTGTGTCAGCGAATGTGCCAAGCGATCCGAACACCGGAGTGCTTTCAATGTCGATGCCTGCTTCGGCGGCATCGCGACTGATGGCGATGCCAATAAAGCGTGCGTTTCGGTCAACACCTTCGCGCAGTGTCCAGCCGCGTCGGCTTTCCCACGACTGCACGGCGAACGCCGTAGCGCTGCTCAGAATGACCAGCGCCATGATGAGCGAGATCAGCAGTTCAACAATCGTGAAACCGCGACGATTTGTAGTCTTCATGGTGCCCCCGAAATCCCGCTGCCGCGGTACTGGTACGTAGCGAGACGAACGGGCTGTCCGGCGCGCGGAAACTCCACGAACATCTCGATCAACAACAGGTTGGAACGCTCTTCGCTCACCACCATACTGCGCGAGTACGGGCCCTGCGAATCAGGCTGACCGTCGGCGGCAACTTTCACCGCACTTTCCGATTCAAGCGTCCATGGATCGCGCGAGCGCACTTCTTCGAGATACGCGCGCGCAATGGCGAGGGCATTGGTGCGATTTTGCGCGAGCGTCTGATTCTTGATGGTGTTGGTATTGGCATTGCCGAGCGCAAGGATTCCGACCGTGAGCAGAATCGTTGCCACGATCATGCTCACGAGGGTGAAGCCACGACGTGCGCGCGGTGCGGTTGCCTGTTGCAGCCCCTCGCCGTTGCGCCGTGCACGCACGCGCAAGCGAGTCCGCAGACGGACGCCAGAGTTTATTGCCACTGTTCGTTCCTCCAGCTCCAAAGTCGGATACCGCCACTTCCTGAGACTGCGACCGCGACAACCGCGGACTTGTCGTATTCGTGCGTGAGATACACAACGCCCGACGAACCAAGCGGTTCAGTGATGCCACGGGTATTGAAGTGCACCCGTTCGTCTTCGAACGTGATCGCGGAGCTGGTTGCATCATTGGGAATCGCCGGCGCTGCGCCGCGACCAAACTGAACTCGCGGTGTGAACTCACGTCGGCCAAATCCGCGCAATGACCGCTGCTCGATATCGGATTCGGCGAAGGTGCCATCGGAATCGTGATCGAGATATCCGACGTAGGCGCCAATCGCACCGCCAGATTCAAACACAAAACGCACATCCGACCGGGTCGCGAGCGCACGCGTTCGGGCGAGCTCGAGATCCTGCAAGAGTTGCATGCCGGCGAGCTGCACTTCCGTGCTCTCGTTGATGCGGAAGCGCGGGCCAACGATGGCGACCATCACCCCGATCACGGCCACAACAACCAGCACCTCAATCATCGTAAAGCCTCGTCGCACGCGTGCGAACTGCATGGAGTTGCGCATGTGAGGCTCAGTAGAGAGGACGGAAGGCCGTTTGAATCACGGTGCCAACGCGTGGCGTACCCGGAGGCAGCAGTCGTGGATCACGAAAGCGAATGTCGAAGCTCCAGTCACGCGTTGGTGCCGCGTAGTACGGGCCATTGGAGAAGCCAGGATTGATGTTGTTGCCCCACAAGCCCGTGGAATGAGCACTCTCAAACAGCGACACCAGTGAACCCACGTAGCGGAACGTCACGCCGTTCCAGTTTTCGAGGAACCGCGGGAAGTTTTCCAATCCGCCGCCGTACACTGGCAGCGGGCAGCCGGCGCGTGCCCAGTCGCACGTTGTGGCGGTGTGGCCAGCGGCGATTGCCGCGTTCACAGTCGTGGTCGTGGGTGCGCGATGTGCGTAGTTCGCCTGATTCGCGTCGTTCCACGCGTTCGACTGGAACGTGATGGCGTCGGCAAAGAACGCGGCCGGCTTCCAGTTCAGCGTGTTGTAGTCACCGCGCACGTAGAGCGGCGCGCTGGTGGCCATGGAGAGACCGCCCGCTTCCACGGCGGACCATGAATCGGGTAGTCGCGAACCGTTGATCAAGCGCACGGCCGGATAGTCGCGCGTGTTGTTGCCGGCGTTCTTGCCGGAGAGATGCACGAACATGATGTCGACGCGACGATTCGCGGGCGCCGCATTCACCCACGTGCGGAGCGCCGACACGTTGATTTCAAGCAGGTCGGGGCGCAGATCTTCGCGTCCGTCGTAGAACGCATTCTCGCGCTTGGTGAAGATCGTGGCGCACTGTGCCGCCGTGGGAATGGGCCGACCGCCGCTCCGCACCTGCGCCATGTTCGCGCACGCCGTGCCCGCCGTCGACATATCAAGTTCAATGTACCAGTCGGCTTTCCAGGCCATTTTCACGTCGCGTGTCATTTCCGTGTCGCCACCATTGCGCGGCTCAATGAGTGTGTACGCGTCAACACCGCTCGGCAGCGGCAGCTTGAGCGGTCGTACGCCGCTTGCGCCCGTCATTAACCGATTGTTGAAGCGCAGCGTGCTGCGATTCACGAACCCGGCGCCAGCGTGGCTGCGCGAGTCAAAGTCGAGCAATACCGGACTTCCGGCGGCATTATTGATGCGTACGCCATTGAGGCGATCATTGGCGTTCTTGCGATTCCAGAACACGCTGTCGGGCGTGGTGATCTGGCTCTGGAAGTTCACACTGTTCGAACTGACGTAGATGTTCGAGTTGGAGTGCACCCAGCCCACGAACGTCATGGGCGCGCCAGGCAGAATCTCAAGGTCCTTTTCGTAAAACACACCAAACTGAAACAGCGGAATCGACTGCGCATTCACCGACAGCACGACCGCGCTCTTGTTGCGCATGGAATCGCGCGCGGTGACCTCAATGTCGATGGGCTGATTGAGCGAGATCAACCCGGCAAACGGTCCCGACGTAATGGTCTTCGCAATGGGGGTGCCAGTGGTCTGCGTGTTCGTGGTGAACGCAAAGCCTTCCAGCGACGGCGTCTGCAGATCGAGCAGATCCTCCGCACCAATCACGCCATCCTGCATCGCGGCATCGAGCTGCGACATGATGTCGTCGGCGCCGCCCTCCGCGGCGTAGGCCGTCTGGCTGCTCCGGTAATCCGTGACGGACGTACGGGACAGCGTGTTCACAGCGGTGAGTCCGGCCGTGATGATGATGCCAAAGAGCAGCATCAACAACAGCACGGCTTCGAGCGCAAAGCCGCGTCGGGGACGCGAGGTGCGAAGGGGACGGCGGCGGGTGGGCAAAGCGGAGGGCATGAAAAGGCTCCGGAGAGATGTCAAGTTTCCTTAAAGAGGAAAGTCGACCATCCGGAGCCTCTTGCGCATGTCTCAACTGGACGCGCGGTTCACGTTTTAACGCCGCAGGCCCGCTGTGTGACGGTGGGCCTCTAACCGGCCGCGGTATCCGTCGTGATGGGACGTGGAAAGAGCGGGACGCCCTTGGTAACACGCCAGCCACTACCAGTAAGACGGTCGAGCGTGCGAGAAGGCACGTCAGCGGGCCCGCCAGGGGCGCCCAGTGTCTCCCAGAGTACGTTGGCACGCTCGGGCATATACGGGGCAAGCTGTACAGCATGGCGCGCCAGACGGCGAATCAGGGATGCCAGCACCCGGTCAAGCGCCTTCTCGTTGGCCGGGTCCTTGGCGAGCTGCCACGGCTGCATGGCCTGCGTGTATTCATTAGCCCGTGCGACCTGGCGTGCCACCGCCGCGAGCCCCTCGTGCAGCAGCCAGCCCCGCGAGCCGTCCAGCGCCGCGTGATAGGCGGCCACATCATCCAGATCATCGCGTTCATCATCTGCGGGCGGCGCGTCAGGTACCACGCCGCCGCGGTACTTCTCTACCATGGCCACCGCGCGGCTGGCCAGGTTGCCGAGCGAGTTGGCGAGATCAGCGGTATAGCGCTCTTCAAAGCGCTCCCACGAAAAGTTGCCGTCGCCATCAAACGGCACTTCGCGGAGCAGCACATAACGAAATGCGTCAGCGCCGTAGCGATTGATCGCTTCGTGCAGATCGAGTTTGACACCGGCGCTCTTGGAGAAGCGCTCCCCGCCGAGCTGCACAAAGCCGTGCGCCCACACCTGCTCCGGCAGCGGAAGTCCGGCAGCCTGCAGCATGGCTGGCCAGATCACCACGTGAAAACGGGTAATGTCCTTGCCAATGACATGTAACTGCGCGGGCCAGCGCGTGTCCCAGTCACCGTCCGGGAAACCGGTGCCGGTGAGATAGTTGGGGAGCGCGTCAAACCACACGTACGTGCCCTGCGTTTCGCCCGTGGACAGCGGCAGCGGAAACGGCACGGCCCACGCGAGGCGCGCTCGGCTCGCGGACACGTCTTCCAGCCCCTGATCGAGCAAGCCGAGAATCTCGTTGCGGCGACTGGACGGCTGAATGAAGTTCGGATTGTCCGTGATCAGCGTGCGCAGAAAATCGGTGTAGCGTGACAGCCGGAAGAACCAGTTGCGTTCTTCCACATCTTCGAGTGCACGCGTGGGGTGCAGCTGACAGAAACCATCCACGATGTCGGTGGGCTGTTTGAACGCCTCACAGCCAACGCAGTACAATCCGCGATAACTGCGCTCGTAGAAGTCGTCGGGGTTTCGTTCGGCGATGCGACGAATCAGCGCCTGCACACCGATTTTGTGGTGCGGCGTGGTGGTGCGAATAAACTGGTCGTGACTGAGCCGCAGTTTGCTCCACGTGTCCTGGAAGCGCGCGGCGATCACATCGGTGAAGGCCTGCGCATCGGTGCCCTGCGCAGCGGCGGTCTGCGCCACTTTCTGCCCGTGCTCGTCCATGCCGATCATGAAGTGCACGTCGTGCCCGGTGGCGCGCTTGTAGCGCGCGATGACATCGGCACCAATTTTCTCGAGCGCGTGACCGATGTGCGGGTCGCCGTTGGCGTAGTCGATCGCGGTGGTGATATAAAAACGCGGCACAGTCAACTGTTGGAAGCAGGAGGAGTAGAACCACTGGGATCATCGGTGCGACCATCGTCGCGCGGTCCGCGCTCGCCGCGCAAGCGACGTCCACCACGACGGCCACGCCGGCGCTTGCGACGGGCTTGTTCTTCGGCACTGTCTGCGGCGGACGAGATTGCGGACGGGTTTGCAGACGAGTCGTTGTCCAGCACGTCTGCTGTGGCGTCTAGATCCTGGTCCGCGCCATCATCCACGTCGGCGTCGATGTCGGGATCCGCGCTCACGGCAACGAGCGGCTCCGGCGTAACGGCCACGCGCAACTCCATGGTGGACGCGATCTCGTATTCTGCCGTAGCCACGCCCACGTCGGCCGGCTCATTCACGCTATGAACCGATGATGCGAGATCATCGTCGCGTTGCTCGTTGGTGTCGCTGTCCAACGCCGTGCCGGCAGAACCCGCCGACAACGGACCACCACCGGCGAGTGTGACTTCGTCACGCAACGCGGCCAGCGGAACCACACGCGTGTCACCTTCCGGATTGCGCAACGTGACAGTGTCGCGAAAAATGTCGCAGGCAACGACCTTTTCTTCGCCCGTGGCGGTGCGCAGAATCTTGCCTTCTTTGGGGAAGCGACGGCGACTCTGCACGTAAAACTCGTGCTCGTATCGCAAGCAACACATGAGCCGACCACAAGCGCCGGAAATCTGTGTGGGATTCAGCGACAGTCGCTGATCTTTGGCCACGCCAAGATTGACCGGCCGCAGGTCTGGCAACCAGCTGGCTGAGCAGTACTCACGACCGCAGCGACCGATGCCCGAGAGACGTTTGGCTTCGTCGCGCACACCGATCTGCTTGAGTTCAATGCGCGTGCGAAAGAGACCGGCGAGTTCACGCACCAGCGCCCGAAAATCAATGCGCTTTTCGGCCGTGAAATAGAGCGTGAGTTTGCGGCGATCCCACTGCCACTCCGCGTCAGAAATTTTCATGACCAGACCAGCCGCACGTGCGCGTTCATGCGATGTGCGGCGGGCGGTTTCGTTTTCTTCTTTCAGCGTGGCGCTGCGTGCGATCTCCTCCGGGCTGGCGAGTCGCAGTGCGCGATCAGTTGGCGCCGGCGCAGATCCGCAGCCATGCGCGCAGCCGCTGCAGCGCTTTTGTGCCAGCTCACCGGTTGCGTGCACATGGCCGAGATCTTCGCCCCGATCTGCTTCCACGATGATGGGCGCGCGAAGCGGTGGCGGGGCCTCACCCGTCCACTGAAAAAACGCTTTGCGATTGCCGCTGAACGCGACCTCGATGAGATGCGTCATACGGCTATCACTCGATGAACTGCCCCATGCGCAAGAACTTCTCGCGACGCTTGCGCACGAGCTGTTCCGGCTTGCGCCGCTTGAGTTCATCGAGATGGCGCACGAGTGTCTCGCGAAGTGTGGCGGCCGTTTTCTCGTGATCCGAGTGCGCTCCGCCAATCGGTTCGGGGAGAATCTCGTCGATCACGCGCAGCTCAAAGAGATCCTGGGCCGTAATGCGCAGCGCCGTCGCGGCCTTTTCGCGCATTTCCACGCTCTTGCCGTCTTTCCACAGAATGGCGGCGCAGCCTTCCACCGTAATCACGGAGTAGACGGCATTCTCGAACATCATGACACGGTCGGCAACGCCGAGCGCGAGCGCGCCACCGGACCCACCTTCACCGATCACCGTGGCAATGATGGGCACCTTGAGCTGGCTCATTTCGAACAGATTGCGCGCGATCGCTTCACTCTGTCCGCGTTCTTCCGCGCCAAGACCGGCCCATGCACCTGGGGTGTCGATGAGCGTGATGACCGGCACCTGAAATTTTTCCGCGAGCTTCATCAGGCGCAGTGCCTTGCGATAGCCCTCGGGATGCGGCATGCCAAAGTTGCGCTTGAGATTTTCCTTGGTGTCGCGGCCGCGCTGATGGCCAATCACCATGACGGTTTCGCCGTCGAGTCGCGCCCAGCCACCAACAATGGCCGCGTCGTCGCGAAACGCGCGGTCGCCGTGCAACTCAATAAAGTCAGTGAACGCGAGACGGATGTAGTCGAGCGTGAACGGCCGCTTGGGAATGCGCGCCACCTGCACGCGCTGCAGCGGCGTGAGCCCACGATAAATGCTCACGCGCAAATCACTGAGCTTCTGCTCAAGCGGCGCGAGCTCCGCTGCAACATCGAGGTCCCGGTCGCCCGCAAGGCGACGCAGTTCATCTATCTGGCGTTCGAGGTCGGCAATCGGCCGTTCGAAATCGAGCGAAGGAGCAGCCATGGAAGTCTCTGAAAGTGCCGCGCCATGTCAGGCGCGGGCAAACAACAACAGTGAGCGAAGTCAGGCGCGAATGAGCTTCACCCGTTCCGGACCCAGCAGCGCGCGCATATCGGAGAGCGCGAGCGGAGTAGCCGCAACGGTGAGCGAGCGTGACCGGAATCGAACCGCTGTCCCGCGCTCGTCACGCCAGCGCAGCTCAAGCGGTGCCGACCCGATGTGCCCTTCGAGCACACGGCGCACATCATCCATCACCGCGGGCGGCAGATCGAGGCCGCCCACGAGGTCGATCGACACAGCAACGTCACCACCGGCCCGCAGTTCGGCGAACCGGGTCACACTCTCAACTATAAAGGGCGGATTCTCTTCCTCCTGATGCCTTCGAGAATAGCCGCCTTTGATGAGCAGGGGAATGTCTGTCCGGACCCGATCGCCAATGGCTGCCCACTTCTCGGCGAACACCAGCAATTCGGAAGATCCGGAAAAATCCTCCACTGTCAACCGGGCAAACTCCTGACCGGTCCGTTTACTGATCTGCTTTTTGATCGCCGTGACGACCACACCGAGCGAGACGGGCACCTCGGTGTAGGCACCCAGATCGGCCAACGTGTGCGTGGCAAAGAGCTCGCATTCGGTACGGAATGGCTCGAGCGGGTGTCCTGAAATGTAGAATCCGAGCAAATCCTTCTCGCGCTGGAGGCGCTCCGATTCGCTCCACTCGGCCACATTCGGCAGCGCCGAGCTGCTCTTGGTGCCCTCGGCCGGGCTGTCGCCCATGAGGTCGCCAAAGAGCGACACCTGACCAGCGGCGGCGTCTTCCTGATGGAGCGACGCTTCATTGAGCGCGGCGTCGAGGCCGGCCAGCAGCTGGGCCCGGTGTCCACCGAGCGAGTCGCAGGCGCCGGCGGCAATCAACGCTTCAAAAAAGCGCCGATTGCACATGCGAAGGTCCACGCGCGCGCACAGGTCGTGGAGCGAGGTGAATGGACCATCCGCGCGTGCTTCGAGCAGCGAGTCAATGGCGCCGTGGCCAACATTGCGCACCGCACCGAGGCCAAATCGCACGCGCTTCTGTTCAACCACGGTGAAGCGCCAGTTCGACTCGTTCACATCCGGCGCGAGAACTTCGAGTCCCATTTCGCGCGCTTCGGCGATGTACTTGATGACTTCTTCCGTCTTGCCGATTTGGGCGGACAACAGCGCCGCCATGAACTCGGCGGGGTAGTGCGTTTTCAGCCAGGCGGTGTGGTACGAGAGAACGGAGTAGGCGACAGAGTGAGACTTGTTGAATCCGTACCGTCCAAACGTTTCGATCTGTCCCGCGATTTCCTTGATGATCGACGGGTCGTGCCCCTTCGCAACGGCCTTCTCTTCAAACTTGCCGAGCTCCTTTTTGATCAACTCGGCGTCTTTCTTGCCGACCGCTTTTCTCAGCACGTCGGCTTCGGCGAGCGAGATGCCCGCAAGCACCTGCGCGATACGCATCACCTGTTCCTGATACGTGATCACGCCGTACGTGCTGCTCAGAATCTGTTCAAGCTCGGGCAACGCGTACGACACCGCTTCTTCGCCGCGTTTGCGCTTGATATACACGTTGTGCATGCCGGCATCGAGCGGGCCGGGGCGCAACAATGCATTGGACGCAACAAGATCGTCAAAGCGATCGCAGCGCATGCGCTTGAGCACGTCTGTGGCGAGCGGTGATTCAAACTGAAACACACCGCCGGTGCGACCGGCGCGCAGCACACGGTAGGTGTCGTCGTCCGTGAAGCCACGCGTTTCAAGCACCACATCAATACCGCGTGTGGCTTTGACCAGCTTGATGGTGTCGGCAATCACCGTGAGTGTGGTGAGGCCGAGGAAGTCCATCTTGAGCATGCCTGCCTTCTCCAGGCAGTTCATGTCGTACTGCGTGACGATCACGCGCTCGTCATCACCGGCACCAGAGCCCTTGGATGCCTGCGTGCAGATCGGCACAAAATCATCGAGCGGGCCTGGCGCGATCACCACGCCGGCCGCGTGCACACCCGTGTGGCGCGACAAACCTTCCAGCTTGATCGCGTAGTCGAGCAGCTGACGATAGCGCGGATCGTCGGCATACAACTTTTTCACTTCGGGCACTTGCACCACGGCTTCCTTGACCGTGAGCGAGTTGTTGGGCGCGTTCGGCACAAGTTTCGCGAGCGCGTCGGTTTCGGCCGGCGTGAATCCAAGCGTGCGCCCAACATCCTTGATCGCGGCGCGCGACTTCATCGTACCAAACGTGACGATCTGGCCGACCGAATCCTTGCCGTACTTTTGTCGCACGTACTCGATCACTTCGCCGCGACGTTCGAAGCAGAAGTCCACGTCCACGTCGGGCATGGACACGCGCTCTGGATTCAAAAAGCGTTCGAAGAGCAGGTCGAACTCAAGCGGGCACACATCGGTAATGCCGAGTCCGTAGGCGACGAGCGAGCCTGCGGCGGAACCGCGCCCCGGACCCACCGGAATGCCCATGTCGCGCGCCGCCTGAATGAAGTCGGCGGTGATCAGGAAGTAGCCGGCGTATCCGGTGCGCGTGATGACGTCGAGTTCGTACTGCAGCCGCTCACGGACTTCGTCACGCAGCGGCGCACCGTACCGTGCCTCGGCACCCGCGGTGGCCAGCGTGACCAGATACTCGTTCTCCGTGTTGATGCCTTCGGGGAGTGGAAACGCGGGCACGTTGTACTTCTTGGCAAACTGCACGTCGACGGAATCAGCAATCGCGAGCGTGTTTTCCAGCACATCGGGCCGGCCCGGAAAGTGCGCGGCGATTTGCGGTGCGCTCTTGAAATACAAGCCGTCGTCGTACCGCATGCGATCACGATCGCTGCGATCTTTGCCAAGGCCAATGCACAGCAACACATCGTGTGCATCGTGATCGTCGTGCGTGAGAAAGTGCGCGTCGTTGGTGGCGACAACGGGCAAACCCATTTTGTCGGCCAGCTTGAACACCTTCTCATTGAGCACGCTCTGGCCGTCGCTGCCGTGCGCCTGCACCTCGAGGTAGTAGCGCCCCTTGAACAGTTCGGCGTACCACGCGGCGGTGGCCTCCGCTTCTGCGTCGCGGCCTTCCAGCAGGTGCGACGCGACTTCGCCCGCCATGCACGCCGAGGTCACGATGATGCCCTCGTTGTACTGCACCAGCGTCTCGCGATCCACGCGTGGCTTCCCGTAGAAGCCTTCGGTGTACGCAAGGGAGGATAACTTGACCAGATTGCGATAGCCCACGATATCGCGGGCCAGCAGCACCAGATGGTAGTTGGATTTTTGCCCGGGGGCGGCCTTGGCTCGTACGCGCCGGTCACCGGGCGCTACGTAGGCTTCCATTCCAAGAATCGGCTTGACGCCGGCCTTGCGCGCCTGCTCCTGGAACTCCCAGGCGGCGTGCATGTTACCGTGATCTGTAATGGCGAGCGCAGGCTGTTCAAACGTCTGCGCCCGCTTGATCAGATCCCCGATCCTGTTCGCCCCGTCGAGGAGCGAGAATTCCGAATGACAGTGCAGATGGACGAAGGACATGGAATCTCAACGTTAGTCGGACGCGGCCGAGAGGGAAACGGCAGCCGGCGTCTTCGTCGTGCCGGACGGTTTGGCGTGTTTGGCGCACTCGTATTGATAGTGGTTTTTGTCGTTTCGCCAATGGGTTGCTATTTGTCTCGCGCTGCGTACGAGGAAGCGCGCATTCTGGCCAAGCGCAAGCCGATTGAGCGTGTGCTGGCCGACAGCACCACGCCAGCCGACGAACGCGACAAACTGCGACTGGTGCAGGCGGCGCGCTTGTTTGCGCGAGATTCGCTGGGCCTGACGCCAAAGGAAACGTTCACGCGCTACTCGCGGCTGGATCGCGACACGCTCGTGCTCGTCGTGTCGGCGTCATTCCCCGATCGGCTGGCGCGCAAAACGTGGTGGTTTCCGATCGTCGGTCGTTTCCCGTACAAGGGCTACTTTGATTTTGACGGCGCCTTGCGCACCGCTGAGTCTTTGCGGCGCGAAGGCTACGACGTCTCGGTGGGTGCGTCGAGTGCGTTCAGCACGCTGGGTTGGTTTAATGATCCGGTGGTGAGTACCACACTTCGGCTCGATTCCGTGTCGCTCGTGAACACGGTGATTCACGAAATCGCGCACACCACGTTTTTTGCCAAAGGGCAGGTGGTGTTCAACGAATCGTTCGCTTCGTTTGTTGGTGGTCGCGGGGCGATCGCGTTTTTCCGTGCGCAGAACGACTCAGCACTCGCCGCGCGCGCCGAACGTGAATGGAATGACGATCTGGTGCTCGGCCAGTTCTGGTCGTCGCTGTTCGCCGAACTGGATTCGGCGTTTGCCGCGCATCCGGACTCGCTGGATCCCGCTGGAGCCAAAGCGGCTCGTCTCGCCGCGCGCGAGCGCATCTATGCGGCGGCGCGGATTACGCTGCGCGATTCCGTGGTCCCGCGCCTTTCTACGTACGGACCAGCGTGGGCCGAGCGCGTGCCGCTCGACAATGCCGTGCTGATGGCGCGGCGCGTGTACGCGACCGGGCTTGACGATTTCGACGCCGTGTATGCGCTCGAAGATCAGAATATTGCCCGGTCCGTACGACGCATCATTGCACTGGCCAAAGCCGAGCCAGACGCACCCTACAATGCACTCAAGGCTGCGGTTTCGCCTCCGGCAGCAACAACACCTTGACGTACTGCTCGGGGTTCACAAAGGCCCGGGCAGCGTCGCGCACCGCGTCCACAGTTGTTGCATCGATCACCGATTTCGCGTCGAGCATCTGACGCGGATCAGTGCCCGTGCGCAGTCGTGTGAGAATACCCGACATCCAGAAGCCATTCTCCTTTTGCGACACTTCGAGCGAACGGCGCTGCTTTTCCAGTGCAGCGGCCAGCTGCTCGGGCTTGGGTCCGTTCTCGCGCAGGTCCGCAATCACCCGCTTGACGCTCGCAAACAACGTGTCGGCATTCTCGGGCGATGAACCGTACTGCACTACCAGCTGTTGCGCGTTACGCGGCTGCGTGGACGCAGACGCGCTCACGCCAACCGAGTACGTGCCGCCGAGGGCCTCGCGCAGCTCTTCCGTAAGGCGTGATTCCAGCACATCACCAAACGTGCGGAACGCTTGACGCGTTGCCACCGTGCTCGGCGCTTCGTTGTGAAACACCAGCGCGGTTGACGCTTTCGGTTCCACGCCCGCGCGCACGGTCTTCTCAACTTTGCCGCGCGGCGGCCGCACACCCGTGTCGCGCCATGTCTCCGTACGGCCAGCGGCGGGCAACGCGGCCAGCCAATTTTGTACCAGTGGCTCCAACGTTTCCGCGGTCACGTTGCCAACAAACACGAACGTGAAGCCATTCGCGTCGGAAAAGCGCTCTTTGTAAATCGCGAGCGCTTCGTCGATTGATACGGCGTTGAACAGTTCGGCCGTGGGCAACTTCACGCGCGGATGACCATTCGCCAGCGTCATCGTGATCGTGTCGCTGAACACGGCATCCGGCGAGCGGCCGCGATTTGCCAGCACCGCACTGATCTGTTGACGAAACGCTTTCACTGCCGCCGAGTCCACGCGCGGTGCGGTGAACTTGAGATAGATGAGCTGGAACAACGTTTCCAGATCTTTCGGCGACGCGCGACCGCTCACATCCTGACTGAGATCCGTGATGCCCACGCCAACCTGCGCCACTTTGCCCGACAGCTTCTTCTGCAAGTCGATAATGGACAGGTTGCCAACGCCGCCGCGCTCAATGAAGAGCGTGGCCAGTTCGCCCGCGGTTGCGCGCTCGTCCGGGTACAGACTGATGCCGCCGGGCGCGAAGCCCGACACGAGCACTTCGTCGGCTTTGAAGTCGGTGGTCTTGAGCAACACACGCACGCCGTTGCCGAGCGTCCACTCGGTAACATCGAGTTCGGCGATGCGGTTGCGCGCCGTGATGCGGCCCGGCGCCGGCGTCGTGGCAACGAGTGCACCATCGGTAATGGTTTCAGTCCACGGCGTGATGGTGGCGCTCGCCGCGCGCTGCAGCGCGGCGAGCAGCTGCTCACGCGTTGGCACCGACACGCCTTCCTTGAGCGCGACCGAGGCCAGCACCGCACGATCATTGTCGCTGATCCAGCTGCGACCAACCGAGTTCACGTCGTCTCGAGTTATCGACGCCAGCGCGGCGGGCACCCACTGATTGTAGAAGGCAATCCCTGGAATCGGTGACTGCTCCAGGAAGTGACTGATGTACGCGTCCGCAAAGCCGCCGGACTCCGACTTGTCTCGCTCGGCGAACGCCCGTTCGTAGCCGCGCTGGATGTCGGTTTTGACGCGCGCGATTTCGCTGTCGAGAAAACCAAACTCGTCAACGCGTCGCGCTTCGGTTGCAATCGCTTCCAGTGCCGCTTCGAGTTTGCCTTCCTGTGCGGCCAGGCTCAGCGAGTACGCGGAGGAGGCGCGAGCGTAGGCGCTGACACCCGACGACGCGTCAACCCACGGCGCATTGCCACGCTGCGTAATCTCACTCAGGCGACGGTTGAACGCCGCGTTGTAGATGTCTTCGATCAGGCGCTGGCGCCAATCGCCCACGGTCCGTGTGGTGCGCCGGGGCAACTTGTACGTGACTTCGACTGACGAGACCTGCAGCTCCGGATCGCTCGCGATGGACACACGCGTGCCATTCACCGCGGGCACCGGGATTTCAGTGCGAGCGCGTGCGTTGGCTGGATTGGCGAGTTTGCCAAAGCGTGCGGCAATCATGGCCTGCACGCTGTCCGCGTTAAAATCGCCCACGGCAATCACGGCCATATTGTTCGGGCGATACCAATCGTTGTAAAAGCGGCGCAGTGGTGCTGGTGTTGCACTGCGCAATATTCCGGTATCGCCAATCGGCAAACGCTCTGCGTATTGCGAGCCTTGCAGGAGCACCGGAAAATGTTTGTCGAGCACGCGTGCGTTGGCGCCGCGCGAACCGCGCCATTCTTCCATGACCACGCCACGTTCGGCTACCACTTCGGCGCTGTCGAACGTGACCGCCGAGGCCCAGTCTTCCAGAATATCAAAGCTGCGTGCGAGCAGCCCCGCCGAATCGGTGGGCACGGGCAGGATGTACACGGTTTCGTCGAACCCGGTGTACGCGTTCAGGTCGGCACCAAAGCGCACACCGATCGATTCGAGATATTTCACAATGTCGTTCTTGGCAAACCGCTTGGTGCCGTTAAACGCCATGTGTTCAAGAAAGTGTGCGAGACCGCGCTGATCCTGATCTTCGAGCACCGAGCCGGCGTTGATCGCCAGGCGCAACTCCGCGCGCTTCTCAGGACGTGCGTTGGTGCGAATGTACCACCGCAGTCCGTTGGGCAGCGTGCCGGTACGTACCGCGGAGTCGAGCGGGAGCGGAGTCGTGGCAGGCGGCAACGCGGTTTGCGCGTGCGTGAAAGCTGGCATCGCCACGATGGCGATCGCTCCGCCAACAACCGCGAATGCACGCGCGGTGCGACGAACGGCGGGATGTACAAGGCTCAGCATTGACATTGCGTCTGGGAGAGAGAGTGCGGATGAGCTCGGCAGGCGACTGTACTACCTGATTCAACCAATTTGATTGTCATCCGGTTTCGGTGCGGGCAGTCCAACGCGTCCACGCAGCAGCGCGCGCAGATCCACGGCGGGACGTGGCGGCAGCGGCGCGCTGGTCAAGAGCGACGGCAGCGAGCCATCCGGTCCCAACGCGACACGTTGCATGGTGCGTCGTACCCCTTCGTCAAGGAATCGTGACAGCTGTCCGTACGAATAGTCGGCGCCCATGCGCGAGGGATATGACTGCAGCGGGTACACCAGACACAAATGATCGCGCGCGCGCGTCATGGCCACGTAGAGAAGGCGACGCTCTTCTTCCACCGCGTCGTCATTGCCAGCACTGCGCGCCATAGGATACACGCCGTCAACGGTCCACGGGACGAACACGGCGTCCCACTCGCGTCCTTTGGCGGAGTGTACGGTGCTAATGATGAGGGCGTCGGAGTCTTCGTCACCACCAACGGCGAGATCTTGCGTGGCGGCTGGCGGTTCCAGCGCGAGCGCGGCGAGAAACTCGGTGCGCGACGGATAACTCACCGCAATGATCTCGAGCTGGTCGAGATCCGCGAGTCGCGGCGCGGGTTCGTCATACGTTTCCATGAGCAGGCGATCGTACAGCCGACGGATCTGTGCAATTTCTTCGGCCGTGGTGGCCGGCGTGCTCGCGCTGCGCAATCCGTCCAGCAATGCGCCAAGTGCGGCGAGTCCGGGCGCCGCTTTGGATGATGCGCGCACCGCACCCAGCACACGCGGATGCCACGCGTGCGCGGCGAGCAACTCCACGGCAGTTCGCGCGGTGGTGTCGCCAACCCCAGGCAACAGGCGCAGCAGACGATACCAACTCACTTCGTCTTGCGGATTATCAAGCAAGCGCAAGAACGCGAGTACGTCTTTGATGTGCGCCGCTTCGAGAAACTTGAGACCGCCCCATTTTTCGTACGGGATGCGCCGGTTTGACAACTCGATTTCAAGATCCGCCGAGAGATAGCCCGCGCGCACGAGTACCGCGATTTCACGCAGTGGTGTGCCTTCTTCGTGCAGTTCGAGCAATCGATCCACAATGAATCGTGTTTGCTCCCGTTCGTCGCGCACCGTCACGAGCCATGGCGCTTCACCACCGCGCCGATCGGTCCAGAGTTCCTTGGTATAGCGATACGTGGCGCGCGAAATGAGTGTGTTGCTGGTGTCGAGGATTGGTGCTGTGGAGCGATAGTTCTGTTCGAGCGTCACGATGGTTGTGCCCGCGAACTGCGACGGGAACGTCATGATGTTGTCGATCGTGGCGCCGCGAAACGCGTAGATCGATTGTGCGTCGTCGCCAACCACAGTAATGCGACCGTGCGGACAGAGGCCGCGCAGAATGCGGGCTTGTAGCGGATTCGTGTCCTGGTATTCGTCCACGAGCACATGGTCGTAGTCATTGCGAATGCGATCACCGACTTCGCCACCCTGCTCCAGCAGGAGTGCCAATGACAACAACAGATCATCGTAGTCGAGCAAATTCGCATCGGTTTTGCGGCGCACGTATTCTGTGAACACACGCTCCAGATCACCGGCCCAGGCGGAGAAGTGCGGCCATCCGTCTTCGAGCAGATCGGCCACGGGGCGATCGGTATTTACCTGGCGTGAATACAGCGTGACGCATGTTTCAGCGCGCGGAAAGCGACGGGATGGTCCGTCGAGCGGTCCACCGAGTTGCTTGCCGCGCGGCTCGCCGTAGCCAAGGCTCGTGCGCGCGATGCTCATGAGGTCCGAGGCATCAGCGCTGTCCATAATGGAGAAGTCGCGCGGCAGTCCCGCGGCCGGCCCGTAGCGGCGGAGAATGCGATGGGCGATGCCGTGGAAGGTGCCGCCCTGCACCCGTTGGCTCGATCCGCCGGCGAGGCGTTCGGCGCGGTCGAGCATTTCCTGTGCGGCGCGTCGGGTGAAGGTGAGCAGCAGGATGCGGGCGGGCGGCACGCCGCGGGCCACGAGCGCGGCCACGCGGTGCACGAGGGTTCGCGTTTTGCCCGATCCGGCACCGGCGACTATTAGAAGAGGGGAGTCGCCGTGGGAGGCGGCAGCGGCCTGGGCGGCGTTGAGGGCCGGGCCTTCGGCGGTCGCGGAAGGGGCCACCTCGCCCTGGGGGCGGAAGGGGCGGAGGTGGAGGGGATCCTTCGGGGCAGCGGCCATACCGGAAGAATGCCGGAGGGTGGCCAAGAGCGGGAGGGCCGTGCCGGTCTGGTGACGGGTGGGCGTTTGATTCGTCCCGCTTGGTGACAGGAGTGAGACAAAGGGCCGGGCATTGGGGTGTGGACAAAACGGTAGCCGGCGCCGATGTTTCTGAATTGTGATAGTCGACAGCAAGTGGAACAAACGATCTGCTTCTTGACCGCAGCGATTTGGGTCCCTATCTTCGGCGCTTGGTATTGTTGCCACCACTACGCGGCGTAGTGTGGGTTGCCTGCGTCTGTGTATGTGAGTGTTTTGAGCACGGCGCGGAGTGAGTGGCAGGTGATGGTGTTGGACGTTTGCGCGACGCAGGTGATGCGCGAGCGGCAGGGTGGGTAGCAGGTACACAGATGGTGTAGGGCGCAGGTGTTGTGCCTTGGGCGCAGGAGCCTTGACTGCACGAGTGGATGTTGGCCGGCCGCTTCCCGGACGAGTCCATGCGGTACCGCAGCGCAGGGAGTGCCTGTGACGGTGTTGGTCAGGATCGCGGAGGATCGCGAGAGTGAAGAACGCCGCTTCTCTTGATGGACTGTTCGACTCCGGCCTCCCAGTCCGGATCGGGCAAAAGACCTTTATACGACCTCGCAAGAGGGAGGACGAATGCACTTCTTTTCTCGGAGAAACGCGTCGCTCGCGTTGAGCCTGGCCGCCGTTGGCGTCCTGGCTGCTTGCGGCGACGACGTTACGGTGCCCGTTGCGCCGCCGGCTCCTGTGGTTGTCAGCATCACGCCGCAGGCGGTGACGCTGAACCCGGGTTCGACGGCGACGCTTTCGGTGCAGATCTCAGGTGGTGACCCAACGCCGACGCTCGCGTCGTGCGCCACGGGCGCCTCTGGTGTCGCGACGGCGGTAGCCGCCAACGGCGCCTGCACAGTGACGGCCGTTGCGGCCGGCAGCACGACCATTACGGCCATCACGTCAGCCGGCCAGCAGGCTTCGGCCGCCGTGACGGTGAACGCGCTTCAGGCTGCCCTCGGCACCCTGACCGTGTCGCCGGCCGTTGCGAACCTGGTCTCGGGTCAGAACCTCACGCTGGTTCCGAACGCGAGCCCGGCTTCGAACGCAGTGAACGTGACGTACACGTACGCGACGGCCGCTGCGGCCATTGCGACGGTCAACGGCACGGGTGTTGTGACGGCGGTTGCGCCGGGCACGACGACGATCACGGTGACGGCCACGGGCACGGGCGCGGGCTTTAGCGCCGCGACGCGCACGTTTGGCGTGACGGTGAACGTTTCCGCGGCCGCACCGGCCATCAGCTCGCTCAACGTGCAGCCCACGAGCCTCTCGCTCGCCACGGGTTCCACGGGCGCGCTGACGTCGAACGCGACGCAGCCTGCGGGCGCGACGGCCGCCACGTACTCCTACGCGTCCGCCAACACGGCGATCGCGACGGTGACGGGCACGGGCGCCAATGCAACGGTGACGGCGGTTGCCGCTGGCAACACGACGATCACGGTGACGGCCACGGCTCCGGCCGGCGGCGGTTTCGGCGCGTCAACGGTTACCCAGCTCATCCCGGTCTCGGTGGCGGCTCCGGCCAGCCTCACGATCGAAACGGTGACGCAGGGTCCGATCGCGACCTCGTACGTTGATGACTCCACGAGCAACGGACGTCGCGCTGGTATCGTGACGACGGCCAATGCTCAGGTCAATCAGCCGATCGACATCACGGCGGTTCGCGACCAGATCCAGGTTGCGGTCAACCTCGTGACGAACGGTCAGCGCGTTGACTCGATCGTGGCGTTCATCGCCAATGCGGATGGCACCGGCCGTCGCGCCGCTGCTCGTCAGCTGTACTCGAACGGCCAGGCCAACGCCGGCATCGTGAACCTGTTTGTGAACACGGCCGATTTCACGGCTGATTTCGCGACGGGCGCGTCCGACGTGCTGTACAAGAACGGCCAGAAGGTGATCTCGGCTTCCGTGTTCACCACGAATGGCACGACGGCTGTTGAAATCCAGAACGCGTCGAACAACCGTCAGGTTGTGAACTTCGCGAACTATGACGGCTACGCGATTCAGTATGTGAACCCGATGCGTGTTGCTGACGGTCCGGCCGGCCTGAACTGGCGCGGTGGTCCGGGCGACGAAGGCAAGGGTCGCTTCAGCATCGTCCCGGTTTGGTACTCGGGCAAGTCGGTCAAGTCGCTGACGCTCGGCATGCGTCAGGGCCTGATGAGCACGATCGACATCTGCGGCGCAGTGAATGGCACGGTGCCGTTCAGCCGTGAAACGATCACCGCGGCTCCGTTCGCGCTGACGTACGACGCCACGAACGGCCGTAACATTGCCTCGAGCAGCGTTCCGACCACGATTGGCAACGGCAACATCGAGTGCGGCGGTTACGAGCACCCGGCCGTTACGGCGCAGAACATCGCCGCCGTTGTTGCTGGCGTTGATGCGGACAACAACCCGGCCCCGGCCGTGACGTTCGCTGATGGTTACCGCTTCTCGTCCAACGTTGCTCGCCCGGTGAACAACCGTCTCGACTACGCTGGCCCGAGCACGACCACGCCGAACATCACGCGCAATCTCCCGGCCGTCACTGGTTGGGTGAATCAGTCGTTCAACTTCAACACGAACACGGCTGCCTCGACGGACGCTGGCGTTGGCGTGAAGGCGAACAGCCGTAGCTGGGCGTACAATGGTTGCACCACGTCGTCGACGGGCACGGTTGCCATGGCCGACGCTACGGGTGCTTCAGTCCCGGAATGCGCCACGAACTTCCTTGGCGGCTGGGATGCAGCAAACTCAACGACGCGTGGTCCGTACCGCGTGCGTTACGTCGAACTCGACGGCCTCGACAACCCGACCACGTCGTCGTACTCGTCGAACTTCGGTTCTGACTGGACGGCTCCGCTGATCCGTTGGTCGGCCGCTTCGGTTGCTGACACGACGATCCTCTCGGCCACGACTGGCACTGTCCAGTTCCAGGCTGAGTTCATCGACGAGCGTGGTGGCTTCATGGACGCCAACGACCTTGGCGCGCCGTGGCAGTCGTCCACCGCGACGGGCACCATCACGAACTCCGATGGTTCGCAGCAGCATTTCGCCAGCCGTGCGGCTGGTCTGCTGATCACGACCAGCGGCACGACGAAGGCTGTCTGTATCAACCCGAACTCGTTCACGGCCCTCGCCAACCTTGGCGTGACGTCGAACGCGGCGAACATCGCCGCTGCGACGGGTGCGGCGTTCCAGACGATGCCGAACTGCTCGTTCCGCACGCAGCCGCTGACCACGCTCGGCGTTTCGCCGGCGCTTGACGGCTACCGCTCGGGCAACGGCGCGACGCTCGCGTCGTCGGAAGGCATCTACCACTACGCGACCCGCGTGTACGACCGCGCTGGTAACGTGTCAGAAGTGCTTCGTCGCCGCCTCGCGGTTGACGCCACCGCTGGTTTGATCGCCAACCTCGGCGTTCCGGCCATCGTAACGGCTGCAGCCACGCCGGTGCTGACGTACAACGCGCAGGACAACGTTGAAATCCGTGCCACGGTCATTGCGAACACGCTCCCCGGCATTGCGTTGCCGCTCGTGTACCCGCAGGGTCTCGTTGACGCGCGCTTCAACGACAACATCAACAGCCCGATCGCACAGGCCACCACGCAGCTCGGCGTGCCTGCTCCGACCCTGCTCGGCGTCTCGAACAACCTCGCGGTTGCTCCGGGTGCTCCGATCCAGACGGCGTACCTGGCTGGCTTTGACGTTGCCAACCGTATCACCCCGACGATCACCGCTGGCTACCTCTCACAGGGTGTCCCTGCGTTGACCGCGGTTCCGAGCGCTGCGAACTTCACCAGCTGGGGCGTGTTGACCAGCCGTGCCGCTTCGTTCAACGCTCCGGAAGGCCTGAAGGCGCAGCTCGTGTCGAACACCAACGTGACGAACTCACCGTTCGGCCGCGTCGAGTTCTACCGTCTGTCGACCACGGGCATCCCGAATGCGACCGCGCCGTTGAACGGTCAGCATTGGCAGTACCTCGGCTCTGTCACCACGGCCATCCCGGCTGACCAGGGCAACACGCGGTACTGGACGTACACGCTGCCTGACAACCAGTACGCCTCGCTGCCGACGTCGTTTGAGACGCAGCAGACGCCGGCTGTCATCGGCAACGACATCATCGCGATCGGCGTGCTCGCCAGCAATGGCTCGGGCTTCGTAACGCAGTCGCAGATCGGTGGTTCGGCGATCAACTTCACGCCGGGCAGCATCACCTTCACCGCGCCGCCGGTCGGCTTCCCGGCGTTGCCGGCGAACCCGCAGGCGAACATCACGGTGGCGGGCGGCACGCAGGGCTTCAACGCGGTAGTCACCGGCGTTGGCATCCTCGCGCTTGACTCGCAGGGTGGTGTGTACACGGTCACGGCCAACCCGGTCACGATCAACGGTGTGCTGTACCAGCCGACGAACTCGGTGCAGGTCGTCAATGTCCCGGCCGGTACGATCGTACCGATCCCGAACAACATTGTGTACCAGCCGCAGGTCCTCGGCGTCCAGGTCAACACGAACCTTCCGGCGGGCGGCACGATCAGTGTCTCGCTCAACGGCCCGGTCAACGTGACGGCCTCGATCCCGTCGAACGGCGCGATCATCCCGGTACCGCAGGCTGGTAACTACACGGTCGTTGCCAACACGGCGTCGCTCACGATCAGCGGCCAGACGTACAACGCCCCGGTTGTTGGCGGCTCGCCCGCGAACGTCGTGGCCGGTGTACCGCCGGTTGCTACGATCACGTACGCCAGCCCGCTCTTCTCGACGGGTCTGTTGGTACGCGCTTACAATGACGTGACGTTCGGTGACTTCACCGCGCTTACGTACCTGGACAACCTGAGCATCGCGAGCAACGCGATTGCCAGCCCGACCGCGCAGCTTGCGGCCGGTATCTCAGGCGCCGGCACGCAGATCACCGCGGCCAGCAACACGCTCCAGAGCGCGGTTCAGAACGGCACGTTCTCCATCACCAACCTGGCTACGCTGTTCACCACAGCGTCGATCCCGGCTGGCACGTTGGGCAACTCGCAGGTTGGTGCGCAGGTGACCACGTTCGGCGGTGTGTACAGTGGCACGTCCACGTACAACAACCTGAACGGCACAGGCACGCTCACCATGCGTCCGGCGCAGATCCGCATCGTCACCACTGGTGTGACGTCGCCTGCGCTCACGAACCCGACCAACTGGCAGCTTGACGCCGTGGTCACGGGTCCGAACCTCTTCACGACGGGTGCATTCTTCACGGCGGGCAATGCCTTCGTGGTGAATGGCGCGGCGGGTGCAGGTTCCAAGATCCTCACGGTTCCGGTTGCTTCACCGGGCGTGGGTTCGTACCAGGTCTCGATCCCGAACACGTTCGTGATCGGTGGCACGACGTTCACTGCTCAGTGCACGCCGGCCGCCACGGGCGGCAACACGGCACAGGTCGTTGGCAACAACTGCCTCGTGTCGGTCAACGCGGTCTACAGCGCCGCGCAGACGATCACGATCAACTACACGGGCACGCCGTAAGGCTTGCCGCTGAGTAGCGGTTCGTAAGGACTGGGGGCACTCCTTCGGGAGTGCCCCCTTTTCTGTTTGCCGGGTACGATTAGACTCAACCCTGCGCGCGGCGCGAAACAGGCGGTCTTCTGCGACGCGCGCTCTTCGTTTTCACACTCACACATTCGGATTGATATGCACGCTCTCTTGTCTGGAACGGGCGCACGAGCCCGCACTCTCTCGCGCGCGGCACTGCTCGGCGCGATCGCCTTCGCCCTCGCCGCTTGCGGCTCGGATGACGTTGGCAATGCCAAGATCTCACAGATCGACAATGGCATGACCAAGGACTCAGTCTTCGCCATTCTTGGCGAAGGACCGCTCGTGGCCGTTGACGCCTTCGAGCAGCCCCAGGTGGAGCGGGGCTTTCGCCGTCAGCAGTATCTGATGAACGGCGAGACGTACAGCGTGGTCTGGTATCGTGAGCAGCCGGGCTCACTCAACGACGCCATCGTTGACACCATCTCCACCCCAATCCTGTTGCAGGGTGACACGGTGATCGCAGCGGGCTGGAAGGCGTTCAACAAGAAGTCGCTGGAGCTCAACATCCCGAATCCAGCGCGTGACAAAGAGCGCCTCGATTCCATCTCGAAATCGCAGGCTCCACCGCAGTAGTCGTTGGCGCTGTCGGTCGGCGCAGAGGCTCGCACAGAACGCCCAGCAGCACGAATGGCGGGCTCTTCTGTAACGGTCGAATCATTCCCGTCAGTGACGAAATCAGCTCAAATTGTGATCGTCCGCACGCGTAAGGTGTATGGCTTTTTACCAAACCCTTGCGCGTGCGGAACGCTATTGTGATGGTGTAGCGTGTATCTGTTGTGCGCTCGGTATTCTCGCCGTGTAACACACCTGGACCACTTCAACCGGATCACTATGCGACCACTTTTTCGCGTCCGAAACACTTTGCTCGCGCTCGCGACCCTCGCTGTTGCCGCAGCGTGTGGTGACAATGGTTCTGAGCCCGCCCAGCCGTCTACGGTTTCTGTTGTTGGCTCGGCTACGTTGACAGGAACGGCGGGCGAGGCACTCGCCACGCCAATCCGCGTCCGCGTGGCAGATGCCGGCGGAACGCCCCTTGAAGGGCAGACGGTCACCTTTTCGGTAACGGGCGGCGGCGGTACAGTTGCCCCGGCCACCGGCACCACTAACAGCAGCGGTGAAGCCACGGCCGTCTGGACGCTCGGCACCTCCACCGGCCAGCAGACGGCGCAGGCCGCGGTTGCTGGTGTGACCACTCCTGCAACCTTCATTGCGGTCGCATCGGCTGGCGCTCCGTCGGCCATTTCGATCAACGCCGGTAACAATCAGACCGGTCAGGCAGGCGCGCCTGTGGGTATTGCCCCAGCGGTTCGCCTGCTTGATCGTTTCGGCAATCCGGTCGCCGGCGTCTCCGTGTTCTTCTCGGTGAGCGCGGGCGGCGGCTCCGTCACGGGAAGTGGCGCGACCACCAACGCCGAAGGTATTGCCACCGTTGGTAGCTGGCAGCTCGGCCCGAACGTGGGCGTGAATCGCCTCACGGCGCTGGCCGTGTTCAATGGCGTCCAGGGCAACCCAGTTGAGTTCACGGCCACGGCCGCGGCTGGTCCGGCCAACCGCGTCACGGCGCTCACGGCCACCACGATCAATCAGGCCGTTGGCACGAACGTCTCGCCGCTGCCGAGCATCCGCGTGACAGACGCCGCCGGCAACCCCGTAGCAGGGGTCACGGTCACGTTCGCGGGTTCCACCGGCTCCACGGTGAACGGCACCACCAAGCAGACGAGCGCTGACGGTGTCGCCACGGTTGATGGCTGGCTGCTTGGCACGGCCGTGCAGAACTACACGCTGACCGCCACGGTCCCGGGCATTCTCACGCCGACCGTCTTTACGGCGACCACGCGGGCCGCAGCGGCAGCCAGCGTCACCGCAGTGGCCGGCAACAACCAGACCACGTTTGTTGGTCGCCCGGTTGATGTGGAGCCGTCTGTGCGCGTGAACGACGGCTTTGGTAATCCGGTGAGCGGCGCCGAAGTTGTGTTTACTGTCGTCGCCGGTGGCGGTTCAGCCGTTGCGCGTACGCAGATCACCAACGCCGCGGGTATCGCCACGGTTGGCGGCTGGACGCTTGGTGAGACGGTGGGCACGAATACGCTGCGTGCTACGGTCACGGGTCAGAACATCGCGGGCAATCCGGTGAACTTCACCGCGACCGCCACGCCTGGCTTGCCGGCCACGATCGCGGTGCAGGCGGGCGCGGGTCAGACGGCGCAGGTCTCCACCACGCTGCCGATTTCGCCGGCCGTTGTTGTGCGTGACAACCGTGGTAACCCGGTGGCCAACGTGAACGTGCTGTTCCTGGTTGGCACGGGTGGCGGTACGCTCACCGGCGCGCAGGCGCAGACGAACGCGAGCGGTGTGGCCACGGTCGGTTCGTGGACGCTTGGTGGCACCACGGGCACGCAGACGCTCATCGCGCGCGTCACGGGCCTCACAGACGTTGTGATCTCGGCCACGGCCACGCCTGGTGTGCCGAACGCGGTCACGCCGGTGAATGCCTTGTCGTACGGTGCGGTGGTCGCCAATCAGCTTGTGGCGCCGGCTCCGGCCGTTGTTGTACGCGACGTTGGTGGCAACCCGCTCGGAAACGTGACGGTCAACTTCCAGCTCGAGACGGTTGGTAGCGGCACGATCACTGGCGGCACGGTGGTCACCGACGCCAATGGTGTCGCGCAGGTTGGTTCGTGGCGCGTAGGCACGGTCGCCGGAACGGTCTCTGGCCTCCGCGTCTTCGTGACGGGTCTCGATCAGGCGGGCAACGAGATCGTGTTCTCCGCCAACGTCACGGCCGGTGCGCCGACCACGATGAACGTGGCGCCGGCATCGGTGCTGAACCAGACGAACCTGCCAAACACCGGTGGCGCAGTGCCAACGGCGCCGGCGGTTCGCTTGACGGACGCGTTTGGTAATCCAGTCGCCAACGTTGCCGTGCTGTTCGTGCCGCAGATCGGCTCGGGCACGGTCAATGGTGGTGCGCCGAACATCACGATCTTCACCGGCAACGACGGCATTGCCACGTTGACCGACTGGACGATTCCGGCTGGTGGCAGTGCAACGCGTCAGCTTGCGGTCACGCTGCCCGGGTTCCCGGCGGTTCCGCTCGTTGCCTTCTCAGCGCAGACGGTGCCCTAACGCACCACTCGCTTACTCCGCGGTCAACGTGTGCAATAGCGCGCGTTGATCGTGGGGAAGGGGAGCGACGTGCAGTGAAAACGCGCTGGCAATGCCAGCACTCACGGCCCGCACAACATCTGCTTGTGCGGGCCGTGTTGCGTTCAGGCGATCACATTCTGCATACACCGACGTCATCTCGACGCCCGGAATGCCACACGGCACCGTATGCGCGAACGTGGCGAGCGAGTTGCTCACGTTGAGCGCGAAACCGTGCCACGTGACCCAATCGCGTGCGTGCACGCCAATCGACGCCAGTTTGCGCTCATCGGCCCACACGCCGGTGAGACCAGCACGTCGAGCGGCCTGCACACCGAACGGCGCCACGCCATCAATGATGCCCTGTTCAACCTGACGCAAAAACCAGTGCAGGTCCTTTTTGTGTCGCTTGAGATCGAGGACGAGATATCCAACAAGCTGGCCTGGCTCGTGCACGGTGATGTCACCACCGCGCTCCACATCGTGCAGTTCCACACCCGCTGCCGGCAGTGCCGAGGCCTCGGTGAGCAAATGCGGCGGTTTGAATCCGCGCCCCAGCGTGATCACCGGCGGATGTTCGCACAGCAACAGCACATCGTGCGGCAACTCGCCCTTGATGCGCAGCTCCGCTGCTCGGCGCTGCAGGGCGAGCGCGTCCAGATAGGGCACGAGTCCGAGATCGTGCGTGTGCAACAACGGCACCTCGCGCAATTCGGACTCGTTTTCCACGTGAAACGTCTGCTCTACGGTGTGCGCAAACGCGTGACGCGTCAGGCGTGCACCAGCTTGCCGAGGCTGTCGAGCACTGCTTCAGCAACGGCCTCGCTGAGCGTTGGGTGCGCGTGCACCGCGAGATCGATTTCTTCTACGGTGAACTCATTCGCACGCGCGACCACGAGCTCGTGAATGATCTCGGTGGCGTTGGCACCAATGATGTGCGCGCCGAGGATCTCGCCGTACTGTTTGCCACGAATGATCTTCACGAAACCATCGGTCTCGCCCGACGTGCGCGCGCGCCCATTGGCCGAGAACGCGAACTTGCCCACCACGTAGTCGAGCTTCTGATCCTTGCAGGCCTGCTCGGTCAGGCCAACGCTGGCCACTTCCGGTGAGCAGTACGTGCAGTTCGGAATGTTGCCGTAGTCCACCGCGTGCGGGTGTTCACCGCCAAGCATGTCGGCGAGCACGTGACCCTCACGCGATCCTTTGTGCGCGAGCATCTGATTGCCGGCAACGTCGCCCACCGCGTAATAGCCGGGGACGGTGGTTTCGAACTTCTCGTTGATCTTGATGAAGCCGCGTTCGGTGGTCTTGATGCCAAGCGTTTCCAGGCCGATTCCGTCAACGTTTGGCGCGCGACCGGCCGCCACGAGCACATGCTCGACTTCGAGCGTTTCGGCTTTGCCGTTCTCTTCCACGGTGAGCGACACACCATTCTTGCCCACCGTGACGCCCTGCAGCTTGGCACCAACGCGCGCGTCAATCTTGCGCTTCTTGAAGGCGCGCAGCAGTTCCTTCGATACGTCTTCGTCTTCGAGCGGCAGCAAACGTGGCGCCACTTCGATCAGTGTCACGGCCGTACCAAACGCGTTGAACACATCGGCGAACTCGCAGCCAACCGCGCCGGCGCCAACGATGGCCATCGTTTTGGGCGTATGCTCAAGCACGAGTACATCGTCACTCGACAGAATACGCTTGCCATCGAGCGTCAGCCCCGCCTGCGGCAGTCCCTTCACGCGCGAACCCGTGGCAATCACCAGGGCCTTCTTCGCTTCGTGCGTTTCCGTTTTGCCGTCTTCGCTCTTGACCTCAACGCGCTTGCCTGCCTTGAGCGTACCGGTGCCGCGAATCCACGTCACCTTGTTCTTTTTGAACAGAAACTCGACGCCTTTGCTGTTCTGCAAGCTCACGGCGCGCGAACGCTTCATGGCCGGCACATAGTCGAACGACAGCTCGCCAGTGGTGACACCGTGCTCGCTCGCCTTGCGCACTTTGTTGGCCACGTGACCGCTCTCGAGCAGCGCCTTGGCCGGAATACAGCCCCAGATGACGCAGGTGCCGCCGAGTGCTTCGCGTTCAATAACGGCGACGGAAAGCCCGAGCTGGGCGCAGCGGATGGCGCAGACGTAGCCTGCAGGGCCGCCGCCGAGAACAATGACGTCGTAAGAAGCCATGGGAGAGTCAGGGAGATTCGGGGTGAGCCCGCCATGCCGCAGGGCAGGTGGGAGTCACGAATACCCGTCATTCGTACCGACGGGGGATCCCTGAAAAGTACCGGGCGTGCGCCTTCGTAGAAAGCGCACGCCCGGTGTTCACACGTGGTTCCGCCCGGAGGCGGAACGAGTCACGAGAGGATCAGGGCACGTTCAGCGTGCGGGTGACCGACTTGACGCCGTTGGAGAACACCACACGCACTGACGAACGGTTGGTGACAAAGCCGTTGCCCGACGAACGCAGATACGAGAGCACCTGACCGGTCTGAGCATCGCGCACCATGGCGATGGGCCAGTTGGTATCGTCCCACGTGATGCGCTTTTCCGAACCGCTGCTGCTGATGGTGGCCGACGGATCGGTCACATCGGTGCGGCCGTCATCGGCCTTGATCACGATCGGCGCGTTGGCCGGATCGCCGCCCATGCTGGCGAGCGCGATGCGCGCCACCTGCTCGGTGGTGCCGTTGGCGCCGCCCACGATGGCCACAGAGGCCAGGCGCGCGTCGACAGTACCATCCATGGGGACCGCAAAGGCGAAGGCCTGGGCGGTACCGTCATGGTCCACGTCGTCCGGATCAAAGGTGAATCCGGTGAGCACGCGACCGGCGTCGTCGCGCAGCTCAAGGCGATAGTTACCGGCCCGCGTTGCAACGACGGGTGTAGTGGTCAAGCGGAACGCTGGCTCCAGCGTGACGACACCATTCTTGATGCGACCCCACACCATCAGCGTGGTCTGCGGGCCGGACACGAAGCCCGCCATCATGGACCCGGTACCGCGGTAGTTCATGACCGCTGACCACGTATAGTCGCTGATCCACTGCGTGGAGCAGTAGCCCATGATATCGGTGGTCGTGTTGCTCACGATGGAGTTCGTGGTGGAGTTCCATCCGAAGTTGCCAATGTATCCACTGGCGTACGGATAGTTGGCGTCGGTGTTGCCCGAGCCACACGCGGCCACGTGACGACGGCTGAAGTTGTGGCCGAGTTCGTGGGCGGTCACACGCGCCACGCTGCCCGACTTGTCCCAGCCGACACCGGCCTTGCCAGGTACGTACGCGTATCCGGCGATGCCACTGCTGTACGACGTGTTCACGACGCCGAAGTAGTTGGCACTGCTGCCGTCGGCCACACGCAGCGAGTTCATCTCGCTGAGAATCGTGAGCCACGCGCCGTTTCCATCGCTCGACTGCAGCACCGGAGCGTTGGTGGTATAGGTGGAGCGAACCGACGCGTTGATCTGCGCAAGCGGGAAGATGCGACGCGTCATGCTCACAAAGTTCGACTCGAGGTTGCCCGAGTTCACGTTACCCGTGAGGTCATTCACCGACTGACGCACCGGCACGAACACCACGTCAAACGGTGCCACGGTGCGTACATCGAGTGCCTGCGTACCAGAGGCTGGCCACGCATTGTCGGTCTCGTCCGATTCACCGATGGCGCCCGTGGGATCCACGTCAACAAGAATACGCAATCCCACCCGCATATCGCTGGTGCTTAGTGTGGCGTTCCATGAGCTGTTGAGCGTGCCTTCCGAGATCGTAGTTGGCACCGCGGTTGACGGCGCGTTGATCGTGAAGGTGCGGAAGTTCGTGGTGCCCGTGTACAGGCGCACGCGCACCGTTGGCTGCAGCGTATTCGTGGCGGAGGCCTTCACAAAGACTCGCAGCAACGCTTCGCGTCCGGCCACCAGTGGCACCGTTCCGGCAAAGTTCTGAATCGCCTGCGTGACGTGCGCACCGTCGATCATGAGATTCGTGCCGCTGCCACCACCACCACCGCCACTCACCGAATAGGTCACGGTGCGTGACGTCGTGGTGCCAGCGGTGACACTCGCGGTCTGCGATGTGGACGACGGTGCGTACGTGCTTCCACTGGCCGTGACATTCGCGGCCGTCACGGTGTACGTGCCCGGTGCGAGATTCGACAGCGTGGTGGTGCTGGTCACGTTCTGCGAGAAGCTGTTCGGACCCGTCACAACGATCGCGCTGTTCGTGCCGGTGGGCAGACCGCTCGTGGTCACAGTGAGGCGACCCGTCGTTGCCGCGTAAGCCACGCTGGCGCTGCTCGCGCTGCCAACGGTGACCGAGCGCGTTTGCGAGGCCGGCGTTCCCGCGTACGTATACCCACCGTTGCTCAGGTTGTTGGCCGTGATGGTGTACGTGCCGGCAGCGAGACTGTTCAGTGTGGTCGTCGCGGTCAGCGTCTGCGAGAAGCTGTTCGGTCCCGTGACAAGCACGGATCCTGTGGAACCAGTCGGCACGCCGCTGATGGTGATGGCGAGCGTGGTGGCTGACGCTGAGTACGTCACAGCGCTAGAGCCGGTGACACCGGCCGTAACGCTCACCGTCTGTGACGCCGACGACGGGGTGTACAACGTTCCACTCGCCGTCACATTGGCCGCGGCTACGGTGTACGTGCCTGGCGTCAGATTCGAGAGCGTCGTGGTAGCGGTCACTGCCTGCGAGAAGCTGCCGGGTCCGGTCACCGTGATCGAACCGTTTGTGCCGCTGGGCAGACCGTTCACGTTCACCGTGAGACGTCCCGTGGTGGCAGCGTACGCCACGCTGGCCGTGCTTGCTGTGCCGAGTGTAACGGAGCGCGTTTGCGACGCTGGCGTTGCGGCGTACGTGAATCCGTTCGCGGTGATGTTCGCGGCCGCGATCGTGTACGTGCCGGCCGCGAGATTGCTCAGCGTTGTGGTAGCCGAAAGCGTCTGCGAGAAGCTGTTCGGACCCGTCACCGTGACTGCACCCGCTGCACCGCTCGGCACGCCACTCACCGTCACGGCAAGCGTTGTGGCGTTGGCCGAGTAGGTCACCGAGCGCGACGCGGTGTTGCCCGCCGCGATGCTCACCGACTGCGATGTGGCGGACGGTGTGTACAGCGTTGAACCGCTCGTCACATTGGTGGCGGCTACTGTGTATGTGCCCGGCGCGAGATTCTGCAACGTGGTCGTTGCGATCACGGCTTGCGAGTAGTTGTTCGGCCCCGTGACGGTGATCGCGGCGTTCGTGCCCGTCGGCAATCCAGTAGACGTGATCGTGAGACGTCCCGTCGCCGCGGCGTACGTGACCGACGCGGCAAAGCTGCCACCGATCGTCACGTTCACCGTTTGAGTCGCGGGCGTACCAGCGTAGCTATATCCACCGTTGCTCACCGCGTTCGCCGCAATCGTGTACGTACCAGCGGCGAGGCCATTCAATGTGCCGGTGGCTGTCATCGTCTGCGAGAACCCACTCGGGCCTGTCACAAGCACCGACGCGTTCGTACCGGTAGGCAGTCCGCCAATGGTGACAGCGAGACTTGTTCCAGCGCTCGCGAACGACACGCTCCGTGACGCGGTTGCGCCGGCGGTCACGCTTACCGTCTGCGATGCGCTGGACGGCGAGTAGAGCGTGCTGCCACTCGTGACCGTGCTTGATGCCACGGTGTACGTGCCAGGTTCGAGATTGCCGAGCGTTGTGGTGCTCGTGACCGTCTGCGAGTAGCTGTTCGGGCCGGTTACCGTAATCGGTGCATTCGTGCCGCTCGGCAGTCCACTCACGGTGACCGTGAGTCGACCGCTCGTTGCCGCGTAGGCAATTGCGTGCGACTTGGCTTCACCCGACGCTACGGACACGCTCGATGACGTGGGTGTTGCGCCGTACAGGTAGCCGCCCGACGAAATGGTGCCAGCGGCAACGGTGTACGTACCCGAAGACAGATCGGTCAGTGTTTGCGACGAGGTCAGCGACCGCGTAAAGCTGCTCGGACCTGTCACGGTGACCGCTGCGCTCGCACCCAGCGGCACGCCGCTCACCGTCACCGCCAGGGTGGCGGAGGTCGCAGCGTACGTGACGCTGCGCGAGCTCTGTGCGCCAGCGGTGAGCGATACCGTTTGTGTGGTTGGCGTTGGCGAGTACGTGATCCCGCTGTTCGTCACGCTCGCGCTCGTGATGGTGTACGTACCCACTGCGAGTTCCGTGAGCGTGGTTGATGTGGTCACGACGCGTGAGAAGCTCGCCGGACCGGTCACCGTAATCGCCGCGTTCACGCCCGACGGGACACCGGACACGTCGATCGTCAGCGCGGTGGTGCTGCTGGTGTACGCCACACCACGCACCGCGGTGTTGCCGCTGCTGACGGCAACACTCTGTGCGGCAGTCGCCGGTGTGAAGCTGGTGGCACCACTGCTCGTGGTCGCGGCGGTAATCGTGTACGTGCCGGCCACAAGATCCGTCAACGTTTGCGACGACGATACCACTCGCGAGAAACTGTTCGGGCCGGTCACGGTCACCGGCGCGTTCACGCCCGCTGGCAATCCGCTCACCGTCACCGTGAGCGCGCCGCTCGCGACGCTATACGCAAGTGACGCTGACTTGCTCTCACCCGTGGCGAGCAACACGCTCTGCGACGCCGGTGTGGCGTTGTAGCCGTAGTTGCCCACGACAATGCGCGACGCGGACACGGTGTACGTACCGGCCGACGGCGCCGATAACGTGGTGCTGCCACTGACACTCTGCACAAATCCGTTCGGGCCGCTCACCGTGATGTCGGCCTGACCACCAGTCGGCACACCCGACGCGTTGATCGCGAGCGACGTTGTTGCTCCGGTGTACGCCACGGAACGCGACGCTGACGCGCCAGCCGCAACCGACACAGTCTGTGACGCGGCGGACGGCGAGTAGTTCGTGCTGCCAACGGCGACGGCGTCGGCGGAAATCGTATACGTGCCGGCCTCAAGTCCAACGAGCGTTTGCGATCCGTTCAGTACCCGATTGTATCCGTTCGGACCCGTGACCGTGATGTCAGCACTCGTGCCGCTTGGCAAACCTGTCACGGTCACCGCGAGATGGCCCGTCACTCGTGCAAACGTGAGCGGCGCATCGACGGTATCAGCGCTGGCAACAGCAATGGAACGCGTGGCTGGCGTGGCGGCCCACCGATCACCATTCACGGTGACGGAGTTACCCGTGACCACCCACGAGCCCACCGCGAGATTGCCCACCAGGCTGCTTTGCGACAACGAAATCGAAGCGCCCGCAGGACCAGAGAGTGTAGCCGCGCCCGCGGTCGGTGCGGGCAATCCGCTCATCGTCACCCGTACCGCGCCGGACGCGGTGCTGTAGTTCACTGGTGCACCCACCGCCACAACCGATGCGATCACGGAGACGGTGCGCAGTGATGGTGATGCTGCATACGACGTGCTGCCGGACGTGACAGCGGCGGCACTCACCGAGTACGTGCCGGGCGCGAGTCCCAACAATGTTTCGGTAGACGTGACCGTCTTGAAGTAGCTGTTCGGACCCGTCACGCTGATGTTCGCATTCGTGCCAGCCGGCAGTCCGGCCACACTGATGGCAATGGATCCCGTGCTGATGGCGTACGTGATCAACTGCGTTTCGCGGTCGCCGGACGTCAACGCAACATCGATGCTCGCAGGCGTTGCATCATAGGAAGCGATGCTCGAGTTCACGCGCGACGACACAATGCGATACGTGCCGGGCGTGAGATTTTCGAGCACTGTGGGGCCGGAGATGTCACGCGCAAAACCAGACGGACCGGTCACGCGCGTGTCCGGCGCGGTGCCACCTGGCAGTCCGCTGAAATCAATGGTGAGCGACGTGGACTGTCCGCCGTAGCTCACCGTCTTTGTGGTCGTATTGCCACGTGTTACTGACACCGTGCTGGTGGTGGGCGACGCCGTGTACTGCGTGCTACCACTCGTGACCGGTGACACGGTGACCGTGTACGTGCCTGGCTGCAGGCCGGCGAGCGTAGTCGACGAGGTCACCGTCTGATCAAACGACGTACCGGTCACACGAATCGCCGCCGCAGTGCCGGAGGGCAATCCCACCACCGAGATCGCCAGCGCACCTGTGCGCGGCGAGTATGTGACGCCCGTTTTCGATGTCTCCCTGACCTTTACCTGCTGCTGACGCGATGTCACATCCGGATCCCAGCTCTCCGAACCGACTTTCACCGTCTGCGCTTCGATCAGATACTGGCCCGGTGCGAGATCCTCGAGTGTCTGCGTTTCGTCGACCCACACCACAGAGCCGTTCGGACGCGTGACCTTCACGAGCGCGCCCAGTGTTGGCGGCAGACCGTTGATCTCAAGTTCCAGCGCACCCACGGCGCCACCGTACTGAATCTCGGCGGGCACCGCAATCATTGACGCGGCAACGGTGACTTCGAGCGTGCTCGGAGCGGCTGCGTACGTGACACCGCTCGCGGTGACACTATTGGCCGCAATGCGATACACGCCAGGCGCTAGATCGGTGAGCGTTTGCGTGCTGCTGACAGAGCGCGAATACCCTGACGGCCCCGTGACCGTGATGTTCGCATTCGTGCCGCTCGGCAATCCACCCACGAGTACGGCAATCGCGCCCGTGCTCAGGCGATACGAAAACGCGAGCGTGCGCTGCTGCGTACCACTGATTGACGCGTCGCGCGTTGTACCATCTGGATCATATGAATATCCATTGGCGCTCACGCGGGCTGCGGTCGCACGGTACACACCAGGCTCGAGTCCCTCGAACACACGCGTTGCATCAGCGCGGCCGGAGAATCCATTCGGACCCGTTACACTGATGCCGGCGAGCGTGCCACCAGGCAGGCCGTCAACGGCGATCGTGAGTTTGCCCTTCGCACGTCCGAACGCGAACTGCGCGGTTCCCACCGTGGTGGCCGCGAGCGAAACGCTGAGCGTTGAAGGTGTTGCTTCAAAACGGCCGTCGGTCGTTTCAACGGCTTCGGCAATCAATGTGTACTGTCCGGCACCAAGCAGCGTGACGGTGTCACCCGTCAGCGCCGTGCCCGAGAAGCCGCTTGTGCTCGAAATGCGAACGGTTGAACGCGCGTACGACGGCAAGCCCGTGGCCGAGATCACGATCGACGCGGTGACGGGGCGAAAGCGCACCGTGACTCGCGGTGCGGCCTGACCGGCGCGCACACTGACCATCTGCGTGGCCGGATCTCCTTCCCACAGCACCGAGTCCACGCTCACCGGCTCCGCGATCACCTGATAGTCGCCGGGCGGCAGCGAATCGACTGTCGCGGTGCGCCGAACGATCCGCTGCACACCGGCTGCCTTCACGACAATTCGTGGCTCTATGCCACTCGGGGCATTCGCAACTTCCACGGCCAGCGCGCCGAGCGTCGGTGCTGGTGGTGGCGCATCCGGATTCTGGACGGGTGGTGGTGTCACAGGTTTGGACGGTGGCGCCGTAGGCGCATCACCGCCGGCACACGCGCTAAGCGCAGCCAGTGCTGTGATGGCGACAATCTGTCGCGGAAATCGGCGTGCCCAGAACCGAGAAAGAACACCACTGCGAAATGGCGCAGCGTGCAGGCGCGAGACGATCGTTGAGAGTGACATACGGTGCTACGACGACCCACAAAAACGCGAGGAACGGAGAACAGCGGCTTTTCATGTTGTTTGTGCTCCATGATGCCGGTTGAGTGACAGTGGCTAGTGTCGGACGCAACCTGACAGACTTCAGCAAGCTCTGCTGTGACCGTCTTGTAGGTGCAGAATGTGACGCCGCGCACGCGTTTTTCGGATTGTGCTCGCTGTGTGACAACCGTGCCTGCTGTGTAACGGTCCAGTCATGAAACAGTGCGCTGGGTCGCAAAAAAACCGCGCGCAACCCGAAAGTTGCGCGCGGCACGGAGTACAGATTTCTCACTCTTTGTGACGATTATTTCCCGCTGGTGAACGTGTCAGGCGTGATTTCAACCGCTACGGAACAATTCGACTCGTCGTGGAGCGCACACCGTCGCTCACAATGACATCCACCGGCCCGCCTCGCCACGCAACGAGATCACTGGACGCGCGCAGAATCGACAAAACGCGACCCGTTGCCGCGTCGCGCACCATCGCACGCGGAAACTGTGCCGTGTCCCACTGCACGCGGAGTCGATCACCGTTTCTGGTCACGCGAGTTGCCGCCACGCTGCGTGCGGCTGTGACGGCACTGGCGACCTGCGCCGCGCGTGAACGATCGCGCGAGGCCACGGCCACAGGCGAGCGTACATCCTGCACGCGAAGCGACACAATCGACGCGTGTTGTTCCGCCGTGACGGGCAACGTGGTGGCAAATGCCCGCGCGTTACTCGCGCTGTGGTCAATCGTGGGAGCGGGTGTGGTTGTGGTGGCGACCACGCGGCCGTTCGCATCGAGCGCATCAATCCGCAGCCACTGCTCACTCTCAGCTGCAGTCTCTGCCTGGCCACTGCCGGCGCCGTCGAGCAGAAACGCTGGCTCCACGCTAATGCGTCCGTCGCGCACCGTGCCCCACACCAGCAGGCGATCGATATCGCGCGCGTGCAGCGCAGCGTGCGTTGGTTGCTCCAGTGCATTCACTGACACGCCACGGTAGTTCAGCGCGCGCGACCAATTGTGCGCGCTGATCCACTGATTGCTGCAATAGCCCATCAGATCGGTGGCCGTTGGGGACACCAATGCATTGGTCAGCGAATTCCACCCCCACGCGCCAATCACGCCGCCAGCGTGCGGATACTGCGAGTCTGAGCTCGCCACGTTACCGCACGGCGCGTGCGGACGGCCGAAGTTGTGTCCCCACTCGTGGGCTGCCACTCGCGCGCCGCCAGGCAGATAGTCCCAGCCCACCGCGGCGCGACCAGGCACAAAACCGTAGCCTGCAATACCGCTGCTGTAGTTCACCTTGACCACACCGTACCAATACTCACCGGCTGTGCCTTCCACGGCGCGCAGCGCGTTGATCTCGCTCAGCAGCGACGTCCACGCGCGGTTTGCGTCGCCCGATTGCAACACGCCAACGTTGGCGGTGTAGGGCTGGCGCACTCGCACATCAATCGCCGAAATAGGCAACAGGCGTTCTGCGACGTCTGTGAACGAGCGCTTGTTGGCCTCTGTCACGTTGCCAGTGCGTGTGGTCAGTGAATCCACAACGTTCACTACCGGCACGAGCACCGTACGCCACGTACTCACGCGCGTGACGGCCACTGACTGTGGTGTGCCATTGCGCGGCCACACGTTATCGCTCGGATCATCATCGCCGGCAATGGAGCGCGTGGGGTCGGCCTCAATCAGGATGCGCAAGCCAGGCACGATGTGCACCGCGCTAATGCGTACGTTCCAGCTTTTGCTCAGCACCCCTTCGCTGATCACGGTGTCGACGCTTGCCGACGCAGCGGGCATGTCAACGGTCTGCACGAGCGTGTTGCCATTGTACACACGCGCGCGCACGGACGGCCGCCAATCGTTCGGCTCGTTGGCTCGTAAAAACACGCGGAGCAAGGCGTCACGTTCGGCAACAAGTGGCGCGCTTCCGTCGAACGTCTGAATGGCCTGCGTGAGGTAAGCGCTCTCCACCGAAAAATTTGTTTTGATCGGTGTGGACGTAAACGTGACGGGCACGTCGGTCAGCACGCCGAGTGCCACGTCGATCGGCTGTGTCACGACAGCGGGTGCGTACCGAGATCCACTAATCGTGACCGGGCCTGTGGACAGCTGCCACGTGCCAGGCGCAAGATCGGGAAACAGTCCGGGGCCCACGCGCGTGTGCACGGTGGTGCCGCGCGAAATCGTGAATGACGGTGACGCCACGCCACCTAAACCCGTGGCCGTGATTTCAATGGCTCCGCTGGCGACCGCGAACGGAACAGTCGCGGTGGCGGTGTCGCCCGGCACGACCACGCGCGCAATGGGCGCATCGACCGGTTCCCACACGAAGTTGTTGGCGCTCAAACGTTGTCCCGTCAGCGTCCACCGACCGGCCACAGGCGCCACAAACGGTGTGCCGGCAATCGCCGTATAGTCCGTTCCATCCGGCGCCGTCAAACGCATTGTTGCGGTGGTGCTCGGCGGCAGCCCTTCGGCCGTGGCCGACAGCACAATCGGTGCGGCGGCGTACCGCACCGTTTCATTGGTGACGAGTGCGACCACAATCGTGGCACCATACTCGTCGCGTTCCGGCACCCACCGACCAACACCCGCGACCGATGGTTGCGCGGGGCGGATGGTCACGAGCCCCGGCGTAAGATTGCGCACGGTGTCCGTGCCCGCGACCACACGCACGGCGCCATCGGCAGACGTGATGGTAAACGTGGGTGTGTGTGTGGCCGGCAGACCGGCGGTGCTGAGCACCAGCGTGCCGGTGGTTACAGGCGGTACGGCCGGCCCGCTCGGACCATCGCCGCACCCGACAATGAACGCGGCCGCTGCGACCAACGCGGCCGATCGAACAACCCTCTGGCGGTGCAACGAGCGCATGGACGGGTGTCTCGAAGAAGAAGCAGCCTCCGTCTGATGCATCAGACGGAGGCGTGCACACTAACCCTCAAGAGTGATAACCTGTCGGCCCGCGGCTCGTTCCGTCAATACAACATGAGGAATGGATTCTCAAGCAAATGACGCACCGTCTGGAGGAACCGCGCACCCACCGCGCCATCGATCACACGATGATCGCAGCTCATGGTCACGCGCATGCGCTGACGCGGCACAAAGGCGCCATCGATCCACACAGGCTTCGTTTCAGTTGCGCCCACGGCCAGAATGCCGGCCTCGGGTGGATTGATGATGGCCGTGAACTGGTCAATGCCAAACATGCCGAGGTTGCTCACGGAGAACGTTGACCCCGTGTATTCCTCGGGCTTGAGTTTGCGCTCACGAGCGCGACCGGCCAGTTCACGTGCTTCGCGACCGATTTCGCCGAGTCCTTTGCGATCCGCATCACGAATAACGGGCACAATCAATCCGTCGTCCGTGGCCACAGCCATGCCAATGTGCGCGTGCGCGAAATAACGAATCGTGTCGCCAAGCCAGTGCGCGTTGCATTCCGGATGTTTCGCGAGCGCAACCGCCACGGCCTTCATGACAATGTCATTCACGCTGACCTTGAAGGCATCACCAGCGGCGGCCATTTGCGTGCGCATTTCGCCGACGGTGGTCATATCGATTTCCGACGTGAGATAGAACGTCGGAATCGGACCGATCGACTCACCCAGTCGACGCGCAATTGTTTTGCGCATCTGTGTGAGCGTGACGTCGCGCACGTCGCCATCAATCTGCATGGCGGGCGTGAGCGGAATCGCAGGCGGCTTACCGGCGGGCTTCGCAGGCGCGGCCGTTGTTGATGACTTGCTCGAAGCACCCGCTGTGGCCGGTGCCACCGCTGCAGCGCGCGGTGCGGACGCGGCGGCTTCAACATCGCGGCGAATCACGCGGCCGCTCGGTCCGGTGCCTACCACGTTCGCCAGTGAGACGCCTTGTTCACTCGCCATGCGACGCGCGAGTGGTGAGGCTTTCACGCGCCCGTCGTCAGCTGTAGGCTCGGCGGTGGGCGCAGCTGTCGAAGCGGGCGCTGAAGTCGGCACTGAAGCGGGCGCCGCAGCTGGAGCTGCGGCCGCTGCTGCGGGCGGGGCTGCCTGCGTCGACGGTGCAGCTTCTGCTGGTGCAGCTGCTGGTGCGCCCGCTGATGCAGCGGCGGCCGCTGGCGCACCACTCAAGAGCGCCGAAATATCTTCGTCGGCCGCCGCAATAATGCCGATCAGCTGACCAACAGGCGCCGTACTGTCGTCGCCAATGAATCGCTTGCGCAACACACCATCGCCACGCGCGACGAGCTCCATGATGGCCTTGTCAGTTTCGACTTCGGCCAGCACATCACCGTTAGCAACGGTATCGCCTTCCGCTTTGAGCCACTTCGCCAGGCGTCCCTCTTCCATGGTTGGAGAGAGCGCCTCCATCATCACTTTGGTTGCCATGATCGGGGTCGGGTCAGGCGTCGATGTAGAGGACCTGCTTTACCGCCGCGATCGTTTTCGGAACGTCGGGCTTCGCGGCCTTCTCAATGTTCTTGGCGTACGGCATGGGCGCGTCGGCCTGATGCACGCGGAGTACGGGTGCATCGAGGTGATCAAAACAGTGGCGCTGCACGTAGTCCACCACCTGCGCGCCAACGCCGCACACTTCCCAGCCTTCTTCCACCACAACGCAACGATTCGTTTTGCGCACGGACGCGGTGATCGCATCCACATCCATCGGGCGAATGGTGCGCAGATCCACGACTTCCGCGCGAATGCCTTCTTTCGCGAGTTGTTCCGCGGCCTGCAACGCCACGAGCACCATCTTGCCATGGGTGATCAATGAGACGTGATCACCTTCGCGCTTGACTTCGGCCTTGCCAAGCGGAATCACGTACTCTTCGTCGGGCACTTCGCCCTTCGTGTTGTACAACATTTCGCCTTCAAGAAAACAGACCGGATTGTCGTCGCGAATCGCAGCTTTGAGCAGTCCCTTCGCGTCATACGGCGTGCCCGGCGTGACCACCTTGAGACCGGGAATGTGCGCCAGCCACGATTCCCAGGCCTGCGAGTGCTGCGCCGACAGCTGCAGCGCCGCACCGTTCGGTCCGCGAAACACCATGGGCATGGGGAACTGACCGCCCGTCATGTACAACATTTTTGCCGCGGCGTTCACAACCTGATCGAGCGCCAGCAACGCGAAGTTCCACGTCATGAACTCAATGATAGGACGCAAGCCAACCATCGCCGCGCCCACACCAACGCCTGCAAAACCAAGCTCGGTAATCGGCGTGTCGACCACGCGCATTTCACCAAACTCCTGCAGCAATCCTTTCGACACTTTGTACGCGCCCTGATACACCGCGACTTCCTCGCCCATGAGGAACACGCGATCGTCGCGCAACATTTCTTCCCGCAGCGCCTGATTCAGCGCTTCGCGATACGTAATAACAGCCATGGCGGATCAGTCCGAAGTAGTGTCAACGAGCACGTCTTCAAGCAGCGCTTCAAGCGGCGGCTCCGGACTGTTCTCGGCGAAGTCAATTGAGTCTTGCACGATAGCCTTGATCTCTTCATCCATGGCGTTCCACTCGTCGGCGGAAAGATCACCAGCCTCTTCCATGGTTGTGCGCAGCAGCACCACCGGATCACGCTTGAGATACTTCTCAAGCTCTTCCTTGGTGCGATACGTGCCGCTCACCGCGTCCGACATGGAGTGGCCCATGAATCGATACGTGCGGATTTCGAGCAGTGTGGGCATGGACTCGGTGCGCGCGCGTGCAATCGCGGTTTCTGCAGCCGCGCGCACGGCAAATACATCCTGACCGTCGACTACATCACGCGGCATATCGTACGACGCACCGCGCTTGTAGATGTCGTTGATTGCCGAGGCACGTTCAACGGCCGTACCCATGCCGTAGCGATTGTTTTCAATCACAAACAGACACGGCAGCTTCCAGAGCGCGGCCATGTTAAGCGCCTCGTGAAACGCGCCGTTGTTCACGGCGGCCTCACCCATGAAGCACACAATCACCTGATCGCCGCCGCGATATTTGATCGCAAAGCCCACACCGGCCGCAATGGGAATGTGTCCACCCACAATGCCGTGACCGCCCAGGAAGCCGAGCGACTTGTCGAACAAGTGCATCGAGCCGCCCTTGCCGCGCACACAGCCGTCCACACGGCCAAACAGCTCGGCCATGATTGCGCGCGGTGTCATGCCACGCGCGAGTGCCTGACCGTGATCGCGGTAGGTGGTGATGATGTAATCGTCTTCGCGCAGCAGCGAGATGAAGCCTGTGCTCACCGCTTCCTGTCCGATGTACAAATGACAGAAACCGCCGATGCGACCGATCGCGTACATCTCGGCCGTACGCTCTTCGAAACGACGCTGCATCAGCATCGAGTACAGCAACTCGGTGTGCAGCTTCTTGCGCTCGGCCGGCGACAGTTCTGCCGACGGGCCCGATGACAATGCAGCGTCAGTCGAAGCGCCGTCGGAAGACGCCGCGCCCCGGCGTCGGGATGGCTTGGTGGTGCTCATGGTCAAATAAGGGAGTGGTCAGACGCGCTGCAGCCGAGAGCCCGGTGTGCGGCGCGTGGATAGTCAGACGCCAGCGGCCTGCACTTGCTCCCACGCGTGATAACTGGAACGCACGAGCGGTCCGCTTTCGACGTGTTTGAAGCCCATGCCCATGCCGACTTCACGAAACATCTTGAACTCGTCGGGCGTGACAAAACGATCGAGTGCGATGTGTCCGTCAGACGGACGGAGATACTGACCCAACGTGAGAATGTCGACGTCGACCTCACGCAGATCTTTCATCACTTCAATGACTTCTTCGTTCGTTTCGCCCATGCCAAGAATGATGCCCGTTTTGGTGGGAATCGTGGGGGCGATGCGCTTGGCCGTACGGAAAATGTTCATCACGCGCTCGTACCGTCCGCCCGGACGGGCCTTCTTGTACAATCGTGGTACGGTCTCGGTGTTGTGATTGTAGATCTCGGGGCGCGCTTCAAGGACCGCGCGAATCGAATCTTCATTGCCCTGAAAATCGGGCACGAGCACTTCTACCGAACAGCCCGGCAGACGCTGATGAATCTGCCGGATGGTTTCGGCAAAGATGTACGCGCCAAAGTCGGGCAGGTCGTCGCGATCAACCGACGTGATCACCGCGTGACGCAGTCCCAGCTGCGCGACCGCTTCGCCCACACGCTCGGGCTCGGCAATGTCATACGCCGGTGGACGACCGTGTGACACGGCGCAGTACGCACAGTTACGCGTGCAGACATCGCCGAGGATCATGAACGTGGCGGTGCCATGCTCCCAGCATTCACCAATGTTGGGGCAGTGCGCTTCCTGGCAGACGGTGTGAAGGTTGAGTTCCTTCATCATCTGCGTGAGTCGCAGATACGTGGGTCCACCGGGCGCCTTGACCTTGAGCCATGATGGCTTGCGTTCCGGCAACGGGTCGCGGCGATGCCGCCCCATGATCTGATAAAGCTGTTCTGCCATGCGAAGTGCAGCGAATGGGTGACCACCGCCAAAGGCAATCTTCCAATGGCGATCGGCAAGGTACAGCCGGGGACAGAGAGCAACCAGACGGCGTAACCGTTCACTGGTATAATGAAGGTTAACGCAGTGAACGACTTGCTGTAGAGTTGCTGGCGCGAGCCGCGAAACTCAGGGCATGCGAGCCGCGTACGGGTGAATAGGCCCGCGAAATGGCGCGAGCTACTGGCAGAACTTCAGAGGGAACGGAACATGTTGCGCACCATCTTCGTGGTCGGCGCTATGGCGCTTCTCGGACTTGTGGCCTTGAAGCTGGTATTTGGCCTCATGGGCCCGCTCGTGGCGCTGCTCTTCTGGATCGCTGGTCTGGCTCTCAAGGTGGCCGTGCTGGGCTTCGTCGGCTACGTGGTCATTCGCCTGATCAGCCCCAACACCGCCCAGCGCCTCAAAGACCGCTGGAGCGGCTCCTCAAGCTCCTTCTGAGCTGCCGCCGGCGCCTTCGTCGCGCCGGCCAGCGTCTGATCCACCCTCGCGCGGCTCGCCCTCACCCGGCGAGCCGTTCGTGCGTTTGCGGCTGCCGCCTCGGCGGCCACGCCGGCTGCGACGACGCTTCCGGGCGGCTTCGTCCGCGTCGCCAGCGGTCACTTCCCCGTCGCCTGCCTCAGCACTGCCTTCGTCGGTCGAGCCAGCGTCGCTGTTGGAATCGGCGGTACGCGAACGCCCCTGACGCGGCTGGTCCGGTTCGGCCCCGGTATCAGAATCGTCGGCTCCTTCAGCGGCATCCGCACCGTTCGTTGACCGTCCCTCACCGCGGCGACGCCGTCCTCGGCGTGACCGCTTGCGACGGGCTGGAGCGTCGCCGGTGGCCTCAGCGCTGAGCGCTGTTGGGCCATCCGAGGCGTCGTCGTTACCCGCGTCGTCTCCGTCTTCGCGCCCCGTGTTCTGCGGCTGCGAACGCTCGGCGTTTGCGGCATCTAACTGGCCGCCGGTCTCGGCGTCATCTCCGCCATTTCGCGGCGGCGCCGAACGATCTTTTCGTGCACCCCGTTTGCGACGCTTGCGAGCCGGACGCGGCGCGGCGTCCGAATCGGTCGCATTCGCGACGGATTCCGCGTCGGTCGTGATAGGGGCCAGCAATGCGGACTCCACGCGCGGCGCGCCCTCGTCACGTGCGACGCGCTCGCGTGGTTGCCGATCCCGGGGCGGACGCTCGCGCGTCGGGCGTTCGTTCGTGGCCCGTTCGTTCGTTGCTCGGTCGTTCGTGGCGCGGTCGTGTGTTGCTCGTTCGCGCGCAGGTCGTTCGCGAGGCGAACGCTCGCGGGCTGGCCGTTCCACCACATCGGGCGCCGTCGGTTCGTCTGTCTCCACGACTTCCACCGCGCGCGCAATCACCTTGGCGGCGACACGCTGTCCACGGCGACTCCATCCCCACTTGGCGAGCGCGATTGCGTCGGGCCATGCCGTGCGACGCGTTTCGCGGGTGCGCACGGTGAACGTGGGTGTGACAGGGATGGTCTCCACACGACGCGCGTGTGGTGCCGTGCGGAGAAGAAAATCGGCGTTGGCCGACCACGCATCGCCAGACACAATGGGCGTATCACCAGCGGCCTTGATCAGGTCGCGCAACACCGCAATGCGCACCAACCGAAAGCTCGTGGTGAGATCACGTACATCACTGATGCCCACAAACGGTCGCAGGACCCAACGCGACGCCTGCCACAGACGACGCACCGACTTGGGCGCGTCGCCAGACGACACACGCTCACCAATCACCAGATCGGCGCCGCCTTCGAAGCGGCGCAGGAACTCCGGGACGAGCGCTGGCGGATCGGTGAAGTCGCCTTGCAAGAGCAGCAGCGCGTCGCGCCGTGGATAACGCGTGGTACGCGCAACATGGCGCACGAGGGCGTCAGTCGCGCCAGCGTAACCCAATCGCTGTGTGCCGCGAATCACCGTGAGGGGTAATACACGGGAGTAGGGCGCGAGTGTGTCCGCGGTCTGATCGGTACTCGCGTCGTCATAGACCACGACTTCATACTCCCGCGAGACTTCTGCGAGCACGCTGCGCAGACGCCAAAGCAGGACGCCGATCGTGGTGGCCTCGTTATACGCAGGAATGCCGATGTAGAGCACGCAGGACGGGTTGACGGGTCGGACGAAATGACGCGATTCTCTTACAAGCGTCCGATAATAACAGGTATAGTGGCGCCGCGGGGCATCCGTGCTCGCGGCGAGACCGTTCAAGCTTCTGGAGGAATGCCATGATGCTCGCGAACGTACGGTCCCAGTTGGGACGGGAGGATGCGCAGCTTGTGCTGCGCTTATTGTCTCGTGGCGGGGCCGAGGCCTCGCGATCGGCCGAGGCCATGCTGGCCGATCAGGGCCTTGACCCACTGCTGGACGATCCGGAGCTGCTCCGCGCCCTGATCGAGGCCAGACAGTCGGCCCACGCGTCGCTCCCGCTGTTTTGTTACGTGGTGGTGCGACACGCCCTCCGGCGCACCGGCGCGGAGAGCCGGAGCTTGGCCGATTACGTGGCCAGCGTGCTGCTGCACTTTGGGCTGCGCGAGCGCGCCCGGCGAATTGCCGACAGTGACGACCAGACCTACGACACGGTGGCTCGCATTGCCGAAGATATCGACAGCGCCGACGCGGAGCGTGCTTTTCTCGCCCGTGCGCACCTGGGCAACTACGCGCTGTGGCTGAGCGGTCTGTTCCCTGACCACATTGAACATCGGCGCTGGCGTCGCGGTGGCCCCAATCTGGAGTATTACGAAACAATGGGGCAGCGGGGCTTTCGCCTCGCGGCTGACCACCGGCTGGCGGGACGCCACGGCCTGGCGCCGCTCTACGGCGCGGCCGCCGAGGCGTTCCCGAAAATGCGCCGCGCCCTGAACGCGGTGAGTGATTCGCTGCTCTTTCGGCACGTGCATTCGCCGGAACGTCTGATGCGTCAGGTGCGCGACGCCTTTGAGAGCGACCAACTGAGCTGAGTCGGGGTATATATGCGGATAAGCTGGTCTGTGGCGATCGTGTTGCCACAGACGGCCGACCCGCGCTAAGCTGCCGCGGATATTCACAACGTGTGGCTCACCGTCGGGCCACTGCGACCGCGCGTCTTCGCGCCCCGACCGATCACCTGACCGCCCGATGTTCGAACAGTTTCGAGATGCACTGCGTGGCATGAGTCGCGAGAGCGGCGCTACCGACAAGCGTGCCGCGATGTCGAGTATGAAAGACGCGCTCGTGCACGCAAAACTCGCGTTGCAGGATCTGCGCGAAGGTGTCGCGATCACGGAAAAGCGGTTGGGCAGTGAGCAGAAGGAATTGGATACCGCCACGCGCCGTCGAGCGATGGCGGCGCAGATTGATGACGCCGAGACCGTTGCCATCGCTGACAAGTTTGTGGCGCAGCACGCGGAGAAAGTGCGCGTGCTTGAGCAGAAGCGCGCCGCACAGCTCGACGAGCTGTCGCTGGCGGAACGCGAGTACGACGAGATGTCGCGCGAGCTCAAGCGTGCGATGGCGGGATTGCCGTTTGGCTCGGCCAGTCCCGAGAGCGTTGAAGCGTCGGCCATGCGCGAAGTCGAAGAAGCGCTCGGCGAACGACAGGCGGCCGCCGAAACCGCCGAGCTGAACGCGATGGCTCGGGCGCGAGCGCGTGAGGCGCGTGAGGCGGATGCAACGGAACGACTGGCGGCGCTCAAGCGACAGCTCGGCAAGGAGCCGTGAACTCTCGCAGTGCAGCTCGTGTGCGCGTGAAGGGAATGATGCGATGTGGTGGCATCGCGGCGATGGCTGCGTGTGTGTGCGGCAGCGTTGTACAGGCGCAAACGCCGCCGCTCGCGCCGCGTATTCCGGTGGTGTGCAACGGACAGCGCATCAGCAACATCGTGGTGCTCACGCAGCCGCCGTACACCGACAGACTTCCCAAGTCGCTCGACTTTGTGCGTCGAGGCATGGTCAAGTTTCACGCCAACACGCAGGACGACGTGGTGCGTCGTTACCTGCTGTTTGGCGTTGGTGACGCGTGTACTGAGTTGGAGCGATCGGAATCTGAACGTATTCTGCGTGTGCAGCCGTTTCTGGTGGACGCAGACGTACGTGCGTTCTCCGATGGTGAAGGTGGCGTTGAACTGGAAGTCGAAACGCGGGATGAATTTTCGGTGGTCGCCGGACTGCTCGTTTCCGGCGTCAGTCCGGTGGTGCGCGGCGTGACCATGGGCGAGAGCAATCTTGCCGGCCAGGCTATCTATTCGGCGGTGCGTTGGCGCGACGGCGGTGCGTACGATGATTTGTACGGTGCGCGTGTCGTGGATCATCAGTTCATGGGGCAGCGCAATATCGGTCGGCTGTTTGGCGAACGTTCCATTCGTGGTCACGAATACGGCGCCGAAATACTGCGTCCGTACTACACAGACCTGCAGCGGTTCGCGTGGCACGGCGCATATGGCAGCAAGCGCGACTACATTCGGTTCGCGCGTGAAGACGAAGCGAACGTTGGACTCGCACAGCAGCGCGACTTTGGTGATCTCGGCGCGGTGTTCCGCATCGGTGAACCGGGTCGACTGAAACTGCTCGGCGCGTCGCTCTCGCACGAACAAGACAATGTGTCGTCGCAGCCCGTGATCATGGATGTCACCGGATTCCGGGAGGACACACTCGCCAGCACGTTCCCCGATATCTACCGCTCGGCCCGCGTCACGCGCGTGAACGCGCTGGCTGGAATGCGTCGATTGTCATTCATGCGCGTCGAAGGTTTTGACGCCCTCACCGGTGTGCAGGACGTGCGCAAGGGTGTGCAAACCGCGCTCACGCTCGGCCGTTCGATCGGCATTCTGAATGGTCGCGACCGGGATTTGTTTGTGCGCTATGACGTGTATGCGGGTGGTGGCTCGCCCAAGAATTTCCTTGGGTTTGAAACGCTCACCGAGGCCCGTCGCGACGCGAACACGCGCGAGTGGGATGGCGTGATTACGAGCGGTCGTGTGGCGTGGTATCTCAAGCCGTGGCGGAATCAGCTTACACTCACATCACTCGATTGGGGTGGTGGCTGGAACGTACGCGTTCCGTATCAGCTCACATTCGGTGATCGAGACGGCGGATTGCTCGGCTACCGAAACTCACGTCTCGGCGGCGCGCATCGCGCTGTGCTGCGCGTGGAGCAACGCTGGTTGCCCACGCCACGCACAACCGTTGGCGATCTGGGCGTCACGTTCTTTGCCGACGTTGGGAAGCTCTGGTCCGGCGAGGTGCCGTACGCTACACAATCCAGCGTGCGCGGAACGGTGGGCGTTGGCGTGCTGGCGGCGGTGCCGCGTCGTTCTCGTCGACTGTGGCGCCTGGATTTCGGGTTGCCCGTGGGCGGTGATCCGAACGCGAAGTTTGAAGTGCGCATCAGCAGCGTTGATCGCACGCGCGTGTTCTGGCGTGAGCCGCTCGACCTCAACACGGCACGCGAACGTGCCGTGCCGTCAAGTTTGTTCAGCTGGCCGTAGAACACGCAGTAACGAGCGGCGTGTAATCAGCCGCTCGTCTACGGAGCGTTATCGCTACTTCACGCCACTCATCATGCGGCGTACGGGCACAATCAGTGCGCCAAGAATCGCCGTGGCTATGAAGAGCGACATGGTGGTGATCGTGAAGAGTTTGGGCATTTGCTCAAGCTTTTCCGGATCCACGTTGCCACCAACGAGGCCGCCAATCAGGTTGCCGAGTGCCGAGGCAAGGAACCAGATACCCATCATCTGACCAACGAACTTACGCGGCGAGAGCTTGGTCATTGAGGACAGGCCCACGGGGCTCAAACACAACTCGCCAAGCGTCTGAAAGAAGTAGCTGGCCACCAGCCACCACGGCGAAACAAGCACCGTACCGCCGCTCGCGACCACCGTGTTGGCGGCGAAGATCATGATGAAGAAGCCGATACCCGCCAGAAACAGACCGAGTGCAAACTTGGCGGGACTCGAAAGATCGATGCCACGTTTGCCAAGTCCGGTCCAGATCACGGCGAAAATCGGCGCGCACAAAATGATGAAGCCCGAGTTCACCGACTGGAACCAGGTGGCAGGAATCGTGAAGCCTCCAACAACACGATCGGTAAAGTCTCGCGCGAACAGGTTGAGCGATGTGGGCGCCTGCTCAAACGCTGACCAGAAAATCGCGGCGAAGATGAACAGCACCACGATTACTGCGACACGTTTCTTCTCGTCGCTGTTCAAGCCCCCGGCCGCGAATACGTAACCAAAGAACGCGACCGCGAGACCGACCAGCACAAACGTCATGTAGCCGCCGAGCACCTGCGCGTCGAGCGTGATGATGCCTGTTGCTGCCAATACGAACACGACCGCAATCAGTCCGAGTCCTGCACCGGTGGCGAGCTTCACCTGCGATTCCTGTTGCGCCTGCAACACCGGATCGGCGTTACGCGTGGGCAGCACACCAATCGGACCGAGTGTTTTGTTCGCGCTCAGCCAATACACAATGAGACCAATGAACATGCCCACGCCGGCCGCACCAAAGCCGTAGTGCCAGCCAACCGCCTCACCGAGAATGCCCGTGATCAACTGTCCGGCAAACGCGCCGAGGTTGATACCCATGTAGAAAATCGAGAAGCCAGCGTCGCGACGCGCACCACCTTCTGGATACAGATCACCCACGATCGCCGAGATGTTCGGCTTGAGCAGACCGGTACCGAGCACAATGAGGATCAGGCCCAGAAAGAAAAACACCTTGCCCAGATCGGCGCCTGCAAACCCCGACAATCCGATGGATAGGTGGCCGAGCGTAATCAGTACGGCGCCAATGAAGATCGCGCGTCGCAATCCGAGCAGACGATCCGCAATCCATCCGCCCGGCAGCGACGCCACGTACACGAACGCGCCATAAATGCCGACAATCGCCGACGCCTGTCCGCGGTCAAAACCAAAGCCGCCTTCCGCAAGCGCCGCTGCCATGAAGAGCACGAGCAGCGGACGCAGGCCGTAGAACGAAAACCGTTCCCACGTCTCGGTGAAGAACAGCGTGGCGAGGCCGCGGGGGTGGCCGAAAAACTTGGTGTCCCGTACGTACGGCGTGGGATCAGAAGACGTGACCTTGGACATCAGGCGGGGGCGAGAGTGGACGCGGCGGGAAGGGTGACCGGAACCTTGTGACAGGCAACCCAGTGGGCAGGACTCTTCTCTTCAAGGGCCGGCACGCGGGCCGAGCACTCCAGATCCTTGAGCGGATGCGAACATCGTGGATGAAACACGCAACCGGACGGAGGGTTCGCCGGTGACGGCGGATCGCCCGCCAATAGTATGCGCGTGCGCACCCTCCCCGGCTCCGGAACCGGCACCGCGGAGAGCAGCGCCTGCGTGTACGGCATTTGCGCCGAGGCAAAGAGCGAGGCACGCGTAGCGAGTTCGACGAGGCGTCCCAGATACATCACAGCGACACGATCGGCCATGTGCGAGACGACCGCGAGATCATGCGCAATGAACAGGTACGCCAGCCCGCGGTCGCGCTGCAAATCGCGAAGCAGATTCACCACCTGCGCCTGAACGCTCACGTCGAGTGCGGAGACTGGTTCATCACACACAATGAACTTCGGCTCAACGGCGAGCGCGCGTGCAATTCCAACACGCTGTCGCTGCCCACCAGAGAACTCATGCGGATATCGCGACGCGTACTCAGCGCGCAGTCCGACTTCATCGAGCAACTGCGCCACGCGCTGATCGGCCGCCGCTCCGCTGGCGATGTTGTGCACGATCAGCCCTTCGCGAATCGCGGCGCCAATAGTGAGCCGCGGATTGAGTGAGCCGAACGGATCCTGAAACACGATCTGCATGTGGCGTCGCAGCTTGCGCAATGTTTCACCGCGCAGTGCGAGCACGTCGGTGTTGTCAAAACGCACGGAACCACTCGTGGGCTCAACAAGTCGCAAGATGGAACGCCCGGTGGTTGTTTTTCCGCAACCGGATTCGCCTACCAGCGCGAGCGTTTCGCCAGCGTGCACGTCGAACGAAACGCCGTCGACCGCTTTCACAGTGCCCGCATCCCGACGAAACAACCCACGCCGGATCGGAAAGTGTTTGGTCAGATTCCGCACTTCAAGCAATGCCGTCATGTGCGTCGGCGCTCGGGTTCCTGCACCAGATGACAACGCACGCGATGTGCGGTTTCTACTTGTACCAGTGCCGGTGCGTCGGTGGCGCAGCGTTCCCACGCGTGCTCGCAGCGATCGCGGAAACGGCATCCGGATGGCCACGCCGTTGGTGGCGGCACGGTACCGGGAATCGTGCGCAGTCGCTCATGCGCCGGTTCCGCGGCGCGCGCGAGCGACGGCACTGCTGCCAGCAATCCTTCCGTGTACGGATGAATGGGCCGCGCAAACAGTGATTCCACCGGTGCTTCTTCCACCACTTCGCCAGCGTACATCACCAACACGCGTGACGCCATTTCAGCCACGACTCCCAGATCGTGCGTAATGAGCAGCACGGCCATACCGATGCGTTCGCGCAGCTCTCGCAGCAGCTCGAGAATCTGCGCTTGAATCGTGACATCGAGCGCCGTGGTTGGTTCGTCGGCAATCACCAATGCGGGATCGAGCACCAGCGCCATGGCAATCATCACGCGCTGTCGCATGCCGCCGGAGAGCTCGTGCGGATACTGCGACGCGCGTGCGGCCGCGTCGGGGATTCCCACGCGCGCCAACATGGCCACCGCCAGCGCCCAGGCTTCACTGCGCGAGCGTGTCGTGTGCACCCGCACCACTTCGGCCACCTGATCGCCCACGGTGAGCACAGGATTAAGCGCCGTCATAGGCTCCTGAAAGATCATGGCCATGCGACGCCCGCGCACGGCCCGCAGTTCACGCTCCGGAATCGTGAGCATGTCTGCGCCCTCAAACTCCACGCGGCTCGACGGGCCGAGCTTGCCGCCCGCCGGAATCAATCGCAGCAGCGAGAGCGCCGTGAGTGATTTGCCGCAGCCCGATTCTCCCACGAGCCCCACGGTTTCACCCGCGCTCACGGTGAACGACACCCCGTCGACTGCACGCGCCACGCCTGCGTCGGTTTGAAACGACACACGCAAATCGTTGACAGAGAGCAGGGGGCTGGTCACGCGGCAACCTGTCTCGGTGCGAGGGTTTCGCGCAAGGCGTCGCCGAGCGCATTGCAGGTGAGCACGGCGCTCACGATGGCCAATCCGGGGAAAAGTGTGATCCACCAGCGCGACGAGACCAAAGCGCTGCCGTCACTCAGAATGCTCCCCCAGCTGGCCTGCGGCGGCTGTACGCCGAGTCCCAGAAAAGACAGCCCCGCTTCGAGCGCGATCGTGTGGGCAATACCGAGTGTGGCCGTGACCACCAGTGTGGGCCAGATGTGCGGCAGCACATGACGCCACAACACGCGCACCTCGCTTGTCCCCACAGCTCGCGCGGCGATCACAAACTCGCGGTCTTTGAGCGCGAACACATCACCGCGTACGAGTCGCGCGACATCGTACCAGCCGGTGAGGCCAAGCAGCAGCACCAGGCCGGAGAGTGGCAGTGCGCCCCAGAGCGCAGATACACATAGCAGCACGAGCACGCGCGGCACCGACAGCGCGACGTCGAGCAGTCGCATGAGTACCGCGTCGAGTCGACCACCGATCCATCCGGACAGTGCGCCGAAGAGTGCGCCCACGGTGGTTGCAATGGCGACGCTCAGGAGCGCCACCCCGAGCGAAACCCGCGTGCCGTGCAACACCCGGCTCAGCACATCTCGGCCACTGGGGTCGGTGCCAAACGGATGCGCCGCTGACGGTGGCTTGCTGGCGATCACACCTTCGGTTGGAATCGCGTTTGGTGCCTCGGGTGAGAGCCAGGGCGCGGCGGCGGCAATCACTACAAACACGATGAGTGCCGCGAACGGCCAGAAGAGGCGTCGCAACACGGTCAGGTGGTTGTTCGTGGGTCAACCGCGCGCTGCAAGATATCCGCGATCAAGCTTCCGGTTACGGTCATCACGCTGCCAACAATGACTGCGGCGACGACCAGATTGTAATCACGCGCGCTGACCGCAATCACCGCGGTGTGTCCCATGCCGGGCCACGAAAAAATGCTCTCGACAAAGACGGCGCCGCCCAACAGCGAGGGGAACATCAACCCGAACATCGTCACCACTGGTACGAGGGCGGTGCGCCAGGCGTGCCAGCGCACGCCACGCTCGGCGAGCCCCTTGGCGCGCGCCGTTTGCACGTACGGTTCGTTCCACGCGTCACGCATGCTGCTGCGCTGAAAGCGTGCAAACAGTGATGTGCCGAGCAGTGTGAGCGCGGTGAGTGGCAACACGAGATGCCGGATACGGTCGACGATCTGTTCGCTGAACGGGAGATATTCATATTCGACGGACACCATGCCGCTTGCGGGTAGCCACCCGAGGCTCTGTGCGAACAGTTGAACGAGCAATATTCCCAGCCAGAACTCCGGTACGGAGTAGGCAAACAACGACGCGGTCGAAACCAGAGAATCGCCGGTTGTGCCAACTCGCGTTCCTTGCCACGCGCCAACGGCCATGCCGAGCAGCACGCTCGCTGTGAGCGCTAGCGACATCAGGAGCAAGGTGCGCGGCAGTACATCGCGCAGCACGTCGCGCACGGGGCGATTGTATCTGGACGACTCGCCGAGTTCCCCGACGGCGAGATTGCGCAGCCACTTGATGTACTGCACGTGGATCGGCTGATCGAGACCTCGCTGCGCGACCCACTGCGCACGCCTGTTCGCGGGGACGTCCATCTGCTGCGTGTAGGGATCGCCAGGCGCCGCGCGCATCAGAATGAACGCCGCCGTCGCCGCCGCCCACACCACGAAGAGCGATTGTAGCAGTCGTACGAACAACCGCGATGAGTGCGCGCGTGCGGGGCGACTCATGAGGCCGCGTTAGCGAACGGGAGTAAGGCCGATCCGGTCGCGACCGTTTCGTTTTTCCGCCGGAATGCGCCACGACGGCAAGCCGTGCCACCAGCCGGTTGCTGAGAGCACGCCTGGTTCGATGCGCTCGTGCATGCCGGCGATGGCGCCGTCTTCGGCGAGCCAGATGCCCGGTGCATCGTCGATGATGGTTTGCAATGCACGAACCAACGTGCGCTGCGCGACGGCTGGATCAAATGACGAAAGCGCGCTGTCAATGTTTGCATCATATGTTGCGCTTCGATACCCGCCGTAGTTACTGCCCGCGCCACCAAAGCTGCTCGTAGTCCAGACCTGACGCAGCCCGACCAAACCGGGCGACATACTCCAGCCGTGCATGAAGGCGTCAAAGTTCGCGCTCTCCAGTCGCGTGATGAGCGCGTTAATCTCCAGGCGCTGCAACACCACCTCGGCTCCCACCGTGCGCAGCTGATCCTGCAACAGCACGGCCATGCGATCACGATTTGTACTGCCAGCGGGAATCAAGACTTCGAAGCGCATGCGTACGCCGTTCTTCGAGCGAACACTATCGTTCGCGCCCATGACCCACCCTGCGGAATCAAGCAACGCGCGAGCCGCTGCAACGTCGTACGGCAGTTCCTTCAACGTGGCGTTTTCGGGAATGAACAGCCGTGTGGTTGGCGCTTGGGCAACCGCGGTGGCGGAGTCATACACGGCGCGAACTACTCGCTCTCGATTGACCGCCATGCTCAGCGCGCGACGTACCGCCACATCGCCCAACACCGGATGCGGCTGCTCGACACTCGCCGGATCGCGCACATTCATCAGCATGAGCTGGTACTTCAGCGACGGATAGGCACGGACACGCAGCGACGGTGTCTTGCCCGCTCTTTCGAGGTCGTCGGGCGGAAGCGGTGAGAAAAAGTCGATGTCGCCGGTAAACAGACTGACAACCGCGGCACCGACATCGGTGAAGGGACGATAGATGACGCGATCAAGCGTCGCCCGTCCACGAAAATTTGTTGTGTCCGCGACAACTTCGATGCGATCACCGCTGTTCCATTGCACAAAGCGAAACCGGCCAGTGCCAACGGGTGACCGCCCAAGTGAATGCGATGACAGTTGTGCAGGGTCTGCGTCTGCCAGCAGGTGTGACGGCGCGATGAACATGTGGTACGCCGCATCGTAGAACTGTTGCGGTGACCGACGCTTGAACCAGAAGGTCGCGGTTCGCGGCGGGCTCACGCTGACCGAGTCGATGTTGGCCAGCAGCGCGGCCTGGCTGGAGGCCACTTGTGGATGCGTGTACAGATCGAACGTGCGTTTTACATCATCCGCCACGACCGGTTGTCCGTCGTGCCAACGCGCCCGATCATCGAGCGTGAACGAAATAGACATCGAGTCAGCGGCCCACTGCCACGAGCTCGCCAAACGCGGCGTAAATCCTGCGTCACCAACCGTGGAAAGCGCTGGACCAATGTCGGCGAGACGATCGTACAACACTTCAACAATCGCCTGATCGTGATCACTCCCCACCAGCGGTGGCAGAAGCGACGTTGGTTCTCCGTTCAACCCAATCACCACCGTCCCACCCTCCGCACGCGTTTCGATCGGCGGCTGTTCCGGCGAGCACGCCAACAGCAGCGTGCTGACCGACGCGCCAGCAAGGAGGCGACTGTAACGAAACGATGTCATGGGTGGGCGGACAGTGGAGGGAGTGATGAAGTCAAACGATGCCAAGCCGTGCTCATCGACGCCAGAGCCAGTCACTCGAACCGAGTTGCTCGCGCGCACGCGCAAACGCGATCTGGTAGGCGGCTGTCTCAACAATACGACGCGACGAGATTGACGCAACGCCGAATGCGGCGGCGAGTGCTTCTCGAAGGCGAGTCGCGGTTGCGGACGCATCGCACGTGGATGGTAGCGCCGCTCGCACCGAGGTTATCGCAGCCGCAGAACCGCGCTCGTGAGCGCCGTCTCGCGCAAAAGGCGCGAGCAGATCCTGATCGTTGTCCAGCAGTATCGACCCGTGCTGCAAGTAGCCTCCGTGCGCGCGCCACACCGAGCTACCCGCCAGCTTGGCCCCCTCAAGGACCAGTTCGCCCGCCGACGGTTGCGCGTAGCACCGCGTACCCGATCGCAAGGCCTTCGCGTCGTCGCTCGAACCGGTGTGCAGCGCGGCCGGTACGCCAATGGCCTGCAGGGCGAGCAAGAGTTTCGTGTTCACCGCGGCGTACACGGCGCGCCACGGAATGTCATCGGGCACGGGCAACGTCACGCTCCACGTCACCTCTCGGCTGTGCAGCAACGCCCGGCCACCCGTTGGCCGCCTCACCACGTCGTAGCCCGCGGCCCGGATGGCGTCCACGTCCCACAATGTGCGCACGGCTTCGTTGCGCCCAAAGCTCACGGTGGGCCGCGTCCATTCGTAAGTACGCAGCACCGCGCGCGCATCGGTGCGGGCGCTCAATGTGAACGCGAGGTCCCGCGCCATATTGTCAATGGCTGGTTCCGGTCCGTCAGGGGCGACCTGCCACCGATCCGGCCACCAAACCGGCGCCGGTTCGGCCGGAGACTGCGCCTCGGCGCGTGAGGTGGCGGAAGTTCGTCGCGGCAGGGTCGGCACGATTATTAACTTACGGGAGTTGACCATCCGGCGGTTGATGTTTCCCCTGGTTGGCCCGTGGATTCCCGGCCCGTTCGCGGGCCCCCCTTATCGCATTGTGTCTCCACCGGGCTGCGCCCGGTTTCAGAGGATGGTCATGGTCACGCGTACTGGCACCGCCCCGAATTTTGCAGCGTTTGAGTTTGCACCGCGTCACAACGCGCCCACACCGTCTGATCAGCAGGTCATGCTCGACGCGCTCGGATACGCGTCGCTTGACGCGTTCATCGACGCGGTCGTACCGGAAACGATCCGGCTTCGCAAGCCGCTGGCGATCGCGCCGGCTCGCTCCGAAGCCGACGTGCTGGCCGATCTCAAGCGCGTGGCCGGGCAGAATCAGATCTGGCGTTCTTACCTTGGCCTCGGCTACGCCGACACGGTGACGCCGCCCGTGATTCTCCGCAACATCATGGAGAATCCGGCGTGGTACACTGCATACACACCGTATCAGGCGGAGATTGCGCAGGGACGTCTTGAAGCGCTGCTCAACTATCAAACCATGGTGGCCGATCTTACAGGCCTCGAGATTGCGAACGCCTCGCTGCTCGACGAAGGCACCGCCGCAGCCGAAGCCATGGCCATGGCGCTCGCGGTGCGTGGCAGCGACACGCGCAACGCCTTTTTCATTGCGGAAAACTGTCATCCGCAAACCATTGCCGTGGTGCAGGCGCGTGCTGAAGCGCGTGGCGTCCACGTGATCGTGGGCGACGCGCTGCAAGCACAGTTTGATGACACTGTGTTTGGTGTGCTGCTGCAGTATCCCGCAACCGATGGTGCGGTGCAGGACTATCGCGCCACGTGCGAACGAGCACACGCGCAGAAGGCCTTGGTGATTGTGGCCACTGATCTGCTCGCGCTCACGCTGCTCACGCCGCCCGGTGAGTGGGGCGCTGACGTAGCCGTTGGCAACTCGCAGCGCTTTGGTGTGCCCATGGGATACGGCGGACCGCACGCGGCGTTCTTCGCCACGCGCGATGAGTTCAAGCGGCAGATGCCGGGACGCATCATTGGCGTGTCCCGCGACGCCGACGGCAAGCCGGCGCTTCGCATGGCGCTGCAAACGCGCGAACAGCACATCCGCCGAGAAAAGGCCACGAGCAACGTGTGCACGGCGCAGGTGCTGCTGGCCGTCATGGCCGGCATGTACGCGGTGTATCACGGCCCCGAAGGTTTGCGCCGCATTGCCGAACGTGTGCACGCGCTGTCGCTGGTGCTGGCCGCTGGACTCGAGAAGCTCGGCTTGCACGTCACACATGATCAATACTTCGACACGCTGCGCGTTGAAGTTGGCATCCACGGTCAGCAGGACATTCTCACCGCCGCTGCCGAACGTCAGATCAACCTGCGTGTGATTGAGGCGGGCACGCTGAGTGTGTCTCTGGACGAAACGGTGACGCCCGCAGACGTGAGTGATTTGCTCGCGGTGTTCAACAATGGCGCGGCGCCCGACTTCACGTTCGCGGAGCTGGCGGAAGACATCGACGCGCGATTCGACGAACGCTTTGCGCGCACGTCATCGTATCTCACGCATCCGGTGTTCTCGCGCTACCACAGCGAAACGGAAATGCTGCGCTACATTCACGCGCTGCAGGCCCGCGATTTCTCGCTGGTGCACGGCATGATTCCGCTCGGTTCATGCACGATGAAGTTGAACGCGACGTCGGAGATGATTCCCGTCACGTGGCCCGAGTTTGGCAAACTGCATCCCTTTGCGCCGGCCGAGCAGGCCAAGGGATACGCGCAGATGTTTGCGGAGCTGGAAAAAGATCTGGCCGAAGTCACGGGTTTCGCAGGCGTATCGCTGCAGCCCAACGCGGGGTCGCAGGGTGAGTACGCGGGACTGTTGGTGATTCGTCGCTACCACGAAGCGCGTGGTGAATCGCATCGCGACGTGTGTCTTATTCCGCAGTCGGCGCACGGCACGAATCCGGCGAGCGCGGTGATGGCGGGTATGCGCGTGGTGGTCGTGAAGACCGACGCCAATGGCAACATTGATGTGGACGATTTGCAGTCAAAGGCAGTTGAACACACCAACGAACTCGCCGCGTTGATGGTCACGTATCCCAGCACGCACGGCGTGTTCGAAACGCGCATCAAGGACATCTGCGCCATCGTGCATGAGCACGGCGGTCAGGTGTACATGGACGGCGCGAACATGAACGCCATGGTGGGCGTCTCGCGCCCCGGCGACATTGGTGCTGACGTGTGCCACCTCAACCTGCACAAGACGTTCTGCATCCCGCACGGCGGTGGTGGACCGGGCATGGGTCCGATCGGTGTGGCGCCACAGTTGGTGCCGTTCCTGCCGGGTCATCCGATTGTCACCACGGGTGGTAGGCAGGCGATTGGTCCGGTATCCGCCGCGCCGTGGGGCAGTGCGAGCATTCTCCCCATCTCGTACGTGTACATCAAGCTGATGGGCGGCGAGGGACTCGCGGAAGCGACCAAGTTGGCGATTCTGAGCGCGAACTACGTGGCCAAGCGTCTCGAAGCGCACTATCCCGTGCTCTATCGTGGTCAGCATGGTCTGGTGGCGCACGAGTGCATTCTCGACACACGCGGCTTCAAGGCGAGCGCGGGTGTTGAAGTGGAAGACATTGCCAAGCGTCTCATGGACTACGGCTTCCACGCGCCCACCATGTCGTTCCCGGTAGCGGGCACGATGATGGTGGAGCCCACGGAGAGCGAATCGCTCGCCGAGCTTGATCGATTCATTGAAGCGATGATCGGCATTCGCAACGAAATCGCCGAGATCGAATCGGGTGCGCAGCCGCGTGAAGGCAACGTGCTTTCGCGTGCGCCGCATACGGCCGCGCATGTGGTGAGCGACGTGTGGGAGCGTCCGTACGGACGCGAGAAGGCAGCATTCCCTACGGCGTGGACGCAGGCACGCAAGTTCTGGCCCGCGGTCGCTCGCGTAGAGAGTGCGTACGGCGATCGCAACCTGGTGTGCTCATGCCCGCCGATTGAGGAGTACGCGTAGCGATGTTCGGCCGTGTTCTCGCGGCGTTGGTGCTTCTTCTCGCGCCGCGGTTCGCGCCAGCGCAGGAAGTATTCGGCACCCTCCGCCGCGAGGATACCGGCATGCCGTCACAGGGCACAATCGTTGTGGCCGAGCGGCTGAGTGATGGTGCGACAATTGCACGAGCTGTGACCGGTGCACGAGGCACGTGGAGATTGCGAGTGAGCACCGACCGGCTCGTGATTCGCGCGCTCCGGATCGGATTCGAACCGCATGTTCTTGATACTCTGCAACTCGCCGAGGGCACGCAGCGGGAGCTGAACGTCACGCTCCCCGGCACGTCGGTCGTACTGCCAACCGTCCGAAGCGCCGCAGACTCGCGCTGTCGAGTTCGGCCAGATTCCGCATCTCTCGTTGCGAAAATTTTCCATGAGGCGCGCACAGCACTTACCGCGTCGCTGCTCATCACGCCCGATGGTCCGGTGCGTTCTCGCGTTCGCATTACCGACGAGCTCTGGCCCGCGGACGAGTCGAAACTCATTGAAGTGCAGCACCGGGAGTACTACGCCGCGTCCTTGCGACCATTCCGAACCGCCTCTGTTGACTCGCTCTTGGAGTTCGGCTTCGTGACGCGGCACCGCGAATCATTCGCGCTTGTACGCCCGGCTTCTGACGTGGCGGTGGACTATCGCGTGCCAAGTGTGGACCTGATCGTGGACGACCGGTTTCTCGCGGACTACTGCCTGTATTTGGCGGACGAACGCGCCGATCGTCCGGATCTGATTGGTGTCGGATTCCGCCCTGCGCGAAACAAGCGCATTACGCAGATCGAGGGCACGCTTTGGTTGGATCGCAGCACTTCGGCACTGCAACGCATGGAGTTTGGCTACGCGGGGCTCGACGGCAGCGAACGGCGCATCAAGCCAGGCGGCTGGCTTGAGTTCACCCGTTTGGAAACTGGCCTCTGGTTCGTGAATCGCTGGGCGCTGCGCGTGCCAGCGATTGGTTCGTGGATTGAGTCTCGCGGGGCTACGACCCTGCGCATCATTCTCCGCGATGTGCCGCTCGTTCGCGTGAGTGGCGAGGTGCTCGACATCGCAGTGGACGCTCGCACGGTGTTCACCGCAGGGGCGACAGATTTCCTCGAGGCGGGTGCACTGGTGACAATGCCCAGTCCCGTGGACTCAACCCAGCCAGCGTGTGTGGAAATGAGCGGAACGGCGTTTGCCTTTGGCACCGTTCGTAGCACGTCCGGCGCAGCGCTGCCAGCGGCCGAGCTCCGATTTTTCTGGCGCGCCGCCAGCGGCACGCCCGACCAGTGGCTGCATGCCGACGCTCAAATATCTGCGACTGGCCAGTATCGTGTGTGCGGGCTACCACACGATGTGCTGCTGACCGTACAAGTTCGGGCAGACGGACACGAGCCCGCCTCGATAGCGCTTCGGGTAAGCTCGCCGCGCCCATCAGCGCGTGTGGATTTGGTCCTCACTCCGCTCCCAAGCACGTCGCCGAATCCGTAGCGCTGGCATTGCGCTAAGGATTCTCTAGTCTCGCGTTATCCCACCAGCGCCGTGTAATCCGCCGCGCTCATCAGCCCCGCGTCGCCACCTTCGGCGAGCTTCACCTTGATCATCCATCCGCCGCCGTACGGGTCGCTGTTGACGAGCGCCGGCTCGCCGTCGAGCGCACCGTTGATTTCAAGGACTTCACCCGTCACCGGCATGTACAACTCGGACACCGCTTTCACCGCTTCCACGGTGCCGAAGACATCGTGTGAGTTGAACTTTGCACCGGCCTTGGGCAGGTCGACGTACACGATGTCGCCGAGCTCACCCTGCGCGAAGTCCGTGATGCCGATGTACACCACACCCGCCTCGTCAGTCGACTTCACGTATTCATGTTCTTTGGTGTAGCGCAGATCGGCGGGAATGTTCGACACAGAAAAACTCCTTCAGGGGAAAAGAATCACGGCCCGATCAGGGCCAGCATGTCCTGCCACACAGCGTCCGTACGTTCGAGCAGCGATTCGCGCGTGCCATCGTTGTCAATGACCCACGTGGCGCGCGCCCGCTTTGGTGCAACTTCGCCTTGCGCAGACATCATCGCCTGCGCCACGTCACTCGGCAAGCCACGATCCTGCATCAATCGGCGAAGTCGTTCCGCGGCTGGTGCGTCCACGAAAACTATCGCGTCGAACTGATCGGCGAGTCCCGCTTCAAAGAGCAGCGGGATCTCGTCCACGAAGATCATCACGCCGTCCCCGAGCGCCTCACGGGCCCGCTGCGCGCGCAAGCGACCGACTTCCGGATGCACAATCGCATTCAGGTCGCCGAGCGCCTCTGGGTTGTTGAAGACGAGCTCGCGCAGTGTTTTCCGGTTCAGTGAGCCATCGGCGTTCAGGACGGCGGTGCCGAAGCGGTTGGTGATCGCGGCCAGTGCGGGGGTGCCGGGAGCGACAGATTCACGGGCGAGCACGTCCGCGTCTACGACACGCGCGCCGAGCTCGGCGAGGCGACGGGAGACGGTGGATTTACCGCTGGCGATGTTGCCGGTGAGTCCGATTCGGAGCATGGGGGGAAGAAAGACCACGGGCGAGGTGCGGGGAAGGGCAGTTGCGGTTCCTGATTCGGTCATTCGGCCGAGTGGCGGGAGCCCAAGGCCATTTGGCCTTTCGGCCTCACCGTTTCGAAAGGGCGCACGGAACGTACGAGCAGCTGTTTTTTGTGTGCCGAGATAGGAAACCGGCGTTGGTGACGGGTGCGGCCTTTCGAAGCTACGAGGCCGAAAGGCCAAATGGCCTTGGGCTCCGTCTACTCGGCCGAATGACCGAATCAGAAAAGCAAAAACGGCGCCCTCGGGCGCCGTTTCTTCCTTCATGCAGTGAGCTTACGCCGCCGCAGAGGCATCCTCGTCGTGCGCATCGATCATTTCATCGCGCCGCCGATCGCGCGTGACGAGCAGCTCCTGAATCACCCAGGCCGCGCCACCCTTCAAGCGAATCTGATGCGGTGTGCAACCGAGATACCGCTGGCACGTGTTTCGGAACGCGCTGCCTGACGGGAAGTCGAGTGCTCCGGCCACGCCATCCGCACTGCGCGAACCATCTTCGAGCATGCTCGCGGCAACAATCAATCGGCCCCACGTGAGCATCTGGTGCGGAGGCGGCAACTGCGCGCCCTCAAGTCGCTTGCTCAGCAACCGACGTGAAACGGCAATCAGGCGCGCCAGTCCATCCGGAGTGAGCCGTTCATGGGCCCGCGTGACCGACAGCATCACGGCGTCGCGCACAACAGAACGCAGGCCGGCCAGATGCGGCTTGAGCAGGCTTGAGACGCTGCGCGCTTCGGCTTGATCGAGCAGTGCGCCGAGCTGCGCGGGTGAGTCGGATTCGTCGGCCACGATCAGGACATCGATACCGCAGCGACCGGCGTCGAACATGTCGCGCGCACGTTCACGCGAGAGGTCTACGTAGGCCACGAGGGCGGCGCGGGGTACACGAACGCGGAGCTGACGAACGCGCTCGAAGTCAGCGCGACCATCGACGTAGAGATCGAACACCACGACATTGATCGGGCCGCGCTCGCACGCACGCGTGAGCGAAGTCCAGTCGTCGCAGGGCACGAACCGATACCGGTCGCGCGCCGCCTGACGAAGTCGTGCCGCACGGTTCTCGTGCGCCAGCAGCGTAGCAATCACACCCATGGCACAGCCTGTGGGGAACGGGGAAACAAAAAAGGCGTCGTGTGAGAGACGCGGGACCCCTGCTACAGGTCACGCCCCGTTACGCTCGTGGCCCGGGGACGAGGGGGCCCTTGCTCTCTACACCCGTCCGACCGTGCGGGTGCGGGTGGATTCATGGGGGCCGCGGAGGGCGTGGGCCAGAGGCCCGCACTTGCGCTTGGGCGGCATCGGAACTGCATAGAACGCAGAGGCGCAGAGGCGCAGAGGCGCAGAGGCGCAGAGACTGCATGCAGCTTGGGGAACGCGTCTCAACAATTCAAAAAAAAAATGAAAGTGTGCGCCCTCTGATGACGCAGCTCGTAGCGACGTGCAGTCTCCGCGTCTCTGCGTCTCTGTGTTCCAAGCAGTTGCAGTTAAAGCAGTTACCCGGCCCCGCCGCTGCCCAAACCGCCCGGCAATGCTGGAACAACTCCGCGACCTCTCAGCTACAGCAACCGCCCCTGCGCCGCATCTCTCCGCGGCACGACATGACACGCCCGACACCGTGCCTCATACGAATCCGCCGCCCCGACCATGATCGTGGGCGAGTCGTACGGCGCCGGCTTCCCGTCGATCAGCCGCTGATTGCGACTCGCCGACGATCCGCACAGCACACAAATCGCGTGCAGTTTGTCCACCTGTTCAGCCACGGCCATGAGCTGCGGCATCATACCAAACGGCTCACCACGAAAATCTGTATCCGTGCCGGCCACAATCACACGCCGACCACGCTCGGCCAGCGCCGTGCACACGTCCACGATGCCGGCATCAAGAAACTGCGCCTCATCAATCGCAATCACGTGCGCCGTGGGATCCACCCGCTGCGCAATCTGCGCGGATGAATCCACCGGCACCGCACTGAACGTGCGCTGATCGTGACTGGCAACGGCCCACAATCCCGCGTAGCGATCGTCAAGGTGTGACTTGAACACCTGCACGTGCTTGCGCGCGATTGTGGAGCGTCGCACCCGACGCATGAGTTCTTCGGTCTTTCCACTGAACATCACGCCGGCGATGACTTCAATCCATCCGCCGGGCGCGTGAAAGCCTGAACTCATGCGGTATTACTCTCCCTGCGGACGACGACGGAACGGCAATGACGGACCGTCACCCATGCGCGAGTTGCCACGGTCACCGCCACGCGCATCCGGACGCGGACGTGCGGCGCGCGACAACGCTTCACCACGCGACGCCCATTCACCGCGCATTTCCGTGCGCTCGGACGGCGAACGATCGCCGTACTCGCGACGCGCGGCATCATTGCCGAACGAACGCGGGCCGCCATCACGCGGCGAGCCGCCACGTGCACCATCACGAGGCGCGCCACCACGCGCACCGTCGCGCGGCGGACCACCGCGCGGTCCATCACCACGCGGCGCATCACCTCGCGGACCACGATCAAAGCTGCGCGCCGGTCCACGATCCGATCCGGCACCAAAACTACGACCGGCGCCCGCACCCGGACCACGGCCCGGTCCACGCGGACCCGCAGCCGGTCCACGACCTTCACCACGCGGGCCGCGGCTCTCGCCACGATCTTCCCACGGCTTGCCACCACGTGACGCACCGCGATCTCCACCACGCTCACGCGGCGGACCACTGCGCGGACGCTCGCTACCACGATCCGCACCACCACGTGCACCGGCGAAGCCGGCGTGTCCGCCCGCTCCACGATCATCACGGCGCACATGCAACTGGCGTCCACGCAACGTGACGCCGGTGAGCTTTGCAATTACCGTTTCGACGGAATCACTCGCGATCTCCACGAGTGCGTGTGATTCGAACAGATCAATGCTGCCAATGCGATCGCCCGGCAATCCAGACTCACCAGCGATGGCGCCGAGCAAATCACCAGGGCGCACGTTGTCGCGCTTGCCCACGTTGAAGAACACGCGCGTTGTGCCGCTGTTCGCGGCCGATTCACTCGCCGCTGCTGCAGCCTGGCGAACAGGTGATGCAAACACCGCACGATTGGCGAGCGCGCTGCCCTGCGCAATGCTGAGCGCACGTCGCGCGTCGTCATACAAACGTACCGCTGCGGCCGCGACTTCCACGGGATCAAACTCGTCGAGCAACGGCGCAACAAGCGCGAGATCCGCAGCACCAACGGTGCGCATATCGGTGAGTGCACCACGCATGGCGCTGATCACCGCGTCTGCACCCTTGGCCGTTTTTGTCTGCGCGATTTCCAGCGTGAGCGGACGCGCGGCACCACCACTGATTGCGGTCATCGCCGGCACATCGCTCGGCTGAATAAAGAACACCGCTTCAACGGGCTGACCAGCGAGCGCACTCGCGAGCGCTTCGGCTGACGACGGCATGTCCCAACCAATGACGGCGGCCGTGTGACCAAGCGGCGACACGCGCACAATCTGCGTGGCACGTCCGTCAACACGAAGACCAAGATGTGCGAGCGCTTCTGCTGCCTCAGCCTCTGCCACATCAGTGCTTGCAATAACTGCAAGCGATGGCGGATCACGTTCATCAAGGAATGTGCGCAGCGCAGCGGTGCGTGCAGCCGGTGCGGTGATGAGATAGTGCGGCGTCACATTGAACGACACCGACATTGCCTTGACCAACGGTGTGATGTGACGCGCCTTGGGCAGATAGCGCTCAAGGAACTCTTTCACATCGCTGTCGTCTTCGGTGGCACTTGATACAACGCGCACCGCGCTCGATGGAAGGTCGGTGAGCAGCGCTTCGATGGCGTCGCGCGTGCCCTGTTCGGCGAGCATGACGTCGATGCCGAGCAATACAACTGCCTGGAGCGATTCCATCGACATGGCCGACGCGCGGCGCAGTGCCAGCAAATCAGCTGGGGTGCCAACTACGATCGCAACCGGACTCGTGGCCAATACACGCTTGGCGCGTGCGGCCGCAGTGACCGGCACAACACGAAGTGTTGGTGCGTCGAGCAAATCACGCGCCTCAGCGGCGGCGAGATGTGTCGCGGCGGCACTCGGCGTAATCACGAGGCAGGCCGGACCGGAGGGGGCGCCGCCCTGGCGGCTCCGCTCAACGCCGGGGCGAAGAGCTGCTTGTACAGTGCGCGGTTCCATCGCGCCCATCACGACCACATGCTGGCTGCGCGTGCCGCCAGTAGCCCCGGACTCCACGCCCGTTGCGGTTCCTACCCGTTCGTCGCCCACGTCCCGCTCCATTCAGTTGTCTAACAGCAATGCGCACGTCCGCCCAGCGGGCGTGCGGAGAGCACACACCGTAGCGTGTACTCCTCAAGGATCGGCCTGCTCGTCAGGCCTGTTGGGTGGAGGCAGCCGTCTCGACGCCATCGTCGTGACGATCCCCGCTCCACCATTGGCGCCATCGTGTCCGGCGCGTGTAACTTCAGCGCCATCACGGCGCATCTACGAAAGATAGCCGATTCCCCGCCAACTCTCCATGTGTCGCCCGAGCCGGATTTTCACCCGGATGGGCGCAAACCCCGTTTTGCCATGTCGAGACCGTTCATCCCGTCGTCCAACATTGCCCGCCTCAAGGAATCGGCCACGCTGGCGGTGGCCGCAAAGGCGCGCTCCCTCAAGGCGGCTGGTGTGCCGGTCATCGACCTCGGTGCGGGCGAGCCCGATTTTGATACGCCGGCGTTCATCCGACAGGCGGCGGCCGCCGCCGTAGAGGCGGGCGCCACGCGCTACACCGCCACAGAGGGCATTCCGGCACTGCGCGAGGCCATCGCCGCCGATGCGAACCGGCTTCTTCCGCCGGGCGCCGAACCATTCACCGCAGCCCAGGTGGTGGTATCGAACGGCAGCAAGCAGTCACTGTTCAACGCGTGCATGGCGTGCTTTGGCCCGGGCGACGAAGTCCTCGTGCCCACCCCCAGTTGGACGAGCTACTACGAAATGCTCGAACTGGCGCGGGCGACGGCGGTACCTGTGATGGGCGATCCGGCCAACTCGCTCAAGGTGACGGCTGCCATCCTTGAGGAATCGAGCACGCCGCGCACACGCGGTGTGATGCTCAACTCGCCGTGCAATCCAACCGGCGCCGTGTACACCAGGCAGGAGCTCGAGGATATTCTCGCGTTGGCGGACAAGCACGCGTGGTGGGTGATCTCCGACGAGATCTATTTGCGCATTGCATACGATGCCCCGGCGACCTCGGTGCTGCAGTTGGCTCCCGCGCGCGATCGCTTGATCCTGATTAATGGCGTGGCGAAAGCGTACGCCATGACGGGGTGGCGTATCGGCTGGGCGATTGCGCCGCTCGCCGTCAGCAAGGCCATGATCGCGGTGCAGTCACACACGACGTCCAATCCGGCCGCGGTGTCGCAGCACGCGGCGCTGGCGGCGCTCACCAATCTCACGGCCGCAGATGCCGCCATCAACGACATGGTGCACGCGTTTCACCGTCGCCGCGATGCCGTGCTCAATGCGCTCGGCGATGTAAAACAATACGCCGTGCACCCCGCGGGCGCGTTCTACCTGTACATCGACGTGTCGTCATTCGGTGGTGACGATCCCGGCGCAAAGTTCTCGGGCGCACTGCTCGATGAACATCAGGTCGCCGTGGTGCCAGGCAGCGCGTTTCTTACGCCGCAATGGATTCGCGCGTCGTACGCGTGTGCCGACGAAATCGCGGTCGAGGGCATGCAGCGCATCGCGCGCCTGCTCTCGGCCGGACGATGATCTTTGATACCACCGGAGCATCCATGATCACCACCATCGTACTGATTCAGGCCGATCCGAAGCGCATTGCGGAATGCGCCAACACTCTGGCGGGCATTGAAGGCGTCGCCGAGGTGTACTCGGTGTCAGGCGCGTGGGACCTTGTGGCGATTGTTCGCGTGGCGGATCTGGAACGCATTGCCGATGTCGTCACTCGTGACTTCGCCACGGTGCCAGGCATTGAACGCACGCAAACGCTCACGGCCTTCCGCGCCTACTCGCGCAAGGATCTCGAGCAGGCGTGGGATATTGGTGTTGAGTAGTTGCTGATCAGAAGTCGCAGCGATTACCGGTGAAGCGAAACACTTCACGCCACGCATCGTTCTCGAAACGCAGCGCGGTCGTGAACAGCGGCGCCAGCTCGCGTTCTGTGAGTCCGAAAAAGATCTCCGGCACACCGTCGTTGTCCACGTCGAGATAGTCCAGATATTCGACGCGCGGCGCGGTGCCACGATTACCCACCGTTGAAAACGTGTACGTGGGTCGATAGCCGTAGGTGCCCTTGTCGAGAATCACAATGAGCTGTCGCGGACGTTCGCCAAACGAACGCACGCTGTCGGGCAACGGCGAGCGATCATTGTACTCCACCAGCAATGACGAGCCGCCATTGATGCCCGTGGGTATCTGATGCACGCGGCGTTCGTAGCGAGGCAGCTGCGATGCGCCCACACCGGCGGCCGGTGCGACAAGCGTGCCCACGTTGGCGAGCGCGCGGGCGATCTCGGCCTGGTCAAGCGTTGGTCCATGCTTCAGTGGCGGACGCTTGCCATTGGTTGCAAACGGCGGCAAACGCGTGTCTACCGTACCCGTGAGCAACGACCGTCCCATCGGAACAACCACGGGACAGTTGAGCGAGTCGAGAGCCGCAACACCGGGCTGCCACATGCCGCGAAACATGCGCATGTCGGTCTGCGCGCGGTTTTCACCGTAGGGCGTGAGTGTCTTGCCGGCGTGCATGAAGCTGGCGTCCACCCGCCGCCAACCACGGCTGGAGAGCTTGAGCGGGCGAATCCCCTGCGCGCCAATCGTGCCGATGGGGACAACCAACGCGCCGCCCGCATCGGGAATCACGCGAAACAGCACCTCAGGATTCGAGGCCAGCAGCAAGCTGTCGCGCGTCCACCGCGAAACCGTTGGATCACCACTGATCGCACGACGAATCGGCCCGCCTTCGTCGCAGGCGCTCGCAACCAGTACCATCGCACTGAGCGAGCCGAGGGCCATGGTGCGGCGCATCGATCGGGGTATCAGAGTCGCCGTGAACGGCAAGGCCATAAGAAATCAGGAGAGACGGGGAAGAACGGCTGTCACAAGAATTACGGATCGGCCGGGTGTTTGTCACTGGAGAGGCGTCACAGTTCCTTCGCGCTGCGAATCGTGCGGTACCCCGGAGCCAGCCAGAAATGACGATCCAGACCACCGCAGGCCACGCTCAATCCAACGGCGGAGCCTGTCGTCAACACTGGGGTACAGCTCCTCGACCGGTCACCGGCCGGACCTCCCCACTGGCGCGTTTGTTTCTCGTTGCACAATCTCCGCCCAATCATGCATGCTGTGACTCATTGTTCCGTTCGCCTGCACGCGCGCGCAGTGGCGCTGCTGCTCACCTGTTCGGTCCTGTTTTCCGCCGCCCTCGGCGCACCACTCTCCGCGCAAAGCACGGCGGGGGAAGCAAACTCGCGACGGGAGCGATCGAGCGGTGACGGAACCAGTCGCGCGATCTCGCTGGTCGTGCAGCCGCAACGAGCCGATGTCTTCCGACTGCATCTGCGACAGGATATCGAGATCAGTGGCACCAAGCGTGAAGCGCCGGCCATGCCGGGTGAGCGGGTGACACCAACCGTCGCGAGTGCCAAGCAACGAGCCACGGTACTTGGTCCTCGACGCAACGCCACGCCCACGCGGGTCACGATCATGGACTTCTATGCCAAGTCCACCGTTGAAAAGGTCGACGCGTCGGGTGCGGTACTGTCGGCGGTTACAGATTCATTGCTTGTGCGCTCGGGGGAGCTCGGGGAAAAGCTTCGTGCCGAACGTGTGCCAGTTGCCGCAGGGACGGCGCCCACGCGCATTCGCGTGAAGGAAAACGGCGCCATGGTCAATCTCGATGCTGCAACCGGCGTGACCGCGACTCTCGCCGCGATGCCCGCCTTGCTCCCCGACCAACCGGTACGAGTGGGCGATCAATGGGAGCGCGAAATTGCGATTCCGGCGCTGCCGCTCACCACGTACCGAGCGGACGGTGTGCTGCACGCTGTCTTCACGCTGGACTCCACGTCGCGAGGCGGTCGGGATGCGCATGTCTCGGTCACCGGCACGCTGCGACGGGACGGATCGGCGCGCGAACTGCCGCCAGGTTCGCGTGTGATCACGGCAGGCGAGATGAGTGGATCGCTCGTGCTCGATCGGCAACGGGGCTGGATCATGGACGCACGCACCACGATCGACGTGCAATCCGAAGTGGTGGCCGCCGACGCGGCTCCTGCCATGCAACTCGGCATTCGTATCACACAGCGACTTCGGGTACGCTGAGCGCGCAACGCGTCCGCGTTCGGCGTGGTGCGTTGGCTAGTTTTCACGAGCACGCCGCGACACTTCGCACGCCCTGCCTCAATACATGCGTCTCGTACACCTGTCCGATCTGCATCTCGGTTTCCGACAGTTTCAGCGTCAGACCCCAACCGGTGTAAACCAGCGGGAGGCTGACGTTGCGGCCACCTGCGCACGCGCGATGACGCAGATCATTGCCATCAAGCCAGACATCGTGCTGGTTGGCGGCGACGTTTTTCATCAGGTGCGGCCTCCAAACTCGGCCATCCTTGACGCGTTCCGGATGTTCGCGCAGTTGCGTGCGGCGTTGCCCAATACGCTCATCGTGATGATTGCCGGTAATCACGACGTGCCGCGCACCACAGATGCGGGATGCATTCTGCAGCTGTTCACCGAGTTGAATGTACGCGTTGTGTTTCGTGGTGCGGAACGCATTGATGACGCGGCGCGTGACGTGTCCGTGCTGGCCGTGCCCTACGCACCACCCGGATTGCCGAGCTCGAACGGCGCGGTCGCGGTGCCGTCACACGTGTTTCAGATGGATGCGCGTCGCAAGTACAACGTGCTCCTGCTGCATGACGAAGTACGCGGTGTGGTGCCAACGGCTGCGCAGCCCGGCGATCGACTGTACACGCCCATTGATCCCGTAGACCTTGAGCGCGAGCCGTGGGACTACGTGGGGCTCGGCCACTATCACGTGTACCGACGCATCGAATTGCAGCACGGCGCAACCCGACGGGCCATTCCGTGCTATTACAGCGGTTCACTCGACTACACGAGCACGAATCCGTGGGCCGACGTGCGTGAGGAAGTGCAGCGCAACGGTGCAAGCGCAGGGCAGGGCAAAGGCTTCATCGAGCACAATCTTGAAACCGGTGAACACATATTTCATCCGGTATCGGTGTCGAGACGCCTGCTGGATCTGCCCGCGATCAACGCGGCTGACTGCACCGCAGCCGAACTTGATGATCTGATTGCGACCACACTCTCGCGAGCCGGTCGTGCACTGGATGATGCGATTGTGCGACTCGTCGTGCGCGATGTGTCGCGGCATGTGGTGCGTACGCTGGACTATGCACCGCTCCGCGAAGCACGAAAGCGCACCATGCACTTTCATCTTGACACACGCAAGCCGGAAGTGCTCGAGTCTGCCAGCACCGGTGGCGCCCCAAGCCGTCGCGCCACGCTGCGCGACAGACTCGCGGCGCGTTTGCAACTGCGTCCGCTCGCGCCGGGGCTCGATCGGGATCGGCTTGTACAACTCGGGCTGGCGTATCTTACGCGCGCCGAAGACGCCGCTGTAGCTGCGCTTCCCGTGGCGGAGGCGTAGCCCGTGCGACTGCATGCGCTCACGCTGCGCAACTTTCGGCAGCACGTCGACACGCACATCACCTTTGCTGCTGGTCTCACCGGCATCATTGGCGCAAACGGTGCGGGCAAGACCACAATTCTCGAGGCGATCGCGTGGGCGTTGTACGGCAACAGCGCCGCCCGTGGTACGCGCGAGTCCATTCGCCACGCACGCGCGAGTGACAGCGCTCCCGTACGCGTTGAATTGGAGTTTGAGCTTGGGGCGCATCGCTACCGCGTAGAGCGCACGCTGCGTACCGCCGAAGTGCGGCTTGATGGCGGCGCCGAGCCGATTGCTAAAACCATTCGTGGTGTCAACGAGCTGTTGCAGCGCAAGCTTGGCATGTCGCGCGCGGAGTTCTTCAACACGTATTTCACGGGCCAGAAAGAGCTGGACGTGATGGCCGCGCTTGGTCCGGTCGAGCGCGCTCGGTTTCTGGTTCGCGTGCTTGGCTATGATCGACTTGGTGTGGCGCAGGAAATGTTGCGCGAGCAGCGGCGGACCCTCATTGCCGAGTTGGCCGGATTGCGGAGTGGCATGCCGGATCGCGATGAGGTGGATCAGCGCGTGATCGATGCCGATATCGCGCTGGCCGCCGCGCGTGATCAGGGGGAACTCGCCAGTGCCGCGATGTCCGAAGCATCGCTGCAACTCGAGCAGGTGGCTCCGGTGTGGAAACACGCCGAGCAGTCGCGCGAGCGCTGGGTTGCGCTTGAGGCCGATCGACGTGTGCTCGTGGAGCAGATTGAAGCGCAAACGCGAGACCTGAATCGTCTGCAGCGTGAACGTGACGCCGCACGTGAAGCGCGCGAGGCGGCAGTGCCACTGCAGCGTGAAGCGACCGCGTTGCCCGGGCTGCGTGTGCAGTTGCAAGCGCTGGATGCACTCGCGGCCACGGAGAGTGAGCGACGCGTGATTGTGGAGCGGCTTCGTGCGTTGCGCGACGACGACGCGCGACTCGACGAGCGACTCTCTAAACTGCAATCGGCTCCGCAGTTGGAGATTGAGCAACGCGGCGCGCTTGATGCGCTGCGCGTATCGCTCGCCGAGGCGGGCACGTTGCATGACGACGCGCGCACCACCTGGGCACGTGATCGACAGGAAGCGGAAACGCGACTCGACGCATTGCGTCTGCAGCAGGACGAACTCACCGTCCAGCAAAAGGCGCTCGAGGGTCTGGGTGAGGAAAGCCCGTGTCCAACGTGCGGCCGTCCGCTCGGCGCGTCGTTCCGCGATGTGCTCGCGCTTGTGACCGAGCAGCTCGACACCGTAACCGTTGATGCGAGCTATTACCGGCAGCGCGTGCGCGAGCTGGCGTCGGTGCCGGAGTCCGTGACGGAACTTGATTCGCGACGTGTGGCCATCCAGCAGGAGATCACGGCTGCAGAACGGCGATACGCTCGAATTCAGGCCGCCCTGCTTGAGCGCGAACAGCTCACGCCGCAACTGCAAACGTTACGTGACCGAATCGCTGAAATCGCGGCCCAGTTGGCCACCTATTCATCTGATTACGACGCCGCTTTGCATGCCAAAGTTCGGGCCGATGTGGTGCGTGTGCAGGACATTGCGGCCAGAGCGGCCCAGCTCCAGGTCTCGGCCGATCGTGAACCGTCCGTGCGTGACCAGCTTGAGCAAACCGATGTTGCGCAACGGGCCGCGCAGCTGCGCCTTCGCACAATCGATGAGGAGCGGGTCGCGCTGCACTTTGATGCCACGCGTCATGAACAGCTGCGCGCCGAACACGCGGAGGCAACGCGACGCGTGCACGAAGCGCAACTGCATCACTCGGAGTGCCGAGGGGCAGTGAAGCGCGCGGAGCAGCAGCGGGAGGCCGCCTACGCGGCGCGCAAGGCCCTTGAGCAGCTGTTGGTTCGCGCCGCCGCGCTCGAGAACGAACGCTCGCTGCACGATGAGCTGGATGATGAGTACGCCGCACTTCGTGAAGAGCTGAACGATCAGCTGCGTCCTGAACTCTCCGAGCTGGCGAGCGCATTTCTTGAATCGCTCACGGATGGGCGCTACGCCTCGCTCGAACTGGATGAGAACTATGCGGTGCAGGTGCTGGAAGACGGCCTGCCCAAGACCGTGCTCTCGGGCGGCGAAGAAGATTTGTGCAACCTCGTGCTGCGTCTGGCCATTTCACAGATGATCGCCGAGCGGGCCGGTCAGCCGTTTTCGCTGCTTATACTGGACGAAGTATTTGGTTCACTGGATGAGTCGCGTCGCGAAAATGTACTGGCGCTTCTGCGTCGCTTGCACGATCGTTTTGAGCAGGTGATGGTGATTACGCACATCGAAGACGTTCGCGAGGGCTTGGATCGCGTGTTGAGTGTGACCTACGATCAGGAAACAGGGAGTAGCCGGGTGCAGGCTTCGCTTGGTGGCGCGGCCGGTGCTGAGGCCGCTGCGTGGGAAACCGAGGGTGCCGAGCTCCGCGCGCGCGGTGCGTTGGACGAGGCGCAGGCGTGACCGCGTCTCCGCGCACCTGGCGCACGACGCGCCCTGTGGATGGGCCGTCTCGTGCTACCACAAACGACATCGCAGCGCTCAACGAGGTCTTCACGGAAGCGTTCAGCGATCGCTATCGCAAAGACGGCATGGTGGGCGTGCGCGTGCCACCGCTCAACCCGGCGATCTGGCGCTACGCCATTGAAGACGCGGCGGACGGCGCCATGTGCTGGCGCGATGATCGTCAACAGATCGTGGCGTTCAACATTGTGCACCGCTCCGGCGAAGAAGGGTGGATGGGGCCGCTGTGCGTGCGGCCCGACTACCAGAGCTCCGGGCTGGGCACCAAAATCGTGAAAGCGGGGCTGTCTTATCTGCGGGCGCACGGTGCGCGCGTGATCGGGCTGGAAACCATGCCGCGCACGGTCGACAACATCGGTTTTTACTCGGCGCTTGGATTTGTGCCTGGCGCGCTCACGATCACGCTCACGCTCGAAGCGACTGGCGATGATCGGCCGTTGCAGTTGTTGTCGCGACTGTCGCCGCTGGAGCGGGAGATCTCGATCAATGCGTGTCGCGCTTTAACGCAGCGCCTGCTGCCCGGCTACGACTTCACGCGTGAGATCGATCTCACGGAGCGGCTCGCGCTTGGCGACACGTTGTTGCTTGGCGATCCGGCGGCGCCAGATGGTTTTGCGCTCTGTCATTCGGCGTCGCTGGTAGAAGGGCGCGCACGTGATGAGCTGCGTGTGCTCAAACTGGTGCTCGCACGCCGTGCCGAGTTGCCCACGATTGTGCGAGCCCTCTGCGACTTTGCGCGTCGCGGCGGCACACCGCGTGTCGCGATCCGCGTGCAGGGCGATTATCCGGACGCGTACCGTTTGCTGATTGCGCTAGGCGCTCGTGTCCGCTGGACGGATCTGCGTATGAGCGTGCACGGCTGGACGGAGCGCACGCCTGCTGAGGGTTTGGTGCTGTCGAACTGGGAAATCTGACGCCGCGCGGAATCAGCGACGTGGCTTGGGTTTGCTGGTGTTGGACGGCTCGACCGGATCCGGTGTCCCGCGCACGACGATGCGCCAGATGATCAGAAATACACCTGCCGTCAGGAACAGATGGACCCAACCGGGCGCTGTGGTGGTAAACGTGATCCACGCCCAGCCGATCAGCATGGTGACGCCAGCGATGATCCAGAAGTCCATAGGCTGTGTGGTGCGTAAGGGGTTTGCGCGAAAACGTGCGTGCCTTGTACAATGAAGAAGTTAAGCGAGCCGCGCACCTCTGGCTGGCCGAAAAACGAGTTCGGGACGGAGAGATTTACTTCTTGAGCCGATAAGCTCTTGGAGTGGGCCTGACATACTGTGTGGACGCCATGCCCCAGTGCGGGGAAGACGGAAGTGCGGTGAGGGTCTCATTATTTCTCTTGGGCTTCAAGATCACCTCTTCGATCCCGTAGTAAACGCAGCGGCTCCGTCCTTCTGGGCGGGGCCGTTGTGTTTTTCCGGTCCTCGATCGGAGGCTCGCGTATAGCCGCGGCGCGGGCAACGGCGTACCGTTCACTATCCCGACAGTGCCTTTCGGGAACGCGCGCCCCGCCGAAGGGGTTGACTGCCGCGTGGGCTGCAACCGGCCGGCCCACGAACGCCTGTTCCCTTGCTGGCCGGAACCTGAGTCCGCATGTCCATCGTTACAGTCACGCGGCGTCTGCGATTCAATGCAGCCCACCGCGTGCACAATCCGGCGCTTTCCGACGAAGAGAACGCGCGTCTGTTTGGCAAGTGCAACAACAAAAACTGGCACGGGCACAACTACGTGCTGGAAGTGTCGGTGCGGGGAGCCATTGATCCCGTCACGGGCTACGTGGTGGATCTGGGTGTAGTGCGCGATATCGTCGAGCGCGAAGTCATTGAAAAAACGGATCACCGAAACCTGAACCTCGAGGTGGATTACCTCGCGGGGATCAATCCCACCTCGGAGAACATCATCGTTGCCATGTGGCGCGTGATCGAGCCCGTGCTGTTGCCTGCTCGGCTGCAGCGGCTCCGCCTCTGGGAGACCGAGAATAATTATGTCGAATATGAGGGGGAGTGAGCGCATGATTCGTCCAACGCGAGATCTCATCGATCCGACGCTCCTGCGCGGCGCGACGGAAGTTGATACCGATGAGATGTCGGTGGACACCGATCGTATGCGCGAGTTTGAGCAGGTGATCCGTCGTCAGCTTGAGCTGGTGGGCGAAGATCCGGAGCGTGAGGGATTGCTGAAAACGCCGAGCCGTGTGGCCAAGGCGTTGTCGTGGCTCACGCGCGGATATGAACTGGATCCGGCTGAAGTGATCGGCGACGCGATCTTCAATGAAAACCATGAGAACATGGTGATGGTGCGCGACATCGAGTTGTATTCGATGTGCGAGCATCACATGCTGCCGTTCTTTGGTCGCGCGCACGTGGCGTATATCCCCGACGGCAAGATTGTTGGACTGTCCAAGATTCCGCGCGTGGTTGAAGTCTTTGCGCGCCGTTTGCAGGTGCAGGAACGGCTTGGCGAACAGGTCGCGGATGCGCTCGAGGAAGTGCTCAAGCCAAAGGGCGTGGGCGTGGTGATCGAAGCGGTGCATCTCTGCATGATGATGCGCGGCGTCGAGAAGCAGAACTCGCGCACGATTACATCGTCGCTGCGTGGTGTCTTCCGTGACGATGCGCGCACGCGCAGTGAGTTCTTGCGCCTCGCACACCCGAACGGTGCTGGATACTGACGGGACGCACGCCCAGCGAGTGGCAACGCTGTCACTCGCTGGACGTTCTGCGCTGGTCACGGGCGCGTCGCGCGGTATCGGATTTGCGATTGCAGCCGCACTCACCTCGGCGGGTGTGCGCACGTGGATGATTGCGCGTGATGCGGCGCGATTGCACGACGCGGCACGACAGCTTGGCGGCAATGCGTTCACGCTGCCGTGTGATGTTGGCGATCGCAGTGCGGTGCAGCACGCGGCGTCGGCGGTGAGCGAAAATCTTGGTGGTGCACCGGATATTCTGGTGAACAACGTGGGCGTGTTCCCGTTGCACAGCATCGAGAGCACCTCGCCGGAATCGTTCGCCGACACGTTGCAGGTCAACGTGCTGGCGCCGTTTCTCTTTGCGCGTGCCTTCCTGAGTGACATGCGTCAGCGGGGCAGTGGGCATGTCGTCACGCTCGGCTCGGTTGCTGATCGTCATACGTTCCCCGAGAACGGTGCGTACGCGGCGAGCAAACACGCGCAGCGGGCGTTTCACGAGGTGTTGCGTCAGGAACTGCGCGGCAGCGGTGTGCGCGCCACGCTGGTGAGCCCGAGCCCGACGGATACGGACATCTGGGATCCCGTTGATCCCGACAACCGCGAGGGGTTTCCGCCGCGCGCGTTGATGCTGCGGCCGGCGGATGTGGCGGATGCCGTGATGTTCGCGATCACGCGTCCGGTACACGTGAACATTGACGAGTTGCGGGTGTCGCACAGCTGACTCCAACGCACCGTTCGTGCGTTCGGCGTATCGTGGCGCGCGCCGGTTGCTCAGCGGGTTTCGCGCCGGGTTTCACGCCGGGTTTCACGCCGGGTTTCGCGCCGGGTTGCGCAGCCCGCGCTGACATCGCCAGCTTGGTGGCATGCACGTAGACCTGATAGAGTCGCTCCGATGTCCGCGTCGTCATGAAGACGGTTGGCTCGTCGCCGCGACCGATGAGGTGATCGATCGACAGATCGTGCGCGGCACCCTTGGCTGTCCGATTTGCGGTGGTGAGTGGCGCATTCAAGCGGGCGAGCTCGATTTCGGCCAGGTGGCGTTTGCTGTTCACGAGACGGCGGGTACGGACACCGGCGCGGCGCACGAACTTGCGTCCGCTGAATCACACGCTATGCGACTGGCCGCGTTGCTCGATCTCCGCGATGCCAACGGCTTTGTTGTGCTCACCGGTGAGTCGGCTCTCGTGGCGGACACGCTGCACTCGCTGACCGGTGTACGCGTGCTCGCTGTGAACGCGTCACGTGGCGCCGCCACGCGTCATTCACGACTTCGTGTGGCGAATGCGCTGCCGCTTGGTGTGGGCACCGCGCGCGGCGTGGTACTCGACTCGATGCATGGCGACAGCGATTGGCTCGACAGCGCCGTGCGCGCCGTGGCGCGCGGCGGACGTGTGGTTGCACCTACACACGTGCACGTCCCGAGTGATGTTGAAGAGCTGGCGCGCGATGAACGGGAGTGGGTTGGTGCAGTGCGTGTCGCGGCGAGTGGATTGGTGCCGCTTCGGCGGGGTGGGGATCCGATGGGCGAGATCAGCCGCTGAGCTCAAAGCAGGGGTCGACGCCGGGATTGCCCAAGCCCCACGCAGCGACTCGACGCGCCGCCGGTAGTGCCTGCAACGTGGTCGGTTCGTTCAATCCGCCTGTTGCGACCTTGCCCAGCCCCAACACCACACTGGTCAGCGCGAGCCGCTTCTGGTCGCCGAGGAAAGATTCGCCGCCGCTGCAGGTGCGTGTGTTGCCGACTGAGTTCACACGACCGTCCGGTGCCACTCGCTGAGCGAGCCAAGCGGCCCCGCGGTGCATTGCGGCGAGCAAGGCTGCTCGTGCTGTACCACTGTTGAGCACACTCGCGACATCCATCCCAATGTCGAGCGCCACCGCCTGATATGATGTGTCCCAACCATCACCCTCGGCGAACCAGCCGGCAGCGTTTTGCTTGCCCAGCGCCGCCTCAATAAACGGTTGAGCGTACTGCTGCGTGACCGTGTCGTCGGCCAGCGCGCCGCACGCGTGATACGCCCGCGCGTCGAAGAGCAGCCGATTAGGCGCGTTCGCATCGGCGGCCGCGAGCAACGCGCGCTTTCCGGCGAGCCACACCACAGCCTGTTGCGCCGACGCGCGCAGCGATGCGCGTTGTGATGCTGCCACTACCGCGTCTCGCTGGGCGTGTGCTTCGAGGGCGAGTAAACCGAGGCACGCGTCTCCCAGAAAGAAGGCAGCGCCACTGGCGACATCGGCGTCACTCGGCTGCATCCCCATGGAAACACTCAGCGGAACTGACGCCGGAAGTGCGCCGTCCTGCTGCATCGTGCTGAACGCCACTTCAATGCCGCGCACAGCGCGCGTGCCATCAGTTACGCGTCCGGCGATGAGCGCCATTCGCAACGCAGTTCCAGTACCCATCTGGAATCGTGATGCATACATCCGACCCCATTCGCGATTGCGCCCAATGAGTCCATCATCAGCAGCAGGAAGGCCCGCGGCCACGCTCGCTAGTACTTCCGCACCAAGCGGCGCCATCAACAACGAGTCATTCGCGCGCACCGCGCGCGCGGTGCGTTCAACCGCGGGAGTCACCGGTGACTCGGGCAGAGGAGACAGCGGTGTGTCGACCGCACTCTCGGCGCATGCCGCGAGCGCAACGAGCATGAGTGCATGGAGTACTCGCATCGCTGATTCTACCGCCGCACAATCCGAAACACCCGGATCACCGGACGCCCCTCGTCATCTTCCGCCGGCACCGCCACGCGATCTTTCCCCCACGCTTCAGACGTGAACTGCTCCTTCGGCCACAGCGCCGCCGGCACGCGCACCACATCAAGCCACTCGCGCCCCGGACCGAACACGTCAAACTCCACCATCGTGGTATCAGCCAGCGAACGGCGTGCCCACACGCGACCTGACAAATCCACAAGGAAACGTTCAAACGGCGGACGCACACTCGGAATCTTTCCCGGATCCATCGACGCGCGCAGTGTTGCTTCGGGCGGGCCGCCGGGGCGCGAGGTCATTCCCGTAATGCGCGCGTCAACAATCGCCTGTTTCTCCGCGCCGGTGACAGTCGCCGGCGAAAACACGCGCCCGAACAGCGCCGCCGTATCCGTGCCGTCGCGCGACACGCGCAGCAGATACTCGTTGTTCCACGCCGTGATGAATCCGCCCTGTGGATCGGCGGTGACCACTTCGCGCGGCTGCAAAGGCACGCTCATAATCATTTGCAGCTGGTCGCCGTTGCGCACCTCCCACTGATGATCCGGACCTGATGGCTCACGCCGGTGCCACACAAACACCGTGTCCGCTTGTGTGGCGCCAAAATCTGTGCGAATGAACACGGCGGCCGCGCGTGTCGTATCAGGCGGCGAGTGGTTGGCGGGCATCAACGCACGCCCGTCTATGTCAATCCCGAGCGGCGACCAGTAACAGCACGTCGTGGAGATGGACCGCACATATGTGCCGTCGCTGATCCGAAAGCTGCTGGCACGACCGGCCATTGGATCTTGCACCAACAGGGTGTCACCGCGCGCTGCAATCCAGCCAACACGAAACTCTCCAGGGCCCGATCCGCGCTGGCCAATGCGCCGCAGAAACGAGCCGTTCGCATCGAAGACTTTCACGTGCGCGTCATCATCTTCGGCCACGAGCACCAGCCCTTCGGCGGTCATCGTAATGTCGTTGGGATTCATCAGCTCGCCGGGCTCGCCTTCGGCCGGTTGAATCTCGTGCAGCAACTCGAGAGACCACCGCCCGGAGTCTGCGGGCGCTGATGACATCGTGCGCACGATGCCGCCAGGCAACGTATCAACCGTCATGCGCTGCGGCGCAGACGAATCGCCGCCACCGCAAGCGGTAACGGCGATCAGACAAGCGGTGAACCAGAACCCGTGCGTGTGTTGAGGCATACGCGATTAGACAACCGATCTGCGTAACGGGTTGTACGACGCGCTACTCCGCGTACAGACTCTCAATAAACTCGGCATTCGTTTTCTCCACCACCCGACGCTTCACGCTCAACTTGGGCGTCAGCTCACCACGCTCAATGCTGAAGTCATGCTCGAGCAAGCCGATCTTCTTGGGCGTCTCGTAACTGCCGAGTCCGGTGAGCTCACTCTTGACTTCCTTCTCCATCTTGGCCTGCACGGTCGGCATCTTGAGCAGTTCCGCTCGGCTCGTCCACACAATGTTCTGCTCGGCCGACCACTTCTCGAGCTGATCCCAGTCCGGCACGATTAGCACAATCGGGAACTTGCGCTTATCGCCAATCATCACCGCCTGACTCACGTACTTGTTCGTCTTGATGCGGTTTTCAATCGGCTGCGGCGCCAGATTCTTTCCTCCGGCGGTGACAATGATGTCTTTCTTGCGGTCGGTGATCTTGAGAAACCCGTCTTGGATTTCACCAATGTCGCCGGTGTGAAACCAGCCTTCGTGATCGATCGCTTCGGCCGTGGCTTCCGGGTTCTTGTAGTACCCTTTCATCACGTGCGGGCCGCGCGTGAGAATCTCGCCGTCGTTTGCAATGCGCACTTCCACGCCGGCAATCGGCTTGCCCACCGTGCCAATCCGAAAGTTCTCGGGCGTGTTCGCGGAAATGACAGGCGATGTTTCCGTCAGGCCGTAGCCTTCGAGAATCACCAGCCCCGCTGAGTAGAAAAACTTGTTGATCGTGGGCGAGAGCGGTGCACCACCAGAAATGAAATAGCGAAGTCGTCCACCAGTGCGCTCCTTGAGTTTGGAAAACACCAGCTTCTGCGCGAGACCGTATTGAAAGGCGAGCAATCCACCAGGCTCACGTCCAGAGAGCTTGACATCAGACCAGCGCTCACCAACCGCGCGTGCCCAGAAAAAGATCTTCGCTTTCAATCCGCCCGCCGCCACGGCGTTCTCCAGCACGCGTGCGTAAATCTTCTCGTACAGTCGCGGCACCGACATCATGAGCGTGGGGCTCACTTCCTGCATGTTGATCGGCACGGTGTCGATCGATTCTGCGTACGCAATGGTCACACCGTTCGCGAACAGGTAGTAGTCACCCATGCGCTCGAAGATGTGACTCAGCGGCAAGAAGCTGAGTGCGACATCACCGCCAATGAGCGGAATGCTGTGCTGCGTGGCGATGCAATTGGAGTACACATTGTCATGCGTGAGCATGACACCTTTCGGGTTGCCGGTGGTGCCCGACGTGTAGATCAACGTGATCAAATGATCTGGCTGCACGGCGAGTGCATCGGCCTTGAACCTGGCGGCCACGTCGGCGTTGTCCTGCGCGGCGCCCAACGCTTCAAGTTCAGCCAGCGTCATGTCGCAACCGTCTACTTTCGTTGCGGCAAATCCGATCACCCACTGCAACGCCGGGATGGAACTGCGAATTGACGCGATCTTCTGCGCCTGCGCCGCGTTCGACACAAAAATCACTTTCGCGCCGGAGTCGTTCAGCACATACGGAATCTGCTCAGCCGGTAGTGTGGGATACACCGGAACGTCGATCACGCCCGAGCAGAGGCACGCGTAGTCTGCAATCGCCCACTCCGGCCGATTCTCCGACAGAATGCCGGCGCGATCACCAGCCAGCACACCCAGTTGCTGCAATCCAAGCGCGGTGCGACGCACACGCTCCAGCACGGTGGCGTGCGAGAGCGACTCCCACGTGCCTCCCACTTTGTGCATCAGCGCCTTGGGCAGCGCACGTTCTTCGATCGCTTTGAAGAACAAGGCATTGATGGTGCCGGGCGCCTCCATGCGCGGACCGCCCGACGTAAATCGGTTGGGAGACGGCACGGAGGACAGCGTATTGGCGAGCGACGCGAAAGCGCTTCCGGAAGGAGCGGTCATCGCCATCTCCAGCACAGAGGTGGGCAAACAGGAGGGAGGCTGGCGCCCGAAATCATTCCGGGCACACACGCAGAGGGCAACCAGCGCGAACAGCACGCGCTACGCACTGGAGATCTCGACAATTTGCAGTACACGGCGTCTGGGCGGGAGTACCCCCAGGGCACCCATGAACCGGCGTGCGAAAGGACTACCCGCGCGTGGACGGGCTGAAGACCGGAACAAGAAAACGAATCGGTGCGCCTCGAACCCGCTGGCCGCGGCGCCAGATCATCGCTTCGACCTCCACCGTATCCACCGTGCGACCAGCCGCCGGAAACTGCAGCGGACGAACGCGAACCCGGCGCGATGACGCACCGCCACCATCTGTCGTATCAATCTGCGACGGTCGGCCAGTTTCATTAACCAGGAAAACTGACGCGGTCGTGTCATTCCCAAGATTGGCCGGCCGAACGATGGCGTAACGCACGATCCAGTCATTCACCGGCTGCAGCGCTCCCGCGGCGTTCTTGTACTGCACGCGCGTGGTGACCGCAACACTGTTTGAATCCACACCACGCCGCCCGGTGTCCGGCACAAATCCAACCAGCCGGAGATCCGAGTCTGTGGTAAACGCGGTATCGGGTGCGTTGGTGACAATCACCGGAATGAGCACTTGCAACGAAAACGCATAGCGCGCCGCGATCTGTAACTGTCCCGCCGCCGGTTGCTTGACCACGCGAACCATGCCGGTGGTGGAGTCTACTTCGAGCGCGGTGTCGCGCTGCGCTTGCACGTACAGATAGCGAATCGGCGCGTCTTGAATGACATCGCCCTGAATGTTGCGAAGCGTGACGCGTATTGGCTGCGCCACGCCAAGGGTATCGCGCAACGAATCACCAATCGCGATGGACGGGAACGCCTGCGGTTCCGCTTCGATGGAAACGGGCACCAGCGGATCCGTGACAATATCTGCACAGGCGGCCGCGATGACGAGCGAACTCACCGCGCCGAGCACGAACACACGTGACGACAATTTCGACGAGAGTTGAGACATGCCAACAGATACCCAACGCCCCATTAAACGAGCCGTTCAGCGAGAATCGTGGCGAGGTTGACGTACGCCTGACTGGCCGGGTCTGACGGCGTGCGCAGCACGACGGGTTGTCCGGCCGCGAATGCATCCGCCGTGGCGGGCGTACGAGGAATGCGCGTAGGAAACACCAGATGCGCCGGCAAATGCTCGCGCACGTAATGCACCACGCGCTCGGTCGCGGCGCTGCCTGGCTCAAACATGGTGAGCAACAAACCTTCGAGCACCAGTTCGTCGTTTTCGCCCACCACATCCTGAATCGCACGCAAAATTTGCGGTGTGGTTTGCAACGCCAGCGGCTCGCACTGCAGCGGCACGATCACATGCTGACTGGCCGCCAATACTCGTCGCGTAATCGCTCCGAGTCCCGGCGGGGTATCCACTACCACCACGTGACAGCGTTCGCGCGCGGTGTCGAGCAAGTCGGCCAACACACGCGTACCGCCAATGCGCGTTTGAAACTCACTATGGTCCGCCTGATCACTCACCGATCCGGCCAGAATCACACGCAGCCACGGCAATGCAGTGGGCAGGATCACTTCGCGCAACGAACGCTCACCGCGCAGGTAATCGTCGAAACCAACCGTGGGATGACCGCGACGCAAACCCACACCGTAGCGCACTGCACCCTGCGGATCGGTGTCGACAAGCAGCGTCTTGAGTCCACGACGCGCAAACGCCGCCGCAAGATTTACCGCTGTGGTTGTCTTTCCGACGCCACCTTTCTGACTGACAACAGAGAGAACGCGTCCCACGCTAGCGTCCCGGTCCCGGCTCAGCCGGTCCCGAGTTGTAACCACCGCGCGACCGGTCGGCGTGTCCGTTCACCGACGGATCACTCCATTCGCTCTGTTCGTCATCGGCACCGTTGGTGTGCGTGTCATCCGGCATCGGGGCCGCGCCACTGAGTGATGCCAGGGTGCGTTCCGCGTGCGCCACAAAACGTGCAGCGTCACCGTCGCGCCGCGTGGTGCGCAGGAACGCTTCAAGATGCGCCGCGCAACCCGCCGTGTCCGCGCGCTTGAGCAACAGGAACGCCAATCCGTAGTGCGCACCGGACAAAGCGGGTTCCAGCTCAAGCGCGCGTCGATACGCTCGAATCGCTTCTTCCGGCTGCGACGTTTTCGAAAATGCAATCGCAATGTTCTGCAGCACTTTCGGATCATCGGGACGCTGACGAAGCGCGAGTCGATACGACGTGAGCGCGTTGGCGTAATCGCCTCGCGCTTCGAGGTCGATCGCCTCAGCGAGATAGTCTGTAGCGCGTGGAGAACCGTCGCGCTCCGAAGAGCCGCCGGTGAGGCGTTGCCACCAGGACATGCGCTCGCGCGGGGTCGGAGAAAGAAGGAACAGAAGCCAGATTGGCGCGGATGGCAAAAGTTACGCAGCGACTCTGGTTGCTACAAGCGCCGTCGAGCGCATGCAGGCCACCATTCAGGTGTGATATATCACGAAGCCGCATCTTCACCGCGTCTTCACCATGTATTCACTGGCCAGCTGAGCGCGGGACGTGTACACTCCCTCCAGCAATGCGCGCTCCCGCGCCTGATCGTTCCCGCTCTCGGAGATGCACATGACGCTGGCCGGCTATCGCCCCGATCCTTCACGTGGGGTGCTGATTGTGGACTGGCCGCTCTTCGGTGAACTCTCGCGCGCGTTGGCGCTCAAAGTGGCACGCACGTACGAACCCGAAATCGTGGTGGGCATCGCGACGGCGGGAGTGGTACCCGGCGCCGCGATTGCCGCGATCCTCGATCGGCCGTTTTACTCGATTCTCGTGAGCCGCCGTTTCAGCGCCGAGCGCGTTCGCGATACACCGGCCGTGTTTGGCGCCGCGCCGCCGGAAGTCCGCGGCAAGCGCGCACTCATCGTGGATGAGACCTGCGGCTCAGGCGACACATTGCGGCTGGCCGTGGGGGCACTCGTCAACGCGGGCGCAAAAGAAGTGCGGACCGCCGTGGGCTTCAAAACGGGCAGCTATGAGCCCGACTATCACGGGCTGGCCACCGAGAGCGCGATTGTGCTGCCCTGGGACCGCGAGATTCTGGTGGACCGGGACCTCGTGCCGAATCCCAAGTACGCCGGTCTGCTGCCCGAATAAGCGCGCGGCCGTGTCAGGCCGCGCGAACGCCGATCAGCCCGTCGCGGCGCTGTTGGCGGCCCGGTCGTACGGCACGCCGCGTTCCATGGCTTCGTACACGTACTGCAGCACGTCCACACTGCCGACCAGAAAGCGGCAGCGAGCGTCGCCCTGCGAACGGCATTCCACTTCGAGCACGGCCAGCGGCGCCTCGGCGACACGGCCAAAGAATCCGGCCAGCAACCCCGTGCCGGCGTGGCACGACGTTCCGTTGGCGGCACCATCGGGCTGCACTTCGGCCCAGTCCGCCGCGTCGAGCGCGACCACCGCGCTGCTGAGCTGCTCAACGCGCAGGCCGCCCCAGCCGGCTTCCGTGAGGAACTCCGCCATCAGCACGCCGAAGTGATCATCGGCCAACAGTTCCGCAGACGATTCACCACGATCAGCAAGCCACTGCTCGAACGAATCGTAAAGTGACACACCGGCGGCGTACCCCGCGTCACGCAAGGCCGCGACCGGGTCAGCGTTATGCGCCGCCGAGGCGCGCAACGCGCCAAAGAAGCTGGCGGGCACGGAAACGGAGCGGGGCGTCAGAGTTGGAATCGTGCTGGTCATGACCGGAGCTTCACGCTGGCTGACAGAAGTGGGCCTCGCGCACGAGGCGTACGATAGGGGACGCGCGCCGCGCGGCGCCGTCACTTCGGGCGAGCCGCGGGTGAGGTGTGGTATAACAGTCCATGCCAGCAACGTAACGCCAGCCCAATCTAGCTGCCCACCCGCCGCAGCAGCTCTTCTTCATCGATCACGTCCACACCCAGCTCGCGCGCCTTGTCGAGCTTGCTGCCCGCTTCCTCACCGGCCACCAGAAACGTGGTCTTCTTTGATACGGAGCTCGTCACGCGGCCACCGGCCCGTTCCACAATCGCCGTAGCCTCCGTCCGCGATAGCGTGGGCAGCGTGCCCGTGATCACCACCACTGCGCCGTTGAGCGTGCCGCTCGTCTGCTGCGCCTCGGGTTCGTCAAAGCGAAGACCGAGTGTGCGCAACCGTTCAATCAGCTGCGCGCTGGTGGCGTTATCGAAGAACGCCCGCACCGACCTGGCAATCACATCACCAATGCCGCGCACGGCTTCAATCTCTTCAACGCTTGCGTTGGCGATCGCTTCGAGTGTGCCGAATCGACGCGCGAGCAACTGCGCCGCCTGCGCGCCAACGTGACGTATGCCGAGCGCGAACAATAAACGCGACAACGGCTGCGCACGTGATGCCGCAATGGCCGCAATGAGATTTTCGGCACTCTTGTCGGCGAACCGTTCAAGCTGCACGACCTGATCAACGGTGAGCTCGTACAAATCGGCCGCGTCATGCACGAGTTCTGCATCAAGCAGCTGTTTGATGCGCTGATACGACAAGCCATCAATGTCCATGCAATCGCGCGCGGCAAAATGCACGAGCCCTTCCAGCTGACGGCCCGAGCAGGCGATGTTCGGACAATACAAGCCCACACCATCTTCTTCACGCGCGACGGGCGTGCTGCACGAAGGACAGTGCGTCGGCGCGTGCCACGGTTGTTGTGAACCGTCGCGCTTGTCAGGCACCGGACCGATCACCTGCGGAATGACATCGCCCGCGCGCTTGATCTGCACCGTGTCGCCAACGCGCAGATCCTTGCTCGCAATCAGATCGGCGTTGTGCAGTGTGGCAAACGTGACGGTTGTTCCACCAACCAGCACCGGCTCCAGTACGGCGTACGGCGTGAGCACACCGGTGCGACCGGTGTTCACTTTGATATCGTTGAGACGTGTTTCAGCAATGTCGGCCGCGAACTTTCGCGCAATCATCCAGCGCGGTTCACGCGCACCAATAATCCCGAGATCCTGTTGCACCGACACGCGATCCACTTTGATCACGCCGCCATCAATTGCGAAGTTCAGTTCGGCGCGCACAACGTGCTCTACGTGATGCGCCCACTCATTCACTTCGGCCACGGTTGCGCACCGCTTGCGATGCGGCGCCACAGGAATGCCCCACGCCGCGAGTTGCTCGAGCAACTCCCACTGCGATTCTGCGGGCGTACCACCATCGGGCAACACTGCCGTGTAGCCAAAGAAACGCAGCGGTCGTGATGCGGTGATCGACGGATCAAGCTGACGCAACGAACCCGCCGCTGCGTTACGCGGATTGGCGAACACAGGTTCGCCGCTCTTCACGCGCGCCGCGTTCATGCGTTCAAATCCGTCGAACGGCAAATACAGTTCGCCGCGTACTTCTATGCGGTCCGGCGCGTCGCCGTTCAGTCGCAGCGGAATTCCGCGCACGGTCCGAATGTTGGCCGTCACATCTTCACCGGTGGTGCCGTCACCGCGTGTGGCACCGGTGACAAGCACACCGCGCTCATATGTGAGCGCAATGGCCGCGCCGTCAATTTTGAGCTCCACCGTGTAACCACTGTCGGTCACATCACGACCGGCCATGCGCACGAGTTTGGCTTCCCACTCCACCAGTTCGTCAGCCGAAAACGTGTTGCCCAGCGAGAGCATCGGCACGAGATGTTTGTGTCGGCCGAAGGCGCTTTGCACGGGTGCGCCCACACGCACTGTTGGTGAATCCGGCGTGCGAAGCTCGGGGTGCGCCTCTTCCAACGCTTGCAGCTCACGAAACCGCCGGTCGTAGTCAACATCTGACAGGCTGGGTCGATCGAGTACATAGTATTCGTACGACGCGCGCGTGAGTTCGTCGCGCAATGCCGCCGCGCGCTCGGCGATCCCCGAGGACGCAGGGTCACCAGCCGGATCGGACGCTGAATGGATGAGCTTGCTCACGGGATGTGACGCGGGCTATGGCACTTCGTGCCGGGAGACGGGTATAATCAGAAATCGGCGGGTGATCATTCGGTCGCTTGTCCCATTGCCTCGTGCCGGATCGGCGCCGTTCCGCATGATTCTAAACGCTGGTGCTTCTCAAGGAGACTCTCCCATGCTCGAATCTTTCCGTCGTGATCGTCATCACGAATCTGAAAAGCTGCAAATCCTCGGCATCGGCTTGCTCGTTGGCGCAGTGATCGGCGCAGCGTCCGCACTGCTGCTCGCGCCGGCTTCAGGAGAAGAGACCCGCCGCGCGCTGGCCAAGAGGGCGCGCAAGGCGTACCGGGAAGGGCATGAGCTGGTCGAAGACAAGTGGACCGACGCCGAGCGTGCCGCTCGCCGGGCTGCTCGCCTGGGCATGAAGCGCGCCCGGGTTCAGGCCGCGCGACTTCGCGCCATGGGTGAAGACGCGGTAGAGAACGGTCGTTCACGCCTGCGCGTCTAACGCGCTGGTCAGCGATCGGCGGTCAGTGGCCGCCGATCGACAAACGGGACGTGCCTCGCGGCGCGTCCCGTTTTTTTGTCGCATTGGCTAGCGCCTATCGCAGCTCCGCGAGGTCCTTCCTCGCCTCTCGCTTGTAGGCTTCGTCATTGGCATCAAAGAGCGGCGCTTTGATCGCTGCCTCAAACGACGCGCGCGCTTTGACACGGTCACCCGAGTCGCGATACACCTGCGCGAGTGCGAGCTGGTGCACGGTGCGATTGGGTTCTGCGGCCGCCGCGCGCTCCAGCAACCGAACGGCCTCGCGCCAGCTCGCTTCGCCGAACACTTTTCCGCCCATGAACGTCTTCGCGATCATGCGCGTCACGCCATTCAATCGCATCACCTCGGCGTGCCAACGCCCCATTACATGGAGCGCGCCCGCATGGAGCGAGTCAATCGCAATCGCACGCAGCGCGGACTCTCGCACGTCGAGCGCGTATTTCGTGCGTTCCCGTGCACTCACGGAGAGCGCCTCGCGCCCCAGCGCACGCGCCAGATGAAAGTGGCCGGCAGCGTCATTCGGATTCACGGCGATCGCCTGGCGCGCCAGTGCACCGGCTCGCTGAAACGCGGCTTTGCGACGCTTGGCATCCGTGTCGAACTCGGAGATGTCGATCAAGGTGCTCGACGTACGCCACAACGCGTGATAGTTATTGGGCGCCAGTGCAAGTGCCGCTTCAAAGTGCGTCAGCGCCACGGCCGGCTTGCGCGCAACGATTTCCCGTTCGCCGGCCGCGAGTTCGTCAGCTACCGAACGCTGCGCCTGCGCACTGGTTACCGTCATCACACTTACAGCGATTGCTGTCAGCCACTGTCTCGCTCTCACACCGACTCTCATGTTGGCCCGACCTCTGATTGAACGAAAGCGAGATGGTGGTCGAATCAGCGCGAGTGAATGGCGCCGACTCATGAATGCGTACGCCGCGGGCGACATACCCGATTACCAGATGGCGGCGCTCAGCATGGCGATCTACTTTCGTGGACTCGATCGAGACGAAACCGGAGCGCTGACTGACGCGATGTTGCATTCTGGTGCGACACTGGATTTGTCGCACCTGAAACAACCGCGCATCGACAAACACTCAACAGGCGGTGTGGGCGACAAAGTTTCGCTCATTCTCGCCCCGCTTGTGGCCTCGCTCGGTGTGACCGTGCCCATGATGTCAGGTCGCGGACTCGGTCACACGGGTGGTACCCTCGACAAACTCGAGTCGATCCCCGGTTTCCGTACCGCGTTGACGCTTCCCGAAACAGTTCGGCAACTCGAAGCAATTGGATGCGCACTGATCGGACAGACCGGCGACATTGCACCGGCTGATCGGCGTTTGTACGCGCTGCGTGATGCAACTGCCACCGTGGAATCGATTCCTCTCATTGCGGCGAGCATCATGAGTAAAAAGCTCGCCGAAGGGCTGACCGGCCTGGTGTTGGATGTCAAAGTCGGCTCCGGCGCATTCCTGCCGGAGGTGGAACGCGGCCTCGAGTTGGCGCGCACCATGATTGATCTTGGCACGGATCACGGGTGTCCAGTGATCGCCTTGCTCACCGCCATGGATCGACCGCTCGGCCGCGCGTGCGGCAACGCGCTGGAGGTTGAGGAGTGCATCATGGCGCTGCGCGGCGAAGGGCCGCCCGACCTGATGCGCGTGACGTATGCGCTCGGCGCCGAAATGCTGTTGCTCGCTGGTGTAGTGCGTGACCGCGATGACGCGCGGCGCCGGATGGAAGTGGCCATTTCGAGCGGCAAAGCGCTGGCGTGCTTTCAGCGCATCATCGAAGCCCAGGGCGGTGACCCGGCGGTGATCGAGGATCCCGGCTTACTTCCGGAAGCGCCTGAATGCGAGCTGTTCACGGCGCCCAGAAGCGGCGTGGTGGCACGAATCGACCCGCGCGCCGTGGGTCACGGGATCATTGCGCTCGGCGGCGGACGCACGCGGGTGGAAGACGTGGTCGACCCCGCCGTGGGCTTCGTGATTACGGCGCGACCGGGCGACGTGGTTCGCGCGGGCGAACCACTCGCCACGATCTATGCGCGCGACGAGGCTGGCACGGCGGCGGGCCTAAGGGCGCTTGGTGAGGCCATTGTGATTGCGAACGAGGGTGAGCCGCCGCTTCCACTGATTTCGCATCGGGTGACCGAAGCGGGGGTGGAGTTGTACAGCGAGGGGTGAGCCGCGCGATTACGCCCTGGGAACCAACAGACTGGGCTCCCGTCTTCGCCTGCAGCGGTGTAAACTGGTGTCATCGTTGAACGGGCCGCCGCGCCCGTTGCCTTTTTCTTCGGATCGTCTGCCATGTCGCCTTCCGTCCTCCGTTTGCTCAGCCTGGTTATTGGCGGCGCCGCGTTGCCGCTCTTCGGCCTTTACGCGTTGCTCATCTCCATCTCCATTCCCAATGCAACGGGCGGTATGGAGCCGATCATGGCCACGATCTGCTACACGGCGTTCACGTGCATCTTTGGCGCGCTGATCACGGTGGCCATCAACTTCTCGCTGCAGCTGTCGCGCGAAGCAAAGGGCGCGCATCGCTTGCCGTAAGTTTTGCACGGCGAAGAAACAAAAACGGGCGGTCTCCATTTTGGAGACCGCCCGTTTTTTCTTTCCGAGAGACGGTTACTTCGCCACGGGTTCGAGACGCACGATTGAACCAGGGCCACCGTTCTTGTCGATGGCAAGATAGATAAAGCCATCGGGTCCCTGACGTACATCGCGAATGCGACCAACAACATCCTTGAGCAACGTTTCTTCGCTCTTGAACGTGTTGCCGTCGAGCGTGACGCGTGCGAGCTGCTGACCGGCGAGCCCACCCACGAAGATGCTGCCTTTCCACGACGGAAACTTGTCGCCGGTGTACACCATCAGCCCTGATGTCGCGATGGACGGCACCCAGTATTTCACCGGCTGTTCCATGCCCGGACGCGAACGCTCTTCGGTGATTGGCGTGCCGCTGTAGTTGATGCCGTACGTGATCACGGGCCAGCCGTAGTTCTTGCCCTTCTGCACAAGATTCAGTTCATCGCCGCCGCGCGGACCGTGTTCCACGTCGAACAGTGCGCCGGTGGTTGGATGCACGATGAGTCCCTGCGGATTGCGATGTCCGTACGACCAGATCTCCGGAAGTTTTCCTGCCTGACCAACAAACGGATTGTCGGCTGGCACGCGTCCGTCGTCATGCAACCGGTTGATCGTGCCCTGATGATTGCCCGGGTTCTGCGCGGGATGCGCCTCAAGATCTCCGCTCGGCGGCGCACCACGATCACCAACCGAGAGATAGAGGAATCCGTTGCGATCAAACGCGATGCGTCCACCAAAATGCTGGCCCGCTGAGCTGTTGGTCTGCGCAACAAAAATTTCCTTCACGTCAACCAATGCGTTGCCTTCAAGACGTCCACGCGCGAGGACGGTGGTCGCTTTCCCGCCGTCCATCATTTTGGCGTAGGCAATGTAGATCAGCTTGTTGGTGGCAAACTGCGGATGCGGTGTGACCTCGTGCAAACCGCCCTGACCACGGCTGTGCACGGCCGGCACACCGCTGATTGGCGTGGGGTTGAGCACCCCATTCTTCACGCGACGCAATGTGCCGGCTTTTTCCGCCACCAGCATTTCGCCATCGGGGAGGAACGCGATCGAAAGTGGGAACGCGAGTTCGTCCACCACGCTGACCACTTTGAAGGAGACGTTGCCGGCCTGCTGAGTGGCTGGCAGCTGCGCGGGCGCTGGTTGTGCGGCGCAGGCGCTGAGCACCAGTCCGGCAGCGAGCGACTTGAAAACCGAAGGGGACATGGAACGGCCCATGGCGAGAGCGAAGAAAGGAAAGGCGATTGGACGTGCAGTAAGATAAGAAACCACCCGTGGGGAGGTGTTCCTGTGTTTACGGGAAAATGCCGCGCTCGTTGTAGGCGTTCGCCACCTTCTGCACGGCCGTGGCCAGGGCCGCGCTTCGGAAGTCGGCATTCTTGGCGCGTGCCAGGTCACGCATCTGGTGAAAGCCCGACACCATGGTGTCTTCGAGCCCGGAGTTCACAATGTCGAGTTCCGACGCGCCCACCGCGACCTGATCGAACACGCGCTGGTTGAATTTTGAACCGGTGAGTTCTTCTACGGCACGCAGCAGTCGTGCGTTCGACGACGCCTCGAATCGTTGCTCCATGCGACCAAATCGCACGTGCGACAGATTCTTGAGCCACTCAAAGTACGAAACGGTCACACCGCCCGAGTTCAGATACAGGTCGGGCAACTGCACAATGCCACGCTCGTTGAGAATGCGGCCTCCGTCTGCGGTGGTTGGACCGTTTGCGCCCTCGGCAACCATGCGCGCCTGTACTCGCGGTGCGTTGTCGGCGTGCAGCACATTTTCAATCGCGGCGGGCAACAGAATGTCGCACGGCCACTCCAGGCCGGCGAGTCCATCTGTACCGGTGAGTTTGATTTCGGCGTCGAGGTCAAGCAGCGATCCGCCATTGGCGCGATGTGTATACGCGTGTTCAACATCAATGCCCGCTGCGTTGTAGATCGCGCCTTCGCGCTCCACAATGCCAACAATGCGCGCGCCATCTTCACTGAGATACTTGGCCGAGAAGTAGCCAACATTTCCGAGGCCTTGTACGACGACGGTCTTTCCATCGAGGCCGGTTGTCATCCCCAGACGCTGCATGTCGTCGGCTTGCGCAACGGCTTCGCGCAGTCCGAAATACACGCCTCGCCCTGTCGCTTCAAGACGTCCGCGTACGCCGCCAAGGGCGAGTGGCTTTCCCGTAATGCATCCTGCGGCCGACACTTCAGCGCCGGCTTTCATGGCGATGTACGTGTCAGCAATCCACGCCACTTCGCGCGGACCGACGCCCATGTCCGGACCCGGCACATCAACGCCGGGACCAATGCAGTTCCGCTGCACGAGCTCAAACGTGTAGCGACGAATGATGCGCTCCAACTCGCCGTCGGAATACTTGCTCTTGTCCACCCGGATCGCACCTTTGGCGCCACCAAACGGAATGTCCACGAGCGCGCACTTGTAGGTCATGAGCGCCGCAAGCGCGGTCACTTCATCTTCGTTGGCGTGCACCGACAGTCGAATACCGCCCTTGACCGGTAACCGATGCTGCGAATGATGCGCGCGCCAGCCATGAACTACTTCGATGGTGCCATCATCACGCCGCAGCGGAAAGCTGACGTGATAGACTGCGTTGCACGCCTTGATCTGCTGCAACAATCCGTCGGGCAGATTCAGCAGTGTGGCAGCCTTGTCGACATATCGATTGACCTGCTCAAAAAATTTCGGCGAAGCCGACATAATTCGGGGAGTCAGAGGTGATGTCGCGCCGCTGGCCTACGGCGCCTGCGCGGAATGTCTGTTCGGCGCCGTGCTCGGGCAAGCGTTTGGGGTGCGGGTTGGGGTGCGCGTTGGGGAGCGCGTTGGGGTGTGCGTTGGAGATCGCGCCGGGGGCGCGACACGCCCACACCCGTTCGCGGCTCAACGGCTTCGCCGACAGCCACTCGCGCCACTCGCGCCACCGTCGTTGTGGCGCCGCGTCTCGCCCCCGCCTGCCGATGGTCGCAGGAGCCCCACCCCGTGCGTTTTCGCGGCTGTCGGCGAAGCCGTTGAGCCGCGCAAACGCAGGGGGTGGGGCGACCCCCGCACCAAAAGCACAGGGGCGAGCCCCGCAGCCAAACGCAAACGGGCCCGACTCGCGAAGAATCGGGCCCGTCGCGCCTACGCAAACGCGCAAACTACACGTCGAGATTCGACACGAACCGCGCGTTCGATTCAATGAACAGACGACGCGGTTCTACTTCGTCGCCCATCAGCATCTGGAACGTCTGATCCGCGAGCACCGCGTCTTCCATGGTCACGCGCCACATGCTGCGCGTTTCCGGGTCCATGGTCGTTTTCCAGAGCTGCTCCGGATTCATTTCACCGAGACCCTTGTAGCGCTGCACGTTGAGATTGGTTTTGCCGTCACCAAAGCGCTCCGAAATCATGTCGCGCTCTTTCTCCGTGTAGGCGTAGTACTCTTCCTTGCCCTTGGCCACTCGGTAGAGAGGCGGCTGCGCGATGTACATGTAGCCCGCTTCGATCAGCTCCGGCATCTGACGGAAGAAGAACGTGAGCAGCAACGTGCGAATGTGTGCACCGTCCACGTCGGCGTCAGTCATGATGATGACCTTGTGGTACCGCGCCTTCAGAATGTCGAACTCTTCGCGAATGCCGGTACCGAGTGCCGTGATGATCGTACGAATTTCTTCGTTGCTCAACACTTTGTCGATGCGCGCTTTTTCCACGTTGATGATTTTGCCACGCAGCGGAAGAATCGCCTGGAAGTCTCGCTTGCGACCCTGCTTCGCGGAACCACCGGCCGAGTCACCCTCAACGAGATAGATCTCGCAGAGCGACGGATCGCTGAGGGAGCAGTCTGCGAGCTTGCCCGGCAGGTTGCCAACATCAAGCGCCGACTTTTTGCGCGTGAGATCGCGGGCTTTGCGCGCCGCTTCACGTGCACGCGCTGCCGACACGGCCTTCTCAATGATGATGTTGGCCGTTTTGGGATGTTCTTCGAGGTACGTATTGAGCAGGTCATTCACCACGCTGCGCACCGCTCCTTCCACTTCGGAGTTGCCGAGCTTGGTTTTGGTCTGCCCTTCGAACTGCGGCTCGCGCACCTTCACCGACAACACCGCCACAATGCCTTCACGCACATCGTCGCCGCTGAGACGGATGTCCTTGTCCTTTTTGTTCAGCGCGGTGGATTTCTCGATGTACTTGTTGATCACCGACGTGAGCGCACTCTTGAATCCGGTGAGGTGCGTACCGCCTTCGTGCGTATTGATGTTGTTCACGAAGGAGAACACCGACTCCGAATAGCCGTCGTTGTACTGCAGCGCGAGGTCGATCGCGATGTCATCGCGCTCGGTTTCGATGGCGATCACGTCCGGATGCAATGGCTTGCGATTGGCGTTGAGATACGCCACGAACTCGCGGATGCCACCCTGCGCATGGAACGTTTCGGTTTTCTGTTCGCCTTCGCGCTCATCGGTGAGCGTGATGGAGATGCCTTTGTTCAGAAACGCGAGCTCACGCAGGCGTGAGGCAAGCGTGGCCCAGTCGTAGCGCTGCGTTTCGGTGAAGATGGTTTCGTCGGGCTTGAACCACACCTTCGTGCCGCGCTCTTTCGGACCAACGTCACGCGTGACTTTGAGCTTGGTCGTGGTAATGCCAATGGCAAAGTCCATGTAATGCTCTTTGCCATCGCGCTTCACCCACACCTTGAGCTGCTTTGACAACGCATTCACCACGGACACACCAACACCGTGCAAGCCACCAGACACCTTGTACGTGTTCTTGTCGAACTTGCCGCCGGCGTGCAGCACGGTCATCGCGAGTTCGAGTCCGGGCAGCTTCTCGACCGGGTGAATGTCAACCGGAATGCCGCGTCCGTCGTCTTCTACCGTGATGGAATCATCCGGATGAATGATGACGGTGACACGCGTGGCGTGACCGGCGAGTGCTTCGTCGATGGAGTTGTCGACCACCTCGTACACGAGGTGATGCAAACCGCGCGCCGAGGTGGATCCGATATACATGCCCGGGCGCATGCGGACAGCTTCAAGTCCTTTGAGGACTTGAATGCTACCGGCGCCGTAGCCGTTCTGCGGCTCTTCGTGCTCGTTGGCCATGTCGATGGTGAGGCGGGGATGACAAGCGCGCCGAACGGCACAAACTGCGCCGGAACAAGGGTCGCGCCAGAGTTACTGGTAACCCCGAAAAATAACCGGAAACAGGGCTGGACGCAACTTTGTACGGCTCTCGTAAGTGATTGCCAATCAACCACTTACGATTCGAGTTTTGGCCCTTGACGGATCAGCGTTGTAGCACCAGTCGCAGCCGCGCGATCGGTGGACGCGAACCGTCGGCGTTCAGCGCTTTCAGAAGCTCTGGCTCCATGAGCGACAGCTCCGTCATCCAGCCGTTTGAGCGCACGGAAATCACCAAGGTGCCATCGCGCTGCAGGGCCACCGGTTCAGTCACCGCGGCGATCTGCGGGCCGACGAGCGCCGGCCACTCGGGGATCACGCGCGCCTGGGCCATGCGGTCGGTCAGGCCCGCGCGGTCGATCACCGATGCGAGGATATCGCTGAGTTTCGCGGGCTTGCGGGGGGAGGTCATGGCGCGACCTGCTGGTGCGGGTGGCGTATCTGGCTGAGGTTGGCGATGGGTGCGGCCTTTCGAAAATGCGAGGCCGAAAGGCCGAATGGCCATGGGCTCCCGCAACTGGGCCGAATGACCGAATCAGACAGCACGCCGCGACTGGCGACGGTGTTGCTTTTGCAGTTCCCGATTCGGTCATTTGGCCCCCGTGCGGGAGCCCATGGCCATTCGGCCATTCGGCCTCCCCGTTTCGAAAGCCCGCACAGAGACACCCAACTCTCCCAATCGGTCTCCACCATCCGCACCATCACTCCAATACCCCCGCCCGCATCCCCTTCCGAGGCAACGCCGTAAACGCCGCCGGTATATCCTCTGCCCGCGGCACCACAATCACCACTTGCCCCACCCCAGTCACCGCCAGCAACGACAAAATCGCCGCCGCTCGCTTCGCATCCAACTCCGCGAATGGATCATCCAGCAACAGCAACGGCGGCGCGCCCAGCACCGCGTGCACCGTGGCCGATTCACGCATGCGTAAGGCAATCGCGGCCGTGCGCTGCTGTCCCGCGGACCCAAACGTGCGCAAGTCGCGACCACCAAGCTGCAGTTGCAGTTCATCACGATGCGGTCCAACCATTGTGACGCCGCGTCGTAACTCCTGTGCGCGCTGTGCCTCAAAGTGCGAGGCAATCATGGCCGGCAACTCATCGTCGCTGCACTCGGCCACGCCGCTGACGTACCGCAGTGTGCAGGGCAGCGATTCACCAATCGCGGCGCATAGCTCGGCGTATTCACGCGCGTGCTGATCGGCCCACGCACGCCGTGCGCTGATCAGTACCGCGCCATGTTCGCACATGGCCGGCTCCCACACCGCCGCATTCGCCGCAGCGCTGGCGGTTGTGCGCCCGTGTCGCTGCAACTCACGCAGCGTGGCGTTTCGCCGCAGCAGCGCGGCGCGATACTGTTGCAAACTGTTCAGATACGCGCGCGATGTGAGCGCCAGCGCCACGTCAAGAAAACGTCGACGTTCACCAGGCCCGCCCGACACGAGACTCACATCGCTGGGCGAAAAACACACGCTCGGCAGTGCGCCGAGGGCGTCGGACAATCGCGATTGCTCGACCCCGTCGAGTGTGGCGCGTTTGCGTTTGCTCGTGCGTTCAAATCCGACACTTGCGGCGTGCACGCGTGCTGGCGCGCCGAGTGTTGCACGCACGTGAAATCCAGCGGTCCCAAATCGCACCACGTCGGCGTCGCGCGCGCCACGCCACGAGCGCAGCAACCGCAAATACGCAATGGCTTCGAGCAGGTTTGTTTTACCGTGCCCATTATCACCCACCACGGCGAGCCCCGCCGGATCTACGTCGAGATCAAGTGCGGCGAGATTACGAAAATCGCGAATGGTGAGGTGTTCAAGCATGCGTGCGGCGCAACAACTCAGCGGCCAGTAAACGTTGCGGTGCGCTTCTCCAGAAACGCTTGCATGCCTTCCTTCACATCCTGCGTAGCCGACATCACTCCAAACAAATCGCTCTCGGCGAGTGCGCCTTCTTCGAGTGTGCTATCGAGTCCGCGATTCACCGCATCAATGCAGCCGGCAATCGCCAGCGGTGCGTTCGCGAGCATCGCGTTCGCGAGGGCTTTGGCGCGTTCCATCAAGTCGGACGCGGGCACCAACTCGTCGGCCAGCCCCAGTCGATGCGCTTCGGTGGCATCAATCATGTCACCCGTGAGCAACAGCTTGAGGGCCGCGCCGCGACCGATCAATCGTGGCAAGCGCTGTGTACCGGCAAATCCTGGCACGATGCCGAGCTTTACTTCCGGCTGTCCAAACTTTGCCTTGTCGCTCGCGATGCGAACGTGACAGGACATGGCCAGTTCACAGCCACCGCCCAACGCAAATCCGTTGACGACGGCGATCGTTGGCTTGGCGCTCGTTTCGAAGCGGCGGAACACGCGCTGTCCGGCACGCGCGCGCTGTTGCGCCTCGAGCGGGCTCTGACTCGCGAGCTCCGAGATGTCAGCACCCGCGACGAACGCGCGTCCAGCGCCCGTCAACAACACCACACCGACATCGGCGCGTGTGTTGGCTTCGTCAATCGCCACACCCAGTTCCGCGATGGTCGCGTCGTTGAGTGCGTTCAGTTTGTCGGGCCGGTTCACGGTGATCGTGGCAATCCGGTCAGCAACGTCGAAAGTGAGATTGATGTAGGACATGTGGGCGAGGTTAGGTGAATCCGGAAATCTAGCGGCAGGGCCCAACGTGCGGCCGACGTGCTCCCGGAGCCAGGCACGACGTGGTGCAACGCGCCGCGACGCGCAACGGCGAGTAAGATACCGCATGTCACAGAGTGCTCATTCATTGAATCCGCCGTTCGACACGGTGAGCTGGTCGGCCGATGGTCGCGCGCTGCGGCTGCTTGACCAGCGCTTGTTGCCTGGTGTTGAGCAGTATCTGGAAACGCGCGACGTGAACGCCACGGTGGAGGCGATTCGCACGCTCGCCGTGCGCGGAGCGCCGGCGATTGGTGTGGCGGCGGCTATGGGGCTGGTCGTGGCCGTGGAGCATGCGATGGAACACGCGCCTGGTGCGCCGCTGGCCGCACGACGCTCGCTGCCGCACCTTGCCGCCACGCTTGAGGCATCGCGCCCCACCGCGGTCAATCTGCGATGGGCGCTGCAACGCATGCTGCGTGCGGCCGACGGCCTCTCCGACGAGGATCTTATGGTCGGACTTCGCGCCGAGGCTACGCGCATTCTCGATGAGGACCGTGCCATGTGTCTGGCAATTGGTGAGGCCGGCGCACCGTTCATCATGGAAGGGTCCGGCGTTCTCACGCATTGCAACGCCGGCGCGCTGGCGACGGCCGGCATTGGAACGGCGCTCGCGCCCATGTATGTGGCGCATGCGCGTGGCGTTTCGTTTCATGTTTTCGCCGACGAAACGCGTCCGCTGCTGCAAGGTGCACGGTTGACCAGCTGGGAACTGCAACGGGCCGGCATTTCGGTAACCGTGCAGCCCGATGGCGCCGCCGCGTCATTGCTGCGCGCTGGCGCCGTGCAGGCGGTCTTCGTTGGCGCGGATCGTATTGCCGCAAACGGTGATGTGGCGAACAAGGTGGGGACCTACCCACTGGCACTCGCGGCGCGCGCGCATGGCATCCCGTTTCATGTGTGCGCGCCGTACAGCACGTTCGATGCGAACACGCCGACCGGACGCGATATTGAGATCGAACATCGTCATCGCGATGAGTTGGCGTTCGCGGGTGAACGCGTAGTGTTGCCCGCACACGTACCCGTGCACAATCCGGCGTTCGATGTCACCCCACGCGAATTGATCACGCACTACATCACCGAGCGCGGCGTTGTCTCGCCGCCGTTTACCAACTGAGGACGCTGCGATGCATGTGTTGGCGATCGATCAGGGGACAACTGGTTCCACGTGTCTGGTGCTGGCGGCCGATGGACGTATTGTCGGGCGTGCCTACCGTGAAATCACGCAGCACTATCCGCAGCCAGGATGGGTAGAGCACGACGCGGTGGAGATTGCAACGCGCACCTTTGAAGCGGCGCGCGAAGCGATTGCGAATGCCGGTGTTGTGCCCAATGCGGTAGGCATCACGAATCAACGCGAAACAATTGTGCTGTGGGATCGCGCGACGGGTGAACCGGTGCACCGTGCGATTGTATGGCAGGATCGTCGCACGGCCGATCGTTGTCGAGCGCTCGACTCCAGTGCGGCGGATATTCAGAAACGCACCGGCCTCGTGACCGATCCGTACTTCAGCGCCACCAAGCTGGAGTGGCTGCTTGGTCAGCCGAAACTCGCCGCACGTGCACAACGCGGAGAGTTGGCCGCGGGAACGATCGATTCGTTTCTCATCTGGCACCTGACTGGTGGGTCGGTACACGCGACCGATCCAACCAATGCGTCGCGCACCATGTTGTACGACATCGAGAAGCGCGCCTGGAGTCCGGAGCTGCTCGAACTGTTTGGTGTGCCGGCGTCGTTGTTGCCCGATGTGCGTCGTTCAAGCGGATTTTTTGGTACCACCACAAAAGCGTCAATCGGCGCCGAGCTGCCGATTCTGGGCGTGGCTGGTGATCAGCAGGCGGCACTGTTCGGACAGGGCGGATGGCACGCCGGTGGTGGCAAGAACACGTACGGCACCGGCGCGTTCCTGCTGCTCAATACGGGCCAGACTCGCCCCGAACCGGGCGACGGCTTGCTCACTACGATCGCCTGTGATGCGAGCGGCAACCCGACCTTCGCGCTCGAGGCCTCCATTTTTGTGGCGGGCGCGGCGGTGCAGTGGTTACGCGACGGACTCGGTATCATTGCCAACGCGTCGGAAACCGAGGCGATTGCGCGCTCCGTGGCCAGCACAGACGGCGTCTACTTTGTGCCAGCGCTGACCGGTCTCGGCGCGCCCGACTGGGAACCTCACGCGCGCGGGACAATCACCGGGCTTACCCGCGGTACCACATCGGCGCACCTGGTGCGCGCCGCCCTGGAAGCGATGGCCTTTGGAACGGTCGACGTGTTGTCATTGATGCGCGCCAAGGGACGTGTGCCTTTTGACCGGCTGCGCGTGGACGGCGGCGCCACCAGCAACGACTGGCTCATGCAGTTTCAGGCGGACGCACTCGGCGTGCCCGTGGAGCGTCCCGACATTGTCGAGACCACGGCGCTCGGCGCGGCCGGGCTCGCCGGGATCGCCGGCGGCGTGTGGAAGGACGCCGAAGCGTTCATTAATGCGCGCCGATTCACCCGGTTCGTGCCCGGTGACGGGACAGCGGCCGCGCAATCGGGACACGCCGGCTGGAGACGGGCGGTGCGGGCAACGCTTTCGTGGGCGCGGGACCGATCGTAACGGGGCAGCCGAGTCGTTCGCGCCGAAATCGGTCACTCGACCCGTGACGTTCGAGGCGCACGGCACTATGTTCAGGAAAGGACCAGCCAAAGGAACTACGCCGCAGGGTGAAGGTTTTACCTGTGGCTGGTAACGCACTAACTCGGGGCGGATCTCGTGAAAGCTCGCAGCAAGTTTCTGATCGGTGGACTGCTCGTTTTTGGAACGTCGGGCATTCTCATGGCCAGTTCAACCAAGGAAACAGCGCAGTACTTTCTCACGCCGACGGAACTGTCCGCGAAAGTTGCCGACAGTCCCAAGTTCGCGAAGGTGGGCGTGAAGGTTGGCGCGGCGGTCGTCAAAGGATCAGTTGTGCGCGATCCAGATGGTCGAAGTGTGACGTTCAGCATGACCGATAGCACGACCACATACAAAGTGACTTACCGCGGCCTGATCCCCGACACGTTCACCGACGAAGTGACGGTGGTCGTGGAAGGAAGATTGAACGAAGCCGGCGTTTTCGAAGCGACGGACCTGATTGCCAAGTGCGCGTCCCGCTACGAAAACGAGCCGGACAAGTATCCACAATCGCCGAGCTATCCCACGGGCACCAAGCCCGCTGCGTGAGCCGCGGCGCTCACCCCTCCTGATGTGATTCTCGTTGGCGAGTTGTCGCTCTGGGTCGCCATTCTGATGGCGGCCTGGACGACCACGGTCTCCTGGGCTGGCGGATATCAGCGCCGCTCCGACCTGGTCTTCAGTGGCGAACGGGCCATGTACGCCACGTTCGCGTTCACCACAGTCGCATCGATCGGCCTGTGGTACGCCCTCTTCACGCACGACTTCTCGCTGAAGTTCGTGTCGTCCTATACGAGTAGAAATCTGCCGTCGGTCTACCTGTTCTCCAGTTTCTGGGCGGGACAGGCGGGCTCGATGTTGTTCTGGACGTTGATCCTTGCCATGTACGGCGCGCTGGCGGTGTTCTTTAATCGCCATCGACTGCGCACGATGATGCCGTGGGTCACGGGGACAATGGGCTTGGTGACGTTATTCTTTCTGCTCACGACGGCATTCGGCGCCAATCCATTCGAGCGTCTTGATTGGGTGCCGGCCGACGGCCGTGGCATGAATCCGCAGTTGCAGAATCCGGGCATGGCGATTCATCCGCCCATGCTCTACTTCGGATATGTCGCGACCGCTGTGCCGTTTGCGTTCGCGATCGGTGCACTGATCACGCGTCAGCTTGATGGTGAATGGTTGGCCGCGGTGCGTCGCTGGTCACTGCTCTCCTGGTTCTTCCTCACGATTGGCATCGTGCTCGGCATGTGGTGGGCGTACGTGGAACTCGGCTGGTCCGGCTACTGGGCCTGGGATGCCGTGGAAAACTCATCGCTGCTGCCCTGGTTGAGTGGTACCGCGTTCCTGCATTCCATCATGATTCAGGAAAAGCGCGGCATGCTGAAAAAGTGGAACGTGACGCTGGTTGTACTCACGTTCCTGCTGTCGATTCTGGGCACGTTCATTACGCGCAGCGGCGTGATTGAAAGCGTGCATGCCTTCGCGCAGTCGAGCGTGGGCTCGTGGTTCCTGTGGTTCCTGATTGGCTCAACGATTCTCACCGCCGTGCTCGTGTCCACGCGACTCAAGGACATGGAAGCGAAGGCCGAGCTGGAGAGCATGGTGAGCCGCGAGGCCGCGTTCCTGTATAACAACCTGGTGCTCGTTGGTATCGCGTTTACCACGTTGTGGGGCACGCTTTTCCCGATTTTATCGGAATGGGTGCAGGACGAAAAAATCACCGTCGGGCCGCCGTTCTTTAACTCGGTGAACACGCCACTCGGTCTGCTGTTGCTCGCGCTCACCGGCATTGGCCCGCTGATCGCGTGGCGTCGTGCATCGAGTGCCAATCTCAAGCGTCAGTTCCTCGCTCCGTCCATTGTGGGTGTCACGGCGGTGGTCGTGCTGCTGGCGCTGGGCATGCGACACTTCTACGCCCTCGTGTTCTATGGCTTGGCCGCGTTTGTGGCCACCACGATCACGATGGAGTTTGTGAAGGGCATCGGTGCGCGTCGTCGCATGTATCAGGAGAACCTGGCCATGGCCAGTGTGCGACTCGTGGTGCGCAACCGTCGGCGTTACGGTGGCTACGTGGTGCACTTTGGCGTGGTGGTGATGTTTGCCGCGTTCGCCGGCTCGTACTTCAAGAAAGACTACGCCGAAGTGGATCTGAAAACGGGCGACACGTTCACCGCGACCGATCCGTGGGGCGATACGTGGACGTTTACGAGTGAGGGCATGAACTCATTCGAGACATTGAATCGTCGCGTCACGGCGATCAGTCTGGTGGCCACGTACAACGGCAAGCCAATGGGTCGCATGCTGGCGGAAAAGCGTCAGCATTTTGACAGCAATCGGGCGGAAACGTTTGAGCCGTCCACTGAAGTCGCGATCATGGAAATGGCGCGACAGGATGTGTACGTGTTCTTCTCGGGACTGCGCGATGCGGAAACGGCCGTGCTCACGTTCAACTTCAACCCGCTCGTCATCTGGGTGTGGATTGGCGGATTCATCATGGCGTTCGGTGGTGTGATCGTGATGTGGCCGCAAGCGGAACGCCGCGAGCGCGGTTATGTGGCCGAACTGGCGCCGCAGCATGATGGGGCGCTGGTGGGAGCGGGCGCGTGAGCATCGGTGTAACTCGGCGCGCGTTCTTTGTGCGATCCGCAGCGCTCGCGCCGGTGGTGTTGGCGGCGCCGGCGCTGTTGCGCGCGCAAAACGCAGCGACGGTGAACATGAACGGGGATTTTTACATTCCCGTTCGACCCGCGCCCAAGCCCAACGCGACGGCGCAGCTCGATGACGATGCGATCCAGGCGCTTGAGCGCACGCTGGCATGCCCGTGTCCGTGTACGCTCGATGTGTACACGTGCCGTACCACTGACGTGTTGTGCACGAACTCACCGGCCATTCATCGCGATGTGGTGCGGATGGTGGAAGGCGGATATTCGGGTGACGAAATCGTGTCGCAGCTGACCGGTGTGTACGGCCAGCGCATTCTCGCGTTGCCCAAAAAAGAAGGCTTCAATCTCGTTGGCTGGTTCTTTCCGTTCGTGGCCATTGGCACTGGTGGATTGGCGATTGCCTATCTGCTGCGCACGTGGCGGCAGAACGCGGTGGCCGCCGCAGCGCTGGCCACCACAAGTGGCGTGCGCTCGATTGGCGTGCAGGCCACCGATGAAGAAATGGCGCGCCTGAACGCGGCGCTCCGCGACGACTCACGCTGACTCGTGACCCATGTTTGAGAGCGCTTCACTCCCGCTGATTCTCGGTACGCTGCTCGCCCTTGGCGCGCTGTCATACGTGTTGCTGCCGCTGCTGAATACAGCCGAGGAGACGGAGGCGGCGGTGTCGCGATCCGCAGCCAAGGGTGAGGCGCAAGCTGCGAACGTGGTGAAGGAAGACGGCATGGCTGTGGCCGCGCTGCGAGAGATTGAGTTTGATCGCGCGACGGGCAAACTGTCGGACAAGGACTACGAAGAACTCAAAGTCAAGTACACCAAAATGGCTTTGCTTGAGCTGCGTGAGCAGGACGACGCGAGTTATGTGCGTGCTGCGGCGCTGGACGGTGCAGCGGCCAACGAGGATCCAGTGGAAGCCGCAGTGCGCGCGGTGCAGGCGCGCCGTCCGAAATGTGGCACCTGCGGTCCGCGTCCCGAGAGTGATTCGGTGTACTGCTCGGGATGCGGCAGCTATTTGCCTGGCGCGTGCGGTTCGTGTGGCGCCACCGTCAAACTGCCGGGCGCGCGGTTCTGTGACAGCTGCGGCGGAGCGCTCGCGGCGGCGTAGGTCCTGCCACGCTACGTTTCCATCCTGTTCTCGTTTGAGCCAACGCTTGAGTGCTCGCGGGATCGATAAAGAATGAACGCAGAATCGCAGAGTAGCTGTGTTCCAAGCAGTTGCAGTTCCCCGCGCCCCAAACTACCCGCGCTCCAACGCATCAAGCTTGCGCCGCGCCATGCGCAGCGGCAACACGGTGAACGCCACACAGCTCGTAATCACCAACGCGAACGGCAACAGCAACCGCCAGCTGTCGAACTCCCAGCCAAAATGATCGGCCACGACCCAGCGTGATGCCGGACGTCCCGCTCCGTACGCCACGGCCGCGATCAGCACAATCGCCGATAGCATGAACAGCAGCCCACCAAACGATGTGGGAATCTGCGCCGCGTTCTCTGAATCGTACTGCGGATAGAACGCACCGTACGAGAGCGCCATTGCGGTGAGCGGGAACACCAGACACGCAATCGCCGCCGTACTCACCGCGTGCACAAACAGCGACACGTCGAGCAACAGATTGGTGGCCACCACAAGCACAATAGCAAGCAGGAAGAGCGGCACAGCGCCCACCCAGAACTTGGCCCACAATAAATCACGCATGGCCAGCGGGCTCGAGCGCAGCAACCACAGTGCACGCCCTTCAAGACTGATGGACGGAAACACAAAGCGTCCGGCAATTGAGGCGAGCACAAAACCCGCCACCGCAAGATTCAGGAATGGCACGAGCTGTCGCAACAATACCGTCATGCCTTCGCCAGAGAGCGGCAGGTAGCGCACGTTCGCCACATACACCACCAGCAAGACGAACAGCAGAATCAGCTGACTCCACTGCGTAGTGTCGCGCGCGAACACTTTGAGTTCCTTGAGCACCAGCTCGCGTCGATTCGCCGGGAGCCAGGCGAACAGCCGATCGATCACCGGACGCACCGTGACGCTCGTGCGTTTGCCAGCGCCTTCCTGCGCCGCACTGAAGCCTCGCGCCCACAGCAACTGGTGTGCCACCAGTCCAAGCGTCAAAAGTCCCAGCGCTGCGCCCCACAGACGAATGAGTGCTGCACTGATCGGGCCACCTCGCAAGTAACCCATCACCGCGTCACTCGCCCACTCGCTCGGCAACCACGGCGAACTCGGCGTGTTGATCGCCGCCACAAAGTCCATGAAGTTCTCAAAGCCCTCCGGACGCACAAGCTGCTCAGGGCGCGCCATCCGGAACATCACCACGAGTGCCGCAATCGCGAGCACGGTGACAACGGAGAGAATGTCACGCGTGCGCCGCGCCGGAAAGACGTTCGCGAGCACCAGCGTGATCAGTGAACCCAACGCCGTGGGGATCACGAAGTACGGAACGAACACCGCGAGCGCAAAGCCTAGAAACTGAATGCCACCCTGATACACTGCCGCGTAGGCACTTAACAGCGGCAGCAACAAGAGCATGACCATCCAGTTTGCGTGCACACCGGTTTCAATCAGTCGCGCACCGTATAGCGCCGCTCGTTTGACCGGGGCTGAAGCAATCTGATCCAGATCGCGCGCCAGAAAGCTGCTGGAGAGCGCGCCAATCACATTGGAGAGCAACAGTATGGACGAGAATGCCAGCAACATCATGGCGAGCACTTTGCCCGCGAGAATCGCACCGATGTCTTCCGTGCCCATGAAGTACGTGAGCACTTTGCGCGAGAGGGCAAACGCGGCGTAGAAGAACCCGCTGCCGAGCAGTGCGAGCACGAGCGCTCTCGCCATGTGCGTCTCGCCCGCCGACGCGGCGCGAGCACGCGCGACGCGCCACTTCGGTCCCAGCAAATGCAACACGCTCGCCGCGCGCAGCGGCTCACGCATGCAACACCTCAGCCACGTCGCGCGTGATTTTTTCGCCCGTCAGTTTGAGGAAAATGTCTTCAAGATCATCGGCGTCATTGTCAATGCGCAGTTCCTTCATGGTGCCACACGCTACAAGCTTGCCACGCTGCATGATGCCAATGCGATCACACATGCCTTCCGCCACTTCGAGCGTGTGCGTTGACATCATGACGGTGTGCCCATCATCGGTATACCGACGGAACAGTTCCTTGAGCGTTCTCGACGACTTGGGGTCAAGACCCACCATGGGTTCGTCAACAACGATCACCGCCGGTTCGTGAACGAACGCACTGGCAATGATCAGTTTCTGACGCATGCCGTGGCTGTAGCTCTCCACGAGCTCATCGCGCCACGGCTCCAGATCAAACAGCGCGAGGAACTCGTTGGCGCGATGGTCCACCGCCTTGCCCTGCGCGCCATACAATCCGGCCGCAAAGCGCAGGAACTCAATGCCCGTGAGCTTCTCGTAAATGAACGGTCGATCGGGAATGAATCCGAGCGATCGTTTGGCCGCGAGCGGATCACGCACCAGATCCGCACCGGCAATGCGCACGGTGCCTTCGCTGGGGCGCAGAATTCCCGCAATCATGCGCATGGTGGTAGTCTTGCCAGCGCCGTTCGGTCCGAGGAAGCCAAACAGTTCGCCAGCCGGCACAACGAGGTCGAGGCGATCTACGGCGGTGAACTTGCCGTACCGCTTCGTGAGGGCGGAGAGTTCAATCATCACGGATCAGACGACCGAGCGCCGCGCGGGTGTCATGTTGTGCCCGCCGTGTGACACAATCGGCGCCTGCTGAGACGATCCGTTTACGACGCCTTTCGAGCAAACCCAAACAGCGCGGTGTCACGATCTTCCGCGCCGAGCACCAGTCCACTCAGGATGTCCGTGGCAATCTGACTGAACACAATGCCGTTGCCGCCGTAGCCAAGTGCGGCGTACACGTGGTCGAAGCCGGGCATTCTTCCAATTCGAGGAAGTCCGTCTTCGGTCTGTCCAAACGTGCCCGCCCAGGCGAAGGCCGTGAGCGGTGCCTCGCGTCCAAGAAAGCGCCCGAGTGCTTTTTCGAGCTGGCGTGAACGAGCTGGAAGCAGTGCGTCGCGCGCGTCTTCATTCTTGAACGGCACATCAAAGCCGCCCACGAGCATGCGAGCGTCGGGCGTGGCACGCATGTAGGTGTACGGACGCGCGGTTTCCCACACCAGCAATCCGTTTGCCAGGGGGCCGAGTTCTGTCGTTGGTTGTGTCACCAGTGCGTACGAGCTGTGCAGCGACACGGTGTGCTCGGGCAAGGTGGCCGGCAGCTCGTAGCCCGTCGCGTGAATGAGCGCGCCGGCCAGACACTGTCCGCGCGATGTGAAGAGACGCACGCGGTCGCCAGCGGGCGACCATTGTGTGAGCTCAGTACGCGCGCACAGCAGCGCACCAAGATCTATCGCACGCTGCAATGCCGCACGCGCAAACTGCACCGGATCGACACTCGCCGCCTGATGCGTGAAAAGCGCGGCGTGACCATCAATGTCGTGTCGCGCACGCACGTCATCGCGCGAAAGCCACTCCACGGGAAGCCCATGTTTTGCGCGCAGCTCGAACTCGTCACGCAGACCTCTCGCGTGCGATCGTTTGCTCGCCACGTACACACTGTCGCACCGCGCAAAATCGCCGGAATCGGCGAGCCCCGCGGTCAGTTCGTGCAGTGCATCCACCGACTCCACGCACCGCATGTAGGCGCGCGCCGCCTGTTCCTCGCCGAGCATGTCACTCAGCGCGACCAACTCCACATCGAGCTCGTATTGCAGCAGCGCCGTTGATACGGCCGTACTCCCTTCGGTGGGCGCATTGCGTTCGATCACGACCACCGACTTGCCGGCGCGGGCGAAACGATCCGCCAACAGCGCGCCGGTAATGCCGGCGCCAATGATGGCCACATCGCACGTGTCGGGAAGTGCGTGCTCGGGAGGGTTCAGGAGCCCGGCGCGGAGCAGCCAGAACGGAGCGCCAGACGCGACACGAAGCGTCACGCCGCGTCGTCCTCGTCAAAACCCTCTGAGGTCTCTGTGCGCACCCATTGCAGATAGCCCTCAAGTCCCGCGTGCGTCGGAAACACCAGCAGCTCCGGCACATCGTACGGATGGTGCAACGTGAACGCCTCACCGATGGCATCGAGTTGCTCGGCCACCGTTTTGAGGAGAACGACCACCTCGCTCTCATCCGTGACCTCACCCTCCCAGTGGTACAGAGATCGCGCGCCCGGCATCAGCGTGCCGCACGCAATCAACCGTGAGCTGAGCAGGGCGCGCACGAGGTGCTCGGCGTCGTCTGCAGTGGCGACCGTTGTGATGGCGAGCACCACATCGCTGGGTTCAAGGGGAGTAGGCATCTTCGACGATACCCCGAAGCGCGTCCAGAAGCCAACGGCAAGCGAAAGGGAACAGTGAAGCGGCACCCCGGTCTTGTCTGAGAGCCTGCAATCCCGGTTACTTACAAGACTATGCCAGAAAACGCGCTGATCGTTCGCGGGGCCCGCGAGCACAATCTCCGGAACATTGACGTCACGATTCCCCGGGACCGCCTCACGGTGATCACCGGATTGTCCGGCTCGGGCAAATCGTCACTCGCTTTTGACACGATTTACGCCGAAGGGCAACGACGCTACGTGGAGTCGCTGTCGGCGTACGCGAGACAGTTCCTGGGGCTCATGGAGAAGCCCGATGTCGACGCGATCGAAGGCTTGTCGCCTGCGATTTCGATTGAACAGAAATCGGCCGGACACAACCCTCGGTCTACCGTTGGCACGGTTACCGAGATCTATGACTACCTGCGTTTGCTGTACGCACGCGCTGGCACGCCGCATTGTCCGAACTGCGGGCGCGCCGTGCAACGGCAGAGTCCGGCGCAAATCGCCGAACAGATTCTGGTGTGGCCGGAAGACACGCGTATCGAAATTCGTGGCCCGCTGGTGCAGGGGCGGAAAGGTGAGTTCCGTGATCTCTTTGACTCTGCGCGTCGACAGGGATTTGTGCGCGCGGTGGTTGATGGTGAACTCATTGAGCTCGCCGATCCTCCCAAGTTGAACAAGCGCGCGAATCACTCGATCTCGGTGGTGGTGGATCGACTGGTGGTGCGCGCCGAAGACCGCGGCCGACTGACGGATTCGCTCGAGACCGCGCTCCGGCTCGCCGATGGACTCGTCGAAGTCGTGCGCTACGACGGCAAGGAACCTGAGGCCACGCTGTTCTCGGAGAAGCAGGGCTGTCCGGAATGCGGCATCTCATTGCCGGAGCTTGAGCCGAGACACTTTTCGTTCAACTCTCCGTTTGGCGCGTGCGAAACGTGTAGTGGTCTTGGCACCACGCGCTCGGTGAGCGAAGAACTCTTGCTCGGCGATCCGAGTCTCACGCTGCTTGAAGGTGTGATTCTCCCGTGGGGTGAGCCGGACGGTTTTCTGCGTCGGGTTCTCTTGCCGGGGCTTGCAAAGGAACTGGGTTTTGATCTCAAGACGCCGTGGGGCAAGCTGTCTGCCGCGGTGCGCAAGCAGTTGCTGTATGGCATCGAGAATAAGGGGCGCGCGCCGGCGAAACGCAGTGGCATCAAGCGCGCAGTGACCAAGTCGGTGTCGGCCAGCGCCGATGTTGCCACGTGGGACGGCATCATTGCCAGCTTGCAGCGGCGGTACGACGAAACGAGTTCCGATGGTATTCGCCTCGAGCTTGATGCGTACATGGTCGCCGCGCCGTGCCCCACGTGTCTGGGCAAACGACTGCGCGCGGAGTCGCTCGCAGTTACGGTGCATCGCAAGAACATTGGCGAACTGGTCGAACTCTCGGTGGCCGACGCGTTCACGTTCTTTGATGGTGTGCCAGTGCGTGGCAAGGGCAAGCCAGGTCTCGATCCTGGTATTGCCGGCCCGATCCTCAAAGAAGTCAAAGACCGACTGCGGTTTTTGGTGGACGTCGGACTCGATTATCTCACGCTCAATCGCTCGGCGGAATCACTTTCCGGTGGCGAAGCGCAGCGCATCAGGCTCGCCACGCAAATCGGCTCGCGGCTCGTTGGGGTGCTCTACATTCTAGACGAACCCAGTATTGGCTTGCATCAGCGTGACAACGATCGATTGCTCGGTACGTTGAAACAGCTGCGCGATCTTGGGAACACGGTGATCGTGGTTGAGCATGACGAAGAAACAATTCGCGAAGCGGATTACGTCATCGATCTCGGTCCCGGCGCCGGCAAGCACGGCGGCGAAGTGATCGCAGCCGGTTCGGTGGACGATATCAAGCGTGCGCCGGCGTCCATGACAGGACAGTTTTTAAGCGGCGCGCGTATGGTGCCGGTCCCCACGAAGCGACGGAAGCCTGACGCGCAGCGCATGCTGCGCATTGAAGGCGCGCGCGAACACAACTTGAAAGAGGTGACCGCCGAGGTGCCGCTAGGATTGTTTGTGGCAGTGACCGGCGTGTCGGGGAGTGGCAAGTCCACGCTGGTGACCGACATTCTGCAGCGATCACTGTCGCGTCATTTCTTCCGTGCGCGTGTGATTCCGGGCGCGCATGATCGAATCTCCGGCATTGAACATCTCGACAAGATCATTGATATCGATCAGAGTCCGATTGGTCGCACGCCGCGATCCAATCCGGCCACGTACACCGGTGTGTTTACACCAGTGCGTGATCTGTTCGCGGAGTTGCCGGAAGCCAAAATTCGTGGCTACGGTCCCGGACGCTTTTCGTTCAATGTGAAGGGTGGGCGTTGCGAAGCGTGTCAGGGCGACGGGTTGGTGAAAATTGAAATGCACTTCTTGCCCGACGTGTTTGTATCGTGCGATGTGTGCAAAGGCAAACGTTTCAATCGTGAAACGCTGGAAGTGCGGTTTCGTGGGCTGTCCATTGCCGACGTGCTCGACCTGACCGTAGAAGACGCGTGTACGGTGTTCGAGAATCAGCCGCGCATCGCGCAACGGTTAATCACATTGCGCGACGTTGGTCTGGGCTACATCCACCTCGGGCAGAGTGCTACCACGCTCTCCGGTGGCGAAGCGCAGCGTGTGAAACTGGCCACCGAACTGGCCAAGCGTGATACGGGACGCACGTTGTATATCCTCGACGAACCCACCACCGGCTTGCATTTTGAAGACGTGCGCGTGCTGCTCGAAGTGCTGCACAAGCTCGTGGAGCGCGGCAATACGGTCCTGGTGATCGAGCACAATCTTGATGTCATCAAAACGGCCGACTGGATTGTGGATCTGGGCCCGGAGGGTGGTGTTCGCGGCGGCACGATTGTGGCGTCGGGCACTCCAGAGCAGGTGGCGGCAACCAAGGGCAGTTACACCGGACATTATCTCAAACCGCTGCTGAAATAGTCGGATCGTTCCCGAATCGATGCGCCAGTTACCGTCGCTGCACTGGCGCGTTGCGGTGTTGTCTCACTGATTACGGTATGGTCTCCCTCCTCGATATTATTGGCCCCGTCATGGTTGGGCCGAGTTCAAGTCATACGGCCGGCGCCTGCCGACTCGGTTTGCTGGCGCGCTGTCTCGTTGGCGACACGCCAGATCGTGCGCTGCTCGAACTGCATGGCTCCTTTGCCCGCACCGGTGAGGGTCACGGCACCGACAAGGCGCTCGTGGGCGGCCTGATGGGTTTCCGACCGGATGATGAGCGCTTGCGCACCGCGCTCGAAATCATGGAAGCGGAAGGGCTGGACTATCGCTTTGAGAAGACCACGCTCGATGAAGACTCGCATCCGAACACGGTGCGCATCACGGTGGAGCGCGGCGAGCGCAAATCCGTGATGGTTGGTTCGTCACTTGGTGCAGGTCGTGTACTCGTGACCGAGATTGATGGATATCCGGTGAACGTGACCGGCAACCTGCACACGATCGTGCTCGTTGCCGAAGACGTGAAAGGATCGGTCGCACGCATTGCCACCATTCTGTCCGACGCAGATCTGAACATCGCCACGCTGCGATTGTCACGCAAAGAACGCGGCGGCGATGCCTTCATGGTTATTGAGGTTGATGAACAGCCATCCGAGGCAGTGCGTGATCACATTCGCGGACTGAGCTGGGTGAAGTGGGCGTTCCGTCTCGACAAGGTGAGTGCCTGATGTATCGCAGCCTGGCCGATGCCATCGCCGATGCCGAAGCGCGCGGCATTACGTTGTCGCAACTTGCGCTTGAAACGGAAGCGCGTGATCAGGGAAGACCAGTCGAAGAGATTCGTGATGCACTGCGTCGTGCATTGCACGTGATGCAGGGCGCAGTGGATCGCGGCATGGAAGGCGATCTGTTCAGTGCATCAGGTCTGGTAGGTGGTGACGCAGCGAAAATGCGCACCGGTCCTGATGGTCCGCTTGCGGGAACGGCGTTTCGTGATGTGCTCGCGCGCGCGCTCGCTGTGCAAGAAGTGAATGCCGCAATGGGGGTGATTGTCGCCGCGCCAACCGCCGGTGGTGCGGGCGTGTTGCCAGCGGTTCTCACGGGGCTCGCGGCCGCGCAAGGCATTAGTGAAGATCGTGTTGTTGACGCACTCGCGACGGCCGGCCTGATCGGCGCGGTCGTTGCCGAGCGTGCGTCGCTTTCGGGTGCCGAAGGCGGATGTCAGGCGGAGACCGGAGCGGCGGCTGGCATGGCCGCTGGCGCAGCCACGGAGATGCTCGGCGGCACACCGTCGCAGGTTGGACACGCAACCGCGCTCGCGCAGCAAGGAACGCTCGGCTTGGTGTGTGATCCGCTCGGCGGACTGGTTGAACTCCCGTGCGTCTTCCGCAACGCAACAGGCGCGGCGATTGCGCTCGCAGCCATTGAAATGGCAATGGCTGGCGTGACGTTTGCGATTCCCGTTGACGAAGTGATTGATACGATGGGCGAAATCGGCAAGAACATGGATGTGCGTTATCGCGAAACGGCCGGTGGTGGACTCGCGGCGACGCCGACGGGCCGGCGGTTGGCGAAGGAGCGCCTCTACGACATCAAGCGTCGCGCGTGATCGCACAGAGCACGCAACAGCTTGTGCGTCGCGTGTGTCAGCTCGCGACGTGGATCGGAGCGATCGTCGCGATCGCTGCTTGCGGTGGTGTTGACACACCAGGTGCGACAACGCTGTCATCTGACAGCATTGTTGCGTCAAGCAACGCATCCGTTACGCAGCGTACCGCACTTCGCGACGTCTCCATCATGGGGGCGTTCGTCGAGCGTGATATCAAGGAGTCGTCTGCCGCCGTACAGAGTTACCAGTTCCCCGGTGTGTTCTGGACACTCAATGACAGTGGCAACAACGAACGTGTGTTTGCATTCGATTCAAGCGGTGCGGATCTCGGCTCCATAAAAGTGAGCGGCGTGCGAAATCGCGACTGGGAATCACTCGCCGTTGGTCCATGCGAAAACGGTCACTGTCTGTACATCGGTGAAACAGGCGACAATCTCGGCCGACACGATGCGGTCACGATCTGGCGCATCGCAGAGCCGGCACCGCCGGGCGCGGGGCAGAAGCAAGACGCCACGGGTGCCGTGCCGTTGCACTTCACCTATCCGGATGGACCACGTGATGTTGAGGCCATGTGGGTGGATGCGGACACCGTCGTCTGGCTGGCCACCAAGCGGCCGAGTCTGAACGCGCGCGGTAAGCCGCGACCCGCGCTGCTGTATCGCGTGAGCCCGTCGCAGTGGAACACGCAAGACACGGCGCGCGCCGAGCTGGTGGATTCGTTGCCGAACGTTCCCACGCGCGACCTCGGCACACAAATCACCGACGCGTCGCTCTCCAACCCGTTCGGCGACAGCACGCGCGTATCGCAACTTGCCGTGCGCACCTACGAGTACCTGTACGTCTTTCGTGTGCCGCAACGCTCGGGCCGACCCGATTCACTGCTCGGTGTCTGCGACCTCAGGCCGCTCAATGAGAAGCAGGGGGAAGGCATCACGTGGCTGCCCGATGGCCGCGTGATGCTCACATCCGAGAAGCGGTACGCGCCGCTCCGCGCGATGCGCTGTCCGTAATGTGCCTGCGGTGATGCGCGCTTGGCCTGTTGATGGTCCGGCCGGTTGGCCCCGGACGCGAAGGGGCGATATCGTTAGGAAGTCTCGAAGTCACTACGCCACCTGTTCGATCGGTGTTCGGCCAATCGAAACCTGCCAGGGTGTGTTGCGCGTAGTGGATGGTCGACCCCACCCCGAGAGGAAGGCATGATCACCCGAGAAGATGTCGAGTCGTTTCTCGACCGCATGACCGCCGAAGGCGTTACGCACGAAGAAGTCGAGCAGGGGCTCTGGACGGTTCGCCCCGGTGGTGCCCTCGAGTTCGACGTAGTCGTCAGCTACACGCCGCCGGTGCTGCTGCTCCGCGTCAAAGTCATGCCACTGCCCGCTGAAGCAGCGGAAGTTGCGGCGCTGTCGCGACGGTTGCTTGAGCTGAACGCCACGGATCTGCTGCACGGTTCGTACGGTATCGATGGCGATGCTGTCGTTCTCACCGAGGCGTTGGAGCTCTCTCATCTCGACTACGAGGAATTCCTCGCGTCGTACGAAAGCATGACGCTGTCGCTGGCCTCGCACATGCGCGAGCTGGCTTCCTTCCGCGAGGTACGTTAACCGATGGGCATCTTCGACAGACTTTCGAGCCTGATCAAGTCGAACCTGAACGATCTCATCTCCTCGGCGGAAGATCCCGAGAAGATGCTGAATCAGATCATCGTCGACATGCGCAATCAGCTCGCGAAGGCCAAGCAGCAGGTGGCCGCCGCGATCGCCGACGAAAAGCGACTCAAGGACCAGGCAGACAGCGAATTCAAGCTCTCTGACGACTGGGAGAAGCGCGCCATGCTCGCCGTGCAGCAGGGTCGTGATGACCTCGCCAAGCAGGCCCTCATGCGGCAGCAGGAACATCTCGAGCACGCGCAGTCGCTCGCGATGACATGGGAAACGCACCGTCACGAAACCGAAGCGCTCAAGCAGTCCTTGCGCGACCTCAACGACAAGATCGAAGAGGCCAAGCGCAAGAAGAATCTGCTGCTCGCGCGTCAGCGTCGCGCCGAGGCACAGCAGCGCATTTCGCAGACGATGTCGGGCTTGTCCGACAAGTCGGCGTTCGAAGCGTTCAATCGCATGGAAGAGAAGATCTCGCAGAACGAGCGGCAGCTCACCGCCGCCAAGGAGATCGAAGACGAGTTTACGGGCGACAAGCTCAGCTCCGAGTTCAAGCAGCTGGAGCGGCACGCCGGCGGTGCCAGCGCCGATCTGCAGCTCAGCGCGCTCAAGGAGCGGATGGGAATGCTGTCCGCCGGTTCGTCCGCGCCTCCCAAGGCGCTGGCGGCGGGCGCCGAGACCAAGGAAAGCACCACTCCGGCCAAAACGACCGGAGACGCGGACCTGATCGCTCAGATTGAGGGGTTGCGCTAGAGGCGTCAGACCATCTGACTTAGGGCGATCATTCCCCTGTTCGCCCACCTCGAACCATCGGTATGTCTCGCTCGCGTCGCTTCCTGATTCTTGCCGAGGGCAACTTCGGCCCGTTGTCGTCCAAGACCGCCAACGCGTGCATTCGTTATGCACCGCAGGATGTCGCCGTCGTGCTGGACAGCGCGGCGGCTGGACGCACCGCTGATGATGTGCTCGGCTTCGGTGGCGGCATTCCAGTCGTTGCCACCTTCGACGAAGCGATGCGCTTCGAGCCTACCGCATTGCTGATTGGCATCGCGCCACCGGGCGGACAGTTTCCGCACGCGTGGCGCGAGTTGCTCGTGCGAGCGCTCACCGTAGGGCTCGATGTGTGGAGCGGCTTGCACACGTTGCTCGGCGATGATCCCGAGTTCGCCGCCGTTGCCGCAGCCAACGGCGCGACGATTCGCGACTTGCGTCGCGCACCAGAAAATCTCGATGTGTCGTACGGTCGCGTTCGGGAAACCGACGCTACGGTGATTCTTACCGTGGGCAGCGATTGCAACATCGGTAAAATGACCACGCAGTTGCAGATTCAGGATGGTGTGCGCAAACTCGGTCATCGTGTGTCGTTTGCCGCGACTGGTCAAACCGGAATCCTGATTGAAGGCCGCGGCATTGCGGTTGACGCTGTGATTGCGGATTTCATTGCCGGTGCGGCGGAGCAGCTCACGCTCGAAGCCGCAGTGGACAACGACATCGTGCTTGTGGAAGGCCAAGGTTCGATCGTACACCCGGCGTATTCAGGCGTCACGCTCGGACTCATGCACGGATCGCTGCCGCACGCAATGATTCTGTGTGCGCAGCCAAGCCGCACCACGATCAACCGCAATCCGTGGGTGCCGATTCCGTCACTCAGCGAACTGATTCGTTTGTATGAACAGTTGGCGGAGCCGCTGCGTTCGGCGCCCGTGATTGGTGTTGCGCTCAACACGTACGACCTGTCAGACATTGAAGCGCGCGAAGCCATCGAACGGGCCAAGGCCGAAACCGGATTGCCCGTCACCGATCCGGTGCGCTTCAGCACGGCGCCGCTCAGTGAAGCGATCGATGCATTTCACCGCGAACGAGTCGAGGCGCAAGCGGTGCGGTAACGCGCCCACGAACGCAGTGAGCCGTGTGCGCCGCGCACCCATGATGCGGCGCGCATTATTTCGGTGAAGAGAGCGTGTGGACAGCGCCTAATCTGAGCGCATGACCACACGCTCTTTTTCGTCTTCCGCCCACTGGTGCGTTCCGGTACCGTCCATGCACATCAGTGCGGGCGCGGCCGGTGCCATGCTCACAATCACGCTGTTGCACGACACCGAGGTGTCGTTCGATGCCGGGCACGTGCTCGTGGTACACGATCCGCTTGGCCTCACTGCGGAACGACTGCTCGCGCATGTGTATCGGGTGGCGCTGCAGCGCGGCAGCGAAGGGCCATGGCGGGCCACGTCGGCCGTTGGTGCGCGATGGATGGCGGTGCAGCCGCCACTGGCGGCAATCTGGCCCGCCGTTGACCTGCTGCAGACGCGGCGCTGGCGCTCCGTGCCTGAACGCGGGCTGCTGACGGGCTCGCGGGGCGGCTCGCCACCGGAGCGGCCGCTTCGTGTGGCCGAGGCGCGGGGGGCCGGGGATTTTGCCGTGCGGGCGCCTGCCGGACTGCTTCTGTTGAGCGAATCGGCGCGCTCAGACGCCCTCTCGGCGGGCTCTGCGGCTCGGTTGCTCACCAGATGCCTGCGTCGTGGCTGGGCGGCTCTGGCCGCCACACGGGAGGGGCCGGTGCGGGGCGCACGTGATGCCGCTATCGCGAACGCCAGTGACATCACGACGGACGCCACCACGCCCGGCTGGCGATCACACGTGGTATGCGAAAGCGGCGTGCTGCGTCCTGTTGTTTCGCGCTAGATTGGAGATTGGATCATGCTCGCTCTGCTCGACAGGCCGCACGCGACAGTACGCGATCAACCTTTCGCTCTTCGCTCTTTCTCCATGCCCGAGTTCCGCCTTTACAACACGCTCACGCGCCGCGTGGAGCCGTTTGCACCGGTTGATGGATCTACCGTTCGCATGTACGCCTGCGGACCCACGGTCTACAATCCGGCGCACCTCGGCAACTTCCGCACGTTCCTCTTTGAGGATCTCATGCGGCGCACGTTTGCGTTGTATGGCTGGGATGTGTTGCAGGTCATGAACCTGACCGACGTTGATGACAAGATCATTCGCAAAGCCGCCGCGAACGGTCAGACCATCACGCAGGTCACCGAACCGTTCACTGAACTGTTTCACAAGGATCGCCGGTATCTGCGCATTCAGGACGCCGAAGTGTATCCCAAGGCGACGGAGCACATTCCGGAAATGATTGCGTTGGTGGAGAAGCTGGTGGCCAACGGCACCTCGTATGTAGCCGAAGACGGTTCGGTGTATTTCGCGATTGATCGTTTTGCTGACTATGGCAAGTTGTCGCAGCTCGACAAGCGGGAAGTGCGCGCTGGTGCGCGCGTGGCGCAAGACGAATACGCCAAAGAAAATGCGCAGGATTTTGCGCTCTGGAAGAGTGCGAAAGGTGAAGACGAAGCGTCTGGCGCGGCGTGGGATTCTCCATGGGGCCGCGGACGTCCCGGCTGGCATCTCGAGTGCTCGGCGATGGCCATGAAGTACCTCGGCGAAACGTTTGATCTGCACGCCGGCGGTATCGATCTCATTTTTCCGCACCACGAAGACGAAATCGCGCAGTCCGAAGCGGCGACCGGAAAAACGTTTGCCCGCTGCTGGTGCCATGGTGAGTTCTTGCTCACGGATGGCGCAAAAATGGCCAAGCGCGTGGGCAATGTGGCCACGGTGGTGGACCTGCGTGAGCAGGGCATTGATGGCGCCGTGTATCGCCACTTCATCTTCAACGCGCATTACCGCAAGCAGCTCAATCTTGGTGAAGATTCGCTCGAGCAGTCGCAGGCGGCGGTGCGTCGCATTGGTACGTTTGCGCGGCGACTGGCTGATGCAACCGGCGGTACACCCGCGTTGGCCGACGCCGCGAAACGCGCGGAAGAAGCGTTTCGCGCGGCGTTATTCGACGACCTGAATGCACCGGAAGGACTGGCCGCGTTGTTCACGTTCATCACCGAAGGCAATCGCGAACTGGACGCAGGTGGCGGTGATGCGGCCGCGCTGGCCGAAGCGCGTCGGGTGTTTGCGGTGATTGACGGCGTGTTTGATCTTGTGCCGGCGTCAGACAATACGGACGGCGAGTTGGCGGCCTGGGTGGAGGAGCGTCTGGGCGCGCGCCGAGATGCGCGGGCTCGGCGGGACTTTGCGGCGGCGGATGCGATCCGGGCCGAAATTGTGGCGCGGGGCATCTCGCTCGAGGATACGCCGAACGGGACCAAGTGGCGGGCGGGGTAAGCGCGGGCGCTGGCCCGTACCGATCCGCGCCCTCCGCCGCTTGATTTTGGGGGCCTGTAGCGGTTAACCTGCGCGTCTTGTCCGGAGCTCGTAGTGCGCGCTGCCAGCGGCGCTGCGAGAAGGTTTGCTCGACGCATGCCGTGTTGTGCTGACGTAGCTCAATTGGCAGAGCACCTGATTTGTAATCAGGCGGTTACCGGTTCGATTCCGGTCGTCAGCTTGTCCGGGGCGCCAGCGGTGCTGGTGCGCAGAGTTCGGTGAGGTACTCAAGTGGCCAACGAGATCAGACTGTAAATCTGACGGCGCAAGCCTTCGAAGGTTCGAATCCTTCCCTCACCATGTGTTCGTCGGTTTTCGAGGCGAACGTGCAGGACCAGTACGCGGGAGTAGCTCAGTTGGTAGAGCGCTAGCCTTCCAAGCTTGATGTCGCGGGTTCGAGTCCCGTCTCCCGCTCTGAATACGTTCAAGTGCATACGCGCGATAACCGCCGGCTCCGATTTCTCGGGGCCGGCGTTTTCGTAGTGGTCCTGCGCGTGGCGCAGTCATGTGCCGTTTCGTGCGCTGCATTCGCGAGCAGTGACGAAGCCGCGCACCGCAGGGTACACGATCGGAGATCTCGCTCGGTCCCTCCTCCTGTTTACACCGTAGCATGCGACTACTCCTTGCTCTTTCACTGCTGACGCTCGTCATACCGAATCGAGCCGCTGCTCAAGCAGTGCGTGTCCCATTGACCTCGACAGATCGACTCCTGATTGGGACTACCTCGGCGAAGGTCGTCACCTTCGAGGGCGTCCAAGCCATCCAGGCCACACAGGCGAGCGGTGGCCCGGAGGGGCTCATCTTGGTCCAGGGCCTCACCTTTGGCGACGGCGTTCTCGAACTCGATGTGGCTGGCCGCCCGGGAGCTGAGGCATCAGACGCGGCACGGGGATTCGTGGGCCTCGCCTTCCGCGTGCAGCCCGGCGAGAATGCGGCGGCGCCGCCGAGCTATGATGCGTTCTATCTGCGCCCCACGAACGGACGTGCAGTTGAACAGGAGCGGCGCAATCATGCGACACAATACATCTCGCACCCCGAGTGGACGTGGTCCCGGCTAAGGCGTGAGTCCCCGTCGCGCTACGAAGCGTATGTGGACCTCGAGCCCGATCGCTGGACACGTCTCCGCATCGAGGTGTCCGCAGACACGGCGCGATTGTATGTGCATGGGCAAGCGCAACCCACACTGATTGTGACCGATCTCAAGACGGGGCCGCGCGCCAGTGGAGGCGTGGGACTGTGGGTAGGTCCGGGAACGGTAGCGCATTTCCGTAACCTGCGCGTACATCCGCGCTAGACACTATGCGAAGTCTCGAAGACATCCTGCAGTCCACCTCGGACAGCTTGTTTCCCGCCGATATGGGTCGGCGGCCGGTGCGCATTGATAGTCGAAGCGCAGACGGAGACACGCCGCTTCATGTCCTGCTGTCAAGAAAAGACGTTGCTGGCGCGAAGGCGCTGCTGGAAGCGGGCGCAGATCCCAACGCGATTGGCGACATGGGCGAGACGCCGTTACACGTGGCAATTCGTCAGGGTGCCTTGGCTGCGATCGAGGCGCTGCTCATGGCCGGTGCCAATGCGGATATTCGCTCAGAGTTTGGCGATTCCCCGCGGACCATGGCCGCCGCCAAAAACGGCGACATGGCTCGTCTGCTGAAGCGCGCGGCACCGAAAAAAGAACGCTAGCCGAAACACAAGTGCGTATCGCGCGAACGGGTTTCGAGCGCGCTCGTTCAGTTCTTGAGCGACTGCCGAATTTCCTCCAGCAGCGCGTCCACTGTCAGCGTGCCCTCCTGCTGCCGCGCAAGCAATCCGCGTAACCACTCTCGCTGAGCAGTTGCGGCGCGGACACCGTACGTCAGCGTGATGACGGGTCCCAGCTGCGCTGCCTCGGGCACCGGAGTGCGCAGCGCATCGACCGCCTCGAGAATCGAGCGATACCCCGCCAGTTCCGTCTCGGCGTGTGCAAGCTCTGAGGACAGGAGATCGCGCAACGACTCAGAAGAAAGTCGACCGGCGAAAAAAAGCTTGACGAGCAGCGGCTCGCGCCGCGGGACAGGCGGCATCGGCGCTGCCAACCATGCGTCGAGCGCCTCACGGCCAGCTTCGGTCAAATGAAAAACCTTCCGGTCCGGGCGCGACACCTGCGCCACCCGCTCGTGCATCACGAGACCCTGTGCGTCGAGTTCACTCAAGGTGCGGTAGATCGCCGCCTGGTCCGCCGTCCAGAAGTGACCCACCGATTCATCGACGCGACGCTTCAGATCATAGCCGCTCATCGGGCGCATCGAGAGGAAGCCGAGCAGGGCGTGGCGCAATGACATGACAGACGACCGGATGGGGCGTGAATGGACTATCACTTGAATATATCATCGGTCCTATATATGATAGCTCATATATGCGACACGTCATCAATCTCTTGTTGTTCACCCTGGCTGCATGCGCGGCGCCGCGGGCTTCGCTGAGTCGACCCTCAATTCCAGTCGACTCCAGCGTGCAGCTGGCAGCCGACGTGGTGCTGCCGCTGAATCGACCGTCAGGCGGCGTGCCAACGATCCTTATCCAGACGCGATATTGGCGATCGTTCCGCCTCATCGGTGGCGGCGGGCCAGTTCCGCCTCAGGGTCCGCGCGAACCAATCGTCGACCGCCTCGTGGCGGCCGGGTTCGGGGTCGTCATCACCGATGTCCGTGGCACGGGTGCCTCGGATGGCAGCTGGCGCTGGCCGTGGTCGACGGCGGAGGTGCGCGATATGCGCGCGGTGATCGACTGGATCGTGGCGCAACCGTGGTCAAATGGGACCGTGGGCGCGACGGGCGTGTCGTACGAGGGCACGACAGCACTGCTTACGGCCGCGGTTCGTCATCCCGCCCTGAAGGCCGTGCTCGCGCGCCAAATCGAGTGGGAGCTCGCGGATGAGACGTTAGCTCCCGGTGGCGTGCGAAACGCGCTGTTCCCCGAGGTCTGGGGCCGAACCGTGGATGCGCTCGATCACGGACGCTATCCCGAGGTCTTCCCGCGCTTCGGGAAGTTCTTCATCAGAGGTGTAGCGCGCCGAGGCGATGATCGCGACGGTACGATGCAAGCGCAACGTGAGCGTGCGCGTGCGTCTTCCGATATCTCCGAGCGTGTGCGCCATGTCTACGCCGGCCGTGACCCGTTCGGCGCGAACGGTCCACCTGTCGACTCAATCGGTCCGGCTGGTCACGCCACCGCACTCGGTGCAACGCGGGCGGTGGTCGCGATCTGGGGCAGTTGGTGGGATGGCGGCACAGCCGACGCGGTATTTCGGGCCGACTCCGTGATGCCACTCGCGCAGGCGGTGATCGGCGGCTGGACACATGAGGGTGATCGCAGCGCGAGTCCGCTGCCGCAGCGCGGGAACGTGCAACACACCGTCGACCTCGAGTCAGTGGTGGCGTTCTTCCAGCGCACGGTGCGTGAGGATGCCGCACCCTTGGATAGCACTCAACGCGTACGCTGGTACACTGCGGGCTCCGGCCAGTGGCGCACCGCCTCGACGTGGCCGAGTACGACACCGCGCGCATGGAGCATGCGCGAGGCCAACACGCCGACGCGTGCGGGCGCGATCGACACGTGGATCGCTCATGGAAAAGCCACGACCGGCACCAATACGCGCTGGACGACTGGCCTGGTGCGGCCGGTTGATGTGCGCGAGCGCGCTTCAGCCACCGGTGTGTTCACGTATGTGCTGCCGCCCCTTGTCGATTCGCTGCACGTCTTTGGTGCGGGCGCGTTCACGTGTGCCATGCACGCGGATGTCCCGGAAGCGACGCTGCACGTGTACGTCGAGTCTGTTGATCCGTCTGGTCGCGTCCGACTGCTCACTGAGGGTATGCAGCGCGTCGTGCGCAAGCTCGGCCCGGTACCACCTGAAGAATCGGTCACGATACGTATCCGCCCGGTTGCGTTTGCACTACCACCGCAATGGCGTCTTCGCGTGGCGCTTGCGGGCGAAGACGTACCCACATTCGAGCGCGTGCCCGCTAGTGGAGACGTCACCTGGCGCGTCGATCCAAGCCGCTGTGTGCTCACGCTCCCGACCGAACGCACGCCCTGACCACCGCTTCCCTCTTCTTGATATGACAATCGTTTCGTGTTCACGGGTCGCGCGTGCCGCGGCATGCACGCTGCTCGTGCTGTCGGTTGCCACGACTCCGCTACTCGCTCAAATGTCGTCGGATACCAGCACGGTCACCTTCGAACCCTTCACGCTCACGACACGTGCACACGGCGCAATCGCTGCGGAGATTGGCACGCTGCGACTACCGAGTCGTCATCGCGAACCGAATGGCGCGACACTCGCGCTGCGATTTGTACGCCTGAAAGCGGTGCGCCCCTCGTCTGCGCCACCGGTCATTTATCTCGCCGGTGGGCCCGGCGGCTCCGGCATCGACGCCGCACTCGGCGTTCGATGGCCGGTATTCAACGCCGTGCGGCAACATGCCGATGTGATCCTGCTCGATCAGCGAGGGACGGGGCGCTCGGAACCGCCGCCGCCATGTCCGCGCGCGGAGTCACCCGCGTGGCCTTCGCACGTCGCCCTCTCGGCCGACGAAGCGGTTCTCGCACTCCAGCGCGAAGCGCAACGCTGCGTCACGGCGTGGCGCGACCTCGGCGTTGATCTCAACGCGTACACCACCATCGAAAGCGCGCACGATGTCGAACGTGTGCGACGCGCCCTCGGCGTTGAGCAGGTGAATCTGTGGGGCATGAGCTATGGCACTCATCTCGCGCTCGCGGTGATGCGCGCGTACCCCACGCGCATCGGGCGCGTGGTACTGATGGGAACCGAAGGTCCGGATCACACGCTCAAGACGCCGCTCGAAGCGGACCGTCTGCTCGAACGCCTCCACCGATGGGTGGCGCGCGATCGCGAGGCCGGCGTCTTCACGCGGGATCTGTCGGGCGATCTTGCGCGTGCGTTGGCGCGACTTGATAGCGCGCCGTTGAGCGTGAAGCTGCCGGGCATGGCAGCCGATGCGCCACCACTTCGACTTGGTGTGTTCGATCTGCAGCTCACGGTTGCTGGACTGCTTGGGCGTGCGCAAACGAGCAGTCTGCTACCCGTGATGCTCAGCGGCCTGCGCCAGGGAGATGCCACGTTGTTTGCGCAGCTCGCGTGGCAGGTTCGACAACAGGTCACGCGTTTCTCGGCGATGTCACTGGCAATGGACGTTGCATCCGGTGCAAGCACTGCTCGCCGCGCGCTGGTGTCCACGCAGGAGCGCGAGAGTGTGCTCGGCCGCGCCCTCAACTTCCCCTGGCCCGACCTGCGCGCCGACTCACTCGGCTTGCCTGATGTTGGGGACGACTTTCGCGCGCCGCTCGTGAGCCGCACCCCTGCGCTCTTCATCAGCGGCACGATGGACGGCCGCACACCGGTGGCGAACGCGACGGAAGTGATGCGTCGCTTCCGCAATCCGCAGCATCTGATCCTCGATCAGGCCGGGCACGACGATGATTTATGGACGTCGTCCGCGACGATTGCGGAGCGGATTGCGAAATTCCTTGCCGGTGATTCGGTTCGCAGTGGTACACTGCGAACCAAGCTGCTGCGTGTGCCGCGGACACCGCGCTGACTATCGACCAATCAGTTTGACATCCACGATTCCGACGCGCGGTTCACCGGCCAGATCCACGCTGTATTTCACCAGTCTTCCGCCAGGTAAGATTCCGGTAACCCAGCCGACGATCTCCGTGCGTGTGACGACGCGTCCCGTGGTGAGGTCGAGCACTTCGAGCACGGTGTTGTAGAGTTTCTCGATCGCGATCGCGCTCACACGGATCTCTTGCTGCAACGACACGCCGCTCCACGCCGCGGCCCAGCCCGGCGCGGGCACCTGCGTGGTCACCCAGAGCAGTCCCGTGGAATCCACCCACGTGCCGGTAATCGCTACGGGCGGCGGATTCGCGGGGGCGAGATTACGAATGGACGGCTCAGCGAACCACGCTGGCCGTCGCTCGAACTGGCGCCGTTCCACGCCGAGCCTGCTCCAGCGCGTGATGTCGTACGCGCGACGATCCACAGTGATTGTGCTTGCCGTCGCACCCACGTTGATGTGCTGCGTCACGTCCGGCGAGTAGCCTTTGCGCAGCACACCGTCAACCGAACCGAAGGTGCGCGTTGATTGTGCAGTCGAACCACGGAAACTCATGAGGTACAACGGCTCGACCGAGGCCTTCGGCCCGTAGCTGCGCCCGCTGATCAACACACTGTCTGGCCAACGAACCACCGCGCCAGAGCCGAACGTGTACGGATACGGAATGCTTCGGATGAACTGCAGTGCGGGTGACAGCACTGATGCACGGGCATTCGGCGGATCAATCACGAGCAGTGAATCACCCGGCAGCGTTATGATGTCGCTTGGCCCTTGGTATTCATTGGGTCCACGTCCATCACGACCGATCGTCTGCACAAAACGTCCGGCGTTATCGAATACCAGAATCGACGCGTCGGCGAGCACGTAAATGCGTCCGCGATTGTCAGCCCTGACCTGTTGGGGCGCAGACGCGATCGCGTGTTGCGGCGGCACGCGCAGAAACACCGGCGGTGACATGCTTATGCGACACGCGGCGCACGACACCTGATCGGGAATGCGTTGCGCCGCCTGCGCGTTCGCATCAACGACGCAGAGTGACGCGAAGAATCCAACTGCGAACAACCGCCGCGCTCGACTCACGAATGCTGAGGTGCGCCCAACACGTTGCGAAAAAGCGCATCGACATCAATCACGAGCGAATTGGTCGCACCCGTTGCGTGATACAGCGTGGGTGCGGGCATGTCTTCCCGTGTGGGGCTCCTGCTCGCGCTGGACGGCCTGAGCATAAGGTCGGGTTCCACCAGGCGATGGAGCTGATCGAGCGTCCACGCCTCAGTTGCGTAGGCCATGAGCATAGGGTACGCTCGGCTCGGCCGCCGAGTCAAGCGAGACGCGTCGCGAAACGCGTGTGCGAGCGCCTAATCGCGCTCGTGCGACACAAAGCCCACGCGCGCGTTGATGGCAATGCGCTGCTCCGCCGTCATGCTGCTCCAGCCTGCGATCTCGTCGATCGTACGGCCGCAACCGCGGCAGCGACGGTCCGCGTCAAGCTGGCACACCTTGATGCACGGGGACTCGGTGGTGGGGCGAGCGGCTCGCGTGGCGCGGGGTGGGGCGGAGGACATTCGAGATCAGGAAAGTGGAGGCGCCGGCTGCTCCGGCATGAGCCGACGCGCCTGAAGCGAGACAATAAACCAATCACGCGACCGGCGCGCCAAAAATCCATGCTTGACAGATCGCCAAAACGCCCCATACTGTCCATGTAACACTGGCTTGCACTCACGTGTGATTGCAAGCCAGTGAGCATCGCACCAAGACATAAGCACTGGTCGCTGCATCTGGTGGTTCGGATGTGGCGTGAAGAGGGAACCCGGTTCAAATCCGGGGCGGCCCCGCCGCTGTGAGGGAGGACAACGGAGCATGCAGCCACTGCGGTCAGTCTGACGTGGGAAGGCGGCTCCCGCGGATGAATCCCGAGCCAGAAGACCTGCCAGTTGCCCGGAGTCCGCGCGCACCCTCGAGGGAGGATGAGCCGGGGATTGCGTACGGCCTCATCAGGGCGTGCGTGGCCGAGGGCTCCTTGCGTTTGCCGCAAGGAGTCTTTTTTGTCGCCGTCCGAATCGTCGGGCGGCGCCGAACATCGGTCGGTCCTCGGGGGTGCACTTTCTGCAACGACGCACCACGAGGTTGTCATGTCCACCACCGTTGCTGCTGTACGCAACAGCGCCACCACGATCGGCACGTATACGCCGCTCGCGCCGATCAGCGCGCTCACTGAGGTCGTCAAACGTGACGGCCGTCGCGCCCCGTGGGATCCCGATCGCATCACTCGCGCCATCGCACTGGCGTTCTACGCGTCGCGCACCAACGACGCCCCCAACACGCACGCCGATGACGCGGCCGCGCGCTACGGACTCGGCTTTACCGATTTCTCCGAAGTGTGCGCCATTACGCAGCTCGTGGTGAACACGGTCGAGCGCAAAGCCGCGAGCGAAGCGCCCACCGTGGAAGGCATTCAGGACGTGGTGGAAATGATGATCGCCGCGCGCGGACACTGGGACATTGCCAAGCGCTATGTGCTCTATCGCGCGTCGCGCTCACAAACGCGCTTGTTGCCGCACGACGTGAGCGGACTCGAAGATTACATCTTCATTTCGCGCTACTCGCGGTACCGCGCGGATCTCGGTCGCCGTGAAACGCCGGCCGAAGCCTTCACGCGCGTGATGGACATGCACCGCGAACACTTTGCCGACCGTCTTGACCGGCCGGTAGCAGGACTTGGGAATCGCACACTGCGCGCACTGCTCGACGACACGGAGCAGGCCTTGCAGCGCCGCGCCATTCTGCCGTCGATGCGTTCGTTGCAGTTTGGCGGTACCGCCATCGAAGCAAACAACGCACGCATGTTCAACTGTGCGTTCACGCACATGAATCGCCTTGAGGCGTTTCGTGAGTCGTTCTTCCTGTTGCTCTCCGGAACGGGAGTTGGATTCAGCGTACAGCGTCATCACGTGGCGCAGCTGCCCATGTTCCCGGTGCGCGCTGCGGAGAATGAGTTGCCGGTCTTGCACTACAATGTGCCGGATCAGCTCGAAGGTTGGGCCGACGCGCTGCACGCGTTGCTGCGTAGCTATCTCGACGGACAGAAGATCGAGTTCAACTACAGTGCGATCCGCGCGCGTGGATTGCCACTGCGCACCTCGGGCGGTCGGGCGCCTGGGCACCGGCCACTGAAAAAAGCGCTCACCGCTGTTGAGCGTGTACTCGATCAGGTGTCGGGACGCGCGCTGCGTCCGATCGAAGTGTATGACATCATGATGCACGTGGCGGTGGCCGTGCTGTCAGGCGGCATTCGCAGGTCCGCCACGATCTGTCTCTTTTCGGCCGACGACGAAGAGATGGCGGCCGCGAAAACCGGCAACTGGTTCGAGACCAATCCGCAGCGCGGCAAGTCGAACAACTCCGCCGTGCTCGTGCGCGACACGGTGAAGGAGCAGGATTTTGCGCGACTGTTTGAATACCAGAAGGAGTACGGTGAGCCGGGCTTCTACTTCGTGGACGACGCCGAATACGGCGCGAATCCGTGTGTGGAGATCGGATTGGCGCCGGCGCTGACCGTTGATGATCGCGCGCGTGTGCAGCTTGCCGCCTATGGTCACGATGATGTGGCGGTTGGCACACGGCTGAGTGGTTGGCAGATGTGCAATCTCACCACCATCAACGGCGCGCAGTGTGACAGCGAGGAAGATTTCCTGGCCAGCTGCCAGGCGGCGTCGCTGCTCGGCACATTGCAGGCGGCCTACACCGACATTCCGTATCTCGGCGCCGTCACGCGCGTGATCAACGAACGGGAGTCGTTGCTCGGCGTGTCGATTTGCGGCATTCTGGAGCGTCCGTCGGTGTTGCTCAATCCGTCGGTGCTGGAGCGCGGTGCGCAGGTGTGTCTGGATACGAATGCCGCGATCGCTGAACATCTCGGCATCAATCCGGCCGCGCGCCTGACTTGTGTGAAGCCGGAGGGCACCGCGTCACTGGTGCTTGGTGCGGCGTCTGGCATTCACCCGCATCACGCCCGCCACTACTTCCGCCGCGTTCAAGCCGCGCGTACCGAACCGTTGTATCAGTGGTTCAAGCTCCACAATCCGCACATGACGGAAACGTCGGTGTGGGATCCGGAAACCACCGATGTGATCACGTTCCCCGTGAGCGCCCGTGAAGATGCGATTCTTCGCGAAGAAGTGGGCGCGGTGCAGTTCCTGGACTACGTGCGCACGGTGCAGCGTCACTGGGTGTGCGCCGGGCGTCGTCACGAGCAGTTCAATCCCGGCTTGCACCACAATGTGTCAAACACCGTTACGGTGCGCGACGACGAGTGGGACGCGGTGCAGCAGTTTATCTGGGAGAATCGCGAATACTTTGCCGGTATCTCTCTGCTGCGCGAATCGGGCGACAAGATTTACGCGCAGGCGCCGCGCGAGGCGGTGTCCACCGAATCAGACGCGGTCAAGTGGAACGCGCTGCAGTACCGTTCGGTGGACTACACACTGCTCCGTGAAGAGCACGATGTCACCGCGCTCGCCGATGTGGTCGCGTGTGCCGGTGGCGCGTGCGAGATCGTGTAACGCAACGCCTACAGCTGTGATTTGATCGGTAGCAGGAGTTTTTCAAGCAGTTTTTCGCGCAGCGGCCGGTTTCGCCACATGGCAAGCGAGTAGGGCTTGGCATTGGCGAGATCGCGCTCGAAGATCAGGAGCATGTCGTGCGCAAACGAATGATCGTACACATTCAGGCTCGCTTCGTCGTTCAGGCGAAGCGAGCGAATGTCCATGTTGGTGGAGCCCACTGACACAAACTCTTCGTCGATGATCACCAGCTTCACGTGGAGCATGGTGGGTTGGTACACGAAGATCTCGACACCCGCTTCCAGCAGTTCGCCCCAGACTTGTTTGCTTGCAATGCGCACCGCGAACGAATCGAGATGCGGCCCTGGCAGCAAAATGCGCACGCGAACGTCGCGTTTGCGTGCCGCGAGAAACGCTTCGATCAGCAGGTCGTCGGGCACAAAGTACGACGCGGCAATGTCGATGCGATGTGCCGCCGCGGCGATCGCGAGCAGGTAGAGCAGGTGCATGCTTTCGCTGCCGCTCGCCGGCGAGGCAATGAACATCTGCGCTTCAAGTGTGCCCACATCGGGAACCGCCGGAAAGAACCGGTCGCCATTGAGCACGCGCCCGGTCGATTTGATCCAGTTGTCGTTGAATGCGGCCTGCAACTGCGCCACAACCGGACCTTCCACACGGAAGTGCATGTCGCGCCATTCGTCGGGTGACGACGCGTCCCCTTGCCACTGGTCCGCAATGCCAACGCCGCCCGTGAACCCCACGCGCCCGTCGACCACCAGCAGCTTGCGATGCGTCCGGTTGTTCATGCGGCCGAGATTGTACCAATGCAGCGGACGGTATCGATGCACGTGGACGCCGGCGTCTTCCATGGCGTGCAGCAAATCGTTGTCCATCTTGACGCTGCCCGCCCAGTCCAGCGTGACGTGCACGGGCACACCCGCCCGCGCGCGTTCGCCGAGCGCGTCGCTGAACTTCTGACCGATCTCTCCGCTCCAGTAAATGTACGTTTCGAACGTGATGGAGCGTTCCGCGCGTTCAATCGCCTGCAGCATGGCCGGGAAAATTTCCGCGCCGTTCTGCAGCGCGCGCACCTCATTCCCGCCCACGATAGACGGCGACATCATGAGCGACATCTCACGACGGAACTGCGCGTCGGCAATATCGTATCGATGTTCAATTTTTCTTTCGAGTTTTTTCTCTGCGGTGGCAAAGTTCATGGCCAACGCGGCGAGCAGCAGGGTCACGAGCGCGGTGACGGCGATCGTGACCATCATGGCGCAACGTTGGCGGTGCTGGGCAGCGTGAAGCGAAAGGTGGTGCCGCGACCGAGCTCGCTCTCCACCGTCACGGTGCCCTGATGCGCTTCGACAAACGTTTTCACGATCGCGAGCCCAAGACCGAGGCCTCCTTCTTTTTCCGCATCGTGCTCGTGCTTGGTGAAGACGGTTGGCAGTTTGTCGCTCGACATACCGGCGCCGTTATCGCGCACGCTGCATTCCACGCTGCCCGCGTCATCAATGGTGCGAGCACTGACGACGATCTCGCCGTTCGGCGTGTAGCTGATCGCGTTGGCGATCAGGTTCTGCAGGATGCGTTGCAGCAGCCCGGCATCGGCGTGCACGCGTAAATCGTCTGGGACCTCGTTGATCAGCAGCGTTGAGCCGGTGCCGGCCACAGGGTGCAGATCATGAATCAACCCTTCCACGAGCGGCCACAGGTAGATGTAGCGTCGCTCAAGCTTGATACCCAGTTCCGTGGCCAGATTCGAGTTCTCAGCGATGACCTTGGCCACCAGCTTCTGCAGTGTATCCACGCTGCGATTGAGCGCACGAAACATCTGCGCGGTTTGTGGCTGCGCGGCGATCGGTTCGGCCAGCCGCATTTCGATCACGCGTGATGAGAGCGCGATGGCGTTGAGCGGTGTGCGCAGATCGTGGGCCACAAAGGCGAGATACTCTTCGCGCCGGGCGAGTACCTGTCGCGCCTGGTAGGTAGCGAAGGTCGACACTGCGGAGCCAATGGAGCCATCGAACACGCGGTTGAGAACGTGGAACGGCTGGCCTTGCAGCGTGAGGTTGTTTCGATCGGCGAGGTCGTGAATGCATCCGCGCAGAATGTTGTACTCGGCAACGACTTCCTGAATATCGAAGCCCTCGGAAACGCGCTGCAGGCCGTGGTCGGGCGGGCTGCCTTCCTCGACGACCTCGGCGATGGTTTCGTCGGTTCCAATGCGCAGGGCCTCGACGAGCTCGCTCAGGAGATCCGGGATGTGGTCATTGAGCGTGGGCGTGTCGAGATGGCGTGCGGACTCGAGTTCCCGCACCTTGGCACGCCATTCGGTGAGCAGCGCGTCCTTCTCCTGGTCAATGAGCTGGGCGAGCGCACGGAGCGTCTGGTGGGTCATGGCGGGGGCGTCGCGGCGGGTCGTGAGTCGGGGAGGCGGAGCGGAAGGGAAAGCTACTGCCGGTGCCGTGGGGGCGGATACGTCGCCAATCACGCCAGTTGTTTCCCGGGGGCCACGGTGATATTCTGAGGATCTGTACCATCGCACGGGGTATCCGTGCGTGCCGCTCACGTAGCTCAGTCGGCAGAGCACATCCTTGGTAAGGATGAGGTCACCGGTTCGATCCCGGTCGTGAGCTCTCGGTGCCTGGGATCTCCCCGGGTGCCGGTCCGAGTGATTTCGCACCCCGCTTGCGCCGACTTTCCGGCGCCGCTACGTTTCAGGGCTCACCCCGTTGCCCTGACCCAACGTGTGTCACAGCGCCAGAATATCGGTGTTGCTGGCGTCTGGAACGTCTGGATTGGAGTAGCTGTAGGGAGTTCACAATTGCGAAGCGGTCTGGGCCAGACGCCGCACTCACGCACAGGGCGTGGGTGCTCCGCGCCCAGATCACATCGACCGAACGGCCCCGTGTTGGGCCGCTGTCCGGAGCCGGAACGATGCCGCGCGACAAGATTATTCTCGGTTGCACCGAGTGCAAGAATCGCAACTACTTCACGTCCAAGAACAAGCGCCTGCACCCAGAGCGCGTGGAATGGAAGAAGTACTGCCCGCGGTGCAACAAGCACCTCGTGCATAAGGAAACGAAGTAATCATGGCTACCACCACCGAAGTGGTCGAGCGTCCGGGCCTGGTGCCACGTACGGTTGCGTACTATCGCGACGTCGTGGCCGAAATGAAGAAGGTCACCTGGCCCGATAAAGATCAGATTCGTCAGATGACGATTCAGATCACGATCTTCGTGCTGGTGATTGGCGCGGTGATTGGCCTGATGGATCTGATGCTGCAGGGGGCGTTGATTCGCCTTCCGCAGGCGCTGCTTCGCTAAGGGCGGCGGCCATGTTCGAACACCGCTGGTACGCCGTGCAAACCACGTCGGGCCACGAGAACAAGGTGCAGCGGCTGTTGCAGCGCAAGATCGACACCGATCCGGCGGAAGCTGAAGCGCGTGCCATCCGGCAGGCGCTCGTGCCCACGCAGGAAGTGGTGGAAATCAAGAATGGCAAGAAGGTCACGGTCGAGCGCAAGATCTACCCGGGCTACGTGCTCGTGGAGATGGTGCCGTCGCAAGACACGCTGCACGAAGTGAGTGCGGTGCAGGGCGTGATCAAGTTTGTGGGCAAGGATCGCGATCCCATGCCGCTGCGTGATGATGAAGTCAAGCGGTTGCTTGGCATTGTCGACGATGCGGATGCGCGTCCGGCCAAAGAAGAGATTCCGTTCCTTGTGGGTCAGGCGGTACAGATCACCGAGGGACCGTTTGCCGAGTTCAGCGGCTCCGTAGAAGAAGTGCTGACGGACAAGGGCAAAGTGCGGGTGTCGGTGAGCCTGTTTGGTCGCCCGACATCGGTCGAACTGGATTACCTGCAGCTGCGCGCCTACTAAGCAGCGGCAGGGTCGCACTGGCAACAGTGCGCGCCGGATACCACGACGGCGTTAAACGCAACAGTGGGAGCAAGACCGATGCAGGACATTCCGGCATCGGACGTTCGCGAGAGGTAGACGGATGGCCAAGAAGGTTACGGGTTTCGTCAAGCTGCAGATTCCTGCAGGCAAGGCGAATCCGGCCCCGCCGGTAGGTACGGCTCTCGGTCCGCAGGGCATCAACATCATGTCATTCTGCAAAGAGTTTAACGCTCGCACGCAGGGTGGTGATATGATCGTCCCGGTCGAGGTCACGATCTACGGCGACAAGTCGTTCACCTTTATCCTCAAGACTCCGCCAGCGGCAGAGCTCTTGAAGAAAGAGGCGGGCGTACCCAAGGGGTCGGGTCAGCCGAACAAGGTCAAAGTGGGTTCAGTCACGAAGGCTCAGGTCAAGAAGATTGCCGAGCTGAAAATGCCGGACCTGAATACGGAATCACTTGAAAGTGCCATGGCGATGGTCGCGGGTGCGGCTCGCTCCATGGGCATCACGGTGACCGACTAATGCGCACCTACGGCAAGAAGTACACGGCCGCGGCCAAGAGCCGCGAGATCGGCGCCGCGCATGCAGCGGATAAGGCGATCGCCCTCGTGAAGAGCATGGCGTTTGCCAAGTTCGACGAGACGGTCGAGGTCGCAGTGCGCCTCGGCGTGGATCCGCGTCATGCGGATCAGGTCGTGCGTGGTACCGTGGTGCTCCCCGAGGGAACCGGTAAGACCATGCGCGTGCTCGTCATTGCGACGGGTGCCAAGATCCAGGAAGCGCAGGACGCAGGGGCCGATTTTGTCGGCACCGAGTTCCTTGCGAAGATCAAGGATGGCTGGTTGGATTTTGATGTCATGATCGCGACCCCGGATCAGATGGGTCAGATCGGCGCGTTGGGCCGAGTGCTTGGTCCGCGTGGTTTGATGCCAAATCCGAAGGCTGGCACTGTCACGTTCGACGTGGCCAAGGCAGTCAAAGAATCAAAGGGCGGCAAGATCGAGTTCCGCGTTGACAAGGGCGGCAATGTGCACGCTCCGATCGGCAAGGTCTCGTTTGAAGCTGCTGCGCTGGAGCGCAACTTTGCAGCGTTCATGGATCAGATTGTGCGATCCAAGCCGAGCGCGGCAAAGGGTGTGTATGTCCGTAACGTCGCGATCTCGAGCTCCATGGGTCCCGGCGTCACCATCGATACCAATCCGTACCGGTAAGGGGCGACGCAACCATGAAGAAATCGAAGAAGACAGAACTCGTTGGTGAGCTGAAGGACAAGCTCGCCACGGCGAGTGCGGTGTACTACACCGACTTCACCGGGCTGAACGTGAAGCGCATGACGGAACTCCGTCGCCGTTTCCGGAAAGCTGGTGTGGAGTACGTGGTCATCAAGAACACGCTCGCGCTGCGGGCGGTAAACGAGAGCGGTCTGGTGTCAGAGCGTCTCCGCGGTCCGACAGGACTCGTGGTGACGACCGATCCGGTCGCCGGCGCCAAGGTGCTGACCGAGTTTGCGAAGGAAAACGACCAGAAGCCGGCCATCAAGGGCGGTGTGTTTGACGGTCGTCGTCTGGATGTCGACCAGGTCAAGCAGCTGGCCAATATGCCGTCACGGGAGCAGTTGCTCTCCGAGCTGGCCGGAACCCTGCAGGCCCCGATGGCGGGCATGCTCGGTGCCATGAATGCGCTCTTTACCAACTTCGCTGGCGCGCTCGACGCGCTCAAGCAGCAGAAGGAAGCTGCCTGAATCCCCCAGGCGTACGCCTGAACAACGCCCCAGGAACACCTGGGAGATTACTGAGGAGATAGTACCATGGCGAACACCACGCTGAGCAAGGACGAAATTCTCGACGCAATCGGCAACATGTCGGTTTTCGAGCTGTCCGAAATGATTGAAGCGTTCAAGGAGAAGTTCAACGTCACCATCGCAGTGGCCGCCCCGGCTGCCGCTGCGGCTGCGCCGGCTGCTGCCGCCGCGGTTGAGGAGCAGACTGAGTTCGAAGTCATCCTCAAGGAAGCGGGCGCCAAGAAGATCCAGGTCATCAAGGTGGTTCGCGAAATCACCGGCCTGGGCCTGAAGGAAGCCAAGGACCTGGTGGATGGCGCTCCGAAGAGCGTGAAGGAAAATGTGTCGAAGGATGAAGCCGCACAGCTGAAGGCCAAGCTCGAAGCTGAAGGCGCGTCGGTCGAAGTCAAGTAAGGTTCCGAACTCGTGGGCGGTACCACTCCGGTGCCGCCCCGGGTTCTGGTTCTTCACTTGACCCTCGACCATCGTGATCCTGTCCGCACGTACGTCAAAATTTCGTAGTTTCGCTCCCTCCCGGTCCGCACGGCGTTCGCCGTTTTGCGCATCGGGAGCGGAGCGTTTCGTGTCCCTGATTACCGCGTCGCGTTCGGCGGCGTTCGGCATCGGGATTCGACCCGTCGGTGAGCCCTTGACGCCATGATGAATCAGATTTCATTCAGCAAGCTCGACAACTCCATGGGGATGCCCAATCTCCTGGACATCCAGACGCGCGCGTTCGAAGCGCTGCTGCAACTGGATGCCGCCTCGCACGAGCGCGAGGATGTGGGACTGGAGCGCGTCTTCAAGGACCTGTTCCCGATCACCGATGTCCACGAAAACTTTTCGTTGGAGTTCGTCCGGTACAGCCTCGGCGAGCCCAAGTACACAGTCGCGGAGTGTATCGAACGCGACATGACCTACTCAGCGCCGCTCAAGGCCACGCTGCAGCTGGTCATTTTCGAAGAAGCCGGCGGCGAAAAGCGCCCCCGCAACATCATTGAAAAAGAAGTCTATCTTGGCGAGCTGCCGTTGCTCACCGAGCTGGGCACGTTCGTCATCAACGGTGCCGAACGCGTCATCGTCAGTCAGCTCCACCGCTCCCCTGGCGTTGTCTTTGAAGAGTCAACGCACCCGAACGGACAGCGCCTCATTTCGGCGCGCATCATTCCGTTCCGCGGCTCGTGGGTTGAGTTCACGGTGGACATTCATGACGTGATTTACGTCCACATTGATAAGAAAAAGAAGTTTCCGGCCACGGCGCTGCTGCGCGCGTTTGGCTGGGGACAGAATCGCGATATCCTGCGACTCTTCTTCGCCGAGCGTGAGCTCGATCTCATGAAGAAGCGTGAATCGCGTGTGGATCAGCGTGAGCTGATCGGCGCGATCGTCGCTGAAGACATTACGCTCGAAGGCGAAGCGGCTGCGGAAGACGCGCCCAAGCCCAAGACGAAAAAAGCGCGCGCGGAACGCGAGCGCTCTGAGTCACAGCTGTTGGTCAACGAAGGTGATGAGCTCACGGAAGAAGTGTACAACCGTCTGCTTCGTCAGGGTGTGGAGAAGGTGAAGGTGTTTGCGTCGTACACCACGATCGATCTGCGCGACGAGGCGGAAGCCATCGAGCGTGGCGAGCGTGAAGTGCGTCGTGCGCTGGCGCGTGATGTGGTCGACGACGAATCCGGCGAAGTGATTGCCGAAACCGGCGCGCTGCTCACCGACGCCACGATCAAGAAGATCCGCAAGGCCGACATCGTGAAGGTGCAGGTGTTCGTCACGTCAGGTCGTGCGGAATCCACGCTCATTCGCAACACGCTGGCCAAGGATCCCACCAAGGCCGAAGAAGAAGCGCTCAAGCAGATTTACGCGCTGCTTCGTCCAGGTGACGCGCCCAACCGTGAAACGGCCAAGCAGGCGCTCGAGCGCTTGTTCTTCAGCCCCAAGCGCTACGATCTCGGCCGCGTTGGTCGTTACAAGATCAATCAGCGCCTTGGTCTGAAAACGCCAATGAAGACCACCGTGCTCACGAAGGATGACTTCGTGGCCATCATGCGCAACCTCGTGGAATTGCACGAAGGTCGCGGTGACGTGGACGACATCGATCAACTTGGCAACCGTCGTATCCGTTCTGTTGGTGAGCTCATCGCGAACCAGTTCTCGGTGGGTCTCTCACGCATGGCGCGCCTGGTCAAGGAGCGCATGAGCATCAACACGGATCCGGAAAAGATTTCGCTCGACGATCTCGTGAATGCGCGTACGGTGAGCGCCGTGATTCAGGCGTTCTTCGGATCGTCGCAGCTGTCGCAGTTCATGGACCAGACGAATCCGCTGGCCGAACTCACGCACAAGCGTCGCTTGTCCGCACTTGGACCGGGCGGCCTCACACGTGAACGCGCCGGTTTCGAGGTGCGAGACGTGCACTACTCGCAGTACGGCCGCATGTGCCCGATTGAAACGCCGGAAGGTCCGAACATCGGTCTGATCACGTCGCTCGCCTGCTTTGCGCAGGTGAACGATCTCGGCTTCATCGAAACGCCGTACCTCGTGGTGAAAGACGGCAAGGTGACGCAGGAAATCGTGTGGCTTGACGCGAATCGCGAAGAAGATGCGATCATCGCGCAGGCCAACGCGAAGCTGCATCCCGACGGCCGTTTCGTGGAAGACTTTGTGCTGTGCCGCAAGCGTTCTGACTTGCCGCTCGTGAATCCGCGCGACATCGACTACATGGACGTCGCGCCGGAACAGCTCGTGTCGATCGCCGCTGCGCTCATTCCGTTCCTTGAGCACGACGACGCCAACCGCGCGCTCATGGGCTCGAACATGCAGCGTCAGGCTGTACCGTTGCTCAATCCGAAAACGCCGCTCGTGGGCACAGGCCTTGAGTCTGTGGTCGCGCGTGACTCGGGCGCCGTGGTGATTGCCAAGCGCGCCGGTGTGATCACGGCGGTTACGGCCGACGAAATCATTGTTGATGCAGGTCCGGTTGAAGGACCGGCCGATCCGGCGCGTCCGTTGTCGCGCCTCGGTCAGTTCGATCGGTACGGCATCAAGAAGTACTGGCGTACCAATCAGGACACCGCGATCAACCAGCGTCCGATTGTTGGACTGGGTCAGCGCGTTGAACAGGGAGAAGTGCTCGCCGACGGTCCGGCCACAGAAAAGGGACAGCTCGCGCTCGGCGCGAACGTCACCGTGGCCTTCATGTCGTGGTACGGCCACAACTTCGAAGACGCCATCGTATTGTCAGAGCGGCTCGTGAAAGACGACGTATACTCGTCCATTCACATTCAGGAGCTCGAACTGCACGTGCGCGATACCAAGCGCGGGCAGGAAGAAATCACGCGCGAAATCCCGAACGTCGCCGAAGAGTCGCTGGTGGATCTCGACGAGCGTGGCATTGTGCGCATCGGAGCGCAGGTCAAGCCGGGCGACATTCTCGTGGGCAAGATCACGCCCAAGGGTGAAACAGAGCTGTCGCCCGAAGAGAAGCTGCTCACGGCCATCTTCGGTGAAAAGGCGAAGGACGTAAAGGATTCGTCGCTCAAGGTGCCGCCTGGCACGAAGGGCACGGTCATCGACGTCAAGATCTTCTCGCGCGTTGAAGATCAGGTCGTTGAAAAGGATCGTGGTGAGCGCATTGGTGAAGTGCGTCGTCTCGAAGGCGAAGACAAGATTCGTGTGAACGAAGTGCGCGACGCCGAACTGGCGCGTGTGCTTGAAGGTCAGACGGTCTCGCTGGCACTCAAGGCGGGCACGGTGGAAGAAGCCATCGCCGCGGGAACCAAACTGACAGCCGAAATGCTGGCGGGTATTCGTTTCGCCACGCTTGACCTCAAGACGTTCCGCGTTGAGAACAAGGCCACGAACGATGCGGTGCGCACGATCATCGATGCCGCGAACGATGAAAAGGCGCGCATTGAAGAGCGTGCCGAAGAGCGCATTGACCGCATTCTGCAGCCGGACGAATTGCCGCCGGGTGTGATCCAGCTGGTCAAGGTGTACCTCGCCGAGAAGCGCAAGATTTCGGTGGGTGACAAGATGGCCGGTCGTCACGGTAACAAGGGTATCGTGGCCCGTATCGTACCCGAAGAAGACATGCCGTTCCTGCCCGATGGACGTCCGGTGGATATCTGTTTGAATCCGCTCGGTGTTCCGTCACGCATGAACGTAGGACAGGTGCTCGAAACACACCTTGGCTGGGCCGCGCGCATTCTTGGCATGTACGCCAAGACGCCGGTGTTCCAGGGTGCGAACGAGCGCGAGATCGGTTTGCTGCTGCGCCTGGCGGGACTGAGCTGGGTGCGCGGTGCGCTTGATCTGCCCGAAGCGTTTGTGGTGCAGCCCGACGAAATCCGTCAGTTGCTCGCCGACATCAAGCCGGATCGTACCGCGCCGGACAAGGTCGAGTTGCTGCAGGATGCGCGTCTCGCAGATCTGAACACGAAGACGATGTCGGAGACCACCAAGGCGCTGCACACGCGTTTGCGCGCGTATCTCGTGACGGCCGCGAACACGCTGGCCGAACGCGAGGCGCAGGCCATTCGTGATGCGTTGTCGGTGAACACGGGCGGTGAACTGCCCATGTCCGACGAACAGCGCAGCACGGCGGTGGCGTCGCTCGAAGAGCGCAAGGCGTTGTCGGTGCCGGATCAGTTGCGTCGTCTCGGACATCCGGGACTCGCGGCGGTGGCCGAAAGCAAGACGGCCGATGTTGATGCGGCCATGATCGAACTGCTCGCACTTGGTGGCCTCTTGCCGGCTGGCAAGGTGCGACTGCGTGATGGTCGTACGGGCGAAACGATGATCAGTGCGGTGACCGTTGGTGAAGTGTACATGCTCAAGCTGTCACACTTGGTCGACGACAAGATTCACGCGCGCTCCATCGGACCGTACTCGTTGGTTACGCAGCAGCCGCTCGCCGGTAAGGCGCAGTTCGGTGGTCAGCGTTTTGGAGAAATGGAAGTGTGGGCGCTCGAAGCGTATGGTGCGTCGCACATTCTGCAGGAAATCCTTACGGTCAAGTCCGACGATGTGAACGGACGTAGCCGTGTGTACGAAGCCATTGTGAAGGGCCAGAACTTGCCCGAACCTGGTATCCCGGAGTCGTTCAACGTGCTCGTGAAGGAATTGCAGGCGCTGGGCATCAAGGTGACGCTCGGAACCACGGGTGAATCGCCCGATGGCCTCAATGGCAGTGGGCTTGGAGGCGAGGAGTAACCAATGATCGACTTTCGCAGCACGCGCGAAACCCGCGCATCGTCGTTCGACTACATCTCGGTACGCATCGCTTCTCCGGAAGAGATTCGTGGCCCCAAAGATCCCAAGGAGCGCGAGCGGCTGGAGATGGCCGGCATGCGCACCTGGTGGTCGTGGGGTGAGGTCACCAAGCCCGAGACCATCAACTACCGCTCATTCAAGCCTGAAAAAGACGGCTTGTTCTGCGAGCGCATTTTTGGTCCCGTCAAGGACTGGGAATGTCATTGCGGCAAGTACAAGCGCATCCGCTATCGCGGCGTCATCTGCGATCGTTGCGGCGTTGAAGTCACGCTGAGCAAGGTGCGTCGTGAGCGCATGGGCCATATCGAATTGGCCGTGCCGGTCGCGCACATCTGGTTCTTCAAAACGTTGCCGTCACCGATGGGCAACCTGCTTGATGTCACGCTCCGTGACCTCGAGAAGGTGATCTATTATTCCAACTACATCGTCATCGATCCGGGCAATCAGGAGGTGCGTGAGCGCCAGTTGCTCGACGAAGACGAGTATCTCGATCTGCGCGCCAAGGCCAAGGCCGATGGTGATACCGGCTTTGTGGCCGATATCGGTGCGCCGGCGGTGCGTGAGCTGCTCAAGAAGCTCGACGTAGACAAAATCACGGAAGAGCTTCGCGCCGCCGTGATCACGGAAACGTCGCAGCATCGCAAGAAGCAGATGCTCAAGCGTCTCAAGATTGTGGATGCCTTCCGCACCAGCGGCGACGGCGGAGAAATTCGTAATCGTCCGGAGTGGATGATCCTCGACGTGATTCCGGTATTGCCGCCGGATCTGCGTCCGCTTGTGCCGCTTGATGGTGGACGTTTCGCCACGTCTGACCTCAACGATTTGTATCGTCGTGTCATCAACCGTAACAACCGTCTCGTCAAGCTGATCGCCCATCGTGCGCCGGAAGTCATTCTGCGCAACGAAAAGCGTATGCTGCAGGAAGCGGTCGACGCGTTGTTCGACAACGGTCGTCGATCCAAGGCCATTCGTGGTCGCGGCAAGCGTCCGCTCAAGTCGCTGTCCGATATGCTCAAGGGCAAGCAGGGCCGGTTCCGTCAGAACCTGCTCGGCAAGCGCGTGGACTACTCTGGCCGTTCGGTCATCGTTGTTGGTCCTGAGCTCAAGCTGCACCAGTGCGGTTTGCCCAAGATCATGGCGCTCGAACTCTTCAAGCCGTTCATCATCCACAAGCTCGTGGAGAACGGAATTGCGGAAACGGTAAAGCGCGCCAAGAAGATCGTGGAGCGTGAAAGCCCGCAGGTGTACGAAATTCTTGAAGACATCATCAAGGACCATCCGGTTCTGCTCAATCGCGCGCCCACGCTTCACCGCCTTGGTATCCAGGCGTTCGAGCCGGTGCTCGTTGAAGGCAAGGCTATCCGTATTCACCCACTCGTATGCGCGGCGTTCAACGCCGACTTCGACGGTGACCAGATGGCCGTGCACGTTCCGCTGTCGTTCGAAGCACAGATCGAAGCGCGCGTGCTCATGCTGTCATCAAACAACATTCTCAAGCCGTCCGACGGCCGCCCGGTGGCGGAGCCGTCACAGGACATCGTGCTCGGTTGTTACTTCGCGACCAAGCAGCCGGCTGGTTTTGATGCGTACGTGAAGGATCCGGTGGCGGCGGCGAAGTTGCCGGCGTACAACACCACGTCCGAACTCGAAATGCTGCTGGCGGGCAACCGTCTCACGCAGCACAACCCGATTCGCTGGTACCTGAAAGACGCTGTCGGTGGCCCGCGTTGGATCGTGACCACCGTTGGTCGTGTGTTGTTCAACGCGATCATGCCGGCGGGCATGGAGTTCTACAACAAGGACATGAAGAAGAAGGTCCTCGGCGAAATCGCCTTCGAGAGCTACCGCCAGTGCGGACTCGCGGAGACGGTGGCGTTCCTCGACCGCTTGAAGGAATTCGGCTTCCGCAACGCAACGCGCGGCGGTGTGTCGATTGGCATGGAAGACATGTACATCCCGGCCGAAAAGGCGGGCTTGCTGCGTGAAGCCGAACAGCGTGTGGATCGCTTCCAGCGTGCCTACGCCACCGGTAACATCACGAACGGTGAGCGCTACAATAAGGTCATCGATACGTGGACGCACGCGAACACGGACATCGCCGACGCCATGGTCAAGGCCATGCGCGAATCACAGGGTGGTTTCAATCCTGTGTTCATGATGTTCGACTCGGGCGCTCGTGGTTCGCGCGACCAGATCCGTCAGTTGGCTGGTATGCGCGGCCTCATGGCCAAGCCGCAGAAGAAACTCACCGGTGGTATTGGTGAAATCATTGAAAGCCCGATCAAATCGAACTTCCGTGAAGGTTTGTCGGTGCTTGAGTACTTCAGCTCCACACACGGAGCGCGTAAGGGTCTGGCCGACACGGCACTGAAAACGGCCGACGCCGGTTACCTCACGCGTCGTCTCGTAGACGTGGCGCAGGACATGACGATTACGGAAGAGGATTGCGGTACGATCCTCGGCCTCGACATCGGCGCGTTGAAGGAAGGCGAAGATGTGATCGAGCCGCTCGCCGAGCGTTTGGTGGGCAACGTGGCCGCGGAAGACATTTACGATCCGATGGAGCGCGACGAAGCGGGACGTCCGCGGTTGCTCGCCGAATCGGGTACGCTGCTCGACGAAGAAACCGCGCAGGCGATCGAAGATTCCGGTCTGGAAACGGCCCGTATTCGCTCGGTGCTTACGTGTGAAGCGAAGCGCGGTCTCTGCCGCATGTGCTACGGCCGCAACCTGGCCACCATGAAGATGGTGGACCTCGGTGAAGCGGTTGGCATCATCGCGGCGCAGTCCATTGGTGAGCCGGGCACGCAGCTTACACTGCGTACCTTCCACATCGGTGGTACCGCGGCTCGTATTGCCGAACAGACGTCACGCAAAACCAAGAAGGCCGGCTTCATCGAGCTCGGCGATCGATTGGTCACGGTGGAAAACATCGAAGGCAATCGTATTGTCACCTCGTACGAAGGCGAGCTGCTCATCAAGGCGGCCAACGACAAGAACGCCGCTGTCGAAGCACGCCTCGCAGTACCGCTCGGCGCCATCCTCATGGTTGAAGATGGTCAGAAGGTGGAGAAGGAAGACGTGGTCTTTACGTGGGACCCGTACTCCAACCCCATCATCGCCGATGTGGAAGGCGAGATTCGTTTCGTGGACCTTGTGGAAGACGAAACAGTGGCCGAAGAACTCGACGAACTGACCGGTTTGCGTCAGCGCGTTGTGATCGAAGACCGCGAAAAGAAGTTGCATCCGCACATCGAGATCTGGCAGAAGAAGAGCGGCAAGGAACAGCGTATCCGCGACTTCGTGATGCCAATCGGCGCCGTGCTGGTCATCGAAGACGGCGAGCAGATCAAGGCGGGTACGACCATCGCCAAGATCAGCCGCGAAGCCTACAAGACGCGCGACATCACCGGCGGTCTGCCGCGAGTTGCCGAGCTCTTTGAAGCCCGTCGTCCGAAGGATCCGGCCACGATTTCCGAAGTGGATGGTTTCGTGCGCTTTGGTGAAATCAAGCGTGGCAAGCGTGAGATCTTCGTGCGCCCGGCGCGCATTGAAGGTCCGGTGTGGACGGTAGACGATGCGCAGCCGGAGCAGTTGTACGACGTACCGGCTGGTAAGCACTTGCGTGTGCACGAGGGCGACCGCGTGCGCGCTGGTGATCGTCTGTCGGAAGGCCCGGTCAATCCGCATGACATCTTGCGCATCAAGGGCCCGCGTGCGGTACAGGAATATCTGCTCAACGAAGTGCAGGAGGTGTATCGCCTGCAGGGGGTGAAGATCAACGACAAGCACATTGGCGTGATCGTCAAGCAGATGTTGCAGAAGGTTCGCATTTTCGATCCGGGTCAGACGCCCATGCTCGAAGGCGAACATGTGGATCGCAGCACGTTCCGCGATGCCAACGAGGAGGCCAAGAAGGAGAAGCGTCAGCCCGCAACTGCGGAGCCGTTGCTGCTCGGTATTACCAAGGCGTCTCTCACCACGCAGTCGTTCGTGTCGGCGGCTTCCTTCCAGGAAACCACGCGCGTACTCACGGATGCCGCGATTCGCGGTTTGCGCGACGACTTGTTGGGTCTCAAGGAAAACATCATCATCGGCCATCTCATCCCGGCTGGTACGGGTATGTATCGTTACTCCGATGTGGATGTCGACAGCGAGGCGTTGCCAGAGCCGGAGCCGTTGCCGGCGCTGGAGCCCACGTTCGACCCGTTCATGCCGGGTGCATTGCCGGAAGCGGCGGTGTTCTCGTTGGGCGGCGACGAGTAATCGCGTCAGCAGTTCTGTTTTCAGCGGGCCCGAGCGACGAAAGTTGCTCGGGCCCGTTTGTTTTTCCCTCCATCAGTTTTCCGTTGCAGTTTTCGTGTCCTTCGTGCTTTCGTGTCCTTCCCGCCGCAGTTCCCTCGCTGACCGGAGCATTTACGCTTCAAAGCGAGATGCTCCTAGTGCTGGGGGAACTGCGGCGGGAAGGACACGAAAGCACGAAAGACACGAAGAAGAGCAACAGATTCTTGGAATGAAATGCAACAGCGGGCGCGCACGTTGCTTGACTGTGCAGGCGGATAGGGCGCACGTTTGGGAGCGTGCGGATACTGCTGATTGTTCTTGGGCTTGTGATCGCGGGTGCGCTGGTGGCGTACGCGTTGCGCGCGACGTTCCGGCGTATGGGGCGTCGGGCGCTGCTTCGGTTTCGGGCGCGCGTTGATCGGTACAAGTTTGCGGATAAGCAGCACACCATGCAGGCGGTGCTCGCGCAGCCGGAGATCGTGGCGGCGGTGCAGCAGCACGCGCGTGATGTAGGCGAGAGTGAGGAGCAATCGTGGCGTCGGGTGCGGCGGTACCTCGATGAGATTGTGCCGCAGTTCAACGTGCTCGCGTACTACCGGTTTGGGTACACGATTGCCAACGCGGTGCTGCGACTTTTCTGGAAGTTGTCCGTGCATTCGGCCACGCCTGGTGCAGTGCAGCGACTGCGGAAAGACGCCATCGTCGTGTACCTCATCAACCATCGATCCAATGCGGACTATTTGCTCGTCGCGTGGGCGTTGGCGGGCAGTGTGTCGATTTCGTACGCGGTGGGCGAGTGGGCACGTGCGTTTCCGCTGGAGTTTTTGTTCAAGCGGTTTGGGTCGTATTTCATTCGGCGCGGATACCGCGAAACGTTGTATCACACGGTGCTTGAGCAGTACGTGCAGCACATTACGCAGCGCGGCGTCACGCAGGGGATTTTTCCGGAGGGTGGCCTCACGCGCGATGGTCGATTGCGACCGGGAAAAGTCGGGCTGCTCGACTATCTGCTTGGTGTGGCGCGCGAGCCGGAGTATCGCGATCGATTGTATCTCGTGCCTGTGGCGCTCAACTACGATCGTGTGCTTGAGGATCGCACGCTGCTGCGCGAGTTACACGTGCGCGAGGGCGGGGAGCGACCGTCTCGTTTGCTGCAGTTGAGTGAAGTGGTGCGCTATGCGGGCTGGAATGTGCTGCGTGTGCTCACCGGGCGGTTCCGTCGGTACGGTCGAGCGGCGGTGATTGTGGGTGATCCCGTGCCAATGGCGCCGTGGTTTGCTGCCGAAGATGCACGCGCCGGTGGTTCGCTGTTCGATCTGCCGAGAGAACAGCGGCTTGGTCGCATTCAATCGGTGTGTGACGACATGCTCCAGCGCATTGGGGCGATTATTCCCGTTACGCCGGTACCGCTTGCGTGCGCGGCGATTCAGAGTTTTGACAGCGATGTGATCACGCGTGCGCAGTTGCTTGCGCGTATGTCGGAGATGCGTGAAGTGCTGGTGGAGCTGAACGGGCGGGAGTTACGGAGCGATCGGGATATCGGCGAGACGTTCGATATCGCGTACCGCATGTTGCGCATGCGACATGTGCTCACGCGGCATGGTGACACGTATGTGGTGCTCGGCCGCGGGCGGGAGTTGGTGAGTTATTACGCCAACTCGATTGCGCATTTGCTCGGGGCGTACGAGGCCAGCGTGAGAGCGCGGGATGCGTTGCCGGCGATGGCGGCGGTGGGGGAGATGCGGAGCGTATCGCGGGCGTAGTTGCGGGAGCTGGCATCGGAAACTGCTTGGAACGCAGAGACGCAGAGACGCAGAGACTGGACGCCACTGTAGGCGTTGCATCATTCAAAAGAATGAAAATGTGTGGGTCTCGATACCATCCTGGTCGCGGCAGGCAGTCTCTGCGCCTCTGCGTCTCTGTGTTCCAAGCAGTTGTGGATGTCAGTCGCTCGACGCCCGCAGCGGACTTGCACCAACGCCGCCCGCGTCAGCTACGGCCGCGGTTCGCGCTGAAACGAGGACGGCCGATTGCCCGTCTCACGCCGCAGCGAATCAAGCCGCGCCCGCACCCAACTCGATGCCGGTGACAACGCGCTATTCGCCTGCGACATCGGTACCACAAACTCCTTGGCCTTGGTACCTTCGCCGCCCTGCACATCGGTGATCACACTCACCACGTGCAGGCTGTCACCGCGTTCGAAGTAGATACCGGACAACACATAGTTCGCGCGCAACGCAAAGCCCGCCGCCGTGGGATTCGGCAGTCGGTTGCCAAACGCTTTTTGCGCCGCTGATGCTGATACGATCTCAAGACGACGCGAACCCTGCAGTGACGTCTCGACGCTCTGCAGCAAACTCGCGCCGAAACTGTCGTACGTGCTATCGCGCGTTCCGTTGCGATACGGCAGCAACGCAATTCGACGTGTACCGGGATCAGGCGGTGCCATCAAAGGCACGATGGACGACACGGAAACGTTGGTGCGTGATCCGCCTACACGCACCGAGTCGTTCACTCCCAGCGGAGCGCGCGTACCCGGCGGCCGCGGTGGTTCGCGAAACTCGAATCGCATATTGCCAACGCCGGACATCGCGAGTGATTCGGCCGCGAGTGCACGCGCGGTGGATTGCAGGACCAGCGTTTGCAACGCTTGCTGACGCGGCGAGTTCGCGAGCGCTGCTTCCATGCGCGAGATCGCGCGCTCCATGGAATCGGCAAAGATCTTTGAGACTTCGGCGATCAGCGAATCGCGATCAATAGCGTCGCTGTTCGACGTGGCTGAACCGCCAGCCCCGGTATCGCGACCGCGCAGCGTCTGGGCAATCGCAATCGATTCGGCCGGTGTAATTCCGAGCGGCATACTGATGCCCGCCGGTCTGTCTCCACCAACCGGCAGGTCGCGGTACACCACCACCGTCTCGGCGGCTGCGGCCGCGACACCATTCGTGGAATCGCGCGTTGCCGAGGCCAGCGTTGTTGGGTCTGCTGTTGGTCGCAGCATGGTGTACGCGACCGTGCCAACCACAAGTAGCAGCGCGACAGCCAGCAATCCACGCGATGACCGCGAGGCGGAAGCACCGGCAACTTCACCGCTTACGTTCATGCTCACTGCGTCGATTTTCTCGAGTAACATCGACGCCGTCTCGGGCCGCTTGTTCGCGTCCTTTTCCAGACACTGCATGATCACAGCCGACAACGACGCCGGAATATCAGGCTGCGTGATATGCGGCGCGGTTGGACGTACGGTGAGCTGCGCGGCGAGCGTGGCTTGTGGCGACGTGCCGGAGAACGGCGCCGTACCCGTCAACAGTTCATACGCCAGCAATCCAATCGCGTATAAATCGACGCGATGATCAGCCGCTGGATCCGCCGCCAACTGTTCCGGCGCCATGTACGCGGGCGTACCAATTGCCATACCGCTGGTGGTGTGCCCGGCAATTGGAATCGCCGCGCTCAACGCTTTCGCCACGCCAAAGTCGGTGACCACGGCGTGCGAACCACTCATCAGGATGTTGCCCGGCTTGATATCCCGGTGCACGACACCACGGCTGTGCGCGTAGGCGAGGGCGTCCACCACGTTGTGCAAAATGCGCAGCACTTCACGCACGGGCAGCTTGCCGCGCTTGTCGAGCGTCACACGCAGTGATTCACCTTCAATGAACGGCATGGTGAACCACAACAGATCGTCGCGTTCACCGGCGGTGAGCAGCGGCACCACGTGCGGATGCTGCAACTGCGCGGCGAGCTGAATCTCGCGCCGAAAGCGTTCCTTGTTCACGCCGGCGGCAAGATCGGGCGGCAAGACTTTTACCACCACACGTCGGCCGAGTGCGCGTTCGGTGGCCACGAACACGCGCGACATGCCGCCGCCACCGAGCTCACGCTCGAGGTTGTATTCAGGCCCCAAGGCCTCGCGAAGTCGGATAGCGAGCGTGTCAGTCACAGGATGTGGGAGAGTCTACCAGAACATACGTTCGCCACCATGGCGACGTTACGGCAGGCCGACGAATTCAGCAGTAATGGAGCGCAAGGTGTCGTGCATTGATGGCCGGGCACCCGCGCCGTCATTGGCGTGGGGACCTTCCGGGTCGTAACATCGTACTATCTGTCTGACAGCGTGACAGCCCTCACAAGATGCCAAGGGAGTTCGAAATGCGCATGGTATGGACACTGGCCGCAGCGGCAACGTTGACCGGCTGTGCAAGCGGTGCTGGCGCGCCAGAGCCTGAGCTCGGGCCGAGCAGCCGCGTGACCACACAGACGGTACAGGGCCTCGCGGGCGGTTCTACCGTCGCGATGGTTAACAACGCCAGTGCGGTCGGGAGCACGGTTGATGGCAGTGTGGACGTGACCTGGTCGGCATTGCAGTCAGCGTACGCCTCGCTGGAAATCCCGCTCAGTATGCGCGACAACGCCAAGAAGTCGCTCGGCAACACCGCCTTCCGCACGCGTCGCCGCGTGGGGTCTGTTCCCATGATCCGAGCCGTGGACTGTGGTGGTGAGAGCGGCATGCCGAATGCCGAGACGTACGACATTACCCTCGAAATCACGTCACTGGTCACGCCTACGCCGGACGGTCGCTCGCGTCTACAAACGCTGGTGCAGGGCTCGGCGCGTCGTCCTTCGGGTGGCAATGTGACCGAGGTGCGCTGCACGTCACTTGGCGGCCTGGAGAACAAGATCTCCGAAATGGTCGAAAAGATCGTCGCCGGTAAATAGCCGCCCGGGTCGCGGTGGCGGTTGACCCGGAACCCTGAGCTGTATAAGCTTAGGGTTCTGTTCCGTGCCGCCCGTCAGGAGCGGTCGCCTTTGTGCGGCCGCACCACTGGTCCCGGGGTCCCCGACGCCCGATGCACCCGACGCGCGATCCACGTAGAGGTCGGAGTTCGAACACATAACGCAGGTGTTTTCGGCGAATGCCAACGATTAACCAGCTCGTCCGCAAGGCGCGCAAGGACGTCAAGCGCACTGACAAGGCGCCGGCCCTCAAGGCCAATCCGTTCAAGCGTGGCGTCTGTACGCGTGTGTACACCACCACGCCCAAGAAGCCCAACTCGGCGCTTCGCAAAGTCGCCCGTGTGCGCCTTACCAACCAGTTTGAAGTCACCGCCTACATCCCGGGTGAAGGACACAACCTGCAGGAGCATTCGATTGTGCTCGTGCGCGGTGGTCGTGTGAAGGACCTTCCGGGTGTGCGCTACCACATCGTGCGCGGCTCCCTCGACGCATCGGGCGTCAACGGTCGTAACCAGAGCCGCTCCAAGTACGGGACCAAGCGTCCAAAGCCCGGCCAGCCCGCGGCAGGAGCTAAGAAGAAGTGAGCCGCCGCAAAAGTTCAGTCAAGCGCGTGATTCTGCCCGACGCACGCTACGATAGCCAGACCGTCAGCAAGTTCATCAACTCGCTGATGCAGGACGGCAAGAAGTCCACCGCCGAAGGCATTTTCTACAAGGCCATGGACACGGTCGAGAACAAGACCAGCCAGCCCGGCGTCACCGTTTTCAAGCAGGCACTCAACAACCTCAAGCCGGTTGTCGAAGTGAAGAGCCGCCGCGTTGGTGGTGCCACGTACCAGGTGCCCGTCGAAGTCCGTCAGGATCGTCGTACGGCCCTCGCGATGCGTTGGCTCATCAGCTACTCGCGCGACCGTAACGAAAAGTCGATGGACGAGAAGCTGGCCGCCGAAGTGCTCGCCGCCGCGCGTGGTGAAGGCAACGCCATCAAGAAGAAGGAAGACACGCACCGCATGGCCGAAGCCAACAAGGCCTTCGCGCACTATCGCTGGTAAGCAGTTTTCCGCTCGATCAAACGCGCCCCGGTCCACTGGATCGGGGCGCGTTTTGCATTCGTGCCACAAGCCATCGGGCGGCGGAACAACGGGTCGCGATTGCTCAGTTCGGACCAGCCGCGTGACGAAAGCGACACCCAGCGTGTGCTTCCGTGACCGCGGAAAAATGACCTCGTCTGCTCTCTGAGCACCACGTTTTCATCACTCGCGCTGCGGCTGCGCAACCGCCCCACAGGGCACGCGCACCGCGGTCACGACAACGGCAAACCCGTCGAAAGGCGGGGACGCAAAGCCACGAGGCTACCGCACGCTCCGCGTGCCACGCCAGTCGGGTTACCGAACGACCCCGAGGTCTGCGCGCATGTTTCGCCCCACACGTGTTCTTGGCACCATGGCCGTCGTGAGTACGCTGCTCGGTTGTCAGAGCGGTGATCTCACGTCGCCGTTCGACGCGTCTGAACGTCAGGTGCCCATCACCGCCGCGGCGACTTCCGATAACGCGCGTCGTTTCAGGATTCCCACGCTGCCCGTTGACTCCGCCTCGGACGACCGTGGCAATACGGGATTCCTCGTACCGGTGCGCGCGACGGGCTTCGCGCTGACTCCAATCGCGTTCGGATCGACCGCCACGGGATCGTGCCTGCAGGAAGGCAGCCGGTTCGGCGAATGGACGGTGCGGTACCACGGCTACGGTTGTGTTTCGCTTGAGCAGACATCAGGTACTGTGGCGCTGGCCATGGAGCCCACATCGGCGCTCAGCTTTGCGGCCACGCACGCGCCGCTCACGGTTGGTCCGCAACATACCGATCGATTTGTGCTTAGCACCGACATTGAAACGGTGCGCCAGACGCGCGTCGGCAGCGCGCCAAACCCGTGGGAAGTCGCGTGGGTGATCTGGCAGTTCACCGACGACGAGCACTTCTACTATTTCATTCCCAAGCCCGATGGCTGGGAGCTCGGGAAGCGCGACCCGGCATATCCGGGTGGTCAGCGCTTTCTGGCCACGGGTACGCAGCGCGTGTTTCCCATTGGCCAGGTCTACCGGGTGGAAGTGCAGCAGCGCGGTACGCTCATGAGCGTGTCGGTTGATGGGGTGGAGATTGTGCAGTTTCGCGACACGGAGCGCCCCTATCGCGCCGGTCGCTTTGCGCTCTATTCGGAAGACGCCGCCATCCGCGTGCACGAGGTTTCGAGCCTGTAACCGCCGGGGCTACACCGCAGTCGTTTGCCCCTGCCGCGCGTGACGCGCCGCGCCGCGAGCGTGACCCAACGAACCAGAGCCTCGTCGTAAGGACAGCAGGACGATGTCCAGTCCTGTAACACCGTCCTTCGGCGAACTCAGTGCTAGCGAGCGCTAGCATGACGCCGACCGTTCTCCTACGTTGCGCCATGCCCGTCGCTCATCAAAATCGTGACGTTCGTCACGCGCATCGTTCGCTGACGCTCCTCGTGTGGCGCGCACTGCTGGCGACGGCGTTGGTGGTGATGGCGCCATCATTCCGCGCGGTGTCGGCACAGACGCCCGCAACGAGTCAGGATTCGATCTTCAACGCCGCGATGAATCGTGCGTACGACGCACTGCGCGCCGGCGATTCAACAGCCGCGATCTCCGGATTTCGTGAAGCACTGCGACGCGATCCGTCGTCGGCGACCGCGCACTTTCAATTGGGTTACATACTGCTCGCGTTGGGACGGCGAGAAGACGCAGCGACCGAGTTTGAAGAAGGACTGGCGCGCGATTTTTCGCAGGAGGCACCACGTCGACAGCTTGGATATTTGTACGCAGATCTCGGCAGGCACCGCGACGCATTGCGCGTCTTCACGGGATTGCGTGACGATCAGAAAGCGATTCCGCGCGATTACGTCGCGATCGGCAACCTGTCGTCCATGTTGCGTGATCGTGCCGGAGCAGAGACTGCGTTCCGTGCCGCGATCGCCACGGGCGATACCAGCATCTTCACGGATGCACGCCGCGGATTGCAGGGCGTGTCGCAAACCGGTGTTGGAGCTGGCTGGTTTGGTGAGTTGTATGCCGCGCCATTCTATCAGGATCGGTTTGACAACACCGTCGGACTTGGCTTCGCGCGCGCTGGCGTTCGCGGGGGCGGATGGTGGCGACCTGCGCTCTACGCATCGCTCCGTGTCACACGTGATTCGCGCTCAACCGGCGGTCAGCAGCCCGTGTTGTTCAATGACAATACGCTGATTCCGGCGGTTGGTGTACGTGTGTCGCCCGGTGGCGTTGGACTCGCTCTCTACGCGGAAGCGGGCGCTGCGTATGATCTCGTTGGCGAACCGCGTGAGTGGACGCGCGATTTGCGCGCGGGCGCTAACTATGCGTTTGCGCATGAGCAGTCATTGCGCGACGGACGCGCGCCGCTGGTGATCACCGAGTTCTCGGCTGACGCCTCGTTTTACGAGCGATTTGATCGCAACGTGATTGCCTACGCGCAACTGCGCGAATCCTTGCGGTTGTACAAGGGCAATCACGTGGCGTTCGATGTGTTTGGCCGAGCGTGGGGCGCGACAGACTCACGTGGTGAGTTTTTCAATCGTGTGATCGAAGGTGGCGGCGGTGCGGCGTTGCATCTCAGCGTGGGCACCGTTCGTACGAGCGTGTACGTGGATGTACTGCGTGGCCGATACGTGCAAGCACCACCAGCGGCGTCGTCGCTGCCGCGCACGTATGACGACTGGCGCGTGACCATCGCGACTGGTCTGTTCCGCTTTCTGCCATTCGATCGCCCATGAGCTTCCTCGACTGGTTCGTAGTTGTCATCGCTGTCTGCTACATAATTTTTGCGATTGACGACCTCATCTTTGATGCGACGTACTGGTTCGGCAAACTCATGGGGCTGGTGGGAACGTCCGCGCGTGCGACAGGCGGATCTTGACGCCGTTCCGCAAAAGAAAATCGCGTGGGTCATTCCGGCCTGGAGTGAAGACGAAGTCATTGCCGGCATGCTCACGTACAATCTCGGACGTATTGACTACGACCGGTACGACGTGTGGGTTGGCACGTATCAGAACGATCCGGCGACGCAGCAGGAAGTGGCGAAGGTGGCGCAGTTTTCTCCGCGCGTGCGTTGGGTGGTCACGGATCACGACGGGCCTACGTCAAAAGCCGATTGCATGAACAACATCGTGGCGGGATTGCAGCGCCACGAGTTGGCCACTGGCGAGCAATACGATCTGATCGTGATGCACGATCCAGAAGACATCATTCATCCGCTCGAGTTCAAACTCACCAACTGGTACTTCAGCACCGAAGAAGCGGATTTTGTGCAGCTGCCCGTGCTGTCCACGTCGCCCAAGTGGTATGACTTTGTGGCCGGCACGTACATCGATGAGTTCTCGGAGATGTACGCCAAGAACATGTACGTGCGTCAGCGGCTCACGCCGTTTGTGCCGAGTGCCGGCGTGGCGACCACGATGCGTCGCAGCGCGCTTGAGGAACTGATCGATGAAACCGGTGGGCTGCCCTACGCCGTAAACTCACTCACCGAGGATTACGACCTCGGTTTGAAAATGGCGATCGCGGATCGTCGGACGAAGTTCCTGTCGCAAAAAATCGAGGTGACGGACGAGGACGGCAAGACGCGGGAGGAGCTGGTGGCCACGTGGGCCCCGTTCCCCCACACGTTTGACACGGCGGTGCGTCAGCGGACGCGCTGGATGTCAGGCATCGTGTTTCAGGCCTGGGAGCACTGGAAGTGGCCCGGGACGCTGGGCCTCAAATGGGTGCTGGCGCACGATCGCCGTGGGCCGTTTGGCTACCTCGTGGTGCTCTTTGGTTACCTGCTGGTCCTTGCGCTCGTGTCTTACGAGTGGGTGCGCACGTTCTACGACCCCACGCTGCCCAAAGTGCTCCAGCATCCGGCATTCACGACGCTGTTCTTTATCGGCATCTTCTTCTTCGTCAATCGACTGTTGCAACGCGCAATCGCTGTGCATCGCTTCTACGGTCTCGGACAGGCTCTTCTGGCCATATTCCGCACGCCGTTCAGCAACCTGGTCAACATGGTCGCGTCATTCCGTGCCGCGTGGCGCTACTGGTACAGCCAGGCCACTGGCAAACCGATGACGTGGGACAAAACCTCGCACGCGATTCCTCCGGTGATCGCGCGGTCGTTGCGCATTGGTGAGCGACTGGTGCTGGCCGGAAAAATTACGCCGCAACAGTTGATGCTCGCACTTGGTGCGCAGCGCCAGCGTCCGCGTCCGATTGGCGAGATTCTGGTTTCGCAGGGCGCGATTACCAGCAGCGAACTGCGCGCCGAGCTGGGAGCCTGACATGCCATTCGGCAAACAGCGCCGTACGTCAGCCAGCGTGCAGGTTTCGCGCGTTAAAGCACCGGCGCGTATTGCGGTCGTTGTCGGCACGCGTCCTGAAGCGATCAAACTGGCGCCGGTGATTCGTGAGTTGCGCCGTCGTCCCGGTGCATTTGAATGTCGGGTGATTGCCACGTCGCAGCACCGCGAGTTGCTGGTGCAGGCATTGGCCGAGTTTGATATTGCGGCCGATCGCGATCTGGATCTGATGGAGCCCGGTCAATCACTCGGGCGTTTCGCGGCGCGCTGTCTGGAGTCGATGTCAAAGGCGCTCGTGCAGGAACAGCCGGATCTCGTGATGGTGCAGGGTGACACCACCACTGTTGTTGCGGCCGCGATGGCCGCCGCCTATCAGAGCATTCCAGTTGCGCACGTGGAAGCGGGACTGCGTTCACACGATGTGAACAATCCGTTTCCCGAAGAGATGAATCGCAAAATCGCGGCTGCCGTTGCCGCGGTGCATTTCGCGCCCACGCCGCTTGCTCGACGCAACTTGTTGGACGAAGGCGTGGCCGCCGACCGTGTGGTGCTGAGCGGCAACACCGTGGTTGACGCGGTGCATGCACTCGACTTGTCGAACGCGTTACCGGCAGCGCTGCGCGATCTCGATCCCGAGCGCACAATTGTGCTCACCACACATCGTCGAGAAAATCACGGTACGCCGCTCGCGCGCGTATGCGAAGCGGTGCGTCAACTAGTGCGCGATCGTCCGCATTTGCAGATCGTATTTCCGGTGCATCCGAATCCGATGGTGGGCGCCGTGGTGCGCTCAGCGCTCGGCGGGTTGCCGCAGGTGCGGTTGATCGAGCCGCTCGCGTATCGGCCCATGCTGGCACTGTTGTCGCGCTGCAAGCTCATCCTGACGGACTCCGGTGGCATTCAGGAAGAGGCGCCGAGTCTGGGCAAGCCCGTGCTCATTTTGCGTGAGGTCACGGAGCGTCCGGAGGTGGTGTCGGCGGGCGCGGGTCGGCTGGTGGGTACGGACTCGGCGGATATCGTGAGCGCCGTGTCGCGTTTGCTCGATGATCCGGCCGAGTATGCGCGCATGGCGTCGGCCCGGAATCCGTTTGGCGATGGCCGAGCGTCGGTGCACATTGCCGACTGGCTGGAGACATTCCTGCTGGGGCGGAAGTTCACCCCATCGCACGTGGCGGCGCTGGCGTAAGGACGCGCTCGGCGGGTTGTGACCGGCCGGTTGTCGCAGGCTCGGCCTCGCCGAGCGCCCGAGCTATTGATATCCAACGCGTCGCGTTGGCACCGCGTACCCGTTGTGGTCGCGCAACAGCATGCGGTGGCGATTCCACGCTACCTGTGGCATGTTGGACACAAAATGGCGGGCTGGACCCTCAGAACGGCGCCGAATGGCTGGGCTCGCCATTCGGCACGGGTTGTGCACTAGATCACAAGTGAGAGGGTTCCGCTGTTCGTGGATGTCTTCAATACATGAGTTGGCTATGTCATTTCGACGGATTTCTCAGTTGATTGTGGGTTCGGCGCTGGTGCTCGCGGTGCTGCCGGGCGTGTCACAGGCGCAGACGATCGTGACGTTCGATCCCGCAGCGCTAGGCTACGAAGGCGATTGCGAAGACAACGATCTCTGGGGCGGCGCTAACACGGCGATTGGCGCTCACGCCGGCATGTTCTTCGGCGGCATTCACGCGCTGGACGTGCAGCATTATCAGAGCGATTGCTGGGGCGATAATCCGCCGGTCAACGGTTACCTGGCAGCCGGTGAACCACTGGCGCCAATCCTTGGCCTGCTTCGCGCGCCAGGGTTCATCCAAAAGCAAGGCGGAGAGCTGTTCAACTTGCTGAGCATGGACGTTGGGTCAGGCTGGACTGATGTGCGTCTGACCTTTCGCGGCTATAACGGCTGGGCCGACCAGAAGCTCAAACCGATTTATGAGACGTATTTTGATGTTGAGCCTTCGGGCCTGACGACTCTTGATTTCAATGGATGGTTCGGCGTACGGTATGTGGAGGTTGATTACACGTTCGGCAACAACGATCCGTACGGCATCGCTGAGCGAAGCGGCGAACCTGTCTATCAGACGTCGTTCATCGCCGGACTGACCGTAGACAACTACACCGAGCCTGTAGTCGTGCCGGAGCCCGGTTCGCTGGCGCTGCTCGGTCTTGGCCTGATCGGACTCGGTGCCGCCGCGCGTCGTCGCAAGGCCTGATCAGCGAGCGGTCGCGGTAAGGAATCGGGCCCCCACGCCAGGCGTGGGGGCCCGTTCTATTTCCTGCGGTTGCAGTTCCTGATTCGGTCATTCGGCCCAGTGGCGGGAGCCCAGGGCCATTTGGCCATTCGGCCTCTAACTCTCGAAAGGCCGCACGGAACGTACGTCCCGCCCTGAAATCCTGGCCGCGAGCGGAGGGCTCACATCAGCATCTGTTCCCGGTGCCAATGTACGAAACTGCGAGGCCAAAAGGCCAAATGGCCCTGGGCTCCCGCCACTGGGCCGAATGACCGAATCAGACTGCATTTTGGAGCGAGTCTGCCTATTGACTTGCCACGAGATATAGACGATTATAGGTGGCTGCGCGGATCTTTGGCCAAAAGCCTCAACTGCGCACATGCTGGCGACCTGCAGCCAGCCCTATGGGCCCACGCTTGCGTGGGGGGTGAGTTCCACAGGCAAGACACCGCCACGGACTCAATGCCGTTCCGGACTGTTCGCGTGATGCAAACAGTCTCCCGACAAAGAACGCAGGCAATTTGACGTCGCTCGTGACATTCGGGGTTCCCGCAAGGGGCAACAATGATGCGAGAGGCGCGCTTGGGTCCCCACGCGTGTTACAGCAGCGCGATGCACCCGGCGGCCGCGGATGGATACCGGTCTCACGTGAGTGGGGCGTCCGGTCCAGCCGTTTTTGTTTTTGCTGTTTCCCGAGTTTCTGATATTGACCTTCGCTGGCGCGTGCATTCGCGCGTGACTCCGAGAGCTAAAGCATGCCGCGTACGACCCCGCTTGAGCATTACCGCAATATCGGCATCATGGCCCACATTGATGCCGGAAAGACCACGACGACTGAGCGCGTCCTGTACTACACAGGAAAGTCGCACAAAATCGGCGAGGTCCACGATGGTGCGGCCACGATGGACTGGATGGAGCAGGAACAGGAGCGCGGCATCACGATTACGTCGGCCGCGACGACCTGCTTCTGGCAGCGCCATGGCCAGAGCGACAAAAAGGGCGAAGGCCCGGAATACCGCATCAACATCATCGACACGCCGGGTCACGTCGACTTCACCGTTGAAGTGGAGCGCTCGCTCCGCGTCCTCGACGGTGCCGTCACGCTGCTCGACTCGGTAGCCGGTGTTGAGCCGCAGACCGAAACGGTGTGGCGTCAGGCGGACCGGTACCAGGTCCCCCGCATGATTTTCTCGAACAAAATGGATCGCGTTGGCGCGAACTTTGAGCGCTGCGTGGCCATGATTCATGATCGACTGACCAAGAGCGCCCAGCCGCTCCAGCTCCCCGTTGGTTCGGGTGAACTGTTCACGGGTCACATCGACGTGATCGAACGCAAGCAGTACATCTTCGACGAAGCCTCCATGGGCAAGACGTTCACGGTCATGGATGTACCGGCCGAGTTCCATGATGCGGTCGAGACGGCGCGCGCGAAGTTGATCGATACGGTGGTTGAGTACGACGAGAAGCTGATGGAGAAGTACCTGGCGGGCGAAGAGCTGTCGGTGGCGGAAATCCGCAGCGCGATTCGTACGGCTACGTGCGCGGGCAAGTTTGTTCCGATTCTCTGCGGCGCGTCGTTCAAGAACAAGGGTGTGCAGGCGCTGCTCGACGCGGTGATTGATTTCATGCCGGCGCCGATCGACGTGCCCGCGATCAAGGGGCATCTGCCGCACCACGACGAAACGTTTGTCGATGCGCCAATCAAGGACGACGCGCCATTTGCCGCGCTGGCGTTCAAGATTGCCACCGACCCGTTCGTTGGTAAGCTCACGTTCTTCCGCGTGTATTCGGGCGTCATGACGTCCGGCTCGTACGTCTACAACAGCACGAAGGACAAGCGTGAGCGTGTCGGTCGTCTGCTGCAGATGCACGCCAACAAGCGTGAAGAAATCGAAGAAGTGCGCGCGGGCGATATTGCCGCGGCGATTGGTTTGAAGGACACGCGCACCGGCGACACGCTGTGCACGGAAGACAACCCGATCATTCTCGAGGCCATGAAGTTCCCGGCCCCGGTGATCGACGTTGCCATCGAGCCCAAGACCAAGGCCGACCAGGACAAGCTCGCGATCGCGTTGCAGAAGCTGGCCGAAGAAGATCCCACGTTCCGCGTGCGGTCGGATCCGGAAACCAGCCAGACGATCATTGCCGGTATGGGTGAGCTCCACCTGGAGATCATCGTGGACCGCATGATGCGCGAGTTCAAGGTGGACGCGAACGTAGGTCGCCCGCAGGTGGCCTATCGCGAAACCATCCGCAAGCGCGTTGAGAAGGTTGAAGGCAAGTTTGTCCGTCAGTCAGGTGGTAAGGGCCAGTACGGCCACTGCGTGATCAATATGGAGCCGTCGGAGCCCGGCCAGGGCTTCATCTTCGAAGACAAGATTGTCGGCGGCACGATCCCGCGTGAGTACATTGGACCGGTGGAGCAGGGCATCAAGGAAGCGTTGGAAACGGGCGTGTTGGCCGGTTATCCGGTCGTTGACGTCAAGGTCCAGCTCATCTTCGGCTCCTACCACGATGTTGACTCGTCGGAAATGGCGTTTAAAATCGCCGGCTCCATGGCGTTCAAGGAAGCGGCCCGTGCGGCGTCGCCTTGTCTGCTTGAGCCGGTCATGAAAGTCGAAGTCGTTTGCCCGGATTCGTACATGGGCGACGTCCTCGGCGACCTGTCCTCGCGGCGTGGCCGAATTGGCGGTATGACGCAGCGCGGTGAGGCTCAGGTTATCTCGGCGACGGTGCCGCTCTCCGAGATGTTCGGCTACTCGACCAAGCTGCGCTCAATGTCACAAGGGCGCGCGGTCTACTCGATGGAGTTCGCGCACTACGAAGAAGTGCCGAAGTCGAAGGCCGACGAGATCATCACCAAGGTGAAGGCGTAAGCCTTCATCTATTTACCTACTTCTTTCACACCGGACGCGTTATGGGCAAGGCAAAGTTCGAGCGGAATAAGCCGCACGTGAACGTGGGGACGATCGGCCACGTCGACCACGGCAAGACCACCACGACCGCTGCCCTGACGAAGATTTCGTCGGACAAGGGCTACGGCACCAAGTACATCGCGTATGACGAAGTCGCCAAGGCGTCTGAGTCGCAGGGCCGTCGCGATAGCACGAAGATCCTCACGATTGCCACGTCGCACGTTGAGTACGAGACGGAAGCGCGTCACTACGCGCACGTTGACTGCCCGGGCCACGCGGACTACGTGAAGAACATGATCACGGGTGCCGCCCAGATGGACGGCGCAATCCTCGTGGTGTCGGCCGTTGACGGCCCGATGCCGCAGACCCGCGAGCACATCCTCCTGGCTCGCCAGGTGAACGTGCCCACGGTCGTGGTCTTTTTGAACAAGTGCGACCTCGTGGAAGACGAAGAGCTCCTCGACCTCGTCGAGCTCGAAGTTCGCGAGCTGCTCAGCAAGTACAACTACCCGGGCGACGACGCTCCGGTGATCCGTGGATCGGCCATCAAGGCCATTGAAGGCGATCCGAAGTGGATCGCCCGTCTCGAAGAGCTCTACACGGCTCTCGATACGTTCATCCCGGAGCCGGTGCGTGAAATCGACAAGCCGTTCCTGCTTCCCGTGGAAGACGTGTTTTCGATCACGGGCCGTGGCACGGTTGCCACTGGTCGTATTGAGCGCGGCATCGTGAAGGTTGGTGAAGAAGTCGTGCTCGTGGGCTTCGGCGCTGACAAGAAGACGGTTGTCACGGGTGTTGAAATGTTCCGCAAGCTGCTCGATCAGGGCCAGGCCGGCGACAACGTCGGACTCCTGCTCCGTGGCGTGGACAAGAAGGAAATCGAGCGTGGCATGGTGCTGGCCAAGGCCGGTTCCATCAAGCCGCACACGAAGTTCGCCGCCGAGGTGTATGTCCTCACGAAGGAAGAGGGTGGCCGCCACACGCCGTTCTTCAAGGGCTACCGCCCGCAGTTCTACTTCCGCACGACCGACGTAACCGGCACCTGCGAACTTCCGGAAGGCACGGAAATGGTGATGCCGGGCGACAACATCGCCATGAACATCGAGCTGATCATTCCGGTGGCCATGGAAGAGCAGCTGCGCTTCGCCATCCGTGAGGGTGGCCGCACGGTGGGCGCTGGTGTCGTGACGAAGATCATCGCGTAACCGGTAAGTCGGAGGGCAGCGCGCTCATCCTGCGCGGTGCCCTCCGACGTTCCTTTTTCGAGACTGAGCATGGCAGGCCGTATCCGCATTCGCCTCAAGGCGTTCGATCACGCGGTGATCGATCAGGCATCCGCGGACATCGTGCGCACCGCTGAAAAGACGGGCGCCCAGGTGTCGGGGCCGATTCCGCTTCCTACGAAGACGCAGCGCTGGACCGTTCTGCGGTCGCCGCACGTGGACAAGAAGTCGCGGGAGCAGTTTGAACTCAAGACGCACAAGCGCATGATCGATATCCTCGATTCGCGCGCGCAGACGGTTGACGCGCTCACCAAGCTGGATTTGCCGGCTGGTGTGGACGTCGAAATCAAGGTCGAATAAGCCACACGGCCTTGGGTGGTACCGGCATGACGGGAGTTGCTCGGAGGCAGTTCGGCCTCAGCCGCAACCGTCCACAGTCCAACGGCAGCGCACTCGGCGCTCCGCGACTACGCACGGAGAAAACATGATTGGTGTGATTGGCAGGAAGCTGGGGATGACCCAGCTGTTCAATGAGCTGGGGCAACAGATCCCCTGCACGGTGGTGGAGGCCACGCCGAATCCTGTCACCAAGGTGACGAAAAAGGAAACGGCTGGTTATGCGTCCGTCGAACTCGGCTTTGGCGCGCAGCGTATCGCGCGTGACAATGGCAAGGGTGAGCGCACCCCGAAGGGTCGTCGCGCTCCCAAGGGCGAAGTTGGACACGCGGCGAAGGCGGGGCTTGATGCGCCGCCGTCGATTCTGCGCAGCTTCCGTCTCGACGACGCGCCGGGCAAGCAGGAAATCCCCACGTACAATGTGGGCGACAAGATCACGGTCGACATTTTTACGGCCGGCGAAAAGGTGAAGGTGACGGGCACGTCGAAGGGCCGCGGCTTCCAGGGTGTCGTGAAGCGCTACGGTTTCCACGGCGGTCCGAACACGCACGGCAATACGAAGCACCGCAAGCCCGGCTCCATTGGCGCCGGCACGAATCCGTCGCGCGTCATCAAGGGCAAGAAAATGCCCGGACATTACGGCGCGGCGCAGCATACGGAAATTGGTCTCCGTGTTGAGAAGGTGGACACGGAGCGGAATCTCATTTACCTGCGTGGCAGCGTGGCGGGGCCGATTAACGGCATCGTCCTCGTGCGCAAGCAGGGCTGACGCGCACGATGACCATGAGCGAAACCCAGACCTTCGAAGCGCCGGTGTTTTCGGCGACCGGTGCAGCGCGCCAGCAGCGTGCGCTCCCGGCGGCGCTGTTCGACGGCACGATCAACGTGCCGGTTATGCACCAGGCAGTAAAGGCGTTCCTGGCCAATCAGCGCCAGGGCACGCACAAAACCAAAACGCGTGGTCAGGTGACCGGCGGTAATCAGAAGCCGTGGAAGCAGAAGGGCACCGGTCGTGCTCGTCAGGGCTCCACGCGCGCTCCGAACTGGCCGGGCGGTGGTACGGTCTTCGGTCCGATGCCGCGCAAGTACACCCAGATCGTGCCCAAGAATGTGAAGGCGTTGGCCCGCAAGAGCGCGTTCAACGCGCGTGCGTCGGAAAACGCGATCATGGTGGTGGAGGAGCTGAACTACTCGGCGCCCAAGACCAAGGACATGCTCGCGCTGCTCGGCTCACTGGGTGTGGCGCACCGCAAGGTGCTGGTGCTCACCAATGGCGTAAAGCCGGCGGTTTATCTGAGCGCTCGCAACCTGCCCGCCGTGCACGTCATGCCGTACTCTGACGCCAGCACGTACCATCTCCTCTGGAGTGACGTGGTTGTGATCGAATCCCCAGCACTGGCGGAGGGCTAATCCATGGCCACGCTGCACCGCACCATTCTGCGCCCGTTGGTGACCGAGAAGACCTCGGCCTCCTACCAGGAGCGCGGTGAATACACGTTTGAAGTGGCCCCCGACGCCAACAAGCACTCCATCAAGGAGGCCGTTGAGCGCCTCTTCGGAGTCACGGTGGTCGGAGTGTGGACGATGATCTCGCGCGGGAAGTCGCGCCGAGTTGGTCAGTCCATCGGCCGTCGTCCACACACCAAGAAGGCGATTGTGAAGCTCCAGGACGGAGATTCCATCGCAGTGTTCGAGGGCTGATCGCAATGGGTATCCGTCAATTCAAGCCAGTGACCAAGAGCTCGCGGTTCCGCTCGGTCTCCGATTTCAAGGAGATCACGCGGTCCACGCCCGAGAAGTCACTGACCGCACCGCTCAAGAAGTCCGGTGGTCGCGACAATCATGGTCACATCTCGATGCGTCGCATCGGTGGTGGTCACAAGCGTCGCTATCGCATCATCGATTTCAAGCGCAACAAGCATGGCATCACGGCCACGGTTGCGCACATCGAGTACGATCCGAATCGCTCAGCGCGTATTGCGCTGCTCGAGTACGCGGACGGCGAGAAGCGCTACATCATTCAGCCCAAGGGACTGAAGCAGGGTGATGTGATCGTGTCGGGTCCGGGTGCGGATGTGCGCGTGGGCAATGCGCTGCCGCTCAAGGAAGTGCCGCTTGGTACCGCGGTGCACAATATCGAACTCAAGATTGGCAAGGGCGGGCAGATTTGCCGCTCCGCCGGCACGAGCGCGCAGGTGGTGGCTAAAGAAGGTGACTACGTCACGCTTCGTCTGGCGAGCACGGAAATGCGTTTGGTGCATGGCAACTGTGCGGCCACTATCGGTGAAGTTGGCAACGCGGAGCACGAACTCATTTCGCACGGTAAGGCCGGCAAGAGCCGTTGGCTCGGCAAGCGTCCGAAGGTGCGTGGTGAAGTCATGAATCCGGTCGACCATCCGCACGGTGGCCGGACGCGAGGCGGCCGTAACGTGGTGAGCCCGTGGGGCAAGCCCGAGGGCGTCAAGACGCGTCACAAGAAGAAGGCGTCGACGCGCCTGATCGTGCGCGGCCGTAAGCGTGGCAAGGCCACGAAGTAACGCCGCCGACCAACGGAACCGAGAGCTCATCCATGTCAAGAAGCGTTAAGAAGGGACCGTTCGTCGCAGAGCGCCTGCAGGCCAAGGTGCTCGGCATGAACGAACGCAGCGAGAAGAAGGTCGTAAAGACCTGGTCGCGCGCGAGCATGATTCTGCCCGATTTTGTCGGGCACACGTTCGCTGTACACAACGGCAATAAGTTCATCCCGGTGTACGTGACCGAAAATATGGTTGGCCATAAGCTGGGCGAGTTCTCGCCCACGCGACTGTTCCGCGGTCATGCGGGTCAGAAGGTCGACAAGAAGGCCGGCGCGAAGGGAGGCAAGTAACCATGGCCCTCCCAGCACTTCGCCCGGGCGGCACCACGGCCAACGCCACGCAGCGCACCACGCGTCAGTCACCGTACAAGATGCGCTTGGTGATTGACCAGATTCGTGGTCAGCGCGTGAACGATGCCCTGGCGCTGCTCAAGTTCTCCAAGAAGCACGCGGCCAAGCAGATCGAAAAGACGCTGCTGTCGGCGGTGGCCAATGCCGAACAGACGGCCCGCAAGAATAACACCTCGCTGGATGCCGATACGTTGGTGATCACGCGCGCGGTGGTGAATGAAGGACCGAAGCTCAAGCGGTTTACGCCAGCGGCCATGGGTCGGGCGACTCCGATGATCAAGCGTACCAGCCACGTCGAGATCGTCGTGGCGGAGGCCGGTAAATAATGGGACAAAAGGTCAATCCGATTGGCTTTCGCCTCGGAATTACGAAGACGTGGCGTTCGACCTGGTACGCAAAGCGGGACATGCCGGCGCTGCTCAAGGAAGACGCGTTGCTGCGCAAGTACCTGCGCGCGCGCCTCGACAACGGCGCTATCTCCGACGTGCGCATTGAGCGCAAGCCGGGCAAGGTCGTGGTCACGATTCACACCGGTCGTCCGGGTGTCGTGATTGGTAAGAAGGGTGCCGAAGTCGACAAGTTGCGTGACGAACTCGCGCAGCTGACCGGCAAGGAAGTCGGCATCAACGTCGAAGAGATCAAGCGTCCGGAAATCGACGCGCAGCTCGTCGCCGATAACATTGGCGCGCAGCTCATTCAGCGTATCTCGTTCCGTCGTGCGCTCAAGCGCGCGGTGCAGAGCGCGATGCGGAGCGGTGCGCAGGGAATCAAGGTCAAGTGCAGCGGTCGTCTTGGCGGCGCGGAAATCGCGCGTGTTGAAGGCTACCACGAGGGGCGTGTGCCTCTGCACACGTTGCGCGCGGACATCGACTACGCCACCTCCACGGCTCGCACTACCTATGGTGTCATTGGCATCAAGGTGTGGGTCTTCAAGGGTGAAGTCGTCGAAGATCGTCGCAACAAGACCTACTCGACCGGCGCCTGAGGAGATTGAACGATGCTGAGTCCGAAGCGGGTCAAGTTCCGCAAGACATTTAAGGGTCGCATGACTGGATTGGCGCACCGTGGGGCCACTGTGTCCTTCGGTACGTACGGTCTGCAGGCCGTCGAGCCGGGCTGGGTAAGCAGCCGGCAGATTGAAGCGTGTCGTGTCGCCATGACGCGTCACATCAAGCGTGGTGGTAAGGTCTGGATTCGTATCTTCCCGGACAAGCCGATCACGAAGAAGCCCGCCGAAACCCGAATGGGTAAGGGTAAGGGTTCGCCGGAGTTGTGGGTGGCCGTGGTGAAGCCGGGTCGCATCATGTTCGAGCTGGAAGGTGTTCCGCTCGACGTGGCGCTCAAGGCCATGGCACTCGCGTCCGCCAAGCTTTCGGTCAAGACGAAGTTCGTCCAGCGCGAAGAGGTGGTGAGCAATGAAGGCTGAAGACATTCGCGCGCTCGGCGACGACGAGCTTCGCGCCCGTATTCTGGAGTTGGAGGAGGAGTCGTTCCGCCTCCGGTTCCGTTCGGCCACGGAGGCGCTGGAGGATCCCCTTCGGCAGCGTGTGATCCGGCGCGACGTCGCGCGCCTGCAGACGATCCTGCGCGAGCGGGCCATGGGCATTGTTCGTACGGCGGCACCAGCCGCGGCGAAGAAGGCTCCGGCTCGGAAGACGGCCGGTGCCAAGAAGGCGCCGCGTCGGTCCACGGCGCGTTAACCGGGAAGAACGAAGATGGCTGAGATGAACAACGCAAACGCCACCCAGGGTGAAGAGCGCACGGCGCGGAAGTTGCGCGTGGGCGTGGTGGTGAGCGATAAGATGCAGAAGACTGTCGTTGTGCAGATCGATCGGCGCATGCCGCATCCGGTGTACGGCAAGATGGTCACGCGCTCGAAGCGCCTGAAGGCCCACGACGAGGAAAACTCGGCGAAGCTCGGCGACACGGTGCGTATCATGGAGACCCGGCCCTTGTCAAAGGACAAGCGGTGGCGCCTGGTCGAAATCGTCGAGCGCGCCCGCTAAGGGTAGGAGCCTGAGTTATGATCCAGCAGGAATCAGTAGTGAAAGTCGCGGACAACTCGGGGGCCAAAAAGGCGCTCGTGATCCGTGTGCTCGGCGGCACGCGGCGTCGCTATGCGGGACTCGGTGACAAAGTCATCGTGGCCGTGAAAGACGCGCTGCCCAACGGCACCGTGAAGAAGTCCGATGTTGCCAAGGCCGTGGTGGTGCGCACCGTCAAGGAAACGCGCCGCAAGGATGGCAGCTACATCCGTTTCGACGAAAACGCGGTCGTCATCATCAATGACAACGGCGATCCGAAGGCCACGCGTATCTTCGGTCCCGTGGCGCGCGAACTGCGTGACAAGCGATACATGAAGATCGTATCGCTGGCGCCCGAGGTGATTTGATATGCGTCTGAATACGTACAAAAAGTCCGACCGTGGACATCGTCTTGGCTCGTCGCGTCACGCCCTCAAGGCGTCGCGTGAGCCGGTGCATGTCGTCACTGGCGACATCGTGCGCGTGATGCGCGGTGATGACGCTGGCAAGGAAGGCAAGGTTATTAAAGTGCATCACAAGACCGGCCGCATTACGGTGGACGGGATCAACATTGTGAAGAAGCACCGCAAGGCGCGCTCGGCTGAAGAGCAGAGCGCGATCATTGAGATGGCGGCCCCGATCAACGCGTCGAACGTGATGCTGATCGATCCGCAGAGCGGCAAGCCCACCCGGGTGCGTGCGCGTCTTGATGAGGATGGCACGAAGGAGCGGATCGCCGTGAAGAGCGGGCAGTCGATCGCGTTCAACCGCTGACCGGATAGAGACTGACCATGGCAACGAAGACAAAGGCGCCCGCGAAGGGTGCAGCAGGTAAGGGTGGCGCGAAGGCTGGCGGCAAGTCGGCGGGCAAGGGCGGCGCGGGTGCGCCGAAGCCTGGCAGCAAGGCCGCCAAGAAGGCCGGCGCGGGCGGACGGGCCGCGGTTGACTTTACGAAGCGCGATCACGCGGGTGCCGGCTTGCCGGTTCCGGCGCCGCGCCTCAAGGTCCACTACGAGAACGTCGTGCGAAACGTGCTGGCCGACAAGTTTGGTCTCAAGAACATTCACGAGATCCCCACGCTCACCAAGATTGTGGTGAACTGTGGTGTTGGCGAAGCGGTGAAGCAGCCCAAGTTGCTCGACGTAGTGGTCGAAGAACTGGCGCTCATCACGGGCCAGAAGCCGGTGCGTCGCAAGGCCAAGAAGTCCATCGCCAACTTCGGTTTGCGCGAAGGACAGGAAATCGGTGCGTCAGTCACGCTGCGTGGCGCGCGCATGTGGGAGTTCCTTGATCGGTTCGTCACGGTGGCGTGCCCGCGTATCCGCGATTTCCGCGGACTCGGCACGCGCGCGTTCGACGGTCGTGGTAACTTCACGCTCGGCATCAAGGAGCAGATGATCTTCCCGGAGATCAACTACGACATGGTCGAGCAGATGCATGGTTTTGACATCACGTTTGTCACGACCGCGCAGAAGGACGAGCTCGCACTGGCGCTGTTGCACCAGTTGGGCATGCCGTTCCGTGGCGACGACAAGCCGGTGACGCCCAAGGTGGCGCAGCCGGCCGAAGCAGCAGCGGCCTGACGGCCACTATCGAATCACACCGAGAATAGCCGATGGCCAAGACCAGCAAACTCGCCCGTAACGCCCAGCGCCGTGAACTCGTAGCTCGCTACGCCGAACGTCGTGCCGCGCTCAAGGCGATTATCAAGAATCCGAACACCACGATGGATGCGCGCGCAGAAGCGTATGAGAAGCTGCGCAAGTTGCCGCGTGACAGTTCCGCTGTGCGTATTCGTAACCGCTGCAATATGTCAGGACGCCCGCGCGCGTTCCTGCGGCAGTTTGGCCTCAGCCGTATTGCCCTCCGGGACATGGCCCTGAACGGCCTTATCCCCGGTGTTCGCAAGGCGAGCTGGTAAGCCTTTTTTCATTCACTTCCTACAGGTCCGGCCAGGCCGGATACCATAGGAGCAATATCACGCCATGAGCCTGAACGACCCGATTGCCGACATGCTCACGCGCATTCGTAATGCGTGTGCAGCCAACCACCGTCGTGTGGACATGCCGGTTTCTACGATTAAGTCACAGATCGCGCGTATCCTGAAGGAGAATCACTTCATCACGGATTATCGCACGGTTGAGACGGAAGACGGCAAGCCGATGCTGCGCGTCATCCTCAAGTACGCGCACGGTGGCCAGTCGGTCATTCGTGAACTCAAGCGCGTGTCCACGCCGGGTCTGCGCCGCTATGTCGGCGTGGCAGAAATCCCGCGTGTACGCAACGGGCTGGGCATGTGCATCCTGAGCACGTCTCAGGGACTGATGTCTGATCGCCAAGCGCGTTCTGCGAACACCGGCGGCGAGTTGCTCGCCCTGGTTTGGTAAGGAGACGCTACCATGTCACGTATCGGCAAACGTCCAATCCCGGTTCCGGCCGGCGTTACCGTCAAGATTGACGGCAACATGATGGTCGTGAAGGGTCCGCAGGGAGAGTTGTCCCGCGCGTTGCACCCGGAAATGATCCTCAAGCAGGAAGATGGCAACTTGGTCGTCGAGCGTCCGAGCGACGAAACGGCGCACAAGTCGCTGCACGGTCTCACGCGTACGCTCGTCGCCAACATGGTGGAAGGCGTCACGTCGGGCTTCAAGAAGACGCTCGAGATCTCCGGCGTCGGTTACAAGGCGGAGCTGCAGCCGTACGGCGTGAAGCTGTCGCTGGGGCTGTCGCACCAGATTGAGTTCAAAACACCGGCGGGCATCACGCTCACCACGCCGAACGCAACCACGGTGGTCGTGTCTGGCATGAGCAAGGAACTGGTCGGGCAGGTGGCCGCGGAGATCCGCAGCTTCCGCAAGCCCGAACCCTACAAGGGCAAGGGCGTGAAGTATCAGGGCGAAGTCATCCGGCGTAAGGCTGGTAAGGCGGGAGGCAAGTAATGGCCAAAATGGCAATCCCGAAGACGGGCGTACAGAAGCGCGCGCGGCGTCACCTGCGCGTGCGCAAGAAAGTGCATGGCACTCCGGAGCGTCCGCGCTTGGTGGTGTTCCGCTCGCTCAAGCACATGTATGCCCAGATCGTCGACGACCAGGCGCAGCGTACGCTGATGACGGTGGGCGATCAGGAAATGACGGGTTCGAAGTCGGAGAAGGCATCTGCAGTCGGCAAGTCGATTGCGGAACGTGCCAAGGCGGCCGGAATTTCGAAGGTCGTCTTCGACCGGGCCGGATACCAGTATCACGGCCGAGTGAAGGCCGTGGCCGATGGCGCCCGAGAGGGCGGCCTGGAGTTCTGATATGGCTGAACAGACGAATTCGGGCGGCGGGGCCCCAAGCGGTCCCGGACGCAGTGCACGTAGCGGTGGCAGCGCGAGCGGCCCAGCCGGTCGTGGTCGTGGTGGCCCAGGTGGCGGCCGTGGCGGCGCTGGCGGTGGTCGTGGCGGCCCTGGTGGCGGTCGTGGTCCCGGCGGCGGCGCGGGTGGCCGTGGTCCTGGTGGACCTGGCGGCGGCCCCGGCGGTCGTGGCGGTGAAGGTGGCGGTCGTGGCGGCCCTGGCGGCGGTCGTGACTCGCGTGGCGGACCTGGCGGCGCCGATCGCAACGAAGGCAGCGATCTGGTAGAAAACGTGATCGCGATCAATCGCGTCGCGAAAGTCGTGAAGGGTGGTCGTCGCTTCAGCTTCAACGCGCTCGTGGCCGTCGGCGACGGACAGGGCAAAGTGGGCTACGCCACTGGCAAGGCCAACGAAGTGTCCGAAGCGGTCCGCAAGGCCGTGGAAGGCGCGCGCAAGAGCATGGTGCAGATTCCGCTCACCGGATCCACGATTCCTCATGAAATCGTGGGCAAGCATGGCGCGGGCAAGGTGTTGCTCAAGCCGGCGGCTCCGGGTGCTGGCGTGATCGCCGGTGGTGCCGTTCGTGCGGTGATGGAGTGCGTGGGTATCCATGACATCCTCACCAAGAGCCTTGGCTCCACGAACCCGCACAACATGGTGCGCGCGGCAATGGACGGACTCCAGCATCTGATCACGGTTGATCAGGCCGCGAAGGAACGCGGAATCGATGTTGGTCAGATCGGGTATCGTTCACGGGCCAAGTTGCGCTCGACTGAATCGCGTACCCCAGGCGCAGCGGCTGTGGTCGCGGCGGAGGTGGCATAATGCCAAGAACATTTGTATGGCACGCGTCCAAGGGACCGAAGCACACCCCCAAGCTTGAGGCGCCCACGGGCGGTCAGGTCTTGATCACGCAGGTGCGCAGTGGTATCGGTCATTCGTGGCGTATGCGCCTCACGCTCAAGGCCCTCGGCCTCAAGCATCATCAGGACAGCGTGGTGCAGACGGATACGCCGTCGCTGCGCGGTCAGATCAAGCATGTGCGTCACCTGGTTCAGGTGACGCCGGTGAAGGAGTAACCGTGGCAACTAAAACCAAGAGCGCGGCCAACGGCGGCGCTGGCGATAAGCTTGGACTGCACAACCTCGTGCCGGCACCCGGTTCACACCGGTCGCGCCGTCGCGTGGGTCGCGGCCCGGGCTCGGGACTCGGCAAGACGTCCGGTAAGGGTCACAAGGGTTCCATGGCGCGTTCCGGCCATGGCGGTCCTGGTGGTGGCAAGCCGCATTTCGAAGGCGGTCAGATGCCCCTCACGCGTCGTATTCCGAAGCGTGGTTTCAACAACCCGGCCCGTGTCGAAGCGCAGATCGTGCGTCTCGATGCCGTAGCCGCGTTGCAGGGCGATGAAGTCACGACCGAGATCCTGTTGGCTGCCGGTTTGATCAAGGCGGGCAAGGGTCCGGCCAAGCTGCTCGCGAATGGCGAGCTCACCAAGGCAATGACGATTCGCGGCGTAAAGGCCAGCGCGTCGGCGATTGCCAAAATCGAGGCGGCCGGCGGCCGCGTCGAGGGCTGACGGAGACCCACCAGGAATGGCCCAGACGAATGCGGCGGCTCAGGCCGTTGCGAACATCTACAAGACGCCAGAACTGTGGCAGAAGATCACCTTCACGCTCATTTGTCTGGTGATCTATCGTACGGGCGCGCACATCACGGCGCCCGGCATCGATGTCACGGCCATGATGGACTATTTCGCCGCACAAGGTTCGAACGGCCTGCTCGGCTTGTACAACCTTTTTGTGGGCGGATCGCTCGAGCGCGCCACAGTACTGTCGCTCGGCATCATGCCGTACATCTCGGCGAGCATCTTCATGCAGATCGCGGGCGCCGTTGTGCCTACGGTCGACAAGATGAACAAGGATGAAGAAGGCCGGAAGAAAGTCACGCAGTGGACGCGCTACCTCACGGTCGTGCTGGCCATGGTGCAGGCGTACGGATTCGCGCTCTTTGTCGCGAGCTTGCCGAACGCCGTGTCGCGTCCTGGTGCGTGGTTCACGATTCAGATGATGCTCTTCCTCACCACGGGCGCGCTGTTCGTGATGTGGTTGGGTGAGCAGATCACCGAGCGTGGCATCGGCAACGGCGCGTCACTCCTGATTTTCTTCTCCATCGTGCAGGGCTTCTGGCCGTCCATCTTCCAGACGTTCAGCCTGTTCAGCACGGGCGCGATTCCAATTTTCACGCTGATTCTGCTTGGTGTGATGATGATCGCGGTGGTTGCCGCAGTGGTCGCGGTAACGGTTGCTGCCAGACGCGTGGTCATTCAAATCCCGCAGCGCACCATGGGACGTGGTCGCATGCGTGAAGCGAGTCGCAACTTTATTCCGTTGCGTATCACCACGGCTGGCGTGATGCCGATCATCTTTGCGCAGTCGGTGATCATTGTACCGGGCGCGATTGGTCAGTTCAGCGGCAATCCGCGCTTGCAGGAAATCGCCGAAATGTTCAACCCGCTCGGCCCGAACCCGTGGTTGTATTTCGTGGTGTCGGCGGTGCTCATCATTCTGTTCACGTACTTCTACACGTCCATCATCTTCAATCCGGTGGACATCGCCGAGAATCTGAAGAAGCAGGGTGGATTTGTGCCGGGCGTGAAGCCTGGTGCAAAAACGGCGGAGTACATTGAAGGCGTGATTGAGCGCATCACCCTGCCGGGCGCGCTGTTCCTCACGGCGATTGCGTTGTTGCCGATGGTGATTGCCCGCGTGATCAACGTGCCGTTCCTCTTTGGCGGAACGTCACTGCTGATCGTGGTTGGTGTGGCGCTTGATACCATGTCGCAAATGCAGCAGCACCTGTTGCTGCGCAAGTACGACGGCTTCATGAAGAAGGGTCGGGTGAAGTTCCGTGGCCGTCAGGCTTCGGGTATCTGAGTGCTGATCGTACTACTCGGACCACCAGGCGCAGGAAAGGGAACTCAAGGCGAGCGGCTTGCTGCTCGCCTTGAAGTGCCCAAGATCGCCACGGGAGACGTACTGCGTGCCGCGGTGCGCGATGGCACGCCGCTCGGTCTTGCGGCCAAGGCCGCCATGGATCGGGGTGACCTCCTTCCTGACGACGTGATTCAGGGCATCATGAAGGAAGCGCTCACGGCACCGGAAGCGGCCAACGGCGCAATCCTCGATGGTGTCGTGCGCACGATTCCGCAGGCCGAGGGTTTGCGTGACATGCTCGCGTCGGTTGATCGCGAGCTGGACGCCGTGCTCCTGTTTGATGTCGAGACGGAAGAACTGGTGCGTCGCCTCAGCGGCCGTACCACGTGCAGTGCCTGTCAGCGCCCGTACTTTGGTCGCCAGCCGGGTGAGCCATGTGAATGCCCGGATGGCAAGAAGGGTGTTCTCGTGCGTCGCAGTGATGACGAACCGGAAGCGGTGCGCAAGCGTCTCGATGTATTCAAGGCGCAGACGCAGCCGGTGATTGAGTGGTATCGCAAGAACGGCGCTCGTGTGATTGCGATTAACGCGGTGGGCACGCTCGACGAAGTCGAGGCGCGCGCGATCGCGGGCCTCGGACCCGCACGCTGAGATGGCGATCGGATCCGGGCTGCAACTCAAGTCGCCACGCGAAATTGATACGATGGCTCGTGGCGGCGCGATTCTGGCCGCCACGCATGCGTTTGTAAAGACGCACATTCAGCCCGGCGTGAGCACGGGCGAACTCGACCGCCTCGCTGAGCAGTTCATTCGCGATCACGCCGGCGCCGAACCCGCGTTCAAGGGACTCTACGGATTTCCTGGCGCTGTGTGTATTTCGGTGAACGAAGAAATCGTGCACGGCATTCCGTCGAACAAGCGCATCCTCAATGACGGCGACATTGTGTCGGTCGACATTGGTGTGAAGTTCGAAGGCATGTTCACCGATGCCGCGATCACGCATCCGGTTGGTGTGATTGACGAAGTCACGCAGCGGTTGCTCGAGGTCACAGAGCGTTCGCTGGCCGCCGGCATTGCTGCGGCGACCACGGACAATCATGTCGGTGACATCGGTGCGGCGATTCAGGCGGTTGTTGAGACGGCCGGGTTCTCGATCGTGCGTGAGCTTGTGGGGCACGGCGTTGGGTTTGCGCCGCACGAAGAGATTCAGATTCCCAACTACGGCAAGGCCAAGCGCGGGAAGAAACTCGTGGCTGGGCTTACCATCGCGATCGAGCCCATGGTGAATGTGGGTACCGCGAAAACGCGTACGCTTGGTGATAAGTGGACGGTGGTCACGCTTGATGGGAAGCGGTCCGCGCACTTTGAGCATACGATTGCGGTGACGGATGCCGGGCCGAGGGTGTTGACGGTCGTTTAAGGGCGCGTCCGCGGGATTGTAAACTGCCTGGAACGCAGAGACGCAGAGACGCAGAGACTGCTCGCTGATTTGAGATCGCGGCTCAACACATTCAAAATGTTTTGAGGTGTGTGCCCGCTGCACCGCGGCACGTCGCAGCATGCAGTCTCTGCGACTCTGCGACTCTGCGCCTCTGCGTTCCAAGCAGTTTACGATCCTGCCCTCGCCGCGAACGCGGCGCTACGCTCAACCCATCGACATCTCCGCCCGCCGCTCCGCCAGTCGCGCGTGCTCGTGCGCAATGCCAGCCGCCGCCATTGCATCTTCCACGAGCTTAGCCGCCCGCGACCCCGCACCAACCTCCGCGCCCTCCTGCTTCAGCGCGTGCACATTAATGCGCACATTCCAGATCGCTCCCTTGCACGCCGCCTCGGCGAGCAGTGCCGCTACCGTGGCATCACTGATCGCATTCTGATTGCCAATCCGCGCGACTTCGGCTGCGATCTCGCACACACGCGCGCACGCATTCGCCGTTTCAAGCGGCACGTCCGCTGCACCGTACAGTGCGATGTGAATCGCCTGCGTGCGTGCCGCCGCAGCTTCTTCTGTATCGCTGCCGAGTTGATACGCCGCGCGCACCGCTTCGTAGCTGTCCGCATCGCGCGTCACGAGGTCCGTGAGCGTGCGACGCAACGCTGACGCGCCCGCCGCAATCTGGCGCAGTTCTGTGTCGTGTGCCGCGTACTTCTTGCGACCAATGCTGAGCCCCGTGACCATCTGCGCGAGCGCTGCACCGAGTGCGCCCGCGTGCGCCGAAACGCTACCACCACCTGGTGTCGGCGACGGCCCCGCCACGCGCGCGACAAATGCGTCAACACTTTCACCACCGGCCGCGAGTTCACGCACACGCGTTTCAATCAGCATGCGTGGTGAGTAGCCGCGAAGTTGCACGTGACGCGCGCCGGCTTCGAGCAGGCAGCGCTCTGGCACTAATCCAACGAGCTCACTCCAAGTTGGCGCAACGCCGAACGCTGCCGCTTCACTCTTCACCATTTCAAACACGCGATGCAGCGGTGTCTTTTCCGTGTCGACAAGATTCATGGACACCTGCGCTTGTCCGTCAACTTCAAGGCCCATGCCTTTCACGTAGCGCAGTCCACCGCTTGAACCGCGAATGGCTTTGGCCACTTCTTTGGCCACGGGCAGATTGCTCGCCGGGCCGAGGTAGACGTTGTAGGCGACGAGGAACGGTCGTGCACCGATTGCGATGGCGCCCGCGGTTGCGTGTACCGCGCGCGGGCCAAAGTCGGGAATGCGAGCGTCGTCAGTGGCAATGCTATCGCGAATGCCTTCGAATTGTCCGCGTCGCACGTCGGCGAGATTCTCGCGCGCAGGAGATTGTGCCGCGCACTCGTAGAGGTACACCGGAACCGACAGCTCACGCGCCACACGTTCGCCGAGCTCGCGCGCGAGTGCGATGCAGTCGTCCATGGTCACGCCATCGAGCGGAATGAACGGCACCACGTCGGTTGCACCGAGTCGCGGGTGTTCCCCAACGTGTTTGGTGAGATCAATGCGCGCGGTGGCTTCGCGTATGCCAGCGAATGCTGCGTTCACCGCCACTTCAATTGGTGCGACGAACGTGATCACCGTGCGATGGTGCGATGCGTCGCTTGAAACATCGAGCACGTGTGCGCCGTCCACGCCAGCGATGGCATCGCGAATTGCGGAGATGATGGCCGCGTCTCGGCCCTCAGAGAAGTTGGGGACGCATTCAACGAAGGGCATGGCCAGGGCGTGCGAGGGGGAGTGTGAGACTGTTGTCGACGTGCGTTACAGCAGAGTCTGCCTTGAAATTTAGATGGCGGAAAAGGCGGGGTATAGGGCAAATGCCCAATTGCGTCGCATTGAGCCGCGAAGTACCTCAAGACATGGACGCACACGAACTCTTGATTCATGCAGATAATGGCTGGCTCAACTTCAGAAATCGGGACGGAGCTTTGAGTATTCCGGAGCGATACTCGCGCTCGTGCGCACAGCTCGCACAAATGTTGTCGCGCAGCGCGATGCGATGTCAGATCGTGGAACTTCTAGTACAAGGCAAGTCGCGGAAGGAAATATCGAACGATATTCAGCGATCTCAGCACACCGTGGATACGCACATCAAGGCGTTGTATCGCGGCGTTGGCGTTGGCGATCGCGCGCAACTGATCGTGATTGCGGTATTGTTGTTCCGCTTCGGTGCCCCCCCCCCGGAACTGGGGACTGTACATGAGCATAGTGTTGCTGAATGATGATGCCCTAACTGAATGCGGCTTTGTCTCATGTCCAACAAAGGAGATAGCGTGCTTGAGCGACGGATTATCGCGAGTCTTAGTGTAGGAGTAGTCGCCGTGAGTGTACTCGTCGCGGCTTGCGGCACACGAGAGCAGTCAGCAGTGGCACCAGTAGCAGAGGCTCCCCTCGATCTCATGCACATGTTCGAGCGCTCTTTAAAGGATCCGATGTCGCTGGGAAATCAGCACAACGCTGGTCTTGACTCAATTCTGGTGAGAATAAAGCATGCACGAGCTCAGAAGAACGGCGCAAGATTGACGAAGTCCGAGATCTGCGACGTCATTTCCGGCATAGTGTCAGAGAAATTCGTCGAAGCAGAGGCCAAAGTTTTGGAGCGGACTCCTGGAAAATTTCTCCATCCGAGAAACGCGTGCAGAGGCGAAAATCTTGTTCTGGCTGCAGGTGGGCGCCTAAAGCAACTTCGTGCGATTCGCGCCTTCAGCATGGCACAAGCTAGCCTTACTGAGGATTGGATCGATACGGTGTGGGCCACGGATTCTTTGTGGGACGGAGCGGACGACATCAGCCTGCAGGATGATTTGACTTTTTTGAGCAGTCTAGATGGCATCTTTACTGCTGCGATCAATGGAACCACCTCGTCCAGCGGCCTCTCCACTGCAGTTGGTGGGCTCTTAAGCTCGCTGAACCTGAGCGATGACGTTCAGGCGGAGTGGGTCACTGAGGTCGCCGCGCTCTCGGTTTCTTCGTCCGACTATTGGAACGCGAATCTCGAAGAGTGGCTCGACCAGTATTGCGAAGATCAGTCAGAGCAGATGCGTGCACCAAGCTCATCCATGATGGCATTGGACTGCGATGATGAAGGTGGTGGAGAGTCGCTTCGCGCTGGCTCCATGCTTGACGGCTGCTGTGAATGGAACGACGTGAAGGGCGTCGTTATCGCAGATGCAGTTGGGGCACTTGGCATTGGAGGTCTACTCATCGATTCGTATATCCAAGGCAACGCCGCAAGCTGGAAGAAGGTTGCGCAAGGAACGCCCGGCTACAAGGTTTTGGTGCGCTACGAGAATCCCACTTACTGGCAACAGGTTGTCGCCGGTGGAACCAAGGTTGCGAGGAGAGCAGTGATGGGTGGCATCTGGGGCGCAGCCATCAACTCTGCGGGTGCCTATCTAGCGCAGTGAGTAACAGCCGAGCACTGCCGCGCTCCGAGATACGGACGAGCGCGGCAATGCGAGTCATTGACGTGGGCGCGCGTTCGAGAGTAGAGACAGTGAGTTGATCAGGAGTATTGCGACATCGCAATAGGAGAACTGCATGCCGACGAAGTTTCGACCAGTATTGGTTCTCGCTTTACCCATAGTGGCAGCGATGTCAGCGCTAGTATTGAGTTCGACCGCTAAACCCGTCAGTGCCGCGTTGGTCTGGAGAGTGTTGGTCGTCTCCATCGCTCTCTTTGGCCTCTACTGCGGATTTTGGGTCGCATTGTCGCGACTTGGGCGATCCCGACCTGTTCTCGTTGGCGCGATCCGAGGCGCTGCATGGGGAATGCTGGTAGCCTACCTGAACTCTTGGGCAGCCGGCGAACCTGCGCCGCCTTACGTGGCCGTCTGGTACAAGGTCATCGCAATGTCGTTGGCCTTCGCAATTCTCGCTTCAGGCGGAGGACCAAGGACGAAGGTGCCTTCGAGGTTGCGGCACTGGTTTGAAAACAAAGCGATGATCCAGTGAAATCATCACGCGCTGTTACGGTCGGCGAAGGCCATGTGTGACATTGCGCGCCGCCTCAGCGCGCCGCCAGCACGCCGAGCAACCACTCATGCATCACCCCGTTGCTCGCGACAATCGGGCCGTGTACCACACCAACGTCGCGTCCGTCAAAATCCGTCACTTGTCCACCGGCTTCACGAATAATCAGTATCCCCGCCGCCACATCCCACGGCGCGAGCTCAAGCTCCCAGAAGCCCTGAAATCGTCCGCACGCGACATCGCATAAATCGAGCGCCGCGGCACCGGCGCGTCGCATGCCGGCAGTGCTCGCGGCAACGGCGGCAAACTGCGGCTGATACCGCGCGAGATGATGCGTGTGCTTGAACGGAAACCCGGTGCCAATGAGCGCGCGCATCGGCTCTGCAATCGGCGACACCGTGATGCGTGAATACTCGCCAGATGCCAGCACACGATGCGCGCCGAGTCCGCGCGCGGCAGCAAATGTTTCGCCGGTTGCCGCATTCACAATCGCTCCCGCCGCAAGCTCGCCATCAACGAGAATGCCAACGCTCGTGGCGTACCACGGAAAGCCGTGCAAAAAGTTCGTCGTGCCATCAAGCGGGTCAGCCACCACCGCAATGCCGCGCGAAACATCGGCGTCCGGCGTCATCTCCTCGGCCAATAACACCGCGCTGGGCGCCAAACGCGTGATTACCTCGGCCAACGCGGTCTCAGCCTCACGGTCCACATGACTCACAAAGTCGGCCGGGCTCTTCACCTCCCACGTGAGCGCGTCCACGTCGCGCGCACGCGCTGATACAACTGCGGCTCCCGCCCGCGCCGCGGCCAGGGCAACATCACGCAATGCCGCAACATCCGTTTCACTCTTCGCTTGCACAGGAACTGCCTCGCTCACAGTTTTGTGACATGACACGCATCTTCAGTGGAATCCAGCCCTCTGGCGAACTCCACATCGGCAACTATCTCGGCGCCATCCGCAACTGGGTCGCGCTCCAGCAACAACATACCGGCTCGCTCTTTTGCGTGGTGGACTATCACGCGATTACGGGCAACTACGATACCGACCTGCTACGCCAGCGCCGCTGGGATATGGCGCGGTCGCTGCTCGCCGCGGGCATTGATCCGTCGCAGGCCGCGCTGTTCATGCAGAGCGACGTGCCGGAACATACCGAGCTGTCGTGGATCTTCACGACGAACCAGCCCATCGGCGATCTGGAACGCCAGACGCAGTTCAAGGACAAAGCCGGCAGCATGGAAAGCATTCCGGCCGGCCTGCTTATGTACCCGGTGCTGCAGGCGGCGGACATTTTGCTCTACCGCGCGGATCGTGTGCCGGTGGGTGAAGATCAGGTGCAGCACCTCGAACTGTCGCGTGACATCGCGCGTCGATGGAACGCGCGTTTTGGCGAAGGATTTTTTCCGGAACCGCAGCCGCTGCTTACGCCCACGCGTCGCATCATGGGGCTCGACGGTAAAGCCAAAATGTCCAAGTCGCTTGGCAATACGATCGGGTTGCTCGAAAGTGATGACGACATCTGGCAGAAGTTGCGCCCCGCCGCAACTGATCCGCAGCGTGTGCGCAAAACAGACGCCGGTCGTCCCGAAGTGTGCAACATTTTTCAGTTGCACAAAGCATTCTCGCCGGAAGCAACGGTTGCTGAGGTCGACACGAACTGTCGCACCGCCGCGTGGGGGTGCATTGACTGCAAGAAGGTGCTGCATACGCACATGGTCGCCGAGCTGACGCCAATTCGCACGCGTGCACAGCTGCTCGCGGATGAGCCGTCACGCGTGCTTGATGCGCTGGCCGATGGTGCGCGTTCGGCGCGTGCGATTGCGCAGGAGACGATGCGTGAGGTGAAGCAGCGCATGGGGCTGGATCCGCTCAAGGTTTCGTGATGCGCCGCGCTGTCATCGATTTGCAGAGTTCTGCCCCGACCATGGCGCTGCCACCGAGCGGCGCCGAGCGGTTGCGTGCGTTCACGCCCGCTGGTTGGGAGCTCACGGTCGTGCAATCACCCACGGAATCGAGCGGTGATGGCACCAACGCGGTGAGCGAAGAAACCCTGGCCGCAGTGTCCAGCGCCGAGGTTTACTTCGGATACGGGTTGCCGGCCGCGCTCGTGGCAGCCGCGCCACAGTTGCGTTGGGCCCACAGTGCGTCGGCGGGTGTTGGCAAATCGATTACCCCCGAACTGCTCGCGTCCGGCCTCGTGTTCACGAACAGCGCCGGTGTGTACGGCGAGGCCATGGCCGACTCGGTACTCGCCGGCGTGCTGCACTTTGCGCGCGGGCTCGATCACGCCGTGCGTTTGCAGGCACTGTCACGCTGGGACAAGGAACCGTTTCAGCATGAGCACACGCCCATGCGTGAGATCGCGGATCTGCGCGTGCTGGTGATTGGTGCCGGTGGCATTGGCAGTGCGGTCGCGAAGCGCTTCACCGCATTGGGTGCGCAATGCACGGGCGTGCGTCGCCGTCCGGAGCTTGGAATTCCGCCCGGATTCGCGCGCGTGACCGGTCCTGATCACATCGATTCTGAACTGCATGCAGCCGATGTGTTAGTTCTGGCCGCCCCGCTAACAGCATCGTTGCGAGGACTCATGGACGCGCGTCGATTCGCGTTGCTCCCAACGGGCGCAATCGTCGTAAATGTGGCGCGTGGTGCCTTGCTCGATGAAGACGCATTGGTCGCGTCGCTCAACGCAGGGCAGGTGCGCGGCGCGTATCTCGATGTGTTTCGTCGCGAGCCGTTGCCGGACAGTAGTGCGTTGTGGACACACCCGCGGGTCTTGATCACACCGCATGTGTCGGGCGTTTCGCCGGCCCGCCATTGGGGACGTGCGTTGACGTTGTTTGAAGACAATTGGAAACGATATGTGGCGGGTGAACCGCTGCAGAACGTGGTAGATCCTGCGGAAGGATACTGATGCGAACCTGATGTTCGCGTAACGTGTCGCCGCGACCTGCACTCAAGGCACGAATCACGTGGCGATCGAGCGAATCATCAAGGCGGCAGTAGACCGTGGCGCGTCGGACATTCACATCAAGGCCGACGACTGCGTGCGTGCACGCATTGACGGTCGCCTCGTCGCGCTCACCAAGCAGGCGCTCACCGCCGAACAAACGAAAGCGATTGCGCTGCGTTTGATCGAACTTGATGAAGACCGGCAGAACATCGACAAACTGCGCGATCACGATTGCTCGTGGGCGCAGCCGGGTGTTGGTCGGTTCCGCGTGAACATCATGCGCCAGCGTGGTGCGCATTCCATTGTGATGCGCGTGATTCCCGAAAATGTGCCCACGATTGAAAGCCTGGCGTTGCCGGCCGTCGTGGGTCGCGTTGCGCACGCGGAGCGCGGCATGGTGTTGGTCACCGGCGTGACCGGATCCGGCAAAAGCTCCACCATGGCCGCTGTGGTGAACACGATCAATCACCACTACGAAAAACACATCGTCACGCTCGAAAATCCGATTGAGTTCTTGCATAGCGACATCAAGAGCTCCATCACGCAGCGTGAAGTGGGTATTGATACCGACACATTCCGCATGGGACTGCGTGCGGCGCTGCGTCAGGATCCCGATGTGATTCTCATCGGCGAAATGCGCGATGCGGAAACGATTGACACGGCGATGAAAGCGGCCGAGACAGGGCATTTGCTCATCTCCACGCTGCATACGCCAGACGCGCAGAGCACCATCATGCGTGTGGTCGCCATGTTCCCACCCGAAGAACAGTCGGTGGTGCGGATTCGTCTCGCGGAGTCGCTGCACGCGGTGGTATCGCAGCGATTGTTGCCACGCGCGAATGGACAGGGGCGCGTGGTGGCGTGTGAAGTGATGATCGTGACGCCCACGATTCGTGATCTGATCATCGACAATCGTGTGGGTGAAATCCGCGACTACATCGCCGAAGGCCATGTGCAGTACGGCATGCAGACGTTCGATCAGCATCTCACCGAGCTGGTGAACGACGGGGAGGTCGCGTTCGAAGTCGCACTTGGTGCGGCCACCCGTCCGGCGGATTTTGAGCTCAACTTCCGTACACTCAGTCGCGGTCAGCGCGCGCCGACTCCGCTGGCCACACCGGCAATCAAGGCCGCAGCATCGGCTGCGTCGCCGCAGCGTGCCGGCGTGCCACAGCATCCGTTGGGCACCGGGCCCACACTGCCGCCCATGGCCACATCGCCGCACGGCACACAGGCGGTTACGAGTCCATCACCGTTTGGCGGTGGTGATGATACGGTGTTCGGCTCCGGATTCGAGAGCCTGTTCGGGAGCTGAGTTTGTAGTTGCAGTTCCCGATTCGGTCATTCGGCCGAGTAGCGGGAGCCCATGGCCATTTGGCCTTTCGGCCTCGCAGTTTCGGAAGGTTGCACCGGGCGCGATGGCAGCAGTTCGACCCTCTGTCGCCGAGATCGTTGACCGGCATTTGTGCTCTGTGCCGTCGTACGAAAATGGGAGGCCGAAAGGCCAAATGGCCGTGGGCTCCCGCCACTCGGCCGAATGACCGAATCAGAACTGCAACTGCTTTATATTCCGAACATGACAACCCGCACCCTCACCGGCCTGCTCGCGCCCGCCGTTACCACGTTCGACCGCTCGGGCGAACTCGCGCGCGACCCATTCATCCGCAACCTGCGCGCGCACCTCGCCGCGGGACTCGATGGTATCCTCGTGGCCGGCTCCAGCGGCGAAGCTGCTCTGCTCGACAGCGCCGAACGCCGCACCATCACCGAGTGGGCCCGCGAAGTGGTGCAACCACACCAGTGGCTGCTTGTTGGCACCGGTAGCGAAGGCACGCGGCAAACCATCGCGCGCTGTCGCGACGCAAAAGACGCGGGTGCAGACGCGGTGCTCGTGGTCGCGCCGCACTATTTCCTCAAGCGCATGACGGAAGCGGCGCTACTCGCGCATTATCGCGCCGTCGCCGACGCGAGCCCGCTCCCGGTGCTGTTGTACAACATGCCCGCGTATGCACATCTCGTGCTGTCGCCGGAACTCGTGCACACCATGGCCGAACACGACAACGTGATTGGCATGAAGGACTCGGCCGGCAACTTGCCCGTGCTGGAGCAGTATCTCGCTGCGCAGTCCGACAGCTTCAGCGTGATCACCGGCAGTGGCGGCACGGCAGCGGCAGCCATGGCTCGTGGTGCCCGCGGCGCCATTCTCGCGATCGCGCTCTACGCGGCGCTGCCCACGCGCGCGATGATCACCGACGCGCTTGCTGGGAACCTCGAGGAGGCCGCTCAGCTGCAGTTGCCGCTCGTACCCCTCGCCACCGAAATTGCGGCCGCATTCGGGCCGCCAGGGCTCAAGGCGGCCATGGATATGGTGGGGCTCGACGGCGGTGCGCCGCGGTTGCCGCTGCTGCCGCTTGATGCGAGTGAGCGCGCCAAAGTGGAGGCGGTTTTGCGCCGAGCTGGGGTGTTGGCCGCGGCGTGAATCGGGAATGGGGCGGCAGGTACGGTTGCTTAACCCGCCCATCGCTCTAGATTCCAACAACGCCCCGAGCGTGCGCCAAGCCGCGCCGCCGACGGGGCGTTTTTTGCGTTCAGGTGCTGCCTGCAGACGCCGTCCACGATGGGCGGCTACCGGCGGTTGGGCCCTCTGCCCAACCCTCGTGTGAGGCGCACGTTTCCAGGATTCGCATGTTCGATTCGAATATCCGCACCGTGGTGGTGGTGGGTGCGCAGTGGGGCGACGAAGGCAAGGGCAAGCTCGTAGACGTACTCGCCGAGCGTGCGGATTGGGTGGTGCGCTACCAGGGCGGCGCGAATGCCGGTCATACGGTGCACATCGGTGATCGCTCCTTTGTGTTGCATCAGGTGCCCAGCGGCATTCTGCACGGCGGCGTGCGCTGCGCGATTGGCAACGGTGTGGTGCTTGATCCCGAAACATTGTTTCACGAAATCGACGGCCTTGTCACCAAGGGTGTCGATGTCGAAGGTCGACTGTATGTGAGCGAGCGCGCACATCTCGTGCTGCCGTATCACAAGGTTATGGACAAGGCGAGCGCGGCGTCCAAGGAAATCGGAACGACCGGACGCGGCATTGGGCCGGCGTACGAAGACAAGAGCGCGCGGCGTGGCGTGCGCGTGCTTGATCTGCGGTGGCCGGAGCGTTTGCGCGAGCAGGTCACGCGTGGTGTGGCGCACGCGAACGCGCGTCTCGAAGCGTCGGGCAGCGATCATCGCGCCAGTGTGGACGACACGATGGCGTTGCTCGAACAACTCGCCCCGCGTTTGCTCGCCGTGGCCGATGACGTGAGCCTGTGCGTGCACACGGCGATCAAGTCGGGTGCGGCGGTGTTGCTCGAAGGCGCGCAGGGTTCACTGCTTGATGTGGATCACGGCACGTATCCGTTTGTCACGTCGAGCAACACGACAGCAGGCGGCGCGGCGACGGGTGTTGGTATCGGCCCGCGCGCGATTCACGCGGCGCTTGGTGTGGTGAAGGCGTACACAACGCGCGTTGGAAACGGTCCGCTGCCCACGGAGTTCGATGAGCCGCTGCAAACGCAGGTGCGCACGCTCGGCAACGAGTTTGGCGCAACCACTGGTCGTGCGCGTCGCTGTGGATGGTTTGACGACGTGGTCGTGCGGTACGCGGCGCGCGTGAACGGACTCACGGGACTTGCGGTGACCAAGCTCGACGTACTCGATACGCTGGATCGCATTGCGATCTGCACGGCGTACGAAGTGGACGGAGAACGCTACACGGAGTTTCCGGCTGACGTGGCGTTGCTTGATAGGGCGGTGCCGGTGCTGGAGTGGCATGAAGGCTGGAAGACGGATACAACAACGGCACGCACGCTCGAGGATTTGCCGAGTGCGGCGCGCAAGTATCTCGATCGCATGGAATCGCTCATCGATGTGCCGATTGCGTATGTCAGCGTAGGAACGCGACGCGACCAGATCATCGAGGGTCGGACCGTCGGGGCATGACGTCGAACGAGCAGGCAGCGGTGATGCGTGACGCACCGCTGCAGGTAGACCTGGCGATTGTTGGGGCGGGGCCGTGTGGGTTGGCGGCCGGTGTTGCCGCGAAGCGTGCGGGGCTGAGCGTCGTGCTCTACGATCGTGGGCCGATTGTATCGGGGATTGCGCAGTATCCCACGTACATGACGTTCTTTTCGACGGGCGAGCGGTTGTCGATTGGTGGGTTGCCGTTTGTGGTTGCGGGGGAGAAGCCGTCGCGGCGGGATGCGTTGGCGTACTACCGGGCGGTGGCGTCGCACTACGATTTGCCGGTGCGGCAGTACGAATCGGTGGCCGCAATTACGGCAACTGCTTTGGAACGCAGAGACGCAGAGACGCAGAGACAGCATGATGGAGTAGGACCGTATCGATGGACGGTGAAGTCATTAATGCGGTCGGGAAGGGAAAGGATTGTTGAAGCGCGGGCTGTGTGCGTGGCGACCGGGTACTTTGGGCGGCCGAACAAGTTGGGCGTGTCTGGAGAAAATCTGCCGCATGTGCAGCATGGGTATACCGAAGGACATTCGGCGTGGCGTGAACCTGTCGTGATTGTTGGTGGTGGTAACTCGGCGGTGGATGCGGCGCTGGAGTTGCTTCGTGCTGAGGCCAAGGTGCAGATGGTGCACTTTGGCGAAGACTTTGATCGTGGTGTAAAGCCGTGGGTTCGGCCGGTGGTGGCGAATCGCATTCATGACGGAAGCATTGTGGCGCACTTTCAGTCGCGTGTTGTGGAGATCACGCCGGAGCATGTCGTGATTGAAGGGCCGGAGGGGCAGTCGCGCATTGAAGCGACGCAGGTCTATTTGCTGACCGGATACTTGCCGGAAACCGAATTGCTGGCGGACCTGGGTGTGCCGATTGACGCGACCACTGGCGTACCACAGCACGATCCGGCCACGATGGCGACGCCTCTGCCGGGTGTCTACCTTGCGGGTGTTATTGCGTCTGGATTTGACGCAAACAAAATATTCATCGAGAACGGCCGCGATCATGGTGATTTGATCGTAGCACACCTCACCTCTTCTTCCTGACCGGCTCCATGGCACAACCCGACGTGATGGACAAACTTGTGTCGCTCTGCAAGCGACGCGGCTTCATCTTCCAGTCGTCCGAGATTTACGGCGGCACGGGTTCCGTGTGGGACTACGGTCCACTTGGTGTTGAGCTCAAGCGCAACATCAAGGACCACTGGTGGAATGCCATGGTGCGCAGCCGCGATGATGTGGTCGGTCTTGACGCCGCCATTCTCATGCATCCGCGCGTATGGGAAGCGAGTGGACACGTGGGCGGCTTTGTGGATCCACTCGTGGACTGCAAAACGTGCAAGGGCCGCTTTCGCGCCGACAAGTTGGAAGACGCGCGCTGCCCGCAAAAGCCGAGCAAGCAGCCGGGGCAGCATGATGCCTGCCAGCTTACCGAGCCGCGTCAGTTCAACCTGATGTTCAAGACGTTCATGGGCCCGCTCGAAGAGAGCGCGAGCACGGTGTATCTGCGCCCGGAAACGGCGCAGGGCATTTTTGTGAACTTCCTGAATGTGCAGCAGAGCACGCGTCAGAAGGTCCCGTTCGGCATTGCGCAGATTGGCAAAGCGTTCCGCAATGAAATCACGCCCGGCAACTTTATTTTCCGCACGCGTGAGTTCGAACAGATGGAAATGCAGTTCTTTGTCGAGCCAGGCACCGACATGGAGTGGTTCGAGCAGTGGAAGGCTGCGCGCATGAAGTGGCACCTCGACATTGGTCTGTCACCGGAGCGCCTGCAGTTCCATCAGCACGGCGCTGGCGAACTCGCACACTACGCGCGCGCGGCGTTCGATGTCACGTTCGACTTTGGCGGTACGCTCGGATTTCAGGAAATCGAGGGCATCCACAATCGCAGTGACTTCGACCTTACGCAGCACCAGAACTTCTCGAGCAAAAAGCTTGAGTACTTCGACCAGCCGAACAACAAACGCTACGTGCCGTATGTGGTGGAAACCTCAGTGGGCGCAGATCGCGTGACGTTGGCGGTGCTGGTGAATGCGTACCGTGAAGAGTCGGTCGAGGGTGAAGACGAGGGTCGCGTGGTGCTCGGCTTGCATCCCTCGCTGGCCCCGATCAAGGCGGCCGTTTTTCCGCTCACGCGCAAAGACGGCCAGCCCGAAATGGCGCGCCGCATTGTGGAAAATCTGCGGCCGGCGATGGCGGTGGACTACGACGAGACGGGCTCCATCGGCAAGCGCTATCGCCGCCAGGACGAAGTGGGTACGCCGTATTGCATTACCGTTGACCCGCAGTCGATCACCGATGAGAGCGTAACCGTTCGCGATCGTGATTCGCTGGCGCAGGATCGTGTGAACACGTCGCAGCTCAAGGCGTATCTGGCGGGCAAGCTGGCGGGTTAACTCTCCAAAGCACTGGCTGTCACCGGTGCAGGTGGAGGGAACGGGAAGGCGCGAAAAGCGCGAAGGACGCGAAGAAGAGCAACTGCTCAAGCTCTTCTTCGCGTCCTTCGCGCTTTTCGCGCTTTCCGGTGCCCTTCACTCAAACATGAGACAACGCGGAGGAATCACCTGCGGTTAGAAATCGAACTTGAAGCCCGTCTGGATGCGGCGACCATAAAACTCGTCCTGCATGAGCCGGCCGCGATTGCCCTGGAAGAAGCGCAGCGGGCGGTTGTTCAGGTTGTTGGCTTCGACAAAGAAGCGAGCAACCGGTGTGATCTGCACGCTGGCATTTGCATCGATGTCCGTACGGCGATCTGACCAACGATCGAAGAACGCGTCTTCGTTGTAGCCGCCTTCGCCGGCGTCGAGTGACTCGCTCTGGTAGTTGAACGCCACACGCATGGACACACGCGGCGCGTCGAACGAGAGCGACAGGTTGCCGCTGTGCTTCGCGGTGCCGAGCAGTGGGAGTTCTTCCAGTTCGCGACCTTCGAGGTCCAATCCTTCCGCGTTGGAGTCGTTGTAGTTGTAGTTCACATACACACCAACGTAGCGCAGCAGCCCCGGGAGGAAATCAAGCTGGCGCTGGAAGGCCGTTTCAAAGCCGGTGATCTGCGCTTCGGCACCGTTCAACGGCTGATTGATCTGCGAGAACTCTCGATTCGTGACCGGGTCAACCGCTCCAAAACGCGACAGATTGAACACAAAGTCCGTGATGCGCTTGTGGTACACGCCAACTGAGAACACACCAACACTTTCAAAGTAGCGTTCGGCCATCAGGTCAAAGTTCATGCTTCGCGTCGGATTCAGATTCGGGTTGCCGAGTGAGAGCTCGTCATCCTCGAGGCTGATTTCGCGGTACGGCACGAGGTCAAAATAGTTCGGGCGCGCGATGGAGTTGGTCCACGCGGCACGCAGTACCGTGTTTGGTGCGGCGTCCCAACGGGCGTTGATGCTCGGAAGCACGTCGGTGTACGACTGCGAACCACTCGTGCGACGCGACGTCTCTTCATCGACGTCAAACTCGAACCCATTGTAGTCAACGTTGGTGTTTTCCACACGCACGCCGGCAATCAGGCTCAGTCGCGGACCGAAGCGCTGTTCGATCATGCTGTAGCCACTAGTCACACGTTCCGTCGCGTCAAAGTTGCCAGCGACATACTCGTCCGGCGTGTCAGACAGCTCGAACTGAGACGGGTTGAACAGATTGAGCCCAGCCAGGAAGTCGGGCGTGCTGTGCACGCCGTACTGGTAGTTGCCCGAGTAGTTGCGCGATGTGGTGAAGTCTGAACTGCCGGCCGCCGTGAGGTTACCAAAGGCAGTGAGCGGATCCGCTTCGAAGAAGCTGTTGTCGCGGAGCTTTTCCTTGCCGCGATAACGACCGCCAACTTTGAGACGCGTGGCATTCTCGCCTTCACGCAGCGGAAACATCAGGTCGATGCGCGCGTTGCGATCTTCGTCCTTCGTGTAGCTATCAAGTTGCTCGATCTTGTCAAGCGAAAACGCGGACGGAGCGGCTGCTGCCGCATTCAACGCGGTGAACGAAGGATTCTGCTGGTCAGCGTAGTTCGCACGAAAGTTGACGCCTTCGTTCGCCCACACGATGTAACGTTCATCAGGGCGCGTCTCGGACGCACGTCCAATGCTTCCCTGCCACGTCAGCGTAGCGCGTCCACCCAGCAGATGTTCGCCGCTCAACATATGGCTTTGCGTGCGCTGATCTTCGAGGCGCGCATTCTTTACGCGGCTTGCCGGTCCACCACCCTTCGTTTCGCGAACGAGCTCGGCTTCCTGCACACCCTGTGCATCGGGCTCGCCAAACTCAAAGCCGGCCACAAAGCGATTTTCCCAGTCATCGCGGCTGTTGTACAGCGAGCGCAGCATAATGGAGTTGTTCTCGTTGAACCGATAGTCGAGTCCGGCCGAGAGAGAGCGGCGTGTACGCTGCACGTCGTAGCGACGAATCTCGAATTCCTCCATGTACGGCTGCCCTGCATCCGTGCGGTTCCACACGCCTTCCTTATTGTCGGAGCCAAACTGCTGATCGTAATACGAGGCACTCGCAATCACGCCGAACTTGTTGTTCAGAAATCGATTGCCGATCACCAGACCGCCGAGCGCAACCGGCTTCTCGCGAATGAAGTTGTAGCCACTGCCCGCCGTTGCTGACATGCGGAAGCCGGCCGGCGCCGCGCGCGTGACCACGTTGACCGATCCGCCGATGGCGTCAGCATCCATGTCTGGCGTGAGCGTCTTGTTCACTTCGATGGCTTGCACCATGTCGGCCGGAATCAGGTCGAGCTGGACCTCGCGGACTTCGGCTTCGGCCGACGGAACACGCTCGCCGTTCACCATCACCGAGTTAAAGCGCGGCTCCGTGCCACGAATGGAACCAAAGCGTGCTTCGCCCTGGTCGAGCGCAACGGTCACGCCCGGCACGCGCTTGAGTGCGTCACCCAGGTTTGCGTCAGGGAATCGTCCGATCTGGTCGGCGGCGATAACGTTGGTCACGTTCGCTGCATTCTTCTGCTGATTGAGCGCCGAAGCCTGTCCCGAGCGCGTTGCCACGACCGCTACAGTGCCAAGCACGTTCTCCTGCGTCTTGATGCGGAACGTGATCGACATCGTGCCACGATCCGTTACCGAAATGCGATTGGTCAGCGGCGCGTAACCGATGTAACGAGTGGTAACGTCGTACGCACCCGCGGGCACGCCCGTCATGACAAACCGTCCCGTGCGATCACTGAATACCTCACGGTTCAGCGACGCAATGCGCACCGACGCGCCCGTGATCGCGAGTCCGTTGCCGTCATCGACAACGAGGCCGGTGATGACACCCTGCGCAGCGGCGGGTGTGGCGAAAGCAAGCAGCATCGTGGTAACGATCGCCGACAGCTTGTGAAGTAGTTTGCGTCGTGGCATGGAAAGCACGGGGTGGGTTGGGGGTACTGCGAAGGGTCCGCGGAACCTCAAGTCCCAAAGGTGCCGTTACTACGTCACTAGCTTGTCCGTGCCACGTCACGGCTGTGTATCGGTGATTTTTCGCACACGCGTCCCCCGCCTCCACGCGGTTCACTCCTTTTCTGAAGAGAGCCATGTCCCGTCCCACTGCACTCATCACCGGCGCCTCACGCGGCATTGGCCGAGCGATTGCCATCGCACTTGCGCCCACGCATGACCTCACGCTCACCGCGCGCGACGTCAACTCGTTGAACGAGGTCGCGGTGGCGTGCACCGCGCTCAATGCCACGTGCACCACGGTGCCGCTCGATCTTCGCGATCCCGCCGCGATTGCCTCGGCGCTCACGGGCCATGCGCCCGATGTGTTGATCAACAATGCCGGCCTGGCCGTGATGAAGCCGTTTCTTGAACTCACGCCCGACGAGTGGCAGTCACAAGTGGACGTGAACGTCAACGCACTCTATCACGTGACACGCGCGGTGCTGCCGGCCATGGTGGCGCGCGGAAGCGGCCATGTGATCACGATCGGTTCGCTGGCCGGCCGCAATACCTTCGTGGGGGGCAGCTGCTACAGCGGCACCAAGCACTTCGTGATGGGATTCACCGATTCGCTCATGCTCGAAGTGCGCGATGCCGGTGTGAAGGTGTCGGTGGTGATGCCCGGCTCCGTGGATACGGAGCTGTTCCCCGAGGGAACGGACCGCTCGTGGATGCTCGAGGCATCCGATGTGGCTGAAGTGGTCGCGCACATGGTGGCCACGCCGGCCCACGCGCTGCAGGCGCGGGTTGAGGTGCGTCCCCTGTCACCGAAACGGCCACGCCGGTAAATTGGAGGGATGCACCAGCAAAGCGCCCGCACTCTGCAAGACGTTCGCACCACGATTGCGCCGGAGGCGGTCATCGCGGCCGCCACGGCCTTCTTTTCGCGCCGGAACGCCATCTATTCCGCGTTTCTCGAAACGGAGGGTCCGGGTTGGGCCACATACCGTGGACAGGGCGGGGAAGAGATCGCCATTGGCGCGCAGGTGGCCGTGGACGGACACACGCGCGTGACGGGGTCGAGTTACATGTTCGATCAACAGGTGGCGCGTTTCTTGTCCACCTTGCCGCCGGCACCACCGTTGCCGGTGTTGCAGGCCCTGCCCGCCGGTGAAGGCGGCGAGGCCTCCGCGTGACGGCGCCGTTCGTGACACAGCTGCGCACCCGGGGCGCGACCATTGAGCTGAGCGCTGGTGCGAGCGATGCGTTTCTGATTCGGGCGCAAGTACACGAGGCGTGGGATGCGGTGCGAGTGCTCGTGACCGCTTCAACCACGATTCACGCCGTCAAGCGCGCCGCGCTCCACGCGCTGATTCATGAGGGCGACAATTCCGACGCGTATGTTGTAAAGGTGCGCGGCACGGAAGTCCATGACGAATCGCAGCCGCTGTCCGCGAGCGCGGTTCGCGCGGGAACCACCGTGTTTGTGCACGCGCGACGTCGTCGCGTGATTCGCTAAGCAACGCGCGTCGGAATGTCCGCGTCCGGTGAGAAGGAGCAGCAGGAACTCGTAGCGGTTGTTGATGCGGTACGGCGCGAAATTGCGCGACGCGTGGTGGGGCAGTCGGTTGTTGTGGATCAAATCCTCATGGCGATTGCCGCTGGTGGACACGCACTGCTCGTTGGCGTGCCCGGTCTCGCGAAAACGCTCATGATCCGCACGCTGTCAGACTCGATGCATCTGGCGTTCCGTCGCATCCAGTTCACACCGGATCTCGTGCCCAGTGATATCACAGGCACCGAACTGCTCGAAGAAGACGCGCACGGCCATCGGGCCTTCCGTTTCGTGCAGGGTCCGATCTTTGCGAATATCGTACTGGCCGATGAAATCAATCGAGCCCCACCGCGCACGCAGGCGGCGTTGCTCGAAGCCATGCAGGAGCACAGCGTGACGGCGGCCGGTGATACCATGCGCTTGCCGGAACCGTTTTTTGTGCTCGCCACACAAAATCCGATCGAACAGGAAGGCACGTATCCGCTGCCCGAAGCGCAGCTCGATCGCTTTCTCTTCGACATTCGGGTTGGTTATCCGTCGGCCAGTGAAGAGGTGGAGATTCTTCGTGCGACGACGGGACGCACGTCGGCACCGCCCGAGGCTGTGATGGATGCGAACGCCGTGATCGCGTTGCAACGCGGCGTGCGTGATGTTGTCGTTGCCGATACGGTGTTGCACTACGCGGCGTCGCTCGTGCGTGCCACGCGCCCGGACAGCGCGGACGCACCGCCGCTCGTCAAACAGTACGTGCGATGGGGCGCCGGCCCGCGCGCGGGACAGGCACTCATACTCGGCGCCAAAGCGGCCGCGTATCTCGATGGACGCGTGGCGGTGGCGCCGAGTGATGTGCAACGCGTGGCGCACCCTGTACTGCGCCATCGCGTGCTGCCAAACTTTGCCGCGGAGGCTGATGGCATGACGTCTGAACCAGTTGTCGACGCACTGCTCACACATGTATCGCCGCCGTCAAGCCGTTTGCCGGCCTGACTCGCCTCGGGGCGGACGGTGTGATGCGTTGACCCGTAGAATGTCAACGCGCGCGCGGAGTGTGCGATGACAACGCTGACTGAGCCATTGGTTCTCGGTCCGCTGCTCGACGCGCTGCGCGGCGTGAAGTGGCCGGCTCGCGAACGGGTGCGCGCTGGATTGCCTGGAACGCATCGCGCTTCGCAACGCGGCACCACGGGTGAGTTCACAGAGTTCCGCGCGTATCGACAAGGCGACGATCCACGGCGCATCGACTGGCGTTTGCTCGCGCGCAGCGATCGTGCGTACGTACGCATTACCGACGAGCGCGCGTGGTGGCCCACCTGGATTCTTGTGGATGCGTCGGCATCCATGGCGTTTCCGAACGCGGATCACGCACGAAGTCGGATCCCGCGTGACGCGAACGCGCGAGACGCGAACGCGCGTGACAAGTGGACGATGGCACGGGCGCTCGCCACCGGATTGGCCGCCGTGGCGCATGCCACTGGCGATCCGGTGGGGTTATGGGTCGCGTCACGCCCCGACGGCAGGCGGTTACCGCCGAGAACGCGTCGCGGCACTGTGCAGGCGATTGCGAACGCGCTCAATGCGGTGGTGCCATCGCATGATGCACCACTCGCCCCCCTGCTCGCGCGCGTGCCTGCGGGTGTGCGCGTGGTCCTGATCACCGATGCATTGGGTGATGCGGATGCCATGCTCTCCGCGGTGGCTCGGGCCGGCGCGGCCGGCAGTGATGTGACGGTGGTGCACTTGGTGCATCCGCTGGAGATTACACCGCCCGATGGGGTGTGGCGCTTCGTTGATCCGGAGTCGTTGCAGGTACAGCGCGCGTTCGGTGCGAGTTCTCGCGAGGAATACAGCACAACCTTTCAGTTGTGGCGTACGGAGTTCGCTCGGCGCTGTCTGGCCGCGGGCGCACGGCACCTCGAGGTTGTGTGTAGCGAGGACGCTTCGCGTGCCGTCCGTCGCGTTGCGGGTTCCCGCACTGCGGGATCTGCTGCGGGGAGCGGCGCGTGACGGTCGCGTATCCGTGGGTGCTGTGGGTCACAGCCGCCGCTGCGTTCGCGGTCGTTGCCGCGCACTTGCTGTCGGTGTCACGCCCGCCGGAGCTGGCGTTCCCTACGGCAAGATTTGCACCGGAGCGAACGGTACCCGCGGTGTCGCGCGCGAGCCGACCAACCGATCTCTTGCTCATGCTCCTGCGGTTGTGTGCGGTGGTGTGCGCTGGTATTGCCTTTGCTGGTGTGACAGTTGATCGGTCACCCGAGTCGGTGCTCACGGTGATTGCGATTGACGATCGCGTAGTGGCGGACACTGCGGCGTTGCGCAGCGGACTCGCTGCGGTTGCACGCGACGCTCGGCGCGACAATACGCCACTCGTGGGGATCGTCTCACCGTTCGGTACAACTTCACTTGATCGCACGTGGAATGCGGAGACGTCGGCCCTGCCAATCGCACCCGTAACTCCGGCTCATCGCAGCACGGTGCCTGCACGTGTCGACGTCTCTGTTTCGCTGAGCGCCTTGTTGTTGCGCACGCGCCGCGCTGCTCCGGAGTTTGCCATCAACGCAGACTCGATACGTTTGGTCGTGCTCACGGCAACGCGCGGGGCGTTGCCCGAGACGCGAGACGATGCGTTGTCCGCAGTCCGCGCGATCTGGCCCGGACGCGTGGAGCCACAGGAGGTCAACGTCGCATCATTAGTGCGGGACTCCACCCGCGCACGAGATGTGGTAACGGTGCGCGCGGCCAATGATGATGTGGTGCGCGCCGCGTTCACGCGCTGGGGTGATTTACCGGCCGCTTCCACGCGTGTGCTTCGCGACTCGTTTGGCGGTAACGATTCGGTGGCCGCAGCAAACGGTGAGGCCGTTGTGTGGTGGGAGCCGGTTGGTGACGTGCGCGCACCCGCTGCGGCGTCCAGCAAAACAACCGAGCTCGCTGCCGCGGAGAGTGCCGTCGCGGCCGTGGTTGCGAATGGTGTGGCGCTCGTTGCACCACTGCGTCGCACAAAATTGTTGATTGAGGACAGCACCCAGCGCGCGATTGTGTGGTGGAGCGACGGGACACCCGCGGCAGTAGAGTGGACGGTTGGCGCGGGGTGCGTTCGTGTGGTGGGCTTTGATCCGCCTGCGGGTGACGCACTGCTCAGCGTCTCGGCGCGCGGTGTGCTGGCGGCACTGATCGCGGAGTGCGGCGAAGGTGCGCGCATGCTTACTGCTACAGGCATGCCGTCGCGCGAAGACTCGATCGCGCGTGGCCAACAGGATTCGGTGTTGGCCGGTACTGGTCAACTCGCCACGTCTGGTGATCTGCGCGCGTCGCTCCCCGAACCGTTGTCGCCGCTCACGCGGTGGCTGCTCGTCTTGGCGATCGCACTGATTGCGCTCGAGGCGTTGCTGGCACGCACGCGTGCAGGGGTACCGCAGTGAGTCCGACGAGCGGCCATACACAGTTGCCGGCTGCCGGACCGCTCTCGGCGCCCGATGTTCGCACGCGTGTACATGCGTTGCAGCGGGCACTCGTACATACACGCATCCTTCGCACGGTGCTCGTGGCCGCAGCGGTGTCGCTCGGCGTTCTGCTGGTGCTGCGCACCATGGTTTGGCTGCTGACGCTGATCTCAACCGAGGTCATGTCTGCACCCGCGTGGCCGTTGCTCTCCGAGGCGGCACCACAAACGATCACCGTGTTGGTGGTGTTTGTGCTGGTGCTTAGGCGTTTGATGGTACGTTGGCAACCAATCACGCCGGTTCGTGCTGCGCTGTGGTATGAGGAGCGTTATCCGGCGTCGCACGCGGTGGTCACGCTCGTGGAGAACGAAGAGCTCACCGGAAACATTGCCGATCGGCTCGCCGCGCAGTCGAATATGTCGGGGCACGGCGCACTGCCAGCGAAGCGCGCAGTGCACGAAACGCGCTGGCGCGCGGTCAAGCTACCGCTGTTCACGAGCCTGATCGCGCTGATCCTGCTCGTGGTTGTATCGCAACTTCCAACAGCCCCGCAATCCACGGCCTTCGCGCGCGGCGCTGCGACGAGTACGGGCCCAAACGCAAACGCAGCGCGCGAATCGCGCCTCGCACGCTGGCGAATTGAAGTCACCCCACCGGCGTACAGTAAACTGCCAACACGCGTGATCACCGACTCCGGTACAGTGGAGGCGCTCGTTGGCAGCCAGGTGCGCGTTGTTGGTGGCGGCGACACAACCGGCCTGCTGGCCACCTTCACGCCGCGCACCTCGCGCGCATCTGCGCTACCGATCGAACGCTATCGTGATGCGGCGGACGAGTGGTCGATCGTGACCCGTGTCTCGACAGCACCTGGAGTCATCAATGTGCGCGACGGCGATGATTCGCGTCTGCTGGTGATCATTCCGAAAGCCGATTCGCTGCCGCTCGTGCGATTGGCGGCGCCGCTGCGCGACTCGGTCTATCGCGATAGCACCGGTTCACTGTCGCTCGCCGCCGAGGCTCGCGATGACTACGGTCTTGCATCTGTGGCATTCGAGGTGATTTTCACAAGCGGTGCTGGCGAGCAGTTTACAGCGCGCACGTTACGACTGGCCGAACGTACGTTCGGCGGTGCAAGAAGCGGTCGCATTGAGCATGTGCTGTCATTCGCGCAACTCGGCGTGAAATCTGGTGATGTGTTGCATATACGCGCAGTTGCGCGCGATCAGCACCCGGTCGCGTCGCGCGAGATGGGCGTGAGCGAAACACGGTCGCTGCGCTTTGCGCGGGCTGAGGAATACGACTCCGTAGCGGTAGAAGCGGCACCGCCGCCGGCTGTTGATTCATCGCTGCTCTCACAGCGCATGCTGCTTGAGCTCACGATCAAGCTCGACGCACGCCGACCCAAAATCTCGCGCGATGTCCTGGTGGCTGAATCGCGCAAGCTCGCTACCGAGCAGGCGCGTATCCGTCGCGCCGTGAGTGCCATTGTGTACGCGCGTGTTTCTGGAGAGGGGGAATCCGAGCATGTGCACTATGAGGGCGACGGGCACGATCACGGACTCACGCTGCAGGAGGGCAAGTTGGTGCCATCATTTGGTGGCACGGCCAACGCCGCCGGAACACCTGCACGCGCGAACAACAACGTGTCGGAAGAGTCCGCAATTGTTGCGGTGAACCTGCCGCTGCTCGAAGCCTACAACGCCATGTGGGACGCGGGGCGCGCGCTTGAGCAGGCCGATCCTCGTGCGGCGATCCCCCCCATGCGACTCGCGCTCGCGGCCATTCAACGCGCGCGCGCGGCGGAACGGGTGTATTTGCGCGGACGCGTGCGACCGATTGTGGTGGATCTGGCGCGTGTACGGTTGGCAGGAAAGGATACGGGACAGGATGCACGACGATTGCCAGGCGCCGCGGTTCCTGATCGCGCGCAGCAGCTCGATACGCGACTCACGCGCGCGGCGTATGCACTCACCACGAACGCCACGGCTGCCCGGGATTCGCTGGTCGTGTTGCGACTCGATGCGCTCGCTGACGCGCCGGCGTTCTCGCAGGCGCTGGACGCGGTGCTGGTGGCGTTGCGTGACGGGCGTGATGTCACCAACGCACTCGTAATCGCGCGTCGCACGCTCAGCAGGCCCGCGGTCATACGCGGTGTTTCAGGTTGGAGTGTTCCGTGAACGATCAGACGATTGTCCACCGCGCCTCTGGCGCTCGCGCGCCCCGCGCCTCCGCGCCCCGCGCCTCCGCGCGCCGCGACTCCGCCGCTGCCGAACCGTTTGTGTTCGCCACCGCGCAGTACGAGTCGGGGGACTGGGACAGCGCGCCCTCGCTGCCGGGGAACCTGATTGACTCGGTTGCGCGGTACACGTCGCTCCCAGTGGCACCACAGGGTGTGGCGGTGGCGCTCGCGTCGGAAGATGCGCTGCGATATCCGCTGCTCTTTCTCACGGGCCATTTACCGGTGCGATTTACGCCGCAGGAAGGACGGGTGTTGCAGCGCTATGTCGAGCGTGGTGGTCTGTTGTTTATCGATGATCACAACCATGATATCGACGGGGCGTTTCACAAAACGGCGACTGAAGAAGTGGCGCGCCTCATTGCACCGCTCGCGCCGCTGCGCAACAATCACCCGCTCTATACGTCGTTCTTTCGTTTCGAAGACGGACCGCCAACCACCAGTCACGAGCTCAATGGGTGGGGCGACAATCTGGTGCATGAGCAGTTGCTCGCCGTGTTGCGCAACGATCGCATCAGCGTGCTGTACAGCAACAAGGACTACAGCTCGGAGTGGAACTTCCATCCCGACAACAAGCGCTTCATGGGCGTTGATCCCACTCGATTCGGTGTGAATCTCGTGGTCTACGCACTCACGCATTGAGCCACTGATGCGCGTTTGGCTGGAACGGATGCTGCGCGCAACCGCGATGGTCGCGCTTTTCTACGCGTGGTGGCTCACGGGGCGTGCCGACACACGCAGTGCAGCACCGGCACCACTCACAGCCGACACAGCCACCGCCCTCAGCGCGACGCAGCTCGCGCAAACGCTGGCCGATCCGATGCGGCAGCAGCTGCACGTGCCGATATCTACCATCCCTGATGCGGCATCACGCGCCGTGCTGCATGCGGCGCAACGTGCGGGTGTTGCCGTGACATGGCAATCACGCGACACGATTCCTGCGGTGGCGATATCGGCGTTGGCATTGGCCGATCCGGCCGGTGGTACCGTGCTGCATGTGGTCGCGCGCGATTCGGCACCTCTGTCCCTCGCGGATTCTGTGGGCTGGCTCGACAGCGCCCGCACTGAGCGCGGTGGTGTCTCGTGGACACTGCCCGGATCACGCGGTGCGTATGCCGTCTCTCATGAACGCATTACCGCGCGCGTCATCCGGTCCGACTCTGCTTCGCTTGGTCGCGTTCGCTTGTTTGCCGCGCCAGGCTGGGAAGCGCGATTTGCCATGCGCGCGCTTGAAGAATCCGGCTGGAGTGTTGATGCCGCGTTTTCCATCGCGCCGCGCGCGGTTGTCACTGCCGGTTCACTCAGTACACTTGATACGACTACGTATGCCGCCGTGATTGCACTCGACAGCTCTTCGTGGACCCACGCGGCCGCGATCGAACGTTTTGTGCGAAGCGGCGGCGGGTTGGTGCTCTTTGCGGACGCCGCACGAGGCAGCAGCATGCGCGCGCTTCGCGCCGGCGAGTCGGTCACGCGCCTCGCGGGTGTGCCGGGCGCGCTGCAAACCGCCGCGCCACGAGAAGGGCTCGCGCTCTCTCCGATCTCCTCACTCGCCGCCAACGCCGTTGCGATCGAACGGAGCGCGCGGGCCGGTGCACCGTTGGCCATCGCGGCACGTGTAGTCGGCGTGGGTCGCGTGTTGCAGGTGGGTTACGCAAACACATGGGAATGGCGCATGCTTGGCGCGGATGGCGCGCCGGCCGATCACCGTGCGTGGTGGCAATCGTTGTTGCATCGCACGGCATTTGTGTCGCACAAGGGCGGCGAGGTGTATACGGCCTTTCCGGGGGACGCGGCCCCGTTGGCTGATCTCGTGGCGCGTGTAGGGCCCCCCGGCGCGCCGCGAGCTTCGGAGTTCGCAAGCTCTCTGTTGCCGACCGCGCCACCGGTCTGGTTGTTCGTGCTGGCCGCCTTCGCGCTACTCGCCGCATGGTGGTCACGCCGCCTCAGAGGTGCACGATGAGCGCCATGCAGGGAAACGCGCGCGTGGCACCGGTAGCGGCAGCACCGATGCGTGACGTAACATCAAGGATGTCAGTTGCCTTGATTTCGCACTCGGATTGTGGACTGCATGACACGGGCTGGGAACACGTGGAGCATGTGGGGCGGCTCCGCGCAATTCCCAGCGCGCTCAAGTATCACCCCGAGCTGTTCCACGCGGTGCTGCATCATGAAGGGCGGCACGCCACACCCGCCGAGCTCGCGCTGGCACACGATGCGGCGTACATCTCGCGCGTCGAAGCGTTTGCCAGCTCCGGCGGTGGACATCTCGATCCAGACACCGTGGTGAGCAGCGGCTCGTATCTCGCCGCAACCGCCGCCGCAGGTTGTGTGCTCGACGCGATCGACATGCTCTACGACGGACGCGCTACGCGCGCATTCTGCGCCGTTCGCCCACCCGGACATCACGCCGTGCGCGACCGTGCCATGGGATTTTGTCTGTTTGGCAACATCGCCGTTGGTGCGTTGTACGCGCTCAACAAGCAGTATGCCGAACGCGTGCTCGTGATTGACTGGGACGTGCATCATGGCAATGGCACTCAGGCGCTGGTGGAAAACAACGAGCGCATTCGTTTTGTATCCATCCATCAGTGGCCGTGGTACCCGGGCACGGGAGCACGCACCGATCACGGTCCGCACAAAAGCGTGTGGAATGTGCCCATGGCCGAAGGCCTCACACCAGACGCGTACACACAAGCGCTCTGGAACGCGGTCGACGAGGCCACGCGCGACTGGACGCCTGATCTCGTACTGCTCAGCGCCGGCTTTGACAGTCTCGCAGGTGATCCACTCGGCGGGTTCACGTGGACGAGCGAACACATCGCCGCGATGACGCGCGAACTTGGTCGCCGAGCAGATGTTTGGTGCGAGGGTCGCATTGTGAGTGCGCTCGAAGGTGGATACGCACCGGCGCAAACGGCCGAAGCGGCCATCGCACACCTTAGCGCACTCGTTCACGAATGAAGACCACACGCGCGCGTTGCCGGAGTCATCGCTCGGTTCCAATGTTGTCCGCTGTGCTTGCCACATGGGTGCTTGTGGCGTGCCAACGCGGGGCACCGCGTGAGTCGGACAACACACCACAAACATCGGTGCGTGACAGTGCCGGTGTGCGCATCGTGTCGGCCGGCTTCTCGCGCGACTCACTGCGCAGCAACGAAGCGTTGCGTGTGCTGGACACGTTGCTGAACGGGGCGAACGCTGAGGCCGAAGGGGTGGTTGGGCTGGTGGCGTTGCAGCCGCTCGCGGATTCATCGCTGGTGATTTTCAGTCAGAGCGGGCCGGCGTTGTTGCGGTTCCCAAACGCGGGACGCGGCCGCGCTGAACCGATCGCAAAAGTTGGTGCCGAACTCGGCGAGTTCAGCGCGCGCACCACAATCCTGCCGTACCGGCCCGACACGTTGCTGCTGTGGGACTGGGATGCAGGTCGACTCACGCGCGTCACCGCGGCCGGTTTGGGTGACGCCATTGACATCCAGTTTGCGCTTCCGCGGATCGCGACCGTGTCTGGCGCGTTTCACAGCGGTGTTCCCATTGCCGTGACGATCGCACCGCCGCAGGAGCAAGGCGCGGGTGTGTCGCGCGCGGCGATGGCGCTCTTGCGTTTTGGAGCGGACGGCGCGTTCCGCGACACCCTGTTGCAGCTGCGCGGGCCGGAACGCACGGTGCAACTTGGTCGACCCGGTGCAGCCGGTGACAACCAGGGCGTGCGCTCCGGCAGTATTCCGTACGGTCGCACCACGCTCTGGACGCTCGGCGCGCACAGCGTGTTGGTGCACGATACCGAGGGCTGCGAAATCGCGCGCTATGATTCAACGGGCACGCTTCGCATGCGACTCGATTTTTCATGCGCGATCGAAGCGGTCACGCCTGAAGACCGTGAACGCTTCCTTTCAGAAGTCTTGTCCACCGCGCGCTCACGCTCTGATTCCGCGATCCGCACACGTTTCGTTGACGAGGCGTCGTTCCCACCCACCAAGGCCACCGCGAGTGGATTGCTCACCGATCCGTGGGATCGCATCTGGCTTCGATTGCCGGTAAATGGCCCGACGGACGATTGGGTATGGTGGGTGTTCGACGCAGAGGGTATTCCCATGACGCGCGTATCGCTCGGTCGACAATGGCGGATTGCCGCGGTGCGTGAACGAGATCTGATCGCGGTGCAAACCGATCGCGACGACGTGCCACCGGTTGTGGTGCGCATGGCGCTACCCGACGCGCTGCACCACACGCCGTAACGCGAACAGCGTATGCCATCGCCTCGCGTTCCGCCCGTTCCCGTGGTGCTGCGCCTCGTGCAATCGGTGGTGCTCGGTCGCTGGCGCGGCTCGGTGGAAACGCTGTATCGCGAACTCGCCGATTTGTTGGAAGCCGGGGCGGGGAAAGACGTACTGGTGAGTGGATGTGGTGACGGGCGGAACGCTGAATGGTTGGCGCTGCGCACGCGTGCGTCGGTGATCGGGGTGGATCCCGATAGTGAACGAATGAACGCGGCGGCCGCGCGTGTGGCCACGGAGCGCAAGACCACCACGGTGAGTTTTCAGAGTGCACCGCTCGATGACTTGCCCTTTGACGACGCCGTGTTCGATGGCGCGATTGGTGAACCCGTGCTCGCTGCGGCCAGCAATCCGGTGCGCGCCGTGGCGGAGCTGGCACGTGTGGTGAAACCGTACGCACCGGTGGTGTTGTGTCAGCTTACCTGGAATGCCGACTTTGATGCGGATGAACGCGAAGCCGTCGTGGAGCGACTTGGACTGGGGCTGCGCCACGTGGTGGAGTGGAAGCAGATGATGCGCGAAGCCGGTCTGGTAGATATTGAAGTGGACGACTGGACCGACCGTGGCATGCGTGGGCGCGTGGACAGTGCACCACGATTTACGCTCCGTGAAAAATTGCAGATCGCAAGCCGCGCCTGGCGTCGCTTTGGCTGGCGTGCCGCACGTGAGGCGGTTGATCGCGAAACACAACTCTTGCACGTCCTGTCGCAGGAACGTGCGGTAGGCTTCCATCTCATTCGCGGCGTCAAGTGGCCGCATCCGAGAACGCCGTGACTGAACCGTTGCCATCCGTCATTCGTCCAAGTGCAACGCCAGAGATCAGTGTCTGGCATGGTCCGGGCGACGAGCGCGCGGTCACGTGTCATCCGCGAGATATCCCTGGGCTCCTGGCGCGCCGCGACGGCGCATTGTGGGTGCATCTTGATGCACAAAGTCCGGCCCAACACGCGTTGCTCGAACATGTCTTTCGATTTCATCCACTCGCCATCGAAGACACGCTGAACCCGGCAACTCGCGTCAAGATCGAAGAGTACGACGGCTATCTGTTTGTCGTCGTGCGCGCAGTGGCTTTCTGTGAATCAACGGACGATCCGTACGATCTCGAAACGCAGGACCTCTATGCGTTTCTCAGCCCCAATGCACTTGTTACGGTGTCAGCAGGCGCTATCCCGTCCATCACTGCGGTGTCGGAGCGCCTCACGCGCAACCCGGAAATGATGGCCCGCGGTCTCGACCGCCTGCTGCACGCACTCCTGGATGAAACGATCGACGCGTTCTTCCCGGTATTGGAACGCATTGACGAGTTTGTGGATGGGCTGGAAGAACGCGTGTTTGTGGAGTTTGACGAAAGTGCCTTGCGCGACATTTTTCAGGTGAAGCGACTGGTCTTGTCACTGCGGCGGCACCTCTCGCCACAACGTGAAGTGCTCGCCACATTAGCGAATCGCCCAACGCCGTTACTGACGGCGGGCACCCAACTGTATTTCCGCGACATTTACGATCACATTCTGCGTATTACCGATTCGCTCGATACGTACCGGGATCTGCTGAGCAGCACGATGGACAGTTACCTCACACAAGTGTCGAACCGACTCGGCGCGACCACCAAGGCGCTGTCGGTGCTGGCTACCATGAGTCTGCCATTTGTCGTGGTCAGTGGCATGTGGGGCATGAACTTCAACAAGATCCCGCTCTCCGGTTCGCCGTCCGGTTTCTGGATTATGCTCGTGCTGCAACTGGCGATTGGTGGCGCGTTGCTTCTGTTCCTGCGTCGTCGTCGCATTCTGTAACGTCGCGCTCACCTTCACTCATCTCATCGCCCCATGTTCTGTCCGGAGTGTGGCACCTGGAATCGCGCGGCAGCGGCTCGCTGTACACGTTGTGGGGTGCCGCTCCCCGACGTGAGCGCGCCGCCGCTCGAGGCGCCAGATGAAGAACTGTCCGACTTGCGCCGCGTCACCGGCAATCGCTACACGGTGATCAAGCGCCTCGGCAGCGGTGGCATGGCGCATGTGTACCTTGCGCGTCACGTTGCGCTGGCTCGACCCGTTGTGATCAAGGTGCTGCATCGCACCCTCGCGCGTGAATCAGAAATGCGCGAGCGGTTCCGGCGTGAAGCCGAGGCTGCTGCACGGCTGGTGCACCCGTACGTATGCGCGATTCTTGATCAGGGCGCATCTGGCGACATTGTGTATCTCGTGATGCCGTACTACGCGGGTGGTTCGCTGGCCGACATGCTCACGCGCTCGCGCCGTCTGCCGGCCAGGATCGCGGCGGGGATTGGAGCACAGGTGGCCTGCGCGCTCGACTACGCGCATCGACGGGGCGTGGTACACCGTGATGTGAAGCCCGACAACGTGCTGTTCGACGAAGACACGAACGCCGTGCTCACCGATTTTGGTATTGCCACGGCGCGATTCCACGGTCGACTCACCGCGACCGGTCGCGCGATGGGTACACCGCACTACATGTCGCCGGAGCAGGCCATGGGGCGCCTGGTGGACGGTCGCAGCGATTTGTACGCGGTTGGCTTGTTGCTCTACGAAATGCTGACCGGACATCCGCCGTTCGATGGCGCGGATTCGTATGCGGTAGGATACAAGCACGTGCACGAGCAACCGGTGGCGCCGGACATTGCGCAGCCGGAGGTGCCAGCCGCCATGAGCGCCATTGTCATGCGGTGCCTCACCAAACTGCCAGCGGAACGATACGATCGTGGCTTTGAGCTGGCCGACGCGCTGCTCGGCTTTCTCGCCACGCACGGCACCCCGGACGAGGCCCGTGCCGCGCGCGCTGCCCGTGCGACGGGTGTGACCCCCACTTAAACTCAAGGAGCGGCGGCGCGTGCCGCTCCTAACCATCAGCTGTTCGTCAACACTCCCCTCGCCGACCATGCAACTCTCCTGGGAAGTTCTGTCTGTACACACAAAGCATCCGTTCATCATTGCGCGCGGCGGTACAGCAACCTGGTCGGTGGTGTGGGTCAAGATTCGCGATACTGATGGACTCGAAGGGTGGGGTGAAGCGGCACCGAGTCGTTTTTACGGCGAGAATGCGGACTCGGTGGTGGCGGCGCTGCAACGGTTCAAGCCGCTGCTTGAACAGGCCGACGGCTGGTCGCTCGAAGCAATTGAAAAAGAACTGAGCCTGGCCATTCGCTGGAATGCCGCCGCAAAAACGGCGGTCAGCGCTGCGCTGCACGACCTGGTGGGCAAACGCCTGGGCGTACCGCTCTGGAAACTGTGGGGACTCTCGCCGGCGAACTCACCACAGTCATCGTTCACGATTGGCATTGCGCCAGATGACGACACACTGCGCGCGCGCGTGCGTGAGGCGGCCGCGTTTCCCGTGCTCAAGGTAAAGCTTGGATCGGCGCGTGATCGCGAAATTCTGGCGATTGTGCGGGAAGAAGCGCCAAACGCGGTAATTCGTGTTGATGCAAACGCCGCCTGGACACCCAAGAGCACGCTCGCGATGCTCGACACACTCGTTAAATACGGTGTGGAAATGCTGGAGCAGCCGCTGCCACCGCATGATCTCGATGGACTGCGTTTTATTCGTGAACGCTGCCCAATGCCACTCTTTGCCGACGAGTCGTGCTTGGTGGCATCAGATATTCCGAAGCTGGCGGAATGTGTGGATGGCATCAATCTCAAGCTGATGAAGTGTGGCTCACTGCGTGAAGCGCTGCGCATGATTGCCACGGCGCGCGCGCACAATCTGCAAGTCATGTGTGGCTGCATGATTGAAACCACGTTGGGCATTGCGTCGGCCGCACACTTTGCGCCGCTGCTCGACTACGTGGACCTCGACGGTGCCGCATTGCTGGCTGATGATCCGTTCGACGGCCCATCCATCACTGCTCCCAACGCACTCGGTTCGATCACGCTTGGCGATGCCCCCGGACTTGGCGTCACGAAACGAGGCTGAACGCAGCGAGACGGTCAACCACGGGTCCGCGAGCGAAACGGCAACGTCTGCGACCGGCGCGCGCTGCGTGTCAGTCGCGCTGCCGGTTCCGCTGTTTCGCGCGTTCACCTATCTCGTGCCAGACGCGCTGCCGCTACCCGAGGCTGGTCAGCGTGTGGTCGTGCCGTTTCGCAACAAGAAGGTGGTCGGCATTGTGCTCGCGCATACGGAGGCGCCGGCCGGTGTCACGCTGAAGCATGTGATCGGCGTTCCGAACGAAGCGCTGGCGTTTCCACCGGCGCTGTTGCACACGGCCGAATGGATTGCGGAGTACTACGCCGCACCGATCGGACTCACCGTGCGTGCGATGCTCCCCACAGCGCTCACCAGCAGCACAGTGCCGACGCCCGCCGTACGCACGCAGCGGCGCGTGCGGATTCTGTCGCCACTCGAATCGTTGCTCGCGCGCGAAGCCGCGTTTGCGCGCGCTCCAAAGCAACGTGCATTGTTCGAGCTGCTTGAATCGCGCGGTGGTGAAGCACCGGTCACATCACTGCTCACGCAAGCCGATTGCACGCCTGCGGTGCTTGATGCGCTCGTCAAGAAGCAATTGGTGGAAGTGTCGCACGAATCTGTGCAGCGCGATCCGTTTGCCGATCGCGCTGTTGTCGCGCCGCCACTCACCCCAACCGAAGCGCAGCGCGCCGCCGTGCACGCCATTGTCAACGCGGCGCCTGGTGCGACGCTGTTGCTGCACGGCATCACGGGGAGCGGTAAAACGCTCGTGTACATTGAGGTGTTGCGAAAGCTCGTTACGGAGCAGGGCCGTTCCGCGATTGTACTGGTGCCGGAAATCGCACTCACACCGCAAGCGGTCGATCGTTTTCGCGGCGCGTTCGGTGATGATGTGGCCGTGTTGCACTCCGCGCTCAGCGACGGGGAACGCTACGATGCCTGGCGCGCACTGCGCGATGGCACGCGACGCATTGCCGTTGGTGCGCGGTCTGCGCTCTTTGCTCCGCTCACGAACGTTGGTGTGATCATCGTCGACGAAGAACACGACGCGAGCTACAAACAGGCGGAAACACCGCGCTATCACGCCCGGGAAGCTGCGATTGTGCGCGCGCAGGCTGAAGGGGCGGTGGTTGTGCTGGGCAGCGCCACGCCCGGACTCGAAACGTGGGAACGCGCCGACACCGGATTCATTCAGCGTCTTGAACTACCACTGCGCGCGACGGGAGCGTCGCTGCCACAGGTTCGTGTGGTTGATCTGCGCGGCGTGGTACGCGATGCTCTCGCCAATCGACCGCCCAACGCGCCGTTCGATGAAACGATTGGCATTCTCTCGCCCGAGCTGGCGGTGGCGATTGAAACGCGTCTCGCTCGCAACGAGCAATCCGTACTGTTGCTCAATCGCCGCGGATTCGCGGCGTTCCTAGAATGCCGTGACTGTGGTGATGTCACGCAGTGCCCGAACTGCTCCATTGCGCTCACGTATCATCGCGTACCGGAGTCGCTGGTGTGCCACTACTGTCAGCACCGCGCTCCGGTGCACACCACATGTCGCGCCTGCGGCGGACTCGCGCTCGCGCGCAAGGGACTGGGTACACAGCAGGTGGAACGCGTGGTGGCGGAACGGTTTCCGTCCGCACGTATTGCGCGCATGGACGTGGACACGACCAGCGGCAAATGGGCGCACAGCAACATTCTCGATCGTGTCGCACGACGCGAAGTCGACATTTTGCTGGGCACACAAATGATTGCCAAGGGACTCGACTTTCCGGACGTCACGCTTGTTGGGGTGATCGATGCGGACACCGGACTGAGCTTGCCGGATTTTCGTGCGTCTGAGCGCACGTTCCAGTTGCTCAGTCAGGTCGCCGGTCGGGCTGGTCGCAGCAGCAAGCCCGGTGAGGTGTTGATCCAGACGCGTCGTCCGAATCATCACGCGGTGCACTGTGCGGTGACGCATGATGTGCCCGGGTTTATTCAGGCTGAACTCGCCGAACGTCGCGCGCCGGCGTATCCGCCGTTTGTGCGACTGGCCAACATTGTGATCAGCGGTGAGGACGAATCCAATACCAGCGCGAAGGCCATTGAAACGGCCGACTGGACGCGTGCGTTGCTCCGCAGTCGCGGTATCCGTGAGGTGGAGGTGGTAGGACCCGCACCGTGCCCCATTCACCGCATCAAGGAACGCTGGCGCTGGCATTTTTTCCTGCGTACGCCCAAGTCGGGATTGCTCACCAGACTATGCCGTTTTGTGGCCGAACGCGCGCCAGCCGCCCGTGACGCGAGTGTACGCCTGGTCGTCGACCGCGACCCGGTGGCGTTGCTGTAGAGCCGGACCAGCACGGGCCCTCGCGTTCGTCGACATCGCAGTTGCTAGTATTCAGGCATGTCTCTCACGACTTCGCCCCACATGATTCAGCCAACGCAGCTCATTCGCTCCATCCCCCAGTACGTGTTCTGGGAGCTGGATCAGCGCAAGCGTGCGCATCGCGCCACTGGTCGACCGCTGCTCGACGTGGGTATCGGCAGTCCGGATCAGCCGGTGCCGGAGCTCGTGCAGGAAGCAATCCGCGAAGCCGCCACACGTCCGGAGTTGAGCGGGTATCCGCACTTTCGTGGGCACCCCGAGTTCTTGCGCGCCGTGGCCGACTACATGGTGGACCGGTTTGGCGTGCACACGGATCCGGAACGCGAGTACATGGCTGTGGCCGGAAGCAAAGAAGGGTTGGCCGAAATCATTTTGGCGATCTGTGAACCGGGCGACGTCGTGCTCGTGCCGGAGGTGTACTACCCGGTGTATGTGCGCGCCACACAACTCGCGCGCGCCGAAGCGGTCATGGTGCCGTTTTCAGCCGACGGTTTGCTGGATCTCGACGCAGTTGATCCGGCACATGTCGCGCGTGCGCGAGTGCTGATTGCGAACTATCCGTGCAATCCTACTACGGCAATTGCGGATCTCGCGGCCATGACGCGCCTGGTCGAGTTTGCGCGCACACACAACATCCTGCTCGTGAGTGATCTGGCGTATTCGGAGCTGGCGTTTGACGGGTTTGTGCCGCCGAGTGCACTCCAGGTGCCGGGCGCCATGGAGTGCACGGTCGAACTGCACTCTGCGTCGAAGAGTTTCAACATGGCCGGCTCGCGCGTGGGTGTGGTGGTTGGAAATCCACAGGCCATCACCGCGCTCGATGCATATCGCAGCAATGTGGGCTACGGAGCGGCCACGCTGCCACAACTCGGTGCGGCCGTTGCGTTCACGAACTATCGCGCGTTGGTCAAGCCAATTGTGCAGGAGTACGCAGCGCGTCGTGATGCGCTTGTAAATGCGTTTCACGCGCACGGATGGGCGGTGCCGTCGCCTCGCGCCACCATGTACTTGTGGCTCACAGTACCCGAGGGCTATGACGACTGGGCCTGGGTGGATCACTGTCTGGCCGAACACAACATTGTCATCACGCCCGGCATGGCGTTTGGCGCGGCGGGACGCGGACGCTTTCGCATTTCGCTGGTGCAACCGGCGCCGGTACTCGCGGATGTAGCAAAGGCCCTCGCGCAGCGGTAGTCGCTACGCGAGGGCCTCGATTGCTGTCAGGTCAAACTTACTTCTTGGCCGCCGGATCGTTGATCGCGAAATCCCACTGCACGGTCACGTCGTCCTTGATCGGATTCACGTTTGAGTCATACGCCACGCCGTACTCCTTGCGCTTGATCACAAACTCGCCGCGGAATCGGCCCGTGCCGGCTTCGTAGAACACCATCGACGCGGGAATCACAATGCGCTTGGTGGTGCCGCGAATGGTGAGGTCACCCTCAATGTCGAGCGTGTTCGCCGTCTTCGGACGCACAGCGGTTGAGACAAACGTGATCTTCGGGTGCTTCTCCACATCAAAGAAGTCGGCACTCTTGAGATGACCGTCACGACGCTCAACGCGCGTGTCAATGCTCGCCGCATCAATGCTCAGTGACACCGACGACGCGGCCATGTTCTGCGGATCAAGCGAAATGGTCGCGTCCCACGTCTCAAAGTGTCCTCGCGCGTCAATGAGGCGCGATTCGGCAATGAAGTTGATCTGGCTGTGGGCCTTGTCGACCGTGTGCGGGCGCGGGGCCGCCGGCGTGAACGGATTCGCGGCGACGAGTACGAACGGGAGCGCGAGCACCGCGCTGAGACGAGCAAACGACATATGAAGACTCCTGAAGGCTGAAGGCTGTGGCATTTCTGAACGGCTCAACGCGCCCAAACGGCGCCATATTCACAAATATATCTTAGTTGTAAGATAACGCAAGTGTTTCTCACGGGAGGCGCCGACGGCGATCCCCGCGGATCACGGCGCCAACGCTTGTAGCAGCGGGGGCGCGCAGGTGATCTTCCACTCAGCCAGCAGAACGCACGTGCCAGTCGCCACGTGCCCTGACGTTCTCGTCTGCCGAACCCTTTGCACCTCGTCGTGAACTCTCAGACCGACTTTTGCTGCCCTACGGCGGCCTTCGTGAGCGCCGGCCAATGACCGCGCCTGTGTCCGCCGACAATCGACGTCCCGTAACCGAAACGGCCGAACGCTTCCTGCGTGCCATCGTGGCCGAGGTGCCGGTCGCTCGCATCGCCGAACTGCATCTGTTCACCGCGCTGCGACAGGGTGTGTACGAAACCGGAGTGGCCGTGATCGCCGTGTGGCCAGAAGTGGGCGAACGCACGGAAGACGCCCGGCATACGGTGTACACAGCGCGGTATCGCCTGGTGGTGAAGGGGCCTGATCGTGGTCGCTGGGAGTTCGAGTGCGTGGCCGAAGCGGACGCGCCGCTGATCACCGTGGAAACCGTGGTGCGTGGTGTGCAGCGTCGCAGTGGCGACCTGGATGATCCCATGCGGTACGATGCGAACGCGCTCACGCACGTGTTGCATCTGGACGTCGCGGAACCGGCATGACATCAGCGCCGATGGTGGGCACGTCGCGCACGGCGCAGCAGGGACGGGAAGGGTTCCGTTCGTGGCTACGTGAGCACAACCTGCCCGTCACCGCGCAACGTTTGGCGATCGCCGAAGTGGTGATCGGATCAGCGCAGCATCTTTCGGCTGAAGAAGTGGCGCAGCACTTGTCGTCGCACGGCGACAAAGCGGGCACCGCAACGGTGTATCGCACGCTCGATCTGCTGGTGCGCAGCGGACTCGTGGTGGAGCGCGATTTTGGGGAAGGCTTCAGACGGTTTGAAGCGGCGCGTGATGTGCCGCATCATGAACATCTGTTGTGCACGGTGTGCGGCGCGGTGGAAGAGTTTCGCGACGAACGGCTGGAACGCATGACCACCATTATTGCTGAAGCGCATGACTTTGCGCGGCATCGCCATCGCCTGGTGATTCAGGGCGTGTGCGGGGCCTGTCGTCGAGGCACGCGTACCACGCCTGAGCGCTGATCGCGTTCGGCAAACCTGACGATACAACATGGAACCAACCCTTGGCCTCGCGATCGCGTTTACCGCGGGCTTGCTGAGTTTCCTCTCGCCTTGCGTGCTGCCGCTCATTCCGAGCTACATCACGTTCATCACGGGCATGGGGTTTGAAGACGTTACGCGGTCACGGCGCACCACGCTCACGCACGCGGTGCTGTTTGTCTTCGGCTTCTCACTCATTTTCATCGCGCTCGGCGCCAGTGCTACGGCGCTCGGCAACTTGCTGCTTGGTTATCGCGACTGGATCACGCGCATTGGTGGTGTGCTGGTGATCATCTTCGGGTTGTACATGCTCGGTGTGCTGAACATCGGGATGATGTCCAAAGACACGCGCATGCATTTGTCGGACAAACCCGTTGGCTATCTCGGCACCGTGATTGTTGGCATCGCATTCGGCGCGGGGTGGACACCGTGCATTGGTCCGATCCTCGGCGCGATTCTTACGTACGCGGGCACGAGTGGCAACGTATCGCATGGCATGGGGCTGCTCGCCACGTATTCCCTTGGCCTCGCCGTTCCGTTCCTGTTGAGCGCGCTGCTCATGGAACGATTCCTCGGCGCGTTCCAGAAGTTTCGCCGGCATATGGGGCTCGTGAACAAGATCAGTGGTGTGCTGCTGATCATCGTGGGCGTGTTGATGCTCACGAACTGGTTTACGATGCTGGCCGGGTATCTGGATCAGTTCACGCCGGATTTCTTGCGGGATCGGCTCTAGCGCACTCCGCCAGCGGTGGTGCACTGGCAGAGATCGGAACTGCAGTCAACACAGAGACGCAGAGGCGCGGAGACAACACGTTGCGACAGACGACGTCACCACGGCGCAAAGCAGTTCAATTCAAAAAGATTGTGCCGCGAACTCTCGCTAACATGAGCTTGCCCCGATTTAATGGACACCTTGAGATCCCAGCGTTAGTTCTGGGGAGGAGGTGTGTGATGAGCAAACGGGGGCAGACGCAGCGACGCTACACGGCCGAGTTTAAAGCGGCGGCCGTGCAGCGCTTACGCGATGAGATGGTGCGAGGCCGCACGCAGGCCGATGTGGCGGCGGCCTTAGGGGTACCGGCGGGCGTGTTAGGCAAGTGGCGACAGGTGGCCGATGAGCAGCCCGCTGCCGCGCCGACTGGCGAGTCGCTGGAGGACGAGGTGCGGCGACTGCGGCGCGAAGTCGAGACGCTGCGGATGGAGCGTGATTTCGCAAAAAAAGCGGCGGCGTACTTCGCGCGGGAGCTCCCGTGAGCGCGAAGTACGCGTGCCTGACGGCGCATCGCGCCATGTATCCCGTGCGACTGATGTGCCGCGTGCTCGGCGTGAGCGCCGCCGGTTACTACGCCGCGCAGTCGCGCGCACCGAGCGCACGCGCGAGGCGCGATGTGGATCTCACGACGCACATTGCCGTCGTGCATCAGGCGAGCCGTGGCACGTATGGCGCGCCGCGCATTCACGCGGCGCTGCAGCAGGCGGGGGAACGCATCAGTCGCAAACGCGTCGCGCGCTTAATGGACGCGGCCGCGCTGTGTGGGCGCACGCGGCGGCGCGGACGGCCCCGCAGCAGCAGTGATCCCGAGGCACCGGTGCGCAATGTGCTCGCGCGCGCCTTTGCGCCGTCGGCGGCGCTGAACACCGCGTGGGCAGCCGACATCACCTACGTGCCGTACGCGGGCGGCATGGCGTACCTGGCCGTCGTGCTCGATCTCGCGTCGCGCGCGGTGATTGGCTGGGCGCTCGAGGGTCACCTCACGACGCCACTGCCCGAAGCGGCGCTGCACCAGGCACTCCTCACGCGCCGTCGCAGGGGACCGACGCTGCATCACTCCGATCGCGGTACGCAACCCGAATTCAACCAGTCGTCGCAACACTAAGGTTCTGTAGAAGATTGTAGCAGGATGTTCAGTGCTTCCGCTGGGGTGCGCCACTGCAGTGTTTTTCGTGGTCGTGTGTTGAGCGTGTGCGCAATCGCATCTAACTCATCGCGCGTCACGCCGCTCATGTCCGTGCCTTTCGGAAAATACTGTCGCAACAACCCGTTCGTGTTTTCATTGGTGGCGCGTTGCCATGGACTATGCGGATCACAGAAGTAGATCTGCAGGCCGGCATCGATGCGCAGCTGGACATGCTGGGCCATCTCCGCGCCTTGATCCCACGTGAGGGATTGGCGGAGATGCGCAGGGATGGTCGCGATCGTCCGCACAATCGCATCGCGCACCGCTTCGGCGCCATGTCCGGCGAGCGCCAAGCCATTCTTCGCTCGCGATTGGTGTGCACGCTCCGGCATTGGCGGAAGATGCAAGAGCAGCGTGAATCGCGTGGTGCGTTCCACCAATGTCCCGATGGCCGAGCTGTGCAAGCCGAGTATGAGATCGCCCTCCCAATGCCCGGGCACCGCGCGGTCTTCGACTTCCGGCGGCCGCGCGCTGATCAACACGTCGGGCGTGACGAACCCCTTTCCACGTCCGATCGTGCGTGCGCGTGGGACGCGCAACGCGCGTCCGGTGCGCAAACACGCGCTCAGCTCGCGACGCAGCGCGCCACGGCCTTGCACGTACAACGCCTGGTAGATGGCCTCGTGACTGATGCGCATGGTCGGGTCGTCGGGAAAGTCGAGCAGGAGTCGTTGTGCAATCTGTTCCGGACTCCACGCGCGTGCCCAGCGTCGCGCTTGTCGTGGACCATGTCGGCGTCCCTTCCAGGGTGCGACCGACGGCCCGGCGATGGGCGTGCCTCGCGGCGTTTGGATCGCGCCGGCGAGGCGCTCTGCGACATATATGCGCAGTCGCTCGTGCGTGGCGAGCTTCGCCGCCTTCGGACGCAAGGCCGCCCGATCCGCATGCCACTGCGCGATCGTCGCCCGATACACAAAATCGCCACTGCGCGTCGAGGCATTCCGTCGCAACTCGCGGGAAATGGTCGAGGGGGCACGCGCGAGACGGCGCGCGATGTCGCGTACGCCGAGGCCCTGGGCCCGGTAAAGCGCCAGTGCTTCCCGCTCAGTGAGCGAGAGGTATCGCGCGGACGGCGCTGGGGTCGTGGGTCGCAAATGAGAGGGAGGCATGCCTCCACAATGGCGAAACCAGCGCGAGCCCACCGGCGCAGAGACCCCTGCCGCTTCCGCGGCGTCTTCGCTCGACAGGCCACGCGCAATGGCGATCCAGAAGGGACGCCGCGCGGACTTTGACAGCACCGGCGGTCGGCCAGGTGACGCCAGTTTCTTGCGTGTCGAACGACTCGATTTTCGCTTGCCCGTTTTTGACATCGTCCACCTCGCTCAGAGGTGTTGCGACGACCGATTGAATCCACCCAATACGTCAGTCACGCCTATCAAACCGCACTCGTCGCCGCGGGGCTGACGCCAAGCCTCAGTGCGACCGGTGACTGCTACGACAACGCGGTCGTCGAAAGTTTTTTCAGCACGCTGAAGTGTGAGTGCGATTTCGCGCACTGCACGTCGATGCGGGCGCTGCGCACCGTCGTCGCGCACTACATTGACGGCTGGTACAACCCGCACCGACTGCACTCCAGTCTGCACTATCAATCACCCATGCAGTACGAGGCGCGGCTCCGTCATTCCGATCGGGCCGCTTAACCCCGGTGTCCACTAAACCGGGGCAACCTCAACATGTAGTCTCTGCGGCTCTGCGTCTCTGCGTTCATGCAGTTACACGATGAACGGTCCTACAATCGCCGTGACCTGCTGCAACGTCAACGGCTCATCAAACGCCTCAGTCGCTGATGCCGCACCACCAAACATGGCGGCCATCGGCAACGTGGTGATGTTCACGCCGCCCTGCGTGAGATTGTCTTCGCCGTCGTAGATTCCCTGCGTAAACGCCGGCAGATCTTCGCGGCTGTTCCCCATCACCCACCCCTTCTTGCCACGCATGCGTCGCACCTGCGCCGCGTGACGTGCTTCGACGGAGTGAATGGACAACGCCGCCGTGAGCGCCGCCTTGTCGTTGATGAGTCGCGCGGCCTGCCCCTTGTACGCACGCACACCCGTGTCTTCAAAGGCCATCGCCAGCGCCTTGAACGTCTCGTACTGCGATGCCCCGAAGTTGAAGCCCGGGAGTGCTCCACCGGCCGTGAAGTCGAACGTCGGCTTCGTGATCGGCGTGTTGCCCGACGCGGTGATCAGCGCACGCAGCGTGCTCACATGCACCGCTTCGTGCTCGGCGATCAAACCGAACACTGCACGATCGGCCGTTGGAATCAAACCCGGCGCCGCCATGCCGCGCGCGTAAAAGTCGGCTTCGAGATATTCGAGCAGGAGGGCGAACTGAAGCACCTCAAGCGTCACAGATTGTTGTTGCATGAGTGTTCTCCTCAGCCGTTGTTATTGGGGCCCTGCACGAACGACGACGGCGCGTTGGCCAGCGTCAGCTGCTGCGTCACGAAGCCTTGCGCCGCGGTACCAACCTTCGCGGGACGGAAGACATCGTCGAACGCATTCGGCGCGAAGGCCGTGGTGTTCGGCGCCAACAGGTCGCGAATCGCCGACGCGTGACGCGCCTCGACGGACACGATCTTGCCGGCGAGCGTGAGCGTGCCCGGATCGCTGATGTACTGCGCCGCACCGTTGTACGCGGCCACACCGAGATCTTCAAACCCGCGCGCCGCTTCAAGAATCGACTGACGATTGCTGAAGTTCACGCCAGGATACACGGCACTGATCGTAAAGTCGTTCGATGGGCCGAGTGCGGCCTTGAACAGTTCACGATGCAACACTTCGTGGTTGCGCAGGTCCACCATCACGGCCTGTTCGGCCATGCTGAGCCCCGAGCTGCTCAGGCCGTTCACGACGCGAATGTAGAAATCGGCTTCGAGCTGCTCGAGGGCGTACGCGAACTGCAGAATGGCAATATCACCGCGGGCAAAATCAATCGTGAGCGGTGAACCGGTGCCGGGCTCGCCCGGACCAACAACGTTGTCGTCGCTGCAACCGGCAAGCATGGACGGCAGCAGCATCGCCACTCCGCCTGCGGCCATGAGTTTGAACATTTCGCGTCGCGTGCGGTGCGACGTGAGCAGTCCGCCATCGCCTACGACGAGGGTGGGACGTTCTGACATGGAAATCCTCCGGACGCAAATGGTCTCGTGCACACGCTTTCGTGTGCGACGGGTTGCGTACGAAGGTCAGATCCAAACTGGATTCATGGTTTGGTTACGCGGCCTCAACCTGCTCCAGCAGCTGTTGACGACGCAGCAATTGTGTGTAACGCCCGTCACGTTTCATCAGCTCGTCGTGTGTGCCCTGTTCCACCACCGCGCCATCATCGAGCACCAGAATCCAGTCTGCATCGCGCACGGCGCTCACACGGTGTGACGCGATAATGGCCGTGCGTCCCGACAGTGCGCCGCGCAGTCCGCGCAGAATCGCCGCTTCGGTTTGGGTGTCAACGGCCGACAGCGCGTCGTCGAGCAGTACCACACGCGGTGAACGAGCCAGCGCCCGGGCGAGCGCCGTTCGCTGCTTCTGCCCACCAGACAGGTTGATACCACGTTCGCCGAGCGGCGTGGCAAAGCCCTCAGGCAGCGCCGAGACGGTATCGGCCAGCTGTGCAATCTGCGTGGCTTCTATGACCTCGGGAATCACATCGTCGCCGCGTGGCACCGCGTGTTCGGCGGTGTGCGTGACCGGCGCGGCTGCATCGACGGCGCCGATGCTCACAAGACGCCGTGCCTGATCGATTCCGTAGGCCACGTTCGTGCCAATCGTTTCGGAGAAGAGCAGCGTATCCTGCGGTACATATCCGATTTGTTCGCGCAGCGCGGACAGCGGCACGGAAGCGATTGGTACGTTGTCGAGCAACACCTCGCCACGCTGCGGTTCAAACAAACGCGGAATCAGATCGAGCAAGGCGCTTTTGCCGCTACCGGTGGCGCCAACAATCGCCAGCGTCTGACCTGCGCGCACCGTGAACGAGACATCGCGCAGCACCCAACGTGGTTCGGCGGCAGCGTCCGGATACGCGAACCACACATTGCGAAACGTGATCGCGCGTCCGCCCGCGGCCGTGGGCAACGCGGCCGTTCCAGTGTCGTGCACCTGCAAAGGTTTCGCGTCAAGCAACTCCATCACACGCCCCATCGATGCGGCGCCGCGCTGAAAGAGATTGATCGTCCAGCCGAGCGCAATCAGCGGCCACGTGAGCATGGCGAGATAGATGCCAAACGCAACGAAGCCGCCCACGGTGAGCGTGCCGTCAATCAACTGATGTCCGCCGAGTCCCACGGTGATGGCACCACCCAATCCCGCCAGCAGTGCGAACCCGGGGTTCATCAAACCATTCAATTTGGCGAGGCGAAGATTGCGCTCGAGATATTCTTCGCCTGCTGCGGCAAAGCGTGCAATCTCCGCGTCTTCCTGCTGATACGCACGCACAATGCGCACGCCCGACAAGTTCTCCTGCGCACGCACCGACAGTGCACTGAACTGTTCTTGCACGGCTTCAAAGCGCTGATGTACCGCGCGCCCAAGTTTGATCATCAGGAATGGCAATCCAATCATGGGCAGCAGCGCTGCACCCGTGAGCGACGGGCTGATTTGCACCATCATGATGAGCGCGAACAGCGCGCCAAAAATCGTGTTCACGAAATACATGATGGCCGGCCCGGTGGCCATGCGTACCGCTTGCACGTCGTTGGTGAGACGCGCCATTAAATCGCCCGTGCGCATGCGACCAAACCAGGCCGCGTCGAGCAGCAATAACCGGCTCAAAACGTCACGCCGCAGGTCCGTTTCAATACGTCGACTGATGCTGTTGAGCAGCTCCCGCATGCCAAACCGGAACGCACCCGCCACCAAAGCGGTGATCAGCATCACGGCGGCGATTGGCCATAAGTCACCAGATTGAGGGGTGCCTTCCATGGCATCGATTGCCCGGCGCAAGAGCGCGGGAATCGAGTTTGCCGCTGCCGACGCCGCGACCACGAACACCAGGCCGAGCGTAACGCCCCGTTTGTACGGGCGAAAGTATGGGAGCAGGCGTCGCAGGGCGACGCGGGTTGGCACAGATTGCACCAGTCTGATGTATGATACAGGGTGGCTCGACGAGTTCTCACGCCGACTGTCGGCGCGAGCGGTGGACTGTCTCACAATACGAAGGAGAATCAGCACATGCGTGAATATACCCGTGGGAAACGTGGTACCTGGGCGAGCGTTGCGGCCCTGACGCTGGTGCTTGCCACCGCCGCGTGCGGTGGCGACAAGACGAACGACCTGGCGACCGACGACGCACTCGGCCGTGATCTCGCGCTCGCGGGTCAGGATTCCGTGCAGCCGCAGTTGCAGGACGTGCCGGTGCAGGAGCCGCCCGCTGTTGCGCCCGTCACCCCAACGCCGGCACCAGCACCCGCGCCGCGGCCCACTACGCCGCGTCCGCGTCCAACGCCGCCGGTCGCAACCACACCAGCGCCGAAGCCCGCGCCTGAGCCGGTTGCTCCAAAGGAAGGCGCGATCGCCAGCGGCACGACGATGCGTTTTGTCTCGAACACCAAGGTGTGCTCAGGCGCGCAGAACATTGGCGACAAGTTCACGGCACGTTTGAGTGGCGATGTGACCGGTACGAACGGTGCGTCGTTGCCCGCGGGTTCAACCGGCACGTTCGAAGTGGTGTCGGCCAAGCGCGCGCAGAATCAGAACGACAATACGTACCTCACCGTGCGTCTCGTGTCGGTAACGGTTGATGGCAACGTGTATCCGGTGCAGGCCACCACGGAAACCGCAGCGACGGAGCGGGTGCGTGGTGCGACCAAGGCAACGGACGCCAAGAAAGTGGCGGGTGGCGCAATCCTTGGTGCCATCGCCGGTCAGATTCTCGGTAAGGACACCAAGAGCACGGTCGTTGGTGCCGCCGCTGGTGCCGCAGCCGGTACGGCTGCCGCCGTTGGTACCGCCGACTTTGATACTTGTCTGAACTCGGGCGCACTGGTCACCGTGCAGCTTGATCAGCCGGTCACGGTCAAAATCGGCTAACGCCGCTCTCTGTTAAAGAAGCCCCGACCATCTCCAATGATGGTCGGGGCTTTTTTTCTTCCATCTCAGTTGCTCTGCTTCGCGAAGGACGCGAAGAAGAGCAACAGATATCTTGGGAGGGCTTTGCGCCGGCGTTAGTGCCCCGACGCGCCGCCTGATCGACGCGGTTCTGGGACGCCTTCCCAACCGCCCTTCACGCGCATGATGGCGTTCACGTTCACGAGCGCACGCACTGGCTGCAGCGCCCAACCCATCGCGCGCAGTGAATCGGCGACTGCGGTGGTCATGCCGCCTGTTTCGTAGCGCAGTGAATCGGGCAGCGCCTGATGATGCAAACGTGGCGCGCGCATCGCGTCCGCGAGATTCATGCGGTGATCGAGCACGTTGAGCACCACTTGCGATGTGCCGGTAATAATCGTGGGGCCGCCGGCGGCACCAACAACGAGCAACACCTGACTCGCCGAATCGAGCACAATGGTAGGTGACATCGCGCTCAGCATGCGCTTGCCCGGCTGAATTGCGTTCTGCTCACCCTGCACGAGGCCGAACATGTTTGGCATGCCAGGCTGTGCCGCGAAGTCGTCCATTTCGTTGTTCAGAAAGAACCCCGCACCGCGTACCCACACACCGGAGCCCCAGCTGCCATTCAGCGTGGTGGTGGTGGCGACGGCGTTGCCCGCACGATCCACCACCGAGTAGTGCGTGGTGTTCATCGGTTCACGCAGCGGCGCCTTCATCATGCTGTCTACAGCTCGCGTTGGCGTGGCACGATCATCACGCACCGTGCTGCGCAACTGACGCGCGTACGTTTTGCTGATCAGCTGATCGAGTGGCACGCTGATAAAGTCTGGATCACCGAGTTTGCTGTTGCGATCCACAAACGCGCGTTGGTAGGCACTGGCGACGGAGTGGTGCCACATGGTGCTGCCGTGCGGTGCGGTTCGCGGCCACGTTTCGAGAATGTTGAGTGACTCGGTCATCGTCACACCACCGCTCGACGACGGCGGCATGGCCAGCAGTGTAAAGCCGCGATACGTGGAGCGAATGGGTGTGCGTTCGCGCGGCTTGTACCCCGCGAGATCTTCGCGCGTGATGATGCCACCACCGCGCGACATCTCGGCCACGAGTGAATCGGCAACCCAGCCGCGATAAAACCCCTGCACGCCGTTGTCCGCAATGGCCTGCAGTGTGCGTGCGAGTTCTGGCTGCACCAAACGTGCACCGGTTGTCAGCGGTTGTCCGTTCGGAAAAAACAGCGTCTTGCCCTCAAAGCGCGGAACCCGATCGGTGCCGCGAATCGAGCTCGCAAGCGCCGAGTCGACGACAAAACCATCGCGCGCAAGTTTGATGGCCGGCTGAATCACATCGCGCAACGACATCGTGCCGTAACGCTCCAGCGCGTGTGCCATGCCGGCCACTGCGCCCGGTACGCCCGACGCGAGATGTCCCACAATGCTCTTGTCGGTGAGCTTGCCGTTGCTATCCAGATACATGTCGCGCGATGACGCCTTGGGTGCGATCTCGCGGTAATCAATGGCGGCGGTGCGTCCATCGGCGAGTTTGATCACCATGTAACCGCCGCCGCCAATGTTGCCGGCTTCCGGCCACGTCACGGCCAGCGCAAACCCGAGTGCCACGGCGGCGTCCACCGCATTGCCGCCACGCTTGAGAATTTCGGCGGCCGCATCACTCGCGTGCGTACTGTTGCTCACGGCCATCGCATTCGGCGCGAACGTGGCCTGCGCACCCGCAGGCAGGCGCCACGTACTGGGGAACTGCGCCGCCACACGTGGGGCAATGCGTGGATCACCTGGTGCGCGTGACACACCACTGACGCCGGCCGACGCACCACTGCTCATGCTCGTGCTCGATTGCGACGAACTGTACGAGCACGCAGACAACGCAACCGTATGACACACCACGAGCACCGCGAACGCGCGGCGAACAAACTGGCTCATGTGAAACTCGGGCGGGAGATGAAGGTGGGAAACAGCAGAGGATCAGGAGTGAACCATGTGAAAATCAACGGCACATCAGCGACGTGATCCCAGTCCATAACGAAGCGTCACGCGTGTGTTGCGCGTGCTGTAGGTGCGTTTGGTGTTCTCGGGCAACTGATCCCCACTGTGCCACGCGATACCAAAGTCCTGTACAAACGCGAGATGAAAGTCGTTGGAGAGTGCGAAGCCGAGTCCGTAACCGATGCCGGCGGTGACATCGAATGTGTTTTCCACCGGCAATGCCACGCCGTCTGATTTCACGCGCATGTTGCGAAAGCCGATCACACCGCCGGTGGCTTCAACAATCTGGTACAGCCCCTCGGCCGCGTTGCCGCCGCGCAGCACGCCCTGAATGCCCATCAGGTCCACCTGTCCGGTGCACCCCGTAAACTGGCATTGCGTGGCTGACGTTGGATCCGGTGGGAGGGGAGCGTCTACGCCGTTGACACCCGCGAGCGGCCGATACTGAAAATCCACCGTGCCGTAGTTCACCGCGATACCCAGCGTGGTCGTGGGCTGAATGGCCTTCTCCAGCGTGCCACGCATCTGCCAGCGCGGGTCGCCCCCAAAGTCCCACGTGGACCCTGACTTGCCGTCATTCACCGCGCCCAGCCCGGCGACCACCGCACCGCCGCTGAGCCACCAGTTGCTCATGCCGCTGTTCGCCCGACGAGGCGCCTGACCCCCGCGGATCTGAGCCGAAAGCGGGGCGCTGGCAACAGTCAGTGCCGCGAGCAGAGCAAAAAATGAGGTTGATCGCATGCCAAGTTGTGAAGTGCCTTGCGGTTCGGTTACCCTAGGAGGAAAGCTAACCCCTCACTGCTACCCGTGACTCCCCTTCTGTGACACACGCACCGCTCGACCCACGCATGACCGAGCGCCGCAATCCGCGGTCGACCAACATTGATCTCGCGACACCGGAAGAAATCGTGGAGATCATGAGTGCCGAAGATCGCACCGTAGCCGATGTCGTGGCCACGCAAGCGCGTCCCATTGCCCAGCTCATTGAATATGTGGAGCGCGCGTTTCGTGGCGAGGGACGATTGTTGTACGTGGGCGCCGGGACCTCGGGCCGACTCGGTGTGCTCGATGCGAGTGAGTGTCCACCAACATTTGGTGCCGACCCCAAACGTGTGGTCGGCATTATTGCCGGTGGTGATCACGCGCTGCGCAATGCGGTGGAAGGCGCCGAAGATTCGCCCACCGATGGTGCCGCCGCGATTGACGCACATCACGTCACGAAAGACGATGTTGTCGTAGGCATCGCCGCGTCGGGTACCACGCCATTTGTACACGGTGCACTGCAACGCGCGCACGCGCTCGGCGCCATCACCGGACTGGTCGCGTGTTCTGAACCTCCCATTGAATCGCGTGAGTATGTGCACGTGCCGGTGATTGCGATCACCGGTCCGGAAGTGGTCACCGGATCAACGCGCCTTAAGGCCGGCACCGCCACCAAGTTGATCCTGAACATGATCACCACCGGCGCCTTCATTCGCATTGGCAAAACGTACGGCAACCTGATGGTGGATCTGCGCGCCACCAACAACAAACTCGTGGATCGCAGCGAACGCATTGTCATGGACGTATGCGGCGTATCACGGGAAGAAGCGCGCGAACTGCTCGTCGCCGCGCAGGGTCGTGTGAAGCACGCCATTGTGATGCAGGCACTCGGCACTGATCGCGATTCTGCGATCGCGCGACTCGAACAGGAAGGCGGTGTGATCCGACGGGTGCTGAAATGAGCGTACACGAAACCACGCCCGCGAGCACACACCCGCACGCGCACGCTGACGTCATCATCGGTTTGATGTCGGGCACGTCACTCGACGGCATTACCGCGGCCGCGGCCACATTTCGCGACGTTGGCGCACGCGTGGAACCCACGCTGCTCGCTCAGGCGCATCGTCCCTTTGCTCCCGAAGAACGCGCGCGTTTGCTTGACGCCATGCAAGGCGGCACTGCACGCAAATACTGCATGTTGTCGGTTGATCTGGCGCACTGGCTCGCCGATGCCGCCGAACTTGCGATCACGGCCAGTGGTGTACCGCGCAGCCGCGTGCGCGCGGTGGTATCACACGGACAAACGCTGTGGCACGAACCCGGCCACAGCACGTGGCAGCTCGGTCAACCGGCAGTGCTCGCGGAACGCCTCGGCATTGATGTGATCAGCGATGTTCGCGCTCGCGACGTGGCCGCAGGCGGGCAGGGCGCACCGCTCGTGAGTGCGGCCGACGTGATGTGCTTTTCGCACGACACCGAATGGCGCGTGCTGCAGAACATCGGTGGTATTGGCAATCTCACACTGGTGCCGCCGGCCGGATCGGCGCACGCTCCGATTGCCTTTGACACGGGCCCGGGCGTGGTGATCATGGACGGCGTGGTGCGGGCGCTCGTACCGGGGCTCGTGTATGACGTAGACGGCGTGCTGGCTTCACAGGGCGAACCGCTCATTGAAGTCGTGCGTGAATGTCTAACGCACCCGTACTTCAAGGCCTCGCCGCCCAAAACCACCGGCCGCGAGCTGTTTACCATTGATTATATTTCACGATTCATCGACTCGTGCCGAGCAGCGTCGCCGGCCGTGTCTGTGGCAGATATCGTTGCCACTGCCGTGTTGTTCACGGCTGAGTCCATCGCTGACCAAATCGCACGCTTCGTGAACGTTCCTGTTGCTCAGCTCGTGGTCGCCGGTGGCGGCGCCGACAATCCGTCGCTCATGTCCGCACTCGCACGCGCGTTGCCAGCGCGACTCGGCAGCGGCGCACCTCAGGTGCTCCGGTTCAGCGAGCTGTTCTTCAGCGGCGACGCGAAAGAAGCGGTGGCGTTTGCGCTCATCGGGTGGCTGCACGTGCAACAGCGCGCGGGTAACGTGCCCAGTGCCACGGGCGCGCGCGGTGCACGGGTACTGGGATCGTTCACGCCTGCACACACTGCCTCGTGAGCGCCGCCAGCACGATGCGTGAGCTCGCACAGTTGGTGATTCCCGCACTCACATGGCGTTCGCCCGGCGGGTTTGATCACGAGAAGGAACGCATCAGCGAATATCTCGCCATGGGTGTGGGCGGTTTTCTGCTCATTGGTGGTGATCAGGAAAATGTGCGCGCGCTCGCCAAGCGGTTGCAGCGCGAAAGCAAACATCCGTTGCTCATTGCCGCTGATCTCGAGCGCGGTGCAGGGCAGCAGTTCGTCGGGGCCACCGGCCTGCCACCGCTGGCCGCGATTGCCGCACTTGATGACATCGAAGCACTCAAGCGCGCCGCACGGTTAACGGCACGTGAAGCGCGCACCATGGGTGTGAACTGGAATCTCTCGCCCGTGTGCGACGTGGATTGGGAGTCCGAAAATCCAGTGGTTGGCACGCGCGCGTTTGGCACGGATTTCATGCGTGTGGGCAAACTCGCCGCGGCGTGGATTGAAGCGTGTCAGAGTGAAGGCGTGCTCGCCTGCGCCAAACACTTTCCCGGACACGGCCGCACCGTTGATGATTCCCATCTCACGCTGCCCGTGGTCGACGCGCCGCTCGATGTGCTGAAGGAGCAAGACCTCGCACCGTTTCGTGCCGCGATTACTGCGGGCGTAGCGTCGATCATGACGGCGCACGTGGCGTACCCCACGCTCGATCCGAGTGGATTGCCCGCCACGTTGTCGCGCGAAATTTTGCAGTGGTTGCTGCGTCAACAGCTCAAGTTCGACAATCTTGTGGTGGCCGACGCGCTGATCATGCGTGGTGTGCTCGAAGGGCGCGACGAAACCGAAGCCGCAGTGATGGCCGTGCAGGCGGGCTGCGATGTGCTGTTGCAGCCGGACGATCTCGTGGCCGTGGTCGACGCACTCGAGCGTGCGCGCAGCGATGGCCGTCTTGATCCTGAAGTCGCGCGTCGCGCCTTGCGCCGGCGTCTCAAGTGGGCGCAGTGGGCCTCACCGCCTAACGACTGGCGCCGCCCCTCAGGGGCCGACACCGCGTGGGGTGCCTTGCTCGCGGATCGCTGCGTACGCATTGAGCACGGCCCGTTGCCGGCGCTCGCGTCCGTGACCGAAGTGGCGATTGTCGACGATGATGTACACGTGCCAGGCGCGCACGCATCGCGCAACGCACTGCTCGATGCGCTGCGTACGGCCGGTGTGGACGCGCGTCGCGCAGATGCGCCGAGCGCAATCAGTGGCGGTCCGTTTGTGATCGCCGTATTTGGTGATCGACTGCCGTCAAAGGGGCGCGCGGGATTGTCTGCCGATACCGCGGCACGCGTGACGCAACTGGTGGCCGCCGCTCAGAATGCCGAGCGCAGCGTGATTCTCTGTGCGCTGGGTGATCCGCGTTTGGTGCAGGCACTTGGCTACAATATGCCAACGGTGCACGCGTGGAGCGGTGACACGGTCATGCAACACGCCGCGGCGCGTGCCATGGCCAAACAGAAATAACCTGCGTGCGCAACTGTGTGGCTGCGACTAGCGGCCGCGCAGCAGTTGCCAGAGTAACCAGGCGGCGGCCGCAAGGCCGAGCAGAATCAGCAGAAACATGATCGGCCGGGCGCGCGCTTTGCGTGCGTCTGAATCGCGGTTGCTTCCGCCACCACTGCCGCCACTTCCGCCGCCCGCGCCCTGTAGTGGGGCCGACATGGCGACCATCGCATTCAGCGGCTGCGACGCTTCTGTTTTGTAGGGCGACGGACGCGGTCCGTTCACTTGCTGCGCTTCTTCTTCGCCCAATGTGCCGCGCAGTGGATACACGAGATGTCCTACTTCATCAGACTCGAGCGCGGCGTGCAGCCCCTGTCCGTCAAACAACGCGGTGACCACCGTGATGTTGTCAGGTCCGCCCAGTTCATTCGCACGCGCAATCAGGCGGTGACACAATACGGCCGGGTCTGATTCTTCACGCGCGGCGTCTTCAATGTCATTGGCGCGCACTACACCCGAGAGTCCGTCACTACACACGATCAGCATGTCGCCCAGGCGAAGCTGCTGATGGGTGAGATCAATCTTGACGGTGGGTTCCGGGCCGAGTGCTTGCAGAATGATGTTGCGTCGCTCGCTCGCTTCGGCCTGCTCCACAGAAATTTCGCCGGCGTCAACCAGGCGCTGCATGAGCGATTGGTCGCGCGTGAGCAAAATCAGTTTGTCATCGCGAAAGAGATACGCACGACTGTCACCAACTTGCGCGATGTACACCGTGTCGCCAAAAAGGCCCGCGATCGTGGCCGTGGTGCCCATGCCACGATGCTGCGGGTTCTCACGCGCAAAACTGTAAATGCGTGCGTTGGCGAGTTCGGCCGCATCGCGCAGCGCTGTGGCAAACGCTTCGGCGGTGGGCTGCGTGTTGCGTCTCCACCCGCGCGCCAACTCCTCAAACACCACCTCGGCGGCCATCGCGCTAGCCAGCTCGCCGGCTGCCGCACCGCCCATGCCGTCGGCCACGGCAAACAACAGTCCGTGCGTACCGAGTGACCGCACCTCTGTGCCGTGCTCAAACGACAGCACATGCTCGGCCTCAAGATCGGCCACGAGATACGTGTCTTCGTTGTGTTCACGCGTGTGCCCCACGTCCGTCGCCCCGTAGAGGCGAACGACGACGCGCGGATCGGCGTCTGGGGGTACAGGAGTTGGATGCAGAGCGAAGGAGGTCACATGGGGAGGGATAGCCGGATCAGAGCGACGTGCATGCATTTATCCCTACGGCGCAATTCTGCCACAGGTTCCGTTCCGGCCGAACCGAACGGGGGTATAATGGGCTTCAGCGCCGAGGCGGTCAACGCATTGGGCTCGTTCTTGCATTTTTGTGGGACCAGCGGTCTGTCACGGGACAGCGTGTAGGCACAATTACGGACCCGTTGTGGCGGCACGCTCGACATACAGGCCGACGGTGTTGAGCTTTGTGTATGCCTCACTCTCATGTATTTGCCCGGACCGCAGCGGTGCTCGGTGCCACGTTCGTGCTCACGTCCTGCGGCGCGGGTCGCGCGGGCGGCGTATCCACCGGCGCCTCGTCGAACGTTTCGCCTAACGCTGTTAGCGGCGCCGATGTCACCCGCGCACCGGTATTGCTGCCGGTAGTACCGGCCGTGCGCGGCGCTATTGCCGTGCGTGTGCAGCATCCGGCCAACAACGCGCTGCTCAATGTGGACTCGACCTTCATTTTCGGAACGGTGGGTACAGGAGACGCGACGTTGCGCATCAATGGCCGCGAGATTCCCGTGGCGGAGAATGGTGCGTTTCTCGGATTCGTGGCCGTGCCACGTGCGGCGCGGCCCACGGATACGCTGGCGCTCGTGCTCGATGTGTCGCGCACCGATGCCGCGGGTGCGATGACCGATTCCGCGCGACGCGTGATTCGTGTGCGTCGCTCCAGTGTGATGCCACTGCCGCTGAGCGGCCCGCTTGTGGTGGATAGCAGTAGCGTGCAACCGCAGGGCAGCATGCGCGTGCGCGCCGACGAACTCGTGCGCGTGAGTGTGCGAGCGCCGGCGAACGCCACCGCCTGGGTGCGTACGGGGGACGCGCGCACCGTGCCGCTTGTCCGTACCGTCGATGTGAACTTCACGACCGCGCAAGCCGCGTCATCGCAAGCCGCGTCGTCGCAAGCCGCGTTATCGCGAGCGGTCGCACCGGTGAACAATGACAACGGCACGCTCTTCTCCGGAGAAGTGCGGGCCGATCAGCTCACCAGCGCGGCGCGACTGATCGTGGCCCGTGATGCTGATACCATGCGTTTTACGCTCATGAATCCGGACATGCTGCTGCCGAACGCACCGCGCGTGTACGGTGTGCTGCGCAGCCGGGCCGCGGGATTGGTGGCGCAGAGTGATACCGATCGTGTGGTCGCGGCGCGCCCTATTCCCGACGGCTTTTCCAAGTGGGCGCTGCTCCCCGGCACGCAGCTCGAAATTACCGGCGTGCAAGGCAGCCAAACACGCGTGCGATTTGACAGTCAGCTGGAAACGTGGGTGCCGACTGACGACATCGTGCCGCTGGCCGACGGCGCGCCTGGCGCGCGACGTATTGTGGGTGGCATGCGTGTAGTGCCATCGCGCGAATACGTAGACGTGATCATTCCCACCGGCATGCGGCCCGCGTTTCTGGTGGAGCCCGATGAGCAGCGACTAGTCGTAACACTGTACGACACGCGCTTGAGCCCCGAGATCTCGCCCATGATTGGCAACGATCCACTCGTGCAACAGCTGGCGTGGGATCCGGTGGCCACTGATCGCACAAAACTCGAAGTGCGGTTGTCGCAACCGGTGTTTGGCTGGTTGGCGTTGTGGGATGACAATCGCCGAGCACTGGTGCTGCGTGTGCGCAGGGTGCCGCCGATCAAGGCATCGCGTCCACTCGCGGGATTGGTATTGGCCGTAGACGCGGGACATCCACCGGGTGGTGCCACGGGCCCCACCGGTCTCACCGAAGCAGACGCGGTGCTGCCCGTTGCGCAGAAGCTCGCTACCATGCTGCGGGCACGCGGTGCAACAGTAGTCATGACGCGCGACACACGCGAAACGGTGGCCCTCACCGACCGACCTGTGATTACGCGCCGTGCCAACGCGCACGCGTTTTTGTCGGTGCATCTGAATGCATTTGGCGACGGAACGAATCCGTTTGTGAATCACGGCACGAGCACGTTGTTTTTTCATCAGCCTTCGGAACCACTGGCGCGTTTTGTGCAAACTGAACTGATGAAGCAGATCGGGCAGCGTGATCTCGGTATTCATTACCAGAGTCTCGCGATTGCGCGCGCTACATGGTATCCGTCCATCCTTGCCGAAGGACTGTTCCTCATGTTCCCCGATCAGGAAGCGGCCATGCGGCGGGAAGACTGGCAGGAGCGATACGCGCGTGCGATTGCCGATGGCGCCGAGAAATACTTCAAAGAACTCGGCCGGCGCGTGTACGGCGATCGGGATCAGCAGTAGCCTATGCCACGCTTTCTTGTGGTGGTGATGTGCAGTGTGCTGGCGCTGTTCACGATTGACGCTGGTGATGTACACGCGCAGGTGGACCCGCGTGGCGCGCACCGCACTCTTCGCACCGAACATTTTCGCGTCCACTTTCCCCAGTCGCACGAAGCGCTGGCGCGGCGCGCGGCGTCGCTGGCGGAAACCGCGTGGACGCAGCTGGCGGCGGAGCTGGTTACGCCTGATGTGCCGGTGGAACTGCTCGTGGTCGACAATCTCGACATCACCAATGGTTTCGCCACGCCATTTCCGAGCAATCGCATTACGGTGTACGCACTGCCACCGGTGATGGTGCCGGAGCTGCGTCACTACGATGACTGGCTGCAGCTCGTGATCACCCACGAACTCGTGCACATTTTTCAGCTCGATCGTGCACGCGGTTGGTGGGGTGCAGGCCGCAAGATTTTTGGACGCAATCCGATTTTTCTGCCCAATGCGTATTTGCCAAGTTGGGTGATTGAAGGGCTGGCCGTGCATTACGAAACCAAACTCACCGGCAGCGGGCGTTTGGCGAGCAGCGAGTTTCCCATGATTGCGCGCGCGGCGGCGCTCAGCGGCAAAGTGCCGCCGCCATCCACGTGGAGTCTCACCACCTCGCGCTTTCCGCTGGGGCAACACGCGTACGGCTACGGCAGCATGCTCATCGAGCAGCTGATCGCCAGGAGCGAGCCTGGTGGGGCGCGTCGTTTTGTAGAATCGGTGGCCGGACATCCCATTCCGTGGCGTGTGAACCGCGCCGTGAAGGACGCGTTCGGCATCAGCGTGAACAGTGCGTTTGCCGGCTTTGCCGATTCGCTTGGGCTCGTGGCCAGCAGCGCGCGCGAGTGGGCCGCACGCGATACGGTGCGCCGACTGACTGCCTTTGGCATGACATGGTTTGCCTCGCAACCGCAGTGGGAAAATGACAGCACCGTGCTGCTTGCCGTGAATGACGGCGAAGACGTGGGCGGTGTGTACCGGGCGCATGTCACCGCCAACACGATTGATCTCTCGCGTGTGGCGCGTCGTAACTCGATGGACGCAACCTCGCCGAGCAATGATGGGCGCACCGTGTTTGCGCAGCTGGAGTACGAGGATCCGTTCGTGATTCGCAGTCAGTTGCGGCAGACCGATCGCGGCGGGAACGAATCGGAAATCGCGGGCACGTCGCGTGTGGTGTTGCCGCACGCACGTGCGTCTGATGGTGCGATTGTGGCCATACGTCTTGCGCCGGGCACGACATCACTGGTGCGCGTGTCCAGCGACGGTGTGGTGACGCCACTGCGAACCGGTTCTGCGGACACCGCCTACAGCGAGCCGCGCTGGAGTCCGGACGGTGCGCGCATTGTGGCGATTCGACTGATTCGCGGCGCGCAGCAGCGTGTGGTGGTCATGGATTCGCTGGGTCGTGACCTCGTGAACCTCACGGCAGGACGTGAAATCAATACGGTGCCAACGTTCACCCCGGATGGTCAGCATGTCATCTGGGCCAGTGATATGCTGGGCAGTCAGCAACTCATGCGCGCGAACGTTGACGCGTGCCGCTCACGCTGCGAACCGCGCGTGTTGACGCTGTCACCAACCGGCATCGGTTCGCCGTCGGTGTCGCCCGACGGGACGCGCATTGCGGCTATTGAATACACGTTGCAAGGGCAGCGCCTGGTGATTGTGCCCATGCACCAGGGCTATCCGCTCTCTGGTGAAGGTTCAGTGCCGCGCCTCATGTCGGTCACACCGTACGCAGCGCGCACGCGCATTTCGCCGCGGCACATGGATAGTGCCGGCACTGACACCATCCCGAGCACGCCGTATCGTGCGTTCCGGCAACTGCTGCCGCGGTGGTGGATGCCGATAGTTGGGGAAGGTAGCGCCGGTGGTGCGACGTACGGTATTTCCAGCAGTGGCCTCGACATTCTTGGCCGACACGCGTGGGCTGCACAAGGCACGTTTGATCCCGAGCGACGCGAAGTGCAGGGCAGTGCGGTGTATCGCTATCGCGCGCTGCCGCGCACGTACGGATGGCAACCACTGCTTGATGTGTCGGGTGTGCAGAACTGGGATCGATTCCCCGTAATCGACACCGGCAGCATCCTGCTCGGCGAGTTGCAACGTGTCACGCGAACGTACAGTGCGGGCATCACCTTTTCGCGTCCGCGCATTCGCACCAGCAGTTCATTCAGTGTTGGTGCACAGCTCGAAACGCGCGACTATCTCACCGATCCACCGGAGCTCGTGCAACGACTCGATCCCGTGTACGAGCGTGGGCGTTCGCAGCCTGGTGTGTTTGCCAGTGCAAGCTTTGGCAACGTCATGCGCGCTGGTCGCGCGATCTCGCTCGAAGACGGGTTCAACGTCAGCACATCAGTGCAGCAGCGTTGGAAGAGCGGCATTCTGGAGCAGCGTTCGCTGCGTGCTGTGAGTGTGTTGCGGGCGTACAAGGCATTGGACTGGGGCGGGTTCTCGCGTCATGCGCTGGCCGCGCGTGTGAGTGGTGGTGTGGTGGATCAGCACGCGTGGAGTGAACTGTCCATTGGTGGTGTGAGTGGTGCGCTCGCCGAGTTGGTGCCGGGCGTGAATGTGGGCGATCCGTCGCGACAGTTTCCGGTGCGCGGGTTTGAACCCGGTGTGCAGTATGGTTCGCGCGCAATCACATCGAGTGTGGAGTATCGTGCACCGCTCGCGCTGGTCGCGCGTGGTCTTGGTCTGGTGCCGATTTTTCTTGATCGAACATCCGTCAGTGTGTTTGGTGATGCAGGTCGTGCGTGGTGTAGCGCTGATGTGCGTGCGTCGGTGTCGGCACCGGCATTGTGTTTGCCGTCAGGTGTGCGTGATGGCTGGCTGGCCTCTGTTGGCGCCGAGCTGAATATGGATATTGGGGTTCAGTGGGATGTGCCGTATCGCCTGCGTCTGGGGTTGGCGCAGCCAGTCGCGCGCCCGTTCGGGTTGCCGGGGCAGGGCAGTGTGTACATCACGCTTGGTTCGAGCTTTTAGCGTTTGTGTCTTGCTGCGTTTCGCTCTTCACGTCACACCACACGTTAGACCACACGTTACACCACACGTTACACCACACGGGAGTTTGTCTGATGTCTCCGCATCACGAGCCGTTCATTGCGCAGTCGGCGTACATCCATAGCGCGGCGGTGGTACACGGCGACGTGCATCTGGGCGAACACGCGAGTGTGTGGCCCACGGCGGTGATTCGCGGCGATGTGGCGCGCATTACCATCGGCGATCGCAGCAACGTGCAGGACGGCGCGGTGATTCACGCCGACGCTGGTGTGCCCACCACGATTGGCAACGATTGTGTGATCGGGCACCGCGCGATTGTGCACGGATCAACGCTTGAGGACGGTGTGCTGGTTGGCATGGGCGCGATTCTGCTCAACGGTGTGTACGTGGAGCGTGGCAGCATTATCGGCGCCGGTGCGGTGGTCACCGAAGGCACACGTGTGCCGGCCGGATCACTGATGCTTGGTGTGCCGGCGAAAGTCGTGCGCACGCTGGATGCAGCGCGTCAGGCCGCGATCATTGAGAATGCCGCGCGGTATGTGGTTCAGGCTGCCGCGTACCGCGATGGAGACGTTCCCCGGCGAACGTAGTCGCGTGATGGCGGTGTGGGCTGGCGTGGGCGTCATTTCAACGTCACCAGCCGTTGGAGCACGCGATCCTGAGCAAATGAGCTATTGCGCTCGCTCGGTTCGGGGTCAGAAAGGCGGCCTTCGTGATTCCGGGCAAGCGCGTGGTCAAGGTGCCTCACCACTGTGGCGTCCCCGCTGACGCTTGCACTCCGCAGGTGTGGTGCGAGCTCAGCAGGCGTCGCAGGGACGGGACGCGTAACTCGTTGTGTGTGAGGGGTTTCCAGATTTGGGACCAGACGAACTGACCGGCGGCCTCAACAGCGGTGTGTCACAAAGGTTGGCGAGCTCAGCTGTATGTGGGCACGTGGTGGACAACTTGTCCGTTCACACAAAAGCGTGATGTCATTTTCGCAAAGCATTTCATTGCAAGCAGTTACAGAAGTACTTGCGCGGGCTCACGAATAGGGGCACCATACGCCCCCGCACGACACCCCCGCCATGACGCGAACGGCTTCGATGCGCCATCTTTCATAGCTGCGCTGCTCTGCCGTTATCGCTGCCCAAATCGCCTTCGTTCAGCAGTCCTTCGTCATATCCAGTAACAGGAGTCTGAGTCATGCCATTTACGTCAACGCCCCCGGACGGTCCGGTGACGCTCACCAGCAACGCACGCACGGTCCTTGAAAAGCGCTATCTCGTAAAGGATGCTGCGGGCAAGCCGGTTGAGACGCCGGAGCAAATGTTCTGGCGCGTGGCGACGGTTGTAGCCGAAGCGGATCGTCGCTTTGGTGCGAGCGATGGGGCGGTGCAGGCGGCGGCCGAGGAGTTCTATTTCCTCATGACGCAGCGTCGGTTTGAGCCGAACTCGCCCACGCTCATGAACGCTGGTCGTCCGTTGGGGCAGCTCTCCGCGTGTTTTGTGTTGCCCGTGGAAGACGCGCTCAGCAACGGCGAAAGCGGCATTTATGATACGCTGCGCAGCATGGCACTCATTCACCAGAGCGGCGGTGGCACGGGCTTCTCGTTCTCGCGTTTGCGTTCACGCGGTGCGATGGTGCGTAGCACGACGGGTGTTGCGAGCGGCCCGGTGTCGTTCATGCAGTTGTACGATGCGAGCACGGATGCCGTGAAGCAGGGCGGCACGCGTCGTGGTGCGAACATGGGCATTCTGCGCGTAGATCATCCCGATGTGTTCGAGTTCATCTCGAGCAAGGAAGATCTCACCAAGATCACGAACTTCAATATTTCGGTGGGCATCACCACCAAGTTCATGGACGCGCTCAAGGCCGACGGTGAGTACGATCTGATTGATCCGAGCAACGGTCAGGTCACGGGTCAGCTGCGCGCGCGCGAAGTGTGGGACAAGATGATCCTCGGCGCGTGGCGTACCGGCGAGCCTGGTGTGTTCTTCATTGACGAAGCCAATCGCTACAACCCGGTACCGCACCTGGGCAGCTACGAAGCCACCAATCCGTGTGGTGAGCAGCCGCTGCTGCCGTACGACGTGTGCAACCTGGGCTCCATCAATGTTGGCTGGTACGTGCAGGATGGTGTGATGAACTGGGACGCGTTCAAGCGCGACATTCATCTCAGCACGCACTTCCTCGACAACATCATCGACGTCAACAAGTATCCGCTTCCCGAAATCACGTCGCTCGCGCAGCGCATTCGCCGCATTGGTCTGGGAGTGATGGGCTTTGCCGACATGCTCGTGCGCATGGGCATTCCGTATGACAGCCCGGAAGGCGTGGAGATGGGCCGTCGAGTGATGGAGTTCCTCGATGTTGAAGCGAAGAAGGAAAGCGAGCGGTTGGCCAAGGAGCGTGGTGCGTTCCCCGAGTGGGCGCGTTCCATCTGGGGGCCCGACGAAACGTGCGCGCGTGATGAAAACGGTCAGCGCATTCGTCCCATGCAGCTGCTGCGCAATTGCAACGTGACCACCGTTGCGCCCACGGGCACGATCTCGATCATTGCCGGTTGCTCAAGCGGTCTCGAGCCGTTGTTCGCGGTGGCGTTCATGCGCAATCAGGCCGGCGTGATGATGCCCGATGTGAACGAAGACTTTGTGGCCATTGCCAAGGCGGGCGGTTGGTATTCCGACGCGCTCATGGAGAAGATTGCCAAGACAGGCACCGTGAAACACGACGAAGTGCCGGAGCGTGTGCAGAAGTTGTTCAACACGGCGAACAACATTTCACCCGAGTATCACATTCGCATGCAGGCCGCGTTCCAGGATCACTGCGACTCGGCCATCTCCAAGACCACCAACTTCTCGTACACCGCCACGCAGGACGACGTGCGCGCCATTTACGAGTTGGCGTACGAGCTCAAGTGCAAGGGTGTCACCGTGTACCGCGACGGTTCGCGTGACAACCAGGTGCTCAGCACCGGTGCAACGGCCGATGCTGCAGCCAAGCGTGAAGAAGTGAAGGCCGCGGGTTCGGCTGAGGGTGTGAAGAGCGCCGAGCCGGCCAAGGGTGACAAGGGCGAGCTTGTGGCACTCAAGCGTGAGATGGGCGAGTTGCAGGGCACGATCGCCGAGTTGCAGAACGAACTCGATCGTTCGCGTAAGCTGCTGCACAGTGCAGAGGCCGAGAATGCCGCGCGTCGTGCGAAGCGTTCGCGTCCGGATGTGTTGCGTGGAACGACGATTCGCAAAGAGACGCCGCTTGGCACGATGTTCGTGAACATCACGGAAGACGAAAAGGGTCAGCCGTTTGAAGTGTTCATTAATCTCGGCAAGGCTGGCGGTGCTGCGATGAGTGATGCGGAGGCGATCGGTCGCCTGGTGTCGCTGGCGCTGCGGTCGGGTATTCCGCTCATGGAGATTCACCGTCAGTTGCGCGGTATTGCGAGCGATCGTGCGGTTGGGCTCGGGCCGAACAAGGTGTTGAGTGTGCCTGACGCGATCGGCTTGGCGCTTGAGACGTGGTACCGCGAGAAGCAGGGTGTGCAGCAGGACTTGCTGTCGAGTGCCGCTGCTGCGCCGGTGGTGACGTTGATGCCGCCGTCACCGGTGCCGGTGGCGCCGACGCCGCGGCCGAGTGTTGATGCGGGAACGCAGGCGATGGGGTTTGAGAGCTACAATGCGGGTGACACGTTCATGGGGACGTGCCCGGATTGTGGGTCACAGCTGGAGTTTGCTGAAGGCTGCGTGAAGTGTCACGTGTGTGGGTTTAGTGAGTGTGGGTGATACTCAATCTCTGCGACTGCGCACCGATGCACGCGTGATGTCTTGGTGAGATAGACGACGGGCCCTACAGCGTGATGCTGTGGGGCCCGTCGTCGAATTGTGGATACAGATGAGGCTGCTAGTTCGGCGTATGCCACGTTTCGTCATGAGTACTGCCCATCTTGGGCGCGCTCTCTTCGCATTCTTGAGAAGGAGGTAGGCGTGAGATTCGCGATCTTCGTGGATGGTTCAAATCTTTTCGGATCCCTGAAAGCGATGAATCTGGAGATCGACGATTATGAAGCACTGTACGGTCATCTCTTCCGTGAGGCCAACCTGACACTTCAGAAGAGCACGCACAGTACAGGAGCTATGGGTGCCGCGCTACGACGTGTCTATTGGTACGCGGTGGGTTCAATCGATGACTGGGACCTATCGCTGCCGCAGTCTCAAACCGCCCTTCGAAATGCTTTCACCAAGGATAAAGACATTCGTAACGCATGGATGGCATTGGTTGGCAAATCAAGCCCTGGAGTGGCGGGCACAGTGCTCGAAGACAATGCGTGGAATGCCTGCTTCAACGACTTCGACGCGTGGTACAAGAAGAAGCGTGAAATTCTTGATGGTATGCGACGCTTTCATCAAGGGGTTCGAATCAGTACCGACCTAATCGACGTGCTAGAACATGGTCACTGGAAGGTCAACTTCTTGCACAAATGGGTGGAAGAAAAGGGGCTCGATACATCGCTTGCGGTAGATATGGTAGCGCTGCAGGAAAACTACGACGTAGCGGTGGTCGTGTCGGGAGACGCCGACAGCATTCCTTCTATACGTCACATGAAGAAGCGCAACAAGCTGATCGCCGCCGTCGAGTTCATTAACGGCTCACCGCCAGAACATCGAGGTCGCACTTTCTCCTCCCGTTTGAAGGAACATGCAGACTTCGTGATCAGAATCTATGAAACCGAGCTAATTCGGCTCAAGGTCGCCCGTCGTCCAACTCCGAAGGGGACAGTTTGAAGGTTTGAGGTTGCTGCTAAGTAACACGACTGCATGTGCGATTACGGACGCCAGCGGTCTCGGCTCCACCTGAGGACTCCCCACCACCTGCACCAGCCCAGCATCGAATGAATATCACGCCAGGACGGCGCGCGCTCGACAAGATCTACAAGCGGCGCAATCGATACGAAATACCAGACTGGCAACGAGGAGAAGTCTGGGATCTCGTCAAGAAGCAGCAGCTCATTGACAGCATCCTTCGCGGATGGCGTCTCCCGAAGCTTTACTTCGTGGTCACGTCTGCCGATTCATATGAGGTGGTTGACGGGCAGCAACGGCTCAGTGCGATATACGAGTTCTTTGGAAACGAACTCCCACTTTCAGAGGACTCTGCACGGGTTTTCGGAGGTCCGTTTTACAGCGAGCTTCCGCCAAAATACGCTGATGCTTTTGATGATTTCGAGATTGACTACGACGAAATCCAAGACGCAACTGACAACGAGCTGAAACAGTTCTTTCAGCGGCTTCAAGCGGGCCTGCCGCTCACAAGCAGTGAAAAGCTGAATGCTGTGCATAGCCGCTTGCGAGACTTCTGTCGTCGAGTAAGCGATCACAAGTTCATCAAAACTCGAACAGCACTGGTGGACTCGCGGCTGTCTTTCTTTGACGTGATGAGCAAGGTTGCGACGCTTGAGATTGAGGGGATAGATGCAGGCTTACGCTTCGATGACGTCAAGAGCGTGTTCGACGCAAACGACTCATTCGTTGCTACATCAGCTGTAGCGAAGCGCATTAGCAAAGCCATGGAGTTCCTGGCTGTTGCCTTTCCTCGAGTAGAGGCTGGCCTCAAGAATCGCACCATTGTTCAATCGGTCATTACACTCGCGTGCCAGCTAGTTGCAACAAGAAGGCAGCAAGGACTGGAGAGAAAGTTCGCAAAGTTCATTCGATCGTTTCTTGAAGAACTGAGTCGGCAGGTGGAGCTTGGTCAGGCAGCAACGGACCTTGACTACATTCGATTTCAGAGGACTGTTAGTGCGAACTTGAAGACAGGTGCAAGAACTCGGAACGAGATATTGCTTCGTAAGGCATTCCTTTTCGATCGCTCAATCGCAGATGCCTTCGGTCCAATGGCAGTGGCCACAAGTGGGATTGAGCTGCGAGTAGCGGATCTTGGGGAGGCGATCGCGAAGCAGATAGGTCGCTTGAACAGCGGGTATGCAGCAAAGCATGGCCATGACTTGTTCAAGTCAACAAACAAGACGACGCAGGCACTAGTCCGGCTTCGAAAGCCAATAAAGGATCTCGATACCTATCGTGCTCTAATCGACGACCTCTATTTTGTTTTTAAGGAAGGAGTCGGCGCTCGGCTCGAGGGAAAGATGCCAGACTCATTCACTGATGTGAATATTTTGAGAACTGATCTTCAGCACGACTTGGATCATGGCAACGCAGGCAAGGCCGCGTCGAAGCGACGAAAGACTGGGACAACCTTTCGTCGCTACGCCGGCACCGGATCACCTGATACACTTGAAACTAGTCGATTCGTTCTAGTTCAGGCCAATCTGCTTACTGCGATCGAAGCAGACTTGTTGACGCTTTCCCAATAGCTGAGCCGATGCTTTGCTCGCGCGCCGAATGCCGTCAGTCGAGCGCGTTGTGCGCAAAAAGCTTCCGGCGCTGTACTCGATCATGTAGTGTCGCTGTTTTTCGCCCCGCCAGAATTGAGATGCCCCACGTTCGTAGACAGTGAGTTAAGCTACCGCGCGTGTCCGCTCGAAGTCGAGCGGGCTGAGATACCCGAGCTTGGAGTGCCGCCGCGTCGTGTTGTAGAAGCGTTCGATGAAGTCGAAGATGTCCGCGCGTGCCGCATCACGCGTGTCATAGTGTCGCCGGTTGACGCGTCGATCTTGAGTGTGGAGAAGAAACTCTCAGCCACTGCGTTGTCCCAGAAGTTGCCGGCGCGACTCATGCTACGTCGTTCAGCGTTTCTGCCGGCGTCTTCCATCCTAACGTCTTGCGTGGTCGGTTATTCAAGGCCAGTGCGACGGCTTGCATCTCTTGCTCACTCCATCGAGACAAGTCGGTGCTCTTGGGAAAATATTGTCGCAGCAGCCCCTTCGTATTCTCGTTGGTGCCGCGTTGCCACGGACTATGAGGGTCCGCAAAGAAGACCTTCACATCGGACTCGATAGAGAAGCGAGCAACACCTTGTGGCGCATGCGTTGCCTCGATTACCGCGCCTCCATGCGCATACGCCAACGTTCCGGTGGACGCGTGGGCGCGGTGAGGTCCGGGCGTGCATCGCCGTGCCCCGGAGCATCCGGGGAGAGGCGGAGTCGCCAACGCTGCGCGGTCGTCGCGAGAATCAACACCGCTTCCCAGGTCGCAAAGTGCTCGCCGATACACACGCGGGCGCCACCACCGAAGGGGAACCACGCGAAGCGCGGTCGGGCAGCGATCTCGGACTCGATCAACCAGCGCTCGGGGCGAAAGACCTCGGGCGTGTCCCACCAGCGCGCGTCGCGCTGTGTTACCCACGGGCTCAGCACCACGATCTCGCCGCGCCGCAGCGTCAACCCGGGGGCGGCATCGCCCAATTGCACCTCGGTGTTCGACCGTCGAAACACGAAGGGAATGGTGGGCCAGAGGCGCAATGTTTCGTCGAACAGCGCGCGTGTATATGACAGCCGTGGCAGATCTTCGAGCGTAGGTGGGCGCCCACCTAACGCATCCACCTCTTCGTGCAGCCGCGCTTCCGCCTCGGGGTGTTCGGCCAGCAGTCGCCAGGCCCATGTGAGTGCGCTTGCCGTGGTCTCGTGACCCGCGAGTACGAGCGTCATGATTTCATCGCGCACCCAGCGATCGCTCAGGGGTCGCGACGCGCTCGGTGTATCGCGTTGCGCGTCTTGGGTCGCATCACCTGCCGCATCGCGCGCCGCGAGCAGCATGGCCAGCAGGTCATCCCGCGAAACGCCGCCGGCGCGGGCTGCGCGCGCCTGGTCAATGAGCGATACAATGCGCGCATCGAGACGGTCTCGGTGGGCCACAAATCGGCGAGCAGCGGGGAGCGGGAGGTGCTCGAGCCAGCGGGCCACCGGCAGCGTGAGCGGCCCGTAGAGCGCCAGCCCGGCGTCGAGGTAGGCCCGCACGTCGTCCACTGCGGCAGCGTCGGCATCACCAAACAGTGCCTCCCCTACAATCGACAGCGTAAGCGCCACCATCGATTCGCGCAGCGGCAGCAGCTCGCCGTCGTGGCGTGCATTGACCCAGCGGAGCGCGTGCGCTGACATCACGTCGCCATAACGCGCGAGGCGCTCGCGATGAAAGGCCGGCTGCAGTACGCGCCGTTGCCGACGATGTGCGTCGCCCTGCGCTTGCAACACTCCATCGCCGGTAATGCGTCGCACCGCCTCGAACGCGAGTCCACGGAAATCGCGCTGGCGGGACACAAGTACTTCGCGCACCGCGTCAGGATGCGCGAGGAGCCTCACCCGCGCCGGGCCGAGTTGGAGGCGCGGCGCATCACCGGTCGCAGCGGCGGCGACCAGCGCGCCGAGTGGGTCGCGCAAGAAAGCGAGCAACGCCACGGTTACACTCTCCTCGCAGGGGCAGGGAACGCAAACTCAACCTGCAACAGAATGCATTTGGTGGCGGTCACGGTGCCCACATCCTGATCGACAGCAAGGTCCCTGGCGCGCGGGTTCAATCACTGGAACATGTGCACAGCGCAGCGCCCCCCAACCCGCGCCATTCGACATTCAATCCACAGTCGAGTACGATGCAGCGTATGCAAGCCATTCGACGTGCTTTCGCATGGGTGGCCGCCCTGGTGATCAGCGTTATCGCGACGCCCACTATCGCCACCGCCCAACTCACCGTGCGCGTGAGCCAGCTTCCACCAGGCACACCACCGGGAGCCATCGTCTTCATTGCCGGTGACTTCAACCGGTGGAATCCGGGTGACACCGCGTGGGCGCTCCGCGCCACTGCCGATGGCGCGCTCACGCTCACGTTGCCAGCGTCCATTCGTGGACCAATCGCGTTCAAGTTCACGCGAGGAAGTTGGACCTCGGTGGAGACGACGATTGACGGCTCCGATATTCCAAATCGATCCGTCGTCATTCCTCAAGCAGGCGACACGACGTATACCACGAGCATCGCTGCGTGGAAATCCTCCGACGGCCGCAACACGCGCACGCGTTCCACTGCGCGCCCGTCTGTGCGTATTCTGAGCGACAGCTTCGCCATGCCCGGTCTCGGTCGCACGCGCCGCGTGTGGATCTACCTGCCGCCAGGGTATGATCGCGGTACGCAGCGCTATCCCGTGGTGTACCTGCAGGATGGGCAGAACGTTTTCGACGCGGCCACGAGTTTCTCCGGCGAATGGGGAGTTGACGAAACGATCGATTCGCTCGCGGCGCGTGGCGCTGCCGGTGCCATCGTAGTTGCCGTCGACAACGGGGGCGCGCTGCGATTGAGCGAATACAATCCGTGGAAGAATGCGTCGCCCCGACTGGGAGGCGGCGAGGGAGACGCGTTCGTGGATTTCCTCGCGCGCACGCTCAAGCCGTACATCGATGCACGGTATCGCACGCACTCTGATGCACGCAGCACCACCATCGCCGGATCGAGTATGGGCGGTCTGATTGCGTTGTACGCGTCGCTCACGCGCCCCGACGTGTTCGGCAACGCCGGCGTCTTCTCGTGCGCATGCTGGATCGCGCGCGATTCGATCATGGCGTTGGTGCAACGCACGAGCGCAGGAGGGTCGCGCGCGCGGTTCTACTTCGTGGTGGGCTCGCAAGAGGGACGCAATCGAGAACCAGAGAACGACCAGACAGCCATTGTCACGGCGCTCAACAACGCCGGATTACGCACCGGCAGCGAGGTCGTCGCGCGTGTCGCGGCCGATGGCAGGCACGAGGAGTGGTTCTGGCGACGGGAGTTCCCGGCGGCGTACTTGTGGCTTACCGGAGCGGCCGGTCGCTAAGGGGTGCGGACGCGCCGCGGGCAACACAGTATTCGCATCAACGATCAATACCGGATCTGCTTCCGGTGGGAGGAGGGCTATGCCGACGACGTCGAAGTCACGGACTACCACTAAGGCAACCGCGATCGCTCCGCTGGTTCAACGTCGACTCCCGACGCACCGGCCGCCAACACATCCGGGCGAGATGTTGCTGGAGGAGTTCCTCAAGCCGCTCGGGATCTCGCAGTCGGCGTTCGCGATTCGGCTCGGCGTATCGTTTCCGCGCTTGAACGAGGTCATCAACGCCAAGCGGAGCGTGACGCCGGATACTGCTCTTCGGCTCGCTCAGGTCACCGGCATGAGCGCGGATTTCTGGCTTGGCCTGCAGCAAGACTGGGATCTGTGGCACGCCCTTCGCTCCAACGAGGCGAGGCAGATTGCGCGCTTGAAGCCGCTGCCGCGCGCGGGATGACGGGCCGCTAACGCGGCTGTTCGCAGGCGGGCGATTCGTCGATCCAGCGATCTGCCAATCGACCATAAATCACTCCGAGCAACAACCGTCCGCGTTCACCCCAGGAGGCGATCCACATGAAGACGCTGCGCTTCTCCACCACCATCAACGCGCCACGCAAGAAAGTCTGGCACACCATGCTCGACGACGCGCCATATCGGGACTGGACGAGCGCATTCAACCCAGGGTCGTTCTACCGCGGCGACTGGAGCGAGGGATCAAAGATCCTCTTCCTCGGACCGGATCCGACCACGGGAACTGAGGGTGGCATGGTGAGCCGGATTGCGGAGAATCGCCTCTACGAGTTCATCTCCGTCGAACACCTCGGCGTGGTGCAGGATGGCATCGAGGACACCACCAGCGAGCTCGCCCGAGAGTGGGCGCCGGCGTACGAGAACTACACGTTCCGCGAGCGGGACGGCGCGACAGAAGTGCAGGTGGACATCGATGTCACGGATGATCACGCGTCAATGTTCGAGCAGATGTGGCCGCGCGCGCTCAGCCGTTTGAAGCAGTTGGCGGAAGAGTAGGAGCGAGGCTGCTGTTTCGGATTGTGCGCGATCCGCGCCTTTGGTTCGTAATACCATCTTCGACGCGATAGATGTGATGGCGGCCCACTGCGACCGTTGGTCCTTCGCATGCTCATTCACCATCCGGACGGCCCGACCACACACTTCCGGAGAAAACCGTGGTCGCTTGCTTACGACTCCAAGCTCTCACGCTTTGGGGTCTCCTGCAAACCCGGAGCGATTCAACGCCTGGTCATCGAGGTGCTCAGTCTCCATCTTGACTCGTCTCCTTCACCGCCAGCATGTCCCTGCCCCTCGGCCTTTACGATCAGCTACTCACCGACGCCCTCCGTCGGCGGATCGAGCAGCTCCCCGTCGGAAGCAGTACCCTCGACGCGCTATCAGCCGAGCAGGCCACACCGCTGCTCGCGCATTTGGTTTCGCAAGCGCTGGGCCGAGTGCTTGAGGACAATCAATCGCGCCACAAGTCCGATCTCGACGCACAACTTGATCTAATCAATGCGCTACTGGTGGAACTGCGCACGCGACTTGCGGCCGATCCCGAACGCATCGACACGTTGAGCGTACCGGCCACACGTCTCCGCGCAGTTCACACCGCCGGCCAGAAAGCGCCAGCGCTCCCCCTCACCGGTCTCGCTGAACCATGGCTCTTCACCGCAGCTAAATCGTCACCGTCGCTGCTGCACGAACTGCGCACCGAGGCCTCCGCTTGCGACCAAATCGACATTCTCGTCAGCTTCATCACGGTGAGCGGGGTGCGCAAACTGATCGATGTGCTGAAGACCGTGACGGCCGGCGATGCGCAGGGGAAGGGGCGCACCAAGGTTCGTGTACTGACGACCACGTACACCGGTGCCACGCAGATTGAAGCGCTCGACCAACTCGCGGCGCTGAACGGGTGCACCGTGAAAGTGTCTCTCGACGGACGTCGCACGCGGCTGCACGCGAAGGCTTGGCTCTTTCACCGGCGCAGTGGCTTCGGCTCGGCGTACGTGGGAAGCGCTAATCTTTCGGGCGCTGCTCTTCTCGGTGGGCTCGAATGGACGGTCAAGTTCACCGAGCATGGCCAGGAAGCACTCTACACACGCGCCAGAGCGCACTTCGACACGCTGTGGGCGGACGATGAGTTTCAGGCGTACGATCCAAACAGCGAGTCCAGCAGAACGTCGCTGCAAATCGCTCTCAAACGAGAGACCGGTACTGGTCAACCAGATGCGACGCAGTTCTTTGATATCACCGCTAAACGATATCAGGCGGACATTCTAGATCAGCTGACGCACGAACGTGAACACGGTCGCCATCGCAACCTGCTTGTTGCTGCGACGGGAACGGGCAAGACGGTGATGTCCGCGCTCGACTATCGGCGAACGGTCACGGACGCGGGTGGCGCAAGGCCGAGGTTGCTGTACGTGGCGCATCGCGAAGAGATCCTACGTCAGGCCATGCATACGTATCGGGCGGTACTGCGCGACCACAGCTTTGGCGATCTGCTGAGCGGAGGCGCCTCGCCGTCGCAATACGACCACCTGTTCGCCACAATCCAGAGTATCACGTCGCGTGACCTGATGACGACCAAAGGCACTGACTACTGGCACACGGTGGTGATCGACGAGTGTCATCGCATGGCCGCGCCGCAGCTCGATGCCTTTGCAACTTCCGTCCAGCCTGCGACGCTTCTCGGACTCACGGCAACGCCGGAACGCACGGACGGCAAGCCGCTGCATCCGTACTTCAACATGCGCCCCGATGGCTCACCAGCCGCTGAGCTACGTTTGTGGCACGCGCTCGACCTGCAGTTGCTCACTCCATTCGAGTACTTCGGCTGCAACGACGACACCGACTTCTCAGGTGTACCCTGGGGAGCTACCGGCGAAGTCGCAGCCGTGGATAAGCTCGTAACTGGCAATCAGGTGCGTGCCCGCATGGTGGTCGACGAATGGCAGCGCCTCACCGGAAACGCGGCAAAGTCGCGGGCGATTGTGTTCTGCGTCTCGGTGGCGCACGCGCGCTTCATGCAGGAACGCTTCACCGCTGCGGGTCTCAAGACTGTCAGTCTGACAGGTGAGAGCTCGGATGAGGAGAGGCGCGCAGCACCGCAGCAACTGGCCCGTGGCGAGATCTGCGCCATTGTTACCGTCGATCTATACAACGAAGGCTTCGACTTGCCGGTTGTTGACACGCTGCTCTTTTTGCGTCCCACGCAGAGCCCCTTGCTCTTCCAGCAACAGCTGGGCCGAGGCCTGCGGCTCGCGCCTAACAAGAGCAGTTGTCTCGTGCTCGACTTCGTGGGGCAGCACCGCGCGGACTTCAGGTTTGATCGCCTGCTGTCGTCAATTACGGGGCTCAACAAGCGCGAGCTGCTGGACTCAGTGAAGCACGGATTTAGCACGCTGCCGAGCGGCTGCCACATCCACTTAGAGTCGCAGGCTCGAGAACGTGTCCTCAGTAGTCTGCAGGCGGCGGTGCAGCAGAGCTGGAAGCGGCTGAAGAGTGAGGTGCAGGCGTACGCTTCACTTCGCGGCACTCGACAGTTCTCGCTTGGCGAATTTCTCCACGATCAGAAGGTCGAACTCGACGAGGTCTTCCGCAACGCCACACCGAGTGGTTGGACCGCGCTGCGCAGAGAGGCCGGGCTGCTCGATGCGCGCACTGATGGAGACGGGGAGTTGGAGTTGTCTCGTTCCATGCGCTACCTACTACATGTGAACGACCCTGAACAGCTTAGTGTGATGCGCAGAGTGGCAGAGCAAGGGGCTGGGTATCGCGCATCGTCCGTGGACGAGGGCGTGCGCGCTCAGATGCTTACTTATCAGATGTCGCCCTCGCCAGCGCAGTCGTTTGAATCGTACGTGCAGACGCTCGCTGCTGAACCCGAATGTTTGGTCGAGCTTGGGGCGCTGACGGAGATACTTGAATCCCAGAGTCGACTTGCCGGCCGATCAGTGCCCGGACTCGAGTTCGCGCCGATCGCGTTGCACGGTAGCTATCAAATACGCGAGATCCTCACCGCTGTTGGCTGGCGTTCGGCCACCAAAATCACGCCGTTTCAGGCTGGCGTGCTACCGCTCAAGGATCGCAAGTCGGAACTGTTGTTCGTTACCCTCGACAAGAGCGACGGCTACCACGATCGGATCGCCTACCACGACTGGGCGGAGAGCGAGACACACTTTCATTGGCAAACGCAGAACAGTGCAGGGCCGGATACAAACGCCGGCAAGCGCTATCTGGAGAGCGATACCAACGGGTGGCAATTCCAGCTCTTCGTGCGCTCCAACAAGGGCTCGGCGTACACCGCGTGTGGACCGGTGTGCATCGAGTCTCCGGATGATGTCACGGGCGACCGGCCAATGAATATCAGGTGGAGATTGGATGTACCACTGCCGATAGCGCTGTTTCGTGAGTTTAGTGTACTGCGCGCGGCTGGGTAGTGCCGTAACGATCTGACTGGTCGCGAACTGAGTTACTTGCAGATTCACTCCATCACGCGCGAGTCGAGTCCAACGGGGCGCAATATCGTGCGCACGTTGCACGCAGCAGTGGCATTCGCCTGTTTTCGCGACTCAACGCGGATGATCGTGCGTTTCACTTTCTCGGGCCCGCAACGTACGTGAGTCATGTGGGCGAACAGCCGATGGCGATCACGTGGCGGTTGCAGCATGCGCTGCCGGGCGATCTGTTTCAGGCGTTTGCTGCTGCGGTGGCGTGAATCATATCTCCCCCGAGGTTCCAATGACGACTACAAAATCCGAGCGGGCCGCGTTTATCGTGGCCGTCGACGCCTTCGAGGGCGACGAGAGTGCAATCGTTCTCCACGACGGCGCGGGCGCTCCGCTGCCGGTGGTGTACTGCATTGCTCGGCAGAATGAGACCACAGGCGTGCTGGAGTTTGTCGACTACGGCTACCGCAGCATTGCCGAAGCGCGTGAGGCGTGGCCGGATGCGCGGTGACTACGCCCTGGCGGAGGTGGGCGCTCCATGAGCCGCGCGGCCAAACGGTCCGCCAGACCGGCATCCAAGGCATCGCGCACGCGTGAGACCTGCGTTCAGCTCGAGGACATCCCAAACGTCGGGCCGTCCATCGCCGGCGACCTGCGCGGCATCGGAGTGTCACAGCCCAGCGACTTGCCCGGACGTGATCCGTACGCGCTCTTCGACGCGCTCTGCGCCACGACAGGAGTGCGCCACGACCCGTGCGTGCTCGACGTGTTCCTCTCAGCGGTGCGCTTCATGGAGGGCGCGCCCGCGCTCCCGTGGTGGCACTATACCGCCGAGCGCAAACGCACGCTTGCGACGAAGGCGAACTCCGAGTCATAACGCGTTGGGCGCGCGATAAGGGCAGCCGTTCTTCGACACTCACCATTCTCTTTGATGAGTTCTCTTCGACATGTCCGACCACCGCGATGATGCGCGAGAGCGCCCGATTTCACCGGTGCACGTACCCTCGAGCATCGCCCCATGGGTAGACGGGTGTCGCTGGTCGCGCAACCTCGTGGGGGAGGCTGGGGCTGCGGTGTATCGTATCGCGCGCCCGGATGCGGATACCCGCGGCAACGCGGACGCAGCGTCACGCGATTTGTATCTGAAGCACGGCCGCGGTTCGGTTGCCACAGAAGTGTTCGACGAGGCGGTGAAGTTGCGTTGGCTTGGCGCGCACGTTGCAGTGCCAGCGGTGCGGCTGGTGATCGCATCGACCGCGTCTGACCGGTCAGATCGTGACGAGACATCCGCAATCGTTCAACACCGCGTCGATGCGAGTTCACTCGAGGACGAGACATGGCTGCTGATGGATGCGCTGCCGGGGCGCACTGCGTATCAGCTGCTCGAGGCGTCCGCGAACAGCCCCGACGTGCAACACGCGGTGGTCGATGCGTTAGTCGCATTCCTGCAGCGTGTGCACGCAATTCCCGTGAAGCGCTGTCCCTTCATCAACGATCATCATCGTAAACTTGTGCACGCGCGCGCACGACTCGAGGCGGGTGCAGTTGATGTTGACGATTTTGGTGACATGCACCACGGATGGACGGCGCAACAGGTGTGGGATTCAGTGATTGCGCTGCTCCCGCGACACGTGGATGCGGTGGTCACGCACGGCGATTTCTCGCTTGACAACGTGCTGCTCTCGGACCGTGCAGCGAATGGCACATTCGACGTCACCGGCTGCCTCGATGCCGGGCGCGTGGGCATTGCCGACCGGTATCAGGATCTCGCGGTGTTGTACGATTGTCTCGCCGAGTTTGGTGAGACGCTGCAGGCTCGTGTGTTCACGCAGTACGGAATCAACGAGGTCGACGAGCTGAAGCTCCGTTTCCATCTCGCGCTCGACGAGTTTTTCTGACGGGCACGCCGCAGTGTGCATGTGAGGAGCGGGTACACCGCAAAACCGGCCACCACGCGGGCGTGCTAAGACTGGGTTTGCGGCGGAGCAGCGGCGCATGCTGGCCCTTCACAAGTCACGAGAGAACGAAAGGACTATCAACTCGAAGTTGTTGTCGCTGGCGGAGACGCAGCAGGTCGACCCCCGTGTGTCGTGACGCACAGCACGACAACTCCGCGACGCACGGCACCAGTTGAGCACCGTCCACAGAGAGAAGGCAATACCGCCCGAACGGAGAATGTCCCTTTCGCGATAGGTGTCGTAGCCTGTACGCAGAGGTAGCTGCACTCCCAATGGCCGCCATCTCCTCGTGACGGTGTGCCGCCTGAGGCCCGCAACTCGTACGCCATTCGGGCACGTCACGTACCGCTTAAGGAGAGTCGTGACATGCGAAACTGTACCATTACCGTGCTCTGTTTTGTTGCACTGAGCGTGTTCGCCTCGTCGCCTGTTGCGGCGCAACGAGCGAGCGATACCGATGTGGGCGTTCGCCGCGAGACAATCGGTGCGGTCGCACCAGACAACGCGCACCCGGGCGACATCCTGCGTGTTCGCATCTGGCGCGAGCCGGACATGTCAGGCGACTTCCCGGTTGACGCGGGAGGCACGGCAACATTGCCGCGACTCGGCGCGCTGCGAGTCGTCGATATTCCTTCCGATTCGCTCGAGCGATTGCTCGTTGCCGAGTACGCGCGATTTCTGCGTAATCCGTCAGTTGAGGTGACGCTGCTTCGTCGCGTACGCGTGGTCGGCGAAGTGCGGTCGCCGGGCCTGTACACCGCCGACCCCACGATGGGTTTGCGCGACATACTCGCGCTAGCAGGTGGTCCGAGTTCGGACGGCCGCACGGACCGGGTGCGCCTTGATCGCGGCGGCGAGTCGATGTGGCTCGCGCTCACCGACGCGCCGCCCGGTAATGAGGCCCGCCTGCGCTCCGGCGATCAGCTCTTCGTACCACAGCGCAGCTGGTTTGCCCGGAATACACCGATCGTCGCCTCCGTCGCCGCGAGTGTGGCGGGTGCCATTATTTTCGCAGTCACCGCTCGCTGAGGATCGCCCAGATGCCACGCGATGTTGTGGATGTTGGATTGATCTTCGATGCAGCCCGCCGACATTGGCGAGGCGTGGCCGCAGGTGCGGTGATCGGCATGCTGATCGCGTTGGCCTATGCTCGGACGGCGACTCCGCGTTACGAGGCGAACTCCACCGTGCGCATAGACGTACGACCGAGTACGCTCCCGTCGATCTACGCCGAACAAGCCGCGCGCGACGAGATCTTCACGGAGATCGAGGTACTGCGCAGCCGAACCATCGCCGCTGATGTCGTGGACTCGCTCGCCCTCGCGGTCGAGATGACTCAACCACGCCGCACGCCGCGTGCGAACGTGTTTGCCTCACTGCGCCAAGTGGCGCCATCGAGTGTCGAAGAGCTTCGGCTCGTGCGAGGCAAGGACGCAAACTACACGATTGAAGGGACCACGCAGCGGGTCACACCAGGTGTTCCGGTCACGGTGCACGGCGTGCGCTTTGTGCTCGCTACAGCAGACGAGTATCCGGGCATCATCACGTTGCAGTTGAAGTCGCGCGAGGCGGCGATCGAACAACTGCTCAAAAACGTGGACATCCGGCGAGCTGGCTTACAGGCAAACGTCATCGCGTTGCGATACGCGTCTGAGGACCCGACGCTCGCGCGCGACGTGCTCAACCTCTGGACCGCTTCGTTCATCGGTCGACGGCAGTCAATACAGCGCGAAGAGGCGACCAGTACCGCCGACTTCATCCAGGCACAACTCGATACGTTGACCCCGCAACTCGCCGAGGCCGAAGAGCGTCTACTGGCCTTCCGCAATGCCAACAAGATTGTCGCTCCCGAGGCGGAAGCGATGACGCAGGTGAACCAGAGAGCGCTGCTGCAAGCAACGCGCAACGAACTCGAAGCTGAACGGACGGCGCTGGCGCAAGCCATGTCGCGCGTGCGAATGGAGGCAGCGCGCACCTCCGCGAACGACGCGTCGCCGTATCGTGAGCTGATCGGATTTCCCACGCTGCTGCGCAACCAGGCGGCGTCGGAGCTTCTGCGCTCACTCTCATCACTCGACGATCAGCGCTCAGCGCTGCTGATGCGTCGCACGACGGAAGATCCAGACGTCGTGACGCTCTCGGAGCGCATTCGCGTGGTGGAAGGCCAGCTGCAAGGTCTCACGTCGACGTACCTGCGTGGTCTGACGGCACAGTTGTCGGCGACCGATGCATCACTCGCGGGCTACACCTCGCGCATGCGGGACATTCCAACTCAGCAGGTGGAGTACGCTCGCCTTGAGCGCGCGCCGCGCGTGTACGAGGAAATGGTGAGCCTGCTCCAGACGCGCCTCAAAGAAGCGCAGATCACGGAAGCGGTGCAGGACGCCAGCGTGCGTGTTGTGGATATGGCGGTGCTTCCGTCAAAGCCATCGTGGCCGAAAACGCCGCTGCTGCTGATGGCTGGCCTGCTCACCGGTATACTCGCTGGTGCCGCAACGGGGTTCACGCGCGAGAAGCGTGTTTCCATGGTACGTTCGCGTCGCGACCTGCAGGCAATCTCGGATATCCCCGTGCTCGGGCTTATTCCCAACTTCTCCGCTGCGCCGCGTGTGGACGGCGCTCGACAGGGAGAGGCGCTCGGCACACCGCCCGCTGCGTTGCAGCTCACCAACGGGAAGCCGCGTACAACAAAGATCGCCGACTTGGCAGCGGCTGAAGCGTTCGTGCGGCTGTACATGAACGCCGAGTGGAGCGTGGGGCGAACGCTGCGCAGCATTTTGACTACCAGTCCGCTTCCGGGCGATGGGAAGACTACGACTGTGCTACACCTGGCAGCTGTGGCGGCCGGACAGCGGCGGCGCGTGCTCATCGTTGATGCGGATCTTCGCTGCGCCGGAATGACGCGCGCGCTCGAGCTGCGTGACAGGCGTGGTCTCGTAGACGTGCTGCAGGGTGACGCGACGCTGGCCGAATGCATTGTGTCAGTGTCGCTCCCGGCTGGCGGTCGCGCGGACGCGATCGGCGCTGGCAACATCACTCATGCAGCGGGTGTGCCTCAGATCGTTGAAGCGGTGCGCACGGTGCTGCGCCAGGCGTCGCACTACGATGTCGTGTTGATCGATACGCCGCCGATCAACATTGTGGCCGACGCTGCGGCGATCGCCCCGCTCACCGATGGTGTCCTGCTTGTGACGCGCGCGGGTCAGACCTCGCTTGCTGCGATCGACGTGGCGCTGGACCAGCTGCAACGTGCGGGTGCGCACGTGCTGGGGACGGTGCTCAATGGCGCGGAGTTCCAGCCCAACGAAGGCTACGGCACGCTACAGCAATATCACGCCTATTCCATGTCGAGCGTATGACCGTCACGTTCCCCAGGTCGGATCTCGAGTGGACCGATTCTACGGCGCCTTGGCCTAGAGGGGACCTGCAGGCTGCGGCTCGCACGAACCGACGTCTGCACGCACGTCGACAACTGGCTCAGCTTGCGAGGCTGTGCCTGCTTGACGCGGCGGCGGTCGGATTCGCGCTCTTCATGATGCTTGTCATCGACCCGACAAACGGATGGGGATCGGTCGTGCGCTCGAACGACCCGGGCGCGAGCACGTTCTCCATTGTGGCGCAGCACATCATCGCCATCTTCAGTGGGCTCTTCCTGATGAAGGCGTACGAGGAAGGCGACGCGGCGACTGATTTTGGCCGATTGCTTTCTGGAGTCGCGCTTGGCCTGCTCGTGTTGTACTGGTCGATGCTCTGGCAGGACTGGCGCACTCTCTTCACATCGTATCTGCCGACGGTTGCACTGTTCGCGTCCACAGTCTGGGTCGAGAGACTGATCGGCGCGCGCTCGCGTGTATTGTCGTCTCTGTCGAGCGTGTTCGAGCCGGCGCGCGGGTTGTTCGTCGGGCAAACGCAGGACATCAAATCCGCGATGCAGCGCGGCCCATTGAAGGGACGCCACGCGGTGGTTTCCGTCGCGCAGCTCGACGTATCGCGAGTGACGTCACGCGACATGTCGCACGATTTCGGTCCGCTCGACGACCTGTTGCAGTCAACAATCCACGACCACGATGTTGATACCATCGTGCTCTGCAGCCAGTTCTCCGACGCCGAGTTGCTGCACATCCTTGGAACGTCGGAAGCGGCTGGCTGTCGGGTGATCTCCATGTCGCGCGCCTTCCGGGTGGCCAAGCACGGGCCGACGATACGCTCCTACGATCGAACACCGATCGTAGAACTGACGCAGCCGGGAATCCGCGGTCGTGACGTGGTGCTCAAGCGGGCGTTCGACCTCGTTGCGGCAACGATGCTGCTGATTATCGCGTCGCCGATCATGCTGGTCACCGCGCTCGTCGTACGGTTGACGTCGCCGGGGCCGGCGCTCTTCTGGCAGGAACGCGTCGGCTACGGTGGGAAACTGTTTCGCATCATCAAGTTTCGCACGATGTGCGTCGACGCCGAGGATCAATTGGATGCCTTGCAGCAGGAGAGCGTGTACGGGGACGAGCGGCTCTTCAAGCTCGTGCGCGACCCGCGAGTGACGCGCGTCGGACGCTTTCTGCGGCGCTCGAGCCTGGACGAGCTGCCGCAGCTGCTGAATGTGCTCGATGGTTCGATGTCGCTTGTTGGGCCCCGTCCTTCGCTGCCGCGGGAAGTGGCGAGGTACGGCGACAGTTCGTTTCTGCGCTTCGACGTCAAACCTGGCATCACGGGGCCATGGCAGGTCAACGGTCGCAACAGCATTACGTCTTTCGATGAAGTGATCGCTCTTGAAGCCGCGTACGTCACCGGGTGGACGATCTGGCGTGACTTCGTGATCCTTGCGCGGACCGTTCCGGTGGTGCTTCGCATGGATGGCGCGTACTGAGATGCTCGTGACCCCGACGATCACATCGGCTGCGGCGCGTCCCGCGATGCCGCGCGCCCCGCGACCAGACGGCGGACTTCGGGTGCCGACGTCTGCGCTCACGGCGACCGCGTTCCTGCTGATCGTTGCGGCGACGGCGTTGCCGCTGCTGCTGCACAACTCGGCCGTGTTGACCTACGCCTTTCCGGCAATGGCGACGGTATTCGGCGCGTGGCTGCTCTTCACCGATCCCGGACGATACCTGTCGTTTGTCCTGTGGCTCTGGATGCTGGCTCCGTTCGTGCGCCGCGTTGTTGATGCGCAGAATGGGTTTAATCAGCAGAGCCCGATCCTGCTTGCACCGTTGCTGGTGTGCGGGTTGTGCGCGCTCGATGCGATCTACCACGCTCCTCGTTTGGCGCGCGTGGTGGCGCTGCCCTTCATGGTGGGATTCGTGAGTTTGCTGGCCGCTGTGCTCGTGGGCGTCTTTCTCACGCCACCGTCGCTCGTGCTGTATGCGGCAATCACGTGGATGGCGCCGCTGCTGCTCGGCTTGCATGTGGCCATTCATCCAGAGCATCGCGACGCCTATCATCGGGCGATCTCGCGTACGCTGCTGCTGGGGATCGTGATCATGGGGCTGTACGGGGTGGCCCAATTCGTGATGCCGGCTGAGTGGGATCGCGTGTGGATGATCAACAGCCGGATGGATTCTATCGGACAGCCGATGCCATTGCGTGTGCGCGTCTTCAGCACGATGAACGCGCCGGGACCGCTCGCACAATTTCTCACGGTGTCGTTGTTGATCGTGTTGGCGTTACGCACCAAGCTCAAGTGGCCCACGCTCGCCGCCGGGCTGCTGCTCTTGCTGATGACGTTGGCCCGTTCAGCGTGGCTGGGGTTTGCGATTGGCGTCGTGTTGCTGATTGCGCTGGCCCCCAAACCGGCTCGACGCGGCGCCATCGGACTGGTGGCCGCGGTGGTGATCGCGTTGGTGTTCGCGGCGTCTGCGCCGCTGCCAACAGAAATGGCGTCGATTCGCCACACCATCGCCTCTCGCCTCACCACGATTGGTGACTTGTCGTTGGACGACAGCTTTCGTGCCCGCCGCTATCTGATCCCTGCGGTACTGGCCGACATTGGCGAGCAGCCGCTTGGCAGTGGGCTCGGTTCCACTCTGGTGGGCGGCGCGCGCGGGCGGGCGTCGGCGCGCCTCGCCGACCAGGGACTCTATCTCGACAACGGAATCCTGGAAGTGCTTCTGGTCATGGGCTGGGTTGGCGGACTGCTCTTTCTCGGCAGTGCGGTAAGTGCCGCGTACCTCGCGTGGCGCGGGACGCGTGGCCGACCCGAGGGATATGGTTATCTCGCCGGCGCGATGGCGCTGCTCGCGCAGCTGGTAGGGGCGACGGTTTTCACCGGCGTTGGCGGCGCGATGCTTTGGCTGTCGCTGTCGATGGCGATGACGACGGAGGGTCAGACGTGACGAAGCCGTCGCTCGTATCCAACGCGCGTACGCGCGTGTCGGCCGTCATTCTCACGCGAAATGAGGAGGCGCTCATTGAGCGCTGTCTGCGCAGCCTTCGCAATGTTGTCGACGACATCATCGTAGTGGACAGCTGCAGCACCGATCGCACCCGCGAGATTGCCGCACACATGGGCGCGCGCGTGGTGCAGCAGCCGTGGCTCGGTTGGATCAGGCAACGAGCGCTCGGCATCGAACGCGCGCAACACGACTGGGTACTGATACTCGAAGCGGATGAGATCGTGACGCCTCGCCTCGCCGCGTCCATTCGTGCGGCGCTGGCGTCGCAACCCAATCCGGCAAACGGTTTTTCGGTCGATCGCCGCGACGACTTTCTCGGCGTGCTGCTGCCGAGCATGCGACGCAGGAAAAAGCGCAAAAACTTTGTCAGGCTCTTCAACCGAACGCGAAGCGCGTACGACTCGACGCTCATCATCCACGATGAGGTCCGCGTACCTGGACATATCGCTTCGCTCGCTGGCATTCTGATTCACTGGCGCGGCTTCACGATTGTGCAACAGGTCGCACGCTACACCAACTACGCGCCGCTCGAAGCTGATGTGATGGAGGCCCGAGGCGACCGCGTGAGTGTTGTGAGTCTCGCTTGGCGACCATTCCTGCGATTTGGCTGGTGCTACGTCATTTGCGGCGGCTTTCGACTCGGCGGTCGCGGTTTTGCGCACGCCCTCATGGTTGCTTCGTCGGAGTACCTGCGATTCGCTGCAGTCTGGGAGCGCCAGCATGCGCCGGCGACCCTGCACCCGTCCGCCGACGTGGAACGCGCCTACCTGAGCGAACCGGCGCCCGCGGAACGGCTCGCCTCCACATCTGCTCCCGTCTCCCGAGGCATCGCATGACCGTGCGAACCCTGTATCTGAATCACTCCGCCACGATGGGAGGGGCTGAGCAAGGGATGTTTGACCTCGCTTGTCTCAGACGCGACAGCACGCTCGCCGTCCTGCTCGAGGATGGTCCCTTTCGCGAGCGACTGGAACAAGCTGGTGTGCCGGTGCGCGTGATCAACGCGGGCGCCATGCATGGCGTGCGGCGAGGCAGTCGCCTGCCCAGTACCGCTGCGCTGGCAAGTGTTTGGCGCGCGGCGCGCGAAGTCGCCGAGATCTCACGCGATTTCGATGTGATGCTCGCCAACTCGCAGAAGGCGTTGATCGTAGGCGCTCTGGCTACGTACCGCACCGACACGCCGATGCTGTGGCATCTGCACGACATCATCGCCCCGCCGTATTTCAGTCGCCTCAACATCATGGCGGACGTCATGCTCGCCAACCGGCGCGCGGAACGCGTGATCGCGGTGTCGCAAGCGACCGCCAAGGCGTTTATCGCGCAGGGCGGAGATGCTGACAAAGTGCATGTCGTCTACAACGGCACGGATGCCGCCCCATTGGAAGCGAGTGCAGCGCGTGCGGGCCGCGTGCGCGCCGAGCTTGGACTCAGCGAGGTTCCGCTGGTTGGGTGCTTCAGCAGAATCGCCGAGTGGAAAGGACAGCACGTACTGCTCGACGCGGTGGCCGAGCTGCCGGGTGTACACGTGCTGATCGTCGGCGGACCACTGTTCAACGAACACGCGTACGAGCAACAACTACGCGATCGTGTGCGCGCGCTCGGCATGGAAGACCGCGTGCACTTTCTCGGACATCGCGCCGACGTAGCGGAGCTGCTGCGCAACGTGGACCTCGTGGTGCATCCGTCGACTGCACCCGAACCGTTTGCCCGCACGTTGATCGAATCGATCTTCGCCGGACACGCGCCAATCGCCTCTGCGTGCGGCGGCGTTCCGGAACTGATCGACTCCGGACGTACAGGTTTTCTTTTTCCTCCCGGTGACTCAGAGGCGTTGCGCGCGCTGCTGCGACACCTGCTCGAGCGTCCCGATGTGGTGATGCAAGTGGCGACGCGAGCACTCGCCCACGCGTACGAACACTTCGCGCTGCCTGCCTATGCCGCCTCCATGGGGGAGCATCTGCGTGCGGTCGCAGCGTCGCGTAGCGAAAGCGCCTCTCCACGCAGGCCGCAGGAAGTACTCTCTTGAGAGTCGCTCTGGTGCACGACTATTTCTTCCAGGCCGGCGGCGCCGAGCGAGTGATGGAAGTGATGCACGAGATGTTTCCTGAAGCCCCGATCTTCACCACGATCGTCAGGCGCAATACGCTGTGGCCGCGCCTGCAGCAGGCCGACATTCGCACAAGTTTTCTGCAACCGCTCGCCAATATCGGTGTGTCCGCGCGCGCGCTGCTCCCGTTGTATCCCACCGCAATCGAGTCGCTCGATCTCACGAGCTACGATCTGGTCATCAGCAACAGTTCGGCATTCGCGAAGGGAGCACGCGTCCGCCCCGATGCGATGCACATCTGCTATTGTCATACGCCCATGCGCTTCGCCTGGAAGCAGGAGGCGTACATGCAGCGTGAACGCTTCGGTGCCATGACGCGTTCGGCGCTGCGACCGCTGTTGGCGTACATGCGGAGGTGGGATATGAAAACCCGCCACCGACCGAATGTCTACCTTGGCAATTCATCTGCGGTGGTCGATCGCATCCGGGACACGTACGGTGTGGAATCCCACCTCATGCACCCGCCGGTTGACGTGACGCGCTGTCGTTTTTCAACAACGCGCGACGACTTCTATCTGGTCGTTTCGCGCCTCTCACCCTACAAACGAATCGATCTCGCGGTTGAGGCCTTCAATCTGCTCGGAAAGCGGCTGATCGTGGTGGGAAGCGGCCCCGATGCGAAGTCGCTGGCACAACTGGCCGGACCGACGGTCACGCTGCGAGGGCGGCTTTCCGACGACGAAGTCACTGACCTGTACTCTCGGGCGCGCGGCTTCATTCTGCCTGGCGAAGAAGATTTTGGCATCACAACGCTCGAAGCCAGCGCGTCGGGCGCCCCAGTCATCGCCTACGCGTCCGGCGGCGCGCTCGATACGGTCATCAACGGAAAAACGGGCGTGCATTTCAAGGAGCTCACCGCCAACTCGCTCGCGGAGGCCGTGCTCCGTGTTGAATCGATCGACTGGGACCGTGAGTTACTGCGTGAGCATGCGGAGAAATTCAGCGAGGCGTCCTTCAAGATCCGCATGGCGGGAGCGATCACACGCGCCCTCGAGCGAACGCCGTACGCTAGGTATTCGCCCGCCGCGCCAGACCAAAACGCAAGAGCTGGCGCAGTCGGTCACGAAACTGCCGGACAACAGCGAGCAGCAGCAGCGGCGGAAGCGCGGCGCTGACGATGAGCGGCGCATCCGCCAGTCGAAGCGCCAGGTACAGTGCGAGGCTGCAAGCGGTCGCGATGAACATTCGCAACACGTCATCGCTTCGCTCAGGACGTATGTCTTCCGTCGTCACCAAGCGAAGTGCGGCGATCGGTGCCACATACATGACGGCGACGGCAATGGCGAGGTCGGTCGATCCAACCGCGCGCAGCACGACGAAGCTGATCCAGCCACCCAAAAGCGCGACGCCTTGTTCTGCGATCGCAGCGGCGGCGCCGCGCGTGGCGATGGCCGCCGGTTGCATGGACGCCGACGCAACACCATACACTGCATAGGCCACGACGTACCATTGGGCGAGCGTGATCGCGTCGGTCCAGCGCGGCACGAAATGCGCGACCAACGGCAGGGCACAGATCGAAATCACTGCCATCGGCGCGGCCAATGATGCCGCGCCGACAAGGCACCGCGTGGACAGCGTTTGCAGGCTGCGCACGTGGCCGGCAAGGCGGGCCGCCGCGGGCAGCGCTGCGTTGCGAAACCCGTCGAAGGTGACGTTGAGAACTTGCGCCACGCGTTCGCCGAATGAATAGAGCCCCGCCACCGGAAGGCCAAACAGCGCGCCAATCAGCACCGGCGTGCCCTGCTCGCGCAGCACCTGGAACGTGGAGCCGGCAAGAAAGCCCGAGGACTCGCGCGCAATGCCGACGAGCGGGCGCAGGTTGAGCGACGGTCGCGGTCCCGGGGACCAGTAATGCAGCAGCACGTTGGCACTGACGGTCGCGAACCCAAGCAGCACGAACACGCCGATCGAAAACTGATTGAGCAACGCGAATACTATGAGCCCAACGTTGAGGATGAGCACGTTGATGACATCAACAATCGCAAGTTTTTCGTAGGAGAGCGATCGCTCCAACCGCGTCTTCGCGCCGGTGCCAAAGGCCAGCGATGTCATCGTGGCGACGGTGCCGAGCATGGCCAGGTGCCAGCGCTCGTCAATCGAACCAAAGCCAAGAATCGGGGCGGACCAAAAAGCGCCCAGCGCTACGACAAGCACGCCCACCAACAACTGCAGTCCGGCCAGTGCCGCGTACTCGGCGCGCGTCGGCTCCTGCGACCGACGGAGCATCGCCTTGCCAATGCCCAGTTCGGCGACGTACTGCAGCAGCGAGAAGGTGCCTCGCGCTACCGCCAGCAGCCCCAATTCCCTCGGCGATACCAGCGTCAGCAGTAGCAGGTTCGCGACGATACTGATGCCGCGCATCACGGCACCACGTATCGTCATGAGCCGCGTGCCGACGCGAGCGCGTTCGAGAATGGTGTCCGAATCGAGCGCGGCGGCCACGGCGTTCGGGCGACCAGTCGTCACGTGCATGCAGCGTCAGGATGCGAGTCGGGGCATGCCGTGACAGCCGCACGGCCAACCGTATCCTATCAGCGGGCGCGCGATTTGTTCATTGCCCGAAGGGCCTACGTGCTATGCCGGCGGCGGGCACTGTTCCTAGTTGACCACTTCCAGCACCAGGGGATGGTCGGGCACGCGTACTCGGATCGTGCGCGCAGCGCGATGCGTCTCAATCGCATTAGCGCCATCGAGTGGACGGTAGATAGATACCAACGATGGGGGCACGGCGAAGTGCACGTCAACGGCACGCGCAGCGACGGTCACATTCGTTCGTGTGGTCTCATCGTAGCTGCGGCTGTTCTGCCACAGCACGAGGTAGCGTCGTCCGTCCGCTTTCTCCACAAGCAGACGGTGCACGCCCGCGGTGTCGCCTGACACGCTGAGGCGGATCGTTCGGGGTGCGAACGCTGCCGCATTACGGTCGCCAAGCAGCGCGATGAGGTTGCGAAGCGCGGTGAAGGCCGGCTTTCTGCTTCCGTCAATTCGCACCAGGCCGAAGTGAAACTCCATGTCCGAGGGATCAGTCCCCTGGTCCATGAGTTCGTAGGCAAACGAGCGCTGCACCCCGGCATTGTAGAGCTCGAGGAACTGCCGGAGCGTGTACTTGGCCTGCGCCGCTTCGCTCACCGACCAATGCCACGGATTGCTCGATATCGGAGAGGTGTGATAACCCACCTCGGTTGCGACGAGCGGGCGATCTCCCGTAATGGCGCGCACGCCGCTCATGTGAGCGGCGAGGTTCGAACCCGGAATCTTTCCGCCATCGTACGGGTGAATCGTCCCGGCGTCCATGAAGTTGCTCAAATCGCCGAGCTTCGCTGCCGCCGCCGTAAAGGCCATCGATGGCCCGAGCACGCGATGGCGAGTCGACAGGCTGGGATCGCCCTTCACCAGGCTGTAGAGCGCCCGTTGCAGCGTCGCGGCTTCCTCGCCAAAGTTGCTGCGGCCGGAGAGGTCGTGTTCGTTCAATCCTTCCCACGCCACGATGTTTTCTGCGCCGATGCGGTCACGAAGATCGCGAACGTGTGACACGTCGCCATAGTTGGTGCCCGGACCCGAGTCAGTGCGGCGTGGACTGACAATGATCGTGTACTTCGCGCCGGTCGCCGAGGCAAGCTCGCGCCAGCGACCGTACACCTCGCGCATCCAGTCCTCGTTGGGCAGCGAGGTCCCTCCGTCGCGCAGGTGGCGGATGCCGAGTTCCTGAAGCCGAGGGATAATGAAGGTTCGAAACTCAGAACCGTAGACGCGGTCGAAGTAGCTGAGATGGATGTTGACGCCGATAGAAGACACGAAGTCTTCGGCTCGGCTTGGGACCATCGATTCAAAGCGTTGGTAGACAACGCGCAACTGCGTGGTGTCTGCAAGTCGCCCGAGCGAGGCGACAACGCGGGCAGTGCCTTCGGCGCGAGGAGAAATCCAACCGCCGTCTGCGATGCTGGCGATGTTGGGGTCGAGACTTTTCCAGATGACGGCGTCGCGAACGGGCAGGCCGAGCCCGTTGCTGTAGCGCACTGTCGCGTCGAGCCGCGTGCTGTCGCCCGGCGAGAGCGCAGAGGCGTCGCGGCTCAGCTCAAGAGCCGTTGGGTGCACGCCCGCAAAGGCGATAGTCAGCCCAACGCATACCGCTCGTCCGGCCATTGTACCGATCACCCGGGTGCGACCACGGTCCAGCGGAATGATCAGATCTCCCTCCGTGCGGGCCACGAGGCTGTCTGCCACCTGCCAGGTGACGGTAGACGCGGCTGGCTCCTTCGACGTGAGCATCGATGCCAGACGAACGCTATCCCCGATGATGACGGTGAGTTCCATCCGGGAGTAGGCGTTCGCATTGACAGTGTCGTGTCGACGGACGGCCGGAAGCGGACACGCGGGATTGCTGCTCGCTCGCATAACGCTGCGCGGGTCAACGAGTGCGTCAACGACGCTACCGACGCGTGTGCCAACGGCCGCCTCGACCGGTATTGGAGGCGTGATGTCTGCACAGCCGATCAACAAGCTCGCGACTACGCTCGCGCACACACTCCCGGTGCCAGATCGAAGGATACGCGCCGAACTCCGTTGCTGCACCCGCACTTGACACCATCCGCGAAGCGTTCGGTAGCCCGACCGGCATGGCACCATGTCGGTGCGTTAGCCTCGAGGCTTTGCGTCGCCGGCTTTCGCCGACTTTGCGTTTGTCGCGCTCGTCTGTGCGGTCTGTCGACCGCATCATGACAGCTCACTGTTGACGAGTGTGGAGATGTGCCGTAACCGGGGGCGTGTCGCGTTGCAGGTTATGTCTCGACAGGGCATCGCGCAGCGAAGTTGGCGTCTTGGAGGGTGAACGGCGCCGCCTGCGCATGTCCAAGGCTCCTGAAACCGCCATGAGCACCTCCCCGTACGCTCCTCTAGCCAGCTAGACGAGCCACGTCCCACCCCGCCATGCATGTCCCCCCGCCCGCAGTCCGACGCCCTCCGCGGCTCGCTCGACCTCCTCGTGCTCAAAACGCTCTCTCTCGAACCCATGCACGGGTGGGGAATCGGTCAGCGCGTCGAGCAAATCTCCAATGGCGCGCTCGAGGTTAACCAAGGATCGCTGTACCCCGCGCTCCAGCGACTCGAGAAGGAAGGGCTCATTACCAGCGAGTGGCGCGCGAGCGAAAACGGCCGTCGTGCGCGCTATTACCAGCTCACCGAGTCGGGGCATCGCGCGCTGGGCACAGAGCTTGAGAACTGGCGGCGATTCACTTCAGGGCTTGAAGCGGTTCTGAGGACCACGTGAGCGCGTTCGACGGTCTGCGCGCGCGACTGGCATTTCTCGTGTCGCGCAGGCACTCCGATACGCGCTTTAGCGAAGAGATCGAGTTCCATATTGACATGGAAACCGCGCGACTCGAGCGCGACGAAGGCCTGCCGCCCGCCGAAGCACGGCGCCGCGCACTCGTGGCGTTTGGAGGCGTGGAGCAGCACAAAGCAGTACTGCGCCACGGGCGAGGACTGCGCTGGCTCGGCAGCCTCACGCTCGACCTCAAGCTCGGCGGTCGCATGCTCATGAAGTACCCGGGCATTACGCTCTTCGGCGGGCTCGCCTTTGCGTTTGCCATCTGGGTGGCCGCGGGCGCGTTCGAGTTTGCCGGACAGGTGCTCTTCCCGCGTCTTCCGCTCCCAATCGCCGACCGCGTCGTGGCCCTCGAAACGTGGGACGCGGCCGCAGGGCGTGCGGAGCCACGCGTGCTGCATGACTTCACGGACTGGCGCGCCCAGCTCACGTCGTTCGCCGAACTCGGTGCGTACCGGCTCGCGGAGCGCAACCTGATCACGAGTGACGGCGAGTCGCGTCCGGTGGAAGTGGCCGAGATCAGCGCCTCGGCGTTTCGCGTGGCGCCCGACCGCGCGCTGCTTGGCCGCACACTGCAAAACGCCGACGAGCAACTCGGCGCACCGGCGGTGGCCGTGATCGGGTACGACGTGTGGCAGAGCCGCTTCGCGGGCGACTCGAACGTGGTGGGTCGCACGGTGCAGCTCGGGCGCACGCCCACCACCGTGGTGGGTGTGATGCGCGAGGGGTACGCGTTCCCACGGTCGCAGAGTCTCTGGGTGCCATTACGCCTGAATCCGGTGAACTACCCGCGAGGCGAGGGGCCGAATCTCACACTGTTTGGTCGCCTTGCGACCGGCGTGGAGCTCGAGGAGGCGCAGACGGAGCTTACCGCGTGGGGGCGCCGCGCTGCGGCTGACTATCCGAACACGCACCAGCATCTGCGACCGCGCGTGATGCCGTACGCCGAGTCGGTCGCCATCATTTCAGGGGCGGAGCTGTTCCTCGCGCGGTCGAGTTATGGCTTTTTCATCATGCTGGTCGTGTTGGTGTGCGGGAATGTGGCGCTGCTCATGTTTGCACGGGCGGCCACGCGTGAGCGCGAGCTCGTGGTGCGACACGCGCTCGGTGCGAGCCGCGAGCGGATCATTGTGCAGCTCTTCGCCGAGGCGCTCGTGCTGTGCGGTATAGCGGCGGCGGTGGGGCTTGGCGTGGCCGGCTTTGGGGTGCGTCTGCTCGTGAACGCCATCGAATCGAACGCGGGGCAGCGGCTTCCGTTCTGGTTCCACGCCGACCTGTCGCCGTACACGGTGCTCTACGCTGTGGGTCTTACCGTGCTCGGCGCCGCCGTGGCCGGTGTGCTGCCGGGACTCAAGGTGACACGCGGGTTGGAGACGCGACTGCGACAAGCGGGCGCGGGGGCAGGGGGACTCAAGTTCGGCGGGATCTGGACGGCGGTGATCGTGGCGCAGATTGCGGTCACGCTCGGCTTTCCGGTGGTCGCCTTCAACGTCGCGCGTGACGCGAGGGACACTCGCGACATGGTGGCCGATTTTCCGGCGGGCGAGTTCCTGTCGGCGCGCGTTTCGCTCGACCGGGAGTCTTCTCCGGGGGCGGACACGTCGTTTGCGGCGTATGTCGTTCGTCAGCAAACGACTCTGCGCGAGCTGGAGCGACGGTTGCTCGCGGAGCCGGGCGTGGTGGGCGTGACGCTGGCCGAGCGTCTGCCGAGAATGGATCACCCGCCGCACATGATTGAAGTGGATTCTGGAGGCGCGGCGCCAGAGCACCCGGGGTTTCCCGGCGGCTACCGCACGAGTTCTGCGGCCGTGAGCGCGGACTACTTTGACGTGCTGGGCTCACCGGTGCTCGCGGGACGTGCGTTCCACGCTGGCGATCTCGCTTTTGGTGGTGACTCTCTGGGCGTCCGCACGCGCGTGGTCATTGTGAACGAGTCGTTCGTGCGGCTCGTGCTCGGTGGACGCAACGCGGTTGGTCGGCACCTTCGCTATCGATACGGTGTGAAGCAGCCGCTCTCGGGCGCCTGGGAGCCGGGCCCGTGGCATGAGATTGTGGGCGTTGTGCCTGACCTTGGATTGTCAAAGGCCACGGACCCAAAGGTCGCGGGTTTCTACCGTCCGCTCGCGCCGGACTTTGATGGGGCCTTGCACGTGGCTGTGCACGTGCGTGGCGGCGATGCGGCCGCATTCGCTCCGCGGCTGCGCGCTGTTGCGATGGAGGTGGACCCTACGCTGCGTGTGGACGCCGTGGCGCGCATGGACGCCCTGAGTGACCCCGCGATCCAGTTCATGAACTTCTGGGTGCGGCTCGTGGCCGTGGTGAGCGCGGTGGCGATGCTGCTATCGATGGCGGGGATCTACGCGGTGATGTCGTTCACCGTGGCGCGTCGCACGCGCGAGATCGGCATTCGCGTAGCGCTCGGCGCGAGCCACCGGCATGTGGTGGCTGCGGTGTTCAAGCGTCCGCTGGCACAGGTGGGGATTGGCATTGTCGCCGGGGGCGTGTTGACGATGCTGCTCAGCGGTGGTGTTGAGGAGGCGACGCCGCGTGCACTGCTGGGGACGGTGGTGTATATGGTGCTGATGCTGGGGGTGTGTTTGCTGGCGTGTATTGTGCCGACGCGGCGGGCGTTGAATGTGCAGCCGACGGAGGCGTTGCGGGCGGAGGGGTAGGTGAGGGCACGCGGCGTGCCCCCACCGCAAACTGAAGTTCCGCCTCGCTACCTTCAGGCCGCCTGACACTGAATGCTTCGGCCGTTCATCGAGATGTTGACCGGGTAGCGAACACCCTGAATGACCTGATCGTTCATACCGAACAACACAAAGCGAGTCTCGTTGACTGACAGGTACGCCGTTGTTGTACGCGTCTCGGTTTGCAGCGCGCCGTTAAATGTGAACCGATAGGTACCGGTGACACTGCAGAACGCACGAACGTTTCCGGTGTTTCTCAGGTACACCCGGTACTCGTTGCCCAATGAACCGGTAGATGAGTTGTAGTAGCCTTCAGCGACAAGCTCGTAGCGAACAACCGGCGTCGGCGGCGTCGGAGGCGTGGGCGTTGGCGGCGCGGGATTGTTTCCACCACCCTGTAGTTCGAGTGTTCTGCATTCACCGTCGCGCAACGTCAATGTGGATGGGCCCCATGAACCTCCGCGACTGTCCGTTGCCTGCACTGTGTGCGGCCCCGCTGGCAGCGTGAGCGTGACGGCATCAGGTGCGCCGCAACTTGGTGCAGAGGTGTAGAAGCGATTGATCACGCCTCGAACAACATTGTTGACAGTCACCGTGATTGCACCGCAGTTCGCGCACGACGACCACACCATCAGCCGCGTGGGCGATGCGGGCGGTGTTGGTGGAGTCGGCGGCGGGGCAGGTGGCGCCGGCGGTTGTGGCGGTGGAGCTGTGGGCGGGGGTGAAGTCGGCGGAGGTGTGGTTCCCATTTCCACGATTACGATGTTCACAGAACCCGCTGAGCTGGCCACCACGCGAAACGCTTTTGACGACTGCAGCGCGTAAGAGTCCCACCGACACCCAGCCGGAGATCCGCAGTTCCACAACTCAACGACCAGCGAAGCACCAGCCGTCAGCGTGATCGTCTGGCCAGACTGCAACGCGCCGCCTGGTCGAAGCGTGATGGCACCGGAAAAGTCGTTGCGTATCGACAGCGTCTGTTGTGTCGGAGGTGCCGTGGGTGGCGGTGGTGTGGGTGACGGCGTTGGCGCTGGGCCCGTCTCAACGGGACCAGGATCGCCTGCGCAGGATACCGTCACAGCGACAGCTGCACACGCGAGGAGCATCCGAAATGCACGCTGTGTCTTTGCCATCATCGTAATCCTCTTGAGGTAAGACGCGAGATCGTTATCGAGTTGCACAATCGACCAGCTACGCCTGCGTTGTCACTGCGATGGCGTGCTAATTCGCGATCTTCTTGATCACTTCACTCACAAACGTTCCTGCGTCTACGCTCAGTGCGATGGTTGGTCCCCATCGCCGTCGCGATTTGGTGCCGCACGCATCTGCCAGTCCACTCGATTGACAGAGCGCTGGGTTCTCGAGCACCTCGATCTTCTCTACGCGAGCAAGAACGAGCACGTCGAGCGGAAAGCCGGACGGAAGCCCACTGATCCATTCGCCAACGGAGAAGCCAACGTACTGCGTCGTTCTCGGCGCAACGATGTCGGCCGCAAGCGCAACAGAGAGTCCACCGGTGCTAGGAATCGGAATCATCGCGCCCACAAGCGCGCCTGTACCGCTACGCAGCGTATCGATCGCCGCTGTTGCGGCGCTGTCGTACGAAACTTTTGAACCGTCGGCGAGCACGCGTTCAACACGAATCCCCGGTGCGGTCCCGTTTCGACGAGTGATGTAGCTTTCGTGAACGAAAGCGGCCGCTCCTAATACGAACTGCGGAAGTCGCCGAGCTTTCACCTCGTACGTAATGCGAGGATTGACAAATCGATATCCGGCCGCGCTGAGTCCGGTTGCGACGAGTTGCTGCTTACCAGGCTGCGTGCCGAGCCGCCAGTCGGTAGACACAAAACACCCCGTCGCGCCTGATGCCACCGAACTGGCGTCTCCGGAACCGTACACGAATCCAACTGCCGTGTCCGGGCTGATCACCGCACCCGCACTGCGCGATGAAAAAGCCACTCGAATGCTTGAGCATAGCTTGCGGTCAATAACGGCCGAGCGGCTGTCTACGCCTCCGGTGTCAGAAAAAAACAACGGAGACATCTTCTCCGCGTCTACGCTACGCTCGGCTCGAACTTGCAGAACGATCTCGCTTCCTGTCGCTGTTGCGTAGCGTTGTTTTGAGGGCGATTGCACCTTCTCCAAGACCAGCGCTTGATCGCGCGGACTCAGTCGGATGTACAGCAGCGAAGAGCCGGTACCGATTGGCAAGTCGACTGCGATGCCGACGTCGGACGAGCTGCCTGTCCGATACCACGATGTGCGAACCACGCCGTCTTCGTCCGAGTAGACGGTGTCGCGAGTTAGCGCGCCGGCGTTGGCCTTGAATACCACGCGTCTACCTACGAGCGGCCTTGAAGTGAATCGCAACTGGATATCGAAAAGCTGCACCTGGTCACCGCTCGCAAGCGTGCCCACGCACACGCCGGGAGCATCGTGTTTCAGTTTTCCCTGACACGCGACCAACGAGGAGGGATCGACACTAGCGCTACTCTGGGCCTCTGCAGTAAGTGGAACAAGCGTAGCTACCCCGCAAAGCAAAGCTGCGTGCAGCCTCCGCGACGTCGGCATGGAGACAAGTCGCTGCGCTTGACGGTGTAACGTCACCATGGCCACCGGTCCCCATTCCTCAGGTTGACGGCATTCGCTTGTACGGTGGACGAAGGCGTGGCAACGAATACGTTGGCCGCGGCGTGAACGCGCACTCCATTGAGCGGCAACCCACTGCCCCAGTAGTTTGCGAGATCCACGTTTTCAATCACGACATCCCCGCCGATAGGCATCAGCGTCCAGTGAACAATTCCAGTGGGGCGCTTCGCGATGAAATCGAGATCAAGTATGCCGTCAGCTGGTGGCTGGATGTAAACCCATGCCGTGAGCTGTGGCTCTGTCCACCCGGATGAGTTGACGACGCCCACTGCGTGCACCGCGAGCGCAGGGGGACGGATTTTTAAGAGTGCCGTAGTTACTTCCTTCACTTCGGCAACGCGCACATAAGGCATTTGACGACTCCAGATGGCGTGATTGATGCGATCCCCGTATTGAGATGGACAAGACAGCGTTTTTTCTCAGCAATCACGCTTCCGCCAGTCCCAATCGGCGAATAGCTTCGCGCAGACGCTCTTCCTGATCCGCCCCGCCCGCCGTGTCCGACGAAGCGAAATTCCTCGAGCTGCTGCCAACGATCGACAGCCTGACCGCCGCGCTTTGCCGACGACGTGGGTTGGATCGTATCGAGGCTGAGGAGTTTGGGGCCGATGTGCGCGCCCGATTTGTCGAGTCGGATTACGCGCCCATTCGCCAGTTCCGAGGCGAGAGTTCGGTTGCGACGTATCTCGCGGTCGTAATCTCCAGTTGGCTTCGTGACTATATCGTCGCGCGTGACGGCCGCTGGCGTCCATCGGCGGCGGCACTTCGCGCTGGGCCAGTGGCCGTGCATCTCGAACGACTGGTGCAGAGGTCGGGACGTACTCGCGAGCAAGCGATTGCCGAAGTGCTCTTGGCGGGCGACCAACCGTATTCTGAACGTGAGCTGCGTGCGATCGCACTCTCATTGCCGTCTCGCGAGCCCCTGCGCTTGCGCAGGGTTTCCGAAAGTGACCGTGAGTTCGAAGCGTCGCCTTCTTCGCTCGCCGATGCGGATGTCTCAAGCGGCGAGCGAGACCTGGAAATCGAACGGGCGAGTCGGGCGCTGAACTCAGCGCTCGAAACGCTCGAGACTGAAGACCGTTTGCTCGTGTCGATGCGATTTCTCGAAGGGCACAGCGTCGCCGATATTGCGCGCACGCTGACACTCGACCAGAAGCCCCTCTATCGACGACTGGAGCGCAGTCTGTCTGCGTTGCGGCGTCATCTTGAATCGGTGGGTATTACACCAGACACCGTTCGCGACCTGGTCGGAGGGGCGGAATCATGAGCGGGACGCGAACTTGGGCGGCACTGTCCTTCTATACCTGTGTGCCAACGACGCTCAACGGTGTGCAGCGGTGGAGGCGATGTGGCTGAGTCCCCGCTCAATGCTGAGCAAGTTGCGGCGTTTCTCGACGGCCGGTTGTCAGACGCTGAGCGCGCGGTGGTGCTGGCGCAACTTGCGGAATCACCAGAGTGGCAAGACATCGTGGTCGATGCCGCTGCCGTTCGCGACACGAACGCTTTGATCACGCCCGCGCGCGCTACGAGCGCGCCACGCTTTCGATTCAAGCGCGGTCTGCTGCTCGCGGCTGCGGCCGGCTTTGTAGTGTTCGTGACTCTCTGGAACAAGGGCAGAGCAGGCGTGAACGGTGAATCACCGGCGGTCACGCCAACCAACGCGCTGGCACTCGCTGTTGCAGACGGAACACTCCGTGAGCTTTCGACAGACAGATGGTCGGTGGTGCGCTCGGCTTCCAATGATGTTGACGAACTGGCGCGTGCAGTACGACTGGGCGCGCTGTCGGTTGATGCCGTGCTGGATCGCACTGGCGCAGGCGCAGTCGCACGAGAAGAGATGCTCGTGTTGCTGCAGGAGCTCAACGCGTCTGCGGCGCGGCAGCTCGTTGCGTCAGCGCGTGACTCGGCTTCGTTCGACGTGGCGTTTGCGTCGGTACGCGCACTCGTGAATACGGATGCGTATGACGCGGGTGTATGGCTGGAGCTGCTACGCGCGGGCAGCGTCGCGGCTCGCGAGAACACCAACATGATTCAGGTATTGCAGAGCGTTGCACGAACCAAACAGCTGTCGCCGGAGCGCGCTACGGAACTGTCGGCGCGCATCCGGCGACTTGAAGACGTTTTGCCTTCCGCCGAGCCTTCACGTGTACGTGAAGCCGCGACGGATGTTATGAAGATCCTGGCGTCGTAAACGCGATCAGAAAACGATTCATTGCTATCAGTTGTCGGGACAGTCGATGCAGTAAGCAGAAGGGCAGAGGCGGTATGGGTTCTCATAGCCCGCGCCGCGGACAATATTCGCCATCGTGCAAACTTTCTTCAGATCTGGCCCGAAATAACGAGGAACAGCCACTTGCATGTCGCAGAGTGCAAGGAGGTCGTCTGTTTCCTCCAGGTGTTCCCCCGACTTGGTCTCGCCACAATCCGGCGCCTGATCCTTGTCGGTTAGATTTTCGATCGTGACAAAAATGTTCGACACGCTAGTGTCCAAGTTTATCGGTGCTCCGCCGCTGAATGTTCCCTTGTCATTCAGCTCCAGTGATGCTGCACCGGCCGCATTGAGTCGTATGCTCGTGCCGTAATCCAATTGGTAGGACTCACCGTTGAAGCTGACGGGTCCAATGTTTCGAGCGCTCTTTCGCTCCAGCACCTGCAGAGGCAATCGCAGGGATGCGAACACGTCGCGGGAAAGTGCAGGATTCGCCGAGCCCGCAGCAGACGAGGCTCTCGCGCGCACTTTCAACATCCAAGGTGGTACCTGTGAGTCTGGTGCTGCGCCAGCGGTAAGTCCCTTTGTGGTCAGCGTGAAGTCCTGGAGCGTCTGACGAACTGGGTCAACAGCTTTCCCGTGCGTGTCGATCGTCAGATACGGACGGTGCTGCTGATTCGACCCAACAGCCTTCGGAAACAAAACATCCCAGTGTTCCTTCCTGCGAATCCAAAGCGACAATCCTTCCACAGAGATCGTAACCGTCGTCACCTGACCATCACTCCTTAGCTCCCCAAGAGCTGGAAGGCGGCCCACACACGGGGAGAACGTCGTGTGGGATCCTGTGAACGAAGTCCCGCGAGTTGCGCCTCGCGCAGGGCGTGCGCCGGCGTCGCGCCGCCGCGCAATGCAACGTGCAACTGTTCCATGATCGCGGCGGTCGCTTGATCGTCGATTGCCCACGACGCGCCAATGACATGCTTTGCACCGGCCTCTCGAAAGGCACTCGCCAACGACAACATGCCGCCGCCAAAACGCGAGGTATTGTTCGATGCCCCGGCGCGCACGCCGCCGCGGGTATCGCACGCGGCGAGCACAACAAGTGCCGTGCGCGGGAACGACGCCGCGGCCACTTGCACGCCCGTGATTCGAGTATCGCCGTTCGCAGGCAACTCCAGATATGATCGTTCGGGGCGCTCCGGATGCAGCACTGCGTGACCCGCAAAGTGCACAATCTCGTAGGCGGGCATTCTTGCCAGTGTCTGTGTTGCACCCTGCGCGGCGTCGAGCGCTTCACTTTGATTATCCCACACCGCGCTCAATCGCTGTACTTCGCTCTGCGCTCCGGGAAGTGCGCGTGATCCGGAACGCGGTGCGGCATCGATAACCAGAACACGCGCACGATTCAGGCGTGTCTCATTTGTCAGGCGCTGCCCGATGTCGTTTGTGAGCCAGATCGCGGCTCGCTCGATAAGGAACCGATCGGCACTGGCATCGAACAGCGCGGCCCAGGATACGTCAGACAGATCGCCGCGCGCGTCGATTCGTATTGCGCGCACCGCTCGGCTGGATGTGGCGAGTGCCGGCGCAACTAGCGCCGTGAAGAGCGTGGAAAGTTGAGAGGTCTCCAGCGTTCTGATGGCGCTGTGGACAGTTCGTGCCGGAAGGTACGATCTATGTACGCTCCAGCCGCCGCCGTTTCGTGACCACACGAATACCGTGTCACCAAGGCGGCGTGCGGCGAGATCAAGCCGAGTGGTATCGCTGTCCCACGTGGGCAGCCGGGCCGCCATGAACGGCCTCGCCGAGAGCGCGTACAAGAGCGCCTCGGCGTCGCCTCGTTTGCGCAGCAGCTCCGCGGCAGCTTCGCCGGCCGACACGGCGCTCTCCGAGAGTCGAACTCGTTCAGACAACGAAGTGTTTTCGCCGCTGCGTGCTTCGAGTGATCGCAGCAGCGAGTCGAGCACTCGCAGCGCGGTCACCGTGTCGCCTTCCTGCGCGATTGCGCGGGCCAGAGACAATCGGGGGCGCAACTGGCGCGCGCTATTGGTATCGCTGGCCATTAATGCGATCGAAGAGTCCAGAAGTGCTCGCGCACCACGCTGGCGAGTGAGGAGTTGATACTCACCTTTGATCCACGATCGTTCTGCACGATAGAAGCGTTGGTCGGATTCCGCCAACTGCGCATGCACGACAGAGTCGAGCGAGCCAATTACGCGCCTAAGTCCGGCACTGTCCCGTTGACGCGAGCGAGAGTGCGCACGCAGCACAAGTTCCTGCGCGACAAGATCCGGACGTGCGAGCTGTTGCGCAACGTGCACCGCTTCTTGATGGAGGAGATCCGAGAGTGTGTGGTGGCCGTAGATCTCTGCCGTTTGTCGCAGCACGGACAACAGGCTCCAGCGCGACGCACCAAGTGGTACAACACTCCGCTCGAGTGCACGCTGCGTGTTCTGTTCGCTGCGCTCATCATCACCGACCAGCGTTGCAATGCTCGCCGCCATAGCATAGGCCGACAGCGCACATTCGTTGCGGCCGATTGCACCACAACGTTCGGCTTGTAGTTCAACGCGTTGCAGGCCACTCACTTGCTCACCAAGTGCCATGAGCGCCAGGCCTTCATTGAACGCCAGTCGTCCGCCGAGCACTGTGGTTGGCGAGCGTTGCCCGGCACCGAGCGCCCGGTATGCTCGCAGCGCTTCGCGCGATCGGCCGCTGGTTAATAGGTTGTTCGTTCGATACATCGCGGCCCACAGTCGCAGCTCGTCTGAAGCACGCGTAAGTGTGGCGACCGAATCAAACATCGCGTCGGCGGTGAGTGCTCCGTGCACACGTGTCTTTCGTCGAGCCTGTGCGTACAGGTCCGCGGCGCGAACAAGCGAGCGCTGTCGTTCCGAGCCGGCGCGGGCTTGTGAGATCGACGAGATTGCGTGTCCAATGCTCGAATCCGCCAACTGCGATTGCAGGTTCTGATGAATGTGGAGTAGATCGCGGCGCAGCGTAGTCTCACGGAGGCTATCGCCGCTTGCGAACCGTTGCGCCCACTCGGGGAGCAGCTGTGTGGTCGCATAGTCCCACGCGGCGTCAGGCCATTGGCCACTCAGGGCAATGGCGCGTTCGTCGGTGCCCAGAGGTGGGCTGTTATCAATGATCACCGGAAGTTTGCACTGCAGACGGGCGCATGACCTCTCACAGTGGTCGCGTGTACGTGCGATCTGCTGGCGTAGCGAAAGCCAGGCGAGGGAGACGATCGCGTTCCAGCAGGATAGACGGTCCGGGTTGTCGCGATTCACAAAAGTCGACGCGAGTTCCGCCGCCTGCAGGAGATCCGGCAGCCTGCGATTCACGCTGTATCGAAGCAGCAGTGTTGCGGCGAGGTCATTGCTGAACTGCGCTCGCGCCGGGGCAGCGAGGACAGCCTCAGTGAGCAGTGCAATCGCGCGGTCGACGCCCACAGAGTCCGCTGCAGCGACGAGTTGCACGAGCGCGAGTTGGTGAGCCGACTCTGGTGTCGGGCTGCTGGTATGCCTCGCGGCGAGCGAGCTTTCGATTGCGGCAAGTTCTTGCAGGTCGCTCGGCGCGGCGACACGTGTGGACGACGTGCAAGACGGCTGTGGTGCTGCGAGGTATATCGTGTCGCAGGTGTGTCCGGGTAGCGCCGAGAGCGCGGCGGCGAATCGCCAGTTCTTCGCGAACGGTGCGACTTCAATTATTAACGCTGACTGCTCACTTCGATTGCACGCGCAGAGTGCGAAGCCGAGGGCGAGCAGCGCGCCGCGCCATGATTTCGCCGTGACTCGCAACGTTCGGATTGATTCGGGCATGAACGTCTGCAGTACAGGCAAAAGGGTGGGCAACATCGCCGCCCAATTGTCTGCTCTTTGAAGACATTGTCAAGCAGCCGTCTCGGGGTGAAGGTCTCGTAGCGGCGAGTTAGCGAGCTCTGCTATTGGCAAGCGTGTCGAGAAAACTGCGTGCCGTGTCCGTCTAAACCGAAAGCGGCAGCTCCCATGACGACATGAGATTTCGTGCCATCGTCAAGAGCTGATCTCCACGCAGACGCCCACAAGCCCACACGCCCAAACGCGAGAGGTCCAACATGAAAACCATCACTGTGCGCAGCGGACAAGCAACATCGCCCAATCGTGAGTCGATGGGAGCCACGGACTTCCTCAGGCACACGCTGCTCGTCGCGCTTTCTTTGATTGCAATTGGACCGCTCGACGCGCAGTCTGTGTTCACGCGGTCCCGCGTGGACGCTGATGTAATCCCGAGCTACTATTTCGCAGCGCAGCCGAGCACTGCGGGCTGTCAACAGATCGGTTCAGGCGCAGGCTCGGCCAGCTCGGGCGTATCATGCATCCCAGGTTCGGGCGTGAGCGGTGAGGCCTCTGCAAGCCTCCAGAATGGCGTGTTGCGGTCGCGCGCTCGTCTCAGCGCGAGCAACGGTAGTTTTGCACCGGCCGGATCGAGTGGCGCGGACTTCATGGCAGTGTCTCGCGTTGACTACTCCGATCGCATCACGTTTTCGGTGCCAATCGGCGTGACGCTCACATCGTACCGGTTTCTGATTGATTGGGGCGGCCAGATGGTGGAGCCAACGGCCAGCGTCGCCGGGCTTTCAACATTCTCGCTCGGCGCACTCTACTTCATTGGCAGCGGTGGACCATTCTCGCCGTTCGGCTGGGTCGGCATCACGCGTTCGTTCTCCGGACTGCCGTCTGACAATCTGGTCGTGCAGGAGTTTGAAGGCTCCTTCGACGGAACGGCCACGCGCGCGCCCGATGCGTTCGGCAGTACGGTTACGACGATCAACGGTGTCTCGGCGTTTGACGGACTGCTGACATCAAACACATTGGACTTTACCTTCGCGCACACCAGTGAAGTTCAATGGCGCAACCTGTCCTCGAACGTCGTGTCAGGCGTTTCACAGGAGCTCTATTCCGACTTCTCAAACTCAGCGCGCATTGCCGGGCTCCGATTGTTCGATGGCGACCGTGATGTCACTGACCGCGTGGGTGTGAGCTTTGCGTCCGGCTTTCAGCTACCGGTTGAGGTGCCTGAACCGTCGAGCGCGCTCCTGACGATTGTTGGCGTGCTGGGATTGCTCGCGCATCGAATTCGGTGTGCGGGGCGTCGTGCACACCGACAGCGATTGGTCGCCAGCAGATAAGCATGTAGGCGCAAGCAACGACATCCTCGACGATTTAGCATTATGCGCCCCGTTTACTCCGGTGACGATACTTCTGCGAGAGTTCGTTCGACGTCCCACCGCATCAGCCGGCCCGCACGGTCCACGCCGTACAATGACTTACCATCCGGCGAAAACTCGACGCCTTGGATTTCAGAGCTCGAGGCGACTAGACGGGCCAGCCGCCGGCCGCTCTTGAGCTCGAAGACGCGAACAAATGCTCGCTCGTTCGATGTCCCAAACGTCGCGGCAAGTCGGCCATCTGGAGAGACGGCGACTCGTGCGGAAGCATACTCCTGTAGTCTTTCGGGCGGCACGCTGTCAGCGCCGCTCCAGCTGGCGATCTGGAGCTCTCTGGTCTCTCTCGTAGAGAGGAGCATGCCGCAGCACTCTGGCAGCGGCGTCAGCGCCCTCACCTCGATTGGTGAACGTGAGCGCGCGACAACACTGCCGGTCGCAGTCTCGAGCCGCAGCAAGGTAGCATCTTCGGCTGCAACAACGAGAAACCGTTCGTCAGCGGTGAACGACAGCGCCGTGACAGTTGCTCCGCTCTCACGCAGCCGCAACTTCTCTACGCCTGTGTTGGCGTCAAGCAGTCTCACAACGCCATCTCGATCACCGACCGCCACCAGCGCTCCCCCTGCCGAAACTGCCACGGATGTGAAGACGTCGGAAGGATCTTGCCACTCCCATATCGTTTCATTCGTTCGCAAGTCTTCAACCCTGAGGTGTGGAAAGAAGCCGTTGATAACGGCGACACGGTCGGTCTCGGGGATGCCGACCGCCATTTGGATCGACGAACTCTGCTCCGACTTACGCCGACCGATGATCTTGCCACTTGGGATCTCAACAAACAGTAACTCGCCTGAATGGGCTCCCAGCACGAGTGCGTTGCGGCGCCCTGAAAGACCTACTGCCCGTATCCAAGCCGACAGACCGAAGTTTGCCGTTTCAACGGCATCGTAGTCGCGCTCGCGAAAAACAACTTCGCGAGCTGCCGTGCCTGCAACGCTTTCATCGGCACCAGCCAGCCGCGCCATCTCGGTATTTCCTACTGATTCATCGAACGCCTCAAAACGTGGCGACACCGAGAAATCGAAAAACGCGGGCCGCTGAAACCTCTCCTGTTTTCCCTTGCGAGCCCCGGAAAAGCCAAAGCCGCGATTGGCAGGTTTGAACTCGCCAGTTACCACCTCGCGGTGTAGCGCTGGCACCCGCGCGGCTCCGAAGGCCAGCCACTCCGATAGCTGAATTGATCCGTCGGTCGGCTTAAAGTCAGCCAAGCCCTGACGTAATCCTTCCTCCAGTAGGACATAGCTGAGGAGCCCTTGCCGCAGTTTTCCGCTCTCCAGAGCCACGTCTGCCGCCTGACTGGCGGTAAGCACGAGCATCTGCTTGTCGTAAGCAAGCTGACCGAGTGCCGGGCTGGCGAAAGGTCCTGGCCGAAAATCCGAACCCTCCACGCTTGCAGCGGAGTGACACGCGTCGAGGATCAGCGTGATTTCGGAATCCACGGGTCGTAACCACTGCGCCAGCTCAGTACTCGAAATCGCCCTCGAAAGAAGCGACTCGTCAAACACTGAGCCTCCGTTTCGAGCTGGTCCGACGTCTTCCGGAAGAAAGTAGAAGATCCCATTTGGGGCGGTGTAGCCATGTGTTGAGATACTGATCACAACCAGATCTCTCGGTCCGACTTTTTGCAGCTTATCCGCCGATGGGATTTGCGCGCGTAGCGCCGGTTCGATTTCGGCTCCCGCAAGCAACGCCAGGATTCCTCGGAGTACTGCTTTCGTCGCGAGTGTTCGATCTGCAGCACCACGCTCGGCAATGAGCGGTACGGCGACCACGGCGTCAAAGTCGTTCGTTGCCGTGATTGTGCTCCAGAGCGTCTGCTGAAACAGGCGTGCATCGCGCGCGGCATAGGAAAGATTCCAGTATGGATCGCTGTAGTCATTAACGCCCATCGAAATGACGTACGCTCTGCGATTCTCTGGGGCGTTCCAGCTGTCGGATCCCGGGCGTGCTGGCACAGACAAGGTTCGGGACGCGACCACGCCGCGAACGCCATCGTCGCTGAAGGCCGCTGCCGTAAAGGTCACCTCGCGTTGAGCGTTTCCCGATGGTAGCAGAATGTTCGGCCACGTCACCCTGGTACTTCCGTCCTTGTCCAGATCCAGTCGCTCCGCTTGCGAGGCGACAAGTCGTCCGTTTCGGAATAACTGAAGATCACGAGCACCGCTCGCCATCGCGCCGCGCCGTTCCTCACGAACTTCGACGGAGACGGAGACCGACTGGAAATCCGGAGCAACCTTAAAGGCTGCAATTTTGGACGATGGGCGGAGAATCGCTTGGTTGGGGCGAGGACTCAACTGGGGCATTGAATCGCCAGCGGCGACGATGGCAACGAGCCGAGGTTGAAAGCGATCGCGCATAACGCTCTCGAGCGGAATTGGCTCTGCCCGATTCTCACCTTCAACCAAGCCGAGCCCGTCGAGGGCACGCAGATCGCCTGCATCGAACCTTCCCTCAGGCGTCACGACTACCCAGCGATTTCGTTCGTCTGCCACAAACGTCAGAGTGGCGAGGGTTCGCAGATCTACGAGGTCCATCAAATCAATAGTGCCGCTGTTGCTGCCCGCGGCGACAAGCCGCCCTTCCGAAACGATCGCGAGCGCTCGAAGGTCCTTCACAAAAGTGCGGTGGCTGACACGCTGGCCGGTTTCGTACTCGAACCGAGAGACGTGCGACACGTCTTCGAAACCGTTTGTCGCCACTATTACGCTGCGATCGTCCGCCGACGGCACGATTGCCGTAACTCCACCCTCCACCGACCATCGGCGAATCTCTTTCCCGCTGTCCAACTCGCGGAGTGAGAGCCAACCGTACCCGCCTGTCAGTAGTCGGTCTCCGCGCTTGGTGGGCGCTATTACCGCGCGACTGGAGGACGCGTCAAGATCTGCGGGCCGAGTCGCGAAACGGCTCACCATACGTCCGCTTCGATCCCACACCTCGATTGAATCCGACGTCTGGATGACAACTCGGTCAGGCGTAAGGGCAACCGACAATATCTTGTTCGTCGTCTCGAACCGCACGCGATCGGAACCGTCGCTGTACAGCACCGCAACTGCCGTATCGACGACGAGCACTTTCTCTTCTCTCGATGCGACCGCGACACGGCGACCCGAATTCCACAACTTGGTAGCGAGAGCGTCAAGCGTATCCTGTGCCTGCCACGAGTCAACGCTTCTCACCACCGTTCGTTGCGCGCTGAGCGGCCCCTGCGTCATGTCGTCCGTTACTGCGAACTCGCCATCCGGCAGCAGCACCGCTTCCGTAGCCCTGTTACCACCCCACCGTACGTCGGCGGTGCTGAGATCCCAGAGTACGGTATTCCCGGAAGCCAGAACGGCAATTAGTCGACGTCCCAGAGTGTCTGAGGACAGAGTACGAACGCCACTGTCCCATTTTGGATCACCCGATGTGACGACTAGCTGTGCGTCAGTTATGGCGTCCAGTGCGTACGCACCACCCTTCTTGGGGATTAAACTGCTCGGGTGAATTGCGGTGATTCTGGTGAGTCGAACAGGACCATTCTGCGTCTTCGCGGAGACGGAGTACTCTCCGGTGTTTCTCGCATGCGACGCGGTCACTACCACCACCCAGGTGCCTCCCTCTGTCGCAGTTGTGGTGATCCTTGAGTGTTTTTCCGATCCTTCGTGGTCGTCGTTCTCAATGGATTCCCTCAAGGGCGACGCGAGTACTAAATGTGGGTCAAAGGCCGTTGAGCGAAGATCGACTACAAGTTGATCCCCGATGTTGACCTCGAGCTGATACAGGTGAAAGGGCTCACCACTTGAGTATCGCCGATCGGAAGACAGGAGTAGGCCCGATGCCGTTGACTGCGCGGAAGTCTTGCCTGGTGGCAAGGTGACAAGACACAGCAACAGCAAGAGAAGCGAATGCCGATTCATCCCTGTAAATCCTTCGGTGATCAGTTATACGAGCGAGAAACCGATGCGCCGGTACCCCGGCGCGCACCATTCAACGGCACTACTGGTCGGGCTGCTGCGTGACTCGTTCAGTCTATGCTTCAGGCAGAAACGCATGCATGGAAACCGACGACAAGGGAGGGGCTCTTTCGAAATTCCGTTTACGCCTTCCGTTCCCGCTTCTTCACTAGGTGATCAACCGAATTCCCAGTTTTGTCGTTTCCCCTTCGCCTCCAGGTGACGCAGTGGTCTCGCCGAGCGTGGCACTCTGTTCGGCGAGCACCCGCAACGTCGTACGAACGCCAGCCGCCGCTGCGATCGCCGACGTGATGATATCATGCGGCGTCTCATCCCAGATGAGCGGCCAGCCTTCCAGTCGCTCGGCCCAGCTCGTGGACAACGCACACGCCAGGCGAACTTCTTCCTGAAGAATCGCCGACGCGAACGGCGAACCGCGGCCGGGCAGGGTCCGGCACGCGTGCGCGTTCTGCTCGACCCAATAAACGGCCTGTCGAATCTCGGACGCCTTCTCGCGAGCGAGACGGGTGTATCGAAGGTGCTCATCGGCCGCCGATAAGACGGACTGCACGGAGATCGCGTCCGTCAGCTGTGTCAGCAGGAAAAACATCGCGTCCTCCAGCGCCTGCGCCAGGATGAGACGAAGCTTCACGTCTTCTGTATGGGATTTGGTATCGGACATGCAAATCACAGACGGGAGGTGAGGGCGCACGACATGCGTAACACATGACGCTCGTGGTTCGGATCGTCACCCCAGGCCGATGCAGGCGGCGGTGGGCGTAGCAGCCGGAACGATGAGGCGATTGAGCGCCGTTGACGAATCAGCGGTTTACCGGCATTTGTCCATCAGATACGCTCCACCCCAATTGGCGAGCGTGCTGCAGGGCCACACGTTGCTCTCCTTCCCTCATACTTGCGTCCGTATTCCATGATCTCTCCACGATGTGCAGCGCTGGTGGTCGCGTTTCTGCTCGGCAGCACACCTGCCACGGGAGAGGCGCAAGCAAACTTCAATCCGAGTTCGCCCGAAGAGCTGCGAGCCCTCGGTCGCTCCATACTTGCAGAAGAGGTCAGCAGCTCCGGTCGTGACCTCAATCCCGTGTGGCGGAAAGACGTGTCGATGATCATCGACAGTGTGCATAAAGCGGCGGCGTACCGGGCACATCCGGTGCGATGGGAAATCATCGGCGACTCGTCAATCAACGCGAGCGCACTCCCGGGTGGCGTGATGATCATCAATGTGGGCCTCCCGGTGTTTTGCACCGATGTCGGAGAGCACAAGTTCCCAAGGGATGCCGCGAAGGCGCGTCGCGAATACATTGGCTGCCTCGCGGCAGTCATCGGGCACGAGTTCGGTCATCTGGCGCTTGGCCATAGCGACTCCGTCGCAGCAACCACGAAGCGTCGCCGCGAGATCGCCAGACGCAGTGATGCCGCACGTGGAATCGTTGGCGCGGTACGCGACACCGCACTGATGGGCGGACTACGTCTGGAGCGCGCGCGCGAGTTGGAAGCAGACGAAGCCGGCGCGCTCTACTTGCTCCGTTCCGGCTGGGAAGTACAGGACGCAATCAACTTGCACATGTCTCTGGACTCAGTGAGTCGCGAGGAAGGGGACTCGCAGGGGCAGCTGACATGGCTTGAGGGACATCCGCGATCGTCTGAGCGGGCGGCATTGCTCGAGGGGCGGCGCGCTCGGATCAAGCTGTTGCAGCGCGATCTTGATGATGCGCTCTCGTTGATTCGTCACGACGTGCTGCCCGATAGCGCGTTGGCCATGCTCAATCGCGTCCTCACCGATCTGCCGTACCTTGCCGCGGCGAAACATGCGCGCGCGGTATTGCTGGCGCGGCGCTGGCTGGCCACGGCGAGTGTGAGTGATCTCAAAGTGCGTCCGACCATGTCGGTATACGACGCGCAGTTCATGGCCTCGATCCGTGGCGGCGACGCGAACGCGCTGCGGTTGGCGCGCGAGGCGTTTCGTTCTGCGCTGACGTCGAATGAACATCCGTATACGTTGGCCAACCTCGCTGTGCTTGACGCGTACGCCGGTGACTCAGCCCTGGCGCGTCGGCGCGCCGAAACCGCAGCCGCGCGTATGCCGAACGATGCGGAGGTGCAGAATAATCTGGGCGTGGTGCATTTCGTGGCAGGCCGCATACGCCAGGCACGCGCGGCATTTGATCGGGCCGAAACACTGCTCGACGAAGACCTGACGCCGGCCGTCGCATTCAATGTCGCGCGTGCAGCGCTCGCGGCTGGTGACCGCGCCACCGCCATTCCGCTGCTCGAGCAATACGCCGCCTATGACGAGTCGACGGCATGGGGCAAGCACGCCGCGCAGCTTGCCAGAGACGCTGCGGGAACTCGCACGCCAAAGACGACTGAGCAAGTGCCGACAGCGTCCAGCGGATCGACACCAAACCTTCCATTGGCCCGCGCTCCGCTGGTAGCAGGCATCGCGCTCGGAACGCCAGCCGCGCAGTTGTATCGAGCACTCGGCGCTCCTGGCGAACGGGACACCCTCGAGTACGGCGTGATGTGGCAGTACCCGAAGCAGGGCGTGTACTACATCGTTGGCGAAGAGGGCGGGGTGCTTGTCGCGTGCCTGTACACCGCAGCGGCGGGCAGCATTGCCGGAGTGCGCGTCGGCGACGGGTTAGCGGCCGCGCTTCGGATTCTCGGACCGATTACGGAACGTGAGCGCGATGGCAATGAACAAACGTTGTCATTTGATCGCGGTGAGTGGCAGATCGTTGTACATGCGGTGGACGGTGTCGTCGATCAGATTGGGTTGCGAACATCGTGACGCGTTGATCACGGTCTCACAATGTTTCCTCTGCCATCGTAGTTCGTAGTTGTCTCACTGGTCGGCGTTTTCTTTCGAATGCGCACTGGGTTTTCGCAGCACTCGCTGTAAAACCGTTCCGTCAGCGTGTCGCCTTCTTCTAGCAGGTGGCGCCACGTAAACCGACGACCGTCTTCAGTTGTGCGAATCTCCCACTCGGCGCGTGAACGCTTAGTGACACTGATGCTGTCACGTTCGGTCACGCGCGTGCCGTACAGATCATCGTCGCCGTAATACTCGTATTCAGTCCACGTACCGTCCCGATTGATGACTCGCGTGGCGTAGTTGGAAACGGGATCGTAGGTGATTGAGCGGAATGTCCCGTCTTCGTAATCAATGCGGGTCAAGTTGTGCAGGTCGTCAAAGGTGTAGCGATAACGATTGCCGTCTGCATCGGTGCTCTCGATGATGTCGCCGCGTGCATCGTGCTTGTACGATGCTGTTTTGACTGTTCCGCTTTGATTAGTCGCGACCACGCTGGTCAGGAAGCCTTGGTCGCTAACAGAAAAAACCGCCGTCGCGCCAGTGACTTTGCTGCGAACGCTGGCAATCCGTCCACGTTGGTCGTAGGACATCACGAGCGTTTCGGAGTTGCCGCCGGTTCGCGTGAGCCGACCTTCTTCATCAAACTCCAGCGTGTCGCTGTCGGTTCGATTGAGGATGTAGCCGTCCCCTACCCGCAGCAGTTTTTCGCCGTCGCCGGACGACATCCAGCGTGTTCCCATTGGATGTCTCGCGGCTCGCAGCTTTGACGAATCCGATAGCAGTCGTGACCAGTAGGATCGTATTTCGAGATTCTCTCGCAGCTCGGCGCGAAACGCAGCGGCTTCGTCCGGATCGGCTTTCCATCCCATGGCCACTCGTCCAGCAACGATCTCACGAACTGCGTTTCCGATTGCGGCCTCACTCGGAAAGGGCGCGGGGAAGAATGACGTCAAGCCGCCGCCCCAGTAGATCACCGTGACTCCACCGTCAGCAAGCGGAAGCAGGCGACTCCCTCCAATCCAGCCCCAGCCGTATCCGAAAATGCTGGTGGTCGTAGCTTTCGAGTTATAGGCCCGTTGGATCTCCAATCCTTCAAGTCTGAGGTCGGTATACGACACACTGTAGTTGCCATTCTTCCAGTTGACCTGCGATCGAGCAGTGCACGGAATCACAAGAAGTACGGCGGCTGTAGATAAAGCCCGAATTGCGGCGGACACGTTCATTGCTGTACCGACCGATCCGAAGGTGAAGCTACCGACAACTTCAACGCTTCAAAATGTCGGGCGGCCGCGGCGTTGAATGGAACCGCCGGTCGCTGCTCCCTCGCCTCGCGCAGCATCTCGCGTGCCGTCTCGCGATCGCCGGCCATCCAAAGCACCAGCGCACGCGTTGTACGATCGGGGGTTGTTCGCAACGAGTCTGCTTCGTCAAGGCGCGCGAGCGCGCTCTTGGCATCGCCGAGATCCAGCTGCACGAGTACCTGCAGCGAGAGCAGCGATGCTCGGGCCGCGCTCTCATCCGTGCCAGCACGAGCGAACGCTGCGCTGAGATGCTCCTGAGCGCTGTCCATATTGCCAAGTGTGTACGCGATGCGTGCGAGACCAAGGAGCGGCCGCATGCGATCGGGCGCAAGATCGCGCGCAGCCTGCCAAAGTGCGCTGGCAAGGGCGAGGTTGCCATCAAACTCCTGGGCCGCTGCCCGAGTCTCAAAGCGAAGGCTGACCTCGGATGAAGGATAGCGCCATGAGTTGCTGCGCATCGCATCACGATACAGTCGAACCGCGTCCGCCACGCGCCCTTGTTCTGCGCGCAACTCGGCAAGCTCAGCAAGTGCACGAACATGCAGCGGGTCCATCAGCGCGACGCGCTCGTACGCGGCAGCGGCACGATCATACTCCCCGGAAGCATACAGATATCGAGCGTAGTGCAGCGCAGGGATCGGGTTCCCGTTGAATAGTCCGATCGCCTCTTCAAACAACGACGCGGCCTCAGCAGCTCGACGCTGTTCTCCAAGCAGCTCCGCGAGTCCGATACGCGCCCAATAGTGACGAGAATCGCGCTGAATGGCCTCGCGGTACCATCGCTCCGCATCCGACGTGCGGTCGCTGTTCTCGTAGAAAACAGCAAGCTGATACGCAGGCTCACCCAGCGTGTGCATCGCAGAGTCGGCTGCGATCAGAAGTCGCTCGCCTTCACGCTCGCGGCCAGTTGACCGCAAAAGTTCAGCAAGGTTCCAGTATGCATCGCTGTTCAGTGGGTCGAGCGCAATCGCACTACGAAAGTCTCGCTCTGCGCGCTCGGCGTTCGTGTTCACCCAGATTTCGCCAAGATCGTTGCGCGTTCGAGAGTCAAACGGATCCAACTGCGCCGCGCGTTCGAGGGACTCGGTAGCGCCCGCGCCGTCTTTGCGCTCGAGCAGTGCGAGACCCCGTTGATAGTGCGTCACAGGGTTTGTTGAGTCCATTCCAAGTGCTAACGTCAACAAAGAATCTGCTTCGTTGAGCCGTTCCTGATTGATCGCAACGGCGGCCAGGTTTGTCAGGTAGAGTGGGTTCTGTAGCCGCTCCCACGCGCTTGCGAAGTCGCGCCGCGCGTCCGTGTACCGGTCCATTTCCATGAAGAGAACGCCGCGATTGTTGTACGCCGCGCCACTGCCCGGGTGCAGCGTCAGCAGCTGTGCGTAAGCGTCAAGCGCTTCCTGCTGCAAGCCCTGATCTCGAAACAAATCTGCGCGTAGCTTGTGCGCATACTCCCATCGAGGCGCCAGCTCCAACGCCCTGTCGGAGGAACGCTGCGCCGACGCGTAATCCCCTTTTGCCGCAAAGAGTGCAGCGAGTGCGGCGTGTATCGGAGCGGCGCCTGAATCTGCTTTGAGCGATTCGTTCAGCATTCGCTCGGCTTCGTCAAAGCGGCTCAAGTCCCGTTCGCGAACAATCGCAAACGCCTTCATGAACTGCTCACGCGCCACGAGGTCATCAAAAACAACGCGCTCACTTCCACGCAATCGTCGTGCGAACTCAAGCGCCCGGCCTGCTGCGCGAAACTCGGAGGCCTGCGGGTAGTCGCTCACGCCGCGAAGGAAACGACGTGCCGGTTCCTCGGCGGACTCCCGAAGCGCAACAGCCAAGGTTCCGCGTACGCGACGGACTAGTGCTGCATCATTCACGTTTGTCGAGTCCAAACGCATGACGATTTGCTCTTGAAGCACCCACGCACTCGGCTCAGCGATGCTGCCGAGCTCCGGCTCCAGCAAGCGAGTCTGAGCGATGGCACTCTGGAACTCGTTCAGAAGTCGATTGACGGCGGTGTCACGGACAACCGATGGCAAAGTGACCGAGTCGGTGCTCCGCCCACCTAGGTCTACCGTCTCGGTGTTTCGCGAACGCATCGCTCGCACGGCCAGCAGGGCTTCCGCGCGAGGGCGCGAGACCGAAAAAAGCACTGCTCTCGGCCTCGATGAGAATGCCAGAGGAGTTTGGTAGGCGTTTGGGTATGCGCGCTCAGTCGATGCACTGACGGAGTCCATCACGTAGCGATTTACTTCATCGAAAGTCACTGAAGCACTCGAATCAACGTCGGCAAGCCCGTGAAGTGCCTCGATCAGGTAGTATGTGAACGCCCCGTGACCCCCGCCCCATATCGCATTTTCGTAAGAAAGCTGCTCTCCCGTGCTGGAAAGCATCTTGTTGACTTCCGGCCACTGACCCAAACGCGTTAGAGTGGCTTGAGCTCCCTCGCGAGTGTCGGCTACAGCGCCAGCCCGACACGCATCAATCATGATGATGAGTTCGCCCCCACCATTCTGCTTTAAATACAGTTCCGCTTCTTGCGCGAGGAGCCTGGGATTTATCGCGTCATTCGAAAAGCTATAGATGCCCCGAGTCGCTTGCGTCAGCAACAGGTACGCGTCGCTGATATCACCCGAAGCGCCAATGCGTTGGACGTCTCCGTGCCCCGCAAAGTAAAAGAAAAGCCGGTCCCCAGGTTTTGTTTGACTCGCTCTGGTCATCAACGCTTGCCCAACCGTGTCTCGCCTTGCTTTCTCGTTGAGAAAGAGATCTACATTCGCAGGGTCGAGACCTCCGCCCTTAGGGCTAACTAGGAACTCGTGCAACGCCTCGGCATCATTGTCTGCGAATTGCAGAGACGCGAGACTCGTATACTTGGAGACACCAACGATTACAGCTCGCGAAGTGCCTTTGTTGCTCGCTGTCGTCGGGGTGCCGAGACCACGAGTCCCCTTTTGTGCTTCGGCGTTCGACATGGCCACGGCCAGGCCGAGTGAACACAAAGTAACGGTTTCAAACAATCTGCTTCGCATCAGGGCTCTCTTCTTCTGCTGTGCAAGCTATGTGATCGCAACGTGCGACCGCCGCACGTTGCGTACAACAAACTATTTCCGCTTCGGCACAGTATCGAGAATATCAATGCGGTGCGATAGCGTAGTCCAACCGACAATAGGCTTGGGATTTGAACGCCACTTGCCGCTATCATTTGGGCCTTTGTCGTTAGGACCGCGCGCGCCGTCGCAGGCGCCGAACGACTCGACGAGCGGCTGGAAGCTGAACTGATCAGAGTTCACAACCATCTTCAGCATTTCACTGCCGACCGGTTCCAGCATTGGAATCGACTCACCGACAAGTATCCATTTGTTCATCTCGATCGGAGAATGTGGAATACCTGCCGGAGGCCACAGCACAGCTGGATCGGAGGTGTAGCCGCCGATCGCGATGGTCATGTACAACGACGAGATTTCGGCTTGCTGCAGCTGTGCGTCTGCCCGAGCGTACACATCGTAACTTTTGCCCAGGAGAACTGAGTCGGGTATTCCCGCAGGGCGCAGACCACGCGGTGCCCCTGCTCCCGCAGGCACTAAACGTATGTCCAACGTGAGACCTGTTGGCGGTGTTGGATTCTCGATGCTATTGAGCGACGTGATCGAAAGCGCGCGAATCAGCGGGCGGCACAGCGCGTTGCCACGATAGCCCACGATAGAATCCACTCGCACTGCCTCGTCTGGCTGCGGGGCCAGGGCGACGCCGTTTACAAAGACCCGCGCAACGCCGAGACTCTGAGCAACGATGGCGTCTGCAGACGCGGAATCCACGATCACAAAGCGGCTCGAGTCTCGGCGTACTTCCGTCGCTAACGCCATGGCGCTCTTGTCGAAGTACACTTTCAATCGATCAACGCGATTCGCGCCGAGCGGAACACGCGACAGGACGGCGCGTGCACTGACCGGCAGCGTCGGTTTGGTGAACGAACTTCCGGCGGCGCCGAGCACGCTGCCTTGCTCATCGACGTACACGGCGAAAGCTCGTTCGGCAACCACAGAGTCAACGCGTACTCGCGCAATGGGAGCCGAGGAAAACTGCACCTCGCCAGAGCGATACACGTCGTAGTTCGCGGTCTTTCGCACACCGTGAATAGCGCCGGCGTCGAGGACCAGCCGACCACCCACTTCTCGCGCCGTGACGAACGGCTGTGCTGCCACGCCTTCGTTGGATTTGAAAATCAGAGCCGTCTGATCACCTTCGAGCTGCGGCACCTGCGGCAGCATTGCGCCGCGCACGTTCGATCGCAAACGCTGAATGAGCTCGTCGTACCGCAGTCCACGTGTTCCCGCGGCACCGTCAAGGGCGCGCGTCAGATGATACGTCATCGCGCCAATCCACACACGCGTTCCGTCTTCATCATACGGAAGCTCCTGCGCCGTTTGGTCACTGCGCGCCGCGGTGATCAACGTGTGTCCACGCGCTTCGGTGAAGTCCGCGAGGCCGCCCGTATCTGGCAGCGCGATCGTGTCTGGTTTGGGGCCCTTGTCCCGCCCGACGGCATCACCATCTCCACGCGTCACGGTGCCAGAATAGCACGCATCAATAATGATCGTGACGTTCTCGGTGCCGAGCGCTTTCAGATACGCTCGAATGTCATCATCAAGCACCAGCTGCGACGGATTGTGCGCGTCCTCCGCATCAAACGGTACAAGTCCCTCGTCACGTCCGTCCGGCTCATCTTTGTCCACACCATCGGGCGCGTGCGATCCGTGACCAGAAAAGTAGATCACCACCGCGTCATCTTTGGTCAGCGCGCGCTCAGCCAACCACTTGAATCCAGCCGCGATCCCGGCCTTGGTCGCCGAGGAGCCGAGCAATACGCGCGTGTCTTCGGTGGCGCCAAAGCCCCAGCGATTCAGGCTGACCTGCAGGCGTTTTACATCGTTCTCCGGGCCCTGCAAATCGGACAGCGGCTTTGTCCCCGCTCCAAAATGCTGGTAGTCCGCAATGCCGATCAGCAGCGAAATCTTGCGAGGAGCACGCGTAACCTTCGTTCCGACGACATCCGCCGCGTGGAGACGCATCTCGGCGCTCGAGGCGCTGGCGAGAGCAACTGGGAGGGGACGCGACCACCCCAGGGAGATGGAAGCGCTTGCCAAGATGGTGGCGACGGAAGCCGTGCGGACAACCTGTTTGCGCGATGGGCGCATTGGTGAGCCTCAAGAGGTGACAAGGTGCAGCGGTAGGCGACCCTCGCGGAAGGGCCAGAGCGCTCCCTCGGCGGGACGAACGGTGCTCAACAGCACCGACCGCCCTTCGGATCCCACCAGCTGATATCGGTTCGTCCCGTACTTGTCATTGTCCTTCACCGGCAGCAGAATAGGCGATCCCAAACGCCCAGGCGCTCGGTCGACGCGAGTGCTCGATGGCATTTTCTCCCGGCACCGGCATCTCCTGCATGGATGAACGCTCGTTGAGCGAATTGCTCGTTACTCTGCGCGATGGCTACGAGCACGAGCGCGACGTTGCATGGGCGGCTTGCTACAGTCAGTTTCGCGATTTGGTGTGGACCCGGGTGTTTTATGTTATCCGTACCATTCCGTGGCTCCCGGAGCCGCGCGAGGTCGTGGAAGAAATCACAAGCGATGTCTTCGTCGGGTTGCCGACGGCGGTGCGCGCGTATCGTGACAATGGGAAAGGGGAGCAGTGGCTCAAGCAGGTGGCCGTGCGGACAGCGTTGCGGGCGCGGGAGCGTATTACAGGTGATTGGAAAAGACGCGATCCTTCTGCGTTGTCGGCCTCGCTCGATCGGCCTGGCCGCATCTACTCTTCGTTCGACCATCATGCGAATGACATCGTTGACGCGCTGGATGCGATCAAACGCGACGAGCTCCTGGAGCTCGAACGTCGGATCGACGTGATGCGAAGCAGTGCCGATCCGCGGCAGCAGCGGTGGGCAACATTTCTCGATTTGTATCGGGAAGGCTTCGGCTTTGCAGAGATCGGCCAGCGCATGGGGTTAACCGAGGGAACAGCTCGTAACTGGCTCGTGGAAATCAGGCGGCAGCTGGCAACACCGCCCGCCGAGGTGCGTCTGCATGGCTGAGCGTCACAGCAGCACGTCGGATCCCGACGATGACCCGTTGCGTCCGCTTCATGCGCCGGATGACGAGGACACGCAGCGTGTAGAAGCGATGCTCAGCTTGTCGAGTCGCGCGCCCGTTTCACTCGATGCCCGCGTCGCTTCTCGGCGTGAAGCCGGAGACCACGTACTGCTTCCGGTGCCGGAAACTGAGCCCACGTCCACGCGCGAACATCGCTCTCCGGCGCGGCGATTCATTCTGCCCGCCGGCATCGCGGCCGCGGCTGTGCTCTCGTACTTCCTGTTCCCCCAGACGGAGAAGAGTTCGGCCGGTGATCAGCGATTGGCACAGAGCGATTCGAGTGTGCCCGCGAGCGCTTCCGACTCGGTCCACGAACCGGCGTCTCACCGCGACTCGTCGTCATCCCGCGCGGACCGACTGCCGAGCACCACGCCCGAACGCGGCGATGTTGCGCTGGGTTACCGTGGCGCGGGAACGGCGATCTTCACGGCACGAATGCGCGACTTTCGCGAGACGACGGTGGATTCGGTAGCCGACGCCACACTGCGCGACACGACGTACAACATCATCATCTCGCATCCGACGGGTAACGCCGAACTCGCCGCGCTGGCCAAACGGATTGGGCAGGCGCTGACAGGTCGTGGTGTGAAGTTGTCAGCCGTGCACATTGACGAGGGCGGAGCCGCCGCTTCCATCGGCGCAGTAACCATTGAGGTTCGATCGGCAGATCGGATCCCCTGACCGATCCACGCGCCGCGCACCTTCTCCACGAAAGTTGACGCTGACTATCGACCGGGAATCCGGTCCGCAAACGGTGCCCAATCGAACACCGAGAGCGCGAAGTACAACTTCGGTTTTCCATACCCGTCAACAATGCGCACCTGCGACGCATCGGCCACAACGTCACCAACGCGCGCGCCCACGAGCGATTGCTGCCGCATCCACATTGCGCCAGCGCTGACCTTCAGAAAACCGAGCGACACCGCAGTACCAATGCCGGCTCCGGTCACATCACCTGCGGCAACAACAACCTCAGGTAGCCACACCGCAAGGCCACTGCCGTCGCGGCGATCGAGGCCCCTCCAGGTGAAGCCCAGTGTGCCGCCGAGTCCAAAGCGACGGTCCGTCCGTCCGCTTTCATAAACGCGTGCTCCGCCATCCACATCCTCGGTCGCGTACGTCGGAAACCGTCCGCCCGGTGCAGCGATGCCAGCAATCGCCACCGCCGGTCGAATGAACGGCTGGGGCTGCACAATGACCGTGTACTCGGCCACCTCACGACTTGCAATGCGAGCCAGTTCGGCCTCGGTGCGCGGCTCTACGCGGATCGTGACGGACCGTCCGCTCGTGCGGCTCCCTTTCGCAACACCTGCGCTCCATTTCGAGCAGGAGTTCGCAACAATGCCAACGAGTCGTTCCGCACGATAGGCGCTGGCCAGCAGCGATTCAAAGTCTGCCAAGGCAGACTGCGCACGCACATCGAGCACGCGCACCGAATCGCGCAGCGCTTGCCATCGCGCGTCTTCGTACGATTGCCCGAGTGTGGCGACTCGCATGTTCTCCGTGGCACCACTCAGGGCAACCAGAGACGAGAGCAACGACTCCGCCGTCGGCAGACGCACCGGCTCTTGTGCTCCGCATGACTGCCCCACACTGAGCCGGCGACGCAGCGGTTCCGCTGCCACTTCCGGTGCAACGTTGCGTCGCATCTGTTCAAGCGCGAGCAGTGTGGTTGTGATCGTTGGCTGCAACCCGCGCTCACCAAACACCGCTTCGTCGATTTGCATCAGGCTTCGCTCCGCCGTGCCCAGCGCGAGCGCGAGTGCCAGGCGCGCGTCAGCGACATTCTGTGCGGGCTCGATGAAGCCTGCGCCACGCGAACCCGAAAGTGCGGACCGTAGCTCGGGCACATACGGCGTGAGTCGGCTCGCGAAACCCGACAGCGCCTGCGCCTCCGGCAGTGGGACCGACGCGCTGGTCCGACTGAAGTTGTACAGCGCCGTGTTGGTGTTCACCACGTCGATCTCCACCGGTACATTATGCGGCAATCGGACCACCGCGTGACTTCCGAGCGCACTGGTGTCCGCCCGTACGCCGCGCTGTACAATCAGTCGCAGTGCTCCGGTCCCGTGATCGATTTCAACGCGCGCGCGCTGCGCGCGTGCATCAGTGGCGACGAGAGCAATCAGGACGAGGAGTATGACGGATCGCAAGCGCATGATGCTGGTTGGTTGGTGGGAACAAGGAGCCAGGCACAGAATGCCGGTGACGGTCATTCCGTGTCATTGCGCGCATCGCGTCAAACGGTGACGTTCCAGAGGTTTAGCGGCATTCAAAGTACAACGTGGTCAGACGCGAGTCCCGCAGCACCGAAGGGTCGCTTTGGGATGCCAGACGAAGACACACACTATCACCGACACCAGATGTCGCTTTCCCGCAAGCTTCTCACGGCGATGTTTCTCGCGACGGCGCTGCCAACACTGGCCCCCGCGCAGCCAACCACGGCTACCCGCGCGGCGGCAGTCGACACGTCGCGCGCTCGCACGCGACCCGCCCGCGTGGTGTCGTCCCGAGATCCGTGGACGGTTGTCTATGATCACGTTACAGAAACGATGAAAGTGAGCGACCATCGAGGTCGCATCCAGTCATCTTTTGCTGGCGCATCGTTGATTGATGGTCCGGTGGTCCGCATTCCACCCGACCGTCCGGTGGAAGTACGCATCACCAATGCGAACCCCATGTTGTACCGGTACGATGTTACAGGTCCGGTGGTACAGGAGCGTCGAGCGCGAAGCTGTCGTTCGGTGCTCGGGACATTTGCGCAAGCGGGCCTTCAGTTCAGCGCCGCGAACATTGCTGGCGTGCAAACCAAGTGGACCACCGACACGCTGATGCGCAGGGTGTTCTCGGCGTCTGACCTCGCACGGCTTGGTGGGACCGCCGTGCGCGGTGAACCGCTCAGCGACGCTGATCGTGCGCGTACGATTAGCCTCGTGCAAGAGCGTGTGGAGTCGTACGAATCACGGGCCGAAGCAATCGGTGATTTTGCCTCCACCATCGATGACTCGCTGGCACGAATCGCTGAACTCTCCGATGCGACGCCCTCTGGTACGATGCTCGACGGCCTCGCGGGTACGATTCGCAAATTCCTGCCCAGTGCAAACCGCTCTGTTGATGTTCCGCTGTCACTTCGCGCACTCGAACAAGAGGCGCAGCAACCGGCTACGGTGCTGATGCAGCTTGCTGCGACCGGCGACAGTGATGTACGACCGCTTCGCATTCGTTTCGATAGCGCGTTAACGCAGATCGCTGCAAGCTACCGAAAGCTGCAAGCGCAGCTGTATCAGATCGAACAATATCAACTTGGCGTTGATCAGCGTTGGACGCTTGACCCGAGCGCCGACTACCGCGCGGTACGCATTCGCATGGAGGCGACGTCAGGCTTTGCCGAGATTCCGCGCTTTAAAGCGGGAACAGTGGAGGCCTTGATCAACCCGATCAGTCGAGTGGCGTGTAGTCTGGCTCCCGGCTTGACGATCGCGAACGCGCCACGTGCGTTTGCCCTCCGGAACGACACCATCGTGAGTGCCAATAAATCAGATCAGCGTGCGGCACCGGCCCTGCAGTTGCACCTCGACATCGTGGATTTTCCATTGCCGGTCGGCGTGCTCGCCGGAGTGGGACTGGGCGTGAATCAGCGACCGGATTGGTATCTCGGTGGGAGCTTTCGACTGACTGACATTGTGCGCCTGAATGCCGGTACGCTCTGGCAACGGGAAGAACAACTTGGCAGTGGTCGCGAGCTCGGTTCCATAGTGCCACCGGCGCAGCGCCCCGCATTTGATGCGAGGACGCAGAAGTTTGCGCCGGCGTTTTTCTGGGGAATCAGTTTGGTGCCGTGACTTTCGAACTGACGTGAGCCTCTTGTGCACCGAAGTATCAGTTTGTTGTCAGCCGATATCGATTGTAGTACACGTCGTCCCAGTTCTTGATGACCAGCCTGTGCGTGCTCGTGGTCCTCGGATACCAGTCCAATACGCAGAAGTCAGTATCGTCAACATCGCGTGCAACGACTCGGCCGTTCTGGTCATACACCCAGCAGTCAAGGTCTGTATCTCCGTCGCCATTCACGCGAATTGATGCCAGTACACCACCCTCAAACGCAATGCGAAACGTGTCCGTGCTGTTGGCGTCGACATCAAAGACACCTGATTTCGGTCCGTTGACGGCACCGCGTGATCCCGATGCGTTACGCTGCTGCAGCTGCGCCACCACCAAGGTGAGATTGGCATTGTCACGACCAGCTGCCTGAGCGGATGCCAGGAGTTGGCCGACGTCGAGAGAAGCCTGAGCTCCAGCCTTCTGAGGCCTCGGACCCGGCGCGCCCGCCTTGTCCGATTCAGGAACAAGGGAAAGCGGCCGCGTAGGGTTGTCGAGGAGGAGCTGCGCGGCGGCAGCGAGTGCCAATCCAGAGTTAGTGCGCTGACCATAGTCCGCGAGCTGCGCGGCGAGCGAGACTGCTTCCACAGCGTTCTGCGTCTGGGGTGTACTCGCAGGCCTCGGACGAGCAGTGGCGCTTTCCTTTGACGAAGGTATGCCTCCGGAAGTGGTGGCGCAGCCAGCTGCAGCGGCCGATAGCAGTACCAACGTTGAGTTGCGAGCAAAGCGGGTAGAAAACGAGTGCATCATGCGCCTCAGAATGTGTGTGGAGCGTCAAAACATGCGCGCTGTGAACTGGTTACTTATGGCGGCTCGCAGTCGCGATGTCATTGGCCTCGGCTTGGGGCACCACCGCGTTGACAACAGCTGCGGCATCGCGGTCCGTTCCGGCCGCGAATGAGCTTCGCAGCAAGCAGTACCATTTGCACTTTCGACGGCGTCGCACGCGCGCAGGAAACCTTTCCGGCGCGTGTCGATCGAGCTGCAGACTTTCGCTATCGCTTTATGGTATCGTTCCCGATACGTGCTCTGGGCGAACTCCTGAGACCGAGCGCAGACCACGCAGCCATAATCTCCTTGTAGCCTTGTGCATTAACAGGCGCGCCTTCGTTACTATTTCTCACCAGTTGAGACGCTCCGGCCGAGTCGCTCGCGAGTGCGCGCAACGCGGATTTCGTCGCGATGCGCGTTTCTGAATCGTACGCACTGTTCGGTGCGTCGATCAGTGCCATAGCCTCTCGATGATCTCCCGCGCGAGAACGAGAGAGCGCTGCCAGCGTACGCGTCATCACGTTCTGTGGCTCCAGCGCTAACGCTCGCGCGTGCAGCACGCGGGCGTCGTCAACGCGTCCCGCCAGATCGAGCGCGTGCGCATACGCCGATATTCCGTCTGCAGAGAATGAATCTGCGGCATACGCCCGACGCCCCGACGATACGGCTTCATCAATGCGCCCCGACGCAACGAGCATTTCCGAATACCAACGAAGTGTTGTGGGTGATGCGGAATCAAGTTGAATCGCTTGACGGAACTCGGCGTCCGAACGAGCAAGCTGCCCGCTTTGACGATACAAGAGCGCGAGTGCAGCGTGAGGTTCGGCGTTGAGGCTGTCGAGACGGAGCGCGCGGGAGGCTGCAGTGCGCGACGCTTCATACACCGAGTCCAGCGAAGTACCCGACCAGAGAGGCAGCTGCGCCAACGTTGTCGACAGCGCCGCCCACGCGCGTCCAAAACTCGAATCACGCCGCACCGCTTCGTTAAACAGGGCTGCGGCCTCCGCAAGACCATCGTAGCCGCGTGACCGAGCGTGCAAGCCGCGAAGAAACGCGTCATACGCAGCGATGTCGGCGGCGCCGTATTGCACGGCTTTATAGTCACCGTTCGCGAGTTGTATGCGCAGCGCTCCCACGATGTCGCGAGTGATGTCGTCCTGCAGCTCAAACACGTCACGCATCTGCCGCTCAAACTGATCGGCCCACAATACGTGATCATCAGCGGTGCGGGTGAGCTCCATCGTGACACGCAGTCGGTCCCCGCTTCGGCGCAGCGTTCCGGAGAGCACGGTGGCAACGCCGAGGCGTTTCCCGGCATCACGTCCGCTGAGGCCATCGGTGAGCATGCGCGACGCCGCAGCGCGCGCAGCCACGCGCAACCCAGGCACTTTCCTGAGCGCGACCGTGAGCTCTTCAGACAATCCGACGCCAAGAAAGATGCTGGCGGAGTCAGCGGCGAGTGTCTCAAGTGGGAGCACGGCGACCGAAGGATCGATCTTTACATCGCCGTCTGACAGCACCTTCCACGTGGCTCCGACTGCTGCGACAACGAGTGCGGCGACTGCGAGCCAGCGGCGTTTGGTTGACCGCTCCGAAACCTGGGATGCCACACCATGCTCGCGTGACACCGGGATATTGTCCAGCAATCGAAGCACGTCCAGCGCCTGTGGTGGACGCGCTGCAGGATCCTTTTCAAGACACTGCATCACAAGTGCGTCGAGCAGCGGCGGAACGTCCGGCCGTAGCTCAATCAGCGCGCGCGGCCGCTCCACCACGTGTGCGGCGATCAGCGCTGCGGTCGTCGAGCGCGTGAACGGCGGCATGCCCGTGAGCATCTCGTAGGCCGTGCAACCGAGCGCGTAAATATCGATACGATGATCGGCTGTTGGGTCAGCTGTCGCCTGCTCGGGCGCCAGATATTGCGGTGTGCCCACCACAACGCCAACGCCGGTTCGCTGTGATGCATCGCTGTCGTCACCAAGTGTCGCCGCTGCGAGTGCGCGGGCGATGCCAAAGTCGCTCACGGCAGCACTGCCGCCAGAAATCAGAATATTGTCGGGCTTGATGTCGCGGTGAACAATGCCCTGCGCGTGCGCCGCACTGAGCGCGCGCGCGACGTCGCGAAGAATCGATACCGCTTCGCTCACCGAAAAGCGATCGCCGCGGGCGATGCGCCCGCGGAGCGATTCTCCCGGCACAAACGGCATCGTGTAATACGCGACGTCTTCCACAACACCCGACGAGATCACGGTCACCACGTGCGGGTGCGATAGACTCGCAGCTATGCGCGCTTCGCGGGCGAATCGTTCCGCATTCATCCCACTGGCCAACTCGGCGGGCAACGCTTTGACAACGATGTCGCGCGCAAGCGCCGTGTCTCGGGCGACGAACACCCGTGACATTCCGCCACCGCCCAGTTCCCGTCCGAGCACACATGACGGGCCGAGCGCAGATTGAAGTTGATCGCGGAGGGTGTCTCTCATTTGCCAAGGGTAGTCAACCGGCGCAATATAGCGCTGGGCGAGTGTACAGCACCGCCTGCGCCACACACTCTCTTGCCAACATATGACTTCAGGACCGCCGGATGTCATGCACAGCTACTCCCTGATCCTCCAGGAAATCCTCCGCAGCTACACAATCCCCCGGAACGGCTACCACGGCGTAGTCCACTGGGCTCGTGTGCTCGAAAACGGCCTGCGCATTGCCGAGTCCAACGGCGCTGACACCGAAGTCGTCACGCTGTTTGCACTGTTTCACGATTCGCGTCGCATCAACGAACACCGCGATCACGGCCACGGTCAACGCGGCGGTGAGTTCGCGCGCTCGCTGCGCGGCACGCTCGTACATCTCGACGACTCGCGCTTTGATTTGCTCTACACCGCGTGCGAGTTGCACACCGACGGGCACACCACCGGCGATCCAACAATCCTCGCCTGCTGGGACGCTGATCGGCTGGACCTTGGGCGCGTGGGCATCACGCCGAGGCCCAATCGACTCTGCACGGACACCGCGCGCGATCTGCTGGATTGGGCGCACTTCCGTGCGACAACGGCGCACGTACCAACGGCCGTGCTGGAGTCGTGGAACATGTCGCCCAAACTTGCCCCACTCAGGTAGGCAATCAATCAGTTCTGTTGCGTCACGGGGATGTTATGGCGGGGGATAAGATGCGTCGGTATAAGATCGACTGACTTGACAAGGCTGGCATTCATGCCATACCTATAGCCATACATTTTGAACTGCTGCGAAACCTGATTCGCCAGCAGTACCGTCGACCAGAAGACAGAGAGTGCCCATGGGAACAGCCGCCGCTCCTCGTGCACCGCTCCGGCGACGGTCCACGCAGTCGGACCCGCTCAAAAAGGTGACCCTTCGTCTGCGCACCCGCGTGGCCGAGGCAGTTCGCGCCATTGTCGACGCGGGCGACGCGCCAAGTTCAGACGCCTTTATCGAAGACGCGGTGATTGCCGCGCTGCGTGAGCGCCGCCGTGTGCACCTCTACGCTGCCTATGCGGAAGCGGCACAGGACCCGGCATTTCAGATCGACATGGACGAGACAGCGCGCGCCTTCGATGTGACGCTGCGCGACGGCGATCAAGCGGCTCGGTAGCCAAAGGTGGCCTACAACGGACCGGTGCGCCGATGGGATCTGTTCTGGGTTGATCTCGAACCGCGCGTTGGACGTAAGCAGGGCGGAGATCGGAGACCGGCCGTCATCGTTTCCAATGACGGCGTCAACGCGCAGCTCGCAGTGGTCACGATGTTGTCGATAACAAAAGCTGACGGCAAGAAGCGAAAGCCGTACCCGTTCGAAGTGCTGTTGCCGGTTGATACGATTACCGCGGAGCACGCGAGCATCGTCATGCCGCAACAGATCCGAACGATTTCGAAAATGCGATTGCTGGAAAAGATCGGTCAGCTGACCGACCCATCTCAGCAAGCCGAGATCGAGAGCCGTATGCTCGAGCATCTCGGGATCCAGTTCGAGGCTGAAGGGCTCGACGATTTGTGATGATCGCGGCGCGGGGATACTTTCGCCCCATGACTATCCCTCGCGTCCTTATTGCTGCCTCGCTCGCCTCCGCGCTGCTCGCCCCAGCGCCCCTCCGCGCCCAATCGTTCGACATCATGGAAGCCACCGTGTCGAGCGTGCACGACGCGCTCGACAACAAACGGCTCACCTGCCGAGCACTCGTGCAGCAGTATCTGGATCGCATTGCCGCGTACGACAAAACCGGGCCCACGCTCAACTCGATTCAGCATGTGAATGCGCGGGCGCTCACCATCGCCGACTCGCTCGACGCCGTGCAACAGAGCGGTGCGAAACGAGGCCCGCTGCACTGCGTGCCCGTGCTGCTCAAGGATCAGGTGGAAACGAGCGACATGCCCACTACCTACGGCTCCATCCTCTTTAAGGATTTCATACCGCAGCGCGACGCCACCATCGTCAACAAAATGAAGGCGGCCGGCGCGATCATTCTCGCGAAAACCACCATGGGCGAGTTTGCATCGCGGTACGTAGGCTCGGCGTTCGGCATTGTGCGCAACGCCTATGATCCCACGCGAAACCCCAGCGGCTCTTCCGGCGGTTCGGCGAGCGCGGTTGCCGCCAACATGGGACTCGTCGCAATCGGCGAAGACACCGGCGGCTCCATTCGTGGTCCTGCCGCAGTGAGCAGTCTCGTGGGCCTGCGACCCACGCTGCAACTCGTGAGCCGCTTCGGCATGATGCCGGCCAACCCAACACAAGACGTACTCGGCCCGATCACGCGTACCGTGACCGATGCTGCGCGTGTGCTCGACGTGCTTGCAGGCTACGATCCCAACGATCCGATCACTGCCGTAGGTGTTGGTCGCATTCCTGCGTCATACGCTGACTCGCTCAATGCGAACGCACTGCGCGGCGCACGCATTGGCGTGATCCGCGCACGTCGCGACACATCTACGAAGCCGCCCGTACGTCCATCAACAATCCCGGCTGACTCCGCCGCGAAACTGGACTCCGCGCAGGTTTATCGCGCGCGAGAGTTTGCAAAGGCTCTGCCGGTGATTGATCGCGCGATCGCGCAACTGCGCGCCCAGGGCGCAGAGATTGTGGATTCGATCGTGATTCCCACCGTACCAGGCCGCCGTATTGGCAACGACTTCGAGACGGAGCGCGCGACGGACGAATATCTGGCGCAACATCCAAACGCACCGGTGAAAACGCTCAAGGAGATTCTGCTTGCGGGTTCGGTGAATCCGTGGCGTGCGCGCGGGCTGATGAGTTACGTGGGCAAAACGCCGGATGACGATGACTTCGCAGCGCTCATGCTGCAGCGTGACGCGCAGCGGGTCGCGGTCCTCAAACTGATGGCTGACTATAAGCTTGATGCGATCGTGTACGCCACGTACGACGCGGGTCCGACGCCGATTGCGGCCGACGTGCTCACCAATCCACGTCCCAATGATGACTACGGACTCGGTGACAATCGTGGCCTGAGTCCTACGCTTGGTTTTCCCGCGATCACTGTGCCGGCTGGATTTACGAGCGACAACTTACCGATCGGTTTGGAGTTCCTTGGCCGACCGTTTTCAGAGCGCGAGTTGCTCGGCTTCGCGTTTGCGTTTGAGCAGAGCACAAAGCATCGCAGGCCGCCGGCGAGTGCGCCGAGGCTGGCGCGGTAGCTCGCCGCGTGCAACGCACATCAAAATGCCGACTCGTGACCCAACAGGGTTATGCTTGACCAATCTGGTCAAGTTGGCTAGCTTGCACCATGTCTCGCAAACCCTCCAGGAATGTCGTGCGCGAACCGGTTGCGCTCTACGACGCGAAAACGCATCTGTCGTCTCTCGTGGATCGTGCGGCCGCAGGCGAAGAGTTTGTGATCACCAAATCCGGACAGCCGCTCGCGCGTCTCATGCCGCTTGAACAGGTGCCGGCGGAGCGTGTTCCGGGGCAGGGCAAGGGTCGCTGGCGTGTGTCAAAAGATTTTGACAGTCCGCTACCTGATGACATACTCGACGCGTTTGAAGGTCGGTAGTGCGACTACTGCTCGACACGCACGTCGCCATCTGGTGGGACACGGGTGCACCACTCGCAGCGGCGGCGCACCGGGCCATTCGCGAAGCGGACGAGGTGTTTGTCAGCGCGGCGTCCGCATGGGAAATCGCCATCAAGGCTGCCCTTGGCAAAATCAAGTCTGATCGAACACTCGCCGAGCTGTGTGTTGACTCGGGATTTATCGAACTGCCCGTACTGATGCGGCATACCGAGGCGCTGCCAGCGCTCGAAGCGTTGCATCGCGATCCCTTCGATCGGCTGCTTGTTGCGCAGGCGATGCAGGAACAACTGGTGTTGGTCACGCGAGACGATACGATCACGCGCTACCCGGTTGCAACACTCCGCGCCTAACGCCCCCCGTTGTTCAACACCTCGCGCACCTTGCGAGCCAGTGATCGCGGTGTGTACGGCTTCTGCAAAAACGCGACGTCGTCACGCAGAATGCCGTGCCGGATCACCGCGTCGTAGGTGTAGCCGCTCAAAAAGAGCACCTTGAGATGCGCGTGACGTGTCGCGAGTTCTTCCGCGAGCACACGTCCGCTCATGCCCGGCATCACCACATCGGTGACCAGCAAATGCACGTGGCCTGGCGACATCGTCAGCAACTCGAGCGCCTGCGCGCCACTTGAGGCCTGCCACACCGTATATCCCTGATCGGTGAGTGCACGCAGCGCGATGGCGCGCACGGCATCGTCGTCTTCCACGAGCAGGATCGTCTCGTTCCCACCAATGTTGGTGGCTTCCGTACGCGCAGCCGAAGCTTCACTGACCACCACATCGACCGTGGGAAGGTAGATCGAAAACGTGGTGCCGATGCCCACTTCGGAATACACGTGCAGACTGCCACCGCTCTGCTTCACGATGCCATGCACGGTGGCGAGGCCGAGTCCCGTGCCTTTGCCTACATCTTTCGTGGTGAAAAACGGCTCAAATACCCGCGCGCGCACTGCCGGCGACATGCCAAATCCATTGTCGCTGACATCGAGCTTGAGGTGCTGGCCTGGTCGAAAGTCGGCGTGTTGTTCGGCGTACTCTTCATCCAGCAGCACCATCGACGTTTGAATGGTCAGCTTACCACCGGCGGGCATCGCATCTCGCGCGTTGACTGCCAGATTGATCAGCACCTGTCCAAACTGCCCCGCATCAATGTTCACTCGGCGCAGCTCGGCGCCAAGCACGGTGGCGAGCAGAATATCTTCGCCGAGCATGCGGCGCAGCAGCAGTTCGGCGTCTCGCACCACATCATTGATATCGGTAACGCGCGTTTCCAGCACTGTCTGTCGGCTGAAGGCCAACAACTGACGCGTCAGTCCGGCGGCTCGCTCTCCGGCTTCGCTGATCGCCTTGACTGCTTCGGTGGTGGGATCATTGTGAGGTAGCAGCATCAACAGCATTTCGCTGTAGCCGGAGATTACCGTGAGCAGATTGTTGAAATCATGCGCAACGCCGCCCGCGAGCTGTCCGACCGCTTCCATCTTTTGCGCCTGCCGGAACTGTTGCTCCAGTAGTCTGAGCGACGACACGTCAGATAGCACGCCCACAAAGTGCGTGACTTTGTCAGTGAGATCGCGAATTGGCGAAATGCTCATCGCGTTCCAGAAATGCGTGCCGTCTTTCCGATAGTTGATCATTTCAACTGACACTGCACGCTGCGACGCAAAAGCCTCGCGCAACCGTTTCACAGCGTCCACCGAGGTGTCGGGCCCCTGCATGAACCGCGCGTTCCGGCCAATGCACTCGTCGCGCGTATAGCCGCTGATTTGCAGAAACGCGTCGTTCACATAGCTGATCGGATTGTCGGGTAATGCGCAATCGGTAATGCACACGCCTTGTGAGAGCGATGCCAGCGCACGCTCGCGAATGTGCAGCGCCTCACCCGACTTCCGCTGCGCCGTGAGGTCTCGCGTGACGTTCGCGTAGCCGAGATGCGTTCCGTGCTCGTCCTCAATGCGCGTAATGACTACCGACGCCATATAGGGTGCCGCGTTCTTGCGCAGGCGAAGGCCTTCTTCTTCGAATCGCCCATCGCGTAGTGCGTCATGCAGTCCGCGCTCAGGCTTTCCGGCTGCCACATCGTCGGCCGTGTAGAGCATTGAGATGTGCTGCCCGATGACTTCCACAGACGTGTACCCGTTCGACTTTTCAGCGCCTGGATTCCAGCTGAACACCAGACCGTCGGGATCGATCATGAAGATCCCGTAGTCGTGCACAGCTGCAACCAATACTCGAAATCGATCATCCACAGCGGCGCTCAGCGATTCCGGCGCTCGTGCTGCCGCGCCGCGTTCCGCTGGTGGACGGATCACGAGGCGTAAGGCGTGACATGATATTTCATTTCGAATGCTAGCGCACGCGGTTTCGCCCAACCATCCGCCGTTTGGATGAGACGCTGGCATCGCAGCGGTGAATGTCAGCGACTTACTGCGGCTCGAATGGCTAGAGTGATACTGGCTGCCGGGCTCGGCAGGTCGCGCGGTCACGGGTCGATAGTGCGCCAACTCGTCGCAACACGAGCGAATTGTCAAGCGTAAACAACTTCCAGCGCACAATCGAGGGCGCAGGTAGTCCCGTTTTCTCAAGATCGCGAATAGGCACGTCACCCGGCCACTTGGTGTGCGCCGCCGTTGTGATCATCGCCAGCACGAGGTGCCGCGACGCGGTGTTGAATGCAGCGCTCGAGCACACAAGGGCGGGGCGACGCTTTGTGGCGTGTTGATCGGAGAACGGAAAGGGCACGACCACTACGTCGCCGGGCTTATAGGCTGGCATATCCCGCATCATCTTGCGATGAGTCCCATTCCGGTGCCAGTGTGGCCTCGAGCGCCTGCAGTTCGCCGCTTTCCGGACGTGCTCGGCGTACCCGAATGCCGTCCGGTTCAATGGTGAACTCAATGCGGTCGCCTGCAGTCAGCGCGAGCGCGTCGCGAATCGCACGGGGAATCGTGGCCTGATACTTCGTGGTCAAGGTGGACACGTGCATGCAACTCCCCCGTAATAAGGTATCGAGTAATACGTATTACGGTAATAGTGTGATCCAGCCGTTTCAAGCTCCGATGGGCTAGCTTAGGCGCAAGCGCCACCATACGTGTCATCGTTTCTTGGCCGGCGACGCCATTTTTTTACATGCAACTCACATGGCACACACCGCGTATTAACCGCATCCCTCTCATCACGGAGTGAAGGCTTGTCCGCTGCTGATCCCTTCCTGTCCGTTTCGAACGTCCGCAAACAGTACGCCACCGTACTAGCCGTCAACGACATCTCCTTCCACGTGTCACGCGGCGAAATCGTCGCACTGCTCGGACCCAATGGCGCCGGTAAAACGACACTGCTGCGCATGCTGGTGCGCATCACGCGACCAGATTCGGGCACGATCAAATGGGACGGCGCCGATGCGCCAATCTCACCAATGGCGCTCGGCTACCTGCCCGAAGACCGTGGTCTGTATCAGGACATTCCCATACGAAAGACACTCTCGTACTTCGCACGACTGCGCGGGGTGCCCGCTCCGCAGGCGACACAGCGCGCCGACGAATGGCTGGAGCGACTCGTTCTGGCTGACCGCGCGAACGAAAAGCTCGGCGCGCTCTCCAAGGGGAATCAACAGAAAGTGCAGTTCGCCGCGGCGGTGTTGCACGGCCCGCGCATTGCCATTCTCGATGAACCGTTCAGCGGACTCGATCCGGTGAATCAGGAAGCATTCCTCGATATTGTGCGGGAGCTGCGTGACGCGGGCACGACCATTCTGCTCAGCGCACATCAGATGTCGCTGGTGGAGCGTGTCGCCGATCGCGTGTTCGTGATGCATCGCGGACGGGAACTGTTGCACGCACCAACCGCCGAGCTGCTCACAGGTGGCTCGTTGCACGACTTGTATGTGGAACGTGTACGCGCCGCCGATACGGCGTGGGCGGCGGCACAAGGAGTGGCCGCATGACACGCGCCCAGCAGACTCTCGAAGTGGCCAAGTGGGAGTTCAATCGTTTTGTGAAGTGGCGTCAGCAGTTCATCGGATTGATTGTGATGGCGGTGTTCGCAATAGGTGGCGCACTCATCGGCAAGGCGGTCAAGGGGAGCAAATCAAAAGAAGCCCTGGTCGCGGTGGTCGGCTCTGAAAATCTCGGCTTTCCGCTACCGGCAGTTGCCAGTGTGCGTTGGGATTCCACACAAGTCTGGAGCGTGGAGCGCGCGCGAGCGGCACTTACCAACGGCGACTTGAATGGCGTACTCATCGTGTCGTCGCCACGCGAGGCCTCAATACTGGTGCCCAAGCGCAGCGCCTGGACCGAGCCCCTCGGTGTCGCGCTGAACGGTGCGCGTCAGCAAGCCGCGATGCAGCAGTTGGTCATGACACCCGAACAACGCGAGGCAGTATTTACGCCGCTGTCCGTGACCACAGATTTCCTCACGGCCGGTGGAGCCGCCGTGGCCAAATCCACGCGCATCTTTGTGTTCGCAATCCTCGGACTCGGGCTGCTCATGCTCTTCTCGGGCTTCGGCACCATGTTCATTGGCATTACCAGCGAAAAGACGCAGCGTGTAACCGAGCAGATTGTCGCGATGGTACCACCGCAGACGTGGATGGATGGCAAGATTCTCGGGCTCGCGAGTTCCGCGATGGTTGGGTCGCTGATCTTCGCGCTCGGCTCTATCGTGATCGTGCTGGTGTTGCCCAAGCTCATGGGCACCAGCAGCATCAGCATTCCACCGATCGCGTCCGACTACGGCACCCTGTTGCTGATTGTGCTCATCACATTGCTCGGCGTGGCCATGTGGTTCTCGGTGATGGCGGCCATCGCGGCAACCATTGATGACCCGAACAGCTCAACACGTTCGATTCTGCTCTTCCTGCCCATGCTGCCCAGCGGTCTCGCGCTCATGCTGGTGTCGAAAGCAGAAACGAATCTCGCGCAGATCTTCTCCATGTTTCCGCTCACGGCCATGAGCGTACTCCCCATGCGACTCATGCTCACCACGGTTCCGTGGTGGGAAGTGGTTGTCGCGCTGGGTGGGCTTGTGCTTGCTGTCTGGATGTTCAGACTGCTGGCCGGAAAGATCTTCTCGGCGGCAATCCTCATGCATGGCAAGGAACCAGGTGTGCGCGAGTTGTGGCGCTGGATGCGGGCCTGAAGGTGCTGCCGAACCTACGGGGCAGCGCACGAGCCGATCAGCCCGTGTAGAGCCCCGCCGCGGCCTTCGACGATACGACAATGCCTTTAATCATGGCCGAGCTGAGCCCTTGATGCTCCATCTCGTTCAGCCCGGCGATGGTGCACCCACGCGGCGTGGTCACGCGATCAATCTCACGCTCGGGGTGCGCGCCGCTCTGTAACGCCAGCGCGGCCGCACCCTTGGCGGTCTGCGCGGCAAGCAGTGCGGCATCTTCGGGATGAAATCCGATTTCAATGCCGCCTTGCATGGCGGCGCGTACCGTGCGTAGGAAAAACGCAATGCCGCACGCACACAGTGCCGTTGCCGGCACGATCATTTCTTCTTCGATGACGAGCGTGCGACCCACGAGATCAAACAGCGTGATCGCAGACGTGAGCGCACCACCGTCCCGCGCGTGACCGGCAATGCAGGTCATCGATTCGCCAATGCTCACGGCGGTATTTGGCATGGCGCGCACAATGTCGACGTGATCGCCGAGCACGCGCTGCATGTCGGCGATTGAGGCGCCGGATACCACCGAGATCACATGGTGTCGCGTGGTGTTGATCACAGGCGCGATCTCGGCCAGCAAGGCTGGCAACTGACGCGGCTGCACCGCCAGAACGACAATCGCGGCCTCCGACACCGCGCGTGCATTGTCTGCATGCACGGCGATGCCGTCTGCCGCGAGAGCGCTGAGTTTATCAACCTGTCTCCGCGTCACGGTGACCTGCGACGGAAGAAAACGACCCGCGCGCACCCATCCCCGCGCGAGCGCGACGCCAAGGTTTCCGCCACCGAGAATGGCGATCTGTTCAGAACTTGGCGTCGTCATCTGCTACTCCTTTTGGGGAAGGCTTACGGCCCGAACCCCGGCGGCGCTTTCTCCTCCGCCGGGCTCGTCATCACCTTGTAGAAACACCAGAACGTGCCCACCCACACAAGCGTGAGCGACGAAATCATGAAGATCCAGCCAAGCGTAGTCATGGTGCGCGCTCCTTAGTCCGCAGGATTGTTGTCATCAATATCTACACCGGCCGCACGCAGACGCTTCTCGCCCACCATGGTGACGACCACGAGATACACCAGAATGCCAGCGATGGTGAGCATGCCCACGCGCGAACCCGTGTTGGCCCACGACGCCTGCAATGACGCGCTGAAGTTCTGAATGGTGAAGCCCACGAATACAATGATCAGATACGCCGGGGCCACGAATTTCATGACGAACTTGAAGATGCTCGGCACCTGAATCGACGCGCCCTGATGCAGTTCGCGCCAGCCGCGATCAATGCCGAACACCCACGCGAAGTAGATGATCTGCACCATGGCCAGCACAAAGATCAGATACGTACCCACCCAGAAGTCCACCGTGCTCCAGAACGCGCCGCCAGCGGTGAACCACAGCGTGAGAATCGCACCGAGCGTACCAATGATCGCGATCACGCTGGTTGCTTTGCCGTGCGTCCAGTTGGTGGCTTCCTTGAGGTGCGCAATCGCCGGCTGATACATGGACAGCGAGCTGGTGATTGCCGCCAGCCACAGCATGAAGAACCACACCGCACCGATGATGTTTTCAAACGCGCCCATCTGTGCGAAGACCACGGGCAGCGTGTTAAAGCCAAGGCCGAACGAGCCTGTCGCAACAGCCGCTGTCGTGCCGCTCAGTCCCAGGAAGACAAACGCGGCCGTGAGCGTGATCATGCCGCCAAAGCCCACTTCAAACAACTCGTTCGTTGCGCTGGCCGTGAGTCCCGAGAGCGCCACGTCATCTTTCTTGCGCATGTACGACGCGTAGTTGATGATCACGCCGAATCCAACCGACAACGAGAAGAAGATCTGCGAGGCGGCAGCAAGCCAGGTCTTGAAGTTGCCGAGCGCCGCGAAGTCTGGGTTCCACATGTAACCCAGTCCGTTGATCACATTCTGTTCGGGCAACGCAGGGTCGGGTGTGCCGAGCGTGAGTACGCGAATGAGTACAACGAGCGCACACACGGCCATAATCGGCATCGCAAACGAGACAAACTTCTCGATGCCCTTGGACAGTCCGCGAAACACGAAGAAGATATTGATCGCAAAAACGACCACCCAGCTGATGACCGTGTACTTCGAGTCACCGGTGAACAACACGCCGTCGCCCGATGCGCCGGTGATCGAGGAGTAAAAGCTTGCAGACGCGGCGGTCTGCTCGGCAATCGGTGTGCCCTGCACAATACCGATACCGCCAGCGAGATACTTCAGGAAGTACGCAAACGTCCACGTTTCAATGAACACGTAGTACGTAGACACACCGAGCGGGATGAGTACGCCGAGCACGCCGAAGTAGCGGGCGAGACGACCCTTACCAATTGCGCCCATGATCATCGGAGCGCCGTGCAATCCCTTCTTGCCGCCGTAGCGGCCCATCGTCCACTCGGCCCATCCGATCGGAATACCGAGCAGAAAGAGCGCGCAGAAATACGGAATAAGGAATGCACCACCGCCGTTTTCGGCGGCCTGTCCTGGGAAGCGGAGGAAGTTGCCCAGTCCGACGGCGGAACCGGCCACGGCGAGAATCACGCCGAGTTTTGAGCCCCACTCTTCTTTGCGTTCTGACGACATGTTGCGTGGTGTCAGTGAAATAGATGATCACGTGCACGTGCCTTGTTGGCATTCAACAAACACGGTGCATCGCGCGGCCGCTGCATTGCGACCGGTAAAACAAGGGAACTGCCTGGCCAGACGTTCGCCGCCTCAAAGCTCAACGGCGTGAGAAGGATCAGCGTTGCGGCGGCGGCGTGGCGAAGCCGAGCAGCATGGCACCGCCAAGCCGGCGGCACTGCACCACGTCACTCCAACGCAACGCACTCTTGTGGTGGCCGTTCGCGGGTGCCCGTTCTGCGCTGGGGCCCGCGGTTGGTGCGCGGACCACACTGCGCATTTCGACCGATACCATTTCCACCTGCTCGCCGGTCTTCAGGCGGTTGGCGGGCAGCTCGCCATGCGACTCGATCGTGGGCTGTTCGAGACGAACCGACGGTTGCGAGTCCGGTGTCTGCGCGTGCAGGACCTGTGCGGCTGCGCCGAGCGCGGTCAGCGCCAACCCTCCGACGACCAGGAGCGCTCGTCCGAGCGCGGCGACGCGATGGAGCAACACGGAGGGGCGGGAGGTGGGGCGGGCGCAGGAAACGGTAACGGTGCAATCTTGGAGGGCGGTGCACAGGGCGCAAGCGGGAGGGCCCACAGGCGAGGCGCCGAGGCGCCAGCGGCGGGTCGGCACTCCGGTCGTTGCGGGCGCGTTTGCCCGCCGTGTCCCTCCAACTCGTCTGGTTTAAACGCGACCTCCGCCTGTATGACCACGCGCCGCTCTCGACGGCCGCGCGCCATGGTCCGGTACTCGGCGTGTACGTGTTCGAGCCCGACGTCTTCGGTGCGCCCGACGCCGATGCGCAGCACTTCGCGTTTGTCGTGGAATGTCTGCGTGAGCTCAGGGCACGCCTGCGGACGCGCGGCAGTGAACTGCTGCTGCGCACCGGCCGCGCGGAGGAGCAGTTGGATCGCCTTGTGAACGCGTTGCCCGTGGCGGCGATATGGGCGCACGAAGAAACGGGGAATGCAATCACGTACGCGCGTGATCGCCGGGTGCGCGCGTGGGCCAGACAGCGCGGGCTTCCGTTTCACGAACTGCAAGCCGGCGGTGTTGTGCGTCGGCTTGGATCGCGCGATGGATGGGCCGAGCAGTGGGAACAGGTGATGCGCGCGCCCAGAGCGCGTGCACCGGAGCGATTTGTGATGCTGCCGTGGGCCGAGGCGGCGTCGAACGCTGACGCGCCACTTCCCGGCGATCCGCCAACGCACACTGAAATGCCGGTGAAAAGTCACGCCACGCGTGTGCACCGTGTACGCGGAGGTGAACGTGCGGCGCACGAGACGCTGGCGTCGTTTCTCGCATCACGCGGTGTGGACTATCGGCGTGCCATGTCGTCACCGCTCACGGCGTTTGACGAATGTTCGCGCATCAGTCCGCACTTGGCGTTTGGCACGCTCTCCGGGCGACAGGCGTGGCAAGCGGCGCAGCGTCGCGCAGCAGAATTGAAGTCGTTGCCAGAGGCGGATCCGCGTTGGCGCGGTGCCATTACATCATTTACGGCGCGTCTTGCGTGGCGTGATCACTTCATGCAGAAGCTGGAGAGTGAACCACGCATTGAATACGAGCCATTTGCTCGAGCGTACGCAACGCTGCGTCCGCGCGAGGCCGATCCAGAGCGTCTCGCCGCATGGATTGAAGGACGCACTGGCTATCCGTTTGTTGACGCCTGCATGCGTGCGCTGCGTGCAGAAGGTTGGATCAACTTTCGCATGCGCGCAATGCTCGTGTCATTCGCGAGTTATCACTTGTGGCTGCCGTGGCAAGCAACCGCGAAAGCGCTGGCGCCGCATTTTCTGGACTACGAGCCCGGCATTCACTATTCGCAGTTCCAAATGCAGTCCGGCACGACCGGCATCAACACGGTGCGCATTTACAATCCATACAAGCAGGGACGCGATCAGGATCCTGCCGGAGTCTTCATCAAGCGCTGGGTACCCGAGTTGGCCGATGTCTCAGTCGACGACGTGCACGCACCGCACGAAATGCCGGCGCTGTTCGCACAAATGTCAGGATTGAGACTCGGTCGTGACTATCCGCATCCCGTCGTTGATCACGCAACCGCGTATCGCGAGGCGAAGGAAAAGATGTTCGCGTTGCGGGACACGGCGGCGGCGCGCAAACAGGCGGCGGTGGTGCTTGAGCGGCATGGGTCGCGGCGGGCGAGGCGCGAGTAAGGCGTTCGCCTAGCGACGACCAACCCGCGGATCCGGCGTCTCACCGGTAAGCGTGCGATAGAGAAAGTACACCAGTAGCCCCACGAGTCCGCCCATGCGCGCGCACCAGAATGCGACGCCCATGGCAATCGACCAGGGCATGCGCGTGGGATGACCCGCCTCCGTGGTCGGAATTGATCCCGGCAGAAACGCGAGAAATCCTACCGCCGCGCCAATGAGCGCACCGATGATCACAAACTGGACACCCTTGAGCACCACCCGCCAGGAAGGCTTCATCAACCAGACGCTACCACTCCCGAACCGCGGTGTCGAGAGGCGCTACAAACAAACCCGCGCCGCTTCCTCCGCCGTGCGGCGCATTGGCTCGGCATAGCCTTGCTTGCCCCGAATGATCTGATCCTGTTCGCGCAGCATCTGGCACGCGGATTCCCGATCACCACGTGCGTATCGCAGGGTGCCAAGCGCCCGCAGCGTGGCGGCCAGACTCGAGCTGCGAGACGGGCCACGTCGCTGAATCTCAAGCGCGTGCAGCAGCAAGGATTCTGCCGGCGCCCACTGCTGTGATTCCATGAGCAGTCTGGCGTAGTGCACTTCATCTTCCGCGACGTCGTCATGATCGCGGCCGAGCAAGCGATAGCGCAAGTCGAGTCCGTTACGCACGAGTGTGCGTGCCGAATCGACATCTCCGAGCCCGTGCATGGTCAGGCCGAGGTTGATGTAGCCGTTGCCCACTTCCGGGTTATCCTCGCCAACGCGTTCGCGCAGAATGGCCAGCGCTTGCTCGTACTGGTATTTCGCTTGCGTGTACGCACCTCGTGCACGCAGCGTGTGTCCGAGGTTGCGACGGCTCTGCGCAAGGGACATGCTTTGTGTTGGACGATACAACGAATCCATGAAGAGTGCCGAGCGAATCAGACTGTCGGCCTCGAGCGCGTAACCGCGTCGCACAAGATGTACGCCCAGAGCGTTGAGGCCACGCGCCGTGCTGCTCGCCGTGTCACCTTTGAGGCGCCGAACCAGATCGAGACTCTGCCGCAACTCCTGCTCACCGTCGTTGCCACTGCCGGCGTAACTCAACAAGAGTCCCAGGTTTTGCAGATGTGCGGCGATTGTGAGCGAGTCTGGACGATCGCTTTTGCTATCGTACGCAAGTGCAAGTCGAGCAGCGTGCACCGCGCCGCCAAAATCACCCACGCCAAAATACGCGGAGCTGATCTGTGACAGCAGCCGCGCGGCGTCGATTGGAGCACCCACAAAGTCCCGTTCGATCCGCGCGACGGCACTGTCGAGCATGCGGCTTGGCGTTGGCAAACCGCCCGTTGTCGCGTACGGATACAGCGAGCTAAACATGCTCATCAAAAATCCGTTCACGCGTTCGGCACGGTCACTTTGCGCAATCGCGATCATGGCTTCGGACCGGATACGTCGTGACTGCACTGCCGTGATCGTGGTGAACGACAGCAGCACAACCGATGCGACTGCGCCGAGCACCACGGCGCTCCGATGTCGCGTCCAGAATCGTGTCAGGCGATAACCAAGCGTTGCCGGCCGTGCGCGCACCGGTCGATTCGCGAGAAAGCGTTCGATATCGCTCGCCAGGGCGTCGACCGTACGGTAGCGGCCCGTTGGCGCAAATCGCAGCGCCGTGCTCAGGATCGCATCCAGATCCTCCGAGACGCGCAATCCAGAATCACGTACTTGCGACGCGGGCGGGATGTCCTCGCGCTCGAGCACATCGAGCCAACGATGCGGCGGCACATTGCCGAGATCAACCGGCCGACGACCGGTGAGCAGTTCATACAGCATGACACCGAGTGAATACACATCGCTCGCCGTAGACACTGATTCACCACGCAGCTGCTCAGGACTCGCGTACGCCGGTGTGATCAACATCGTTGGTGGACCGTCTGCTGCAACGATCGCGGCATTCGCGCTGTTGTCCGCATCGGCGAGCACTTTGGCCACACCAAAGTCGAGCAGTTTGACATTGCCACCGGCGGTTACCAGCACATTCGACGGCTTGATGTCACGATGAATCACCAGATTTTCGTGCGCGTATTGCACCGCGGCGCACGTTTGCAGAAAGAGTTGCAGGCGCGCCGTCAGCGACAGCTTGCGCGCCGTCGCATGCTCCACCAGCGGGAGTCCCTGCACGTACTCCATCGCGAAGTAGGGACGTCCATCCTGCGCCACACCGCCGTCGAGGAGCCGCGCAATGTTGGGGTGCACAAGGCGCGCCAGTGTTTGCCGCTCACTCAGAAAGCGCTGGGCAAAGCTGAGGTTCGCACGTGTGTTCTGCCGGACCACTTTGAGTGCCACTGGCATGTCGAACTGCCCGTCGGCACGTTCGGCATAATACACCACGCCCATGCCACCATCGCCGATGCGGCGCGCAATGCGGTACGGGCCCACCAGCGATCCGGCGTCGAGCAACTCGCCATTGCCCTGCTCGGCGAACACGGGCAACAGTGGAGCGGCCAGATCAAAAGCCGTGCCGGAAAAAATCTGATCGTCATCCCTGAGCATGCGCTGAACGGCGACATGCAACTCCGGATCTTCGCGCGCGCAGCGTGACAGCCACACGTCTCGTTCGGCGCCGGTGAGTTCGAGCACCGTGTCGAGCGCCGGTTCGAGACGAGCCCAGAGATCTGACGACTCCAGCGGATGACTCATGTGGTCAAGGCGAGGTGGCGTGAAAATTCGGTGGAGCGTTCCTGCCGTTAAGGCGTCGAGTCGGGTACGTCTCCGGACATCACGGCCGCGAGCCACGCCTTGGCCTTGATCCAGTCGCGGCGCACAGTGCGTGCGGTCACACCAAGCGCCGCCGCAGTTTCCTCTTCTGTCATCCCAATAAAAAATCGACACTCCACGACCTGCACCAATCGTGGCGAGAGCGCGCCAAGTCGCGTAAGCGCGTCGTCAAGTGCGATCAAGGTGTCGGCCGACTCATCGACAGACACCGGGAGCTGGTCGAGATTGACAGCGATCGGAGTCTGACCACGCTTGAGTGCATGTCGTCGACGTGCGTGGTCCACCAGAATGTGCCGCATGGCCGTGGCCGCCACGGCGAGAAAGCGGCTCCGATCCTCCCACGGGATACGCGTGGAATCCACGAGGCGAAGATACGCCTCGTGGACGAGTGCGGTCGTGTCGAGGGTGTGTCCCGTTCGTTCGCTGCTAAGCGCATGTCGCGCGATACGCCGGAGCTCGTCGTACACGAGTGGAAACACGACCTGCGCCAGCGCCGGATCGACGCCGAGTGCCAGCACCTGCTCGGTCAGGTCGTCGGGAGAATCGGTCATGCGGGTGGCGCGGAGGGCATGCTGGGAAGGTTGGGCGCTGAGCTCGACTACCGGGCGCCACGGAATGTACGGGCGACCATGGAGCGAGCTCAACCGTGCCACGCCAACGGTTCATGCCTGCGCTTGCCAACCGCTGTACGCGCCCGCCTCTTACAGCGCGTTTTGTACGCCGCGCCGCCGCACCCAACCGGCCGCGACGATGCCTGCGGCGAGTAGATACAGGGCAGACGGCTCGGGTACTGCTGGTGGTGGCTCAACTGGAGCGGAGGCACCACACACGTCCCCAAAGTTCGTGAACGTGCCGTCAGCGTCACCAAAACTGGTGTTGGTATCAAGGTAGCGATCGCAAAATGCGGCCACGCCAAAGTCAGCGCCGCTGAACTGCGCATAGGTGGTGACACCCACCGTGTTGACCTCATTCACGTCGAACCACGCTTCCGTGAACGTGGAAAAGCGATACAGTCCGTCGCCACACGTCCACACTTCGGTTGCGAAGATTGCGTCAATGCTCCCGCTGGCCGCGCCCACCCCACAGCCACCGATGTACTGCGTCGTGGTCAGCGCGGTCGCGTCGTCGTACACGCCGAGCACGTTGATGAACGACAGAAAATTGTTGCTGGAGGAGCTGGTGCTGCTCTGCGCCGAGTGCCGCCAGCCGTCGCTGTAGATCGGATCGGGCGCCGGATAGCTGCTCACGTAGAAGAGCGGCGCGAGCAGTTGCGCGTCGTCGATCACGTCAACGGCACCGACGTTCCCGATCTCCGCGCCAGCGTACGAAAAAAAGAAGCCGGTGAGCGCGCTTCGGAGCGCCGCGTCAGCGGTCGTGCCCTCATTGTGCCGCACATCTATATCAACGCCGGTCCCAATGCGCGCGCCGCCGTCATTGAACAGGGCCGTGGTGGTGAGCTCCAGCCACGTGCACGACTGGACGCCCACCGTGAAGCAGCTTTGAAAACTTCGCGTCTGGGCCTGCGCCGATGCGGCCGAAACCAGCATTGCAATCGCCAGGCCCAGGCACCGTGCCCATGCGGGCACGTGCATCGATCGGGTCTGCCCGCAATCCGCGGGGTGAGTGGTCGAAGACATCAGCGACCGTCCGTGGGCGACAGATGCTGTCGGACGACCTGAAGGTGCAGCGCCAGCGCGCCCCGATCGGCTTCGTCAATGAGTAATGCACTTTGCGAGTACTGGAGGGCGAGCTCAGCGTCATACACGGCTGCGGCCAGCGTCTCGCGCGTGCCGTGCTGCAGCGCACGGTGCAGCACGGTGAAGGCCACGGCAACGGGCGCGTCGGCCGGAGTGTCGCCGAGTACGCGCGTGCGCGCGTCGCCAATCAGATCCGACAACACGCCGCGTTGCATTGTGAGCAGCGGCAGCTGAGCCGATACCTCGGCGAGCGGTTCGGGCGCCACCGGTGACGTGTCGGTGCAGGCACCCAGCCCACCTGCGAGCAGGGCGAACGAGAGCGCGAGTCGGCGCGCCGACACGTGATGAGACACGGCCGCTGACGCCGAATCGACCGGCGGAAGTGGAGCGGGCAATAGTGAAGCAGACATGGGATTCCTGGATAGGGAGTGACGCGCGTGCGGCCGTGTACACGAACGGCCAGAGGGACGCGGACAAGGTCGTGCGCGCCATCGCCGCCGCGTCACCTGATTCTCACTCCGCTCTCATCCGGAGGAAAAACAAGCTGGTGATAGGCAGGAGAAGGGCTCGGCGAGCTTGTTGTCCGTTCGCCCGGGCCACTTCCGGCCAGCTCGTTATCACCACTCGTTCAAGGACTTCCGTATGTCTTCCAACAGCTCGAAGCAGAGCACGCGATGGTTGTTCGCTCTTTCCGCGTCGGTACTTGGCGCGATGCTGCCGACCGCTCCGGTGTCGGCTCAGGCCGTGCTCACCGCCTGTTACGTGCCGGCTTCCGGTACCGTCTATCGCATCAAGGTCACGAACACCCCGACCAAATGTTTGCAGCCCACGCATGTGGAGTTCAGCTGGACCGACGGCGCGGAAGCCGCCGCGTCGCTGCAGAACGCGGTCAAAAAGACAGACGTGGCGGCCGGTGATGTCACGGGTGTGTTCAGTAACCTCACGGTTGGCAAGTTGCTGGGCCGGACGCTGGCCACGACGCCGCCCACTGATGGGCAGATGTTGGTGTGGAATGCCAGTGCGTCCGCGTGGGAGCCGAAGACGGTTGCGGCCGGTGGTGGTGGTGGTACGTCAGACCATGGTGCGCTCACCGGACTCGCCGACGACGACCACGCACAGTACCTGCTGAGCAACGGGGTGAGACAGAGCAGCGGTTTTGCGGTGCGGTCGGAGTTTGGCGATGGGCTTCCCGTGATTGACGGCACGGGCACAGGATCGGGATTCCTGTGGTATGGCGACAAAGGCGCGTTGCGCGCAGGAGTTTCGGGGGTTAACCCCTGGAGTGCCGCGCTCATTGGAAGGTCGTCGACGTCGTTCGGAGAGTCGAACCTGGCGTCGGGAGAGGCCTCGGTGACTATTGGTCTGGGCTCGACGGCTACCTCCTTCGCGAGCGTGGCACTGGGTAACAACGCCAACGCAACGGCCGCGAATGCGGTAGCGATCGGTCGCGCCGCAGCAGCCTCAGGCGAAGAGGCCATCGCGCTGTCGCGCGGTACGGCCAGCGGCTATAGCTCGCTCGCGTGGGGTGACTTTGGTGTCGCCACCAGCGCTGGGGCGCTGGCGTTTAACGGAAGGGCCACAGGTGCAAGCAGCATGGCGTTCGGATATCGCTCGGACACGGATGGAAAGACGGGCAGCGTGGTGTTTGCGGTAGCAGGTGGCTTGAACTCATCAATCCGGCCCGCGACTGCCGGCCAGTTCGTAATCTCCGCGCCGCACATTTTTCTCGGTCATAACGCCGACCCCGTCGCCACACTTGATCGCTTCATCGAAACCGGCCCCGGCGCATATCTCACCTCGGGTGGCGTGTGGACGAACGTGTCCGACTCAACCAAAAAGACCGCGTTCCGCGCGGTGAACGGCGAGCAAGTGCTCACCAAGCTGGCCACGCTCCCGGTCTACACGTGGCAGTACGCGGCCGAGTCGGATTCCGTACGTCACATGGGCCCCACGGCGCAGGCGTTCCGCAAAGCATTCGGTTTGGGCGACAGCGAGCGCGCCATCAGCACTGTCGACATTGACGGTGTGGCCATTGCCGGCGTACAGGCGCTCGAGCAGCGTACGCGCGCCTCGCACGCTCGCATCGCAACACTCGAGCGGGAGAACGCCGAACTCGCGGCCCGCCTTGCACAGCTGGAAGCGCTCGTGGCCAACATGGTCGGCTCCTCCACTCGGCGATAGTCGCTCATGACCGCTGACCAGATCGCGACGATTCGCTCCACCTGGTCGTTGATCGGCGCCACCACCGACTCGGTGGCGCCACTTTTCTACGACCGGCTGTTCACGAATGCGCCAGAGTTACGCGCGCTCTTCATACACGCGGATATCGCGTCGCAGGGCGAGAAGTTGCGTCAGACCATTGCCGTGGTGGTGCACAGCCTCGACGACTTGTCGCGCATCCTGCCAGCCGTCGAAGCGCTTGGTCGCAGACACGGCGGCTACGGTGTGCGCGACGAACACTACGCAATTGTTGCGACGGCGCTGCTCGATACGTTTGCCGATGTGCTCGGTGACGCGTTCTCCGAGCCGGCGCGTGAGTCGTGGACGCTCGCCCTCAACACGCTCGCTGGTGTCATGCAGCACGCCACGCACCGCGTCGATATTCCGGTCGTGTCGTGAGCGCCGTCGAAGAACACGCGGCGCTTGCCCTGGTTTGTGACGCAGCGGAACAGTTGCGGAACAGCATGACGAGCGCCTGGACTGTTCGGCTCGCGACGCTGCTGCAGTCGCACTCGTCGGTCATTCCCGTACCGCGTGTGGAGGCGCTCGCCGATGAATGGATGGCGCTCTTGCTGGCAATTCTGCGTCAGCCGTCTGACCACCCGATCGTCGTGGCTCGCATCACGGAGCTGTTCATGTGGGGGCGTTCGCATGAGATCCCCTCGGGCGTGCACGCGCCGGCCGTACAAGCCCTGGCGTGGGCCTTTCGAGACGTACTGCTCGACCGATTCCCGGCCGTTGCGGCCGCGGCCATGCACCACCACGAATCGCTCATCGCGCGGCTGGCCAGTCGCGTGACGCCGCCGTGACCTGCCCCCTGCACTCAGGCCGGCGGCGTGACTTTCGCCAAGCCGCGCATGAGGTCATGATGTTGTGGCGCCAGAGCATCCGAGCGCGCATTCGACCCGATCACTCGTGTACATGAATCGGCTGGTCACGTTCGGCGGCTGTGCCGTCGTCTCTACAACCGGTGAAGTCAAGGGCGCGGCCACGCAGCAGCGTCGTTTGGCGATTCTCGCGGTGCTGGCGCGCGCGGGTGAACGTGGTGTCTCGCGTTCAACCTTGTTGTCCCTGTTCTGGCCCGATGAGCCGGATGAAGAGCGCGGGCGCAAGGCGCTGTCGCAGGCCACGTACGCGCTGCGACGCGATCTGGGCGATGAGCGCGTCATTGTCGGGACGCACGAACTTCGGTTGGACACGGAGTACTTGCAAACCGATGTGGGAGAGTTTGCGGCGCATATGCGTAGTGGGCGATTCGCTGACGCCGTCGCGCTGTACGATGGTCCGTTCCTCGATGGGTTTCATCTGGTGGGTGCGCCAGCGTTCGAACGTTGGGCCGAAGAAGAACGGCGCGTACTGGAGCGCGACTTCGGCAAAGCGCTCGAGAAGCTCGCGAACGAGGCCGAGCAACAGGGTCGACGCGAAGAGGTCGTGCAACTCCGGAGAAAGCTGGCTGCGGTTGATCCGCTCGATTCACGCACCACGCTGCTCCTGATGCGCGCGCTCGCGGCCAACGGGGAAATGACCGCCGCGATTCGGCAAGCCGCGATTCACGAAACGCTGATCCAACAGGAGCTTGAACTTCCGCCGGATCGCGAAGTGGTGGCGTACGCAGCCACACTGCGCGAACAGTTGGCGCGCGGTGAGGTGACGGCCGTGCCAGCATCGGCGGCAGCACCGGCGCCAGCATCAGCACCAGCACCAGCACCGGAACCAGCACCAACACCAGCACCAGCACCAGAGCCGGCGCCGGTATCAACACCAGCACCAGTCACTGCGCCAGTAATTGCGCCGGAACCACGTCACGCCCCGCCGTCGCGATTTGCCTTTCGCCCGCGCGTCGCCGTGCTCATCGCGATGCTCCTGCTCACGGTTGCATGGGCCGGCTGGAGTAGTCGGGACGCTGACAGCGGAGCCAAGAGCGATACCACGCTGCGCGCTGTGAACCGCGAAGGCACTGTCCCCAATATTGCCGTCGGTCTCATCGCCGATTTTCGCGAGGGAAGTGCCGGTCCGGTGCGCTCACTCGCGTCGCTGCTGGCCACGAGTCTGGCGCGCGGCGATGGGTTGCGCGTGGTCAGTGCGGCGCGGTTAAGTGAACTGTTGTATCAGGGTGGAACAGGCGACAGTACCGAAGCCGCATACATTGCAGCGGCTCGAAAGGCAGGCGCCGAAGAACTCATTGATGGTTCGCTGTACGATCCTGGTGATGGTTCGCTGCGCCTCGATCTTCGGCGTGTCAACGTGTCGTCGGGCGAGGTGGTCGCAGCGGTCACCATTCGTGCGTCAGATCTGTTCGCATTGGCCGACAGCGGCACGGCGCGACTGCTCGATGGACTTGGTGTGCCGCCGCTGCAGGGCTCGGTGCGGGAAGTCACGACCTCATCAGCATCGGCGTTGCGTTTCTTCGCCGAAGGCGTGCGCGCGAGCGCGGCGTACGATGTGGAAGGCGCGCGTCGACTCTTTGGCGAAGCAATTCGTGAAGACTCGCTGTTCGCGATGGCAATGTACGAGTACGCGCGTGCGAATCCGAATCGCGCGGAGCTCGCCGAAGAAATGGAGCGTGCGCTGCGACTGTCCCGTCGCGCCACCGTGCGCGAGCGCTTGATCATTCAGGCGGGCTGGGCGTCGATCATGCAGCTTCCCGGGCTGACCGAGACCGCCGACTCGTTGCTCGACATCAATCCGAACGATCCGCAGGCCCTGTTGTTCGCCGCAGAAGGTCGTTTGAACACGGGCGATCCTGAAGGAGCGCATCCGTTACTGCTGCGTGCAATCGCGAACGATTCACTGGCGCTTCGCGCCGAGCGCGGGCCCAACTGTTACGCCTGCGAAGCCGTGCTGCTGCAAATGCGCGCGTTTCTCGACCAGAACGATCCCGATGCCGCGGTTCGCGCGGGCAAGAAGTGGGTCGATGTGCAGCCGTTGTCCGCCGACGCGTGGGGCGCCTATTCTCGCGTACTCGACTTCACTGGTCGGCTTTCGGAAGGCGAGCGCGCATTGCAGCGTGCACTGGCACTGAATCCCGCGTATCCATCCGGGTTTGTGCGACGCATCAGCAACCTGCTGCGAGGGGCGCGTTTTGCCGAAGCCGAGCAGCTCGCCCGCGAGCAAACGACATTGGCCACGGCGGATCAGCGACTCGATGGCTGGTGGCAGCTCACCACGATCTTGCGACATCAGGGTCGCATGCGCGAAGCACTGCAAACGGCCATGCGATTTCGCGCGCTGCGTGACACGGTCGACGGTGGAAGGATGGCGCTCAATCACGCGTATGTGCCAGCCCTTGTGCTGCATGACGCTGGGCAGACGCGCGCTTCGATCGCGGTGTTTGATTCCATGGCGTCTGGCGCGATTCGGCCAGGTGAGCATCAGGCGAATGTGCGTCGGCTGCGCACCATCTCACTCACTGCTGCGGCCGATCTGCTGGCGCAACTTGGTGATACCGCATCATTGTCGGTGCGACTACGTGATATCGAAGCAGCCGGTCGCGAAAGCGGTGTTGCACGTGATACGCGCGCACATCATTACGTGCGCGGATTGTTGTATCGCGCGAGGGGACAAACAGACCAGGCAATCAGCGCGTGGCGCGCTGCGGTGGCACCGCCGCTGCGCGGCTATCACTCGCGAATCAATCTGGAACTGGCGCACGCGCTGCTGGCAAAGAATGAGCCAGAGGAAGCGATCCGCGTCATCCAGCCAATCATGCGTGATGTTGTAGACGGCATTGCGGTGACCCACACCGAAATGCACGAACTACTCGCGCTCGCACACGCAGCGGCCGGCCGCCGTGACTCCGCGATGGTGCATCGGGATTGGGTGACCAGAGCCTGGTCGAAGGGTGAACCGGCGTTTCGTACGCGCGCGCAGCGGTTGGCGGAGCGGGTGCGCTAGTAAGCGCTATGCTCCACCAAACGCCGCCGCAGCAAACAACAGGATTGCCACGAACACAGCGATCGCACTCTTGATCGCCGATGCCATCGCGCGGCCGAGCAGTGCACCAGTGGCCGCGCGCGCAGGATCGCCGCGTGTCTCGCGTGCGGTGAGCCACTCACCAATGAAGGCGCCAGCAAACGTGCCGATGAATGCGGCCACCAGTGAACCAAGCACCGGCACTGGCACACCAATGATCGCACCGGCTATACCACCAACGATCGCGCCCCACGCGGCCCGCTTTGATCCGCCGTACTTGCGCGTGTATCGTCCGGACACCGTAAACTCGAGGACTTCGGCGCACACCACGAGTACTGCGGCGATCAGAAAGGTCACCAGACCGATGCCTCCGGTTGGCACCAGCATCCAGTAGAACAGACCAGCGCCGAGCATCACCCACAAGCCCGGTAAGCCGATCGGTACGAGCACGAGTGCGCCAAAGAGACTCGCACCAAGCAGTGTCAGCGCAACGCCGGTCGAAAGTGTTGAGAGAGCGTCCATATCATGCCGTACGTGCGCAGGACGCCCGCGGGTTCAGTTCACAGCCGGCGCGGCTCGGCGATAAGTTGGAGCATGCGTCTCTCCCTGATCCCACTCGCGGCCATCGTCTTCGCTGCCACGGCGGCGTGCGGCTCGACAGAAACCGGCAACACGCAGTCAGAATCCAATCCCGCAGACGCGGCGCTGCTGAGCCCCGATCCGGCAGCACTGACCGCCGCAGCACCGGATTCATTCACTGTAACGTTTGTCACAAGCGCGGGCGATGTGGACGTGCTGGTACACCGGCGTTGGTCGCCGCGCGGTGCTGATCGACTGCACTATCTGGCGTCGCACGGATTCTTCAACGGTGCGCGCTTCTTTCGTGTGGTGCCGGGTTTTGCGGTGCAGTTCGGTTTGAGTGGTCGCCCCGATGTGGATGCGGCCTTTGAAAAGCTGGAGTTTGAAGACGAACCCGTGAAGGTCAGTAACCGTCGCGGCACGCTGGTCTTTGCCACGTCGGGGCCCAACACGCGATCCACGCAATTGTTCTTCAATCTCGTGGACAACGACTATCTCGACGATCAGGGGTTTTCGCCCGTCGGAGAAGTGGTGCAGGGAATGGATGCGGTGGATCGCATCAACCCGGAATATCTCGAACAATCCAACGTTCAGCGTCGCATATTGCGCGAGGGGAACGATTTCTTTCGCGCGCGATTCCCCGCACTCGACTCGGTGGTGAGCGTGAACATAAAGCCCTGAGGGCTGACGCTGAACTGCACATCGTTCCACGCTTCGTACTTGATCAGGGAGCCCACGATCCCGCCAATGGCGAGGCCGGCAACGGTCGCGGTCACGGCTTCCGGGCCAACGGAAATAGGCCCGATCCTGAGCCCACACCGCGGTTCCGTGTTTGCATCACACGGTCCTTGATTGTTGTTGCGCGGCTCACCGGTAGCGAGCCCTACAAGCACGCCGATCGTGAGGCCAACGCCGACGCCGTATTTCGTGGCGCGCGTGCGACCGCGACTGATATTGAGTCGTGACACATCACGAAGTGCAAAACGGGTCGAGCCGCCATTTTCCAGCGCCACCTGAATGGTGTCCGGTGACAGGGCATGGAACAGGCCGATCGTCGGCGTGCCAATCGCACCGCGCGGATCCATGGGCACCACACGTATGCGGTCCCCGCGCTCAAGCGACCAGATGGAGACGGGTTGGGCCGAGAGTGGCGTGTGACACCACAGAGCGGCCACCACGAGTAGGCGTATCCGGATTGCGGCTGACATGAGAGGCGGCTCTGCGGTATCAGCAGAAGGGGAACACTGCATTGCGCACGCCAAATATTCGCCGCGCTGCATCACCGCGATATAGTGCGGTTGACGTATGCGCCGCCGCCTGATGACGTAGCAAGCACGCGATTGCGTCCCAAGCGCTATCTTGGAGTGCGACGCGCTCACCGGCCCGTCCGTCTCCCGCGACATCACACGCGCCTCACGTCAGGAAACGTCCCATGTCACACAACGATTCGCACACCGCTGAGCACCGGTCCTGGGAATGGGACCTCGTGATGCAATTCGAAGAAGGCTCAATTCCAGCGAAGGCGTGGCACGAAGCAACGCTCGCGGTGGTCGCGACATGGTACGCGAAGAATCAACCGCGTGCTGAGGCGGAGGAACGTTACGCCAAGTATTACCACCGCAATCGTCGTCGGCTGTTGACGCGTCTGGATAATGCGTCCATCGATATGCCGGCGATTGAAGCGGTGGACGCGGTGTGGGAATCGCTGCTCACTCGCGTACTGCCGAACGTTGATTAGTCCGGTGCCGCCCTCTTTATCTATGGCACTCGTCTGAAATCATAGCGCGTGCCCAGTCGCGGCCACACGTTGCCGCTCCGGCTCGCAATCTGTAACCGCCCGTCACGAGACATCACAGCACTTGTGTTGTATTGGCTGAGCCACCGCGTGGGAAAGTACGCCGAGTCCGGCTCCACGCGCGCGACACCGTTGTACCATTGCACGGTTCCCGACTCTCCATAAGAGGACGTGAGTCCCGTGACCGGATGTTGCAGCAGATGCCTGAGTACGTAACGCGAGTTGTGCACCACGGCCTCAACTCCAATCACCTGAAATCTGAAATCGTCCTCCTCGTCATACGAGAACGGCGGCCGACGCCCATCGATGCTATCGAGCACGTATCGGACCGGCTCGCTGGGCGCAGTGGCGGCGAACACCGCCTCCAGTAATAGCCACGCACCCACATTCGGCCCAAGGGCAATGTCGAGGCGGCTAATGCTCGGCGGCTCACCGATTTGCCACATCCCCGAAGAGACCAGTCCGATATCACTGTTGATCGAGTTTCTGATGACTAGCAAGCCGCTTCCTCCTGATCGGCTGAAATCTGGAGTTGCCGATGTAGGCGCCCCCTGCGCGTCGAACGCAAAGACCTGAAACTGCAACGGCTGTTCAACGGGCCAGATGGTATGCCCGACTGCCTCAGTCACCAGCTGCGTGCGCGCTGGGGCACGGTGGGGTGGTGGCGCGCTGGGAATGAACTCCGGCGGATACGGCGCTGGTGGCCGCGTGACGTTACCCGGTTGCGCGTCACCGCAGGCGGCGAGACTCATTGCGGCGAAAATCACAACCGGTGTTAAACCTGACGAGCTCGCGAACGATCGCCGAGTGGTCATGTCGCGCACCTCTGTTGGTGGTGTGGCCGCTCACGCGAGAATCTCGCATGACAGTGCACAGCAACATGTCAGCGAGACGTCCACAAACTGTCTGGACGGCGGCTCTGTACCGATGAGGACAGCTACAGTCGACCGTTCGTGCGCTGCAACTCCGCAAGCGACGCAATCCACTGAGCAAGCGCCGGCCGTTCGGCGCACGCCTGCAGTTGCCAGGACTTCACCTTCTTCCACGCGCCCAGCTGGGCGTAGAGCGCGATCAGTCGAACGGTTGGCGGTGCGAAGATGTCGGCCACGGTTTGCGGCCTGCGTTCAAGAATTCGCGGCTCAAGCAGCGCAATGGCGCGTTGTATTTCGTCTTCACGCGCTATGGTATATCCGGAGGCGCCGCGTGCTCTCCACGCTTCCGCAAACGCGGCGGCGCCCTCAAGGGCCGGCGTGCGCAGGCGCTCGGCAACGGCCTCTTCAAGCCGCGCCTGTCGTTCGAGCAGTCGGAGCAATCGCTCACGTGCTGGACCGTGTTTGGGGTCAAGTACCAACGTTTGTCGCAACGCCGCTTCGCCGCCGGCGTCATCGCCCATGGCAATGCGAGCGGCGGCGAGCGAGCTCAGAATGTGCGGAATGTCTGGCTCCAGCGCCGCGGCTGTCTCCATCGCCCGCAGCGCGTCCTCATGCCGCTGCATCAACGTGAGCCACACGCCGTAAAATCGGTGTCCCTCAGCGTACGACGGATCGTTACTCACCGCGATTGCAAAGTGTTCACCGGCACGATCCAGTTCGTCCTTGAGATACATCGCCTCCACCGCCAGATGCACGTGCGGAATGGCGAGCGTGGGGTCGGCTTCAAGCGCGCGATAACTATACGCGATAGCGTGTGCAAACCACTGATGAAACGGTGTGAGCACTTCGCGACGCGCTGCCACCGCAAAGAAGTTCGCTAATCCGGCCAACGCTGGTGCATACGACTCGTCGAGCGCAAGCGCGCGTTCGAAGAGCACGCGACTCTGGAGCAGTTCCTCAGGTGCGCCACCGTGCGCACTGCGAAGAAACAGAAAGTTGCCGCGAATGAACAACGAATACGGATCGACACCACCAGTGCGCGCGTTTGCGGGAATCGTGCGCACCGTTTGGACGTTCAGTTGCGTGGCAACCACCGCACTGTTCAAGCGATTCTGTCGCAGTGTGTTGAGCCGGTCACGCTCGCGTGACAGCCACCAGTCGAATGGCGCGGCTTCGTCCACATGGAAACCCTCGAAGGGCTCCCCGAGATCTTGCTCATCGCGTAGCGCTCCCTGCAAGGGCGTGCGTTCGAGCTCAAGCGCGTCACATTGCAATTGCAAAGGGTCGAGCCCCACGAGACCATCCCCGGCGGCGACGATCAACTTTGGTCCGAGCAGCTGACGAAGACCGTGCAAGGCGTTGCGCAGAGCACGGCGTCCACGTTGGGCACTATGCTCCGGCCACAGCAGCGCGATAATCGAGTCGCGCGCGTGCAATCCACGCGGCCGCGCGAGCGCGAGATAGCAGAGCAGCGCCACCTGCCGCGGCTGCGTGACGAGCGATACTTCGGGCGGATCTCCGGCTCGTCGAATGGTGACCGGGCCGAGCACCCGGAGCCAAAGTGCAGCAGAAGTCACGGCAGCGTCGTCGCGCATGACCGATAGCTTCGCACTTCCAGGGGAGCGCCGCAATGCAGAGGGCTGGCCGCGCTTGAGCATCGCCAGTAGACAGTTTGTGGACGGCACGCTCCCAGATTCCTGCCAGATGTCACCTCGACTCTGGAGGATCGTGTGCGTACCGCCCACCCAATCGCGCTGGCCGCAGTGATGTTGTGTGTACTCGTCTCGGGCTGTAGGGACGGCGTGGGAGGGCCGGAAGACCCGGGGGAGGCGCTCACACTCGAAGCCCGAAGCGTCGACACCATTGCCGTGGCGGGAGAGCGGTTATTCACGCCGCTGGAAGTTCGTGTGCGCCGGAACGGCAAGTACGCGGAGGGCGTGCGCGTGTTCTGGCGAACACAATCGGGGCGCGTGCAGCCTGCTGTGTCCGTGACCGATGAACGCGGAATGGCCAGAAGTGAATGGACACTTGGCAACAGCCCGGGACCAGTCTCCGCCAGCGCTGCGACTGATGAGCAGTCTCCAACAACGGCAGTCGTCTTTCGTACCGTCGCGTACGAGCCTGTCACTGCGACAATCGATAGCGCAACCAACGGACAGCGTGCCACGGTGGGCTCTGTTCTGCCTCGTCGCTTGCGCGTGCATGTGCGAAACGCGGCGGGACCGCGTGCAGGGGTCACGGTATACTGGAGTGCTGCAGCAGGCGCGATTGGTGAGCGTTCAGTAACTGACGTACACGGCAACGCTGAAACAGACTGGCGCCTGCCAAACGCAGCTGCATTGGTGCACACCGCGTACGCATTGATACCCGGTTTCTCACAGCGGGTAATCAGCTTTTCGGCCGAGGCACTGGCGGGGCCGATTGTTCGGCTGACAACGGTGAACGGCGCCACGCGAACCGTCATGACCAAAGCATTCTCCGCTGCGCCGCTTGTCGTTGGTGCTGTTGATGCGTTCGGCAATCGTGTCACGAGTGCACCGGTTGTCTGGTCAGTGGTAGAAGGTCCTGTCACGCTGAAGAGCAGCACCACAAGCGTGACGGACCACCTTGGATTTGCTGAGGCGGTGATTGCTTCGCAGGGCGTTGCAGGAACAGCGGTGGTGCGGGCCACGGCAGGTTCCGGAACGGTGGATTTCATTGTGCAGATTGTGCCCGGCGTCTTGCGCGTTGTGCTCGACACAGAAACCGGACGAGGGTGGCGGAGCGCGCAGAACGGAAGTCAACCTGCGCAGGACACTATTCCAGTTGGCGAAACCATTGTGTTCGGTCTGTCGATGTTTGACTACGACAATCACAATGTGGTCAGCGTGGGCGAGCCAATGTTCGACGGGGGCGGCGAGTTCCCGTACGCGAACCCCTCCGAGGTGCGCATCACGTTTACCAAGCCCGGCTTGTACCGCTATCAGGACACGCACACGGGGGCGTTCGGAACTATCCTCGTCCTGGAAAGAAGTTCGTCGCGAGATTGACCCCGTCGTGACGTGCACGGTTCGTGCGCTGACAATTAGTGCATGGCGCAAAACGTGTGCTGTTTTGCCGAAAATGTGTGATGACGATTACATGAATGTGCACATTCGCGGCCGTGTTTTCATGCACGGTTGAGCTTGCTTGCGTCGATTGCAAAGACGCGCAATCGTCTTCCGCTCACATCGCTGGCGATAGTGCTGAGTTCTCTCGCAGAACACGGCAACGTTGCATCGCGATCTTGATGACAACACATCGTCATGAGGGGAATGCACATGCCATCGCGTCGACCGAATCCACCAAACGATGACTCGTCCGTTGCTGGTGAGTCGTCAACAAGCGCCGCTGCAACTGCCGCCGCAGTTGCGCGACCAAAGCCTCAGCCCGAGATGTTCGACGCGCCGATCTCTCGACGGTTTCTGCCGGGCTTTGATGTCATCGATGCCGACGCGCGCGAACTGGCGGCGCTCTCCAAGGACGAACTCGCGCAACTGGTCGAGAGCAAGGCGTCTGACGTTACACACTTTCGTGTTGGACTGAGCGCACTACGCAAGCATGTACGTGTTGCACACGAACTGATCCCCGAAATTCGATTGTTGCCGACGCAGCTGCGTGGTCTGTTGGTCAACGCCGACGGTTCAGCCGCTGCACGTGTGAGTGTGCAGCCCATGATACCAGGCGGCACGCAACCGCTCGGACGCGCCGCGTTGACCGACGAGCTCGGTGTATTCACCGTGCCACTTCCCGAAACGGGCGATGTGCAGCGTCGACAGTTGTTGGCGGATGGTCTCAGCTTGCGCGTGACCGGCGGCGAAGCACGTGTCGCTACGGTGAACGTCACGATTCCGCGTCGCGGACGGCAGGCACTCGGTGAGCTGCGCTTGAGCACAACACTGGCGCCGCTTCCGCGCAGCATTATCAGTGCCTTGGTGGATCTGGTCGAAGACTTGCCCGCTGTCACGGCGCAGCCTGGGCTCACCAACGGGTCGCAAGAACCGGTGCGCATCCAGATTGGTCAGGATGCATGCAACATTCAGTTCGAAGAAGATGCGCACGTGCGACGCTTTCCGTACCGCACGCTGATTCGATTGGTGGAACCGCGTACCACCACCGTGAATAGAGTGATCGTGTTTCCGCCGCGTCCGGGCCTGGCAGGCACGCCAGCGGCGACCACCTCACTGATGATGCCGGTGTTCAATACGAATCTCCCGTCGCTGTTAAACCGTACCACCACGCGTTTTGTGGAGCGCGTCCCGATCGACAAACCGGTGAGTGTCGACGGCTTCCGGGATCAGTTGATCGGTGTGACCAATAACACGATCGGTGCGCAGCGTTCGGTGCCAATGGCCGGCACGTTGGGGCTCGGATACGTGCTGAATCTGGCGCAGGTGTGGAAGTACGATGGGCTCACACTCGGCAACTTGTTGTACTCGCTCCCGCTCGCCCCTGGTGAACAGCAGCGTATCGTGGTGTCCGAGCGTCGGGCGACTGCCTCGGTGCGCGATCAGGAGCAGCTGAGCATGTTCGAGCAACAGTTCGCGTCCATGCAGGAGGATGCGTCCACCTCTGCCGTGTTCAACTCTGCGTTTAACGAGCGAGTGCGTGCCAGCACGTCGCAAAGCGGCGAGGCCAGCTCACCTGGTGGCGGAATCGGCGGACTTCTCGGCGCTGTGGCTGGTGGTATTGTGGGCTTTGTAGCCGGAGGCCCTGCAGGTGCGCTTGCCCTGGGGACGGCGGGTGGTGCGATTGGCGCGTCGGTGGGAGCCAGCATTGGTGGTATCGGCAGCGAGGGCACATCGCGCAGTTCACTCAGTGGCGCGCGTAGTTTCACATCGCGAGCCGCCGAAGACATGCATCGTTCGGTGGAGAGCCAGGCGTCCGCGCGTCGCTCCGCGAGCCGTACTGCGATTCGTCTGGCAACGACCAGCGAGTCGGAGTCGGTGACAACGAAAGTGATCACCAATCACAACAAAATGCACGCGCTCACCATTCAGTACTGGGAGGTGCTGCGCAAGTTTGTATCGACCACGGAAGTCGAAGGCTGCACGCTTGTCTGTTTTGTCCCGCTGGATCTGGTGCGCTTTTTACCCGTTGGACAGCCGCTGGCGCTCACATCGGAAGCGACGGTGGATACACGCGCCAAGGTGATGATTCGATTCTCGATGCTGCAGCGACACGCGGATGCCATCCGTCCGTGGTTGCCACTGCGTCACCGCGAAGGGCTGCGTTTGCTGGAAGATTTTGCCGCCAACTCGCGCGCAAGCATCAACCTCGCCGGTCCATCGAGCAACACGCTCAACTTCAGACTCTCCGGTCGCTGGTTGCCGTTCGAACGTGTGACCGTGCAAGCGATTCTGCGCGACGGGCGAAGGCTGCGCCCGGTGCAACTTGTCTCATCGCTGGCGGCGCTTGACCAGAAGCAGTTCGGAACAAAAACGGAACTGATTGCAGAACTGGTGAGGCGGCGTGAAGAAGACGCGATCACCATGAACGGCAAACTGCTGCTCCCGCAAACGACCGATCCGAGCGATGTAGTGGCGTTCGAGCTGACGCGCGCCTTCGACACGCTCAACTATGAGTTCGATCTGGAGAAGATCCCGGAGTATGTGACGATTCAAGCGTTTAATGCGACCGGGATTGCCAAGTTCGATGTCTCCAAGTTCGAGACGTCAGTCCGCATGCGTCCGGCGGAACTCGAGGAAGTGCTTCGCGGCCCTGATGTATGGGACTTCCGCGCTACGCTGAACGGTGTGTCTGACAACATCGCTGCCGATGACATTGGCAATCCGTATCCTTTCCCGCCGAGTGGGATAGCCATTCCGGCAGTGGAGAGCGATCCCGTGCTCGGATTCCGCGATGTCATGAAAATCGAGCGCACACTGCAACATGTGGTGCGCAACACACTGGCCTATTCCAAGGCGGTGTGGATGAGTCTCACGGCCGAAGAGCGCATCGTGATGCTGGAAGGCTTCACGATTGGACTTCCGGACGCCGGTTTGGACGCCGATGGCCTGACTGATCCAAGTCAGCACGTGCCTTTACTGAACTGTGTGGCCAATCAAGTGCTTGGCTACTACGGCAACTGCATGATTCTCCCGTTCAGCATTCCAGCGACATTGGCGGTGATGTTGAACCGGGATAGTGCGGACACCACCGGCGCGACGGACGATGAGTCTGCGCCCCTCACCACCGCTGCGGTGCAGGATGCGTTGGCTGAGTTTCATCGTGAAGGATTCGCACCGCCGGAGTCGCGCTTCACGCTTCCCACGCGAGGGGTGCTTGGCGAAGCGGTACTCGGGCACTGCGCTGCGGCGGAAAAGATCGATCTCACGCGGTTCTGGAACTGGCAGGACTCACCGGCGCCGGAAGCAACGGCGATCGAGAATGTGGGACTGCGCGGTGGTGGCGTGTCTGGTCTGAGCGCGCCAACATCGCTGACTACAGTTCCGCAGATCGTGAACTCAATTGGCGAGGGCACGGCAATTGGTGCATTGGCACAGGCGCTGGCGGCCAAGGGGGGAGATGCGACGCCATTCTCCGCCGACTTCGTGACCAAGAATATCGAAGCGGCCACGGGCGCTCGCAGCGGCGCGCTCGCCGCACTTATGCAGTTGTCAAAAGACGCGATGAACACGGGCGTCGAACTCGCCAAGGTGCAGAGCGGTGCCGACAAAGCAAAAGCGGAGGCGGAGAAAGGCACGAAGCTCGACGCTGCCGTGAAAGACTTGAAAGACAACGCGGCCTCATATCTCGGCGGAGCCGCGCAAGCGGCCACCACAGGCGGCGACACAGCCGCCGGCGTTTTCGCCGCTGCCAAGATTCTCACGCTGACTGGCGGTGCCGAAATTCCAAAGGAGAAAGCCGAAACACTGCGCGCCGCATTCGACAAGATTGAAGGCGGCAACCGTACGCTGGCCAGCACGGCGTGGCTGACCGCGCTCAAACTCATTCCGTAACGAGGCGTCGAGACCATCATGGAACCGAACAATCCGCAGTTTGTCGACGCACTCGTTGAGCTCATTCGCTCCGGTGTGCGACCCGATGTCCTCGAGGCACAGCGCGTGTTGCTGCAGCGGTTGTCAACGCAAGGTGATGTGTTTCCATCGAGACTTCCAGCGCCGCTGAACATCACCGAAGTGGGCGGCTATCTGAATCTGCTTGAACGTGCGGGGTACTCCGATCTTCGTACATCGGCGATCACCAGTGCCATTGGCATTGCGGGACCCGCGATTGGTGGCGAGGCGCTCGCCGGTGTCGTGCCGGTGGGATTTGTGCAGGTCGCGAACGATCGGCCCGCCGGACCGGCACAGCCATCCATACCGCCGTTGCTATCCGTGCGCGCAGATTTTCATGCGCCACTCATGGCGGCGCTCGATTCGCTTCGGGCGCTCGGCTGCGCGTTACCACTTCGCGCACCGAGGGCAGTGTTGCCCGCGAGCATGCCGGGCGCGACAGCGGCCGCGCTAGACGATACGCAGGTCATGGCGGCGTTGGGCCGAACGATGGACGTATTCCCTGGCACGGTGCTGGTGGATCCGTCGGTCGATGCCGTCGCGATTGCGCGTCCGTCGTCGCCACCGTCGGAACCGTTCAGACTGGTGCTGCGTGAACTTGATGGCGGTGCGCTGGTTCCCGAAGCAAGCTGGGAATCAATGCGCGCATCAAGCACCACTGCGGTGACTGACGCAGCGGTGTTGTCGCGCTTTGTAGAGGTTGCGCCGGTACTGGCCGCAGCCGGCTGGGAACAGCCGCAGCCCGTGGTGCTGCCTACATCACGTACTGCGCGTGGCACCTTGGTCCAGTTCGGGAACACGACTGGTCTGGTATCAGGGGAAACAACCTTGGGCGACGAGTTGTCATTGTTGTATACGCCGGTCGCCGTCGCGCGCTCTGCGCTGGCGAACTTCGCGGCCGCGGTGTGGGACGGCACGCGATTTGTGCCCCCGTCTTAGTTCGTTCGGCGCGTATGACACTCGTGCGAGGCGGAGCGCCTGGCGGCTCCTGCCTCGCACGTTGTGTGTCGTGCGTTGCGTGTCTTCTGCGCATCCATCCTACCGAACCTTGTGTTCGGTCACTGGATTCGCGGGACCACGCACAACCTACGGGGAGGACGCAGCCATGACGTACGGATATTCCACACCCAGTTCCCATTCACCCCACGCACGGATTCTCAAACGCGCGTTCACAGCGGTTACTGCGGTCACGGTACTGGCTGCCTGCGACGCAACCGAGCCCAGTGCGGTTCTCGCACCGCAAGCGTCGGAACCCACGGTATCAACGAGTACCGTTTCGGAACAAAGCACACCGGTGACCATCGTGTGGAATCGTGAATCACGTGAGCTGGTCAAGAAGTACGCAACCGGCGCTGCGCCTGCCATGCGAGTGTACGCGCTCGTTTCAATTGCGCAGTACAACGCCCTTGTGGCTGCAGACGACGCCAAGGCGCCTCGCAAACGTCCATCGGCACGAGCCGCCATCGCGGCGGCTTCAACCGGCGTGCTGTCGTACTTGTATCCTGCAGAAGCCACGTTGCTTGAACAGAAGTTCGCACAGTTCAAAGCCACGCTGAACGAGCCTCCGCGAATGAACATGTCCGCCGGCGAAGTAATTGGGCGCGGCATTGCCGCGCAACTCATCGCGCGCGCGCAACAGGACAATTTTTTCAAACCGTTCACTGGTGTCATTCCCACAGGACCTGGATTCTGGCAAGCGAATCCGACGCCACCTGCGTTCGCAACACTCGGGCAAGCCAAAACATTCGTGCTGGCGAGCGGCGATCAGTTTCGGCCGGTTGCACCGCCCGCGTATGGCTCGCCTGCATTCCTGAAGGATCTCACCGAAGTGCGCACGATCTCTGACGCTCGAACGCCTGCGCAGGATAGCATTGCGAAGTTCTGGTCGCTGCAGGGCGGTACCGTGACACCTCTGGGACAGTGGAATGTCATCGCGGATTCACTGGCGATGCGCGATCAACTTGATGAGCGTCGCACGGCACGCACGTTCGCGCTCCTGAACATCGCCGGTTTTGACGGACTGATTACGAGTCACGATGCAAAATACGTGTACTGGCTGATTCGGCCGTCGCAGGCTGATCCGGAAATCACGTTGCCGATCGCGCTTCCCAGCTTCCCGAGCTATCCGTCCAATCATGCGCTCATTTCTGCTGCCGCGGCCGTGGTGCTTGGCAAGCAGTTCCCTGCGGACCGCAAGGCGCTCATGGTCCTGGCCGAAGAAGCGGCGATCTCACGCGTGTACGGCGGCATTCACTATCGATTCGACGCCACGGTTGGCGTAGACATGGGGAAGCGCGTGGGAATGTACGTGCTGTCCAGAGCACCCAAGGGTAATCGCGCCATCTCACTGCGATAGCTCGGCCACAGCGCACGGCGCGCGTGGGCGTTTACACCGCCCGCGCGCCTGCGGCCGCCCCAAGCGCGACGCGTACGTCACGCGCATAGAACTCCTGTGCCGACGCGCCGTTCCCACCGCGGTGGTCATACGTACCGTCAGCGTGAAGATCCCAGGCCGCCGCGTCATCGGCGTAGCGATCAAGCAACTCGTCGAGCGTTTGCTGTGCCTTAGCATCACGCACTCTCACGAGCAATTCCACACGACGTCGCAGGTTTCGTGGACGCAAATCAGACGATCCGATCCAGTACTCGGGCGCGCCGTCGTTTTCAAAGCGGTAGACTCGGGAATGCTCCAGATACCGTCCGGCCACCGACACAATGCGAAAGCGTGCCGGCGTATCAGACGGTAGCGGTGCAAGAATGCAAATACCACGCACCAGCAACGTGACGCGAACACCGGCGTCGGCAGCGCGGCGAATGGCGTGCGCCATTTCGTGATCGGCCAGCGCGTTCATCTTGAAGTCGAGGCGTGCCGCGCGACCAGCGCGGGCGTGCTCGGCTTCTCGCGCAATGCGGGCCAGCAACGCGTCGCGCAGCTGATGCGGCGCGACGAGCGCGTCACCGGTGAGCGGCGCCGGCGCCTCGGGCACGCCGGTCAGCGCACCAGAGAGCGATGCGAAAAACGTGCGCAGGTCATCGGTCACGCTGGCGCGCGCGGTGAAGAGGCTCACATCGGTGTACTGTCGGCCGCTGCGACTGTTGTAGTTCCCTGAGCCAACATGCGCGTAGGCGCGTTCTCCATCGGATTCGCTGCGCACAATCAACGCGGCCTTGGCATGTACCTTCAACCCCGGCAAACCGTACACCACACGTCCGCCGGCCCGTTCGATCGCCCGCGCCCAGTTCACGTTATGCTCTTCATCAAATCGGGCCTGCAGCTCGACGAGCGCAAACACCGATTTCCCGCTCTGCGCGGCGCGCACCAATGCTTCCGCAATGCGGGATGGTGTGCCCACGCGATACAACGTCACACTGATCGCCGTCACTGCATCGTCCAGCGCCGCCTCTTCAAAGAGACGAGACACTGACTCGTCAAAACTGTCGAACGGATGATGGAGCAACAGATCGCGTTCGCGCATGGCGTCGAGCATGCGTTCGGAACGAGCCACAACAACACGTCCGTTGAATGGCTCGTATTCAAGTTCGCCGCCGCGTGGCAACGGCAGGTGCGCAAGGCAGCGTAAGTCGAGCAGGCCATCAACACGCTGCACATCGGTGACCGTGAGCTCGAGATCGCGTCCCACAGCGTCGCGTCGTAACGTGTCGAGAATGAGCGCGCTCGCGTGGGCGGGCATGTCGCGTTCGACTTCCACGCGTACCGCCGGATTCAGTGGGCGCAGCGCCGTGGCGCGCTCGACCGCGCCGAGCAGATCAATGGCCGGATCATCGTCAATACGCAAATCACCACCGCGCGTGACCCGAAACAGATGCGCGCTCTCGACGAGCACATCCGGATACATCGTCACGATATTTGCACGCAATACTTCTTCAACGGGAATCACGTCCGTCGAGCTCGCGGGCACGCGCAGCATGCGGGGGACATCGGCTGGCAACTCATGCTCGGCGAGCCGCAGGCGCGAGTCGGTGTGTTCACGGTACACGACAGCCAGCGACAGACCCAGGTGCGGCAAGTGCGGAAGCGGGTGTCCCGGACTGTATGTAATGGCGTGAGAGCGCAGTGCTGGTTGAATCTCGCGCTCAAACTGGGCGCGAAGCGCGGTCTGTTGCTCGGCCGTTAACGAACTCCATCGCCGTACCTGCACACCGTACGCTTCGGCCGCACGCAAGCAGACGTCGGCCACTCGCCAGTGCTCGTGCATGAGGGCCCGCACCGTGGCTTCCACCAGCTCCAGCTTGGCGCGCGCTGGTCCGTCGCCCGCTTCTTCAACGGCGCCGCGTCGGAGCTCCGCCATGCGCAGCATGTACAGCTCGTCGATGTTGCTGGTCACAATGCCGAGAAACCGGAGTCGCTCGAGCAGCGGCACGCGTGGGTCGTCGCTGAGCGCCAGGACGCGGCGCTGAAACGCCAACAGGCTGAGTTCCGGGTCGAGCAACGTGGAGGGTTCGGTTCCGAGCATGCTCAAACTTATCCTCGCGCCGGATTTGTCGGGCGCCCGCGTGACAGGCAGCGTTGGTCGACCCCGCCATTACCCTGCGAGCGGAGTGATCGCCCACTAGTTTTGGGGCATGGCTAACCTCTCTCCCTACCGGTCTCTCCCCGCGGCAAAGCGCGTGGCACTTGTCGCGCACGCGATCACGAATCACAAGGATGTGCGCGCGAAGTTTGCGCAGCGCCTCGCGTCACGCGGTGGTGGATTTCGCGCGTCTGCCGTGCAGACGTGGCCCGTTGATCGTTTGTCCAAAGAAGTCGTGCGACTCAACGCAGAAAATGCGACCGACGAGCTCGAGCTCTTGCAGTTGTTGTACGTGGAACTCGAACCGGCGATTCAGATTGCGTTTCTCGAAGCGGCCGGTGTGAAGCACACCAACGGTGTGATCGAAGAAGAACTCGAGCCGCCGTTTGCCGACGCCGATGCAGTGGTGCGCGGCGTGCAGGCGGTGTACCCGGCGTTCGGTGAGGATGGCATGCGCTACCTGCACGCGCTGGTGCGCTACAGTGCCAACGGGTGGCCTGGTATTGGCGAGCAGGTGAGCGCGCTGCGCGCGTAAGTTCGCCGCATACGAAACCTTACCCGAGCCAGCGCGTAGGATACCCCATGAACTTTCTACTCTCCTGGCTCATCCTCGCGGTGAGCGTCTGGCTCACCGCCTATCTGCTCCCTGGCGTCAAGGTCAAGAGCTTTGGCAGCGCGATTCTGGTCGCCGCGATCTTCGGCGTGCTGAACGCCTTGCTCGGGTGGCTCTTCTTTACCGTCTTTACCATCGCTACGCTTGGCCTCGCCTGGCTGCTGGCGTTTATCACCCGGTGGATCATCGACGCGATCATGCTGTCCATCACCGCGTCCATCACCGACGCCATCACGATTGACGGCTTCCGCTGGTCGCTGATCGCCGCGCTGGTCATGTCGATTCTGGGCACGCTCGGGCAGTACCTGTTCCTTCGCTGATCGACCCGAAGAAAGACCGATCGCGCTGGCACGGTGTAGGATCAGGGGAGCGGCCGAGGTTGGCCGCTCCTCTCTGTATCGGCTCCCGAGACTGCTACACTTCCTGTATATGAACGCTCGTCGATCTTCGCCGCTCCCAGGCGTGATGCCGCTGATTTTATTGGTGACCGCCGCGTGCTCGAGCGCCGCCCCGCCAGCGCAGGCACCGCAGCCTACACCGCCACCGACTGCTCTCTCGCCGACCCTCGCCGAAGCCGAGGCGATTTGGCGAGCCCGTACCGATTCGGCGCGCCTTCGCTTCACGCCCGCTGACGTGCGCTTCATGACCGATATGATCGGGCATCACGCGCAGGCGCTTGTGATGTCGAACCTCGCGCCCACCAACAACGCGAGCCCGACCATTCAGACGCTCGCCGCGCGCATCGTCAACGCGCAGTCAGACGAGATCCGAATCATGCGTCGGTGGCTCGAGGATCGCGGACAGCCCGTGCCCGAGGTCAACACGGGACACGACGCAATGCACGGCGACGCGTCGCACGCCGGGCACACGTCCATGCCAGGCATGCTCTCGCCCGCGCAGCTCGCCGAGCTTGCGGCGGCGAAGGGCCCTGAGTTTGACCGTTTGTTTCTCACCTTCATGATTCAGCATCATCGTGGTGCCGTGGTGATGGTGGACAAACTGTTTGGCACCGATGGCGCTGGACAGGACCACTCCGTGTTCAAGTTCGCGTCTGATGTGCAGGTTGATCAGCGCACGGAGGTTGCACGCATGCAACAAATGCTCGACGCGATGGGTTCGACAACAGACAATCGATAGCTCAGAGTTTTTCACGTCACCTGCTTTCACTACGGATTCTGAAATGGCCTTTGCGAGTCTCTCTACGCGCGTATTGAACGCACCTCGCGCTGCGGCGAGCACCGTGGCGAGCGCTGCGGCGCTCGTTGCCGCGTTTGCGGCGTGTGCACCGGCAACGTCAACCAGCACCGCTCCCGCGCCGCGCATGTCGTCGGGCGCGCCCAGCCCTGATCCGCGTGTGGGACTCAAGGCGGGGTTGTTTGATGCGGGCGAAGCCATGTGGAACATGAAGCGCGTGTCGTTTACGCAGCCGCCTCAGGCGTTCCTGGGCAAGTGGAACTCAGATCTCGCGTTTCGCGGCGACTACGTGTTCCAGGGAAATTTCGCCGGCTTCCAGGTGTGGGACATCTCCACGCCGTCGCGCCCCACGATTGTCAAAGAGTTTGTTTGCCCCGCGTCGCAGAGTGACGTGTCAGTGTACAAAAATCTGCTGTTCGTGTCCGGCGAAGGACTCGAAGGTCGATTGGATTGCGGCGCACAAGGCGTAACGGCGGCGTCCAGCAAGGATCGTCTGCGCGGTATTCGCATTTTTGATATCAGCGATGTGCGCAATCCGAAGTACATCACGAACGTGCAGACCTGCCGGGGTTCGCATACACACTCCGTGTTGGTCGATCCGAAAGACGCGCAGAACATCTACGTGTACGTGTCAGGTTCTGCGCCGGTCCGTCCAACCACAGAACTCGATGGTTGCTCCGGCGCGCCGCCCAGTGCGGATCCCAAGTCGGCGCTGTTCCGCATTGAAGTGATCAAGGTGCCGCTCGCGAATCCAATGCAGGCGGCGATCGTGAACTCGCCGCGCATCTTTGAAGGACTGGTTGCACCCAAGTCGCATGGTCTTGCGCCTGACGACAAAGCTGAGATCGATCGCGCGCGTGCACGCGGTGCTTTTATCGTTGAAGTGCAGGGCGAGACCATGGTGTTGCCGGATGCTTTCGCCAATGCGCAGCTGGCGAACGTCGTGCGGTCGCGTGGTGGCACCGGCGCACCCACGGCGGCTGACAGCGCCAAGTTCCGTGAGGCACTCCCCGCGATGATCGCTCAGATGGTTGGTCCCTCGGCAAGCGGCGACGGACCGGCTCCAGGCCCGAACCAGTGCCATGACATTACGCTCTACCCAGAGCAGGGCATCGCTGGCGGCGCGTGCGAAGGGTATGGTTTGCTGCTCGACATCAAGGACCCGGCCAACCCCAAGCGCATTGCGGCCGTATCTGATTCCAACTTTGCGTACTGGCACTCGGCCACGTTCAACAACGACGCGTCCAAGGTGTTATTCACCGACGAGTGGGGCGGTGGTACGGCGCCCAAGTGCCGTGAGAGTGATCCCAAGTCGTGGGGTGCCAACGCACTATTCACGATTGAAAATGGAGCGCTCAAGTTTCAGAGCTACTTCAAGTTGCCGGCCGCACAGACCGCGACCGAAAACTGCGTGGCGCACAACGGTTCAATGATTCCCGTGCCGGGCCGCGATATCATGGTGCAGTCGTGGTATCAGGGCGGCATTTCCGTGTTCGATTTCACCGACATCAAGAACCCGGTGGAAATCGCGTACCAGGATCGCGGGCCGATTGACGCGGCCAAGATGGAGACGGGTGGCACGTGGTCGGTGTACTGGTACAACGGTTTGCTGGTCAGCTCGGAAATCGCTCGTGGTTTGGACATCTTCGAGCTCGCGCCGAGCGCACATCTCACGCAGAACGAGATTGATGCGTCCAAGACCGTGCGTCTGGAATACTTGAATCCGCAAGGGCAGCCCAAGTATGTGTGGCCGCCGTCGTTCCCGTTGGCGCTGGCGTACCTCGATCAGTTGCAGCGTTCCAATGGCCTCGACGCGTCGCGCATCAGTGCGGTTCGCACGTCGCTTGGCGTGGCTGAGCGTGCCATGGGTGGCGCACGTCGAGATGCACTCACGCAGCTCGCGTCACAGCTCGATGGAGATGCAGGCCGGGCGCGCGATGCGGCGAAAGTCCGTTTGCTGGCCACGGCCGTTCGCGATCTAGCGGCCGCAACGCGATAAGCCGAGATCGTTCGCTGGAGTACGTGCACAAATCGCCGGTCCCTGCGCGGGGCCGGCGATTTGTAGTTGTGTGTGACGTAACCGCGACCTGTTTGTCACCCGCTCACCACGCACGAGGCGCGAAGTTTACGCGTACATCACGCGTGAGGTGCGATGTCGGCAGACAAGCGACGGTGCGAAGGCCCGCGACGTTTTCGGCGGGTAGTGCTGCTGGTGCTTGATGGGTTACGAGCGGATCTGATTGGCAGCCCGCGATTCCCACATCTTCGGGCGCTCCGTGAAGAGAGCGCCTACACGCTCGACGCCACCACAGTGCTGCCGAGCGTGACGGCAGCTGCGATGACATCACTGTTCTCCGGTGTGGCGCCGAATGATCACGGCATTACCAGTGACCGGTTTGGCGTACCAAAGCACATCGCGCGGCTGCGCCCGCTGCCCCGCGAGGTGGCGCAGCATGGACTGCCAAGCACCGGTGTTGTTCGGCAAGTACCGTGGCCACTGCGACCACTGGCCCGAAAGATTGTGCGCGAACTGGGCATGCAGCAGGCGCACTTTGCGCCCGCCAACGTGCGTGAGCTATTGCGTGCCGCCATGCCCGCGCTGCGCACGCAAACGGACGGATTGATCGTGATGCATTGGCCGGATTGTGATGCGATTGGACACACGCACGGCTGGATGTCCGAGCCATATCTGGAAGCGGTCGCGCGCATGGACGCGGCGCTTGGCACCATGCGTGAGTTGATGGATCATGCGGGCACGGAGACGCTGCTGTTGGCGCTCGCGGATCATGGCGGCGGTGGTCGTGTGCTGAATGCGCATGACAGCGCGCATCCGCTCGACTGCACGATCCCGTTGTTGCTTGCTGGTCCCGGTGTGCACGCCCAAGTGCTGCCAGACACGCACACATTGCTTGACGCTCCGCCCACCGTGATGTGGGCGCTCGGTTTGCCGGTACCGGCGCAGTGGGCGGGTGCGCCCATCACGTCGGCGTTCACCGCCCCTATCGCTGGCGCACCTGAACTTCGATTGGTGAAGGAATACGTCGCATGACCAACGTACTGATTGCTTTTGCTGACACTGGTGGCGGGCACCGCGCCGCGGCGAACGCCATTCGTGACGCGCTGCAGCGGCAATCGCCGACGGTTGCGGTCACGATGGTGGATCCCTACGCGATGAGTGACCGATGGCCGTTCGATCGTTTGTCGGCGGCGTATCCTCGTGTTGTGGACAATGCGTCGTGGCTGTGGCGCAGCGGGTTTGCGTTAACGAACAGCTCGTCGTGCACACACACACTGCAGACACTGGCCTGGCCGGCGCTGCGCGCAACCTTTCGCGGCATTCGCGACGAGAGCACTCCAGATGTGATCGTGTCCACGCATCCGTTGCTCACAACGCCGCTGCGTCGTGTGTTTCCAAATACGCCCATCGTTGTGGTGGTCACGGATCTCGTGAGCGGTCACGTGTCGTGGTACAATCGACGCGCGGATTTGCTGATCACGCCAACGGCGGTGGCGAGGGCGCGCGCGATCGAGTGCGGGTTGGCTCCGTCTATGGTTGAGGAACTTGGACTTCCGTTGCCGCAGGGATGCGAGCGTACGCCGCATGATATCTGGTTGCCGGAGCGCCTGGGCTGGAGCACACTTCGCCCGACCGTGCTGCTCGTGGGCGGTGGTGACGGTGTGGGTCCGCTTGAGCGCAATGCGGTGGCGATCGACGCAGCGAAGCTGCCGTGTGACATTGCGGTGGTGTGCGGGCGAAACAGTGCGCTCGCGGCGCGCCTGAGAGCACGTGAATGGAACGGCACGGTGCACGTGTACGAGTTCGTGCACAATCTCAATGAGATGATGCGCGCTGCACACGCGGTCGTGACCAAGGCTGGTCCGGGAACGATTGCCGAAGCCTTCGCCGCTGCCTGTCCGCTTGTGCTCACCGGGGCCATTCCGGGCCAGGAATCAGGAAACGTGGAATACGTCACGGCGTCAGGCGCGGGGGTGTGGGCTCCGACAGCACCGCTGGTTGTGGACGCGCTGCGCACGTGGGTGCAGGGCGGGGACGGCGCGCTGCGCCATGCCGCAGCGGTATCTGCGGCGGTGGCGATGGCACGCCCTCACGCCTCTGCACAAATCGCGGCCCGTGTGCTGCGCAGCGCCCAGACGCGGCGTCCGCGTGTCAGAAACCGTCGCTTGATTGAACGCGTTTGGCTAAGACGTCCAGTCTTCTCCCCAATCGCCACCCGATGCGTTCATTTCTTCAGGCCGTTTGCGCGGTTCTCTTCATAGCGCTCGCTTCACCGCTTCCCGCACAACAGGGTACGTCGCCCACAGGCACCATTGCCGGTCGTGTGGTAACCGCGGTGACCGATGCCCCAATCAACAACGCGAACATTCGTGTGCGCGGTCAGGACATCACGACCACTACAGATGAGCAGGGGCGCTTTACACTGCGCGGTGTGACAACCGGCATTATCACCCTCGAAGTTCGGGCACTTGGTTTTGCGCCCGTGTCGCGTGGTGACATTGCCGTGTCACCCGCGAAACCTGCCGAAGTGCTGGTGGTGTTGCGCCCCGTGAGCACACAGCTGCAATCGGTCACGGTGCGTCCCGAGGCGTTTCCTCCGCAGCTGCCGGTGCTCACACCGGTGTCTGCGCAAACGTACAGCGCCGAAGAAGTGCGGCGTCAGCCTGGCGCGCAGGAAGATGTGCTGCGCGCCGTCTCAGTTGCGCCTGGCGTTGGTGTGACCAGCGGTGCGCGGAACGATCTGGTGATCCGTGGCGGCGCACCCTTTGAGAACCTCTTTGTGGTGGACAACATTGAGGTGCCCAACATCAATCACTTCGGTTCGCAGGGCTCAACCGGCGGGCCGATCTCGTTGATCAACATTCGCTTCATCGAATCGGTCACGCTGAGTGCCGGTGGCTTTGGTGCGCGATTTGGTGATCGTGCATCGTCTGCGACGTCGCTCACGCTGCGCGAAGGCAATCGCGAACGCATTGCTGGTGAAGTCAACGTGGCCGCTACGCAGATCGGCGCGGTGCTTGAAGGGCCTGTCGGTGGTAACGCATCATTTTTTGTGAACGTTCGACAGAGCTACCTGGATCTGCTGTTCAAGGCGATCGGGCTCAGTTTCATTCCAGCGTACACCGATGCAACGGTGAAGGCGGTGTGGCGTCCCACGTCTCGCGATGCCGTCAGTGCGCTGGCAATCGGTGCACGTGGCACGGTCACCTTCAACAACGACAGCGCGGATGATCGCGTATCGAACGCGCAAGTGCTGGCGCCAGCGCAGGACCAGTACTTCAGCGGCCTCACGTGGAAGCGCCTGCTGAACAACGGCGTGGTGACCACGACCCTTGGCCGCACCTGGACACGCTTTGTGACGGCGCAGCGCGACAGTCTGCTGTCGCCAATTTTTGAGAGTCGAAGCACCGAGGGTGAAACGTCGCTGCGAAGTGATGTGTCGTTCACACCCACGAGCTCGCTCGAACTCGAAGCCGGTACCATTGTGAAGTACGCGAGTCAGTTGCGCTACGACGCCACCTTGGCCGGCTTTGCACGGCAGGACGAGAACGGTGATCCGCAGCCGCTTCGCGTTGACACGAGTTTCACCGCACTCCGGAACGGCACGTACGCGCAGGCCACGTGGCAGGCCGCGCCTCGTGTGCGTCTCTCGTTGGGTGTGCGGGGCGATTGGTATCAGTTTCTGAACGATGCCGTGCGTGTTGCGCCGCGTGCGTCTGCGTCGTTTCAGGCCACCGAGAGAACAACTTTCACGGTAGCCGGTGGACGGTACTGGCAAGCGCCGAGCTTTATCTGGTTGGTTGGTGCGCCGGCGAACTCGGAATCGCTCAAACCGTTTTACGCCGATCACGCAGTCTTCGGCGTGACGCGCCTCGTCGGTGATGAAGTGAAAGTGCAGTTCGAAGTGTACGGCAAGCGATATGGCGCGTATCCAACGCGTCCGTTCAGGCCGCAAGCGGTACTCAGCCCGAGTGGTTTTGACGACGCCACAGCAGACATTCCGTTCGGTTTGGAGCCGCTCACCTCCAACGGTACCGGCGAATCGTATGGGGCCGAAGTCTTTCTGCAAAAGAAACTCGGCATCACACCGTTTTACGGGCAGCTGAGCGCGAGTGTCAATCGCACGCGCTTTACTGGCCTCGATGGAACAAGTCGACGCGGAGCATTCGACACGCCCGTGATTGCCAACGCCGTGCTCGGCTGGCGACCCAGCGCGCGCTGGGAGTTTGCCACGCGCATTCGTGGTGCGTCGGGATTGCCGCTCACACCGTTTGTGCTCACGGGTGACCAGGCGGGAACGCTTGATTTCACGCGCTACAACCAGGAACGACTGAGCGCGTTTTTCTCAGCCGACATTCGCGTGGATCGGCGGTTCTTGCTGCGCGGCAACCAGTTTATCGCCTTTCTCGATCTGCAGAACGTGACCGCACGGGCGAATCAGTCTGCACCGCAGTGGAACCCCCGACTGCGCGCCGCGGAGCAAGGCGATGGCGTTGGCCTGCTCCCTACCATCGGCCTCAACTGGGAGTTCTGACCGGCGCGCTTTCGGTGAGCGCCTGCAACTCTCCCGTTTGCAGGCGCCACAGCGACGCGTACACGCCACCGGCGGCAACGAGCGCGTCGTGCGTGCCACTCTCGACCACGCGGCCAAACTCCATCACGTGAATTGCATCGGCGTGTCGCACTGTTGAGAGCCGATGTGCAACCACGAGCGTGGTGCGACCGCGAGACGCCAGCGCCAACGAGCGCTGGATCGACGCTTCCGTTTCGTTGTCCACGGCACTCGTGGCTTCGTCCAGCACGAGAATGGAAGGATCACGGTAGAACGCGCGGGCGAGCGCAATGCGCTGACGCTGTCCGCCCGAGAGACTGGTGCCGCGCTCGCCAACAACACTGTCGTATCCATCGGGCAAGGTCGCCACAAACGTGTGTACTTCCGCCGCGCGCGCCGCTTCGAGTACACGTTCACGACTTGGTGCGCGATCGCCATACGCGATGTTCTCGGCGATCGTTCCGTCGGTGAGATACGCATCCTGAGACACGTAGCCAATGCGTTGGCGCAGTGAAGCCGGGTCATACTGTGCGATGTCGGTGCCGTCGAGCAAAATGCGACCGCTGTCCGCGTCAAGAAAACGCATGAGCAGCTTGAGCAGTGAACTCTTTCCGCCACCCGTTGCTCCCACCAGTGCCACCGTGCTGCCCGCAGGCACGTCAAAACTCACGTCCGAAAGCGCAGGCCGTCCCTCGTACGAAAGGTGCACCCGATCAAAGGTGAGAGCGGCTCTGGCGTGAGGCGGGAGCGGTTGGGTGGAACGCTGCGGAAGCGGCTCATCGAGCAGCGCCATCACACGCGATACCGACGCCATCGCGCGATTGTACAAGTCGGTCATGTCGGCGAGACGCGTGAGCGGCCAAAGCAGTCGCTGTGTGAGATACACCAGCGCCGAGTAACTGCCCACGCCGATTTCGCCACGCAGTGCGAGCAATCCGCCGTACAGCAGTGTGGCCACAAAACCCGCCAGAATCGCCATGCGAATCACCGGCGTGATCGCCGCCGAGAATCGAATCGCGTCGTCGTTCTTTGAACGAAAGCGTTCCGACGCATCACGCAGGTGATCCGCTTCAAACGCTTCCGCCGTGTAGGCCTGAATCGTGGCCATGCCGTAGAGATTGTTGTTCAGCCGCGCCGATAGTGTGCCGGCGGCCTCACGAACGGCGGCGTAGCGCGGCGAGAGCCGACGCTGAAACCAGAAGGCACCGTAGAGAATGAGCGGAATGGGTACCAGTGCGAGCACGGCCAGCTTGGCCGTGATCACAAAAAACACGGCGCCAACCATGAGCGACGAACAGAACACCTGAATGAGATCATTGGCGCCCGTATTCAGGAACCGTTCGATCTGATTCACGTCTTCGTTCAGCACCGCCATCAGCCGGCCGCTGCGCTCTCGCTCGATGTAGCTGGGTGGAAGTCGCTGGATGTGCGTGTACGCGGCCTGTCGCAGTTGATGCTGCAGATTCTGCGCCAGTCCGCGCCATTTGACGGCGTACCGGTACTCGAAGAACGATTCAGAGATCCACACCACGATCGTTAACGCGACCAGTGCATAGAGTTGATGGGTGGGTTCCACCAGTCCCTGTTTCGCAAGGAACGAATCTTTGCGGTTGACCACCACGTCCACGGCCACACCGATCAGCAGTTCGGGCAGTACGTCGAAAAACTTGTTCAGAACCGAGTACGTGGTCGCCCACACCACATCAGCGCGATACGGTCTTGCAAATGTGAGCAAGCGAGCGAGTGGCGAGTTGGTCGGAGCGGCAGTGCTGGTCATCTGGTCATCGGCATCGAGTGGGACTGGCGCCCAAAGCGCCGCGGGCGAGATTGAAACGCATCCGAATGCAAACCTGCATCCCAATGGGGTGGACACGATTCAATCCAAACTAATTGTCGGGCTGTGTGTGGCGGCGTTTTGCTCGCTGCCAGCGGCCACGACGCGCGCGCAATCCGGCGCGTCCGGTGCCGGCTCTGTGCTCCTGGGTGCGGGCGTGTTCAACGTGCTGGATGGCGGTGACCAGGACCGCACGTTCGTGTCGCTTGAGTATCGCGCACCGTTCAGGCGATGGACCCTCAGTCCAACGGTCGCTTTTGGCCGGGCTGGTGGTGGCGCCACGTTCACGTCACTGGGCGTGATCAGTGCGATCCCGCTCGGGCGGCGCTGGGAAGCGGCGGCGGGTTTTGCGCCGTCATGGCACACCGCGCGCGGTGACTCAGACCTGGGCTCGGCCATGGAGTTCTACTCCTTTGCGGAGTTCGCCTGGCGATCGCCGAGCGGCAAAGGTGTGCGCCTTCGTTTCGGTCATTTCTCGAACGCCGGCCTGGGGCCAATCAATCCGGGGGCGGAGATCGGGCAGCTCACATATGTGATGCCGCTGGCCGCCTTGTGGCACCCGTAGCCGCTGCAGGCGAGTGCGCCGACCGATCATGACACATGCGGGTAGAACGCCGAGGTGGTTTTCAGGGACGAGACGCCTCGCGGGTATTGCTCCCGAACCACGGTTTCCACAACTTTCAGGGATTCCGGTGCTCCCGGAGGAGTCCCGCCTCTCAACTCTGCATCGAGACCACAATCCATGACCAAGACTCGCGCCTTTATTTCTGCCGCTGCTGTGCTGCTCTCGCTTTCAGCCTTCAGCTCGGCCGCCGATCGTTTTATTGCGGATCTCACGGGCACGTGGAACGTGAGCGTGCAAACGCCTGACCAGTCCGTGACCTCCACCCTGGTTGTTCAGCAGAAGGGTGATTCACTCTCCGGCTCGCTGCAGTCCGAGCTCGGCACGGCGCCGCTCAAGGGCGCCGTCAAGGGCGACACAGTGAACTTCGTGTTCACGCTCGATATGGGCGGACAGGTGTTGAACATCGCGGCGTCGGCGCTCCTGAAAGACAAGGACAACATGTCGGGCTCGATGGACGTGTCGGGAATGGGCGCCATGCCGTTCACGGCTGCTCGCGCCAAGTAATACCTTCAAGCTCGGCAGGAAAGCAGCCGGCGCGAGACGATCTCGCGCCGGCTGTTTTTTGTAAAGTTGCGCCGTTTGCCGCCGAGACTTCCACGGACACTTCATCCGTGGATCCATGCCCGCCGGCACGCCCCTCGAAATCACGCAGACTCCAGTCAGTCACCTGAGCGCCGTCGACACCGACGTCGCCGTTCGTGCGTTCCTGTCGCGCATTCTCGAAGGGAGCGATCTGCCGGCGTTATCGCGTCAGATCATTGACGCGATCTCCGCACTTGATGACGACGCGAGTTCACTGCAGCGACTCGCCAACGTGGTGCTGCGTGAATACAGTCTCACGGTGAGCGTGGTACGCACGGCCAACAGTGTGCACTATCGGCGCAGCGGGCGCCCGGTACAGAGTGCCACGCACGCGATGATGCTGTTAGGCGCGCGCGCGGTGCGCGAGCTGGCAACCGGCTTGCTGCTGTTCGAGAACTATCAGAAACGCTCGGCCGGTCTGCGTGAGCTGATGCTGCTCTCCTTGCTCACCGCCAACCACGCGCGCGAAACCGCGATCAAGCTTGGTGCGGTGGATCCCGGAGAAGCACACCTCTGCGGCATGTTTCGCAATCTTGGCGAGGTGCTGGTGGCGTGTCATGCCGCCGATGAATACGCGCAGATTCACGCACGCATTACCGCTGCCGCTGAGGGAGAGTCGCGCGCCTGCGCGCGAGTGCTCGGATTTCAGTTTGTGGATCTCGGTGTGGAGGTGTGTCGCCAATGGGGCATGCCGCCTTCTGTGGCGGAGGGAATGCGCGCGCGGGCGAACGCGGCATCTTCGCAGGTCGCGGCGATCACATCATTCAGCCACGACCTCACGAACGCGCTCTACCGACGTGATGGGGCCGGCACCAATCCGAATGCGTCGGTGACCGAGGTGATGGAGCGCTACGCACCGCGGCTCAAGCTGACGCAGGATCAGGCGCGTGAAATCGTGGAGGCTGCGCTGACGGAAACGCGCGAGCTGTTTTTGTCGGCACATGTGTCGATTGACGCACTGCGCATGCAGCAGTTGAGTGAAGCGGCGCACAGCGCGCTGGGTGTTGAGTCGCCTCCAGTCAAGGAATCGGCCACGGCGAGTCACGCGGATGACGTACCGGCTCGCAACGGCTTGCGCACCCGATTGGCGCAGGAGCTGGCCGCGAGTGTGGATCCGGCGTCGGGACGTGATGTGGGCGCGGTGCTGTTGCTGGCGCTTGAAGCGGTGCTGCGCGGTGCGCCGTTTGACCGGGCCATTGCGTGCGTGTTGAACGCGGATCGTACACGACTCACCGCGCGTGCGGGGCTTGGCACCGAGGTCGAAGCGCTCATGGCGAAGTTTGATTTTCCGATGACGGCCCGCGGTGGTCCGATCACCGCCGTGCTGCACCAGCGTTCGGCGTTGTATTTGCCCGTGGATCGCGCCATGAATCTGGTCGAGCTGCGCTGGACGCTCGGCTCAGGCATTGCGCAGTTTGGAGTCTTCCCGATTGCCGTGAGCGGCACCGTGATCGGCTGTCTGTACTGCGACCGTCTCTCAATGGCATCTGTGCCGGATCGCGACACGCTGCACTATGTGGGCAAGCTGGTGGAGCTGGTCATGCGCGCCATCGAAGAACGCCGCAAGGCGGCGAGTGCGTCCACGCCGCATCCACTCGACGCCGCGGCCAAGAGTGCGCTGGTCCTGCGTTTGCTACGTGGTGAAACGGTCGAGACGTTGATGATGGAGACTGGGGTCACGAGAGCGCAGCTGGAGAGCTGGCGTGCGGCGTTCCTGGAAGGCGCCGTGGCGCGACTGGCTGGGCACCAGGCGTGAGCTGATCGGGGCGGGGCACGGTTGCAGCGCCCCTGATGACCGGCGCGTACACTGCGTAAGCGCGGTCGCGTTATCGCCTTGGGCATGATCGCCCGGGCGTACGCCATGGCGAGGTTGAACCCTCGTTGATAACGTGCGACGTTAGCCCCACCGGCGCGGCCCGAAGCCTCGCCACTTCCCACCCTCCCAGGAGTCAGGATGTCACGCCTGAGCGGATCGATGCGCCGTCTTTCTGAATCGGCGCTCGTGCTGTTCGTTGCGACCGCGGTTGCGGCTTCGACGGCAGCAGCCCAGTCCACCCAGAAGATCGACGAGGAATACACGCGTCGCATTCGCGAAATTCTCACCGACCCGCGCATCAGCACCGAGCTGGTGAACTACCTGCCGGCATCTGATGTGGTGCCCACGCCGCTCAAGTTTCCCGGCATCGAACGGGTGATTGGTCAGCCTGGCTATCTCACCAAGGCCAAAGACATTCACCGCTATCTCGAAGCCGTCGCGAAAGCTGCGCCAACACGCGCGAAGTTCTGGGTGATGGGCAAGTCGGAAGAGGGGCGAGACATGGTCGCGTTTGTCGTGAGCGACGAAGAAACGATCGCCAATCTCGACAAATACAAAGGCTACATGCAGGAGCTGGCGGATCCGCGCAAAACCAGCGAGCAGCGTGCGCAGGAACTCGTGAAATCAGCTAAGCCGATTTACTACATCACCAGCGGCATGCATTCCACCGAAACCGGTGGTCCGGAAATGCTGATGGAGATGGCGTATCGACTCGTGGTGGACGAGTCAGAAAAAATCTCGAGCATTCGCAAGAACGTCATCACGATGATCACACCGGTGATCGAAGTTGACGGCCGCGAGAAAATTCTCGACGGCATTTGTTATCGCGTGAAGACGGGACAGCCGCTGCCAACGCCCTACTGGGGCAAGTACGTCGCGCACGACAACAATCGTGACGGCATGGGACAGTTCCTCAAGCTCACGCAGCACGTTCGCAACACCAATCTCGAATGGCGGCCAGTCGTCATGCACGACCTGCACGAGCAGGCCACGCTGCTGTATGTGTCCACCGGCACCGGCCCGTACAACGAGCAGATCGATCCGGTCACCATCAACGAATGGTGGTGGATGGCGCAGAACGAAGTCATGGAAATGACCAAGCGTGGTGTGCCAGGTGTATGGACGTACGGCTTCTATGATGGCTGGGTGCCGAATTACATGTTCTTCATGATGCACACCGTGAACGCGATTGGCCGTTTTTACGAAGTGCAGAGCTTTGGCGGTGGTTGCAACGGCACTGCAGCCAACGCGCGTGGTGGCGCGCCGGCCGCACCCACGCGCGCCAACGAGGCCGAGCTCACACGCGTGCTCGGCGGCACCAACTACAATCAGAGTCGCGAGTGGTTCCGTCCGAATCCCACGCCGAATGACATTCGCTGGGGATCGCGCGCGAACACCAACATTCAGCAGTCGGCGCTGTTGCTCTCGCTCTGGAACATGGGCAAGGAGCGCGACCGGTTCCTGGAGAACTACTGGATCAAGAACAAGAATGCGATCAATCGCGGCAAGTTGGGTCCGATCAAGGGCTGGGTGATTCCCGCATCGCAGCATTCCAAGCAGAACGCGGCCGACGCGGTGAATCAGCTCATGGACCAGGGGCTGGAGTTTCACGTGGCCGATTCGGATGTCACACTCGATTCCGTGTCGGTGAAAAAGGGCGACTGGATTATTCGTGGCGATCAGCCGCTGCGCACGATTGCCGACATGTACTTTGCGGTGCAGAACTATCCCACCACGAATCCGTCGCCGTACGACGACACCGGCTGGACGTATCCGATGATGCGCAACATCATCGTGAAGGAAGTGAAGAATGAAAAGCTCTTCACTGCGTCCATGACCAAGGCGGCAGGCCATGTCACCGCGGCTGGTGGTGTCTCGGGCACTGGCAACACGATTATTGTCGAGCACACCGGCGACAACAACCTGGTGCGGCTGCGCTACCGTTTGTCGGACGTCGCCATGATGGCCGCTGAAGACTCATTCACAGCCGGCGGTCGCGCATTCGGTCCGGGTGCATTCATCATTCGCAACGCGAACCGCGCCCGCGTGGAACCGCTGTTGCGCGAACTCGGCTTGTCCGCGTTTGCCGTAAGCGCCGCGCCAACGGTGAAGTCGCACGATCTCGATATTCCGCGCATTGGCTACATCCACAGCTGGACGAATACACAGGATGAAGGCTGGGTGCGCGCGGCGTTAGATCACTACAACATTCCGTACACGTACTTCGGCGAAAACGAAGTGCGCAAGATTGCCTCGCTCAAGCAGCGCTTCGATGTGATCCTATGGCCGCACGGCGGCAGCGTGGGTCAGGATGCGCCAACCACCGGCACGCCAATTCCGTACAAGCGCACCGCCGAATATCCTGATCTCGGCTTCCCCGATTCCACGAACGATGTACGCGGTGGATTGGGTACCGATGGGCTTGAGAAGTTGCACGAGTTTGTGCGTGCCGGCGGCACGCTGATCACCGAAGGCGGTACGTCTGCAATATTCCCAACGTTCAGCCTCACGCCCGGATTGCGCACCACAACGGCGCCGGGACTCGTGAACCGTGGCACACTGCTGCGCGGTGTCATTGCCGATATGAAGAGCCCCGTAGTGTACGGCTACAACGTGAATCAGTTGCCGATCTATTTCAGCGGCGGCACGCTGCTCGACGCCGGTGCACCCACGATGGCTGAAGCGAAGCCCGTAAGCGACATCGATGTGTTCCGCCCGGGCAGTTCGGCCGCGTTGTCTGGTGCCGCAGCGGGTGGCGGCGGTATTGGTCCCGCCGCCCGTCGCAACAGCGTGTATCAGAACACCACGCCCATGGCCACGTGGGTTGAACACTCGCGCTGGAATCCCACGCAGCAGTGGCCCGCAAGCGCCATTGGTTCGGCACCGGGTGCCGCTGCGGGTGGTGCACGTGGTGGGTTTGGTGGCGGCGCTGGTGGTGGTATGATGACGCTCCCCGGCATGGCACCGCGTGTGATCGTGCAGTTCCCCGCCAGCCCGCGCGACATGCTGCTTTCGGGTGTGCTCGAAGGTGGCGAGCACTTGTCGAACCGTCCTACCGTGATCAATCAGCAGCTCGGTGATGGTCACGTGGTCATGTTTACCACGCGTCCCTTCTGGCGCTGGCAGACGCAGGGCACGTTCATGATGGGATTCAATGCGATCATGAACTGGAACGACCTCGGCGCCGGCAAGTAAAGCGCACGCTCGTCGCATTCCGTCACGCGAGCGCCCCGGATACCTTGTGTATTCGGGGCGTTTGTGTGTTCACGATTCTCTCGCACCATGACTGCAACAATTTTTCAGCTGTCGCGATCAAACGGCGGGGTGCCGAAACTTGCCGTACCCGAAGTCATGATTCGTACGGCCGGACTCGAAGGTGACTGGCAGTTGAATCGTGTGCACCACGGTGGTCCGGATCGCGCCGTGTGCCTGTTCCCCATTGAGACGATTCAGACGCTGCAGGCCGAAGGGCATCCGATTGTGCCTGGCAGCGTGGGTGAGAACATCACGACCGTTGGTTTGCACTGGGAACTCGTCGTGCCGGGCACACAGCTGCTGCTCGGCGATCGCGTGCTGCTCGAGATTGTGAGCTTCACCGTGCCGTGTCGTACCATTCAGCGTGCATTTGCCGACGGAAAGTTCGGTCGCATCTCGCAAAAAACGCACCCTGGCTCATCGCGGGTGTACGCGCGCGTGCTGGCCGAGGGTGTCGTTCGTGTTGGTGATCCAGTCGTGCTGGTGTGAACATCATGCTTCTGCCAAACGAGATCCACTGTGAGTGACGACAACGAATACGTACTGGGCACGCACGACGACGAGTTACGCCGGCTCGGCTTTCAGCACCAGGTGTGGGCTGAGCAAACGGCCAGGCTGTGGGAGGCGGCACGCTTCGCACCTGGTGATCGTCTGCTTGATCTGGGAAGTGGACCGGGCTACGCCACGGTAGACTTGGCCCAGCGTGTTGGGCGCGATGGGTCGGTAGTCGCCATCGATATGTCACGACGCTTTCTCGGCGCACTGGAAGCGCTGGTCGCGGCTCGTGGATTGCACAACGTGCGGTGGCAGGAGAATGACGCGGCGACACTCGATATACCTGATGCGACCATCAATGGCGTGTTTGCACGATGGCTGTTGTGCTTCACGCCGGATCCTGGCGCGGTTGTGAAAGAAGTCGCGCGCGTACTGGCTCCCGGCGGGCGGTTTGCCGTACTCGACTATGCCAACTACGAAGCATTGTCGATGGCACCGGCGAGTGATGTGATCGACCGAGTGCTGCACGCGACGGGTGAATCGGTACGGGTTCGCGGTGGCACGTTTGCCGTAGGACGTATGCTGCCGCGCTACATGCATGACGCCGGGCTCGAGGTGGAATATCTTGAGCCGGTTGTTCGCATTGCGCGGCCTGGGAGTGCGTTGTGGTCGTGGCCCGAAAGTTTTTTCGCCAACTACTTGAGCACGCTCGTGCAGATGTCACTCATCTCAACACAAGATGCGGCTGATTTTCAATCGGTCTGGAAGGCGCGCAGTGCCGATCCCGCGGCGTATCTGATTACACCGACAATGGTGTCGGTGGTTGGCGTCAAGCGGTAGGGGATCGTTTCGTGGTGAAGCGAGTGCGCGCGCAACAGGCGGATCTGTTCGGTGAGCCAGACACTGCGCGCATTGCGCCGGCTGTTGTGGAAGCGGAGCTGGTGTCGCTCGCGTCGCGTCTTCCGTCGCTGTTGCGGCTCGGTACATCGAGCTGGGCGTTTCCAGGATGGCGCGGTCTGGTGTATGCTACGCGAGAAACCGCGACGCGGCTCTCGCGCGATGGTCTGCATGCGTACGCACAACATCCGCTACTGCGCGCGGTTGGCCTGGATCGCACCTTCTACGCGCCGATCGCTGCGTCGGAGTTCGCGGAGTACGCGAACGATGTCCCAACCGAGTTTCGCTTTCTCGTGAAGGCGCACGCGGCCGTCACCACCACGGATCGTCAGCGCGCGATCGGTGAGATCACGGATACACCCGTGTTTCTCGACAGTACGTACGCGACCGAGCGCGTGATTTTACCCGCCGTGGAAGGACTTGGCGAGAAGCTTGGCGTGCTGTTGTTTCAGTTTCCACCGCTGGCGCTCCCGCCCAAACGTGCCGCAGCATTTGCCGAACAGCTGCATCGTTTCCTGAGCGCGCTTCCGCGTAATGTACCGTACGCGGTGGAGATTCGAGACAGCTCGCAGCTTACGCACGACTACGCACAGGCGTTGCACGATGGCGGCGCCACACACTGCTACACAGCGCATCCGCGCATGCCGAGTGTGTTGGAGCAGTGGCAGGTGCTCGGTGATGCTGTGCGAACAGCGGGGCCGGTGGCGGTGCGTTGGATGTTGCGCACGGACCAGCAGTACGAAACAGCGCGGGAAGAATACGCGCCTTTTGATCAACTCGTCGCGCCTGACATTACACGTCGCGCCGAGGTCGCGGAGCTGCTACAAACGCTATTCGCGGAGCGAAAGCAGACAATCGTGATTGCCAACAACAAAGCCGAGGGATCAGCGCCGCGCACACTCACCGAGCTGGCGCGACTGATCGCGACCGAGCAATAAGGTGAAATCCTGCGCTGAGCGGCGCTGAACGCCCTCGGTGATCTGCTATCGCCGATTATTGGCCAAAAGCACCGGCGCCATCAAGATGAAATTCGGCGTGGCGGCAATCGTCTGTACCGACGTACCAACCTGCAGCACAAGATCAACTTCACTGGCGTCGTCTGCGACGACCACAAAGCTGGCCGTGGGAATCTTGATTTTGGTGGCGTCGGCTCCTGGAATGCGAAGCGGATGCGCCGTACCGGCGGCCCACGTCCGCTGCCCCACGTCGACGGCTTGCGTAAACGAAATGGTGGCGTCCGTCACGTGCAGTCGAAGATTCTTGTACGTACCAGCCGGCAGGTCGCCAACCGGAAGTGTGAGCGCGTTGTCGACCGACGTTGGCAAATCCATCAGGTCCAGCGACACGGACGGAGCAATCGGAAAGCGCACCCACGCAGATTCGTCGTTCTCATCGCCGTTTACACGCAGCGCGGAGATTTCAATCAACGACACGCGAATCTCGTCGATGTTGCTGCGATCAACACTGCCTTGCGCCACTTGAATATTGGGTGAGACGCTCGCTGCAGCAGCGGACTGACTCAGGCGAAGTTGCAGCGTGCCGGTGTCACCTTCGCCAGGTGACACACCGTCATCGCCGCATGCAATCAAGGAAGTCGCCAGCAACAGCGTGGCGAGCGGACGCACAAAAGAAGGCCGGGCAACGGTCATAGAATCTCCAGAAGATTGGTGAACTGCATCAATCTGCCAGAAACATGACGCGTCTGCAGTGACGCACGTATCACAGCCGCAGCATTATCTGTACGTTCCGTGACGCCACACACACATCCGAACTAGAGTTTGTGCGTTGAGAGCAGCAAGCTGGTTTCCGAGTTGCCAACGCCTTTGATCGTGCGAATGCTTCGCAGCGCGGCGTCGAATGTTTCCAGACTATCCGTTCCCAGTTCTGCCACAATGTCCCAGCGACCGTTTGTGGTGTGCAGCGCGCGCACTTCAGGGTAGCCACGCAGCGCGGAAATAATCGCGTCAGAACGGTCGCCTTCAACACTGATCATCATCACGGCGCGCACGCGCTGCGGCTCCGCTTCCGGCGTGGTGCGCACCGTGAAGCCAAGCAACACGCGCTGCTCGAGCAACCGGTCGATTCGGTTTTGCACCGTACCTCGCGACACGCCGAGCTGGTCGGCGAGCCGAGATACCGGGAAGCGCGCGTTCTCGCGGAGAAGCGCAATCAGTCTGAGGTCGGTGCTATCCATATCCAGTGTTGGCAAAATGTCATCAAGTACTGACATAATGTACAAACAATAGCAACATTATGCTAATTTATGCAGCTTGTTGCTGGCAGTGGATCTGTGGCATTCTCTAGGGGTCTGGATGTTATGCCGTGAGCGACACGGCGTCGTCGTCCTGTTCCTGTATCTGGAGCCTAGTATGTCGACTCTCCTGGCCGAGCACACCAGTGAAGAACTGATTGCCCTCGAAGCCGAGTGGGGCGCGCGCAACTACCGTCCGCTCGATCTGGTCATCGCCCGCGGCGACGGCGCGTGGGTGATGGACGTGGAGGGGCGCAGCTATCTCGATTGTTTGAGCGCCTATTCCGCGGTGAACCAAGGGCATTGCCACCCGCGATTGCTCGCCACGCTCACGGAGCAGGCGGCGCGTGTGACGCTTACGTCGCGAGCGTTTCGCAATGAGCAGTTGCCGCTATTCTGTGAGGAACTCGCGCTGCTGTGCGGCATGGAGATGGTGCTGCCCATGAACACCGGTGCGGAGGCAGTGGAAACGGCGATCAAAGCGGCGCGTCGTTGGGGTTACACCGTCAAATCCATTCCGGCAGACGCCGCGCAGATCATTGTCTTCGACGGCAACTTTCACGGACGGACAACCACCATTGTTGGCTTTTCGTCTGACGCGGCGTACCGCGACGGGTTCGGTCCATTTGCCCCGGGCTTCGTACGTGTGCCGTTCGGCGACATCGACGCTGTGCGCGCTGCCGTGAACGCGAACACCTGCGCTGTATTGTTCGAGCCGATTCAATGTGAGGCGGGTGTGATCATGCCACCCGACGGTTTTCTGCGCGACTTGTCCGCGCTGTGCGCGGAGCAGAATGTGCTGCTGATTGCCGACGAGATTCAAACCGGACTCGGGCGCACCGGACGTTTGTTCGCGTGTGATCATGAAGACGTCACGCCCGATATGTACGTGCTCGGCAAGGCGCTGTCCGGCGGCTTCTATCCGGTCTCGGCCGTGGTCTCAAGCCGCGAAGTGCTGGGCGTGTTCGGACCGGGAACGCACGGCAGTACGTTTGGCGGCAATCCGCTGGGGTGCGCGGTGGCGCGAACGGCGATGCAGGTCATGCACGACGAAGGCCTCGTTGAGCGCTCCGCCGACCTTGGCGCGTGGTTGCTTGAGGAGCTGCGCACGTTGCAGCATCCACACATTGAGGCCGTGCGAGGTCGCGGACTCATTCTGGCCATCGAGTTGAACGTGCCGGCGCGTGCCTACTGTGAAGCGCTGATGAAGCGCGGCGTATTGTGCAAGGAAACGCACGACACGGTGATTCGCCTGGCGCCTCCGCTGGTGGTTCGGAAAGAGGATCTGGCCTGGGCGGTGGAGCAGTTGCGGGCGGTGTTCAGCCACGCGTGAGCGCTTGCGGTGTGCCCCGTATTTGTGCGGCTGGAAGCCGTGGCGCGTAGCCGATAACTTTGCTGCATACGCCAGAGCGTCATGGCGTGTCGCGCGGTCTCCCGTTTCGGGTTGACGGCTTTGCATCTCGTCTTTTGTCCAATACGGATTATGACTCGTCTTCGCCAGATGTTTACCGCGGCCACTGCCGTTGTTGTGCTTTCTGCGACCGTGGCTGCTGCTCAGCAAGCGCTGCACGATCTGACGGGCAAGTGGGCGTTTGCCGTGGTTACGGAAAACGGTACGGGTACACCGGCCGTGGTGCTCAAGCAGGACGGTGAAAAACTCACCGGCACCTACGAATCGCGCATGATGGGTTCGCGCGCTTTTAACGGCACGATCAAGGGAGACTCTGTGACGCTCACGCTCGAAGCCAACGGCGCCGATGGTGTGGCCCTGGTGTTTCGCGGCGTGGTGGTCGATAAAGACAATCTCAAGGGCAACGTTGACTTTGGCGGCATGGGTAGCGCCACCTTCACCGGAAAGCGCGAGCAGTAAGCGCGTACCGCAATCGCGCACCACGCCTCTTACAATGCCCACGTTTGACTTCACCTGTCGTGCGTGCGCGCATGGCTTTGAACTCTTCCTGCGAAGTAGCGACGTTCCGCAGTGTCCGGCGTGTTTATCAGCCGACGTGGAAAAGCGCTTCTCGGTTCCGCTGCTGAAGACATCAGGCACGCACGATCGCGCGATGCAAGCCGCGAAGCGGCGCGACAAGGTGCAGGGCACCGAACGCATGGTCGAGCAGGCGAAATACGAAGCCAGTCACGACGATTAAAAAAGCGGCGCGTACACAGGATCGTGTACGCGCCGCCTTTTGTTTTATTCCCGTGTCAGCACGAAAGACACTTGAGACTGTTCTTTGAGCCGAGCTTCATGAGTAACGCGACCGTTTCAAGAAACGGCGGAACGCGTTGTACGGGTCCGTTGGCCATGTCGGCGGTAGTTTGCCCACGACGGCTCAGCAGCGTAACGTCTGCGCCCTTGCTCACCAGATATTCAATGAGTGCGTTGTCACCACGCGCCGCTGCATGATGAACGGCCGAGTAGCCGTTCATATCGCGCATGTTCACATCAACGCCGAGCTCCTCAACGAGGTACTTCACCGCCGGAATCCACTCGCCTGGCGCGTGCCGGTGTGAGTTGGCCGCGAACCCCTCGCCGTAGCCTACACCCGAGGCCGCGTGCAGCGGAAACACGCCAGGTCCGCCTACAGGCACCGGTGGCAAGCCCGATGGATCCACACGCGGTCCCGCGTCGTCAGCGGGCGCGTCTTCTGTGCGAATGCGCCCAGAGGGCTTGAGCGTGGGCAACGTGTGGTCGGCACCGTACTGCTTGAGCAGACGCATGGCGGGCACATCGAGACCGTACGCTGCGCGCCAGAACGGCGTTGCGCCAATGGTATTGACGCCCAGCAGATCAAAGTTGTACGACATGAACCACAGATGTTTGGTCAGTCGTGCGTTCACATCAGCACCGGCGTCGAGCAGGGCTTTCATGAGCTCGAGATGCGTGGTGTGCTGCTGCGCCTGTGCGGTGGGCTGCGGATACAGTGACTTGGCAGCCCACTGAATATTGATCGTCGCGTAGAGCGGCGTGGTCCCCGCGCTCGATGCGAGCTTCGGATCTGCGCCGCGGCTCAACAACACCTTGGCAAGATCGAAGCGACCATTAATGGTGGCCATCAGCAGCGGACTTGTTTTGTCTCCGCCGCTGACGTGATTGATATTCGCGCCCGCTTCGAGCAAGGCCATCACGGAACGCTCGTGTCCGTCGCGCACCGCAAAGAGCAACGGGGTGAGACCCCCTTTGCCGCCAATCAGCTCACCGTACGACAGCGCACGTCCTTCGGCCGCTGTTGCCGCGCGCGACGCAGAGTCGCCGCTGCTGGGCGCACTCGTGCTGCGTGCGGCGTTGCCGCTCGCAGCCGGTCGATCGGACTGTTCACCACTGCGTGCAGCCGGTCGCGCATTTGGCTCGGCGGCGCGCGCTGCTGGCGGTGTCGCGCGGGACGCTGGCGCCGGTGGATTGTTCACGGCCTTGAGTGCCGCCACACGGCGCGAGCGCAGTGTCAGTGCGGCGCGATCCGTACGTTCACGCTCGGCCATATCCTCGACCTTGGAACTGGCCTCGATATCAGCGCCGGCAGCGAGCAGCACGCGAATCGCGGCGACACGATCATACGCAGCCGCCCACATCAACGGCGTCTGTTCATAGGCGGCGTCAAGCGCGTCAACCTTGGCGCCCGCCGACACCAGGTGCGTGACCGTCATGGAATCACCGTGGCCCGCCGCGAAGTGCAGCGCCGAGGCGCCGCCACTCGTAGTCACCGCCGAGTGATCCGCGCCGCGCTCGATCAACACCTTGACGGCATCAGCGCGCCCCGCGCGAGCGGCCAGGTGCAGTGGTGTGTAGTTGCCATTGCGTGTGACGGCCCCAACACGCGCACCGGCAAACGTGAGCATCTGCACGGACTGCGCATCGCCACGCGACGCCGCCCAATGCAGCGCGGTCATGCCGTCGGCGTGGGCTGCGTTCACATCGAGCCCTTCGCGCAACAACGAACGAATCCGTGCACTGTCGCCAACCATCGCTGCATCCGCGATTGGCGAGTCGCTGTATCGCGCGGCGGCAACTGGTTCCGTATACGGCGTGGCCGCGGTGAGCAGCACCGCGACGAATGCGGTGCAGGCCACTTTTGTGATGCTCCACGCACGTGAGGTAATCACTGGCGGCACCTCAGTTGGCGGCGGCAACAAAGTTGAGCGCGTCGGTGCTGTCACCGAAGGAACTCACATCGTTCATACCCAGCGTATGCATCATGCTGAGCATGGCATTCGCCATCGGCGTACCATCGGGCGCCTTGATGTGCAGGTTGCCAGCCAGTCTTCCCTGCGACTTGCCAAGCAGCACCAGCGGGCAGCGCCGATGATTGTGCAAGTTCGAGTCGCCCATGGGCGATCCGTAAATGATCATCGTTTTGTCGAGCATGTTGCTGTCACCGTCCTGCAAGTCTTTGAGCTTTTGCAGGAAATACGGCAGCATGCCCACGTGGTACTTGTTGATCATCTGGAAATCTTTCACGCCACGTTCCGTGCCACCGTGATGCGAGGCCGGGTGGAACGGCTTGTCAGTGCCACTCTCCGGATAGGTGCGAGCCGAGCCATCGCGTCCCATCTTGAAGGAGAACACACGCGTGACATCGGCGGCAAACGCGAGCGCCTGAATGTCGAACATGAGTTCCACGTGCTCCTTGAAGGAATCCGGTACACCTGCGGGTGCTTCCGGCAGCTCGCGCGGATCGCCACTCATGTTGCGCGCTTCCACGCGCTGAATGCGACGCTCCACTTCGCGAATGTCATCCAGGTACCGCGCGAGACGATGACGATCTTCCGGGCCCAACTCAGCGCGCAGCGATGCCATCTGGCCGGTCATGAAGTCGAGAATGCTTCGGCGCGTGCGCCGACGCTCCGCGCGCTCGGCCGAGCTGCCGCCAACGCCAAACAGTTTTTCAAACGCCACGCGTGGATCACGGATCACAGGCAACGGATCGGTGGGTGACGCCCAGCTGATGGAGTCCGTGTACACACATGCGTATCCGTAGGCGCAGCCGCCCGCTTGATCCACATTTTCAATGCACAGCTGCAATGACGGAATCGGTGTGTCCTGTCCGAACCGATTCGCGTAGAGCTGATCAAGCGATGTGCCCACCAGCACATCCGATCCTTCGGTCTGCTTGGGATGCTGGTGCGTGAGGAACGTGGCGCTCGAACGGAAGTGATCGCCGCCGATTTCCATGGGCGAGGTGGGCTCCGCCGCACGCACATCGGTGTTGCTGATAATCGTGAGATATTCACGCCACGGATCGAGTGCCTGCAGCGCTGTAGGCGCCAGATCAAACGCGCGTCCGGTCGCCGCCGGCGACCACATGTTCAGCGACGCGCCCAGCTCGTTGCAGCCCGCGGCGCCGTGCACCATTTCGATCGCCACCAATCGGGGCGCATCAGTGGCGCTGCGCCAGGCACCGCGACCGGTGGGCAACATCGCATCGAGATACGGCAGCGCAACGGTTGCGCTCATGCTCTGCAAAAAACGTCGACGTGGGATCGCCTTGCCGCTCAGAAACTCCATGATCTGGCTCCGTAGAGAACGCTGCGCTGCCTAGCGGCCGCGCGTGCTGGGTGAAGTCGCTGCTGCAGTATCCTGGCTCACCGTTGCGGCGAGCCGGCGGCGGAATGGGTCACTCTTAACCACGCCAACGATGAACTCGTGCATTTTGTAGTCACGCGCTTTGGCCGTCGCTTCAATGCGCCGGATTGCTGGCTGATCGAAGTACTCAACGCGTCGGCCAATGGCGTACGCCATCAGATTCTGTGTGAACGCCCGAACAATTGGTGTCGGACGCTTGAGCAGTGCACGCTGTAGCTCGGCAGGGCTGGCGATCTTTGTGCCGTCATAGAAATCGCCACGCGTATCAAGCGCTTCGCCATTCTCGCGAATGCGCCAGCGACCCGTGACATCGAAATTGTCGAGCGCGAGTCCAATCGGATCGATGAACTGATGACACGACCGACATGACGCGTTGTCGCGGTGCATTTCCATGCGCGCACGCGTGGTCAGGAATCGTCCGTCTTCAGACGCCTTGGTTTCTTCAAAGTCGGGAATGTCGGGCGGCGGCGGCGGAGGCGGCGAAGCCATCAACACTTCCATCACCCACTTGCCGCGCAGTACCGGCGAGGTGCGGTTCGCGTGCGACGTGAGCGTGAGGACACTTGCGTGCCCCAGCACACCGGTGCGCGTGGAATCCGGATACATCACCTTGCGGAACTCGTTGCCCACCACACCCTGAATGCCGTAGTGCCGGGCGAGCGCTTCGTTCATGAAGGAATAGTTTGCGGTCAGCAGCTCGAGCATGCTGCGGTTGTCGCGCACCAATCCAAAAAAGAACAGTTCGGTCTCGCGACGCATATCATCGCCGAGCTGCTCGTGAAAATCGGGGAACTGCAACGCATCGGGATGCACTTTGGAGATGTCTTGCAGACGCATCCACTGTGCCGCAAATCGCGTAGCCAACGCCTCGGCGCGCGGGTCACGCAACATGCGTCGCGTCTCGCGCTCGAGCACCACGGAGTCGGTGAGTACGCCACGGCGTGCCAGTGCAATCAGTGCCGAATCCGGTGGTGCGCCCCAGAGAAAGAACGACAGGCGCGTGGCCATGTCTTCGGAAGATACCAGGCTCGGCGCACCCGCTTTGCTGCCGGCTGGCACGCGCTCCATGCGGAAAATGAAGTGCGGGCTGGCGAGCACCGCTTCAAGCGCGGTGCGCACACCGGCTTCGAATCCGCCTTCCGCTGCTCCGTCGTCGTAGAACTCCATCAACGATTGCAGGTCGCCTTTTGACACGTCACGACGATACGCGGCGCTGGCCAGACGTTTGACGATCTGCTCGGCGCACGGACGCGCTTCGTTGGGCGATGTGGGGCGGCAGGTGAAAATGCGTCGGCGTAGCGGCGTGTCGGAAACGCCGGTTGGATTGAACGGCCCGGTGACCACGAAACTCTGCAAATGCGGGAGAATCGTGATGCCGTGCTGCAATCCAATCTGTGTATCCGCAATGCTGTGACCGATGGGTGAGATCACATCGTTCACCGGACCTTCAAACTGCCGCACGAATGTGACGGCAACACGATGCTGTCCCGCACGAAGTGGAACCGCCGGTGTGCGCACATCCATGCCGTTCGGATCAGCCTGCGACATGCCGCGATCAATGTCGAGCAGTGCGACCCGCGCACCATCTACGGAGACTTCGATTTTTTCGTCGAAGGGTGCCGTTTGCCCGTACAACTGGCCCGTTGGCGTCGCGTGCAGCGTAATCGTGAATGCGTATTCGCCGTCGGCCGGGAATGTGTGCATCACGGCCACACCGCCGCGCGTGCCCTGCGGAGCGCCAGGCAACGGTTCAAGCTGCGACGCGAGACGCGGCACGCGATACGCGCGCGACACTGTGCTTGCCGTCGGATCACCAACCGCCAGTCGACTGATTTCGCTCGCGGCGTCGAGATACGCATCAAGCACCGTGGCGGATGGCGTTTGTGCGTCGGCGATGTTGTCAAAGTTTGCGCTGCGTGTATCGAGCGGTAACCATGACTCGGCGTTCACTTGCAGTCCGAGTAACTCGTACACCGAGCGCTCGTACTCTGCGCGATTCAGTCGCTGAAACGCACGAACGCCGGGATTGGGGTCGGACTTGGCGCGTGCATCCATCACGCGTTCAAGCGAAGTCGCCAGTACATCGAGTGTGTCACCACCCGGACGGCGGCGCCCTGGCGGTGGCATCATGCCTGAGCGCAGCTTGCCGATCATCTTCTCGGCAACGTCTGGCGCCGCCGATGCAACGGTATTGAGATCAAACGCGGCCAGCGACAGGTTGCCCTGTTTGCGCGTCTCACTGTGGCAGTTCAGACACGTGGCTTTGACAACCGCGGTCAGCTCATCATTTGAAATGTCGGTTGCTGGACGTGCGATTGGTTCATGCGCGCCTGAAATGTTCGTTGCTGGACGCGCGATCGGTTCATGCACGCCCATCGGTCTCGCGTGCGGAGCACCTTCGGCGACATCGAATCCGGCCACGGTATACCCGAGCACGGCGAGTAACGCACCAGCACCTGCAACGGCCAATGACTTCATCCCGAGGATCTCCGGGGCACGGCGGGAGGGCGAACGAGGAGGGAAGGGCCCGCAAAGGCCCAGCGTAACTTGCGGCTCAGTACTGCAGACAGCAACACATTTTTACGGATTCGTACGGAGCGGCCCTTGCTCAGCCGCGCGCCGACGTCTCTTATTGGGCGACCCCAGTCCGAGTAACCGTCACAGCACCGGTTGCCTCTGCCCCCTTTGCACAAGAACGCCATGCGTAACGCCTTGTTGATGACGGCCTTGCTCACCGTATCGTTGACGTCTGCCCGTACTGAGCTGCCCGCGCAGGCTCGTCTGAATCCGGTGGTGGAGTTGCTGGAGAAGCAACAGCCGGTGTTTGGCCTTTACGCCCCAGCCAATCGTCGCGTGCGGCCCGGCGGTCCACCGATTCCGCCCGACTCGCTGCGCAGCATGGACCAGCTGGCGATCGAGGCGCTGGCCGCGAAAGGTGCCGATTACATCTTTGACGGCACGATGGAGGGCGACTTCGATGGCGGCTATCGCAGCTTCACGGAGTTCGCGGCGGGCATGGCGAAGGCGGGCAATCTGCAAACATCTCCCACCCCCAGATTCCGCGCGCCGCTGTTTGTGAAGACGCCCGGTTTCGCCGCGAATCCCGCGCTCGCCCGCGAACGCATTGCGAAGCAACTCAATCTCGGCGTAAGCGGCATCGTGTTCGTTGATGTGGAGACGGCCGCTGAGATGCGCGAGGGGATCAAGGCGGTGCGGTTTGCATCGGCCGGTGGTACGCGTCCCGACGCGGTGGGCGACGCACCCGCGCGCTGGGGCATGTCGGAAGCTGACTACAAGCGCAAAGCCGATGTGTACCCGCTGAACAAGCAGGGCGAACTCATCACGTTTGCCATTGTGGAGAGCAAGGAAGGCCTGGCGAACATTCGCGAGATCGCGGCGGTGCCGGGCATCAGCGTACTGTTTCCCGGCGCTGGCACGCTGCGCGGTGTCTTTACGTCAACCGATGCATCTGGTCAGCGCGTGTTCGACGAAAAGGGCTGGGAAGCCGCGATTCAATCGGTGCTCTCGGCGTGCAAGGAGTTCAAGGTGCCGTGCGGCTATCCGGCTGGTCCGGCCGACATTGAAGCCCGCATGTCGCAGGGCTTCAATGTCTTTGTGATCGGCTGGGGGACGCCCGGCTTCAAGGCCGTTGAGTTAGGACGGGCCAAGGCCGGACGTAACTGGTAGCTTCAACAGAATTGCTTTGGCGCTAGCCGAGTCGGCGCGAAACTCGTTCGCGCCAGCCGGCGCCTTGTTGAGCTGCAGCATGTAGGCAAGCACGTCTTCGTACTGCTGCTGCGTGAGTGTGCCCGGCGTTTCGTCGGGCATTGTGGTGCGGACATTCTCGTACAAATCAAACAGCGATCGTCCGTTCCACTCGCCGTGGAAGTCTGCGTTGGTGAAATCCTGCGGCTCGTGGCACTCACTGCAGACTTTCTTGAAGACCGTGAGTCCGCGTTCCGCCTGCGCGGTGGTGTACGCGCCTACAGTGTCCGGAGCGAATGAGGCCGCGTGCGCTGGGCGAACGCGTGCCGGTGCATCGGTCAGCGCAATCGTGGCCGTGGCCAGCGCTACCGCCGTCGGGAGCAGAAGTTTGTGCAGCATGCTTCGAAAGTGACGAGGTGCAGTGGGCAGGGCAAGGGATAGCCAACGCCGGCTGAGTCATCCCGCAATTCGTGGGACGATCCAGGCTACCGAACCGACCGTTCAGGACATCGCAAAGCGACCGGCGCCGAACAGGGGGTGCGGCTGTTGCGCCGGATCCGTGACCAGATCGGCCACTATCTCCCCGATCACCGGTGCAAACTTGAACCCGTGTCCTGAGCAGGCGCTCGCAACAACGACATTGTCGTGTGCGGGGTGCCGGTCGAGCACAAAGTGTTCATCCGGAGTCTTGGTGTACATGCACGTCACCGTCTGGACGAGCTCGCCGTTCGCACTCGGCAAGAAACGATCGAGCAGTGACCGCATGTACGCGACCTCGCTTGAGTGCACATGGCGATCAATGCCGTCGGCCGTCGTGCTATGACCAGAGCCGTGCAGCGCCACCTTGATGCCGTCCCCCGTATCGGGGAATCCGTACCACACGCACTCGGGCTCGGTATCAAAGAGGAACACCGGAAATTGTTCGGGCGAAAAAAGGTTCGCATGGGAGGCTGGCCGAAACCAGAACAGCACGTTTCGCTCCACCACCAGCGGCACGTGCATTCCGTGCAGCTGCGCGGACGCCCACGGTCCGAGGGCCAGCACCAAGTGCTTCGCCGTTCGCGTACCTCTCGATGTGATCACCGTGACACCGCTGCTGGTGGCACGCCATGACTGCATCTTCTCCTGCGTTGCGATCGTGGCGCCAGCGCTCGCGGCGGCGCCCAGCATGCTGTGGATGCACGCTTCTGGATCAAGCACGCCTGCTCGCGGTTCAAACACGGCGACCGTATCAGACGGGGCGGTGAACGCCGGCGCTCTCACTTGCAGTTGCTCTGCACGCAGCAATTCGTGCGGCAGTGCATGGGCCAAGGCACTGGCGAGAGCACCTGAAACCAGTGCGCCATGCCGCGGACCGAGCATCAAGCCGCCCGTCTCGCGCAGGAGCGCCGTACCGCGCGCCCGCTCTAGTGCCCGCCACACCGTATACGCACGCTGTACGAGCGGCACGTACTGCGGATCTTCAAAATACGCTTCGCGAATGATGCGCGAGCGACCGTGCGACGAGCCCAATGCGTGCGGTGGTGCGAACTGATCGAGGCCAAGTACACGATGTCCGCGTTCGGCCAGTTGCCACAGTGCCGCGCTGCCAGCAGCGCCAAGCCCAACCACGATCGTGTCCCAACCGTGCGTGGCAGACATGTGATGGCGATCAGCGTGCGGCGCGAGCGGCTCGCGCACGCGTTGTGCTCTTTCGTCGCGTCGGACGCTTGGCGACGTGCCGCGCGGCAAACACGCCGGCAGCGAATCCACCGGCGTGTGACTGCCAACTTACCCCCGATTGCCCGGGCAGCACACCGAACACCAGGCCGCCCCACACACCGGCCACGAAGAGGCTCACCAGAATCATGCCGACGCGCCGCGCAAACCAACCGTGCGAGAGCAGGAATCCGAGATAACCAAACACGACGCCACTGGCGCCGATGTGCACGCTGCGCGGCGCGCCAAACATCCACGCCGCGAGACCAGCGCCAAGCACGCTCCACAGCGTGACTGTAAGGAACCGTCGATCATCGGCGAACAGCACCAGAGCGCCGAGCACGAGCAGTGGCACCGAGTTCGACATGAGATGCGCAACGTTGCCGTGCAGTACCGGTGCAAGCGGAATACCACGCAAGCCGTTCAGCGTTCGCGGCACCACACCAAACACGGCAAATGAGCCGGGCAGCACGGCGTCGACCGCGAGCACCATCCAGCACAACACAACAAACCCGACGAGTAGCAACGCGTGCTGCTTCATGCCGTTGTTAATCAAGGAACCGATCGGCTACGCCAGGTGCGGGCAGCATGCACATATCGCGACGACCAAACCAACGGTAGCGATTGCGGGCGATGTAGTCGTACACCGCATCGCGCACGAAGCGCGGCACGATGCGCGCAAGCGAAAGCAGCGACCACGGCAGGCCGAGCGACGCGGAAATGCGCAGTGCAGCATCGGAGCGCACATGAATACCGTCGGCGTCGAGCAGCACGATGCTGTCGGGCATGATCGCTGGTGCACCATTGGCAGACAGCGCACTGCGCGCCGCATCGGACTGTAACGATGCAAAACGAAAGTGTGCACGCTTGTCGCGTTCAATCACCCATGTCACCGCGCCGTTACACAAGTTGCACACGCCATCGAACAAAATCACCGGCGCCGCTGGCGCAGATGTTGATGTTGTTCGAAACGCGGGATCGTGCGGTTGCGTAGTGGTCATGACATGGCAGCCTGAGGTCAATCGCAAACCCTTTACTCAGTACGTCAAAGCTAGCGGAAAGTTGCCGCTTGTGACATGTGCTGGCTGGCCGTCTCTGCCTGCACCGCTCGCGAGCCTGTGGTTCGACACATAGAATCCCTCTCGTGCTCATCATTTATCTCTGGATGTTCGTTGCCGCCGGTGTTTCACTGCTGGCGCTGCTCTGGTTTGGTTCCGTAGACGACGACGGTCTCGCCCCGGAGAGTGATACCGGGCTGGCCGGCCTGGCCGCCGCATTCCTGTCGATTCGTGGCATGTTGGCGGCGATGACACTGGCCGGGGCCGTGGGCGCGTTTTTGCTCGGCGTCGCGCTCGTGCCCAAACTCGTGTCCGTGGTTGGCGCGCTGATCGGCGCCGTGGTTGGTGCGCGCGTGTGGCGCGTTGTATTGCGCAAACTCCGGTATTTTGATCGCGATCACGGCGTGTCAACCGACGCGTTGCTTGGTCGAGAAGGTACGCTCACTGTCGGCATCGCCAGCGAACGTGCGCCCGGTGTGGTACAAGTCACGCTTGGCGGATTGTCGCAAGAGTTCACGGCGCTGCCGGAAACCGATGGCATTCTGCAGGAAGGTTCGCGCGTAGTCATCGTGCGCATCGAGTCGCCGTCCACCGTGGTGGTTGGTCCGAGTCCATATCCCGAACATCCTTCTGCCAAATGACGATCATGCCTTTTTCTCTCGCGCTTCTGCAGGCTGCTGATCCCGAGATTTCGCTCGACGGTGTGCTGTCGGCCATTCTCGGCGGCGGCAGCATTGTGTTGATCATCGGTCTCTTTGTTGGTCTCGGCCTGTTCTTCGCGTCGCGCTACAAAGTGTGCCCAACGAATCGGCTGCTCGTGATCTCCGGTGCGACATCGCAAACCAACGAACACGGTGACACGCTACCCAAGGTGATCGCCGGTGGCGGCACGTTTGTGTGGCCAATTATTCAGCAATACAACTTTCTCGATCTCGCGCCGTTCACGTTGAAGGTCGCGTTGCAAGACGCACTCTCCGCCGAAACAATTCGTGTGGCGGTGCCGAGTGCGTTCACGCTCGCGATTGGCAACGCGTCGCCGCACAAGGAGAACGCCGCCACGCGTCTCGTTGGCAAAAACGAAGAAGAGATCAAAGGTCTCGCCGCCGAAACGATCGTGGGTACGCTGCGGCAGGTGATTGCGGTGATGACGATCCAGGAGATCAACTCAAACCGCGACGAGTTCCGTCGCAAGATTGAGAGCACGCTCGTTCCGGAACTCACCAAGCTCGGCCTGTCGCTGCTCAACGTGAATATTCAGGACTTGCGTGACGAGTCCGGCTATCTCGATGCGCTTGGCAAGAAGGCCGGTTCCGAAGCCACACAGCGCGCGCTCGGCGACGTGGCTGAGGCGGAGAAAACCGGTGCGATTCGCGTGGCCGAAGCACAGCGCGAGAAGGACGTGATCGTGGCCGCGCAAAAGCGCGATCAGGTCATCGGTGTGCAGGAAGCACAGTTGGCGCAAACCATGCGTTTGGCCGAAATGACGCGTGAGCAGGACGTGCAAACGCGCACGCAGGAAACCCAACGCGATCGTGAAGTGGCCACGCTCGATCGTGAACGTCGCATCGCCATCTCGGAAGCGAATGCCGCGGCCGTGGCTGGTGAAGCCGTGGCCGAAGCACAGAAGCGTGTGCGCATTGCCGAAACGAATGCGGACGCCGTGAAGGGTGAAACGCAGGCCAAGGCGCAGGTGGCGGAATCCGAAGCCAATCTCGCGGTCACCGCCGCCGAAGCGCGCAAGCGCGCGGAGTCGGCGCGTGCGATCGCGGACGGTCAGGTCGCCGAGGCCACGGCCAAGGCGCGCGAGGCCGCGGCACTTGCCGAGGCCAGGCAGATCGAAGCCTCTGAGCGTGCTCGGTTGGAGGCGCCGGCCAAGGCGGCGGCGGCCACAGCGATTGTGTCGGCCGAAGGCCAGGCCCAGCAGGTCACGATTGCCGCCGAAGCCGCGGCGACAGCCGTGAAGGCCAAGCTCGAAGCGGAAGCCGACGGTCAGTACGCGTTGCTCTCGCAGCGCGCACGCGGCCTCAAGGAGCTGGTGGAAGCGGCCGGAAGTCCGGAGCAGGCGTTTGCTCTGTTGCTGGTCGACATGGTCCCAACGCTGGTCGAAAAAGCCGCCGAGGCGGTGAAGGGGGTGAATGTGGAGAAAGTCATCGTGTGGGACGCGGGCGGCGGTAACGGGGCAGGCGGTGGCGTGAGCCGCGTGACCCACGACCTCGTTCGCTCCGTGCCGCCCGCGATGGATCTGATCCGTCACGTCACCGGCATTGAACTGCCCGGGTTGGGCAAGCTGTCGCCCGACATGGCGGCCAAGCTTTCTGCATCGCTCACCCCCGAGCAGGCTGAGGTGCTGCTCGCCGCAACCGATCGCGGCGAGGCATGACGTAACCCAACAGCGCTCCGGCTCGTCGTATATGGCCGTCACCTGATGTCGCGGTGGCGGCCCGACCTTGAACGGAGCGCTGTGCATGTCCCTTTCCTTTGCCAGGGCCACCGAGCCCTGGACCCCCGCCCTTGTACCGCGTCAGTGGTGGTACGTCGCGCCAAGCACCTCAAGCCCCCAGGGCACGCCTGCGGAAGGACCGTGGACGCTCGCGCACGTGCAGCAGGCGATCACAGGTGGCGCGATCGAAAGCTCTCGCCTGGTGTGGACGCCGGGCATGGCGTCGTGGTCGCCGGTGGGTCATCAGCCCGAGTTTGCCTTCGATTTTTCGCCGCCGCCGTTGCCCGCGGCGTAACGGCCAGACGTGAAGCTCGTTCCGTCACCACGCGCGTGAGCCTTCGCCTGCAGCAGGTGCATGTGCGCTGTGCGGGATGCGGCGCGCCGGCTGGCGATCCGTCGCTCACGCGATGCAGTTACTGCACGCTGGTGTTCGGGCAGCGCGCGTGTCCGAGCTGCCATTGCCGCATGGCGCCCGGCGTCACGTTCTGCCAGTGGTGCGGTACCGGTACGATTACACCGGCTGCTGAGCACTCCACGCTGTTGTGTCCCTGCGGGAACGCCACGTTGCAACACCGGGCGATTCCCGTTCCACCTGGCACCGTTGGCGGCGCGATGTACATCGCTGACTGTCCGGTATGCACTGGCATGTGGCTTTCGCGAGAATCGGTGGAACGACTTGTCGCCAGTCATGCCGACGACGCCATCGTGCTCGCGCTTGCGCCGGGAGTGGGAGCGGCCGTTGCCTCACGAGCGAAGAGCGTGACCGAAACAAGCGTGCGCTACAGAAAATGCCCCGAGTGCAGCGGGCTCATGAATCGCGTGAACTACGCGCGCATCTCGGGCATCGTGGTTGATGTGTGCAAGTCGCACGGCACATGGTTCGATGCGCATGAGTTGCCAGCGCTGCTCGACTTCGTACGGCGCGGTGGCCTTGATGTGGCGCGCAAGCGAGAAACTGTTGCGCTCGCAGACGAACGTCGCCGACTTGAGCGAGAGCGCGCGATCCGCACGCAAACGGAGCACATGCGCGGGGATCGGCGCGCAGTGTGGCTGCTCTCGGAGCGTGGTGATTCGCATCGCCCGAGTTTATTCTCGTTGCTCGGCGACCTGCTCAACAAATCGTGAGCAGGATCGCCGAGCCACAACCGAGTATTACGGAGCCTGCTTCTTCATGGCAAAGTCGTACTCAAGGCGAATCGTGTCGTTCACGCTTAGCACCACACGCACACGCGGCTGCGTGAGCTGGAACTCGGCAAAGGTGAACGATGTCGCGGCTGTACCCGTGAGTTGGTCCCCTGCCACATTCGCCGTCACGTTCCACGTGCTCGGGCGCGTAACGCCTTTCACAGTGAGATCGCCGAGCAGCTGAAACTGCACGCGGCCGCTGGTTGGCAGCGGCGACGGCAATCCGCGAACACCGGTCACCGCCAGTCGCGTGGTGGGGAACGAATCGGTCACCAACAAGCGCGACCGCACGTAGTTGTCGCGTCGCGCTTCATCGCTGGTCAGGCCCGCGAGTGTGACATCAAAGCTGGAAGTACCGCGCACTACAGCGCCCGATTTATCGAGCGCAATCGTGCCGGTAATGGCCGACGTCTCACCAACGGCATCGTTGTCGAGTTCGCGTCCAAGCAATCGCTCGCGCACGCGATACCGTGCCTTGCTGCCTTCCGCGACCGTGACGTATTTCACGGCAATCTGTTGCAACGGAGCGCGCGCTGGTTCGGCCGCGTGCGCCTCCTGCGTTTCCGTGGTCGCGCGCGGCGACCACGGTGTGAGACTGAGCACGCCGGCTACGGCGGCGCCAATCGCGAGTGATGTAACGCGGGGATTGATCACTGCTGGTTCTCCATAGTGACCGGACCCTTCGCGTCTTTCTTGCCATCGTTCTTGACGTACTTGTCAAGCCACGCGACCCAGCGGCCCCACTGATCAAGGACCGTCTCCTTGGCAATCGGACCATGATCTTCGTAGGGATACATGTACAACGAAACGTTCTTACCCAGTCCCTGCAGTGCGTGGAACAAGCGCTCCGAGTTGATCGGCGCGGTGCCAACGTTCTGGTCATCGGTGCTGTGGTAGAGCAACAGCGCGCCGTTCAGTTTGTCGGCATACAGAAATGGCGACATTGCAAGATACGTTTCGCGACCCTGCCAGAAATCGCGACGCTCACTCTGGAATCCGTTGGGTGTGAGCGTGCGATTGTAGGCGCCGTCACCCGCAATACCGGCTTTGAAAAACGGCGTGTGCACCATCGCGTTCACGGCACTGAACGCGCCGTAGCTGTGCCCGCCAATACCGAGGCGATGGCGGTCCACGATTGCCAGCGTGTCGAGCGCATCGATCGTGGCGGCCAGATTGTTGCGCAGATCGGCCACGTAGTTGTCGTTCGGCTGCATGCCATCGCTGGCAAAGATCGGTGCATCCGGCTCAATGAGTGCGTAGCCCTGCGTGGTGATAAACGCCATGCTGCGCGGTGCGAACGTTGGGAAACGACGTGACGCCGCACCAGCGGGTGCGTTGGCCTGACGATCGTACTCCGCCTGATTCTGATACTCGCGCGGATAGAACCAGAAGAGTGCGGGCAAACGCGTGCCTTCTTTGTAGTCAGCCGGCAGCGTGACACGCACATTGAACGTGTAGCCGTCGGCCCGACGCGCAACCACCGTGCGCTTCTGCAGCGATGACAGCTCCGGGAACAGATCGCGATTGTTCGTGAGCTGACGTGCGGTCTTTGTGGCCACGTCAAGCACAAACGACTGCGGCGGTGTGGTGGCTGACTCGCGGTTCACAATGGCGCGCGTAAAGTCGTCATCAAGCGCAGCGCCGATCGACTCCGAAATGTCGCCGCTGCTCTCATACACACGCGTGCGTTCGCCCGTTTTGATCGCCACGCGATCCACCCATACGCGCGGTGAGCGACCGGTCGTGGTATCGGGTGTTGAGCCCTGCAGAAACACCGACTGACCATCGCTTGATACCATCACGCTTGGCGCACCACGGCGACCGGGCTTGCTCATGAGCGTTGCGGCGCCGGGCGCCGCGGCAGCAGCGCGACCGCCTGCAGGTGCCGCAGGACGCGTTGTATCTGCACGGGCCGCGCTGTCAGCGCCACGTCCGCGGCGCGGCGCAACGATCGTGTACTTCTTGTCGGGCTCGTCAACAAAGATCGCAAGTTCCGTTGTGCCGCCGGTGCCGGTTTCTGACACAAACAGAATCTTGCCATCGTCGGAGAATCGGCTGTTCGCAATGCGATTGCTGGTTTCGTAGACGACTTTCTGGCTCGTGCTGTCGAACGGCGGCAGCCAGTGCACCAGCCGGTCCGCGCGACGCGCGAGCGACGCCGAGTCCGTACGCGCGGCAGGTGCCGCACCCGCGCGAGCGGCAGGCGCTGGCGCGAGTTGCGCGAACAACAAGCCGGCTTGTGTGGGGTGCCACTGCAGGCTGCGCTTGGCCGTGTCATTGCCAGCGCCGCGCGCGGCGGGTGTTGTCGGACGGGCGGGAGGATTGTCGGGATCGTCAACCGCTTCGCCTTCACGCAGTGGACGCTTGGACAGCTGCACCAGCGATTTGCCGCTCGCGTCGATCACGTTTTCTGTTTGTCCAAAGCTCGCGACCGGCAACAGATACGAGAACGGTTCATCGAGCGACGTGACGCGGAAATGCTGTCCATCAGGAGACGCGCTCAGCGTGCGAATCATTTGCGGTGCGCCGATTTTTTTCACCGCGCGCGAACGCACATCGATCACTGCCAACTGACCCGTGGAGTAATACGTTAACAGCGTTTTGTCGTACGGCGTGGTGAGCAGACTGGCGTAGGTGCGCGTCTTCAGTTTGTTGTTGTCATTCACGCGCACAATCGGTTCGGTGGCGACGGCTGGCGGCGCGGGTTCCGCACCGCGACCATCGGGCACCAACACCGCGACAATGCTCCGACTGTCTGCGGTCCACTCCATGTTCGTCACGTGCGTTGCAAGCAGCGGGGTGCGCGTGAGCGGGCGCGAGCGACCCGTGGCCGGATCGGCGAGGTAGATGTGTGTGGCGTTGTCGAACAGGGCCATGAAGGCGATCGTGGTGCCGTCGGGCGACCACGCCGTGGGCCCAACGCGCGCACCGGTTGGGATATTCACACTCACGACCTTGCCCGTCTCCCAATTGCGTAGCTCCAGACCAGCGCTCGAGCGCGTGGTCAACGAGCGCGCCCGGCTGGCGACACGATCCACCTGAAATCCGCCGAGATTGTGGTATGGCTTGCCCATCGCCGCGAGCGACGGCAGGCCATCGCTTACCGTGCGCAGAAACCACTGACGGCTGCCCGGGTTCGGGGCGCTGAAGGTGATGTTCTGTTCACGGGGCGCAGTCACCAGCTTTTCCAGCGCTGGCGGCGGGGTGATGTAGCGTTCCGCGTTGATCGCTTCATCGAGCTGCGCCGTGTTGCTGGTGGGCTTGTTCTGCGCGAGCAGGAGGCTCGCGGGGAACGAGATCAGCATCGCGAGGGCAGTGTAGCGGACCAATCGGCGTGGGGCTGGTGCGGGCATGGGCAGGCTTGCCTGGGAAGGATGGATCGGGAGAAACGGACGGCACTCCCGACGATGGGGCCGGTCGTTCGCTGACGCAACCGGGACGAACGGGGAAACCAGCGCGGGGAGTCTGCGTATTGTACGCATCCCCCTTACCAGGTGCTGTCCATGATTGCTTCCCTGCTTCGGCTAGTTGCGCTTCGCCCCTTTCTGGGCATGGCGATTCTGGGCGTGCCAGTGCTCGCCCTGATTGCCCTTGGACTGCTGACGGTCGTGGCGTTCAAGGTGATGGTCGCGCTGATCATCCCGGTGTCCGTGGTACTGCTGGTGCTCTGGCTCCTTCGACGAATGAAGCGTGCCTGAGTAGCATCGGCGAGCGCTTTCGGCGACCATTCGGGCATGCCTCATTCGCGTGCCCGTTGTCTCATGTTTTTGCTCGCCACATCGCTGTGCTTCGTGGCTCCGGCTCTCGCCAGCCGTCTGCACGCACAGCCCGTTCAGCCCACCGGTACGGTCTTCCCACGGTACGCGGGCTCGCGCGCCGAAGCCGAAGTTGACCGCCCCCATGAGTTTTACGTGAGCACCGTGGGTTGGATTCCGCTCGGACGCGTGCTCTGGTCGTCCGGGAGCGATCAAGTCACGCCCTCGCCCAAGGTGTGGCCCAAAGACCTTGAATCCTACGGTCGTCGCTTTATCACGCGATCGGCGCAGCTGGTTATCATCGAGGCCGTTCGCCACAGCTCGGCCGCCGCGCTCGATCGCGATCCCGTGTACGTGCGCTGTGCGTGTGAAGGCGTTGCCTCTCGACTCCGGCACGCCACGCTCGGCGTGGTGACCGATTTTGATACCAAGGGCCAGCGTCGCATCGGATGGCCGCGGTTCGCGGGCGCACTCGCCGGCGCGCTCGCGTTGGGACAGCTGCAGCCCGAGCAAAACAAAACCGGCACGATTGCACTGCGAACCGGATTAACGGTTGCCGGCGCACTCATCGGCAACACGATGCTTGAGTTCGACATGATGCCGGGCGGCAAGCACGACTAGTCGGTGTTCCCGGGCAACTCCCCTGGTTTCGCGCGCCGTTTTTCGGAACTCGCGACGGCGCAAAGGGATATGTTTACCACGTGAAGTGCGCGGGTCTGTTTCCGTGCTTTCACCTCGTGGCGTCAACGGAAGAGACTCCACGCCAACTATCACGGCGGTACGAACGCGCAGGATGGATTTCATGGATAATACGAACGACACGGGCACGACCATCAACGACCTTGCGATCGTGCTGCCGAAGCTGGATGCGGCGCGCAACGATCTGCTGGCGTTGCACCGGGTGCTGCTGCACGCGGAACGCGTGCGCTACGAAAAAGTGTTCGGACGCATTCCAGGCAACGGCGCGTTTCTGCAGCTCGCGATGAATGACCCGTGGTTCACGTGGCTTCGGCCAATGATGCGGCTCGTGTCAGAAATTGACTCGCGTCTGCTGGATCGTGGGCAGCCGCCGCTGTCCGCTGAAGAGGCGTCACAGTGGCTTGCCGACGCGAATCGTTTGCTGCGCCCGGATGCGGAAGGTTCAGGCTTTCAGCAGGAGTTCCAGGCGCTGCTGCAGGACTCTCCGGAAGTAGCAGTGATGCATCGGCAGTTGGTGAAAGAGCGCGACTGAGGGCGTGCCGCTTAGGTTGCGGTATGCTGTTTCACGCCCTGCTGTTGCTCTCACTCTCGGGATTCGCCATGTCGCAGCGCTCGCTTCCGCCATGCCCGGATACACCGAACTGCGTGTCGACGGAGTCCACACGATCATCGCAGCGCATGGAGGCGGTGCCATTCCGGGACGATCCCGCGTCAGCGCTGGCGCGGGCTCGTGCGGCCCTGCTCGAAGAATCGCGCACCACGATTGTTGCGGAAGACGCGGGCTGGCTGAAGGCCGAAGCCAAGAGTTTTCTGTTTCGTTTTGTGGACGACGTCGAGATTCTCGTGGATGCGTCGGCTCGAGTCTTCCGGTTTCGTTCCGCCTCACGCGTGGGAAAGAGTGACCTCGGCGTGAACCGCAAACGGATGCAACGAATCAGCGAGCGGCTGCGGCAGGATTCGGGGTCCAGGTAAGCCCACCGTACCACTGGCGGCCGGTAAAGCCCGGCCAACCGGCGCCAAGCTGACGGTTCGCCACGTTGTCCACACCGATGGACAGATCAACACCGGCGCCAACGCTGCGGGCCGCGCGCAGATCAACTCGTGTAAACGCGGGTTGAGTGGACGTGACCACACCACTCGCATCGCGCTGCAGCGGCGTGTCACCCGTGTAGAGCAGTGTGGCTGACACACGCGCCCCCAGCAGCTGGCCAGCTGACGCAGACATGCGACCCGACCAACGCGGGCGTCCGAGCAATACGCGCGTGGTCAGCACGTCACGTGCATCAAGGTAGGCCACGCCGCTTTCCAGGCGCACTCGACCCGAGGTGAAACCACTCTCCAGTTCCACACCACGGGTCCGAGCAGACGCGACGTTTCCGTAGGTGTACACGCCCGCGGCTTCCGCCTCAACAAACTCAATGAAGTCGCTCAGTCGATTCTCGAATCCGCTGGCGCGCACATACGCACGATCGGCGGCGTACTCAACGTTCAACTGCGCGCTTGTGGACGTCTCGGGGCGGAGTAACTCATTGCCACGCACCGCATATCCCGCCTGCGCGTTCGCGAACGACAAATACATCTCCTTGAAGTCCGGCGCACGAAACCCGCGGCCAACCGTGGCGCGCACGCTTAAAGCATTTACTGGCCGCCAGAGTGCAGCGACACGCGGCGTGGCGTAGTTGCCCCACTGCTCGTTCCACGTAAACCGTACGCCCGGAGTCACCGTGAGCGAACGACCGCCCAACGTGATCTGCGCGAACGGTTCTGCGGCGTTAAACGCGCGCCGCAACGAGTCGATTCGATCGGCCACAATCGTCTCGCGTCGCAGCTCGAGGCCAGCATCAACAATCGCGCCCGCCAGCGGCCCGCTCCATGTGAGCTCAAGCTCCGTCAGTTCCTGGCGATCACGCTCACCGGCATCACTCTGTGGCTGGTCGAGCGTGCTGGAACGCGCCAGGTGATCAAAGCGCGACCGATACACGAGGACGCCGGCACGGTGCGAGCCCTGCTGCCAATGCGCGCCCAATCGTGCGGATTGCTGATCGCGATCGGCAAATCGAAACAGCTGCCCGGTGCGATACCGCTGCTGTTCGCCAATGAGCAAGGCACTCGACTCGATGCGCCACGCATCTGAGAGTTGCACACGCAGCTGCGGCGAGACTTCCTGTCGCTGCGCAAATGTTCCGACATCGCTGGCGACACCAGGCGCCAGCTGCAGTGAACGGATGCCCACGTCGACACCGCCACGCACACGATCGGTGCCGGAGAGCAGCGACCCGCTCAGATCCATGCGTCCGCGACTGCCGCCAATCATTTGCAGCGACGCATCCGTGCGATCGCCCGAGGCGCGTCGCGTGACAAGATTAATCACACCGCCCATCGCGTCCGAGCCATACAGCGTGGACTGCGGGCCCTTGATGACTTCAATGCGCTCGAGGTTCGCCGTTGGCAGACGAGACAGATCAAGATTGCCATTGATGCGTCCAACCAGCGGCTGTCCATCAAGCAGAATGAGCACGCGGTTGGTGCCCAGGCCTTGCAGTTGCACGCCCGCGCCCGCCGGCAGTCCGCCTTCGAGTTGCACGCCCAGCTGTTCCGTCAGCACACTCGCCACATCAGTGGCGCCGCTGCGTTCAATCTCCGCACGCGCAACAATCTCAATCGGGACCACGGCGTCTTTCAGTCGCTGCTCACGACGCGCCGCGGTGATGACCGTGGCGTCGAGTTGCAGCGCCAGCGGCGTCAGTGCAACTCGTGCGGCATTCTGGAGCGATGCGTGCGCACGCGCGCTGATCCGTGTGGTTGAGGGTGCAAAGCCGAGGCGTCGTACCCGCAACACAGCGGTCGCGTCACCAGCCGGGCGAGTTCGCAGCGTGAAGGTGCCGTCACTGCCGCTGAGCGTCTGCACCGTGTCTGCCGATTCGCCGTAGGCAACGACTGCCACCACCAGGGCCTCGCTGACCGGCTGACCAGATCGCGCGTCGGTCACGACGCCGTGAACCACTGGCGAAGCGGCGCCTTGCGCGAACAGCGTGTGCGGTGGCAGCAGGCTGAAAAGCAGTGCGGCAAGCGCCACGCTGACCCGGTGCGAGGCTGTATATGAACGACGGTGCGAAGCGCGAAACGGCACGGAGATGAACGAAGGAGGAAGTCGTCGGCGTCGCCTCGAAGGCGCCAGCCGATGTGTTGATAGAAAGACTCACCCGCGCGCGCCGCTGTACAACGTGCGAGAGATACGGGGGCACTCACTCCGAAACGGTACGCATCCGCGAATCGCGTACTATTACGGAGGCCTGGCTGTGGCGTATCTTTCCCCTCTACCTCCCACCTCCCTATCAGATGCGCAATCGTCGCAGCTCCGTCGTGATCGCCAGTGCCGCAGCTGCCCGAACCGTTGCTGGGGCCGCGCTCATGGCGCTCGCCGTTGGCACGAGTGGCGGACCGTTGGCCGCGCAGACGGCAGACTCGCTCGATGTACTGATCGTTGACGGACGCGTCATCGATGGCTCGGGTGGTCCGACGCGAAGCGTCGATGTGGGAGTGCGAGGCGACCGCATTGTGTTCCTTGGCTCGGCGCCGAGAACGGCGAGACTGACCGCACGTCGTTTGATCAACGCGCGTAGTCTGGTTGTGGCGCCCGGTTTCATTGATCCGCACGCGCACGTGTTGCTCGAGCTTGGTGATCGGAATCAGAGTGGACTGCCCGGCTATCTGCAGCAGGGCGTGACCACGGTGATTACCGGTAACGACGGTGGCGGCCCTGAACGTGTGACTGAAACGCTGTCGCGGTGGGTGCAGAACGGACTCGGTCCGAACGCCGGCGTGCTCGTTGGACACGGCACCGTGCGCCAGCGTGTGTTGGGTATGCGAGACGCAGCGCCCGCCGCCGCGGAGCTCGACAGCATGCGCACGCTAGTTCGCACCGCGATGCAAGGCGGCGCGCTCGGTCTGTCCTCGGGTCTGTATTACGCGCCCGGAAGTTTTGCCACGACAGACGAAGTCGTGGCGCTGGCGCGAGAAGTGGCGCCGTTCGGCGGTGTGTACGACACGCACATGCGCGATGAATCCAGCTACACGGTGGGATTGCTGGCGTCGCTGCGCGAAGCGTTGCGCGTGGGTCGCGAAGGAGGCGTGCCGTTACATGTGTCACACATCAAGGCGCTCGGCGTTGATGTCTGGGGCCGAAGCGACAGCATCGTGGCGATTGTTCGCGCCGCACGCGACGCCGGTCAAATGGTGACCGCCGATCAGTATCCGTATCTTGCGTCCGGCACCGGTCTCGGCGCCGCGATGTTACCGCGCTGGGCCGAAGCTGGCGGGCGCGATTCGTTGGTGCGGCGACTGACAGACAGTACGATCTTGCCCAGGCTTCGCGCCGAGATGACGGAGAACCTGCGCCGTCGTGGTGGCGCACAATCATTGTTGCTCACATCAGCGCGTGATACCTCGCTCACCGGGCGCACGCTGGAAGCCATCGCCACGCAGGAAGGCACCGATGCGGTGTCCACCGCCATTCGGATTCTGCTCCGTGAATCGCCAAGCGTGGCCTCGTTCAACATGACGCAGGCCGACGTTGATGTGCTGGCGGTGGAACCCTGGGTGGTCACGGGCAGTGACGGATCTGGCGGACATCCGCGCAAGTTCGGTGCGTTTCCCAAGGCGATGCGCGATTTTGTCATGGATCGCTCACTCATGACCATGGAAACGTTTGTTGCCAGGTCAAGCGCCATGACGGCACGCATTTTTGGATTGGCCGACCGTGGCCTGATCGCCGAAGGGCAGTTCGCCGATCTGATCGTGTTCGATCCGGCCACCGTTCGTGATCGTTCGACCTATGTCGATCCGCAGTTGCCCGCGGAAGGCATGCGGTGGGTCTTGGTAAATGGACAGATCGTAATTGAGAACGGGGCACCCACGGCGGCTCGTCCTGGGCGCACATTGCGTCCGACGCGATGACCGCTAGCGCGTGCGGTGCACACGGCGCAGGTTACGCGAATGTTGACGCCTGCCACTGAGTAAATGATCACCATCCGCACCGCGACTCCGGCGGACGTGCCACTGATCCTGCGATTTATTCGCGGCCTGGCCGAGTACGAGCGACTCGCGCACGAGTGCGTCGCGACGGAAGCGTCGCTTGAGCGCACACTGTTTTCCGACAAACCATCGGCTGAAGTGATTCTGGCCTTTGTGGGTAACGCACCAGCCGGATTTGCACTGTTCTTTCACAACTACAGCACGTTTCTGGCGCAGCCCGGATTGTATCTGGAGGATCTCTTCGTCGATCCGGCGTTTCGCGGTAACGGCGTGGGGCGTGCGCTGCTGGCGCGTCTCGCAATGATTGCCGAGGCGCGGGACTGTGGTCGCTTTGAGTGGTCAGTGCTCGACTGGAACACCGACGCGATACGTTTCTACGAGAAGCTTGGTGCGCGTGGCATGACAGATTGGACTGTGCATCGCGTTACGGGAGACGCGCTGCGTCAACTTGCGGCTGAGGGACGGGCAAATGTCGGATCCACGTGAAACGTCGACGCTTTCGCGTCGTGAACTGCTCGCTTTGTTCGCCGCGGCAAGTGCCGGCGCGATTGCACTGCCACGCGTGGTATCGGCGCTCGAGCGCCGCGCCGATACGCTCGCGGGCGTGCGCGCCAGACCACCGATTGGCTTGCAACTGTATACGGTGCGCACGCTCATGCAGCGGGATTTGCCGGGTACAATTGCGGCACTCGCAGCGGCGGGTGTTCGCGACGTGGAGTTTGCGGGCTACTTCAACCGGTCGCCGCAGGATCTCCGGGCTCTGCTCACGCAACATGGCATGTCCGCGCCTGCTGCGCACGTCCCGATTCCGAACAGCGCAGCTGGCTGGACACCGGTGTTCGATGCGGCCGAAGCGTTGGGGCACAAGTGGCTGGTGATCCCATGGGTTGGCAATGATGTGCGCGCGTCGCTTGATGGCTGGCGAAAGCTTGCCGAGCAGCTCAATCAAGCGGCCGTAAAGGCTGCGCCGCGCGGCATTCGCATGGCGTATCACAATCACGATTTCGAGTTTGCAACGACCGAAGGTCGCGTGGCTTACGACGTCTTTGTGGAGCGACTTGACGCGAAGCTGGTGGATCTCGAACTCGATCTGTATTGGGCGGTGAAAGCCGGTCAGGATCCGGCGGCGATGTTTGCAAAAATGCCGGGACGCTTTCCGCTTTGGCACGTGAAGGATGCCGGTCCGCCACCGGAACGCGCGATGCTTGATGTTGGTGCAGGCACCATCAACTTCGCCGCGCTCTTTGCGATGAGCGAAAAATCCGGGCTCAAGCACGCGTTCATTGAACACGACAACCCGAAGGATGCGTTGGCCAGCGTGCAGGCCAGCGCGGCCGCGTTGAAAAAGATACCGTAGCACGCACGGTCTGCAGCGAACCCTCCTCGTCTCCCTCCTTTGTCACTTCGTCCGGCGCACTGCCGCGACGACCAGCGAATGACTGCATGCAAGTAGCGCAACCTCGCACGACATACGATGTCGCCATTGTTGGTTCCGGTGCCGGCGGCGCGACCGCGGCGTACATGCTGACCAAAGCCGGCGCGAACGTGATCGTGCTCGAAGCAGGACCGTGGTGGGACAACACCAAGGATTCTGCGATGCTCAAAATGCCGTACGATTCGCCGCGTCGCGGACGCGCCACCACGGAGCGGCCGTTCGGCGAATGGGACGCGTGTCTCGGCGGCTGGGAAGTGGATGGTGAACCGTACACTGTGGCGCAGGGATCGCAGTTCCGCTGGTGGCGCGCGCGCATGCTTGGAGGCCGCACGAATCACTGGGGACGCATTTCGCTGCGATTTGGTCCGGATGACTTCAAGCGCAAATCGATTGACGGGCTCGGCGACGACTGGCCCATCAGCTACAACGATCTGGCGCCGTGGTACGACGAAGTCGACAAGTTGATTGGCATCTTCGGGAGTCGTGAAGGATTGCCCAATCATCCGGATGGAATTTTTCACGACGCACCCGCACCGCGGTGTTACGAGCGTAAGGTGATGGAGGCGTCGAAGAAACAGGGTGTCACCTGCATTCCGGCGCGTCTGTCGATCATTACCAAGCCGCTCAATGATCGCGCGCCGTGCCACTACTGCGGTCAGTGTAATCGTGGCTGCATGACGAACTCCAATTTCTCGGCGCCAAACGTGTTGCTCTTTCCGGCGCAGAAAACCGGCCGGCTTGACATCATTACCAACGCGATGGCGCGCGCGGTCAGTGTTGGTGACGATGGACTCGCGAATGGCGTGAGCTACATCAACAAGGCTACCGGCCTCGATGAGCATGTGAGCGCAAAGATCGTGGTGCTCGCCGCATCAAGCTGCGAGAGCTCGCGCATTTTGCTGAACTCAAAGTCATCGCATCATCCGCAGGGCATCGCCAACCAGAGTGGTGTGGTGGGCAAGTATCTGACCGATACCACGGGCACCGATGTGGCGGGTTTTGTGCCGTCCATGGCAAATGCGCCGTCGCACAACTGCGATGGTGTTGGTGGTGGACACATCTACATGCCGTGGTGGCTCGACAACAAGAAGCTGGACTTCCCACGCGGATATCACATTGAAGTGTGGGGCGGGCGGGGCACGCCAAGCTACGGATTCATGGGTGGCATTCAATCGTATCCCGACGGTGGTGGCTATGGTGCGGCGCTCAAGGACAGCTACCGCAAGTACTGGGGCACCACGATTGGTTTCTCGGGACGTGGCGAGATGGTGCCCAACGCCGATTCGTACTGCGAGCTTGATCCGACCGTCACGGACCAGTACGGAATTCCCGTGTTGCGTTTCAACTTCAAGTGGACGGACTACGAGTACAATCAGGTCAAGCACATGCAGGAAACGTTCCGGTCGTTGATTGCCGAAATGGGTGGTGAAGTGTTTTCTCGAATGCCCACGCGTGAACAGGGATACGGCATTGCGACCGGTGGCGCGATCATTCACGAACTCGGCACCGTGCGCATGGGGTCAAGCGCGAGCAACTCTGCACTCAACTCGCAGTGTCAGGCGTGGGATTGCAAAAACGTGTTTGTGGCGGACGGCGGCCCGTTTGTGAGTCAGGCCGACAAGAATCCCACGTGGACGATCATGGCGCTCGCCATGCGAACCAGTCAGTACATCATGGATCAACGCAAAGCGGGGGCGCTCTGATGGAACGGCGCGATATGCTCAAGCTGATGGCCACGTTACCACTGAGTACGTGGTCACTCGCATCCGATGATGTCAGCGCGGCTGCTGATCGAACGGCCGAGATTTTTCTGGCGGATCAACCGGAACCGTTCAAGCCCGCGTTCTTTAACGCGCTTGAGTGGCGCACCGTGCGAACGCTCGTGGACATTGTGATTCCACGCGATGATCGATCGGGCAGTGCAACCGACGCCGGCGTACCGGAGTTCATGGATTTCATCATGGTGGAGTACACCGGCAATCGCGCGCGCATGCGCAGCGGACTGGGCTGGTTGAACGCCGAATCCCGCGCGCGCCACGGCAAGCCGTTTCCTGACATCACAACGGCAGAACAAACGGCCATTGTTGAAGACATTGCGTGGCCACGTCGTGCAAAGCCGGAACACGCCGCGGGTGTGCAGTTCTTTAACGCATTCCGCGATCTCACCGCCACGGGATTCTTCACGAGCCTTGTTGGTATTCGCGATCTTGGATATCAGGGCAACATGCCGCTCGGCGCGTGGACGGGCTGCCCACCGGAAGTGCTGGCCCACATTGGAGTGAACCCATGAGTGATCGGCTCGGCATTGGCTTTATCGGATCGGGATTCAACACGCGATTCCACATGCAGGCATTCCGCGGCGTGCGCGATGCCGATGTGTTGGGTGTCTGGAGTCCGAACCCAAAGAACGCTGCGTCAGCTGCGAAGTTTGCCCGCGAGCTGGATGTTGGCGAGTGCCGCGCGTACAAGAGTATCACGGCGATGGTGGCCGATCCCGCGATTGACGCCATCTGGCTGAACGGCCCGAACCACGCGCGTATCGAGAACGTCGCCGAAATCGTGGAGGCAGTGCGCAGCGGGAAGGGCACGCTTCGCGGGATCGCGTGTGAAAAGCCACTCGGTCGTACCGTGGCCGAAGCCAAACAGTTGCTCAAGATGGTGGAGTCGGTTGGCATCAAACATGGTTATCTCGAGAATCAACTGTTTGCGCCGCAGGTGGTTCGTGGACATGAACTGCTGTGGAAGCGGGGGGCCGCCACCACGGGCCGTCCGTATCTTGCGCGCGCGGCCGAAGAACACAGCGGTCCGCACATGCCGTGGTTCTGGAACGGAGCGATGCAGGGCGGCGGCGTACTGAATGACATGATGTGTCACTCGGTGTTGGTGGTGCGTCATCTGCTCACGGCGCCGGGTGAGCCGTTGGCCACGCTCGTACCGCGTCGCATTACCGGGCACATTGCGTCGCTCAAGTGGACGCGGCCGGCGTACGCGAAAGAGCTCAAGAAAACGATGGGCGTGGATTACACCAAAACGCCGTCGGAAGACTTCGCGAGTGTCATGATTGAGTTTGAAGGACCGGATGGTCGCACCGTGATTGGTGAAGCGACCACGAGCTGGAGTTTTGTTGGACCAGGTTTGCGTCTGTCAGCTGAGCTGCTTGGACCCGAGTACTCCATGCGTTGGAACTCACTGGAGTCGGGGCTCGATCTGTTTTTCTCTCGCGCGGTGTCAGGCAAGGCCGGCGAAGATCTGGTCGAAAAGCAGAACGCAGAAGTCGGGCAGATGCCCGTCGTGGCGGACGAAGCGGTGGCCTACGGTTACGAGGCCGAAGACCGACACTTCGTGCGCGCGTTCCTTGGCAAGGAAGCGCCCAAGCTCACGTGGCACGACGGCCTTGAAGTGGTGCGACTGCTGATGGTCGCGTACCAAAGCGCCGAACAGGGAAAGACACTCACGTTCCCTTCGCGCGGGCTCGACAGTTTCGTGCCGGCCGTCGCGCGAGGGACGTGGAAGCCGTAGCGGCGAGCGTTAGCGTTTGGGCACCGGGCACGTGTTGATACCAAGCAACGAATACAGCGGACACGTGCCCGCAAGTCCCGTGAGCAGCGGCACTATGCCGAGCAGCCCCCACATGGTTTTCGGTCCTGTGAAGTAGAGCGAAAGAAGACCGATACCCAGCGCAACACGCACCACGCGCTCAATGGGGTGCTCGTTCATGCCGAAAAAGTTTGCCATGGTCGGGTCCCTTGGAGGAGTGAGTCTGTTTCGCCTGCTGCCCAACGGATGCACGGAGCAGGCGAAAGGATTCACCCGTGTTTGGGATCGGTGGCAATCGCGCCGGCCACGCGCGCACGAAGTTGCGCTAGGGCGTCGTCTCCCAGCGGTGGAGTGGTTGCGGCGTGACCCTCGCGCAGCGCCGTCAGCACGGTCGCCACGTCTGCACCAAAGCGGGCGCACGTTTCACATTCGGCCAGATGCGCTTTCACCGCGTTCACACGCGCGTCGGACAGCAGACCGTCGAGAAAATCAGAAAGGTCCGCGAGCACATCTCGGCAACGTAGCCCGGCGATCACACGATCCAGATCAGGCATACAGGCGCTCCTTTGCCGACGGCGGCGGTGTATCCCGTTCCAGTTCACGTACTGCCGCGGCAAGGCGAAGTCGTGCGCGATGCAGTCTGCTTTTCATGGCGGGCAGTGTCAGATTGAGTGCCAGCGCGGTTTGTTCGCCGGAGAGCTCTTCGATTTCACGCAGCAACAGGATTTCGCGATCTTCCGAAGTGAGCATCGCCAGCGCCCGCGTGACCAATTCGTGCGCGTCCGCAGCGGCTCCTCCATCCGTTCGTCCCCATCCGGCACGGTCGGCAATGCTTTCCATCGACTCTGCAGATTCGAGCGGTGCCCAATGCGATTGTTCACCCACAGCGCGTCGTTGTGATTGACGCACCGCGTTGCGCACAATGGTGAGCAACCACGACCTCACGCTGCCATCGCCGCGATAGTTCGCTGCCGCCCGCCACGCCGACACAAACGACTCTTGCAACACATCATCGAGTTCCGCACCGCGCATTCCCAGCGACAGCGCAAAGCGGTGCAGGGCCTCGGCGTGCGCGGTTACGAGGCGGTCGAACGCGGTGGTGTCGCCCGCAGCTGCGGCAGCAAGTAGTTGCTGATCAGCGTCCTGGGACGTCATCAAGCGGCCTTGCATTGACACCCAACGCGGCCAGCCGCCGCATATGCACTACGAGTCGCGAGCGAAAGTCTGTGAAGTTCTTGAGCGACGCTGGTGTCCACACCACTTCAGCAAGTGCGGAGAGTCGCGGGAACGCCATGTATTCCACGTGACGCGGCGTCTTCATGTATTCTGTCCACAGTTGCCCCTGCGCGCCAAGAATATGTTTGGCTTCGGCTGCATTCAGCGACGCCGGAACGGGCTCGTACGCGTACACCGTATCGAGCGGAAGAAAGCCACCAAATGCGCGCGGCTCTTTTTTCAGATCGCGCGACTGGTAGTAGTCGAGATACGTGTGCGAGGTTGGTGCCATGACCACATCGTGCCCTTCGCGCGCCGCAGCAATGCCACCCGCGGTGCCACGCCATGACATGACGGTGGCATTCGGTGCGAGTCCGCCCTCGAGAATTTCATCCCATCCGATAAGGCGGCGGCCTTTTGACGTGAGGAACGTATCCATGCGCCGAATGAACCAGCTCTGCAACTCGTGTTCGTTCGCTACGCCAAGTTCGCGCATGCGCGCCTGAACGCGCGCGCTGGCCTTCCACTGCGTTTTGGACGCTTCATCGCCGCCCACGTGAATGAACGGTCCGGGAAAGAGGCCCATGACCTCGGTTAGCACATCCTGCATGAAGAGAATGGTGCTCTCTTCCACGTTCAGAATGACATCGCTCACGCCCCATACCTGATGCGGTGCAAACGTGCTGTCGGGGTACACGCCAAGTTCCGGATACGCCGCGATGGCGGCTTGCGCGTGCCCGGGCATCTCGATTTCCGGAACGATCGTGATGTGCCGCTCCGCAGCGTACGCCACCACTTCACGAATATCCTGCTGTGTGTAGTGACCGCAGTGACGGATGCCGTCAAACACCTGTTTTTCGGGATCGGTGTAGTACGCGCCGTGCATCGTTTGCTCGCGGCATCCGCCCACCTGCGTCAGCTTCGGATACTTGAGAATCTCAATGCGCCAGCCCTGATCTTCCGTGAGGTGCCAGTGAAAGGTGTTGAGCTTGTGCAGCGCCATCAGATCAAGGTGACGCTTCACATAGTCGACCGGCATGAAGTGTCGCCCAACATCAAGATGCGAACCGCGCCACACAAAGCGCGGCCGATCAACAATGCGCACCGCCGGAGCCGTCCATGCAACACCCGCCACCTTGGCCGATCGCAAGATTTCCGGCGGCAACAACTGCTTGAGCGTTTGCGTGCCGTAGAACAGTCCTGTACCGGTTGACGCGCGAACCATCACGCGCTCGCGCGACGCCTCAAGCGTGTAGCCTTCGCGGCCAAGTGAATCGAGTGAGGCGTCACGAATGAGCGCGATCACGGAGCGTGCACCGGTGCGCGGCGCGCCAACGCGCACCGTCAGCGCGTAGCCGGTGGCCGGTGTCAGCGATCGCGCAAACGCGTGCGCGATCATGGAGTCGTTCGCGCTGACCGCGATCTCCGTGGCCGGGCTGAGTGTGAACTCGCCCGTTCGTGGCTCCAACAGCACAGGACGCGGAATGATTGTGTACCGCGCGCTCGTGTCCTGCGCCGCGAGCGGCATCGACACCAGTCCGAACACGGTGCACAGCAGGCGAATAATTGGCAGTGCGCGGCGGTCAGTCACAGCGAGTCGATCCAGCCTTGGTAAGCGAATCATTGATGCACCGGTGATGTTGAGATGCGCGCATCGGCCCAGCCTTGGAGCGCCGCGGCAGTTCGCGCAAAATCTTCCGGATCGGTGGCGCGCGCATGCACTGCACGAAGCGGCGCGGCATCGAGCAACGCTCCCACGTTGTGCGAGCGAATGCCGCCACCCGCCATGATGGTTAACTGCGATCCGGCACGTTCTTGCAAGCGTGATAGCATGCCTGCGCCCTCAAGCGCAGACTTTTGGCCGCCCGACGTGAGCACGACCTGTACACCGAGTGACATGAGGGCGTCTATCGCGCGCAGTTGATCACGCACCTGGTCGAACGCCCGATGAAACACCACCGGAGTGCTGCCTGCCACCTCGATGAACGCGCGTGTGGTTTGGATGTCAATGTCACCCGCGTCCGTGAGCGGTCCGATCACAATCGCGTCCGCTCCTGCGCCAACTGCAAGCTGAATATCACGCCGCATGATGGCACGCCATGCGTGGTCGACTACAAAATGCTCGGTCTGCGCACGAATCATCACGTGTACCGGTACGTGCACTGCGGCCTTGCACGCCTCAAGTAGTCCGAGGCTTGGTGTAGTGCCTCCGTCGCCGGGACCGCAAAGCTCCACGCGATCCGCGCCCGCCGCGACGGCCGCGCACGCTTGCGCAACCGTCGCAACACACGCTTCAAGCTGTGGTCGCACTGGCCGCACGCGGTCTGAACAACAACAGGAAGAGCACCAGCACAACCGCTGCCATGGCTGCCGGTACCTGCCAGATCGCCGTCCAGTCGTGACCCTCACCAACCCGATTCGCCTCCACAATCTGGCCGGCGCTGAACGAGCCAATGAAGTTACCCAGACCAAACGTGACAAACGCGAGAAAGCCCTGCGCCGACGCACGGATCGCCAGCGGCGCTTGCTGATCCACGTAAATCTGTCCCGTCACGAAGAAGAAGTCGTAGCACACGCCGTGCAGGAGAATGCCAATGTACAGCAGCGCCATGCCCGATCCCGCATCGCCGTACGCAAAGGCGAGATATCGAAGCGCCCACGCGGCCATACCGATCAGCAGAATCTTCTTCACACCAAAACGCGAGAGGAAAAACGGCAGGGCGAGCAGGAACGCCATTTCCGACATTTGCCCCAGCGTTTGCATGGCCGCCGGCTTCGCCACGCCCAATTCGTTCAGGAACGGATTGGTAAACGCATAATAGAACTGCAGTGGAATGCAGAGCAGAAATGAGCCCACCACAAACATCAGAAACGATCGGTCGCGCAGCATGGCGAGCGCGTCGAGGCCAAGGACATCACGCGCGGTCACTGCCTTGCCAACCGAATGTGGTGGTGTGTGCGGCAGCATGAAACAGAACAGCCCCAGCACGAGTGACGCCGCCGCCGCAATCTGCATGGGCTGCGCGGTGCTCTCCACGCCGAGCCATCCAACGAGCAGTCCGGCCACAATCCAGCCCACGGTGCCGAGTACACGTACGCGCGGAAAGTCTCGCGCGGCGTCGGGCAAATGGTCAAAGCTGATCGAGTTGCTCAGCGCCAGCGTGGGCATGAAACACAACGCATACGCGAGTAGCAGCGCGTAGAACGAACCAAACGTGGTTTGTGTGGACGCGAACCAGAGCAGGGTGCCGCCGAGTAAATGCAACACCGCCAACACACGCTGCGTGGGGAAAAACCGGTCGGCCACCATACCCACAAAAAATGGTGAGACAATAGCCGCCACCGCGTTGGCGCCGTACGCGAGTCCGATCTGACCGCCGTCAAACTTGAGCTCGGTGCCGAGCCATGTGCCCATCGTGACCGCCCATGCGCCCCACACGAAGTACTGCAGGAACATGAGCACCGACAATTTCACTCGGGTTCCGGAATCCGCCGCGCGCGCGACTGCGGCGCTCATGTGAGCACCACCACGCGTGACTGTGTCCACGCACCAAGCAGCTGGTGACGACCGTTGGAGAACGGGTGCCGCGGCAGGCCGCCCGTTCCGCGGGGGGACAAGCGCGAACACGGGCGCAACGTGGTGAGAAGGCGCGATTTCATCGAGGAGGGCGCAGGTGGGAGGGAAGGTGCCAGCGCGAACGTACCGCACCGCGCACGTTGACTCAAGCGGCGATGCGCGCCAATTCGTCCCGGACGCCCTGCCGCCGCTGCCGACAGGCTAATTTGCTGTGCACAGTGGCACGAAGGTCTCTGCCGTCCCTCCCTCAAGCGGTGTGAAGCGATGGATCACTCACCAGGTTTTCTTGCGCACGTCGAGTCGCGACGTGATCGCGTGGTTGAACGCACAGTGCCCGAGGCGCGTGAGCTCATCGCGCACACTCCCGGCGCGCGCTTGATCGATGTGCGCGAAGACAACGAGTGGGCGGCAGGACACGCCGCTGGTGCTGAACACCTCGCGCGCGGCGTGCTCGAGCGCGATATCGAACGCATGGTGCCCGACCCGGCCACACCGCTGTTTTTGTATTGTGGCGGAGGCTATCGCTCCATTCTTGCGGCCGCGACGCTTCGCGAAATGGGCTACACCAACGTGACGTCAATCGCGGGCGGATGGCGCGCCTGGGAAGAATCCGGAGCGCCGGTTGATCGCATGGCGGTGGCGGGCGAGGCGCAAGCGGATGGCCAGTAGTTCCGCTGGAGACAAGGCCGCACCCGTCACGGCAACGCCCACGACCGCCTCACCGCGCCGACGCGCGTTGCTCACCACCGGCATGCTCATGCTGCTTGGCGTGATGCCAGGCATGGGAATTTCGGGCGGACTCATGCTCGGTATTGCAGATCGATTTTTCATCGCCTTCAATGGCGGCACGGCGCTTCGGGCTATCGGTGAAACGGCGTGGCCGCTCTCGCTCATTGTGACCGTGTTGCTTCCGCTACCGCTGCTGCCGGTCTTGAGCTGGGTGTCGCGCTGGAAGGCGGGTGGTGTTGGCACTCGACTGTTCGCGGTGCTCGGCGTGTTGTTCCTGTGGGGATTGCTGCTCGCGGTTGTCGGACTGGCAATTGCGATTCGTCGCTAACGCGCGTTCACGCACGATGCTTCTGCGGAGGTTTCGAATGTTGATGCCTGGTTTTGGATGTGTTGTACGACGTGCGCTTGCGATCGCGCTACTCGCGCTCGGGAGTGCATTGCCCGCCACCGCACAGGGATTGTTGAACTCAGACGATCCCCGTCACGCCGAAATACTTTCTGTGGTGACACGGTTGTTCGACGGCATGCGCATGAGCGATACCGCCATGGCGCGTACGCTGTTTCATCCGGATGCGCAGCTGCTCACCACCACCATGCGTGAAGGACAGCCGTCAGTCTCCCGCGACTCGGTTGCTGCGTTCCTGCGCAGCATTGGAACGGTGCGTGCAGAAAAGCTCGATGAGCGCATCAAGAATCCACGCGTGTTGCTCGACGGTACGCTTGCGGTCGTGTGGGTGGACTACGATCTGTTTGTCGGCTCACGATTCATTCATTGTGGCGTGGACGCGTTTCAGATTGCGAAGGTCGGCGCCCGCTGGCAGATCGTCTCGCTGGCCGACACGCGGCGTCGCGACGGCTGTTCACCACCGCCCGCCAACTGAACGTGGACGCGATGATCAGTGCGGAATCGCTGATCGCATTGGCAGTGGGACTCGGTCTCGCGGCGGCCGCGGGAATGCGTGTCTTTCTTCCGCTGTTCGTGCTCGGCGTGTCGGGCGCCACTGGTGTGGTGCCCTTGGCCGACGGATGGTCGTGGGTGTCGTCGCCCGCAGCGCTGATCGGACTCGGCACGGCGATGGCACTGGAGATCGGAGCGTATTACATCCCGTGGCTCGACAATGCCCTTGATGTGATCGCGACTCCTGCGGCACTGATCGCCGGCATGATCGCGACCGCGTCTGTGCTGATCGATGTGCCACCCATGCTGAAGTGGGCGATTGTGATCATCGGCGGTGGTGGCATGGCCGGATTAACACAGGGGGCAAGTGTGCTGGCGCGTGCAAAATCGAGCGCGCTTACCGGTGGGCTCGCCAATCCAGCGGTGTCGACGGTGGAGTGGATGGGCGCACTCGTCATTGCCTTGCTCGCCGTGCTGGTCCCGATCGTGGCGCTACTCCTGGTCGTTGCGCTGATCGTGTTTGTTGTTCGACGCACCGGCCGATTGCTCTTTGGCAAACGAGCGCGTCCACGTACGCCGGTCACTGTTTCTTCCGATACATCGTCTCGTTAACTCTTGCTTCGTTCATCGCCATGAGCACCGATTCACGCTATCCCATTGGCAAGTTTTCCCGACCGCCGCACGTGTCAGCAGAGGAGCGACGCGCGCTCGTGCAGCGCATGCAGGCGCTTCCGGCGCGGTTGCGCAGTGCGGTGAACGGGCTCAGTGCCGAGCAGCTCGAGACACCGTACCGCGACGGAGGATGGACGATTCGGCAGGTCGTGCATCATATCGGCGACAGTCACGCGAACTGTCTGATGCGTTTCAAGCTCGGGCTCACAGAGCAGCGTCCGACGATTCGGCCGTACGAAGAGAACGACTGGGTGCGCACGCCAGACGCGCAGTCACTCACGCTGGATGACCTGCTGCAGTTTGTGGATGTCTTGCATGTCCGACTGCACGCGATTGTCTCTTCACTCGACGAGCACACCGGTGCGCGCACAATTGTGCATCCGGACAGCGGTGAGCAAACGCTTGATCAGCTGCTCGCGCTGTACGCATGGCATGGTGATCACCACGTGGCGCACATCGCGAACGCGCGCACGCACCACGGATGGTGACTGGGCGGGCGATGTTCGTTCGCTCAACGCGCGCTGCCAGACGCGTTACGGCGTACCGGTTACGAACGTCGCCCGATTTCCTACCGCAGTGACACTGCCGGTGCGCGACACGCCGCCGGTCACGCCGAACAGATACGCCATGGTACCCGACTCGATCGTGCGCCAGCGATCGCCGTCGTAGCGCAACACGGTTCCGCTGTCGCCTACGGCGTAGACTTCGGTTGGACTGCGGCCCCAGATACCACGCAAATCACGTGTGGTGGGAGACGGCATGGACGTCGCGCGTTGCCCATCCCATCGCAGCAACACACCACGATCTCCAATGACGAACACATCGTTTGCCGACGAGCCCCACACGCCGCGCAGAATCACCGATGTTGATGTGGGCTCAGGCTTCCATCGCTCACCGTCGTAACGCAGCAGGAGTCCGGTGTCGCCAACGGCGAAAACATTGGAGCCGTCGGCACCCCACACCGCACGAAGGAAGCGTTGCGTACCACTGGGTTGCTGCAACCAGCCGTTACCAGACGAGCGTAGAATGCGACCGCCTTGTCCAACAATGACATGGTCGTTTTCGCCGAGCGTCCACACACTGCGCAACAGGATTGGCACGCGCTCACCTTCCACTCGCCACGAGGTGCCGTTGTAGCGCAAAATCGCACCCGTATCACCAACGGCCACGATGTCTGTTGGACCACTGCCGCTAATGCCGTACAGGTCGTTCACCTCCGGTACTTCGAGCCATTCAAAACCGCTCGCTGTTTGGTGACCGACCGAACCACCGAGTCCAACAACAAACAGGGAACCGTTCGCAAATGCGGGTTGCCACGCGGACACCAGCACCGCGTCGAGCAGCTCCACGACCGGACGCGAACCGGCACGGTAGCTGAGCAGCGCATTGTACCAGCCCGCCATGCGAACGCCGCCCGGCTCTACGCTTGACGGTCCGACCGCGCGCAAGTTCTGACCTGATCCAATACCAATCGACTGCCACGTCGCGCCATCAAACTTCCAGAAGGCGCCGGCATTACCCGCGGCGTACACTTCGGTGCCCGAGCGTCCCCACACCGCGAACAGATTCGAACGATTCGGGGTGTTCATGGGGCGCCAGTCATCGCCGTCCCAGCGAATCACCGTTCCTTGTGTGCCCACCGCAAATGCATCGGTGGGCGACGCGGACCAGACGCCGAGCAAGAGTTGTTGCGTGGGTGATTCGAAACGCTCCCAGAGCGTGCCGCGATTGCGCAGAATCACGCCGTTGTTGCCCACAGCCCACAAGTCTGTGCGACTCGTGCCGTGCACCGACCAGATCTCTTCATTGGTTGGCGTGGCCTGCACGCTCCACAGTTGTCCATCCCAGCGCGCAAGAAATCCGCCGTCGCCGCTGGCGTACACTTCATTCGCCGAGAGACCCCATACACTCAGCAAGGTGCGTGGCATGATGGGGTCGACCAGCTCCCACGTGGTGCCGTTGCCGCGCATGAGCAACCCACCAGAGCCGACCGCCCAGATTTCGGTGGGGCTCGCACCCCAGATGCTGACGATGATTTCTTCGGTCGGCACGGGCACGATCGTCCAGGCACCACCACCCACCGATTTCAGCATGGTACCGGCCGTACCGGCGGCCCAGGCGGTGCCGGCGCCGTCATCCCAGAGCGCGAGCAGCGAGGCGTCCGCGTTGCCTTGCCGGATCACTTCCCAGCGAGCGGCGCCGGGTGCGAGCGCGGTCACGCCTACGGTCATGGCTACGCGAATCCCATTTACCTCCACCGCAATGCGCGCAGCACCCTCAGCGATCGCGACCACTTCGCCACGCGCGTTCACCGTGGCCACAGCCGGTGCATCGCTTGACCACTCGGGGCTGATCGTGCCGACTACCGGTGCGCCCGTGCTATCACGCACGTCAAGGGTGAGCTGGCGTGTTTGACCTGGCTGCAGGAATGTGGAGGCCGGCACGATGGCAACACTGGCCACCACTGGCGCGTCGGGCGGCGCCACCGGTGGAGCTTCATCGCACGAAATCAAAACCAGCATGGCCAGCGCGAGCGCGCCCGACCGAAGAAACGCAGACGTCATGCGTAGAGCCTATGGGGAGGACACGCGACAGGCAACCGCTTGCCGCTGGACACGTTGTTTCCTTAGTTACGCGCACGACGACTGCCGCCGGTTTGCGCGCGCGGCACACGTTCTGATGGCAACGCTCGCCACCGCACTCACCTCGCCGGACCACGCGCCATGCCTGTAATACCCTACGAACGCTCGCTGTACTTCAGACTCGCCTCATCACGCGTTGTGCGAAATGTCACAGGCGCGTTCGCGGCCGTCATCGCTGTTGCGGGATCGTTGCTTTCGGCTCCCGTCGCGAACGCGCAAGCGGCGCGGCAGCCGGCGCCGCAAGCCGACGTGTTCCTCGTCTCGCTCACACGTTCGGCTGAGCGCTGGCGTGTTGGCGTGCCCGCCAACGTGACGCGGTACGCGGGTTACGACAATCAACCGTCGTTTGCGCCCGATGGACGGTCGCTTTTTTACACGCGTGCCGACGCGCAGGGGCGCAGCGATATCTGGCGCGCGGACTTTAATACGGGCCGGATCGCGCCGGTTCGCGAAACACCGGAGAGTGAGTACTCGGCGTTGCCCACAGCGAATGGCGATGCGCTGACCGTTGTGCGTGTTGAACTGGACTCGGCGCAACGCTTGTGGCGCGTGCCGCTTGATGGCAGCGCCGCAACGGTGTTGGTGCCCGATGTGAAGCCGGTTGGGTACTTCGCGTTCCCCACCGACAGCACCATCGCCATGTTCGTGCTCGGTTCACCGGCCACACTGCAAACGGCCACGATTGGCGTGCCCGGTACACGTACGCACGCGCGCAACATCGGGCGTTCGCTGCACCGCATTCCCGGTACGCGCCACATCAGCTTTGTACAGAAAGGCGGCGAGCGCTGGTACATCATGCGTCTCGATCCTGAACGCGGCACACAGGATACCATCGTGGCAACGCGACCGCGCCGCGAAGACTACGCCTGGCTCGATTCCACAACACTCGTGATGGGCGACGGGTCCGCGCTCTTCACGTACACGCTTGGTACGGCAGACTGGGTACCGCTTGGCGATTTCTCGTTCGCCAATATCTCGGACATCTCTCGACTGGCGGTTGCGCGGCCCGCGAACTCGCCGGCGGGTACGAGCGCCAATGCGCGTGCGCCGCAATGGTTGGCGGTCACGGCCGTGCAGCGTGTGCCCGCCGCGAACGCTGCCAGCGCTTCGGCCGCGCGGGAGCGTGTGGTGAGCGCGGCCGATATCAAGCGCGATATCTTCATCCTCGCTGCAGACTCCATGGAAGGGCGTGGTACCGGCACACCCGGCGGAGATCGCGCCGCGCGCTGGCTCGCCAATGAGTTTCAGCGTGCGGGTCTGCAACCGGCTGGTGATTCCGGGTCGTTCCTGCAGCGTGTGCCGCTCATGCGGGCGCCTGTGCTCACTCCCGGTGCGCCGGCGCGGTTACGACCTGTTGCGTCATGGGCGGCGTGGGATACACTCGCAGCCGATCAGCGGCTTTCGGCCGCCAATGTGGTTGGTGTGATTCCCGGCAGTGATCCGGCACGACGTGATGAAGTTGTGCTCGTGACCGCGCACTACGATCACACGGGCATCGGTCGCCCCGTGAATGGTGACTCCATCAACAACGGTGCCGACGATGATGCATCGGGCACGATCGGATTGCTTGAACTGGCGCGACACATGGCGCGCGGCGCCAAGCCTGCGCGTACGATTGTATTTGCCGCGGTGACCGGCGAAGAAGTTGGGTTGATTGGTACGCGCTGGTACGTGAACAACCCAGTCCGTCCCTTGGACAAGACCATTGCCAATCTCAATCTCGAAATGATCGGACGCCCCGACTCGCTGACTGGTGGCGTGGGCACAGCGTGGCTTACTGGCTATGAACGCAGCACGTTTGGTGATCTGCTTGCGGCGGCGGGTGTGCCAATCGTACCCGATCCGCGTCCGGCGCAACGGTTCTTTGAGCGCAGTGACAACATCGATTTTGCGCGACGTGGCATTCCGGCGCATACCCTGTCCACGTTCAACTTGCACACCGACTACCACACAGTGAATGACAGCCCGGATCGCATTGATACCGAACACATGGCGCGCGTGATTGACGCGGCGCTTATTGCGCTGCGAACGCTGGCGAATCAGCCGGGCATCCCCACGTGGCATCCGGGTGGGCGCCCCTGATCCGTTCGTGTTCGCGTGTGTGCTCATTTGAGAACGCGGCAAAAAAAGCGAGGCGCCATGACGGATTGTCATGGCGCCTCGTTCACATCTGTGCGGCAAGGATTACGGCTTGACGAGCGCCTTCACGGCCGGCGGCAGGGCAAACGCTTCATCCTTCACGGCGTTGAACGTGATGTCGCTGAAGGTCATCGTGATGTCGTTACCCGCCTGTGACTGCGCCATCTTGGTGGGCATCTTCACCGGACCGAACTGCTTGTAGTCCGACATGACCGCGTTGATTTCGATTTCACCCATTGGAGACACGGCGGTGCTCTGCGTGCCAATGCGGAAACCGTTCGCCACGGAGAAATACTCAAAGCTCGGACGACCAACCTTCCGCACCATCTTCACTTTGTACGCGTCTTCACCGGCGAACTGCGTTTTCTCAACCACTTCGATGCTGGTGAAGTTTGCGGCGTCGAACACGCCGAATGATTCACCAAAGCCCGACTGCGCCTTGCGTGTGGCGAGTTCTTCGCCTTCTGCCAAACGCGGACCCTGCATTGGGTTGTTCTCCCAGCCAATCTCACCGTTGAAGCCCTGCTGGATTTCGCCAAGGCCCGGAATCGTCATGGTCATGGCCATCTTGTTCGGACGTGCCAGTGACAGCGACAGCTCCGCGGAGATGCCCATGGCCGCCAGTTCAAGCTGGCCCTTCTGCTGCACGGACGTGAGCGCCGAAATCGCGGCCGCTCCGCCGATGGCCTGCACGTGACGATCGATCACTTCTTTGGCTGACGGGAGCGCCTGCGCGCCGACCGCCGCAGGAAGCGTGATCGAGGTCACCGTAAATGCGGCGACAAGTGCGCGCGTGAGTTGCTTCATGAATGCTGCTCCTGGAGAATGGTCGACGCGCCAGCTGAATCGCTGACGCGCGTGAACGGTGTGCCGGTCGTGCCACACCGAATTCGTGAACATATCTACACTACGGCGTGATGCGTGGTCCGGTTACACGCGGCGGTTTCGGTGCCGTCGCGGCCCAGCGAAGCGCCGCGTCAAGCGCCGGATCGCCGCCACGCAGAAACGCATCGCGGGTGAGACTGATACTCTCGTCGGGCGTCACACCGCCGCCTTCCGCGCGTCCGCCACCCGGTGAGAGAAAATCGGCGATGGCGTGATACAGGATGTCGCCGTTCGGCAATCGCTCAGCCACGGCCGGCAACGCCTGCCCAGCCGTTCGGCTGCCAACGATTCGTGCGCGGCCAAGTGACTGCAGGCCGCCCGCGAAAATTTCACTCGTGCTCACCGAGAGCTCGTCAACCACGATGGCCATCGGTCCATCAAAGGGCGAGACGCGCTCGTTCGCCGTGTTCACACGACGCGGATTGATCGCAAACTTCACGTCTTGTGCACGTGTTTTCATGATGCCAACAGGGATCACCGTATCAACGAAGTGGCCGGCAAAGCCCATCGACATGCCCGCAACGCCGCCAAAGTTGCCGCGGATATCGAGAATGATGGCATCGCTGCTGCGCAACGAATCCATGGCCACATCAAACTCACGCGCGAGCACGGGCATCCAGATATTGAAGCGAATGATGCCGATAGTTTTGCCGCTTTCGGTGCGACGCTCCCAATCCAGGTTCGACATCATGGCGGGAAGATTCCCGAACTTCACACTCGTGCCCGGCACCGCAACGCGCGTCATGCTGAGTGTCTGTTCACGCTGCGCACCGTCTACAAACGTTGCGGATGCCGCAGTGCCCGGCGCACCGCGCAACGCACCATCCGCCTGACTGAAGGCAGCGAGGGCAACTCGTCGCGGATCGAGGTCGAGCGGAACGCGGCGGAATCGCGCTTCAATGGAGTCACTCCCGATCCGGCGAATCAACCAACCCGGTCGCACACCGGCCGCGAACGCCGGACCGCTGCTGTCAACGTGTGTGACCACAAGCTGAGAGTTCAACCAGCGTACGGTGAGACCAACGTGTCCTTCGCGCGATGATTGCGCATTCGTTGACGCGCTCTCGACCACGTCACTGACTTCCTGCGGAATAATTGAAAAGTGCGATTGTTTGAGTGCGCCCACCATTTGCTGCAGCACACTGCGGAGTTCCGCACGCGTCTTCGCAGCCTCCGCACGCGGGCGGAGCGAATCGCGCAGCGCGCGCCAGTTCACGCCGTTGTAGGTGGTGTCCCAATGCGTCCGGGCAATGATCGTCCAGGCCGAATCAAAGGTCGGAAGCGCCAGCGTCGCCGGTGGCTCGGGCGCGCTGGGCGGAACGTTTTCGCGAGCCGGCTCTGGCCGCGTTTCCGGGGCCGGGGTTGACCGGCAGGCCGAGAACGTGGCAGCGGCACAGAGAAACGTCAGAACGGCGCGGGATGGCAGCAGGGTCACGGGCGGCGGGGTTGGGACGGCAATCGTTCGGCGGGCGTGCGCGGTTCAGCGGCCGGTCGCAGACGGGTCACAGCCGGGCGAAGCCCTCGCGACCGGTCGCGGCGGTACATTACCATGCATCAGGACGACGGAGGTCACCCGGAGGTTCCATCAGTCGGGCAGATTTTGCCCCGACGGAACGTACGGCTGGCTGGTTCACAATAGTTCCCCTGACGCGACGCGACTGGCGCGGCGCGACGATTCATAGCAGACACGCCCCTCTCATGACCACTCGTTTGCACGCGTTACGTGACGCTGGCACCGCGCCCTGGCTCGACTACATCGAGCGTTCCATGCTGTCCTCTGGTGAGTTGGCGCGACGGATTCGCGACGACGCCCTCATGGGCATGACGTCAAATCCGACCATTTTTGAGAAGGCGCTCGCTGATGGGTCGGTGTACGACGCCGAGCTCGCGTCGTTTCCGGCGGACTGGACGGACCGCGCCTGTTTTGAACAGCTCGCCACAACCGACGTGCAAGCCGCCTGCGACGCATTCGAAGGCGTGTATACGTACACCAACGGCGGCGACGGGTACGTCTCGCTGGAGGTTGGTCCGGACCTGGCGCACGACGCGGCGGGAACCGTGGCGGAAGCGCATCGCCTCTGGAAGGCGGTGAATCGCCCGAATCTCATGATCAAGGTGCCGGGCACCGAGGCCGGCGCGGAAGCAGTGAAAACGTTGATTGCCGATGGTCTCAATGTGAACGTGACGCTGCTCTTCAGCACGGCCGCTCATGCGCGCGTGATTGACGCGTATCTGGATGGGCTTGAGGCGCGACATGCGGCTGGACACAGCATCGATCGCATCGCCTCGGTGGCCAGCTTTTTTGTGAGCCGCGTGGATGCCGCCATCGATGCAACGCTCGCGAAGCGAGCCGCCGCCGCAGAGCCGTCGCAGCGCGCCGCGATTGAAGCGTTGCTGGGCAAAGCGGCGATCGCCAACGCCAAGCAGGCGTATCGGCTGTTTGCGGAGCGTTTTAGCGGCGCGCGTTGGGAAGCGCTCGCAGCCAACGGCGCGCGCGTGCAGCGTCCGCTGTGGGCGAGCACGAGCACAAAAAATCCGGCCTATCGTGATGTGCTGTATGTGGAAGCGCTGATTGGTCCGGACTCAGTGAACACGCTGCCGCCGGCCACGCTCGAGGCATTTCGTGATCACGGCGAAACGGCTCGTACCGTCGACACGGGGCTTGACGAGGCCGACGCGCAGATCGCGGCGCTTTCGGCCATGGGTGTCGATCTGACCGCCGTGACGGATCAACTGCTGGCCGAAGGGCTCGCGTCGTTTGCCAAGTCGTTTGAAACGTTGCTGGCGGGGCTCGCGCAGAAGCGAGCCGCACTCTCCGCGTCGGGGGCAACCGTATGATGGACGACGTGATCAACATTGAACGCACGGGGCCGGAAACGGCCACGCGTGCCGCCGCTGACACCACCACGAGGTCGGTGTCGAACAAGCGCCGGATTTTTCCGCGCACCAAGATTGTGTGCACGCTCGGCCCGAGCAGCAATACGCCGGACAGGATTCGTGAACTGATTCAGTCCGGGCTCGATGTGGCGCGCATCAACTTCTCGCATGGTACGCACGAAGCGCACGCTCGCACGATCAGCGACGTGCGTCGTGTGGCGGCGGAACTTGGTCGTGCGGTGGCGATTCTTGGCGATCTGCAGGGACCACGCATTCGCATTGGTGTGCTGCCGGAACCGATCGAGTTGATTGAAGATGAAATGATCGTGCTGGCGCCAGACACGCACGCAGCAGCCGGACAAATTCCCGTCACGTACCACCTGCTCGCGCAGGACGTGTCGCCCGGCAAGCGCATTCTCATCAACGACGGCCTGATCGAAGTGGCCGTCACGGCTATTGATGGCGACGCCGTGCACTGTCGTGTGTTGCACGGCGGACGGCTGAGCAGCAACAAGGGCATGAACTTGCCCGGTGTGCACGTCTCGGCGCCTTCGCTCACGGAAAAGGATCGCGCCGATCTGGTGTTTGCGGTGGAGCATGATCTTGACGCGGTCGCGCTCAGTTTTGTGCGCGTTGCGGCAGATATTCAGGAGCTGCGTGCGCTTGTGCCCGCGCACATGATGCTCGTCGCAAAAATTGAAAAAGACGTCGCGCTGCAGAACATTGAAGAGATTCTCGCCGCATCTGACGCCGTCATGGTGGCGCGCGGAGATCTCGGTGTGGAGCTGCCGTTTGAGGAAGTGCCGATCGCGCAAAAGCGCATCATTGCGTTGGCCAATCGCATGGGTCGGCCCGTGATCACGGCAACGCAGATGTTGGAGTCCATGATCACGCATCCGCGCCCCACACGCGCCGAAGCAAGTGACGTGGCCAACGCGATTCTCGATGGGACGGATGCGGTCATGTTGTCGGCGGAAACAGCAGCCGGTCAGTATCCACGGCTCGCGGTTGAAGCGATGCGTCGCATTATTCTGGAAATTGAGTCCAGCCCGCGTCCGCCGTACGCGCAGCGCATTGAGCATCGATCGGAGGGTGCGGTGAACACCGAGGCCGCGATTGCTGCGGCGACCACCGCGGCGGTGCGCATGTTGCAGGCACCTTTGGTGGTGGTGTTTACGAAGAGTGGATTCAGCGCGCGTATTGTGTCGTCGCATCGTCCGTCGGTGCCGATTCTTGCGCTGACCGATGAACCGCGTGTGTGTCGTCAGTTGTCGCTGGTGTGGGGCGTGATCCCGCGCCTCGTGCCAACGGCGCGTGGCTACGATCACATGGTGGCCATGGCGATGCGCGACGCGACCGACTTGAATCTTGTCATTCCTGGCGACCGAGTGGTGGTCACCGCCGGTGCGCCTTTCGACGTGCCAGGTACGACCAACTTGCTCAAGGTCGAGGTGGTGTGATCGCGAGGCGGGCGTGATTGTCACGCTCCTTGGTACCGGTACGAGTTTTGGCGTGCCGCAAATTGGGTGCACATGTCGCGTGTGTCGCAGTACCGATGCACGCGACAAGCGCACACGGTGCGCGGCATTTGTACAAACGTCTCGCGGTACGCGACTGCTGATCGATACGCCGCCTGAACTGCGCTTGCAGCTCGTGGCGGCGGAAATCGATGGTGCCGACGCGGTGCTCTATACGCATGAGCACGCCGACCATATTCATGGTATCGATGACCTGCGCGCGCTCAGCGTGCGGCATCGCGGCGCGCTTCCGCTCTACGGGTCGGCGGACACACTGCAGACCATTGCGGCGCGATTCCCGTACGTGGTGGATCCAAGTATGCGACCGCTGCCGGGAACAACCAAGCCGGAAGGCACGCTGCACGAAGTCACGCCCGGCGTGGAGTTCTCCGTGGGTGATGCGCGAGTGCTGCCGCTCGCCGTTCCGCACGGCCGCTCCACCGTGCTGGCGTATCGGATCGGGCGTTTCGGGTACGTGACTGATGCAAAAACCGTATCGGACGACGTCATCGATGCGTTGCGTGGTGTGAATGTGCTGGTGTTGAACGCGCTGTTTCGCACGCCACACCCTACGCATCTCTCGATCCCTGAAGCCATCGACGTGGCACGACGCGTCGGCGCGCCGCGCACGTTGTTCACGCATTTGACGCACGATCATCTGCACGCCGAGTTGTTGGCGGAACTGCCAGAAGGCATTGCGCCCGCGTACGACGGGCTCACGCTCACCATACCCGATTAAGTCTCACGCTTTTTCCGTATCCCGCCATGACGCTTTCGATCGACTTCACGAATATGATGGCTGGCGCGCTGCCTGATGGCGTCGGCATCACGCCAGAGCAGTGGGCCGAAGGCGTCGCGCGCTTTCAGACGGCGCACGCACGGGTGCAGGCGCGCTACGCTGCCGGAACGCTCGGATTCATTGATCTGCCAGCCGACGCGAAAGCGACGGAAGCAACGTTGGCCATGGCGCGTCGATTTGACGGCGTGATTGACGATGTGTTGCTGCTTGGCATTGGTGGATCGGCGCTGGGCCCGATCGCGCTCCGCAGCGCTCTGCGCGCTCCACACTGGAACGAGCTGTCGTCTGAGGCGCGCGGTGGAAAGCCACGCCTGCATGTGCTCGACAATGTGGATCCGGTCACGATCACGGCCACGCTCGCGCGACTCGATCTCGCGCGCACACTGGTGCTGGTGATCTCGAAATCAGGCGGCACCGTAGAGACCATGGCGCAGTATCTGATCGTGCGAGAGGCGCTGGAGCGGGCGCTCGGCGAGAGCGGCGCGCGGGAACACATCGTGTTCATCACTGATCCCGAAGTCGGTGCGCTCCGCGCCGTCGCTCAGGAAGAGGGCATCGCCACACTCGAAATTCCGTCCAACGTTGGCGGACGATTCAGTGTGCTGTCACCCGTTGGCATGCTGCCGGCCGCACTGATTGGCGTCGATATTCGCGGCATCATGAACGGTGCTGCGGCGTTGGCGTCGCGTTGCAGTAGCGCGGATCTTGCCAGCAACCCGGCCGGCATTTTTGCCGTGTTGCAGTGGCTCGGCGATACGCAGCACGGCGCGCGTGTGCAGGTGCTCATGCCGTACGCCGACTCGCTGCGGGAAATCGCGCTCTGGTTTGTGCAGCTTTGGGCCGAAAGTCTTGGCAAGATTCGCGCTGATGGCGTGAGCGTTGGTCCAACGCCGCTGCCGGCGGTCGGCGCCACAGATCAGCACGCGCAGGTGCAGCTGTTCATGGAAGGACCGCGAGACAAAACGGTCACGTTCATTCGCGTGGCCGGTCGAGAGCAGTTGGGCACCATCCCATCGCGACACGCTGGTCGGCCTGAACTCGGGTATCTTGGTGGGCAGACGCTTGGACGACTGCTCGAGATTGAACGACAGGCCACCGCCGGAGCGCTCGCCGCTCGAGGTCGCCTCAATTGCACGATTACTGTGCCGGATGTCACGCCGGAAACGGTGGGCGCGCTGCTCTATCTCTTCGAAATGGCGACCGCCTACGCTGGCGAGCTTTATGAAGTGAACGCCTTCGACCAACCTGGTGTAGAGTTGGGGAAGCAGTTCGCATACGCCATGCTTGGTCGTGCCGGCAGCGAGGACGCGCGGCAGGAGTGGGACGCCCTTCCTCGTCCCGACCCCCGCTGGCAGATCTAGGCCGGACTGCGGCGCCGGACTTCCCCTCGGCGCCCATTCTGTTGAACTTGCACGTCTGACTACTCACTCCGGCGCGGTGCCGGATCGCTCCACCATGGCCGGTGCTCACCGGCGACAATCGGCTGCGTTGCGCAGCACCTGAGGAATTTGATGACGCAGCAGACCCTTCCATCCACGCAGCTTTTCGGCGGCGCTGTTTCTGTTGTCGACGGCGTGGTGCACGTGCATGACGCAAGCGCGCTCGCCAGTGCCGACATGGATCAGCTGGTGCACGCCGCCGTGTTCGGTGAGCCAGTGGATCGCGAGCAGGCGCGGTGGTTGATCTGGGAGATTGGTCAGGCGGTGGGCGTACGTCCTGCGTCAATCCATGACTTGTACATCGCGCGCGGACGCGGCGAGTGCGGTGGATTCACCGTGCCCGCGATCAACGTGCGCGGTGCGTCATACGACACGGCGCGCGCAATTTTTCGCCAGGCCAACGCGCTCGATGCCGGTGCGTTTTTGCTGGAGATCGCGCGTTCGGAAATCGCGTATACCGATCAGCGCCCGGCGGAATACGTCACCGTGATGCTTGCCGCCGCGATGCGCGAAGGATTCCGCGGACCGGTGTTCATTCAGGGTGATCACTTTCAGGTGAACGCCAAAAAGTTCGCCACCAATCCCGAAGGCGAAGTGGATGCGGTGCTGCAGCTGGTCCGCGAGGCGGTGTCGGCCGGTTTCTACAACATTGATGTTGATACGTCGACGCTTGTCGATCTCTCGCAGCCGAACCTCGACGAGCAGCAGCGACGCAACTATGAGCGCTGCGTGGAAATCGCGCTGGTTGTACGCAAGGAAGAACCCAAAGGCGTCACGATTTCCATTGGTGGAGAGATTGGCGAAGTTGGCACAGAAAACTCCACGCCCGAAGAGCTCGAAGCGTTTATGGACGGCTTCAACCGCACGCTCGAAGCCAAGGCACCGGGCACGGTTGGACTCTCCAAAATCAGTGTGCAGTCCGGCACATCGCACGGTGGCATTGTATTGCCCGACGGATCCATTGCCGATGTGAAGCTGGATCTGGATACGCTGGCAACGCTCTCGCGCATGGCGCGTGACAAGTACGGCATGGCGGGCGCCGTGCAACACGGTGCGTCCACGCTCACCGATGCGGCGTTCTCCAACTTTCCGAGCACGGAAACGGCAGAAATTCATCTCGCGACGAATTTCCAGAACATGCTGTTTGATTATTTGCCGGCCGAGTTGCGGGCGGAGATTTACGAGTGGTTGCTCGAGAATGCGAAGGACGAGCGCAAGGCAACGGATTCCGACGAGCAGTTTTTCTACAAGACCCGCAAGAAGGCTCTCGGGCCGTTCAAGCGGCAGCTGTGGGCGTTGTCTCCAGAGGTGAAGACAGCGCTTGGAAAGGCGTACGACGAGAAGTTCGCCTTTCTGTTCCGGCAGCTTGGCATTGCAGGGACGCGTGAGATTGTCTCGCGCTTCGTCACACCGACGGCCCTGCGCCGCAAGATGCCCGTGGACGGCGTGCCCTCCGTGGCCGCCGCTCCCGACGATGCGGACCTTAGTGATTGAACAGGAGACAGCATGGGACGATACGACGACTACGATGACGATGATCGCGTGGTGATTGTCGAGCGCGATAGCGGTGGAGGCAGCGGATTGGGTGCGCTTCTGCTCGGTATGGCGATCGGTGCCGGCGCGGCTCTCCTGCTGGCGCCGGAATCTGGCGAGGCCATGCGCGCTCGCATCCGACGCGAAGCCAAGCGCGCCAGCTCACGCGCGCGCGAGTTTGTGGACGAAGTGTCAGAAGAAGTTTCTGAGACGGTCGGGCGCACGCGCGAAACCGTGGGTCGCAAAGTGGGCGAAGCTCGCGGTGCTGTAGAAACGCGCGCGCGGGCGGTTGGGGACGCGGTAGATGCCGGCCGCGTCGCGGCGCGACAGGCCAAGGTGGAGTTGGAGCGCGCGGTGCAGGAGACCAAGCGTGCGTACGAAGATGCGCGTCGGACGACGCGTGTTGCCGACGACATTGAACCGGTTGCTGACCACGACGCCGCCGAGAATCCAGGCACCGCCTGACGTCGACGGGTGGCGCACGTTTTTCGTGCGCCCCCGTGTGGCAATATTCGCGGACTACGCGCGACGTGTATACAACGGGCTGGCCAACGACAACGCATTCTTCCTTGCGGGCGGCGTTGCGTTCAGCCTGTTGCTTGCGCTCGTGCCTTTTGTATTGTTGCTCGTGGTCGGACTCACCTTTGCCTTTGGTCGCAGCCCGGAAGACGCCGCGGCCACCGTGGTCGATCTGGCCACGCGATTCCTGCCTCGCGACGCGTTTGAGTTCGGTGCAGTTCTTCGCACCATCGTAGACGACGTACTCCGCACGCGCGGCGCGGTGGGCATTGGCGCCGCGCTTGGTTTTGTCTGGACGAGCACCCGTCTGTTCGGTTCGTTGCGCGCGGTCCTGTCGATTGTGATGGATCGCAATGAGCGCGGCATCGTGGCCGGCAAACTCTTTGACGTATTCGCGGCGGCGGCCGCCACGCTGCTCGTGGTCGTGTGGGTGATCATTTCCACCTATCTCTCGATCGCCACAGACACCGGAACGTCGCTGCTCGCCGACCTTGGTGTTCGCATGGAGACGCTCGGTACGCTGACGTACATACTCGGCCGCGTGATCGGCTTTTCGCTGATCGTCTTTACGTTTTATGCGATGTATCATGGGCTGCCGCGCAACCGACATTCGCGCGCCGCCGCATTTACAGGGGCCGTTGTCGCAAGCATCCTGTTTGAAATCGCCCGCTATCTGTTTGCGTTGCTCGTGGTGCGCTTCGCACCCGGCTCGCTCTATACGGGAACGATCGCGGTGATTGTGTCTGTGGTGTTCTGGGTGTACTACGCGGCGCTCTTGTTTCTGGTGGGCGCCGAGGTGGCGCAAGCCCATGAGCAACGTCGCGACGAACAACGCGCCGCGGTCAAAATGACGCGCGCTCCCGCCAAGTCAACGAGAAAATCCTGATGGTTTCCAGCAGTGCGTCCGTGCTTGATTTGCGCAGTGATACGGTCACGCAGCCTAGTGCGGCCATGCGTGCGGCCATGATGACGGCGATGGTCGGTGACGATGTGCTCGACGGCGATCCAACCACACGCGCGTTGGAAGAAGATGTCGCAACGCGACTGGGGAAAGAGGCCGCGCTCTTTTTTCCGAGTGGGACGATGGCCAATCAGGCGGCGATCTGGGTGCACACCGAGCCTGGTACCGAAATCCTGGTGGATGCGGACTCGCACATTGTGCATTGGGAACTCGCCGGTGCGGCGGCACTCGCGGGTGTACAGCCCCGCATGGTGCGCGGCGACGCGCCGGTGATGACGGCACAGGATCTGGAGCGCGCTGTGCGTCCACCGTCGTACGACGCGCCGGAAGCATCGCTCGTGTGCGTGGAAAACACGCACAACGGCGCCGGTGGGCTGATCACGCCACTGCACGAGCTGCGCGCCATGTACGCGATTGCACAATCGCTCGGCGTTCCGCTGCACATGGATGGCGCACGACTGTGGAATGCACACATCGCGTCTGGAGTCAGTCTGGCGGAGTTGGCGTCGTGTGCGGATTCTGTCATGGTGTCGTTTTCAAAAGGACTCGGTGCACCCGTGGGGGCCGCGCTCGTTGGTACGCATGAGGTAATCACGCGCGCGCGTCGGGCCCGCAAACGGTTTGGTGGCGGCATGCGGCAGTCGGGCATTCTCGCCGCGGCCGCGTTACACGGACTGCAGCATCATCTGGCCGACCTGGCGCATGATCATGCCAACGCGCGCACGCTTGCGATGGCGCTGGATGGCGTGGAGGGCGCGCGCGTGGTGCCACCCGATACCAACATTGTGATGCTGGATCTGCCGCTGCCGTGTGCTGCCGCGATTGTGAACGACGCCAAAGCACACGGCATCCGCGTCTCGGCGTGGTCGCCAACGCGTATTCGCGCCGTCGCGCACCGGGACGCCGCAGGCAGCCGCATTACCGAAGCCGCCCCGATGCTCGCCGAAGTGGTGGCTCGGGTCATCCGAAGCGCGCGTCCGTAGTCAAGCCCGCTTGTCTGCGCGCGCGGCAGTGCCTATCCTTCAGGTGTCCCGGGTCCCGAAGGGCGCGAGCCCGCCAACTCCGCCAGGACCCCGAAGGTAGCAACGGTACGTGGTGTCTAACGTCGCTTCGTAAGACCCGGGGCATTGCGCCGGTGCAGCTTAGCCCTCCCTCGTGGAGCGGAGAGCGCACCGGCGTTGTAGTTTTCGCGAACCTGCCGCGCGTCTTCATGCGGCACGCCGAGCTCCGACGAGGCGCCGCAAGGCGACCTCGCAGCCGTTTCCCCCGCGCCGACTCCTCTCGCGTCTATGTCGCTCGCTCTCGCGCGAAAATATCGCCCCACAAACTTCGCGTCGGTTGCGGTGCAGTCGCACGTGGCCAACACACTGAAGGGCGCGATCGCGCGTGATCGGGTCGCGCACGGCTACTTGCTGTGCGGTCCGCGCGGAACGGGGAAAACCACGCTGGCCCGCGTGCTCGCGATGGCGCTGAACTGCGAAACGCTGAGTGCACAGCGGCGTGCCGGCGAAGCAAACGATGGTGAGCCCTGTGGGCACTGCACGAGCTGCTCGCGGATCTGGAGTGGCAGCGCGTCGCTCGACGTGGTAGAGATCGACGCCGCGTCCAATCGTGGTGTAGACGACGCGCGTGAACTGCGCGAGCGCGCCATGTACGCACCATCAGCGGACGATCGGTACAAGGTGTACATCGTTGACGAAGCGCACATGCTCACCAAGGAAGCGTGGAATGCGCTGCTGAAAGTGCTCGAAGAACCACCACCGCGTGTGGTGTTCGTGTTCGCGACCACCGATCCGCAAAAAATCGCGCAAGCGGCCGCGCCGGTGCTCAGTCGCCTGCAGCGCTTTGATCTCAAGCGCATCGGGCCGGGTGAAATTCGTGAGCGACTGGCGCATGTGCTGCGCGCCGAAGGCGTGTCGTTCGACGAAGACGCGCTCGGAATGATCGCGCGCGCCGCCGACGGTGGATTGCGCGACGCGCTGTCGCTCACCGATCAAGTGTTGTCGCTCGGGGATACCAGCGAAGTCACGGCCGACCGCGTGCGCACCGCACTCGGACTCGTGCCGGAAGAAGAGTTCATTGCACTGCTCGACGTGATCGCTGACCGCCGCGCGGGTGATGTGTTTACGCGCGTGCAAGCGTTGGCTGACGGTGGCGTAGACTTTGCACAAGTGCTGTCTGGATTGGCCGATGTACTGCGCGCCACACTGGCGCTGGTCCTCGGCGGAACGCCACCGGAAATTTCGGAGACGCTGCGACAGGCGCTGGACAGTCGCATCGGGCGTTTTACCGCGCCTGATGTCCTGCGCATGTTGCACGCGCTGCTCGAAATTGAACCACAGTTTCGCAAGAGCGGGCAGCCGCAGTTGTTGCTGGAATCACTGCTCGTGCGATTCGCACTGTTGGATCGCACGGTGGACCTCGAGGAAGTGCTGCGCGGGTTTGATACCGGTGAAGATCCGCCGGCTCGTCGCACGGCGCGTGCGCCGGAACCCAAGGGTGCGTCGGCGTACAGTGTTGCGCCCGCGGCTGCGGCGGCGCTGACGCGTGCGGTGGCGCCAGTGCCATCAGCGCCATCAGCGCCATCAGCGCCGTTGGTGACGTCGCCCACAGTTCCGGCACCATTGCCTCGCGCAACGCACGCTGCAGCTGCGAAGCCAACGCCCACACTCGACGCGGTGCGAGCGCAGTGGAACGCGGTGGCAGATGCGGTGCGTTCCGCTGGTCGGGGCATGCTCGCCGAGTCGGTGCGTCGCGTGCGACCAACTGCGCTTGATGACACCGGCATGCTCACGCTCAATCACGATCCGGGTGACGATACGTTTTCTACCTCGGTGGAAAACGGACGTGAGATGTTGCTCGGTGTGATTGCACAACTGATCGGTCCGGTGCGTGCGCTGCGATTGCAGAGTGATGGTAATGGCGCGTCCGTGTCGAGTGCGTCGGCTGGCCGGCGTATTACCACCCAGGACGTGAAGACGGAAACGCTTGATCGCCTCGCGCAGCGTGATCCCTTGCTCGCCGCGGCGGTAAAGGCACTCGATCTCGAATTGCTCGACTGACGCTCACCTTTCGGCTACCATTCATCATGGCCAACATGTTCAACTTCATGCAGCAAGCCCAGCAGATGCAGGGCAAGCTGGAGCAGCTGCAGCAGGATCTTGCGCGTCGCACGGTGAGTGCATCGGCGGGCGCAGGTATGGTGACGGTGGAGTGCGACGGCAAAGGACAGCTGCGTCGCGTCAAGATCGATCCGAGCATGTTCACCGCGGGTGACGTGGAAATGCTTGAAGATCTGATCGTGGTGGCTGCGGCCGAGGCGCAGAAAAAGGCGGCCGAAGCGGCGCAGGAAGAAATGGGCAAGCTCACCGGCGGGATTGATCTGCCGTTCAAGCTGCCGTTCTGATTCTGCGAAGCGCGCGTGTCTGCGATTGACGATCTCACGACCGAGTTCGCCCGACTTCCTGGTGTCGGTCGGAAAACGGCGCAACGTCTCACGTATCATTTGCTCAAGCAATCGGCCGAGCAAAGTCGCAGACTCGCGCAGGCGCTGATCACGCTCGTTGAGACGGTGCGACCGTGTTCGCGCTGTTACAACCTCACCGAAGCCGTACTCTGTTCGCTGTGCACCGACTCGCGTCGTGATCCGACGTTGGTGTGTGTGGTTGAAGATGCGTCCGACATTGCCTCGATTGAACGTGCGGGTGAGTTTCGAGGGCGCTACCACGTACTCGGCGGTCGTCTTTCACCGCTCGACGGTGTTGGTCCCGATGATCTCACGATCGCCCGTCTGCTAGCGCGCGTGCCCGAAGACGAGATCCAGGAAGTGATCATGGCCACCAATCCTTCGCTCGAGGGCGAGGCCACCGCGCTGTACATCCAACGCCTGCTCGCGCCGCTGGGTGTTCGTGTCACGCGCATCGCGCGCGGGCTGCCAGTGGGCGGGGATCTTGAGTACGCCGACGGCGTCACAATCGCGCAGGCGTTGCAGGCGCGGCGGGAGATGTAGGCGGGCGTGCTCCTAATGCGGGGGGAACTGCGGCGGGAAGGACACGAAAGCACGAAGGAAACAAAGAAGAGCAACGGCAACGGATTTTGGGGAAACAGCAAAAAACGCTGCGGCTGCAATTTTTCAAATGCTTTGCTGTTTTCGTGTCCTTCGTGCTTTCGTGTCCTTCCCGCCGCAGTTCCCCCCGCATTAGGCGCACCTCGCCTTCAACGCTCCTCAGCCGGATACCCGTTCACAACGCGCCGCACGACTTCACGAAATGTCGGTGCGCCAAAGTTGAGAAGCAGCCCAATCCTCAGGTTCATCAGGCGCGCGTACGTGAGCGTTTGTTTGATGTGAGCCGCCGCGGTCTGATCGGCGACCTTCACCTCAACGATCAGTATGCCATCGACTACGAGATCGGCGCGAAATCCGCCCTCGAACAACTGGCCTTCGAAGTAAAAGTCCACCGGAAGCTGTCGCTCCACCCGACAGCCTCGCCGCTCCAGGGCATGCGCGAGCGCGCGCTCGTAGACGGACTCAAGCATGCCCGGGCCGAGGGCGCGGTAGAGGTGGTAGGCGGCGTCCACCACGAGAGCGGCGAGGACCTCTGGGTTCGGGGCAGACGGGGCAGGGCGAGCGGGCACGGGCGTCACTCCACGGGAAATGGGGCCCAGAGAACAGGGGCGCCGGTTTACATTACGACGGCCCCGTCGTCAGGTCGTCATCACCCCGAATGAATCCGTCCCTTTTGCCGTCGTTCGATGCGTCGTAGTCGGTCCCCGATCTTTCTGCTGTCCGCCGGGCTCGCGCTTGGCTTTCTCGTTGGAGCCGGGGCCTGGAGCGCCCAGCTCAGCCGCAGCCGCAAGGCACTGTTTCACGCGCGGCCCACGCGCCGGATGGCCGCAATCAGTTACCTTCGGGCTCGGCCAAGCGTTGATAGTGTGCGGCTGCTACGTGACTATATCGCGTGGGAAGCACATCCCATGCTGCGCCGTCGAGGGCAGCGGGCGCTTCTGCGTGTGGAGCGCGCGCTGCACTAAGCGTTTTTTGTTCTGAGACTCGGACTTTTCGGAGCCACAGTATGCCCGTTGGCGCGTCGACCTGGTCGTTCACTGAAGACGACTTCGGGGCTATTACCAAGATTCTGCAGAGCTTTTTGTACGACGCCAAGGCGCGCTGTGCTCTGCTTGTGGACCGCTCCGGTCAGCTCGTGGCCACCGTTGGTGAGCCACCCAACTTTGACGCGACCGCCTTCGCCACACTTACGGCTGCGGATTTCAGCGCCAATGATCAGCTGGCGCGCCTAATTGGTGAAAGCGATTTCAAAGTGCTGTTTCACCAGGGCGAACGCGAATCCATGTATCTCGCCGACGTCGCCAAGCGTGTGATCCTTGTCGTGCTGTTCGACAATCGCACAACGCTTGGTCTGGTCCGTCTCAAAATGAAAAGTGTGGTCGACGAGCTCTCGCGCACCTTCGAGTTGGTGTTCGCGCGTGGCACCGGCAGTCAGATCGCGCCGCCGGGGCTGCTCGCTGGCGCCGAAGACGAGATCGATCGCTTGTTTTCGTAAGAGGGACACGCGATGTCGATGATCAACTACGCGTCCCGCGAAATCAATTGCAAAATTGTGTACTACGGCCCGGGACTCGGTGGCAAGACCACCAATCTCGAGTTCATTTACGGCAAAGTGTCGCCGAGTACGCGCGGCAAACTGATTTCGCTCGCAACGGAAACAGAACGCACGCTGTTCTTTGATTTCTTGCCGGTTGACCTTGGTACGATTCGCGGTTTTCGCACGCGATTCCATTTGTACACCGTGCCGGGCCAGGTGTACTACAACGCCAGCCGCAAGCTCATTCTCAAGGGCGTCGATGGCGTGGTGTTTGTGGCCGATTCGCAGAGCGACCGCATGGAAGCGAATCTGGAGAGCATGCAGAATCTGTACGACAACATGTCGGCGTACGGCTATGATCTCACGCGCATGCCGTTTGTGATTCAGTACAACAAGCGTGATCTCCCGAATGCGTCGCCACTCGGTTCGCTGAAGGAGATGCTGAATCCGGGCTGGGAAGTGCTCGAGTCGTCGCGTCAGCGTCCCCTGGCCAATCCGTTCGCGCCGGGTGACATGCTCGTGTCGCAACTGCCCACCGGAGAGTGGGTGGAGAAGGCGCCGGAGTTCGAGGCGGTGGCCGTCACGGGCGACGGTGTGTTTGATACGCTCAAAGCTGTCTCGAAACTCGTGCTCAAGACGCTCGCCTGATTCAGGGCGTGGGGTGTAGATTACCCCACGCTCGTGCGGCCGCGCCGGTCGCTCTGTCGGTGCCCTCCGCGAGGCGTCTGTGAATCTCCCCAATGCGATCACTGTCGGCCGAATTGCGCTGACCCCTTTGATCGCCTGGCTGCCCTTTTCCACCTCGTGGACGGCGCGCCTGGTGGGCTTCACGCTGTTTCTGATCGCCGCCATCACTGACTGGTGGGATGGCCACATCGCCCGCACGCAGAATCTTGTCACGGATCTGGGCCGACTGCTCGATCCGCTCGCCGATAAACTGCTGCTCGTGGCCACGCTGGTCCCGATGTATTTGCTGCAATCGCATTACACGTTCATCGCGCCACTCACCGGCGTATTGCCCGAGCCGTCGGCGTTCTTGTTCGTCACACCGATTGGTCGGGTGTCATTGCCGGGTTGGATTGTCGCGGTGGTGATCGGACGCGAAGTGTTCATGACGCTCTTCCGTTCACTCGCCGCGAGACGCGGCATCGTGATCAGTTCGATCGGTCCCGCCAAGTGGAAAACAGGTTTCCAGAGTGTGTGGACGGGCGCGGCGTTCTTCTGGTTTTTCGCGCGCACCCTCGCCGGCGCTGAAGGCTGGCTCGAGGAAACGTGGTGGGCTTACTTCGCGCACTTCAATGGACTCACGGGGTTGGTGACCATGACCGCCGCCGTCGGGCTTACGCTCTGGTCATTGGCGCTCTATTTAATGCGGTACGGGCCGGCGTTTCTGAAGGCGCGAGGCTAGCCGCGACTCGGCGCTGAAGTACGATGCGCGTCGGTTGATCAGGCGCGCGGTTCCGTTCTTTATCAGCGGCACGTGAAAATTCAAGAGCAGTCCGAGCGGACTATCGCTCAGTCGCAAGTAGGAGAGCAGCTGCGCCAGATGCAGCGGCTGCATGCGAGATACCGCCTTGAGCTCGACGATTACGAGCGATTCGACGCGCATGTCGATACGGTAACCAATATCAAGCACGATGCCATGTTACCGAAGCCCAAGCTGAATGTTCTCTTCCACTACCAATCCGCGCTTGCGAAGCTCGTGGCTGAGGCAAGCCTGATAGGCGCTCTCGAGGAGCCCGGGGCCGAGCGCGGTGTGCACTCTCAGTGCCGCGTCTACGATCTGACCAGAGATGTCATTCAGCTTCATTTTGAAGTTCCTGAGTTTGCGTGATGTGAAACTCGCCAACTCAAAACTCTCAAACACCGTCATCTCATCGTCTGATAACCAATCAGAAAAAATTCAGCGAGGCCATTCGCCTTCCTGCCTCCTGCGGGTTGTCTCTGCGTCTCTGCGTCTCTGCGTTCAAAGTAGTTCACGCAGCCGGCGATTCCGCGAACTCGCAGCGAAGACGAGCACCGCAAACTGCTTTGAACGCAGAGACGCAGAGACGCAGAGACGCAGAGACTGCATGCAATTGGCAGGAAACGAAACTGATGGTCGGCTAGCGTCGGGGTTGAGTCGCCTGCTGAACCGCGCTCCGTTATTTTTTGTCAATGGACATCGAACTCCTCACCATTGGCGACGAACTCCTCCTCGGATTCACCGTCGACACGAACTCCGCGCACATCGCACGCGTCCTCGCTGACTTCGGGGTGCGCGTAGTCCGACGCACAACGGTTGGCGACGAGCCGGACCACATTGTCAGTGCGCTCAACGACGCGCTTGATCGCACGGGCGCCGTGATCACCACTGGTGGGCTCGGTCCAACCACCGATGACCGCACACACGAAAGCATTGCACGCGCATATGATCGTGAGCTGGTGCTCGACGAAACGGGGCTGGCCGCACTGAGTCATCGCTGGGAAAAGCGCTTCGGCAAACCCATGCCCGAAAGCAACCGCCGACAGTTCCTGCTGCCCGCGAACGCCCACGTGCTGCGCAACTCCCAGGGCTCAGCACCCGGCACGTGGACCGAAGATGCACACGGTCGTTGGGTTGCCACGATGCCCGGTGTGCCACGCGAAATGCGCGCCATGCTCGCGGAGTCCATCGTGCCGCGCATCAAGGAACGATTGCAGCGCGATGGCCGTGAGGAACACACGCGCACGGTGATCCGATCGCGCACGCTCCGCACCACCGGCATTTCTGAATCGGCGGTGGCCGATCATCTCGCCGAGTTGCGTCGCGCGGTACACGACATTCCGCTGGCCTACTTGCCAGGACTCGACGGCGTCGATCTGCGACTTACGGTAAGCGAACTCAACTCCGCAAACGCGGATGAAGCACTCGCGCGCGCCGCCAACACGATTCGTGAACGCGTCGGGCGCTGGATTTACGGTGAAAACGACGACGATCTTGCGGCGCTGGTGCTGAATGACCTCGGCGAACACGCACACAAAATTGCGGTCGCGGAAAGCTGCACAGGTGGCTTGCTCGGCGCGCGACTCACGGCCGTACCGGGATCAAGTGCACACGTGCTCGGCGGCGTGATTGCGTACGATAATCGCATCAAGACCGAACAACTCGGCGTGCCATCGGAGTTGATCGCCGAGCATGGCGCGGTCAGCGAAGCCGTCGCGCGTGCCATGGCTATCGGGGTGCGCGAACGTTTTGGCGCCGATGTTGGCGTGGGGATTACCGGCGTGGCCGGACCGTCTGGCGGCTCACCGGAAAAGCCTGTCGGTACCGTGTGGATTGCCGTTGACCTGCGCGGCGACGTCCACGCCGTGAAGCCCGTGCTGCCGGGGGATCGCAACGAAATACGCCATCGCGCCACGCAGATAGCTCTTGAGCGCGTCCGGCGGGTATATGCAGGAGAGGCCAGCCTTCCAGGATGGACGGTGTCGGCCGATCGGTAGGCAAATACCCGCGAGGTTCCCGTGCGCAAAACAGTGCAGTTCATGATGATCGGTTTGTTGGCGCTGGTGAGCGCATGCGGAGACGACGGGGGGACGGCACCGGGCATTCGAGAGCACCAGGAAGCCCAGCAGAAGTTCAATGCGCTTGGGCTCGTGTACTACACGGTCGAGGCGCGGCAAATGTGCTTCTGTCCGGCTGGGTACGGCCTCTGGCATGAGATTACCGTGGCGAACAACGTGGTGATCGCGTCGCGACTGCTCGAACCGCATCCACAGGGCGCCGAATTGCCGCCCGGCGCGCACCGAACCGTCCAGCAGACGTTCGAATTCGTGGCCGACTTTTTTTCGGATGGGTCCCGCGCACGTCGCGGTGAACGACTCGAGGCCACCTACGACGCCGAGACCGGACTGCCACTCACGGTGGCGTACACCGCGGCCCCGGGCGTAGCCGATGGCGACGTGACGTTCCAGTATCGGGCGCTCAAGCCGGGCCTCACGCAGCGCGTGCAGCGGTGAGCGAAAGCGCCTGGGGAAGGCGTATGGTGAGCACGGCCGTGATCGCTGCGGTGGTTGCACTGCTCGCCTGCAGCGAAGGCGCGTTGGAGCCCGCGCCGATCACGGCGGTGAACGATGCGAACGCGCGCTGGCAGGCACTCGCGCTGACGTCGTATCGAGTGGACGTCCGCCAGGAATGCTTCTGCTCACCTGACGACCAGAAATGGTACGAGGTGAGGGTCGTCAACAACTCGGTCAGGGAAGTGTGGCCTCTCGAACCCATCAATCCGGAAATATCGAGGCGACCACATTTCCCCACGATCAGCGAGGTGTACGGCCTGCTGGCCGCCGCGCCGCAACCGCCGACCACGTTGTTTCGCGGCGAGTTTGACCCGCGAACGGGGCTGCCACTGCGCGTTTGGCTTGGGTACCCGTCGGCGAATGACAGCGGTGTGTACTACGAGTTCCGCAACCTGCGTGCTGGAACATCACAGCAGTGACGAGCTGAGCCGCGTAGATTGGGCCTAGAGACTGCATTCGGGCATCGGCTTCGGCCGAGTGTCCGCTGGTACTCCTCCTTGCCCCCGCCCCAATGTCCGCCCCATCCGTATTCTTCGCGCGCCTGACGTCCGCAGCCCTGTTCGGCGCGCTCGTCACGGCTCCTGTGCAGGCGCAGGCCGCTGCCGGTGCACCGCAGCGCGCTCGTCAGGTGGTCCCGATGGATTCCGCGCGCGCCGCCGCGCTGTACGTGAGCAACCGTCACGAAGATCATCCGGTTTCGAACTACGAATCCGCAATCGCCGGTAAGAAGGTGACGGATTCGATCTTTGCCGCGCGCAGCGTGGGCAAAATGACGTACAGCAAAATCAAGTACAAATCGCGTCCGGACGGGCTCGAAATTCCGGCCTACGTGTTTGGCCCGCTTACGCCGCGCGGCCCCGCCGCCCATGCCGCCATGGTGTGGGTGCACGGCGGCGTACACGGCAACTGGGATCAGAACTACCTGCCGTTCATCATCGAGGCCGTCAAACGCGGCTATGTGATCATCGCACCCGATTACCGCGGCAGCACCGGGTACGGAAAAGAGTTTCACAATCTGATCGACTACGGCGGCTACGAAGTCGACGACGTGCTGAGCGCCTACGACTATCTCAAAACGGTGCCGCACGTGGACACCACACGCGTTGCTGTGATGGGCTGGAGCCACGGCGGCTTTATCACTGCGCATCTGCAGTTCAGAAGCCAGACGCCGTTCAAGGCGGGCGTGGCCATGGTGCCGGTCACCAATCTCTTTTTCCGCTTGTCGTACAAGGGGCCGAGCTACCAGCGCTCGTTCTCCACGCAGTCACGCCTGCAGGGGTTGCCCTTCGAGCAGCGTGAGGAGTACAAGCGTCGGTCGCCGTACTACCACGTGGACAGCCTCAATACGCCGCTCCTGGTGCACGTGGCTACGAACGATACGGACGTGAACTTTGAAGAAGCCGAGCCCTTGATCGACGCGCTCCGGGCCCGCAAGCCGCATCTCGCGGAGACCAAGATTTACGTGGACCCCACGCCCGGCCCGGCTAGCGTTGGCCATACGTTCAACCGCAACGTGAACCGGCAGACCCTCGAGCTGAATGATTCGCCCGAGCAGACGGACAGCTGGAATCTGACGTGGGCGTTTCTCGAGAAATGGCTCAAGCCGTGATTGTTGGCTGGCCGGTTGTGCCGCGGGTCGTGCAGTGAAAACTTTGTGGATGCGTCCGGCGTACGGCCCTCACGGGGCCGTCGCCCCCGCGTCACCCGAAACAACTGCTCATGACTGACCCGACCTCTCCGGACACTCCCGCGTCGCAGGCCGTAGACGCCTCGGCTGCTGATACGACGCCCGACATCACCACTGAAATCGTCACTGGCGACGAGGCGCTGCGCCGCGAAGTTGAAGAAACACGCGACCGCATGCTTCGCGTGGCCGCCGAGTTTGACAACTTCCGCAAGCGTGCAGTTCGTGAGCGTCAGGAAGCCGGCTGGCGCGCGCAGGGAGAACTTGTGCGCGGTCTGCTGGATGCGCTCGACGACTTGTCACGCTTTGGATCGGTGGATCCGAGCACGATGGATTCCAAGAGTGTGATCGACGGCGTCTCCATGGTCGAAAAAAAGATCATGAAGTCGCTGGCCGGTCATGGATTTGAATCCATCAATCCCATCGATCATCCGTTCGATCCGAATCTGCACGAAGCGCTCGGCACCGCGCCGGCGGAATCGGAAGAGCAGGATGGATTGGTGGCCTCGGTTTATCAGGTGGGCTACGTGATCAACGGACATCTGTTGCGACCGGCGCGCGTGTTGGTGCGCCAGTGGAGTAGCGGCAACTAGAATGGCCCAAGGCAAGGACTTTTACGCGATACTCGGTGTGGCGGCATCGGCGTCTGCCGATGAGATCAAGAAGCAGTACCGTCGCCTTGCCAAGCAGTATCATCCCGACAGCAACGCGGGCGATCCCAAAGCATCCGAACGCTTCAAGGAAATTTCTGAAGCGTACGGAACGCTTGGTGATGCCGAGAAGCGCAAGCAATACGACGAACTGCGCAGACTTGGCGCGTTCGGCGGGTTTGGTACGCATCGCAGCAGCACGTCACGACCCGGTGCATCGAGTGGTATGGGTGCACGTCCCGGTGGTGCGCGTCCCGGTGCCAGCAGCTCCACGTTTGATTTTGACGTGGGCGGCATTGGTGGACTCGGTGATTTGTTCAGCACCATGTTTGGCGCTGGCGGAAAACGTTCGCGTGGTCCGGAGCAGGGGCAAACAATTGAGCGCACCGTCGACGTGCCGTTTCGTGTGGCCGTGACGGGTGGCAAAGTACCGGTTGAGCTCGAAGTGCAGGAAGAGTGTGCGACATGTCGCGGCAGTGGTGGTGCACCAGGCGCCACCGTCAAAACCTGCGAAGAGTGCAGCGGGCGTGGTGTGATTTCATTTGGACAGGGCGGCTTTGCCGTGAATCGTCCGTGTCCGGCGTGCATGGGCCGTGGACAGATTCCGAGTGAGCGTTGTCCAACGTGTACCGGTGTTGGCAGTGTGCGCGCGCGTCGCAAAGTGTTGATCACCGTGCCAGCGGGTGCTGAGAGCGGACTCAAGCTGAGTTTGCGCGGGCAGGGTGGACGCGGTGCAGCCGGCGGTCAGCCCGGTGATCTGGTCGTCACGTTTCAGGTGCAACCTGATCGTTTTTACACACGCGATGGACTGGACCTCATTGCGACCGTGCCAATCAATGTGGCGCAAGCAACGCTCGGTTCACGTGTGAGTGTCAAGACGATTACCGGCAAGAAAGTGACCGTGCGCATTCCCGCAGGAACACCTTCCGGCAAACGTTTTCGTGTGCCGGGGCAAGGCGTTGAGAAAGACGGCAAGACGGGCGATCTGTTGGTCGAAGTGGCGATCACGGTGCCGGAAACGCTGAACGAGGCGCAAGAGAAAGCGATGCGCGACTTTGCGGAGGCGAGTGGGCTCAAGTATTGAGCGCGGGCGTGGACCGCGTGTGCGTCGACCGCGTGTGCGTTGCGCGCGTGCGCTGGCAACGTTGCTGGGCACCGCGTTGTTGAGCGGAGTTAGCGCACTCTCGCCCGCGATGTTGTCGGCGCAACAGTCGCCCTCTCCGCGCGGTATTCTGAGCGGCGCTGTGGATGACGCGGACGACACACGCTGGCGCGCAGCGCGTTGTTTGCTCGGCGTTTCGTACGGCGCCCCGCTGCGTTTGTACGTCGCCGCAGCGGCAGGTGTGCGTCGCGCATATGAATCGCGCACGGTATGCGCCTACGGCGCCGCACACGTTGGACTCGGCGGCGCGCGCGGATCACTCGGCACTGCGGTTACGCTCGGTCGCTACGGCAGCGCACTCGGCGTGAGTGGTGGACTGCTGCGCACATTCGGAAATCCCGGAGGGGACGCCGATCCACGTCGCAATTACGTGGGCGGTAGTGTGCATGTGTGGCCGGCGCTCGCCGTGCATACGGAGTTTGGTGCGTACACGCGTTTATCGCGCGCGGGTGAGGCGGCGCAGCGCTTTCTCGTTTGGAGTGTTGGGTTCGGGTACTGACGCGAATTCACATGTACGCCGTTGTGCTCTCCGAGGCGCCCTCTCATTGTGCGATTTTCACGCCTACCCGCGCACGTGCAACTGAAACCGATGAGTTCGCCATGCGCTGTTGCCCTGCAAGATCGTTACGCTTGAGGATGCGCGAGGGCGTCGGTTTTGTATTGACGGCATAAATCCGGCGCGGTATGCTGAATCCATGAGTGCAACATCTGAGCTAGATCGCGCAACGGCGCAACGGCGCAACGGCGCAACGGCGCAACGGCGCAAGGGCGCAGCGCTGGAGCGCAGTGATGCGCTACGCGACATGGGGCGTTTTACTGCTTCTGGTGCTGGGTTGCGACGCGAGCGCACCCACGCGCGACCAGTCTGAGACGAGGACGGCGCGAGCGGTTAGCGCTCCTGACACGCTTACTGCGCGCGCGTCTGTCACCGAGTGCAGCGATCCGGCATGTGAACCACCGCCACCAAGGCCCTGGTCGTGGTCCGTGATCGTGGGGCGCGGAACGGACGCAGCTGCGCGAGACAGCTCAGCAGAGGTGCTCAGTTTTCCTTCGCGTACGAGAGTCCGAATACGAGCTAGCGGCAGCATTGCCCGTTCATACAACCCTGCCATTGCTACGACGTTTCCCCAGTATACGGGCTATTTCCCTCCCATTGATGCCGACGGCGAGTGGTTAGGGTCTGACAAATCTGCCTTCCTCTTCACGAACTTCACAGGCACAGGTGTGCTTGGCTTAACGCTGCTTCGAACTCCGACATGGGGGAGCGGAAACAGTCAGCACGATGCCACTGCAGCTGAGTATGAGGTCTCTGGGGTCGTACGTGGCACTGGGCGGATTGTCAGGCAGGGGTTTCTCCAGCCTATGAATCCCGGCCCGCCCGCCTGCAATGGCGTGACCGGAATACCATGCGTTCTAGCAGCCGGCGGCCAACATACCGTGGTTGTCGAGATTATCGCGCAGCAGCTCTCGCTAACAGCCTCACCCGATAGCATCACTGTTGGCGATAGCGTGACCTTCACTGCGACGGCGACGTCGTCGCTTGCGGTGCTTGAGTGGAAATGGCAGCCAAGTTTGTCTGCTGCGACGCATACGCCGGTGAATCTCTGTTCTGCGGGGCAGTCCACCTGCAGGATCCCCGTGTTCGAACCAGGCACGATGTACGTGCTTGCGACCGTCGGTACCGGTAGCTCCGCGACGCGTGAAGTCGCAGGGGACAGCGTCGCAGCAGCTGACCCGGTGTATCCGCCGGTGACGTGTCCAACGGGTGAACCGCTGCTCGACCTTGGCGCTTCGCGTGAGATTCTGCGCGAAGTGATGAAGCGTACCGACAGCATTACACCCAAGGTCGAATGGGCGGGGTACGTATACCAACTGCCCGGTGGTCAATATCGGTTTAAGGTGGACACGCTGGCGGCGAATGACTGTTCCAGCTCATCCGCGAGCGCCGCCGCGCCTCCGGGCTGGACTCAGGTGCTGCTTGTACACTCGCATCCGGCGGCGCCGGGGCGTGGAATCTGTGGAATGGGAGAACGAGCCCGACGCGGACCTCATGGCGGCCTTTTCTCACCAGGCGACTGGGACTTGGCTGATCCCACATATCACAATCCCGCCGTTGCGATCGCAGTGATTGATCCCTCAAGTATTGCCTTGGGAAAACCGGCTGCCTGGGAGAACACCGTTAGGGTGAGGAATCGAAGAGACACAAGCGTCTTTTATAATCGAAAAGTGCCCAGCAAATCACAGTTCGACCAACACTACGCCGAGTTCAAGAGAAAGGAGGGGGCATGCAACCGACCATAACGAAAACGACAGTCGGTCAGATTGTAACGGCTCTCGTGGCCACGTTGTTTATCGTTGGCGCGTGGGTAAATCCACCTTCCGGTTTTCGCGAACTATCCGCGAATCCATGCGTCGGCAGTCCAGACGCAAACACTCTTATGATTCGAGATGTCGCGAGAAGTTTTGTCACTCGCTCAGACTCAACAGATGTGGAGTGGAGAACAGAGTTCGGAGTGCAAACTTGGACTGCGGACAGTGTGGTGGCGACTGTCGATTCCGTCGTCTGCACACGCATTGACTCGTTGATCACGAGTTGGCTATTGTCGCCAGCTGGGGTTTCCTCAGGGGCGACTAAAGCTCCGTACTGGGGGCCACTGGTCGTGGTCCGCCTGAACCCAGGCAAGTACTACGCGTGGCCTTCATTTGTCGACAATGGCTGGGAGTACAATTTCATAGTCGATTCCGTCGGTGGTGACGTGCGATTCTTTAAGTCGCCCTGGTAGCAGCGCCGATACACCAAGGTGTTTGTTCATGACCAGAATTCGGCTGTTGTTGACGCTCGGCTTTGCCATGCTGATTGGATCGCTCTCACTGAGCAGTAGCTGGTCGGCGTACGAAAGTTCGGCAAACCCATGCGCGGGACTTCTGAACGGGAACTTTGAGCTGGCGACTTCCCGATCGCAGAGCTTAGCAGTCGATCCGGATTCTGGTTATGCAGATATGCGAACTCGGTACAACTTGTTGTAGTGGCCCGAAGTCGGCCGTCACCGCCACGCGGGACTCGGTAGTGTGCAGCGGAAACGTACGTTTTTTACGAACGCCCGGTTAGCGAGATCGACTTGACTGCGCCAATCGGTCGGATGAGTTAAAAGTCACGCTCGCGTCCGGCGACCCAAAGCGCTATCGTGGTCGGTATGAACACCCGCGCCACTCTCGCGCAAACGCTCGTACGAACGATCGGTTTGGCGGCCCTGATTCTCATGCCGGCGACAGCTTCCTCGCAGCCTGTCGCGGACGTACGCCTGCGCGTCTTTCTCGACTGCCCGAGCGGTGGCTGCGATCGCAACTTTATCGTCAACGAACATCCGTACGCGATCTGGACGCAGGATCGCCTCGATGCCGACATTCACTTGCTCATCACGCGCCTCACCACTGGTGCGGGCGGCAACGCATACACGCTGCAGTTCATCGCCCAGCGCCGATTGTCGGCCGATGTTGATACGCTTGAAGTCAGCGTTCCGCCGAACGTGAGCGATGACATGGAGCGTCGCGCGCTCGCGCGCACGATCAACATAGGCCTCGCGGCAAACGCAGCACGATTTGTTGGCGCAGACCAGTTCACCGTCGCGTACGCACCGCCGGAATCCGCGGAAGCCGAGGCCTCTGCGGAACTGTCAGACAAGTGGAATTTGTGGGTCTATCGGTTTCGGCTCAGTGGCGACGGCAACGCCGAAAGTCGCGCCAGCGAATACGAACTCTCCGGCGAGTTCAGCGCCACGCGCGTGACGGAAGACTGGAAGTTGACGTTCGACGGAGAAAACGAATACGAAGCCGAGCAGTTCACGCTGCGTGATGGCACCGAACGTGAGTTTGTGTTGCGCAGCGCCGATGTAAACGCGCGCGCGGTGAAGAGCCTCACACAACACTGGTCCGTAGGCACACAACTCGGCGGTGGCTTGTCGGAGTTCAACAATCAGGATGCGTCGGCCAAGTTTGATGTGTCGGCCGAGTACAACGTGTTCCCGTGGTCGGAAGCCACAAGCCGACAGTTGATTGCGCTTGTCGCACTCGGCGGTCGCTACTACGACTACCGCGAGATCACACTGTTCGATCGGACAAGCGAGCTTCGTCCGGTGGCGCAGGCCGTTGTGGCCGGTGAGTCGCGTCTCGCCTGGGGCACCGTTGATGGATCGCTGCGCTACACGCAGTTCCTGCACGACCTTGAGCGCTACAATCTGTCGTTTTACGCGCGCAGTGAGTTTCGCCTGACACGCGGTTTGTCACTCGATATCAGCGCGGAAGCGGCCAAGGTGCAGGATCAGTTGTATCTGCCGCGCGGCGAAGCGAGCAACGATGAAGTGCTCACGCGCCAGCGGGCACTTGCCACGGCGTATCGACTCAGCGCATCAGTTGGCGTGAGCTTCACCTTTGGCTCGATCTACAACACGATTGTCAATCCGCGATTGAACGAGCTGGGGAATAACTGACAGCAGGCGCGAAAGTTTGCGCCATCGCCCTTATGTCGTAATGGTCGGTTTGCGCTTCGCAACCTATTGATTCCGCGCGACACATTCCGGTGCTCGTCGCAGGCAGCAGCGAGCCCATCATTCCCCTGAGAATCACCGAGGTGGCGCGTGGGGGAACGTCCACACGAAAGGATTGACATTTGTATGGACAAATGCGAGAATGAGTATAGGCGCGTTTTCATTCGTCCGATCAGCGCCCGTTACATGCATCAACGAGAGGTAGATGCGTATACCACGCAAAAAGATCCCGACGTTCAAGACTGATCGTGATGCTGAAGATTTCGTCGCCTCGGCCGACCTCTCCGAGTTCGATCTGTCGGGCTTTCGGCCGGTTCGTTTTGAGTACGAGGCGAAGGGCGCGAAAGTGAACATGAGGTTGCCCGAATCACTGCTTGCTGCGGTCAAACACCGGGCAACGCTGCTCGGCATCCCGTATCAGCGATTTATTCGAGATGTACTGGAGCGCGCGGTTACTTCGACACCACCCACCAAGCAGCGCTAAGCACAGACTGACGTCTACGCTTGCTCCACAATCCGGTCAATCAGGAAGCGCGACTGCTCAAGCGCCTCACCGGTAAACTCGCCAAAGTACGCGCGCACGTCCTCGAACACCGCGTCAAACTTCGCCTGATCGCCCTCGGCGAGAATGCGCGTGAGATCTTCCGTCGCAGACTGAAACGCCGCCGTCACGTCTGCCGTGCGCGGGTTCAGCATTTCGATCGGACCGTACAGCACCGACGACTGCGCGAAGTGCCGAGCGGCTACGTACAACTCTAGTAAATACGCGGGCGAGGTGTACGGACGTGTCTCCGCGATCGGAATGCCGAGGCGCGCGAGCGTGAGACCGAACACCTGTGTCTGAAAGTGCGTGAGTACCTGCACCACACTCATCGCGGTGTCGTGCTGCTCGGCCGTTGCCTCGGCCACGATCAAACCACGCGACGCAAACGCGTGTTGCACCCAGTCGTACCACGCGTCGCCACGACCGCGGCACAGCACCACACGTTGACCCTGTAGTGTGTGCACGCCAGGCCCAAACATCGGGTGCGTGCCTACAACGCTCGCGCGCGTGTGCGCCAGCATGGCCGCAACCGGTGCACTCTTGATGCTGGTCACGTCCATCAGCAATGCATCATCGTGCATATGCGGACCGATCTCGGCAATCACCTGTTCGGTCACACCGATTGGCACGCAGATAATCACGACGTCGGACATCTGCGCTGCCGCCGTGGCAGTGAGCGTGGTGTCTAGGTCCACCGCCAACACGTTGTGTCCCAGGTCGCCGAATAAACGCACCAGCAACTGACCAAACTCGCCGCGCGCACCAATCACTGACACCGTGCGTACGACCTGATCGACAGGGACTTCGGCACGCAGTGCGGACTGATGATCGCGACTGGCGCGCAGCAATACGCGAAAAATGGATTCGATCTCGTCGCGCGGCAGCCCGAGTCGGTGCGCACGTTCCGCGCGATCGGCCAGTACCGATTGTTCGCGCGTTGCATCGCGCACCTTGAGCCCGTGCAGTCGCTTGTACGCCGCCACTTCACTCACGAGTGACATGCGGCGGCTGAGGAGCTGCAACAGTTCGCGGTCCAGCGCGTCGATCATCGCGCGTACAACGGGGAGCGGACGCGGTGGTGCGTCGCCCGTGAGATCGCTCGTGTCGGGTGAGGACGTGCTTGCCGAGTCGTGAGTACTCACGCCGCCATCACAGGCAACGCACCACGACCCGCGCGTGTGATCACGCCGCCGCCGAGCACGACGTCGCCGTCGTAGAGCACCAACGACTGGCCGGGTGCAACGCCTTGCACGGACTCAGACAGCACCACTTCAATCGACTCATTGTCCGCGCGCAGCACAGTGCTCGGCACAATCGCGCCGCGATGCCGCACCTGCACCTGCACCAACGCACCTTCCGCTGGCTGCGGGGCAAGCCAGTTGATCTGATGCGCAGACACACGATTCCGCGCCAACGACGAACGCGGGCCTACCACCACCTCACGCGTCGCAGCGCGAATCTCGGTGACAAACCACGGTTCACTCACGCCACCAGGTAAACCTTTGCGCTGTCCGATGGTGAAGCGCGCAAAGCCCTGATGCTCACCCAGTACACGACCATCTTCGGTGACAATGCGTCCCGGAGAGAGCGCTGCTGCATCGGGTGGCAGATGCTGCTTGAGAATCTCAATGTGATCACCCTGCGGCACAAAACAGATGTCCATGCTCTCGGGCTTGTTCGCCGTGCGCAATCCAAAGCGCCGCGCGGCTGCACGCGTTTCATCCTTGGTCCAGTCACCAACTGGCAACAGCAATCGACTCAGCACCGGCTGCGGCATGCCCCACAAGAAATAACTCTGGTCTTTGGCGGCATCGCGACCGCGCAGCAACACGCGACCGTGCGGCGTGTCTGCCAATCGTCCGTAATGACCGGTGGCAATCCACTGCGCATCAATGGCATCGGCCTTCACCACGAGATCGCGGAACTTGGTGAAGGTGTTGCAGCGCACGCACGGGATTGGTGTGCGACCCGCGGCGTACTCGCTCACAAAATCGTTGAACACATCGCGCGTGAACACGTCAACGAGATTCAGCACGTAGTGCGGCACACCCAACTGCTCGCACACTCGGCGTGCATCGCTCGTGGCATCGAGCGAGCAGCACGGCTTGTCGGGCAACTCGGCGCCGTCTTCGTGCAGCTTCATGGTCACGCCAACCACGTCGTACCCCTGCTCGAGGAGCACGGCGGCCGCCACTGAAGAATCCACGCCGCCTGACATCGCGACCACGACACGCTCACGCATCACTAAACCGTGGCGAACCCGCGCGACTTGCGCGCCAGCGTGATGAGTACGTCGGCGGCGCGATCCACGTTCTCTTCGGTGCTGAGCGCGCCAAATGAGAGGCGCAGTGCGCCGCTTGCGACTTCTGGTGCCACGTGCATGGCCTGCAACACGTGCGACATGCCCACGCTGCCGCTCTGACATGCGGAACCACCAGACGCCTGAATGCCGCGTAGGTCGAGTGCCATGAGCAACGTTTCTGCGTCGGTGCCGGGAATGCTCAGGTTCGTCACGTGTGGTGCACGCGGCGCATTGGCGCCCTGAATTACCACATCGGGGAGCGCGTCACGTACGCGTGCTTCCAGTCGCTCGCGCAACGCGAGCAAATGCGCCACGTCGGCTTCGCGCTCTTTCACCGCCAGCTCGCACGCCACGGCGAGGCCAATGGCGTACGGTACATTCTCGGTTCCGGCACGACGTCCGCGATCCTGACTACCGCCGTGCAACATGGGTTCGAGCTGCACGCCGCGACGAATGAACAGCGCACCAATGCCCTTAGGCGCGCCAATCTTGTGTCCGCTGAGCGTGAGCAGATCCACTGGCAACGAGCGCATGTCAAAGGCAATCTTGCCAAACGCCTGAACGGCATCGGTGTGCATCAGCGCGCCAGCGGCTTTGGCGACGTTGGTGAGCGCGGGAATGTCCTGCACCACGCCGATCTCGTTGTTCACCCACATCACGCTGGCCACGGCGAGCGATGCATCGCAGGACCGCGTGAACGCTTCCATGTCGACGATGCCGTCGCGCGACACCGAGGCAAAGCGTTCTTCACCGCCTTCGCGCACGACCTGATGACAGGCGGCCAGGACGGCCTTGTGCTCAATGGGCGTGGAGAGCACGGCGTTGCGGCCAGACGCGCGCGCGGCACGCCACGCGCCGATAACGGCAAAGTTGTCGCCCTCGGTGCCACACGAGGTAAAACAGACCTCGTCGGGGTGCGCACCCAGAGTGGCGGCGACGCGCTCGCGCGCTTCATCGAGTGCCACGCGCGCTTCCCGCCCCAGCCGGTGCACGCTGGACGGATTGCCAAAGCGCGTCGAGAACCACGGCATCATGGCGTCGAGCACTTCGCTTCGCACGGGCGTCGTAGCCGCGTGGTCGAGATACACGGGGGAGTGGCTCATCCTGATTAAATTATCCGGTGTCGGGGCGTGTGCCTACCTCGGGCGGCAGGTTCCTCCTCCGATTCTGCGCATGAGTGGGCCCGCAGCCGTCATCGCTGGTCCAGCGCTGTCTCCCTCCGACTTTTGCATGTTCACCACCTGCTACGTCTGCGCCGCACTGCTGGAGCGCAATCAGGTCCTCGAGGAGATGCCGGTGGGGCGCCGTCTGGCGTTCAACCAGCGCACGGGGCGCCTGTGGGTGGTCTGCCGTCAGTGTGAGCGGTGGAACCTGTCGCCGCTCGAAGAACGCTGGGAGGCGATTGAGGCCTGCGAACGCCTGTTTCGTGATACGCGGCTGCGTGTGAGCACGGACAACATTGGTCTGGCGCGCGTGCGCGGCGGGCTGGATCTGGTGCGCATTGGGGAACCGCAGCGTCCGGAGTTTGCGGGGTGGCGGTATGGCGATCAGTTCGGGCGGCGGCGCAAGCGGAACGCAGTGGTCGCGGGCGCGGCGGTTGGTGCCACTGGACTGGCATTTGTGGGCGGAGCAGCCGTTGGCCTCTTTACCGTGGGCACCACATTTCAGCTGTATCTGCACCGTCAGCGGCTTACCGACTATCTGATGTTTGGTTCGTCAACCGCGATTGTTGCACGATTCACGGACGCCGAGGGGAAGCTGCGTTTTGTAGAGCGAGGTCAGGCGCGTTCTGCAGCGCTTGTGCGTGCGAGCAGCGAATCAGACGCATTCAGTTTGCACGTACCGCACACACGAGGCATTGCGATTGTGGAAGGCGCAGACGCCGTTCGGCTCGCCCACACGATTCTTCCAGTGGTGAACAAGTTTGGTGGCACTGCGGCCGTGGTGCAGGACGCTGTGCGCGTTGTAGAGGACGCGGGCAGCGCCGACGAAGCGCTGCGCTACATCGCACGATCACGAGGACGTTCGCGAGAACAGCGTGAGCAAAAGTTTGCCGCGATTGTCGAGAAAGACATGGGGCAATCGCCACCATTCGCACTGCGCGGACTGCCGGTAGCGATTCGCCTCGCCCTCGAAATGTCGCTGCACGAAGACGCTGAACGGCGCGCAATGGACGGTGAGCTGGCGCAACTCGAAGCCGCCTGGCGCAACGCGGAGGAACTTGCGGGCATTGCGGATTCGCTGGTGGAACCCGAACAGCTGCAGTCACGTATCGAGACACTGCGACGCGCGACTTCGCATAATGCAGCAATGAACACATCGGGCGACACAGCATGACGGTACCGGCACACACAGACTCCATGTACACGCACTGTGTGCATTGCAACGCGTCACTCGGCAAGAACGACGTGCTCGAAGCGTTTCCCGTGGGCGAACGCGTGGCGTTTGACGAGAACAAAGGCCGGTTGTGGGTGGTGTGTCGCAAGTGCGAACGCTGGAACCTCGCGCCGTTCGAATCGCGATGGGAAGCGATTGAGCAGGCCGAGCGCGCGTATCGCAGCACCAACGTTCGCATGGCCACGGACAACATCGGGCTCGCCAAATGGCGTGATGGCACCACACTCGTGCGTGTTGGGCGCCCACTGCGTCCGGAGTTTGCCGCGTGGCGGTACGGTGATCAGTTCGGGCGACGTCGCCGGCGCACAGTGATCGGCGCCTCCGTGCTCGCGGCCGGTGGAGTGGCCGTAGTGAGCGGCGCGGTGGCCTCAGGCGTTGGCCTGGTAGCACTGCTGCCAATCGTGCACGCGGTGAACATGGTGACGCTGCTTCGCAACCAACGCGCGGGCTTCACGCCACTCGCGCACCCCGACGGTGATTATTTCCTGCCGTTTGGCGTACCGAAGTTGATTGCCGGAACGCGCGGTGCGAATGACTGGGCGATCGAGATCGGATGGGTGCGCCGCATGCAGGAGCCACGCATGACCCTCAAGTCGTGGTTTGGCAACGGTCAGAACTCCGAACAGGGACGCGTGGTGCTTACGGACGCGCTGGCGCGTGATGCGTTGTCAAAGTTGCTGCTGCGCGTGAACTCGGGCGGTGCTTCAAGTGCACGCGTGCAAGACGCCGTCAGCATGATTGAAAACGCGGGTGGCCCCGACCAGATGATGTCGTGGGCCGTCACCCAGCGTAATGTGTGGGGCGCCAAACAATACTTCGGCGACACGGGCGATCTGCAATACATCCCAACCGAAGCGCGTCTCGCGATTGAAATGTCGGTGCATGAAGAACGCGAGCGGCTCGCGCTCCTCGGCGAACTCGCCGAACTCGAACGCGCGTGGATGGACGCCGAGCGTATCGCCAACATTTCCGACAACCTGCTGGTCGATCCCATCACTCAAAACACGTTCGAAACAATGCGAGACCAGCACCGCGACTAATCAGTTTTCGTGTCCTTCGTGCTTTCGTGTCCTTCCCGCCGCAGTTCCCCCAGCATTAGGCGCATCTAGCGTTGAAGCATTCATGCTCCGGCCGGCAAGGGAACTGCGGCGGGAAGGACACGAAAGCACGAAGGACACGAAGAAGGGCAACTGCGAAAAACTAGGTAACTACGCGTAGGAGCGCGCGCACCGGCGCCGCATCGATTCCCTGAATGAGCATGGGGAGTGCGCGCAGTTCGTAGGCGCCGGGCGCGACGTCGCGCAGGTCGAGATTTTCGAGCACCCACGCGCCGTGATCGAAGCAGGCGGAGTGAGTGGAGAGTGTTTTGGCTTCACGGGCGTCAACGCTTGGCGCGTCGGTGCCGAGCAGTCGAAGGCCGCGGAGCACGCACTCGCGTGCCGCGTCTGCGTCAAGCCAGGACCAGGCCGTGGGAAACTTGCCTTCGGCCACACACGCGCCCGTGCGCAGAAAAATTCGCAGCGGATCTTCTACGCGCAGACGGTCACGCAGCTGCTCCAGCGTGATGGCTTCTTTCAGGTCGCGCACATCAACAATGTGCACCAGTCCATTGAATGGCAGCACTGGCAGGGAATCACTGGAGCGACCGGTGTCACTCACATGCAACGGCGCATCGGCATGCGTGCCGTTGTGTGGGCTGAACGTGACCGATGACAGGTTCACACTATCGCCACGATCACGTTTCATGGTCCAGCCGCACGACATGTTCACATCGCCGGGCCAGCCGGGAGTGCGCGGGTCGAACGGCACGGTGGCGTCGAACCAGCCGTCGTCGCGGGGAATGGCGTTCCGCCACTCCGTTTCGAGTCGCTGCTGCGCACGCATGGCGGCTTCGCGAAGCGCCTCACTCATGACGCATTCCTTGACCGCCCGTTGCGCTGCTCACCGTGCTGCTCCGTAGAACTTTGATCGAACCGCCCACAAATGCGGGAAGAAACGATGACTGATTGTGCGCTGCAGGTACTTGGCACCGAGTGTGCCGCCGGTACCGCCGGTACCGGGTCCGATAATGCGTTCCACCAACTGCACGTGCAAAAACCGCCACCGCGAAAAATTCTGTTCGTACTCCAGCAATCCTTCCGCAATCAGAAACAGCGCCGTTGGTGCCGGACCCACGTACAAGTCTTCGAGCGTGGTGTTTTCGTGCGCGACCAACTGATCGAATAAATCCTGCAACGTGGGTTGCGCCAGCGCGTGTTGCACAATGGCCGGTGGCTCGCCGTGATCGCTGATGGCCGCCATGAAATGCGGATCGCGCAAACCCGACAACGCTTCAATGGCACGAAACTGATCACTCTGTGAGCCGCTGGACTGACCGAGATAACCGCGGAACTGCGCGAAGCGCTGCGGTGGCAGTGTTTCCAGGGCGGCAAGCTGCGACGCCACAATTTCCATGAGCGCGTTTACACGCCGAATGCTCAGTGCCGCACCGATCGAATCGAACGCACCGAGTCGCGCAATCAGTCCGTGCAACTCATGCAACAGTACCTTGAACCAAAGCTCGCTGGCCTGGTGCACAATGATGAAGAGCAGCTCATCCGGATGCTCCGGTTCGGAGCGCGGATGCTGCAGTGCCAGCAGCTGATCAAGCGCGAGATACGAACCGTAGTCTACAGTGTCACTGTCGTGGGCCACGCGAAAATCCGGGGTCAGAAGGTCGAAACGTCGAGTGACATGACATCACTCACGCGCATGGTCTCGTCGGTGACAAACGGCTCGCCGTAGCGGCATCGAATGAGCGAACCATAGTGCGCCGCCTGATGCGTCACGATATCGTACAGCGGCTCCCCGTTGGGAAACACTTCGCCGGCCTGAATCGTGTCATCAAACTGCGAGCCATAACACTTGATGGCCTCCATCTTTCGATCGAACTGCGCGGAAATGTCCACGACAAACGTGGGCTTTTCGGCGTCTTCACGGTACGTCTGCACAAAGAGCACCTTGAACGGCCGGTGCCTGGGTGAACCCGGCGCGTAGCGTGCCAGTCCAGACAGGAAACACGCGTCTCGCGCCAACTCCGACGCGAGTCGGTGATCGGGATGACGCCCCACGCGCGCGGGAATAATCACCGTGCGCGGCTGCAGCTGTCGCAACATCGTGACAAGCCGCTCCCGCGTTTCCCGCGTATTCTCGATGCCCGCGTCCGGCAGGCCGAGATTCTCGCGCACGCTCAGCCCCATCACATGCGCGGCGGCTTCTGCTTCCTGCGCGCGCAGCGTCGCCGAACCGCGCGTTCCCATCTCACCTTGCGTGAGATCGAGCACGCCAACGCGATAGCCATCGTCAACCGCTTTGATGAGCGTACCGCCGCAGGTGAGCTCCGCGTCGTCGCGGTGCGGGGCAATGCAAAGAAGATCGACCGTGTTCATAGCGAAGGGTAACGTGCCTTCGCGGGGCGGCGCTATGGTGGAGCGTCTCTGAACTAACCCTTGTGTGCCAGATAGGCGGCCACTTTTTGCGCCGCTTCCTGACCACTGGCGATGCAGTCACCAACCGAGACGCCGTTTCGGAAGTTGCCGGTGACATACAGACCGGGATTGGCCGCTTCTGTGGCGTCGGCAGCGTCCTTCACCGCCTCGTATCCCACCGAGTACTGCGGAATCCCGCGTGGCCAGTACACATGTTTGGCGAACACCGGCTCGCCGCGCACGCCCAGCAGATCGCGCAGATCGGTACGGACCAACCGCACGAGTTCGTCCGTGCCGCGACGAGCCAGCTGCGGATCACGACCGCCGCCCATGAACACCGTGATCGCCACGTGCCCCTCGGGCGCGCGATCGGGGAACAAGGTCGACGAGAACAGCGCGCCCAGAAGCTGCCGCTTTTCCGCGGCCGGTACCAACACACCAAACCCATCGAGCGGATGCGCCACATCTTCGCGCCGAAAGCCGAGCGTGATGCAGGAAACGGGTGGATACTCCACCTGTTCGATGGGTTGCGAATGGCGACGAATTTCCGCTGGCAGTTCCATCGCCGTGAGTGCATGCGCGGGCGCGGCGAGCACGATCGCGTCAACCGCGCGCGCACGCACCGCGCCGTCGTGCCCCGACTCGATGACCCAGCGATCTTCTGCACGGTGCAGCAAGCGTGCCGGTGTGGACAGCTTGAGCGTGGATCCCAGCGCCGCCGCCAGTGCGTCTGGCAGCGTTTGCAGGCCATCACGGAACGAAATAAGGCGTGGCTGTACCGGCGGGAGTTCCGCCGCCTCAGACGCGCTTTCTGACGCATCGGCGGGCCCTGCGGCCGCGGCCGCACGAGCCGCGGCGCGGCGCGCGTTGAACGCATCGCGGCGCGACTGCATGAGACCGCGCGATAACGAACCGTACTCACGTTCCAGCGCGAACACACGCGGAAACGCGTGCGCCATGCTGAGCTCTTCCGGATCGCCGGCGAAGATGCCGGCGATAAACGGATTCACGGCGTAGGCCAGCACTTCGGGGCCCAATCGTCGGCGTACGAACGACGCAATGCTTTCGTCGGCGTTGTCCGCGCGTTTGCTCACCAGCGGCTCAAGTAATACGCGCAGCTTGGCGCGCAGCGAGAGCAGCGGTGTGGTGAGCATCGCGATCGGTGTCATGGGGAACGGCACCAGCTTGCCGTTTCGCACGATGTATCGACGGTTGGCGACGGCGTTGGATTCCACCACGTCGTCTTCCAGCGCGAGGCGTTCAATGAGCAGCTCAACCGGCGCACTGGTCACGAACGAGTTGGGTCCGTGTTCTGCCAGAAATCCATCGGCCAACGACGTGCCGATGGCGCCACCCGCCTGACCACTCGCTTCGAACAGGGTGACCGTCACGCCGAGTCGCTTCAGTTCATACGCTGCGACCAGTCCGGTAATGCCCGCACCGATCACAACCACCGATCGTGGTTCCCCACGCTCGATTTCAACTGGCGGCAGTGCGCCTCGGCGGTCCACTGATGCGCCCACTGTCAGGCAGGGCCGTGTCCGTCCGTCACCCACACCTGTGGGCGCAGCATATCCAGCAACTGGGCTTCGAAGGAGCCACTCTCAAAACGAGGCGAGTACTTCCACGACGCGAGTGGAGGCAGGCTCATGAGCACGCTTTCAATACGCGCGTTCGTTTGCAATCCAAAATGCGTGCCGCGATCGTGGACCAGATTGAACTCCACATAGCGTCCGCGACGCCAGAGCTGAAAATCGCGCTCGCGCTCGCCGAACGCCTGATCGCGACGACGGTCCACCAGCGGACCGTACGCATCGCGCAGCACCCGACCAATGTCGGACACAAACGCTTGCAGCGCGTCCACGTGCAAGCCGTGATCGTCGTCGTCTGGGCGGATGTGATCGAAGAACACACCACCTGCGCCACGCGCTTCATTCTCGCGATGCACGTTCACAAAGTATTCGTCGCACCACGTTTTGAAGCGCGGATAGAACGAGGCATGATGACGATCACAGGCCGCTTTCAGCGTCTCGTGAAAGTGCACCACATCTTCGCGAAACGGATAGGTTGGTGTCAGATCGGTGCCGCCACCAAACCAGGCATCGGTGATGTTGCCATCGGAATCCATGAGTTCGAAGTAGCGCACGTTCAAGTGCACCGTGGGAATCATGGGGCTGTGCGGATGCACGACCAGGCTCACACCCGTGACAAAAAAGTCAGTGCCGCCGCTCGCCGCACCGTGGCCACCGAGGCGACGTGCGGCCAACTCTGGCAACACGCCCATCACGGTGGAACGATTGATGCCCGCCTTTTCGAACGTGGTGCCTTCGACCAGCACGCGACTCACACCGCCGCCGCCACCGGGCCGTTCCCACCGATCTTCAATGAACGTGCCGCCGCGATCGAGCCGACCAAACAGCGCCGTCAGCTCGTCATGCAAGCCGGCAATCCAGCGCGTGGCTTCCGCGCGCCGCGATACACGCGCCGAAGCACCCGAGGCCGTCGTGGAGGACACCGACGGAGACGTCATGCCGCGCCAACCGTGTCGGTTGCGGCAGCGATCATTTCCGATTCCGACACCGTGGGCCACTCATGCTGCTGCACCGCGCGCACAAACGCTTTGGCGTGGGCGGGCGAAATGTCAGGCAGAATGCCGTGCCCGAGATTGGCAATGTGTCCGATCGGGCCGAACTCGTCGAGCATGGCGTGCGTGCGACGTTCGATTTCCGCAATCGGTGCGTACAACGTGCACGGATCAAGATTGCCTTGCACGGCGACGGCACGATTGCCGAGTTTCTTGCGCGCCTGCGCGGGGGCAATGTGCCAATCCACACCAATGGCGTCGGCTTGTGTCGCGTCGGCGATTTCGTCGAGCGCCCACGTGGCGCCGGGTGCAAACACAATCACCGGTGCACCAGCCGACTTGGCAATCTTGGCCGCCTTTGCGAGATACGGCAGCGCAAACTCGCGGAACTCATTCGGACCGAGTGCACCAGCCCACGAATCAAACAGCTGAATGGCCTGCGCACCCGCACTCACCTGCGCCACGCAATATTCGCCCACCGCATTGGCGAGACGATCCAGCAGATCATGCGCGACAGCCGGTTGTTCGAACAACATCTTTTTGGCAATCGCGAACTGTTTGGTGCCTTTGCCTTCCACCATGTAGGACGCCAGCGTCCACGGTGCGCCCGCGAATCCGATCAGCGGAACACGACCGTTCAACTCGCGCTTCACCAGCTTGAGCGCGTCGAGCACATAGCCGAGATCTGTGTACGGATCGATCGTCCGCAAATTCTTTACGGCCGCGGCGGAACGAATGGGCGTGGGAAACTGCGGCCCCACGCCTTCGTCGAGCGTGAGAAAACAGCCCATCGCTTCCGGCACCACGAGGATATCGGAAAAGATGATCGCGGCATCAACACCAATCAGGTCGATCGGCTGCAGCGTGACTTCCGCCGCGAGTGCCGGCGTGCGGCACATGGTGAGAAAGTCGGAGCCCGATCGTACGGCGCGATATTCGGGGAGGTAGCGTCCGGCCTGTCGCATCATCCAGACGGGCGTGCGCTCAACGGGTTCGCGGCGGAGGGCACGGAGAAACAGATCGTTTACAAGCGGCACAGCGTCAGACATGGAGACTCGTAAAGACGGGCAGCGCGGCATCAGCACGCGGCCCGCAGCAGGTGGGAAAGGTCAGCGTTCTGCGGATACCGTAACGTATCGCGTGTCGCGCACCGATGCGGAAGGGACGGTGGCGGCGGCCGCAGCCCGTTCAGCGCGGGCATTAATGGTGTCCCGCTTGGACGCCCTCGGGATGGACGCCTTGGCGGGCGCACGAACGCCTGTGGGGCGGGTCGGGGCGAACATTTCAAGCAGCATCATGGTGTGCCCGTCGAGCGGCTCACCGCGCTGTACCGCGCGACGCAGCGCGGCCATGGGGCCGGCCAGCAGCTTGGCCACAATGCGCGTGGCCGTGCGTTCGGCCACGGCCGAATCGCCCGAGGCAAACGCCACTTCCCGGCGCGCGACTTCGGTAAGCGCGTCAGCCAGCGGGCGAATGGCATCACGCGCCGGACGCGCCGCGGCCCACTCCAGAAAGTCGTCCACTTCTTCATTGCAGACGCGTTCCGCGGCGGGCACGGCATTCCGGCGCTGCTCTTCAGCGGCCAGGATCGGCGTGTGCAGCGTATCGAGATCCACCAGTGCCACGCCCGGCAACTCGAGCACGCCCGGGTCAATGTTGCGCGGCAGGCTGAGGTCCATGAGCAGCAGCGAATACGCCGACGTGCCGCACGCTTCACGCGTACGACGCAGCGTGTCTGCCAGCACAATCGGCGTTTCCGAGGCCGTGGCCACGATCACCACGTCGGCCATGGCGGCCTCGACGTGCAATGTGTCCATGGCCGCCGCACGACCGCCAAGAATCGCGGCCAACTCTTCGGCGCGACCAAGCGTGCGATTCATGAGCACCACATCACGCGCGCCCAGCTTGACCAGCTGACGCGCCGTGCGCTCACCCGTTTTGCCACAGCCAACAACCAGACAGCGCGCGTTCGTGAGCGAACCAAAGCGCTGGTGCGCAATCGACGCCGCTTCCGCGCCAATCGAGTTGCGACCCGCGAGCAGTGACGTTTCCGTTTGCACGCGCTTGCCAGCCCGCAGCGCCGTTTCAAACAACCGATGCAGCAGCGGACCCGTGGCACCACTGTGTGCGGCGCGCTTGTAGGCCGCGCGCAACTGACCGAGAATCTGTCCGTCGCCGAGCACCTGCGACTCCAGTCCCGCCGCCACACGAATCACATGGCGCGCGGCATCGGCGCCGTAACGACGCGTGGCCGTGCGCAACAACTGATCACCGTTCACACGCGTGCGCATCCAGCGGCGCGCCAGTGTTTGAATGGCCTTGTCGACTTCGTCGATATCTTCGCTCTCAACCCACGCGTACAACTCGGTACGGTTGCAGGTCGCGATGAGCGCCGCTTCCGTAACAACCTCACTGCGGGCTGTGCGATAGAGCTGCGTAAGCCGCTCCTCGGACAGATGAAACTGCTCCCGGGTAGCGACGTCGGCACGGCGGAAGTCGACTGCGATCGAAATGAGCATGCGATGCTATGGTGGCGGGGGGTCGGTAACGATCAGGCCGGAGCCAAGCCAGTCAGATGCGCCAGATTCTTGAAAAAGATTCTGACGTGTGAAAGCGGCTTCGCTTTCACCAGACGCTTGTTCATGTAGCCGTCAAACGTGAGTTCCTGCACATCGCGATCTTCGCAGATGGCGACGAATCGTTCCCGACGATTGTCATTGCTGTACCAGAAGCGCTGCATGATGCCCAACACACGGAACACCTGACCGTGATCACTCATGAAACGACGACGCGCGGTGCGCAGCCACAGCGGGTTGCCGGTGAGCAGCGCAACACCAACCGCCTGCGCCACATACCGACCACTCGTCATGGCGTAATAAATTCCTTCACCGGAAGCCGGTGCGACCGTTCCAGCCGCGTCGCCACCCACAATCACATCACGGCCGTTGTCCCAACGCTTGAGCGGCTCGAGCGGAATCGGCGCGCCCTCGCGGCGCAGCGTTTCGGCACCCGTAAGACCGGTGCTTTCGCGCAGAGCCGCCACAGCGCTCCGCAGCTTGAAGCCCTGCTGCAGTGAGCCCGTGCCGATGCTCGTGGTTTTGCCGTGCGGAAAGATCCACGCGTAAAAATCAGGCGACAGCGGGCCCTGGTAGTACACATCGCAGCGATTCTTGCCGAACGTTTCGCTGTCGACCGTGGGCGACTCCACAATCTCGTGATACGCGAACACATGCTTCATGCGATCGGCGCCGGGAATCGCAGCGCGCGCAACCGCTGACAGCGCGCCATCGCATCCGATCACCATCTTCGCCTTGATCTGCATGGTCTCGCCGCTGCGTGAGCGACCATCGGTGTACGTCACCACCTGCACACCGTCGTCGTCGCGCTGCATGCTCGTAAACGAACCGGTGCGACGCTCGGCGCCCGCCGAGACCGCACGCGCGCGCAGCCATTCGTCGAACACATCACGGTCCACCATGCCGACAAATCCCTGACCCACGGGGATGTCGACCTTCTTGGACTTGGGCGAGATCATGCGCGCCGTATCAATGCGGGCGACCAACAGCTCTTCCGGCACATCAAAGTCTTTCAACAACTGCGGCGGCACCGCACCACCGCACGGCTTGATGCGACCCGCCTTGTCGAGCAACAGCACTTTGCGTCCCGTTTGCGCCAACTCATGCGCCGCTGTTGCGCCAGCTGGCCCGCCACCCACCACCACCACGTCAAACAGTTCCATCAGCTTGCACTCCCGTCGGTCTTGCGATCCGTCGCCACGGTAGGCGTTCCATCTGATTTGCGTACGACCTGCATTAGTTGTTCACCACAGCCGACAACATCTCACCACGGGTGCGCACCACATCACCGGCGCGATCGGCCGATGCACTGTGATACGCCAGCACCGCCGATACGGCGAACAGTGCGCCCTCTACGGCGAACACGGCGGCGTAACCACGCAGCGGTGAACCCAGCACCGCTTGCGCGACATCCACACCCAGTCCGCCGAGCGACACACCAAGTCCATACGCCACCGCCTGCGCGGCGCCAAACACACCAAGTCGCAATCCAGCGCGACCATCTTTTGCATCGCCAGTGAGCGCCATCATGGAACCGATCGCGCCAATCGCAAAGACGCCGTTTGACAGGCCGAGCAGAAACACGATCACGCGAAACGCTTCCACGCTCGCGAGTGCCGGGCTCACCACGAGTGCCACGAACATTGCGGCCGATGCGGCACAGCCTGCGGCCGCCCACACGCGCAACGAGCCAACACGCGAGCCAATGATCGCGGTGAGGATCATGCCCATGAGCACGCCACCGTGCTGCATGCCCGCGAGTTTGGTGGTCTCACCAGCGGTCAGTCCAAACGCGATGCCACCGAAGGGCTCAAGAATGAGATCCTGCGCGCTGTACGCGAGCATCGCCACAAACACAAAGATCGAGAAAGTGCGCGCGACGGGCTCATTCCACACCGACCTGGCCGCATCAAGGAACGCCGTGCCGCGATCGGCGCCAGCAATCGGCTCGGGTGCAATGCGCGGACCAAGCGCGCCTTCAAGCTTGAACAGCGTGAGCGATGTAATCACAATCGCCGCCGCGCCAACCGCGGCGGTGATCACGAGCAAACGCTGAAAGCCAAACGGATCAAGCAACGAGCCGGTGGTCGCCGTGGTCACAATGAATCCGACGATCATCAGAATCCAGGTGATCGCGGCGGCGCCCGCACGCTGCGAAGGACGCGCGTGCTCAGAAATCATGGCGAGCAGCGGCGTGCCGGCCGCGCTGACACCAGCACCCAGCACGACAAACGCCAGCGCGGCGCACGCAATACCAAGCACCGGGGACGTGCTCATGAGTGCCACCGACAACGCCACACCAAGTCCACCGGCGGCGAGCGTGGCCATGCCACCAATAATCCACGGGGTGCGAGCGCCAGCCGCATCAGATCCATGACCAAGACGCGGACGCAGATACAACTGCACCGCGAAGTGCAACGCGACCAGCAATCCAGGCACGGTGGCCGGCAGTGCAAGCTCGACCACCATCACGCGATTCATCGTGGCCGTCATAAGCACGACCACTGCGCCAATGCACGCTTGCACCAGACCGAGTCGCACAATCTGCAGCCAGCTCATGGTGCGCCTCCAATCACGGCGCGCATGGCAAACGCGCTGATCATCATGCCGCTCACATAGAAGGGCACACCAAACGCACTGAGATACAACGCGCGCTTGATCGGCTCCTGCAGGAACCAGCGCATGATGCCCATCTGCACAACGGTAAGCACGGCCACTGCGATCGCATGATACGGACGATCCCACGATGCGAGCAGTGAAATCACCACGGTCTGCGGCACAATCATGACCACCGATGCAACCCACGCCGCTTTGTTTGCACCGAGACGCACCGGCAACGAACCCACACCCATGCGACGATCACCTTCAATCGCCTTGAAATCATTCAGCGTGAGAATGCCGTGCGCTCCAATCGAATAGAGCGCCGCGATCGCGATGATCTGCCACGGCAATGACGCCTGTCCAAACATCAACGCGGCGCCGGTAATCCACGCCAGTCCTTCGTAGGTAAAACCAACGGCTGCGTTACCAATCCAGCCGTTGAGTTTGAATCGGAATGGTGGGGCGCTGTAGCCCCACGAAAACACCAGCGCGAGTGCTACGGCCGTCATGCCCAGTGTGCCAAGCGGAATCGCGGCGAGGAACGACAACACCGTCCACACAATCGCGATCGCGAGTCCCCACTGTCCAGGAATGCGTCCTGACGGAATGGGGCGGTTGGGTTCGTTGATCGCATCGACATCGCGATCAAACCAGTCATTCACAGCCTGACTGGATGCGCAGACAAGTGGGCCGGTGATACAGATGCCGAGCGCCAGCAGCGGCCAGCGGCCGGTCATTGGCAGACCGGTGCTGACAACGCCGCACGAGAACGCCCACATGGGAGGAAACCATGTGACCGGCTTGAGCAGCGTGAGCACAGCTCGGGGATCAGGCCGCGTGGCGACCTGCTGTATGGAATTGCTTACACCCATGGGTGTCTAGTTTAATTGACAGTCCCGTTTTGCGCGAGTGTTTTTTTTCGATTTTTCGTGATTTTTGGGCAAACGGGGTGAGGCGGCGCGAGTTAGTCGGCCGCCTCCCCATCTCGTTCGGCCAGCGGAGCCGCCAGGCGATGCCGGCGAAGCTTCACGTAGAGGCTCTGGCGGCTCACGCCGAGCACTTCGGCGGCCGAGGTCCGGTTGTCATTCGTGAGCTCCAGAGCGGCTTCTATAAAGTGCCGTTCCACGAGGTCGATGGTATCCCGGACGAGATCGCGCAGCGTAACGCGACCCACCAGCGAGGTGAGGTCTTCCACCGCGCGGGTCAGGTCACGGGCCCCCTGCGGTCCGTTGGCCAGACGTCGACCGATGTCGCGCATGGTAAAGCCAATGCACGGCTCCTCGGCGTCGGGCACCCACACCGCCGACACCTCGACCTCGGTGTTCGCCCCGTGAGACCCACGAGCCGCCGTGGCCACCAGTCGAACTGCCCCATGTTTTTTGAGCATGGTGAGGAAGACTGGGAAGTCCGCCCCGGGGCGTCCGATGAAGGTGGAGATCAGCTCACCGCGCGCCTGCTCCAGCGAGGCCAGTTCGGCCACGTCGAGGAAGGACCGGTTGGCCTCCAGAATGTGGCCGTCCAGATCGGTGACCACAAACGCGTCGGGCGAACGCTCGATCAGTCCGCGAATGCGTGACTGGGCGCCAGTCTCCAACAGCGTCGCTTCGGGGTTGTCCGCCGCGGAGAAGCGCACGAGCAACAACGTGGCCGATTCCTGACGGAAGCACGAGGCGGACACATGCCACGGACGGTCCGAGTCGATCAACGAAATGGTGACGTCGCCGGCGCGGCCTGAGCCACGGGCGGACGTGACCAGGTCTTCGAGCGCCCGCGCAGCTTTCACATCCACACCGAACGGAAACGTGCGTCCGACCAGTCGGTCGCTCACATCGCCAAACACCTGTCCGGCGGCCGTGTTCGCGTCCAGCACCTTCATGGTACCGGAATCGATGACCAGAATGCCGTCGCTGGCCAGCTGGAAGAGCAGGCGATACCGCGTTTCCACATGGCGCAGGCGCCAGTAGTCGCGCTCCATGGCCTGCTGCGCTTCAACGAGCCGCTGCTGCAATGATGACAGGTGTCGCATGTCGCGACCCACCGCCACCACGCTGCCATCACGGCCCACACGCATCGCGGTGTACGCGATCGGCAGGTCGGCGCCCGTGGAAGTGGTATGGTTGACCTGCCGGCGCTTGGAGACGCCTTTGGTGGCGACCTCGCGCAGCAGCGTCTCGATCTTTAGCCGGGTATCCGAGGTGGCCGTGTCGGGCCACGGACGTCCCACCCACGAGCGGTGCAGATCGACCGCCACATCGGACGGACCGACGGAGACGTCGCGCACGACGCCATTGGGGTCGACGAGTACGGCAATATCGCCCGCCGCAGCGAGCAGGCTCGCCGCCGCATTGGCGTCGAGCATCGAATAGGCAGGATCACTGGCGTCGAACAGTTTCACGCGCGGGGCCGTCGTCTACAAAGGAGGCGCTACTGGGGATACTACTGTCTAATGAAGACGACACTAAAGCGCCAGCGTCTAGCATTTTGCGGATTACGACAGGGGCTTCTTTGGCGTTCGGGGCCCACGCGTCTGCACCAACGCGAGTTACCAGTTCATGTTCGAGCGAGAACACCTGACCACCCACGAGAATCCGAACGTCAGGATTCCGCGAGGCCTTCCGGATGCGCGCGATCTCGCGCTTGAGCGTGGACAGCTTGCTGTCGCACCCTGCCGAGAATCCGATCACATCGAACCACTCGGTGCGCACCTGATCGAGCAGGTCTTCTTCGGACCACGGCGAGCCCACCAGGACCCGGAAGCCGTCGCGCATGAGGAATTCGGCGACCAGAATCAGGCCCAGCGTGTGCTGTTCACCGGGCAGACAGGTGAGCAGGACGTGCCCCTCGCTGTCGGGCATCGTGACCGCCTCAGACTGAAAGAGCTGACTCAGATCGCGCAGGACGCGCTGCAGTCGGCCCAGGGCCACGGTCACATCCACGAAGCTGCATTCGTCGTCTTCCCAGCGAATGCCCAGTTCACGGGCGGTCGGGGCCAGCAGGTCGAGATAGATCCCCTCCACGCCGACGCCTTGATCGAGCAGCCGTCGCACAAACGCCGGCGCGGCACCGTCGTCCGTTCCCACAACGCTGTCAATGAATGCCGTGAGCTCGTCGTCTGTCACTTGGCGAGCAGTCGCGGGCGATGCGCTCGGCGGGACCGAGCCAATACGGTGGGCCATCAACAACCTCGGCACGAGTTCAGTCTCGATGGTGCGCTGCAGGGCGCGATCGAGCACGTGGGCTGAGTGGAGCTCCGTCGCCTGCGCGGGCGACGGCTGGGCGGGGTCACGGCGCGGTCCGACTTCCGGCGTCTGCGGGACGCTTGAATGACCGATCATCGGACAGTGCCTCCGGCTGAAAAGAGCTCAACGCGCTACATCTGATATGATTGCGTGATCAGTATGCGAACGTCGGCGGGAGTTGTCAAGCAAACTTGACGTAAACTTTGCTTGACAACTTGGGTCCCCGCTTCTTATCATCTGGCTGCCTGGGTAGCGAACCCCCGGAAGAGGCGGCAGATGACAGTTGTAGAGACTCCACCAGCGTCACATCCCAGCCGGGATGGCGCTTCGGCGGCGCGTCGGCAGTCCACGCGCACGCCATTATATACGCCCGAGCAGAAGCTCCGGCGTGACAACACGCGCTGGACGCTGGTGCAGGGCATTCTCGCCCCGCTGCAGCTGCTGGCCATGTTGGTGTCCGTGGTGCTCGTACTTCGGTACCTGAGCAGCGGCGAGGGTCTGTTCGCGGCCAATGTGTCGGTCGTGGTCAAGACCATCTTCCTCTATGTGATCATGTGGACCGGCGCGATCTGGGAAAAGGTCGTGTTTGGCCAGTATCTCTTCCACGAAAAGTTTTTCTGGGAAGACGTGGTCAGCATGGGCGTGATCGCGCTGCACACCATCTATCTGTATGGATTGTTCGCCAAATGGGATCCGCGCACCAACCTGCTGATCGCGTTGGCGGCCTACGTCACGTATACCGTGAACGCGATTCAGTTCTTGCTCAAGCTGCGCGCCGCGCGGTTGGCAGACGCTGAGATCAAGCGCGGAGCCATGGCATGACCGCCACATTGCCGGTGATTTCCTTGACTGGGTGCGGTGACATGCCGCCCGCGATGGCGTCGAACGCCACGCATCTCCCAGTGCTGAAAGAGCGTGGACAGCGCGAAGTGTTCTGCGGCCTCACGGGCATTGTGTGGCTGCACCGCAAAATGCAGGACGCATTTTTCATGGTGGTGGGATCGCGCACCTGCGCGCACCTGCTGCAGTCGGCAGCGGGCGTCATGATCTTTGCCGAACCGCGGTTTGGTACCGCGATTCTTGGCGAGCGCGATCTTGCCGGTCTTGCCGATGCCAACGACGAGCTCGATCGTTGCGTGACGCAGTTGCTCGAGCGGCGCCCTGATATCAAAACGCTGTTTCTGGTGGGCTCGTGTCCATCAGAAGTGATCAAGCTCGACCTGCATCGCGGTGCAGAACGACTGAACCAGCGGTTCTTCCCGCAAGTGCGCGTGCTCAATTATTCGGGCAGCGGCATTGAGACCACGTTCACACAAGGTGAGGACACGTGTCTCAAGAGCATGATTCCGCACATGCCCGCACCACAAACAGATCAGGCCGAGTTGTTGGTGGTGGGTACGCTCGCTGACGTCGTGGAAGATCAGTTCATGCGCTTGTTCAGCGAGATGGGAATTGGTCCGGTGCGATTCTTCCCGCCGCGCATGGCGCGTGATCTGCCGCCAGTCGGCCCCAATACGCGCGTGCTCATGGCGCAGCCGTTTTTGAGTGAGACGGTACGCGCGTTGCAAGCGCGTGGTGCCACGCTGCTGCAGTCGCCGTATCCATATGGTGTCAAGGGAACCACCGCGTGGCTGCGGGCCGCGGCCTCGGCGTTCGAGATTCCTGACGAGCGCGTGGCCGAGGTAATTCGCGCGCCATCGGAACGTGCAACGCGTGCACTCGCACGCTATCGCGAGCAGCTGCAGGGCAAGCGCGTGTTCTTCTTCCCGGATTCGCAGCTCGAGATTCCGCTCGCGCGCTTTCTGTATCAGGAGTGCGGCGTGGAGCTGATCGAAGTGGGCACGCCGTATCTCGATCGATTGCTGGTAGAAGCCGAGTTGCCGCTGCTGCCAGATACGATCACGCTTAGCGAAGGACAAGACGTGGATAAACAATTGGATCGCTGTCGTTCGGCGCATCCTGACCTCACGGTGTGCGGGCTTGGCCTTGCCAATCCGCTCGAGGCCGAAGGGATGCGTACCAAGTGGTCGATTGAGTTGGTGTTTTCGCCAACTCAGGGCTACGACCAGGCGGCGGATCTGGCAGAACTCTTCGCGCGTCCCATGGATCGCGCGCAGCGACTCACGGTGTAGCGGGGCACTACGGTTATGCAGCTGACGCTTTGGACCTACGAAGGACCGCCGCACATGGGCGCGATGCGCATCGCCACGTCCATGGAAGGTGTGCACTATGTATTGCACGCACCGCAGGGTGATACGTACGCCGATCTGTTGTTCACCATGATCGAACGACGCGATCGCCGCCCTCCCGTTACGTACACCACGTTTCAGGCGCGCGATCTTGGTGGTGACACGGCCGAGTTGGTGAAAGTGACCGTGCGCGATGCGTACGAGCGCTTCAAGCCGCGCGCCATGCTCGTGGGTGAATCCTGCACGGCCGAGATCATTCAGGATCAGCCGGGCTCGCTCGCGCAGAGTATGGGGTTGCCGATTCCGGTGGTGAATCTCGAATTGCCGGCGTACTCCAAAAAAGAAAACTGGGGCGCGAGCGAAACGTTCTATCAGCTCGTGCGCACGTTGCTGCTGCCGCAAATGCCGGCACCAGGCACCGCGCGCGCGCCGCGTGATGCCTCGCGTCGTCCGCGTGCAAACTTGCTCGGCCCCACGCTGCTCGGGTTTCGCAATCGCGACGACGTAAAAGAAGTCACGCGGCTGCTTGGTGACATTGGTGTTGATGTGCACGTGGTGGCGCCGCTTACGGCCACACCGGAATCGCTCATGCGCATTCCCGAAGCGGACTTCAACATCTGTTTGTATCCGGAGATCGCCGACACCACGTGCAGCTGGCTTAAGCGCAGCTTCGGTATGCCGATCGTGAAAACCGTGCCGATCGGTATTGGCGCTACGCGTGACTTCATTTTGGAAGTTGGGCAGGTTGCGGGCATTGATGTCCAGCCGATGCTGGAGCGCGAACGACTTGGCGCCAGCACCATGGACTCGTCGCAGTCGCTGCTGCCGTGGTATTCGCGCTCGGTAGACTCCACGTATCTCACCGGCAAGCGCGTCTTTGTGTTTGGCGATGCTACGCACGTGAAAGCCGCCGCGCGCATTGCCGCCGAAGAACTTGGCTTCACGATTGTGGGTGTCGGCACGTACAGCCGTGAGTATGCACGTGACGTGCGAGAAGTCGCGGCCAAGTATGGTGTTGAAGCCGTGATCAGTGATGACTATCTGGACGTCGAAAAGGCCGTGGGCGAAGCAGCACCGGAGCTGGTGCTCGGCACGCAGATGGAGCGCCACATTGCCAAGCGACTCGGTGTACCGTGTGCCGTGATTTCGTCACCGATTCACGTACAGGATGTGCCGGCGCGTTATTCGCCGCAGATGGGCTTTGAAGGCGCCAACGTGATCTTTGATACGTGGGTGCACCCGCTCATGATGGGACTCGAAGAACATCTCTTGCAGATGTTCCGCGAAGACTTTGAGTTTGCGGATGGTGCGGTGCCCAGCCACCTGCACAGTGTGCATGGGGCGGGAGCGGCGGTGCCGGTGGAGCCTGAAGACGCCGCCGCTGTCGTGCCGAATTCGTCAGCGACGGCAACGGCCACACTCGTGGCCGAGCCGGCGGTTGAGACGGCGACTGATACGGCGATCGCGGTGGAAGCCCAGTGGTTGCCCGACGCCGAAAAGGAGCTCAAGAAGATTCCGTTCTTCGTGCGCGGCAAAGCCAAGCGCAACACGGAGCGGTACGCACTCGAGCACGGCATCGTGGATATCACGGTTGACACGCTGTATGAGGCCAAAGCCCACTATGGCCGCTAAGAAGGCAACGCCAACGGTGCATACCACACCGCTCAAGTTCGTGATCGTCACGCTCGATGCGCATCTGGCCGATGCGTTCGAGCGGGCGCGCACGTCGTTGCTGCGTGATATGCCTGCGCTGTCGTTGTCAATGCACGTCGCGGCGGATTGGGGCACCGATCCCAAGTCGGCCGAACGCGCGCGTGCGGACATTGCGAATGCCAACTTTATTGCTTGCACGCAGCTCTTTCAGGAAGAGTACGCCAAGGAAGTGCTGGCGGCGGTGCAGGCACGTCGTGACGCAGCGGACGCGGTGCTGTGCGCGCTCTGCACGCCGGAGCTGGTGAAGTGCACGCGACTTGGCCGCTTTGATATGAGCGGCGATGCACCGCAGTCCAAGTTTTCGCCGCTGTCGTTGCTCAAAAAGCTTCGTGGCTCGCGCGACGACGGAAAGTCGAGCGGTGAGCGGCAAATGAAAGCACTGCGCACGCTGCCTGCCATTCTCAAGTTTGTACCGGGCAAGGCGCAGGATGTGCGGGCGTACTTGTTGCTGCTGCAGTACTGGCTCGCGGGCTCCGACAACAACATCGAACAGATGATTCGGTATCTGATCGATCGGTTTGCCGCAGGTCCGCGTGAAGTGCTGCGCGGTGCGCTCGCCCCGAAAGATCCGGAGCAGTATCCGGAAACGGGCGTGTGGCATCCGTCGCTGGCTGGGCGTGGCTTGACGGAAGATCTCAAGGCATTGCCTTCGAGCGCGCGTAACGGCACGGTTGGTGTGCTGGTTGGTCGCTCCTATTTGTTGGCCGATAACACCGCACATTACGCGGCTGTGCTTGCGGCACTCGAGGCGCGTGGGCTGCGCGTGATTCCCGCGTTCTCGAGTGCGCTTGATGCACGGCCGGCCATCGAACGGTATTTCCGCGATCGCAGCGGAAAAACCACGATTGATGCAATGATCAATCTCACGGGCTTTTCGCTCGTGGGTGGTCCCGCCTACAACGACTCGGCGGCCGCGCAGCTGGTGTTGTCTGGACTTGATGTGCCGTATCTCTCGCTGCAAACGCTTGAGTTCCAGACCATTGAAGAGTGGCGTGCCGACGCGCGTGGATTGAATCCGCTGCAGGCCACGTTGCAGGTGGCGATTCCCGAGCTCGACGGCGCAATTGTCCCCACGGTATTTGGTGGCAAGGGTAGTGCAGCGGCCGGTTCGGCTGCAGCTGCGTCTGAGCCAATCGCCGAACGTGTTGAGCGTGTGGCCGAACGTGTGGCGCGCCTGATCGCGCTGCGCAAAAAGGCACGCGCGGAACGCAAGGTGGCAATCATTCTGTTCAACTTCCCGCCGAACGCGGGCAACACCGGCAGCGCCGCGTATCTCGCGGTCTTCCCGTCGTTGCAGCGCACGCTCGCGGCGCTGAAAGAACAGGGCTACACGGTGGAGTTGCCGTCGAGCCCCGATGATTTGCGTGAGCGTATTACGCAAGGCAATCGTGAACAGTATGGCGCGCCGGCCAATGTGCACACGCGCATTCCCACCGATGATCACGTGCGCCGCGAGAAGTGGTTGCCGGAGATTGAAAAAACGTGGGGCCCGGCGCCTGGCAAGCAGCTGACCGACGGACAGTCGCTGTTCGTGATGGGCCTGCAACTCGGCAATGTGTTCATTGGTGTGCAGCCGTCGTTCGGATGGGAAGGTGATCCTATGCGACTGCTGTTTGAAGGCGGCTTTTCGCCCACGCATGCGTTCAGCGCATTCTATCGCTGGCTGGCCGAAGATTTCCGCGCCGATTCGGTGCTGCACTTTGGCACACACGGCGCGCTGGAGTTCATGCCGGGCAAGCAGGCCGGGCTCGACAGCACGTGCTGGCCGGAGCGGTTGATTGGTGATTTGCCCAACGTGTACCTGTACGCGTCAAACAACTCGTCAGAAGGCACGCTCGCCAAACGCCGCGGCAATGCCACGCTCGTCTCGTACCTCACGCCGCCGATCACCAACGCTGGTCTCTACAAAGGACTGCTCGAGCTCAAAGCCACGCTCGATCGCTGGCGTCAGCTTGATCGTGCGCAGGCCGAAGAAGCCGCCACGTTGCGCGCGTTGGTGCAACAGCAGGCCGCGAGCGTAGAGCTCGCGCCCGCTGAGCCGGCGTGGAGCATGGACGAAATGGATACGCGTGTGGCCGAGCTGCGTGAACGTTTGCTGGAGCTTGAGTACACGCTCATTCCGCTCGGGCTTCACGTGGTGGGTGAAGGCATGCCACCGGAAGCACGCGTTGATGTGCAGCTGGAAATCGCGCGCGGCGGACGGCCAGAGCGTGAACTCGCGTCGCTTGAAGAATCGATTGCCGGCGCCGATGCGACACCGGAGCAGCGCCGTACGGCAATGACGGTAGCGCGCGCCGGCGTAGAATTGCTGGTGCAGGGGGCGAGCGCTGGCGAGAGCATGCGCGCCATGCGTGTGGCGGCCAACGCTGCCGGCGTACGCGTGAACGACGAACGCGCTGTTGAACAGCATTTTGAGCTGATGCGCGAGCTTGAGCCCAAGTTGCGTGAAGATCACGAAGTGCCGGGCGTGCTGCGTGCACTCGACGCGCGCTACGTAGCGCCGGCGCCTGGTGGTGATTTGCTGCGCATGCCGGCGGTGTTGCCTACGGGGCGCAACCTGTACGGCTTTGATCCGTATCGTGTGCCGAGCGCGATGGCCATGCTAGAGGGTCGCGCGCGTGCGGAGTCGCTGCTCAAGCGTCATGTGGACGACACGGGCGCGCTGCCGGAAACGGTGGCCGTAGTGCTCTGGGGAACGGATAATCTCAAGAGTGAAGGCACACCGCTCGCGCAGGTCATGGCGCTGATGGGTGTGGCGCCGCGCTTTGATTCGGTGGGGCGTTTGTGCGGTGCGCGCCTCATTCCGCTCGAGCAGCTTGGCCGTCCGCGCATTGATGTGGTGATTACGCTCTCCGGCATTTTTCGCGATCTGTTGCCGCTGCAAGTGCGCTTGCTCGCCGAAGCCTCGCAGCTCTGCGCCGAAGCCAACGAAGATCCGTCACGCAACTTCATTCGCAAGCACACGCTGGCCACCATGGAAGCCACGGGCGCCACGCTGGAAGAAGCGGCGCTGCGTGTGTTCTCCAACGCCGATGGCGCGTACGGTTCCAATGTGAACCTGCTGATCGAAACGGGCCGCTGGGAAAACGAAGACGAGCTGGCCGATCAGTTTGTGCAGCGCAAGTCGTTTGCGTACGGCGTGAACGGCCGCCCCGTGGCTCAGCCGGCGCTCATGAAGCGCATTCTGGCCACAGCGGAAGTGTCGTTTCAGGGTCTCGATTCTGTGGACCTTGGCGCAACCGACATCGATCAGTACGTGGAATCGCTCGGTGGTGTCACGCGCGTGATTGCGCAGCAGCGTGGTGGTGACACGCCGGCCGTGTATCTCGGGGACTACTCCGGTGCGCAGGGCAAAGTGCGCACACTCAGCGAACAGGTTGAGCTGGAAAGCCGTACCAAGCTGCTCAATCCCAAGTGGTATGAAGGACAGTTGGCGTACGGCTACGAAGGCGCGCGCAATCTCACCGGTCACGTGTGTACCACGCTTGGCTGGTCAGCAACGGGCGGCGCGAAGGCCGTGCCACAGTGGGTGTACGGTGAGGTGTCCAACACGTTCATGTTGGACAAGGCAATGCGTGATCGCATTGCGGCAATGAATCCTGATGCCGCGCTGGGAATGGCCCAGCGACTGCTCGAAGCGAATGATCGAGGCTATTGGTCACCCGACGATGCAACGCTTGATGCGTTGCGCGACGCCGCGGCCGAACTCGAAGATCGACTCGAAGGTGTGTATGCGGTTTCCTGAGCCTTCGCGCAAGCGAAGCATGACGTGGGGAGAGTAACGTGGCGACATCGATGAAGCTGCCGATCATGGATTCGGTTGGTGATGGCGAAGGCAGTGTGCAGGTGCACCTGGATGGTGATCAGAAAATTGACGGCGCGCTCGTGATTGCCGTGTACGGCAAGGGCGGTATTGGTAAATCCACCACATCGTCCAACTTGTCGGCGGCTTTTTCCAAGCTGGGAAAGCGCGTGCTGCAGATTGGTTGCGATCCCAAGCATGACTCCACGTTCACGCTCACCAAGCGCATGGTGCCCACGGTGATCGACGTGCTGGAGTCGGTGGATTTTCACGGCGAAGAGCTGCGCCCTGAAGACTTCATGTTTGAAGGCTACAACGGCGTGATGTGCATTGAGTCGGGCGGTCCGCCGGCTGGAACAGGTTGTGGCGGTTATGTCACTGGTCAAACGGTGAAGCTGCTCAAGGAACATCATCTGCTCGAAGACACGGATGTCGTGATCTTCGACGTGCTCGGCGACGTGGTGTGCGGCGGATTTGCCGCGCCACTGCAGCATGCGCACTACTGCCTGATTGTCACCGCGAATGACTTTGACAGCATCTTCGCGATGAACCGCATTATTGCGGCCATTCAGGCGAAAGCCAAGAACTACAAGGTGCGTCTGGGCGGCGTGGTCGCGAACCGTGCCCGTGAAACGGACGAGATCGATAAGTTCAACGCGCGTGTTGGCCTCAAGCTCATGGCGCATTTTCAGGACGTGGACGCCATTCGCAAGAGCCGTCTGAAGAAGATGACGGTGTTCGAAATGGAGCCCACGCCGGAAATCGTGGAAGTGCAGGAGGAGTATCTGCGTCTGGCCGGCAAAATGCTGAACGACGTGGAACCGCTGTACGCGACCTCACTCAAGGATCGCGAAATCTTTGATCTGCTTGGGTTCGATTGATGTCCAAGACTTTGCCGCACGTGGCCGCCACTCCCGTTGGGAGTGATGCGTCGCGTGCGATTCCACCGAATCCTGGTTCGTCGTTCGAGGGAACGCTGACAGGGGGTTCGCACGCCGCATCGGACAAGTACCTCGAGCGGCGGGCCTGGATCGGTGAATACTTTGACCGCACGGCGGCCGAGGGCTGGAAAAAGCTCACGAGCGACGAAAAGGTCTCGCGTGTGCGCGCCACGGTGCGTGCGGGTCGCGATACCATGCGGCATACGTTGTTGTCCTTTCTGCCCACGGATCTGAACGGCTGGCACATTCTCGATGCCGGCTGTGGCACGGGCATGCTCGCGGTTGATCTGGCGCAGCGCGGCGCGCGCGTGACGGCGGTGGATCTGTCGCCCACGTTGGTAGGCTACGGCGCGGATCGCGCGAAAGCCGCCGGCGTGGCGGATCGTATCAGCTTTCACGCCGGTGATATGCTCGATCCGGCCTTTGGCGGCCACGTGGATGCGGTCGTGGCCATGGACTCGGTCATTCACTACGATCTGCCGCATATGATCGAGGCGCTCACCGCGCTTGCGGTGCGCTGCCGAGGCCCCATCGTGTACACGGTGGCGCCGTGGACGCCGGTGCTGGGTACGCTGCTGGCGATCGGGCGGCTGTTCCCCTCGCGTGATCGATCGCCGAAAATTGTGCCCACCACCGAAGGCAGTCTGCGTCGCGCCATTTCAGCGGCGCCCGCGCTCGCGGGGTGGCGCAGTGGCCGGACGCAGCGCGTTGAGCGAGGTTTCTATCGTTCTCAGGCGTACGAACTGATTCCCTCAGCCACGATGCCTGCGGCCGGTAGTGCAACATCGATTTCATCAGGAGTGCAGGGATGATGGGTTTTCTGGTAGCCGCCGGCGTGTTGGCGATCGGTCTGGTGTGGTACGTGGTCACGCGCCGCAGCGAAGTGCGCTGCACGGTAGACCTCGAGGCCACGCACGATCACTTTCACGCGCACGTAGACCTTGATGGTGTGAATGTGGATCCAGGCGACGCGGTTCTGGTGCATAACACACCCAGTCGTATTCCGTTTGGCACCACAGAAAAGTTTGAGAGCACGGCCACGGTGTATCGCGCGAGCTGGCTCAAGCGCCAAATGGTACGAATGTTCGGCAGCACCGAAATTTCGGCGCTGTATGAAGTTGGATTTGAAGGCTGAGGCCCGGAGTCATACATGTATCCCACCACGACAGAAGCTCCACTGCGCGCCCGTGAGGCGCCAAATGAAAGCACCAAGCTCGCGCAGCAGGACGCGATGCTTACGCCGCGCTTTTACACCACGGACTTCGAGCAGCTCAACGCACTGAAGGTCACGGCCGAGAATCGCCCCATGTGGGACGCGATCCTCAAGGAATTCCGCGACGATCCGAACCGCAATCACTTCAAGCGGAACGCCGATTTTGACGCAGACTTCAGCGGCATGGATCCGGAGCTGCGCGAGCAGTTTATGGATTTCCTGGTGAGCTCCGTGACCGCCGAGTTCTCGGGGTGCATTCTGTACGCCGAAATCAAGAAGCGCGTAAAAAATCCTGATGTGCGCGAACTGTTCGGCTTCATGAGCCGCGACGAAGGGCGCCACGCGGGCTTCATCAATCACACGCTGAATGACTTCAACGTGGCCGTGGATCTGTCATTTCTGACCAAGGCCAAGAAGTACACGTTCTTCCAGCCGAAATTCATTTACTACGCCACGTATCTGTCAGAAAAAATCGGATACGCGCGCTACATCACGATTTATCGCAACTTCGAGAAGAAGCCGGAAAAGCGTTTCCATCCGATCTTCAAGTGGTTCGAGAATTGGTGCCTCGACGAGTTCCGCCATGGCGAGGCGTTTGCGGTGCTCATGCGTTCCAATCCGGATCTGCTCGAAGGGCGCAACAAACTCTGGATTCGTTTTTTCCTGCTCGCCGTGTTCTGCACGATGTATGTGCGTGACCACGCGCGTCGCCCGTTCTTTGAGGCGATGGGCATGGATCCCGACGTGTTCGACAAGGAAGTCATCACGCTGACAAACCTGATCAGCCGTCAGTGCTTCCCGGAAACCATCGATACGGATAACCCCAAGTTCTGGGCGTTGCTCGAGGAGATGTGGCAGAACACCGACAAAATGAATCAGATCGAAAAGGCGGGCGGGGCGTTGGCGTCGGCGCGCATCACGGCGCTCAAGGCGGCCAATGGCCTGGTGTTCGCGCGGCTCTTTGCACTCACTCCGCATCGGCAAGCGCTGCCCGCTGATGTGCGTGTGCAACCGGTGTGGTGAGGCGCACGCATGAGTGAGGGGACGAGCTCAGTTGCCGTGAAAACATGGCAACGCGTGTCAACGAAGTGGCTCCCGTTCGCCGATGTGGCGAACGAGGATCTGCCGTTCTCCAAGTTGCTGCGGTTGTCCATGTTCCAGTTGTCCGTGGGCATGGTGCAAACGCTGTTTGTTGGCACGCTCAACCGCGTGATGATTGTGGAGTTGGCGGTACCGGCATCCATCGTGGCGATCATGCTTGCGATTCCGTTGCTGGTGGCGCCGTTTCGTGCGCTGGTGGGCTTTCGTTCCGACACGCACCGCAGCGTACTCGGACTCAAGCGCGTGCCGTATCTGTGGTTGGGCTCGTGGTTGCAGTTCAGCGGCCTGGCCATGATGCCGTTTGCCTTGCTGGTGTTGTCTGAAGCCGGCGTGCGCACACCGGTGTGGGTTGGCTGGCTCGGCGCCGGCGTGGCATTCCTGCTGGCCGGCGCGGGTGCACACACCACGCAAACAGCCGGACTCGCGCTGGCGACTGATGTGGTGCGCGAAGACAAACGTCCGCGCGTGATTGCCATGATGTATCTGATGATGCTGCTCGGCACACTCATTGCCGCCATCGTGCTCGAGTGGCTGCTGCGTGACTTCGCAGAGATCAAGCTGATCCAGGTGATTCAGGGCACGGCCGTGTTCACCGTGTTGTGCAACCTGATCTCCCTCTGGAAGCAAGAAGCGCGTGTGCGTGGCGTGGTGCCCTACAAAAAGGGTGAACGTCGTCCGCGATTTAAAGAAGCGTGGCAAACGTTCACCGCCGGTGGCAGTGCGGTGCGTTTGCTCGTCGCGTCGGGGCTCGGCTTCTTCGCGTTCAACTTGCAAGACGTATTGCTCGAGCCGTACGGCGGTGAGATTCTCGGCTTGTCGGTGTCCGCAACCACCGGGCTCACCGGCATCATGGCGGTTGGCGCAGTGTTCGCATTCATGCTGGCGGCGTGGGCGCTCAAGAACTCGGCCGATCCGATCCGACTCGCTGCCGTTGGCGCGCTCGCCGGTGTTTCAGGATTTGCGGCGATCATTTTTGCGTCGCCGCTTGAATCCGCCGGCATGTTCCGACTCGGCACCATGGCCATCGGGTTTGGCGAAGGGCTCTTTGGTGTGGGCACGCTGTCCACCGCGATGACGTTGCGCGATCCGTCGCAGCACGGCATTGCGCTGGGTGCGTGGGGCGCAGTGTTTGCGACGGCCGAAGGCACGTCATTCGCGCTGAGCGGCATCATGAAGGATTGGCTGTCGCATCTGGTCGAAGCGGGTTCGCTCGGGCCGGCCATGAGTATTCCGTCGGTGCCGTATTCCGTTGTGTATCATCTGGAAATTCTCGTCCTCTTCGCCACGCTTGTTGCACTCGGTCCGCTGGTGCGGCGCCGCGGTGTGCAAGCGCGTGAAGAGTTGGTCGCCCGGCCATTCGGCCTCGCCGACATCCCCGCGTGATGAACGCGGAATCACCACTCCATTCCCGGAGCTGACCATGCAAATCGATGGTGCCTCGATCGCACTCTACGCGTTCTGGTTTTTCTTCGCAGGGTTGATCATCTACCTGCGTCGTGAAGACAAGCGCGAAGGTTATCCACTCGACTCACCGCAGGGTCCGCGCGAAGGCTGGCCGCCGGTGCCGAGCAAGAAAGAATATCTGCACGCCCCCCATCATCATTCTGAGGAGACGCACTGATGGCTGAGTATGAGCTGAAGGCGGTGCCGGCTGATCGTTACAACGGATCGCCCATCATCCCCACCGGCAACCCGATGATTGATGGTGTTGGACCAGCTGCGTGGGCGCAGCGTTCCGACACGCCGGACCTCACGGTGCACGGCAAGCCCAAGATTGTGCCCATGCGCACCGCGCCGGGATACACGATTGCGAGCAACGATCCGGACCCGCGCGGTTTGCCGGTGATTGCGGCCGACAAGCAGACGGCCGGTATTGTTGTTGATGTGTGGGTTGATCGTTCGGAGCCGCAGGTGCGCTACTACGAAGTGCAGCTTGCCGGATCCGAAGCGCGTCGTCTGCTGCCGGCCGGTTATGTGCAGTGGCCGAACTTTGGCTTGTGGGGCAATGATCGCTTGCTCGTGAAAACGATCACCGCGGCGCAGTTCCACAATGTGCCAACCATCAAGCGCGATGACACGATCACGTTGCTCGAAGAAGACAAGATCACGGCGTATTACGCCGGTGGTCAGATGTACGCCATGGACGGTCGCGCGGAGCCGTTGATCTGATGTCGACTTCATCACCGTCGGAGACACCGGGCCACGTCGAGTCCGACGCCCCGGTGTTCATCCGCGGCGTTTCGCATCCGCTGCCTCCCGATGAGCGCTTGCTTTGGGAGGGCGCACCGAAGGCTGGTCTGATTGCACGCCACGTGTTTCATCGCTGGCTGGTGATTGGCTACTTCGCGCTTGTTACGAGCTGGTGGGTCTCGCAAACGTATGGCACGGTGGAGACCGACGCGTTTCTCCCAATGCTGGGCATGCGTTTGCTCCTGGCGGCCATCGTGATTGGTACGGTTGAGTTTCTCGCGCGCACGATCGCCAACACCACGGTGTACGCGATTACGTCAAAACGTCTGGTCCTCAAGATTGGCATGGTGTTGCCAATGTCGATCAACGTCCCGTTTCGCATTGTGCAGAACGCGGGCGTGGGCAAGTTCCGCGATGGCTCCGGACAGATTGCGCTGTCGCTGATCAAGGGACAGCGTCTCGCGTACGTTGCGCTGTGGCCGCATTGCAAGGTGTTTTCGATCAACCATCCGCAGCCGGTGTTACGCGGGCTGCACGACGTGGATCGTGTGAGCGCCATCTTGCGCGACGCGATCGTGGCCGAAGCGGCGGCGTCTGGCGCGGGTGAAGCGATTGTCACCGAACGCGCGCCCAGCGGTACAGCGAGCGCTGTGCTGCAGCCCACCTGATTTTCTTTTACTGATTGCAACGCATATGAGTGCCAACGTTCATTTCGAGCCGGAACCAGGAAGTCGGGACGCGATGCCAGGCATCGGCGTGCCAAAGGGCGCGCTGTACATGGCACTCGCGCTTATCGTGCTCACGTTTGCGCTCGCGATTTCAGCGCGTGTGTTTGGGTTCGGTGCATTCGCGCCGGAAACGGGTACGCCGATCATCACGCGCTCACTCACGTTTACTGATGCACCAGACGGTGGCATTCTGGTGCATGACGCTGAGAGCAAATCGCTGGCCACGGTGTTGCCGCCCAACTCGAGCAACTTCATTCGCGGCGCGCTGCGTGCGCTCACCCGCAAACGCCGCCTGGCGAGCATCGGGCCCGAAGTGGCGTTTGTGCTCACGCGCTACGATGACGGACGGTTGGTGTTGAGCGATCCCGAGACCAAGGCCACGGTGAGTGTGTCGAGCTTTGGGCCCACGCAGATTGCGTCGTTTGATTCGCTGCTGGTGGTGGGGCGCAAGGCGGCGGTGGCGCCGTAGGTGTTCCTCGCTGGAGTGCTCCTAATGCTGGGGGAACAGCGGCGGGAAGACACAAAGGCACGAAGGACACGAAGAAGAGCAACTGCAAAGGATTCTTGATGAACAGCAACTGAACGAGGGTGCATTTTTCCCTCAAAATTCAGTTGCTGTTTTTGTGTCCTTCGTGCCTTTGTGTCTTCCCGCCGCAGTTCTCCCAGCACTAGGCGCACCTGCGCTTCAGCGCCCCATCAGCGCCGAGTGCCCGTCGCATCCACGATGATGTGACACGCTACGCCGCTCGTGCCTTGCACACGACGGTAGCCAATCACGTTCACTTGCAGCGCCAGCGTACCATCGGCGTTGAAGCGACCGTTCAGACGTGTGGTGAGCGCGGTGGCCAACTCGGCCTGGCCCGGCATCACGCGGAACGTGCTTGAGAAAAATCCGTCCGCATCGAGCACGGAAGGAAACGTGTCGCCGCCGGTGAAGGCGATGGACAGCGTGTCGTCGCCCGCACGATGTGACACGCGTGCGGCATCAGTGCCTGAGGGGCCGCGCCAGAGATCGCGACAGGCCGCCGAACCATTCACGCGAGCCGCGTCATAACGCACCGTGTACACACCGCCCACGGTCGTGCCGCGTCGATCGCTGGCCGAACGCGCGGCGCCGCTGCCGGCTTGCTTGAAGCGCACCTGGTTGCCGAACTCGGTGGTGATCTGATCGATGTCGTCTTTGGGAAACTCGTACCGCAGCCCCGTTTCGGCGTCGCGAAAGACCACCGACGAGGTCTTGATCACTTCCACGCGCCCCTGCAGCCGCCGCCCGCTTTCCAGCTGCAGCTGGTCGAGCCCCGGCAGCACGCGGGTGGCGCCGCCGTTTGCTGCAGGCGCAGGAGTGCGTCCAGCAGGCGCTGTAGCGGGCGCGGAGGCGTTGAGGCGAGGCGTGGGCCTCGTGGCGGGCTGAACGCGCCGTACGCGCGCTTCGTCGCCGTCGCGCAGCGGCAGCGCGTTGCGCGTAATGCTCGGCACACCAGGTGACGCCGGGGCCGAACCCAGAGCTGCCGTCGCTGCGTTCGGCGCGGCGCCAGCCCCAAGTCCGCGCACGTTTGACCGTTCGGTGAGCTCGATGTACGCGTTGCCCGTCGCGCCCTCGGCGGGCAAGCGTGTCATGGCGAGCGACGGGGCCACGCCGGATCCAGGCGCGAGCGGCACGCGCGTGGCCCGACCACCCACGCCAATGCCGTCCGTTGCGCCGGTCGACTGCGGCGCGGTTGCCGGAGGGGCGTTCCGGCGCGCCGCATCGGTCACGGTATACACCGTTGGGATCTCCGGAGTGTTGGCGCCCAGCAGGCTCGTGTCGGCAACAGACGCCGTGTCCAGCGGCGCGCTGATGCGAACGGCCTTCGGATCACGCGCGATGGCGCGATCAATCTCCGCCATGCGTGCCGCCTCGCGCTGCGCGGCGAGTCGACTGCGGCCGGCGGCCTGATAAAAAATGCTGATGTACGCACCCACCGCGATCAGTGCGGTGAGCTTGGCAACATTCGGTGCGGCGGTGATCGCCCAACTCGATGAGCCACCGCGCGCGGGGCCAATACGTGATCCTGGAATCGCGCGCGGCAATGCACGACCACCAACGAGCGGCGGTGAAGCGGACCGTGCACCCGTCCGCCACACATTGCCGGTTGACGGCGGCGCGGCAAAACCGCTGTTGCTTCGTGCCGGTGTGCGCGGCGGTGGAAGCGGCGGCAGTGCGTAGGCCGAACCAGCGTTTGTGTTCGCGGTTGGATTCCACGACGGCGCCGGCGGTTTGGGCTGATCAACAAACGCCGTGAGGTGCGACGCTTCAATACAACCAAACGCATAGCCCCACGCTTCAATGGCCCAGCGCGCAACTTCGGGTTGCAGAAAACGATCGGCAATCCACGAGTTGATGAGCGGCGCGCTCTTGGCGCTCCACTGCGCCGGATCGAGTTTGGTGCGCGGCAGCGTGTACAACACACCGCGCTCAATCGCTTCCATGAGCACGTTGGCGAGCGGACGCGCGTCACTGCCCACTTCGTCGAGCAAGCGATTGCGAAACACATCGAGTGACGGCTGTGCCCAATCGTCTGCACCACGCACAAGGCGGTGCAGCGCGTCGCGCATGGCGCGGCGGGTATCGGTGAGCACGGTAGTCATGGGTTCAGGCGTTGCTCGTTAAACGCCACAGGGCGGGCTCAGGGTCCACGATCGCGCATATTCGGGTGACGAACAGGCGCATGGTATTCAGCGCCGCGCGCCGATCAGATCCGCGATCACCATGCAGCGCTGCGTGCGGCGGTAGCGAATGACCGCCTCCGTTTCCGTGTAGGTGCGCGCCACAAAACCGGTTGGTGTGGTGCGGCCGATCATGCGAAAGTTGTAGCGCACACCGTCGTGCGTACCGCTGTGCGGTGCGGTGGCAAATGTGCCGTCACCCTGCAGCATGCCGTGCACACCAGGACGCGAGACGAGTTGGAACTCACGGGTGTCCGCGGTTTGCGTAAACTCTTCGTCGCTCACCGCGTCAGCATTCTGCAGCGCATCAGCCACCGGTGTACACATGGCGCTGCCATTCACGGCGAGAATGCGGCGTTCAACGCGGTAGCGGCCAGCGAGGGACGGGACCGGTGCGTTCATTGGCGTGGTGTGATACGCCTCTGCGCTCAACACCGGCGCGCCCTCGGCGTTGACCGGTTGACGCGCCGCCGCCATATCAGCCACCACGCGCGGCGCCGAATCAACGGTGCGCGCCGCCGAATCAACAGTGCGCGCCGCCGAATCAACAACAGCCGCCGCAGAATCAGCACCGCGTGCCGACGAATCGGTCGCAACCGTGGTCGCATCAACCGAAGCTCCTGGCGCCGTCAGCAACGCCGAATCAACAGCGCGCAGTGCAACCTGCGCGGCCGACGCGATGGGCTCCGACATCGACCGCGCCGTCATCACAAACCCAAGAAAGAACACACCAAAGACACACATCGCCACGAAGAACCCGGCAAAATTCGGCGGATGTATCGTACTGCCGCTCGCACTTGCCGCACCCGCACCCGCACCCGGCACACGCCACCGTGGTGCACCGGCGGCCGGTGCACCACGCACCCACGCACCAACGCGCGGTGCCGGCGGACCACCAGCCCATGATGGCGCACCTGGCACATAGGTCGCCGCAGCCGTTGGCGCTTTCACACCCGGTGTTGGCGTGCCTCGCGCACCACTGCTACTGCGCGCCCGCGGCGTTGTCACACGCTCCACTCGTGCGCTCGCACTCGCGGCGCGCGCCGCATACTCCGCGCGCAGTGCATTGGCGGCATCACGCGGGACAACACCAAGCGCGACCGCCCACGCGTCTACCGCCCACGTGGCAATGTCTGCGTTTACAAACAGCTCGCCCACCACCATCGAGACCAGCGTGGTGCGACGTGCAGGCCATTCCGATGTACGCACCGTGCCGAGCGCGTGCAGTGCATCTACCAGGCCATGACGGCCGACGCGCAGCAGCAAATCGATCAGCGCGCGATGATCACTGCCGCACGCATCGAGCAACAGGTTCCGAAATCGCTGTGGTGCCGACGGCGGCCACGTTTCGCCTTGTGCAAGCAGCGACGCCAGCGCGTCGGCCGCCACGGCGTGCACCGATGCGGGCCGACCCTGTCCATCGCCGAACGGTGCAGACACGCGACGCTCGGCTCAGCGCAAAAAGTCTATGCGCAACACACGCGCCGGCACGTCGTCACCGGCACGCAGTGCGAGCCCCGGTACGAGCTCCACCTGCTCGTTGTGTCCGATGCGTGGTCCGTCAATCACATGCATGGGCGTGTGCGAAAGATTCACCAGCCACCACTTGCCACCGTGCTGCGCAATGTACGCCTGCGGCGCGCGGTCGGCGTGCTCGTTGGGCGACACACTGCTGCGCAAATGCCACTGATGCAGGATCAGATGGTGAAAGAACGTGAACGTGAGCTTCTCGTCAACCAGACCGTTGCCCGTATCACGCCACACACGCGCGTACGGCAGCGGACCGGCAATATGCTCGCCAGACCACGCGCACTTGTTGTGCAGGCCCGGGCCAGCCACCACCCACTTTCGGCCAGAGGTGGTAGGCGCGAGCATGTTCATGGTGTGATACAGCGCGCCCTCCCACTCAGCCGCATCCGCACGCTTGTTCGGATGATGCAACCCGTGCACAAAACTCTTTTCAAAGAGCGGCGCGAGAAACGGACCCAAGCGCGTGTACGGGACGGTGATTGGCTTGGACGGCGGATTGCTGCGATCGGTTGGATGCTCCACAAACAACGCCCGCGCACCCATGCTCAACGTTTCATCTTCTTCGGCCGAACGCGAACTGTTTACGCGCGTGCCTTGCAGTGGATGACGCTGCAGCAACAGCTGATACAACAGCACCGCGAGTGCATGTCGATCGGTGGCAATGCTTGGCACCGCTTTCCCAGCGAGCACTTCGGGCGCAATGTATCCGGGCGTTCCGAGCACCGATGGCGGTGCAATGCCCGGCACCACCAGCGAGTCAATGTCAATCACGCACGCGTCGCCACCTTTGGGATCAACGAGCACGTTTTTGTTTGACAAATCGCTGTGCGCAAGTCCGGCAAAGTGCATGCGACGAATCGCACGTGTGAGCCGCACCGCGACCTGCATGCGTGTGAGCAGGTTGCCCTGTTCTTCCTGCGGCACAAAATGCGACGCTTTGCCGCCGGTAAACCACTTCACTTCTTTTTCCTGACGCGAGCCAAAGCGGTCGCGAAAGTAGAATGTGTTGCGATACACCGGCGTGACCACACCGAGCGGCGGCCACACGAGTTGCTGTCGTCGCGCGAACTCCTGCGGCACCGCGTTCACCCCTTCCACCATGGCCACCGGCCAGCAGAAATACGGTGTCCAGTATTCGCCTTTGGCGCCGAGAGTCGGGTTGTAGGTGGCGATAATGCGTGTGAGTCGATCAACACGTTCGCGCCGATCGGCCAGATGGCCAAAGAAAAATCCTACGGCGTACTGACGATCACGCGTGAGAAACACACGCTTTTCGGCGCCGCTGCCAACGGGTGTATCGTCGAGCTGCAGCGTGCGCCCGTCGGTCAGGCGGACGTTGACGGTGCCCATGGTGCGATCGAGTGTGAGGCGGAGTGGTGCAGGGCCACGGCCAGCGTGCGGTCATCGTTCTCGCCGCGCTTTTCAAAGCCGAGCCAGTCGAGCAGTGCGGAACCCGGATCAGCCGCGGTGAACACCGCCGGCATCAGTGACTGCGCGGTCAGTCCTGTGAGTGGATGCTGCACACCGTGCACAAGCTGCGACAGCAGCGCCGGAGCGTGACGTGCAAACGGATAGAGCGCGTCTTCCACGCCGTCGGTCACCAACAATACCGCCGCGAGGTCGGGCACTAGGTATGAACGCGTGGCCGCACGCGCGCGCGACATGGTTTCTTCGTCTGGCAAAAAGCAGTGCACTTCGCCCGACCATTCGCCGGCATCACCCACCGAGGGTTGTGTGATACGCCCGTCCTGATGTGCGAGCACGAGCATGCCGTCGCCCACTTGCGAGGTGACCACGCGCACGCCGCCGTCGGCCGCGCGTTCCCACGCAACCGCGAGCAGTGTGGTGCGCAACAGGCGCGGCGACACCTTCATGGCATCCGCGCACGCGCGCAGCAACGTCACTGCGTCGGAGATCGCGAGCAACATGGTTTCTTCGTTGAGCGCCGCTGCATCACGCAGCGCGAGGCCAACCGCGTCTACGGCGATTGCGCTGCCCAGCCGGCTCCACGCCGCTGAGCCCGCGCCATCACCAACTACCAGCACACCACGCTCAGCGGTGAGCGCACAAAAACTCGCGTCTTCACACCAGCTGCCCACGTGCGCATGCCGACGGCCGCGACGTGCTGCCGCAACCGCCTGCCATTCGGCAGTACGCACATGTTCCGTGTGCGAGTGGCTGCGCTCATTCACCTCATCGGTTGCATGCGCCGCGACCGCATCACGCCTCGCGAACAGGCGCGCGCGCTCTTCCGCGCCCAGCACCGCGACGAGGGCCTGTTCGATTTCTGGCGGACACCACGCATCAATCGGTGCCCGCACGGTCCACGTGGCCGGTTTCGGCAACGGCGGCTCGGCAATCGGTTCGGCAGCCGCTGCTGCGTTCGTGATCGCGCTTGTCGCACTCGCGGCTGACGTGCCTATATCATCGCTCTGTTTCGCCAACGCATCCGCATCACTCACGGAACGATCGTGATGCCAGGCGGTGGCGGGGGCAGGGTAATCGCGCTGCCATCGGCGACCGCGCCCACCTTCTGCGACGTCTGCTTCACCGAGGCCGACACAAAGCTGAAGAACGCACGGAACGCATCCGGCGACATCTCCTGCATGAGAATCACATTCTCGGTGACCTGCTTGAGCACATTCACATCGGCCTGATCACCGCACGCCACGGCAATGATGTTGGCGGGGCGACGCTCACGCAGCTGCTGCGCGTACATCGGCCACTCCACATCGGTTGGGGCACCGTCAGACAAGATGAACACGAGCGGACGCCAGTCGCCCTTTACATCGGCGGTGGTGCGCACGAGCTCGCGATCAAAACTTTCGATCAGCATGCGCAGGCCATCACCAAAGTTGGTGGTGCCATTGGCGGTCAGATCGGGCGGATTGAACATCGCCACTTCGGTGAGCGGCACCGCCTGCTGTGCGCTGTTGCCGAACGTGATGATCGAGAGATATGCACTCTCAATGGCCTGCGGATCGCCGAGCAGATCGCGATGCAGCTGGCGAATGCCGGACTTGACGGATTCAATGGGCGTTCCCTGCATGGAGCCGGAAACGTCGGCGAGGATATAGACGGGCAGGCGACGGGTCGTCACAGGACGGCTCCGGGGAAAGGCGGACAAAGTAGGATCGCGTAAGCAACGCGACGCGCGGACGATTCGCAGCGCACAACCGGATAAACGCCCAACACGCGTACGAGGGTTTCGGGTTTCCCGGATTTAACACGCGGTACGTGCCGGGGGTCCCCGAACGCCGGAGAACAATCATACGCCAATGCAAAGCGCCCCGTGATGCCGAAGCACCACGGGGCGTTCTCACCACGACAACGGTGCGTTAGCGCTGCGATGTCCCAGCCTTCGCAGGCGGCGCCGCTCCGGTTGCTCCAGCGGGCGGAACCACGGCCGGGGCAGTGACTGCGCCAGCGGTTGAATCCGTCGCGGCCATGCTATCCGTGACCACCGGCGCGGTGTAGATGCCCGGGAAGGGCACGCCGTTCCAATCAGCACGTCCCCACATGGCCGGGTAGTCCTTGGCCATCTGCGCACCATACAGCGGCTTGTAGGCCCCGTTGTGGCACGTGATGCACTGCGCCTTGGGTGCGTCACCCATGGGCCCCAGACGCACCGCCGGATATACCGGTTCCAGTGACGCCAGGAAGTTCGTGTTCACGTCGCGCATCATCTGGATACCGTGGAACGCCGTCACACGTGCCGGCGGCGCTTCGGTCCAGCTGGAGAACGCGCGTGAGTTGTGGCAGTAGGTGCAGTTGACGCCCAGCGACTTCGACTGTGAAATCATCAGCGCGTACGTCCACTCCGTCTGCTTGACCGACGAACGATTGTTGTTGTTCGGCTCAATCGTCTTGGAGATCACGCGCGCACCATCACGATCGAGATAGTGACGCAGGTAATCATTCTGACTGGCGTAGAACCACAAGCCATTCGGCAGCGGCTTGCCCATGTGGCACGTGTAGCAGGTGACACCGGTGTTCTTCACATGCTCGGGATACTGCGAGTTGATGTGCCGTGTCATCTGCAACATGCGACGCGCGACGATCTTGGTGTAGATCGGCTCACCCGTTGCCAGCGTGTCCGATGCAAATGCCGCCAGGTTGTGGCAATACGCGCAGTTACCGGTACCGGCGACCCACGTACTCATCGCAATCATCGTGCGATTGAACTCGGCCACCGAGATATCGTTGAGCACCTGCACGTTCTGCCACGGCAGCGGACCCGGAGGCGACGCACCAGCCGGTGGTAACACTTCAGGAATCGCGACGCTCGCGTACTTCGCGTCCACTTTCCCCATGTCGTACGTCTGCTCCATGGCGGTCCCGCGGAAGCCAACCTGCACGGCTTCCTTCTTGCCAAGGTCGCAGCCACTGAGGCCAACCGTTGCCAACAATGTGGCAACGGTGAGCACGCGTGCGTTTCCAGCACTCATCAGTTCTTCCTCGATGTCGAGGTCGGGGCATCGCCTTCGAATAACTCAGGCGGCGTCACCGGTGGTGTAACGGGCGGTGTTGCTGCCGGTACGGCCATGGTGTCGGCCTGTGTGCTATCGACCGCGGTGCTGTCCATCATGGTGCTATCCATCATCATGCTGTCCATCATGGGCGCCATTCCAGCGGCCGGCGCGAGGTACTTCGGGAAGCTGTCAGGCGACGTGCCCTGATAGCGACCGCGCAGGAACTCGGCCTGATCTGGTGTGAGCGTGTTCTGCGCCGGATACGACGCCACCAGTCCGTGCTTTTGTCCCCAGAGGTACCAGTTGTCGACCACCGTGCCCGTCAACAAGATGCCAATGCCGCCCGTGAACGTGGTGAGAACGGCGAACCACCAGGCCCAGCGATGGATCGACTCCATCGTGGCGTTGAAGCCCATCGTCCATCTCCAGAACAACATCGAGCGTTCGGCCGCGGTTCCGCGATCGGTGATCTGCTCGATTTCGCGTTCACCACCCATGCGGGCGACGGCGAGAATCGTGGCGCCGTGCATGGCGAAGAGCACCGCACTGCCATACAGGAACACAATCGACAGCGCGTGGAACGGATTGTAGTACAGGTTGCCGTAGCGAATCGAGAACGCGCTCGTCCAGTCGAGATGCGGGAAGATGCCGAAGGGCACCATCTCGCTCCAGCTTCCCACCAGCAATGGCTGGAAGAAGAACGACAGGTAGAGGAAGATCGCCGAGGCAAAGGCCCACGGCAGATGTGTTCCCATGCCGAGTGCGCGTGCGCGCTGATACGTGCGAACCCACCAGAGCAGAATGCTGACGGTAAGGAAGAAACCCGCCATCAAGTACCAACCACCTTCGGCGAGCGGCGGCAAGCGCAGCCCGTACACCGGTGAGGGTGGCTCAAGCGCGAGCCACGGGAGTTGGCGAATGAACTCGACGGGATCCCAGCCCACCGACGCCATCATGTTCAGACCAATGATCTCGAACGCGAGGAATCCGAAGACCAGTGACGCAATGCCTGCCCAGCCGAAATAGATCGGACCGATCTGCGCGTCACCGATGCGTCCGGCGAGGGATAACATCCACCCTTTACCGTATCGCGCGCCGGTGATGCCCGTGTCGACCGGTAAACCGGGATCGGGAGCGTGTCGGACCTGAACGCGTGTGAAGAGATTCTGATACTCAAGCATGATTCAGAGCCTCAGGCGCCAGGCCAAATGGGAAGGTTGAGCCACCAGCTCCACCACTCCGGCCAGCCCTTCGTCCAGAAGGGACCAGAGATAATGATGCAGATCGCGCTCCAGATCGATGCACTCACCGCGAGGAACAGACCGAGCCGGTGAATGCCGACCGCGCCGATCGAGTAGCCGACCAGGTCGCGGAAAAAGACGTTCTCATGTTCGCTGGTTTTCACCGGCTCACCCTTCTTGGGATTCGTCACCGACAGGATCAATGATCCGTGCATCGCGAGCGCGAGGCAGTTGGTGAAGAAGAAGGTGATGGCGATCATGTGCGCCGGATTGTAGTGGAAGTGGAGGTACTGATACCCCACGTTCGACACCCAATCGAGGTGCGAGAAAATGCCGTACGGGAAACCGTGTCCCCAGGCACCGAGCAGCATCGGGCGGAACACCACCAGCGTGACGTACGCGAAGACTGCCGCGCCGTAGGCCCAGGGGATGTGCATGCCCATGCCAAGCTTGCGACTGATTTCAGCTTGTCGCAGCGCCCAACTGAAGAAGGCGCCGATTGCGCAGACGGTCACGAGTTGCCACAACCCGCCTTCAGCGAGTGGCGCGAAACTCAGACCATATGAGATGTCGGGGGGCGCGATGTTGATCTGCCACAGATTCCACGTCGGGCCCATGGCTGCTCCCCACACCAGCAGGAGCGTGCCAAGCACGGCAAAGAAAATCGTTGTGACACCAAAGAAGCCCACATAGAACGGACCGAACCAGAAATCAAAAAGATCTCCGCCGATCAGCGTTCCACCGCGGACTCGATATTTACGTTCGAAACTCAGGGTCGCCATGGACTATGTCTCCGAGGCGTGCAACAGGCGCGCGTGCGGCATGGGAAGAAACGATGTAGAAGGGGTACCGTGGGCGCGGGAACCGGGATCGGCCAGACACGGCCGATGCCCGGTCCCGCCCCGCGGACGCAACTGCTGGGCTTAGCGCCCCGGCGGAAGCGGCGACATTTCAGCCGCTGCAGACACTGCGGAGCCCCCGATGGGTGCCTCCGAGGCCGTCAGCGTTCCGTTGTCAATCCACGAGTAACGCTGCGATCCGAGCAGGATGAAGTGAATGATGAACGCCAAAAGGCCAAGGAAGCCAAAGAGCGCTATCATCACGCGTCGCGGGTCGAATGCCAGCCAAATTCTATGCATGGCTTCTCCCTAGCGGGTGGCTGCTGCCGACGATGAATACTTTGCGATGGTGCTACCCGGATAATCAACAACCCGGAAGGCAAAGAGGTGAATGACGAGCACGGTGCCGGCGATGAACGAGCCTAGCACTGATAATACGATGTGGGGATCGAGCCCCACCCAGAGGCGATGCATACAATGCTCCTTTTACAAGCTGAGAAGGGAAGGAAAAGGGCTCAACTCAGAGCCACGGACGCCAGCCCCACGCCAGCAAATGCGCGCCAACTGCGGTCAGCACGAATGCTGACATTCCCATGATGAAATAGCCGTGGAACGCACGGGCCTCTTCATCATTCATGCCGCCTTTGTTCTCGATCATCGTTCCTCCCAATTGGGACGAGACTGCCGCGACATCCCTCGCGGCACGGGTAGGAGCCCCTCGAAGCGGGACCGCCTGTGACCTGTTCCAACAGGCTGTAAACTGTGCGTTACACTCGAAACCGTCAAGTTTTATTTACGCTTTTTCGCAACTTTTCTTCCAAGTGTCACGTTCGACCATCCTATGACCGCAACAATTCCGACTAATTGGCCGAATTCGCGCCATAGCAGGCGGCAAATGGCCGGTGGCGTGGACTGGCACGTGCAAATCGCCGGCGAGGTTGACGCGGCTCGGCCGATCGTGCTGCTGCTCCACGGCACGGGCGGCAGCACGCATGAGTGGGCCGACGTACTGCCGGAGCTGGCCAAAAGCGCGCTGGTGGTCGCGCCCGACCTGCCCGGACACGGCTTCAGTGCGATGCTACCGGCGGGCGCGGCGGCCGCAAGCCGTGAGGCCGACACGGCCAATCCCCTGTCACTGCCGGGCATGTCCGCGGCCGTTTCCGCGCTGCTCTCTTCATTACAGTGCACACCGCACGTCATCGTGGGGCATTCGGCCGGCGCCGCGGTGGCCCTGCGCATGACCATTGACGGTTTGGTGACGCCTCGGGCCATAGTTGGTCTCAACCCTGCATTGATTCCGCCGCCGGACTTCTGGGTGGACATCCTGGCGCCCTTTACCAGTTTTTTTGTGGAATCGTCCTGGCTGGCCCGCGGCGCGGCCTGGGTGGCGCAGCAGGGCGGGGTGGCGCATCAGATGCTCGCCTCCAGCGGCGCCACGCTCACCGCCGACCAACTCGCCCGCTACGCCACGCTCTTCGCCATGCCGTCCCACTGCGCGGCGGCACTCGGCATGATGAACCGCTGGAACCTGCCGCAGCTCGGGCGGGACGCGGTGTCGCTTGCAGTGCCGTTCACGGCGTACGCGGGGGATAACGACAAGTGGGTGCCCACCGAGGCGCTGGCGCGGCAGCTCGAGCGGATACCGACGGCCGAGTTGGTGAGGGTGCCGGGGGCGGGGCATCTGCTGCCCGAGGAGCGGCCGGCGCTTGTTATAGATGCAGTGCGGCGGGTGCTCGGTGCGGGGTGACGGTCTAGGGCTGACTGCAACTGCTTTCACCACGGAGTCGCGAATGCGCGCGGTACTCCGTGCCTCCGCGACTCCTGGTAAATGCAGTTCACGGAACCGCGAGTTCGCTGCGGCGTGCGGGATCGGAACAGCATTTGACACAGAGACGCAGAGGCGCAGAGACCGCATGCGACGTCAGGCGACGACTTCGCACTGCGGCGTTGCACTTTTTTTGAGTGTGTTGGGCCGCGATTCCGCGTGAACAGGCAGCCTCTGCGACTCTGCGACTCTGCGTTATGCAGTTCCGATCTCTGTCGGCCGCCGGCGATACGCACCGCTGTTACCGAAACAGCTCCGTCGCCAGGCGAGCGTCATGCCCATACACGTCATCACGAAAGTGCAGCTGCCCCGCACGATCCACCCACGACGTGAAGTACTCAATCAGCACCGGCCGTGCATCGGTGAGCTGCACCGCCGTTTCGGTGCCACTCAGCATGACCTCACGAATACGTTCCGCCGGCCACGCTGAATCGTTGCGCAGCAAATACTCGGCGAGTTTGCGCGGTTCACTGAGCCGGATACAGCCGTGGCTGAACGCACGCTGATCGCGCGCAAAGTTCGCCTGGCTGGGCGTGTCGTGCATGTAAATGAGATAACTGTTCGGGAACAGAAATTTCACACGACCTAACGCGTTGTTCGGGCCCGGCATCTGGCGAACCACCGGCAAGGCCTCCGTACCGCCAATGATCTCCATGTTGTTCTTGCGGAGATACTCGGGGTCACGCGCAATCGCCGGCAGAATTTCGCGGCTGGTGATGCTCTCCGGCACCGTCCAGGTGGGGCTCATCACCACCGTTTTCAGGATCGACGAAAAAATCACCGTGCTGGTGGCTTCGGCGCCGGCCACAACGCGCATGTTCATGACCTCACGGTCATCTTCGAACACGGTGAGTTTGTAATCCGGAATATTGACCACGAGCGCATTGGGTGCCTGCACCTCGGGCACCCACCGCAGTCGCTCCATATTCACCAGCAATGTGCGCATGCGTGTCGCGGGCGACACGTTCAACGCGCGAACATATCCCGCACCGATGACGCCGTCGGGATCGAGCCCGTGTCGCGACTGTGTGAGTTGTACCGCGCGCACCAACGCACTGTCGTATATGGTCGACGTATCGGTGCCGGTAAGATCACCGAGCAACCGCATGCGTTCGCGAATCGCCGGAATCACGAGTGCGGTATCACCCGGCTTGATGCTGCGTGTTTTCGCCGGCAGCGCGAGCTCAGGCCATGGCAGCGCCGATATGGGGCGCAGGCGACGCAGTGCATCGCGCAAGAGCGGATACTGCGGATGGGTGGGTTCGTACGCCGCGAGATCCATCGCCCCCACGGCCAGCGAGTCCATGAACTTCGCAATGTCTTTCTTCGCGCGCGGAATGAACCAGTTCAGATCACGCGTATTGCCGCGAAAGTTGCCATTGTAGTTGCGTTCGGCGAAGCGGAAGAACTCCGCCGTGAGTCGCAGCTCAACATCTGCGGCGCAGCCGTCGCACACCACTGCGCCCACGCTGTCAGCGTACGCGGACAGATCGCCGAGCGCGATGAATGCCATGGCATTTTCGCTCAGCGAATCGCGTACATACCACGCGAACTGCATGTCGCGTCGCGTATAAAAGTCGGCGAGACGCGTGGAATCGGCACGAAAGTCAGGATGGCGCTCAATAAACGTGCGCAGCGATGTGGTATCGAGCCGTTGCGCGCTGTAGGGCACGTCTGTCTCGAACACCGACGCGATATCGTCCACGTTGGTGGCCGGTGCGGGCTTGTCGCGTGAGCAGCCGGTGATGACTAGCGCCGCGAGCACCGCGAACATGGTGCCGCGCGACGCTCGTACCGTGCTCACCAGTCTCACACGGCGACCTGCGATTCCTCGTGCGTTACGACGCATGCACAAACTTCAGGCCGCCATTGGCGAGAGGGGACATCATCCGGTGCCTTGACCGAGGGCTAGTTACGTTTGCAGCATGAGCTCTTCCTCATCCATGCCGTTTGGTGAACGCGCACGCTGAGTTCTGGTGCCCACGGGTACATAACGACCCACGAGTGCAGGCGATACGGGGAAATGTGATACGCGTTACCGATTGCGAAGTGAGCCTTTCGCCGGCCGATGATGCGGGGCGTTCGTAACTCGCGTCACCATATCGTATTGCACACAATGAGTAGCTCCCTCGGTCGATAGTAATGCGCACGCGGTTCCACCTAGGTTGGCGTGAGAGTATCTGCGCCGACGTTCGTCAGCCCGTCTGCGTGGTGTCATTGGCTGGCCCGACGACTGGAGCACCACCTCGATGGCGAACGAACGCGAAGTCCTCTTTACCAGAGGCGATCAACTGCTGGTCAGCACGTCACGCCGCTCCTTCCTGCAAGTGCTGGGATTGGGCGGCGTTGTGGTACTGCTGCCGTCCATGTTTGCCGCGTGCGGAGACGACGGGGAAGACATCACGAATCCTCCCACCACATCACCGTATCGTCTGGATCTCTCCACCGACACGGGCATTCTGAACTACGCGTACGCGCTCGAGCAGCTCGAAGCGGCGTACTATACGAGTGCAATTACGTCAGCCGGCTTTGCGGCGCTCTCAGTCGCCGAGCAGGAAGTGTTGAGCGATTTGCAAAAGCACGAGGTGATTCACCGCGAGTTTCTCAAACAAGTGCTCGGCTCGGCGGCGATTCCAAACATTGTCTTCAACACCACAACGGTTGGCACGCTCACCGCGAGCCGTGCGGTGCTGCTCAGTACCTCGCAGTTGCTGGAAGACACGGGCGTGGCCGCGTACAACGGCGCCGGCAAGTATCTCACCAGCGCGGCGAATCTGCTGGTGGCGGGAAAGATCGTGTCAGTGGAAGCGCGACACTCAGCGGCCATTCGCGATATCCGCGATGGCAACAACGGCCGCCTGTTCGCGGGCGATGATGTGGTGAATGCGAGTGGTCTTGATGTAAAGGCCGAGCCCGATACGACGCTGACGGCTGTGGGTGGTCTCAATGTGGTGACGAGCGCGCTGTCGATCGGCACGCTTCCGAATCAGAGCCGTCGCACGCCCGATCAGACCGCACCCACGCCCACGTGAACATCGTCACCGACCAGGAGATATTCCGCATGACCACAAACACCACGATTCTCGACGGCGTCGATCCAGAGATCGCGTCTGACGTTGCTGTTCGCGCCGATGAAGTTGCACGCGGCGCGTCCACGTCCTCTGCATTGACCGCCGCACTCGCGCTCGGATCGATTCCGGTGGCGATGGCCGCGTTGAGTCGCGATGTATACGCGCAGGGCACATTGCCCGCGAACATCAAAGGCGTGCTCGATTTTGCATTGGCGCTGGAGATCTTTGAAAACGAGTTCTACAAGGCGGTGCTTGGTACGAGTGCGGTCGCGGCGTTGAACACCGCGTTCGCGCCGGTTCGTGCACTCGCGGCCGCTGTTCCCGGTGCCGTGGCAACGCTGCAGCAGATTCAGAAGCACGAAGCCGCCCACGTGGCCACCTTGCTCGCGACCGGTGCGACCAACGTGTTCAACTTGACGGCGGCGAGCTTTGATTTCACGGGCAATCGCAGCGCCACTGGTGGTGGCCCGTTTGCCGAGGCGACCACCAATCTGGCGTTCCTGCTGCAGGTCGCGCAGGGAGTGGAAGACACCGGCGTTCGTGCGTACAAGGGGCAGGCGGCGAACTTGATGTCGAACTCCGCGATCCTCGAAGCAGCGCTGCGCATTCACTCTGTGGAAGCACGACATGCGGCGCGCATTCGGCGCATGCGTCGTGCCGCGGCTGGTGCGCCAAACGATGTTCGTTGGAGCGGCACTGTACGCGGTGGCGAACGTGCGGCCGCTGGTGGCACAACACTCGGCACGCTGAATCCTACGGTTGTGGGTCAGGCGTTTGACAAAATGTACGGTGCCGGTGCAAGTGCGCCGTCGGAGTCAAACATCATTCATGCCGGCGTAAACGTGAGCGCACTGGCAGGTGCGACCTTTGGTGCAGAAGCGGCGCAGGAAGCGTTTGACGAACCGTTGGATCGTGCCGATGTGGTGGCCATCGTGCAGCCGTTCTTTATCCCAACGATCAGCTGATCACGCGGTAACGGATGCACACACAAACGGGGATGACATCACATGGTGTCATCCCCGTTTGCTGATCGTCTCCCGTTCTCTAGGGCACGTTCATGGTCTGCAGTTCCATCGTCAGCGTGGCCACGCTCACCTTGGCACGTACGCGCAGCGGGATGTGTCGCGGGTCATCGGAAAACCATACCTCCGCGTCGCCGCCCTCGCTGAACAGCCCCTTGGTACGAATGATCGGCTTCACCACGACCGCATTAAAGCTGCCCGCCGGCACCGTGATGCGTTCGGTGCGCAGTACACGCACCGACACGGGATTGCCGTCGGCCTTGAAGTAACGCGAGGCGGTGTACACGTCACCCACCTTGAGTGGCAACGTGCGAATGAAATAAATGAACGACACGTCGTCGAGCGGAATGTTCGACGCGAGCGTGCCGCTGTCGGCGGGATTGGCAATGTTCACGTACTGCATCTGCTCTGGCAGAAAGTCGTACGTTTTGTCGCGCTCGTATCCGGTCTGATCCAGCTTCTGTTCAAAACGTCGTGCAAAACCTGCGCGCGTGTCGAGCCAGGAGCGCTGCACATCGTTAATGCCAAACACCGCTACGCTGCCACGCGTGCGAAACGCGAGCTTGAGCGTTTGATGTCCGTGCACGCGCTCGAGCGCTTCCACGGCGAGTGACGCGTTGCCACTGCCGCTGATGAACCCCCACTTCACCTGCAGGCGAAAATCAAACTTTTCGCCGACCTTGAAGGGAAGGGTGTTGGTGTCCGTGAGTGCGTTCGTGGCGTTCGCCGGTGAGATGGCGTTCTGCGACGCCGCAAGGTTCGGCGACAGCAGCAGCGAGGCGAGTATCGTGGTGCCCACGGCGGCGTGGACAGTCAGTTTGCGCATACCGAAAAGTAAAGGAGTGTCGCCCAAGTTGTGTGTCGCGCTTGATCCCTTTTGGTCGGGTTGTCACTTGACAACCCAACTTCTCGCAATGATACTAAAGCTGCGTCATGGGTCGTCGATCGCATCTGCATTGCCAGTATCTGGAGTACCCCGCGAAATGCGAAAAATCACGCGCGCCAGTTGCGGCGTGTCGTCGACAACTGTGTGTTGAAGAATGATTCGCGAACGTGATGCCCAGGAACGGTGCGACCATGGAGTACACATTCACACTCATCTACCAGCTGGGCAACGCGTTCGTCGATCCTGACGCGCTGGTAGAACAGCTCGGCAGCGCTGGCTGCGATGATGCGCTCGTTGGCCTGGGCCAACCCGGGCGTGTTTCGCTGGAGTTTATCCGCGACGCGCCCAACGCGCAGGCCGCCATCAAGAGTGCTATTGCCGACGTAAAGCGTGCCTTGCCCGATGCTGCACTGATTGAGGCGGCGCCTGATCTCGTTGGCATCACCGACGTTGCACAAATCACCGGCGTGACGCGTCAGAATATTCGGAAGCTGATGCTCACACATGCTGGAACGTTGCCGGCGCCCATACACGCGGGCACGCTGTCGCTCTGGCACCTCTCCGACGTGTTGACCTGGCTCGGAGAGCATGTGGGATACAAGTTCCCGAGCACGACGTTAGAAGTCGCGCGTGCAGCGGAGCGTGTGAATGTCACGAAAGAAGCACTGCGAATCGGGCGGCGCCCCGTATCCCGCGCTTAGACTTTGCCGAGACGTGCGGGTGCTACCATTCGCGACGCACAGTACCGTCACTACGCGTACTACGCATGCACAAACAACAGTCCACCATTCGCAAGTGCGGAGATCATGCGCGTCATCTCGCCACGGGGGACAGCAGGGCAGCCCCAGCTGCGTCCGAGCCGGCCGGTTTGTGCAATGAACTGCTCGCTCACGTAGTCGGCGCCGTGAATGATCACTTCCCGCGCGCGGGCTTGATCATTCACACCCGCGTCCAGTCCCTGCAGCAGAAGCGCCGCGCCGTGCTTGGGGCTCGTGATGCGCTCGCCCACACGGTACAGGCCGAGACTGGTTTGATGCGAGTCGTGTCTGTTGCTGAACTTCTCGGCCATCAGGCCGCCCGAACCCTGACCGTGCGCCACCCACGTGTGAAGCACCACTTGCTGCGACGCCAGGTCGATCACCACTAACCGCTTGGCCGTGCTGGGCTGACTCATGTCGGCGATCGCCAGCGTGCCGGTCGTCACGTTGAGTCCGTGATCCTCAATGCGCTCGTACGCCGCTTCGAGCACCTCCAGTTTGATAATGCCGGAGAGTTTGGCTCGTTCGTACAACCCGTTAGCCGGACTGGCCACGATCGAGGCCGGTACACTCAGCGCCGCGGTATTCGCGGGCGCACTTTCGGCTGTGGGCACCACCATGAACAACAACAAGACGACCAGCGCTGCGAGCATAGGCGCTCCGTGCGGAGCCGCGACGTGCGTCTCCGAAAATCGTGTGGATTGACTGTGTGTGCGGCGGTCACGGGCGCGAGACGGCGGCCTCAGCAGTCAGCAGCGGGCTCCGGCGCCCTCTGGTAGATAACGACTCAGGGGGGCGGGCGATACCCGGGGGTGTGACGGGGGTCGCCAAGGGTGAACGCGCAGTATCTTGACCAATGTCCAATACTGACGAGACCGAACGGCTCGCCGGTCCCGCAGCTCGGCGCAACACCCTCGTCCAGGCGGCGGCATGGCCACTGCTTGCGTTGGCCGTTGCGTGCGCTGACCCCGCCGCCGACCGCCCCGCCGCTGTCGCGCAATACGAGCTCGTGGAAGTTGCAACGATTGGCGGCGCGAGTGACGACAGCCCCAACGCGTTCGCGCGGATTGCGGGTGTGGGGCTCGTGCCAGGTGGGCGGATTGTCGTGCTCGACAACGTGTATCACGAAGTGCGGCTGTTTGCGTCCGACGGCCGTTTTCTCAGTCGCGCTGGCCGCGAGGGGAGCGGACCAGGAGAGCTGCGCCGAGCGTTCGGACTCGGTGTCGCTCCCGATGGCGTCATTTGGGTGCGCGACAACGGCAACGGCCGCTACGTGCGCTTTGCAGTGCAGGGTGATTCGCTCGTGACAACGAGTACGTTCACGCTGAGCGAAGGCGTGCAGGGCCCTGGCATTTCACCAACGTTCGACGCGAGTGGTCAACTCATTCACCTGGGACTCGCGCCCAGTGCGACCGGTGGTGACATGATCCTCACGCGATTCACGGTGCCCGTTGCCGCGAGCGCACCTGCGGCGCGCGTTGCAGTGGTTGAGCCACCCGCGGATAGCATTGGACAATTCGCTGTGCCCATGGCCAGCGGCGAGACGCGCTATTTCTATCAGCCGTACGCGCCGAGCTTTTTGCAGGCGCATGCGAACGGTGGCGATTGGGCGCGGGCTGTGAGCAGCATCGCCACTGTTGAGCGGTACGATGCGGCCGGATCATTGATGCATCGCGTTACGGTCACACCTGAGCGCGTTATGTTGTCACCCGCCGAACAAGCACGTGCTGATTCGAACATCGCGCGTTCGCGCGACATGGCGGGACGCGAGTTGCCGTTCTCGGTGCCGGCACACAAACAGCCGCTGCGCACGATCTACTTTGATCACGCCGGACGGCTCTGGGTGGAGCACAGTGTTGCCGAGGGCGCTCGACGGATAGCCGATGTGTTTGACGCGCGTGGTGCGTTGTTTGGTCGTGTCACGTGGCCCGCATCGATTGACGTGGGAGCCGGCGCGATGGGTGAAGAACTGATTGTTGGCGTGGCGCGCGACGAGATGGATGTGCAGCGGTTAGTCGTGTTGCGGATGCAGGTGGTGGGGGCCGGCACGGTGGAGACGCCGTGAGCGTCGACCGCTACGTGTTGCTCACAACACGCCGCTTCTTCGCGCGTTCCGCGGCCAGTCGATCAGCAAGGAACACCTTGAGCAAACTCTGATACGGCACATCGCGCTGATTTGCGAGTACCTTGAGCTCTTCAAGCATGCCTTCGGGAAGGCGCAGCGAAATGGTCGCGGTGCTTGGCTTCAGGTTGGGCAGGCGAACGGGTTTGGCGTTCGACCAATCCACATATTCGATCGAGTCTTCTGTCTGCCAGAAGTCGCGCTCGTCTGCCTCGGAGCTGAACGTCGGCGCATCTGCTTGCATCGGTGCCGCGACTTCGCGTACGCGCGCGGGCTTGTCAGTCTTCTTCGGTTTCGACATTGGCGTACACCTCGCGCTCACGGCGACTCATGGGGCGCGCGGAGATCACCCGAATCCGGGACCCGCGCAGGGTAAAGACGACAGGAACCTTACGGCGTTATGCCAATCACCGCCATGCCGGCCTTGACTGCCAACGCGTCTTCGGAGCCACGCGCACCACTGGCACTGAATGCACCAATCACCGCGCCGCCGCGACGGAGCAACAGACCACCCTCGTAGTTTGTCGCGCCTTCAATGGGTTGACGCTTGCCCTCTTTCACCGCGTTTGCGTAGTCGAGTGTGTGCATGCCTGACGTAATCGCGGTGTGCGTTTTCTGCACGGCGATTTCGTAGTTGCGCAGGGGCACGCCATCCATGCGACGCAGGTAGATGGGTTTGTTGTCGGCGTCGGTGATCAGGAAGACGAGCTTCCATCCGTTCTTCACCGCTTCGGCCTCGGCGGCGTCAACGGCGCGCTTGGCTTCGTCGAGCGTGATGCGCGCAGCGAGCGGTGGCGCGGGCTGCTGCGCGTGTGCGGGCGCGGCGACGGCGATCGCGACAAGGAGCGTGGCGAGGCGGGGGAGGGTGAGCAGGCGCATGGCGTGGTGGGCTGGAGTGTGAAGAAGGGGGATGCAACTGCTTTCGCGCGATTAACTGCGCACGAACATTCGGAGTGCTGCGTAGTCATGCCCGTCGGCCTGTCGGAGCGCGTCGATATACAGGGCACGAAGCGTGGCTGTGGGCACCGGCTGATTGGCGCCCCAGGAGAACCGTGGTCGGCCCCATGAACGCAGCGCAAGATCCGCTGCTAGTCGCGCGTGCCGTCCGTTGCCATTCGGCCACGGATGGATCAACACCAACTGATGATGGTACCGCGCGGCGATGTCATCTACTACGCCGTCAAGTTGGTAATACCCAATCGTCAACCGATAGTTTGATAGAACATCTCTAAGAATCAACCTATACCTTGATACGATAGCGTCTTACTCCCGCCCGCAGTCGCCAGCGCTAAGAGTTCCGGCAGATCGAAGGTGGCGCGTCACGTACCACGAAAGTCGCTACGCAGACTCCAGAATGCGTCTGACTTCCCGCTGTAGCAGTGGAATGTTGGTCTGAAGTACTCGCCACACGATGTCGAGGTCGACGCCGAAGTAGTCGTGAATCAATCGGTCGCGCATGCCCGCCATCGCGCGCCATTGTACGGATGGAGTTGCCTCGCGAACGTCACGCGGAACGCGCTTGGATGCCTCACCGATGATCTCCAAACTTCGCACGATCGCACGTTGCACGATTGGATCCTCATCAAGCGCCTCCCGTGTTAGCGTAGCGCTAATCTCTGAGAGGAAGTCCGCTTCAATGAGGATGTGCCTGAGAACCTCACGCGGCTCGTAGGACATCCACTGAGTCGGCGATAATGTGCGGCCTCAGAAAAGGAGATAGCCCCTCTAGCGTGACCAACTCGACGCGTCGCTCCAAAACCGATTCGAGCAGCTCTCCCAGTGCGACTAAATGCTCCAGCGATTTCTGATCAGGTTCGAACTCCACAAGCAGATCGACGTCGCTCTCCGGGTGTGCTTCGTTCCGGCGTACGGAACCAAATAATGCCAGCCGCCTGACGCCGAGCGTACGGATCTGCGACTCGATGCTGGTCAGCCGGTCCTGGACATCGGCGAGCGAGGGCGTGGTGGCGATCATATGCTGAATCTACGCAGCGTTCGCGTGGTCCGTGAGGCCAGTGTCCGCACGGTGGCCCAAGCCAAGGTGGGGACCAGTGGGCCTCATTCGCGCTCGCCGGCAACCTTCGCAAAGAACTCAACCAGATCCATCGTCAGCGGCGCGCGTGCTCCGGCCAGCGCCCACGTGAGCGCGTCGCTGCACACCTCCGGCCGTTCATCGTTTAGGCGCCACCGTTCAATCACGCGTGCGTCGGTATCCACGATCTAATACTCCGACGCGCCGAACGCCTGATACATGTGCCGCTTCCGCCAGCGGTCGCGACGCGCGGTGGACGGTGAGAGCACCTCCACGGCGAGCCACAGCGCCTTCATAGCGCATCCGCAATCCGCGCAATCTCCTCAGCCTCACGCCACGCAGCTTCAAGCGCTGCAAGTTCGCCATCCATTGCGCGTCGCTCTGCTTCTTCGTGCAGCGCCATCTCCAGCGCAAGTCGTTCAGTGGCCGGCAGCTTGTGGAGCGATTGTGCGCGTTCTGCTTCAGGCACGGTCTGGTCCAGATTGAATGCCTCCTGCCAATCGATGGCGCGACGACCACGTCGTGACGCGACCGACTGCAGCAGTTGATCCGGTCCACCTGACGATTCGATCAGCGAGACCGCGTCGCTGATGTGCGATTTGCCCGCACCAAATCGGTTGACGGCGGGCAATAACTGCTGCGCGGCGCGCACTGCGGACGTTCCCGTAAGCACCACTTGTTCACCCGCATAAAACGGAACTCCCAGGCCTCCGCGCAGTTTCTCAGTGTGATGGTGGAGATACAGCGCAAACGTACCGCCCGTCACATGTGGTTGCAGCAGTGATGAACGGCGCGCATCCTGTCGTTCCACGCGCAGCACCTCGCCGTGATCGTTGCGCACGCGCGCGACCACTGTGCCGGGACGTCCGTGCACCGAGTCGCCACCCAGGCGGTAGTCGGGCTCTGTGACGAATCGTTTGATTGTAGTGATCACCGCGCTCGTGAGGATGCCAACACCAAGCATGCTCGCGCCGGCCGCAAATGCCGCTGCTGTTGCCGGTACGGCTACTGCGGCCATCGCAATTCGCTTACGACGTCGCCGTCCGAACTGGTCGCCATACCGCCACGCCGCGAACTCCGGGCGCAGTGGTGCGCCAATACGAATCAGGTCAATGCCGCCCGCAGCGCGCGCCAATGAAATTTCTCCAGTGGCCACACGCGTGCGAGATGCGCGGAACAGGCGCTCACAACTTTCCACGCCCTCCCAGCGCTCGTGCATCGGAATGAGATTCCATCTGTCGCACGCTCGGCACACGACCCATAGCCGACCCGTGCGCGCGTTGAACGCCAAGCGCCGTCCAATAGGCGTGGCTTCAATGACATCGTTACGCGGCAGCGTCGCGGCGCAGAAGAAGCAGGTGCTAAACACAGTCGCGAAGCTAGTTGCTGCTTCGATGACTATGCAAACAGCGCATCCAGCTCGATGGTGAGCAGTGGTGCGTTGTCAGATGGCGCCCACTCAATACTTGTGTTGAGCAACTGAGGAAACTCCGATTGCGGCGTCCATCGCTCAAGGGACTTCGCGTCGATGTCAACAAGCCACACTTCCGCAACACCGTGCGCGAGATACGCGGGACGTTTCCGGTATCGGTCGATGTGCCTGGTGGACGGGCCCAGGATTTCGATCACGAGCGGTGGTGGTTCCATGGCATGCCATTCTGATGCCAGGCCGCTGGTGGGGATTTCGTACACGACAAGATCGGGTATCAGCCATGAGGTTTGGCCCATGGGCAAACCGCCTGGCGCGAAGCATTCCCAGGCACGGTGCGAATTGCACCAGACGCCCAGACTGGAGATGAATCGAGTGACAACACGTTGATGCCATAGCGTCGGCCTCGGCGTCACCAATAACTCGCCGTGTAAGATCTCGTAGCGGTTGCCGTCCCTGGGCAACTGCTCGAGATCGTTCACCGTCCAGAGCGATCTCCGCGGGATGGGCTTGGAGCTGGGCATGGTCAAACGATCGGCTCGGCGAACCAGAGTGCGCAAGGGGCGAACATGCGCCGAGGATAGCGCTGGACAGGCGGAACGACTCTCAGCCAGCGATGCGCTCCAGCTCCCCGGGCAGACCGTTAACAATCAGACGCTGCATGGCAACCTTCTCGCTTGCGTTATCGATGTCTATGCCGACCAGGTTGCCTGCGGCGTCGTAGTCCAGCACAATGCCCTCGGAAACCTCGCGGCTTTCAACACTCGTTTGCTCCGAGAGGTCGATGTAGAGCGAATCAGTATCGCGATGATAGTTGAGCTTCATGGCTTGAATCCCCGGTCGGGAAACGCGTTGTGAATCGTGCGCTGATCTGCGAGAGTGACGACCCGCAGGTACCGCCCATCAAGTTCTGGAATCGGTGCCCAAAATCGCCACCGATTGTGTTCTTGGCGTTCGCTCCTCACAGGTGAAAGCACCACGCGAATGCACCATTCTCGCCGGAGATACGGCCGCTTTCGGAGGACATTCTCCTCGAAGTACTCCGTAAACTGAAAGTCTATCACTTGAATCTAACCCTTCATTGTCATAGTGCCGCCGGGAACAAGCGACACACTACGGCTGAACTGGGCCAGGCCGTCATCATTTCCACGCGCGCGACATCGACTTCGAGCGACGATGGCTCACTCGCTCGGGAACGTCCACTACGTATCCTGACGTATCGCCCACGCTCCGTGAGACGCGCAGTTTGTACGCGTTCCTCACAACCACGGAGGCGGTGACCATGAACGAACGCACGCACGCATCACGTCGTATCACACAGTTCAGCCCGGTTCGGCAACTCGCGTGCACGCTGGCGATCGGTTGCACGCTGATCATCGTGCCACTCCTTGGTGCGCAGACCTGCGTGGGGCTGCCGGCTCCGGACGCTGGCCGCGTGCAACTCGGCGCCGGCTATGCGTCGAGGCCTGAGACCGACCAGTACGCTCTGAGTGCCGGCGGCGTGAGTGCGTCGCTCTTTGGTCAGCTTGCCACCACCACGAGCAACTATGACGGCACTACTGATTTCGCGTTGCAGGGAAGCGCGAATCTTGGGCTTCGTGTGCCGCTTTCCACCGGCCGTCTACTGGAGCTGTGTCCGATCGTGAGCGGTGCGCTCGGCGGCATTTTCCGTCATCCAGAGGATCGTCCGCCGAGTGAACCAAGCAGGCGCGCGGAACGCATCGCGTCAACGCGTGAAGCGCGTGCGGGCCTGGCGTTGGGGTATCGCGTGAAGGTGGGTCGCCGCTTCACAGTGATTCCGTCACTCAGCGCGAACGTCGCCCACGCGTCACTCCGTCAACCGAATACCGGATTCAGCATTTCGGATACCTACGGACTGATGGGCGTCTCGGTTGGACTCGTGATGGGCCCGCGGTTCACGGCGCATCCCTACGTGTGGCTGCCTGTGGGACTGGAAGGCGCGCCGCGTACTGTGGGGCTCGCGTACACGGTGTCGCTCTGGCCTAGGCGGACGTCGATATGAGGCGTGTTGGTGTGTTCCTCAGCGTGCTGTTGTGCGCGTGTTACAGCCGACCCAATCCCGTGCTGGTGCAGCGCCCGACGCCAGACCCGGCAGGAATCGGCGGGACGTATTGTTATCGCTCTGCTGCGCTCAATGTGCGTGGCGTTCGGCCGCAAGCCTCGGGGTTCACGGGCATTCCGATGCGACAAGTGGCCGACAGTTCTCGGCTCGACGTTGCTGTCATCGACAGTACCGTGTTTGTCAGTTACACGGACGTCTCAAGCCTGCAGCGTAAAACGGTCTTGTTGCCGATCACTGGCCCGGCGAGCGGGGAGCTGCGCATTGAACTGCCCAATCGGGGTGGAGGCGCGTCGTTGGGCATTGGTTCGGCGAAGCGCTGGATGACGCTCACGCGCGGGACCGACGGTACGCTGGTGTACATCGAATGGTATCAGGAAAAGGCGTTAGCGTTCTTCCTGATACCGATGCACGAGACAACAGCGCGGAGTGTGGTGTTTGAGCGGTGCTGACGATGCCTGCTAGTCACGCAGCAGTAGGTTCGGCGACGAAGTTCGCGCGAGACGCGAGAATGCGCCGACATGGAGCCGAGCACCTTTCGACTCGCGGTGCGTGCGTACTGGAACGACTGCATTTCACGCAGCTCACGTTCAATGTGATGCGGCGCAATGTTGAGTGCGTGCAGTGACTCAGCGAGTGCCTCGAGCAAACGATTGTGCAACTGCGTGAGATCACGGGCTGGCGTGAGCACGCAGAACAGACTGCGCTCGCTGGTGAGCAGCACGAGTCGCAGGCGCCCGACGTTCAGCCGATTCGCGTACCAATCGCCAAGCACCGTGGTGGCGGCCGATAGCTCGTCGCGAGAGGGCGACTGCTTGAGGCGGTCGAGCAGGGCTTGGGTGCAGCGGACTAGGCGAACAGCGCAGCAAGCTCGATAGTGAGCATTGGTGCGTTGTCAGGCGGCATCCAAGCAATTGAAGTGTGGTGCAGCTGCGGGAACTCCGATAGCGCCGTCCACCGCTCGACGGCCTGCGCGTCGATATCAACCAGCCACACCTCCGCGACACCGTGCGCGAGATATGCGGGACGTTTGTGGTGTCGATCGCGCTTGACGGTGGACGGGCTCAGGATCTCGATCACCAACGCAGGCGGCTGCATTTGACGCCAATCGGCCACGGGTCCGCTTTCTGGCACCTTCTGCACGGAAAAATCGGGTTCCAGCCAGGATGTTTTGCTGATGTACACACCGCCGGGCGTGAAGCACTCCCAGCCTGGCGCTTGTTTGCACCACTGCGAAAACTCTCCTGCCAGACGGAACGCAACGCGTTGGTGCCACGCCGAAGGCATCGGCGTCACCAGCAGTTCGCCGTGCAGGATCTCGTAGCGGTTGCCGTCGTCGGGCAACTGTTCGAGATCGTCCACCGTCCAGAGCGATCGCGGCGGTATGGGCGTGGAGAGCGACATGGCCATACGATCGGCTCGGCGAGGGAGTGTGCGCAAGGGGCGAACATTCGCCGAGGATAGCACTGGAGTGGCGTCGCGCTCGTACCCAAACGTTGCGTGAGGAACCATTGATCTGTGTAACGTTACACCTTACACTTGCATGAGGATCAAATGGTTCAAGCATCGCGGGTTTACGCGCCTCTACCAGCTCAGCTCCAGGAGACGTACATATGGCAACGCGCAACCCTCCCCACCCGGGTCAGTTCATCCGCGAGGAGATCCTTGAGTCCAACGACCTCACGGTGGGCGAAGCGGCCGAGCATCTTGGGGTGGCGCGCCCGACGCTCTCTCATCTGCTGAACGGCAAGGCCGACCTGTCGGCAGAGATGGCGCTGCGGATCGAGCAGGTGTTCGGGATCCGGATGAAGACCCTGTTAGCCATGCAATCGGCGTATGACGAAGCACAAGTTCGTCAACGAGTGCCCAAGCTTCGGCTCAAGCCCTACAAGGTTGCGCGCCCCCGCGCCTGAGACACGCTGTTGGCTTGCAGCGGGCTATGCGCACTCGCCGCGCTTCGCGATAGCGTCGATCACCGCTTCCCACGGCTCTCCAGGGTCGCCGTCAGATTCGAGCGCGGCACGGCGACTTCGCAGCTCGGCGGTTTGCGCCTCATCCGGCCCGATGTTCGCCGGTTCCACGCTGTCCGAGAGTTGCTCCGCGAGCTGACTGCGCTCGTCGGGCGTGAGGTGGCTGAAGTCGATAAGTGGCGCGCTCATACCTGAAGCTTGCACCTGCGGATCGACCACGCAAGGCGGGCTCGATGGCCTGCGTGAAAATGCTTCGGCTCTGGAAGAAATTGGTTCTACCGCGGCGGCCCCACCCGCTCAAACCGAAGCCCGCGCGCGCGACCCTGATTGACGAGCAATCCCGTTACCGCGCCGCTCGCGTCGCGCGTGAACTCCAGGCCCAAGCCCGCGCCAACCATTTCGTTTTCGCCAACCGTGCGAAGCAGCTCGGGCGACGCGTTGCGCAGGCGCAGTTCGAGGGCGGTGTCGCGCTGCGTGATGACCAGCGTGGTGCCGAGCTCTTCGCTGCGGTAGGTGCCAGCGCGGGCGGCCAGCGTTTGCGGCGAGATCGACACCTCCAGCACACGTTCGTACGTGTCCTCCGGCACGCCGCCAAAAACGACGGACACGCGCGCCGCGACGGCACTCGCGCCGCCGCTGCTGTCGAACGCAAAGCGCAGAACGACCGGCGTATTCACAACTTCCAGTTCCTCGGCGCTGCGTGCTTTGGTGGCGTAGTTGCCGGGCTCAACAACGCGCAGTGTGCCGTCCAAAATTACAATGCGAGTGAACTCGGTGGTGCCGGGCACGCGATACGTTCCCACGTACGAATTGAGCGGCCGCAGTTTCACGGGGCTCGTTGCCGCCGGTGTCGCGGGCGCTGCAACGTTTGTGGGCGCGTTGGACAGGGCCGGTGCAGACGCCGCCTGCGCAGCGTTCATCTCTGCGGACAAATGCACTTCGGCTACCTGCGCGGCCAGCGCTGACGGATCGCTATCTGCACGATTGCACAACACCGCTACGCCAAAGCGCTGCTCCGGGAATCGCAGCAACTGCGCGCGATAACCGCCCCACGAGCCGCCATGCTGGACGGTGCGCAGTCCGCGCTGCTCGCTGTGCATGAGGCCGAGTGCGTAGGCGAGCACTTTGCCGTTGGTGAGTATTCCGCGCGTGTGCATCGTGTCGCGCAGTGCGGTGCCGCCCACTTTGTTGGTGTAGAAATTGTTGTTCCAGTGGAGCAGGTCCTGCACGGTGGAGAAAATCCCGCCGTCACCAAGCTGCAGCCAGCGTGGCATGTCGGCGCGATAGCTGGAGTCGCGCGGTTCGTAGCCAATGGCACGATTGACAATGATATCGTCGTAACTGCCGAGATACTCGGTGTGCGTCATGCCGAGCGGCGCGAATATGCGGTCGTGTGCTTCGTCGCGCAGCGATCGTTTGGTGACACGTTCAACAATCTGGGAGAGTAGGAAGTAGCCGGAGTTGCTGTACAGGTGCTCGCTGCCCGGCGCAAAGTTGAGCGCACGTTGACGCGCGATCATTTGCAGTGCGTCGTCGGGTGTGGTGACGTCGTCGTATCGCGCGCCGGTGAGGCGCAGCAAGCCGATGTAATCGCGCACACCACTGGTGTGATGCAGCAGTTGCCGCACCGTGATCGGTCGTTCGTACTGTGGCAACTCGGGAATGAATCGACGTACATCGTCGTCGAGCGAGAGCTTGCCTTCCTGCGCGAGCAGCACGATCACAGCGGCCGAGAACTGCTAGGACGTTGAGCCCAGGTCGAACACGGTGGCCGGTGTGATGGGCACGCGACGCTCAAGGTCGGCGAGGCCGTAGCCGCGCGCGTAGACGATCTGTCCATCGCGGTACACGCCGAGCGCGCAGCCGGGGGAGTTGGGGGTGTCGTATGCGGCGAAGACGGAGTCGACGCGGGGGTCGCGGGGTTGGGCGTGCGTTACTGCGGTGGGGGTGCAGATGCAGAGCGCTGCGAGGAGCAGAGATCGTGGCGTGGTCATGTTGTCGTGTGTGCGTTCAGCGAGGCTGCTTCAGTGCGCGCTACTTCGGCGAGCGCTATTCCAGACCGCTAAGCGAAGCGACAGGCAAGAACACATTCACCACACCGCGTGCTGCTGTGTCCCCGTTCAAGCCAAGATGCGTGTACACGGCCGAAAGGTTCGACTTCCATTCATCTGCAGATTGCGGTCCGGACATGTCAGAATCAACGACGAAGTACAAGAACACCAGATAGGCATTCAACCCGCTGCGTCGCAGAAACTCCAAGTGCGCCAGCCGATTCGCGTATCGATAGTAGCCGTTGAGCCAGTCATGATCCGCAGTCGTGCCGTACGAAGGCTTGGTCGCGTCGAGAGCCGCTCGAATCTGCGCGAGAGACGTCGAGCCAGCGCCACAGCTCGAACTCAGCTCGGCAAGATGCGCCTTGGCTTCGACGAGAATGCAGCTACCGTCTGAGGCTCTACCGAGTCCGTCCCACTGAGGTCCACCCGCCGGCCAGAATGATGAGAGGCTGTCGGCAAGTTGCGGTTGGCCGAGTGTCCGCAGCATTCCCGCGTCGCGATACTCAGCCCATTCATCGTTACGCAGCGGCGAGAGCCATTCAATGTTCCAATCAGCAGGTCGTGCAGTCGCTGCTCGTACCGGGTCGGTAAGTAGTGACGGATTTTCGTTCACGAGGCGCTGCATCCATTTCAGGCTGCCACGAGTTCCGATGGGTTGGGGAGTGCGCTCTCTGAACATTTTCTTGATGTTGAGGTTATCGAGCGACGAGCGCCTTCATACGCGAGGCGCTCCACAGGTCTTGCACGAACCTGATATGGAACCCAGATGACGCTGCAGCGAGGCCACCTCCGGCGAGCAGATTTTGATATACGCTCGCTCGGTGAAGCCGCCCGGCCGCACGTTTCTCGTCCCAATCATACGGCACGTCGCGAGGTGCAGCACGCGGTAGCTCTTGGTCTTGGTTCTGGTCGTGTTGACCACAAACGCTTGCGGGTTCTCAGCAATCCACTTCAGATACCTCGCATCGTCGGCAACGAACTCAATCACGGTGGGTGAGTACATGATGTCGCGGCCACATGGTGGGCTTGCCCGCTGGAAACGAGAGCAACATGCGTAGACGATGCAGCTCAGCTAAAGGACGCGCAACCCGGAGCATGCACGCGGTCCTAGTCGTCGCGGGGGATGCGCTCTGGACGTGCAACCACTTTGTGCGCTGAAGGTGGGCCTGCGTAGAGCAGCGGATTGTCGAAGATGCGCGGCAAATGCTGTCCGAAACACCTGGCGCAGTCTTCGCCCGCGGAATCAATTGCCGCATGCAAATAGACAGAGACTGGCAGATCAGAATGGCCGCGATGCAACAGCTAGCGGTTCTTCGAGAAAACGGCGGGGGACTTGTCACCGCGAACGCGCTCGAAAAAGGATTCGAGTTTGAGGGTGAGCGCATCGCCTTTCGCAATGTGCAGAAGGGCATATGGCGACCTCATCAGTTACGCTCTCCCGGAGCCGCGCTCAGCATTGTGACCGCTCCACCAATCGCCGGTAAAACACCCGCGTACGACGACGAGGTTGCCGCTGACGATCGCGGCTGGTTCGGCTACAAGTACGAAGGGAGCGATCCACTGCTGTGGACGAACGTTGCAGTGCGACTGGCTATGGAGCTGCGCAGGCCGCTGATCTATCTCTACGGCGTGACCAAGGGCGTGTACGAGCCCATTTTCCCTGTCTATGTCGTAGACGACGAGCCCAGCTCCTTGACGTTCAGAGTTCAGGTAGGTGAGCCACTGCATGTACGCGAGCCCACCGCGGAGTTTCTCTATGCAAGTGCACCAGCGCGCGAGTATCAGACCATTGCGGTAAAGCGGCGCCTGCACCAAAATCGTTTTCGCAAACTTGTGCTCGACGCATACGCCAGCAAGTGCGCGATCTGTCAGCTCAAACATCTCCCACTTCTGGACGCCGCGCACATCATTGCCGACCACGATGACCGAGGGTTGCCGGAGGTCCCAAATGGTCTCGCTCTCTGCAAAATCCATCACACCGCGTACGACGTGAACATTCTGGGGATCTCACCTGACCTACAGGTGCACGTTCGAGAAGACATTCTGCACGAAGTCGACGGACCGATGTTGAAGCACGGTCTGCAAGAGATGTCCGGCCGGCGAATCATCATCCCGCGCGCTCCGGGGAACAGGCCCAATAGCGAGTTCCTCGAGATTCGCTTTGATCGATTCCGAGCAGCCTAGCTCGGCGAGCTCACTCATCGCTTTCGCGCACCAGGTCTCGCCTCGCACAAACAACCACGGATATATGGCTTTCAGCAACGAGAATGATCTCTGGCAGGAGTTCCTCGCTAACTGGCCGATCGAGCGGCTGCGTTCGATGCAGCTGTCGGATTACACAAACGCTGGCGGTACCGACAGCTTCGTGTATTGGATGGAGAGCCGCCTCGACGTCTATGGCAGCATGTGGGGAGGCTCCGCATTCAAATTCGGGATCTACTCTCGGAGGAAAACGAAGAAGGAGGACGGTGACACGTCCCGCCTCTATGATGACTCGTACGGCTGGTATCGAAAGTTCGGACTCACCTCGGCTGAAGCTTTCGAGGCCGTTCGCAAGGAGGTCTTGAAAGTCGCCGTCGCTGCGCGTGAGGGTCGCTTATCCGAAATCGATGGTGTTGACCTGGGAAACACGTATAAGTGGAAGATCGCTTTTCACTACCAACCTTTGGATGCGCCAACAATCGCGTGCATGTTCCAGCGCAAGCCGCTCCTCTTTGCGCTGAAAATGCCCCTGAACGAGCGTGACACGCCGCTGAGCCAGCTTTATGAACGGCTCGGTAAGCAGCGACCGTCGAGTGAGTCTATACTCGAGTTCAGCAAACGCATGTGGCAGGCTGCCGTGATGGCGATTCCATACGAAGTCCGACTGCCGGAACCAGCGGTCAAGAAAGGTGTGATTCCACTCGGGCTTGTGTCAGCGCCATTTCCAGCGGCGATGATCGGTGGGTCGAAGGATACGGATGCAAAACAAAAAGCCAGTTTCCAAACGGACACTGGGTTGCGGTTTGAATCTGATATCCGCGAGACCTCGCTTGGGAAGGGTGAGGTGCGCCACAACCTCAGCGACTACTTCGCGAAGATCGGGGCAGTGAAGGGCACGCCGATCGTCATTACTCCGCGTCAAGATGGCAGCTATTTCATCTCGAGTAGGGGAGCGCCGTTGCGTGATGATTCGGATGGACATGCTATGCCAGTCGATCTGCGGAAGACTGTGAAGGACCCGTCTCCCCACGTGTCGCGCCCACCGCTGAATCAAATTCTGTTCGGCCCGCCTGGGACTGGCAAAACGTTTCACGCCATCGACAAGGTGCTGGAAATTCTCGACCCGCAGTTCCTGCGAGAGCACGCGGCAAACCGCGCCGAGCTGAAGTCTCGCTTTGACGTATTAGCGAAGGAGGGTCTGGCTCAGTTCGTCACTTTCCACCAGAGTTTCAGCTACGAAGATTTCGTTGAGGGGCTTCGCGCTGATGCGGACAGCGAGGCCGGTGGTTTGCGATACGAAGTGGTAGATGGTGTATTCAAACGTTTGTGCGAGGCCGCCCGGCTCCGTGTGGTAAAGGCAGAAGAAGCTGCGATAGATCCGCGCGAGCGACGCATTTGGAAGCTTTCACTTGGCGATTCTACAACGGAGCGCTGGGTGTACGACGAGTGTGTTCAGAAAGGCTACGCACTGTTGGGCGCTGGCTTCGGGGCTGACTTCTCGAAGTGCGACACTCGCGAGAAAATCCGCCAAACCATGGAGTTTGATGGCGAGCCGCGTTCAAACACCGACGCTCATGTCACGGCGGTAAACACGTTTGTTCGGGTCGTAGAAAAGGGAGACCTAGTTGTGGTAACAGAAGGCAACCTCAAGTTTCGGGCAATCGGTGAGATAACGGGCGATTATCGCCATCTCGATCGGCCCGAGGGCGACACTTACGCACAGTGCCGCGACGTGCGCTGGCTACGCGTGTATGCGCAGGCGCGACCGTACGAAGACCTTATGGCTAATCGCTTTAGCCAGTTGACGTTGTATGAACTACGCGAGGGTTCGATCGAACTTGATAAGCTAAGTGCGTTGTTACAACCCGCGCCTAATGAGACCACCTCAGCGTCGCCACGGGTACTCATCATTGACGAGATCAACCGTGGCAACGTCTCGCGCGTTTTTGGTGAGCTCATCACGCTCATTGAACCCAGCAAGCGGACAGGCGCGGCAGAGGCTCTCGAGGTGACGCTTCCGTACTCCAAGAAATCGTTCAGCGTGCCAGACAACGTGCACATCATTGGCACAATGAATACCGCGGACCGATCGCTCGCCGGTTTGGATATCGCGCTTCGTCGACGTTTCCAGTTCGTAGAGATGCCCCCGCGGCCGGAACTCCTGTCGGGCGTGACGATTGCTGGAGTGAATCTTGGGCAGCTGCTTGGCGTCATGAATCAGCGCATCGAAGCGCTGCTAGACCGCGACCACCAGCTCGGTCATGCGTACTTCATGGAGCTCAAGACGAGCGACTCAGTCGACAGCTTGGCAAAAGTTTTCCGGAATCAGATTTTGCCACTCTTGCAGGAATATTTTTTCGAGGACTGGCAGCGCATTGCGTGGGTACTCAATGATCATCGAAAGGCGAAGGGATGTCAGTTCGTTGTGCAGCAGACGGTAAACAGCTCGTCGCTGTTTGGTGGTGGCGTGGACGTAGACACCGAGGCCAAGCTTTGGCGCGTTGACGACACAGCGTTCCTCAACGCCGCTAGCTACATCGGCATTGTTTCAGACGTAACTTCCTGATCGATGCGAACCATTGTAGTTCGCGAGTACGCGCGGCTGACCACGGCGGAGGTGTCGGCGGAATCGCTGAGCGAAGCGCAGGTTTCGGCAACCGCGTTCGACTGGCTCTGCCGTGAAAGCGCGCGATTGCAGAAGTCGGGTGCATCGCTCGTGGAGCTTGATGATCGTCGTTCGCTGCGGCTCGATAACTACGTTGGTGTCATTGAGACACCGTGTGGGACTCGCGTGGAGATTCTACCAAAGAGCACCGATGACGGGGACGACGCTCCAGCATCTCGGCGCATCCTGAGACGAATGCTCCAGCGCTGCCTCGATCTTCCGACCCGAGAGACCACGCGTACGGACATCCAGACTTTCGAATCTCCGCTCACCGAATGGGTGATGCGGCATTTCCTCCTGGAGTTGCAGCTCTTGGTGAAGCGGGGCGTACGCTTTGAGTATCGAGCAGTGCAGGAGGAGCAGCGGTTTCTACGCGGTCGCCTTGAAATTATGCGTCAGCTCCGTCAGCCACCCGGGCGTGCGCATCTGTTCCAGATCGAACATGACATCTTCGATGCAGATCGGCCGGAAAATCGACTGCTTCGATCAGCGCTTGATCGCGTCTGTCAGCTTACGCGTGATCCAGGTAACTGGCGATTGTCGCATGAGCTGGCCGCATATCTCTCGCCGGTGCCGACAAGCAAAGATGTTGCCGCAGACTTCCGGCGTTGGCGAGATGATCGACTGCTCGCCCACTATCGCAATGTGCGACCGTGGTGTGCACTGATACTCGGCGACGAGATGCCGATGTCGATGGTTGGCACATGGCACGGATGCAGCTTGCTGTTCCCGATGGAGACACTTTTCGAGCGATACGTTGAAGCCTGTCTACGGCGCACGCTAGCGGCGGGCGCTGTGCTGAAAGCATCAGCGAGACAGCACCATCTGGTGAGGCATGAGGGACAGCCGTGGTTCATGCTGGTACCCGACTTGCTGCTCATCGACTCCGAGCGCACGATGGTGCTCGATACAAAGTGGAAGCGAATCGACCAGTCACTGGGAAATGCTTCAGACAAGTACGGCCTAAGCCAAGCGGATTTCTACCAACTGTTTGCGTACGGCGAGCGGTATCTTGACGGTGCTGGCGACGTGCTGCTTGTGTACCCGAAGACATCCACGTTCTGCGAGCCGTTGCCGGCGTTCGAGTTCTCTGACCTCCTGCGATTGTGGGTCGTGCCGTTCGATCTCGAAGCGGGGAGAATCGAATCTGGGGCGGACAGCGCGACTGGTGCCAAGACTGAAACTGCTCTGCGTTACTTTCGCCCGCTGGATGAAACTTCGGCATGGGTTTAGCTGTGGCGCTGCAATCCTTGAGTTCGATCAAGTTTCTTTAAACTCAACGGAATCATCGATCAAGCTCGCGAAACGAACGAGCTCCTTGAGATGTGCTTTGGGCTCTACGCAGCGGTTGTCGTCCCACAAGACAAGCAGACGCGGCCGTTTACCTGTCTCGGTTGCAAGACCGAGAACGTGCCTGAGAAGCTGGCCCGCCCGAAGAGCTGTCCTCACGTCGATGTCAGACGTGGCCGCTATCATGCCAGCGGGTAGGGAAGCACCGCTTGCCTGATGTCCTCGCACGTCGTACGACCACGCCGTATACTCGACCCACATATTTCAACGTTCCCCCTCCTTCCCACCCGCATGGCCCGCAAGTCCAAGACCGAGAGCTCCACCGCCAACCTCGGCTTCGAACAGAAGCTATGGCTCACCGCCGATAAGCTCCGCAACAACATGGACGCGGCGGAATACAAGCACGTCGTGCTCGGCCTCATCTTCCTGAAGTACATCTCCGATAGCTTTGAGGAACATCGCGCTAAGCTCCTCGCCGGCGCGGGCGACTACGCAGGGGCCAACTCGGAAGACCCGGACGAATACAAAGCCGAGAACGTGTTCTGGGTGCCCGCCGATGCGCGATGGTCGCATCTGCAGGCCAGCGCCAAGCAGCCCACCATCGGCAAGACCGTGGACGATGCCATGGTGTCGATCGAGCGCGACAACCCACGCCTCAAGGGCGTGCTCCCCAAGGACTACGCACGCCCCGGTCTCGACAAGCAGCGACTCGGCGAACTCATCGACGTCATCGCTACCATCGAACTTACCGCCGCTAGCGAAGGTGAGAAGACTCATCGCTCCGTCGACCTGCTCGGCCGCGTGTACGAGTATTTCCTCACTCGCTTCGCGAGCGCCGAGGGAAAGAACGGCGGCCAGTTCTATACGCCGTCCTCCGTGGTGCGCTGTCTGGTGGAGATGCTGGAACCATACAAGGGTCGCATTTACGACCCCTGCTGCGGCTCCGGTGGCATGTTCGTGCAGTCGGAGAAGTTCGTCGAGGCGCATGGTGGGAGGATCGGCGACATCAGCATCTACGGACAGGAGAGCAACGCTACAACGCGCCGCCTCGCGGTGATGAACCTCGCCCTACGCGGAATCGAGGCGGACTTTGGCCCGGAGCACGCGGACACCTTCAGGCGCGATCTCCATCCCGATTTACGTGCTGATTTCGTTATCGCCAATCCGCCCTTCAACGACTCGGACTGGTTCCGCAAGGACGACGACGTGCGCTGGCAGTACGGTGTCCCGCCCAAGGGCAACGCCAACTTCGCGTGGGTGCAACACTTCATCCACCACCTCGCACCTGATGGTTATGCAGGATTCGTGCTCGCCAATGGCAGTATGTCATCCAACCAGTCAGGTGAAGGCGACATCCGCCGAGCGCTTATCGAAGCTGACCTCGTGGATTGCATGGTAGCACTTCCTGGCCAGCTTTTTTACAGCACGCAGATTCCCGTTTGTCTCTGGTTCCTTGCGAAAAAAAGGAACGCGGATGTGAAACGCGGCTTCCGTGACCGCCGTAAGCAGACACTCTTTATCGACGCCCGCAAGCTCGGCACCCTCATAGACCGCGTGCACCGCGAGTTTACTGACGCCGATCTCTACAAGATCACCGCAGCCTATCACCATTGGCGAGGCGCGGCAGCAGCTGACCAATACGACGATGTCCCTGGGTTCTGCAAGTCTGCGACAACGGCGGAAATCGCCGCGCATGGCTACGTGCTGACTCCCGGCCGCTACGTCGGCGCAGAGGAAGTCGAAGACGACGGCGCCCCTTTCGAGGAGAAGCTGGCTCGTCTAGTGGCCGATCTGCACGTGCAGTTCGACGAGTCTGCGAAACTCGAGCAGGCAATCAAGGCGAACTTGAAGGGGCTCGGCTATGGCCGGTGATTGGGAAGATCTGTCCGTAGCCGAGTTGCAGGAAGCCGGAGTGCTTCTCGTGGAAGATGGTAACCACGGCGAGAACCGGCCAAGGCCTCACGAGTTCTCGGAGGATGGCGTCCAGTTCATCCGAGCTGCGGACATGGATGGTGGTCGCGTGCTCTTCGAAAGAGCACAGCGGATCAACCAAACGGCCAGACGAAGGGTGCGAAAAGGAATCGGCGCTGGGGGTGACGTGCTGCTTTCGCACAAGGGCACCGTTGGCAAGGTTGCCTACGTGCCACTGGATGCACCGCCGTTCGTTTGTTCACCGCAAACAACCTTCTGGCGCGTCAAAGATGCAAGACGGCTCGATAGCCGATACGTCTACTACTACCTCTTGTCGCGCGCGTTTCGTGAGCAGCTGGATTCACGAAAGGGTGAAACCGACATGGCCGACTACGTGAGTCTAACCACGCAGCGTACGCTCAGGATAGCAGTCCCACCCCTCGCCGAACAAAAGGCCATGGCGGCGGTGCTTGGCGCGCTGGACGACAAGATTGAGTTGAACCGGCGGATGAACGCGACACTGGAGGAGATGGCTCGGGCATTGTTCCAGAGCTGGTTCGTGGACTACGCCCCCGTGCGCTCCAAGCTCGACGGACGACAAACTGTTGGCCTAGGCCCCGCTATCGCTGATCTCTTTCCCGACTCTTTCCAAGACTCGATCGCCGGTCCGATACCGCAGAACTGGACCATCCAGCCCGTCGGTGAAATTGTCGACTGCGTTGGGGGCGGCACTCCGAGCACTGCGGAGCCAAGGTATTGGGAAGACGGCAATTATCACTGGGCGACGCCGAAGGACTTCTCCGCACTCCAAGCACCCGTCCTCTTCGAGACGGAACGCAAGATCACAGACGCCGGCATTGCCAAGATTTCCTCCGGATTGCTTCCCGCCGGAACCCTACTGCTGTCCTCCCGCGCCCCCGTCGGCTACCTCGCAATCGCTGCGATGCCCGTTGCCATCAATCAGGGCTTCATCGCGCTGAAGTGCAACGAACGTGCCTCAAACTATTTCATGTTGAACTGGTGTCGGACCCACATGGCTGAAATCGAAAGCCGCGCTACCGGCACCACATTCGCCGAGATCAGCAAGAGGAACTTCCGTCCCATCCGAGTCGTGCTGCCGCCACAGGAACTCATGGCCGCCTTTACAGCCAAGGTCGCGCCGTTCTACGCCCGAATAACGAGCAATCAATACGAGTCCCGTACACTTGCCGCAATACGCGATAGCCTGGTGCCGGGGCTACTCAACGGCACGATTTCCACCACACCAACATCATGACGCACATCGCGATAGAGCACGTCTTCGAGAGAGTTGAGCGAGCGAAGGCTGATTCCGACTACACGTACTTCTCGACGCTACTCCTCGCAGCAGAGGCGCTCGCAAAGACCATCGTCCTAGGAGTCGTGGCATCTATCGCGGATGACACTGAGCGAAACCGCTACCGGCTAGAACATCAACTCGTTCGCGCAGACGGCATTGGCGACTGGGGGAGGGTAATCGAAGATGCCCTAGTCGGCCCTGCATCGCAGTTCCTCCTCAGCGAAGCGAGAGAGGAACAAGCAGAACTGACTCGGCAATGCAAGGCAGGCGAATGGCAATACGACGCTACGGCGGCGCTGAGAGCGGCGTTGACTCACCTCAGAATTGAAGCGGAGGAGGTCCCGATCAAGTCGGACATGAAGCGATGGTTTCGTCTTTTTTCGACGCTAAGAAACAAGACAAGGGCGCATGGAGCAACACTCCCCGAGGAAACGACAGAGGCGGCGCACAACATCGCGAACAGCATCAAACTAGTGTATGCCAATTTTCGACTGTTCAAACGGCCTTGGGCGCACCTGCACCAGAATATCAGCCGCAAGTATCGTATCTCCGGCATCACCGAGGAAACTGCGGATTTCGACTTCTTGAAGAAGGTACAGAATCGGCAGTTCCCCAATGGAATCTACCTGTTCATGGGCAGTCCCCGCCGCGTCCCGCTTATTTGCACCGACGCTGAACTCCGAGATTTCTTCTTTGCAAACGGGGGATTGACCGCCAGGAAGTTCGAGATGCTCTCGTACTACTCGAACGACAGAATGCAGGGGGATGGAGCTGCGTACCTAGTGCCCCCGGGGGTTCTTCCCGCAAGTGAGACGGAAGGCCACGGGGAGCTCGTTCCTAAGGGCAACTGCTTCTCCAACGTGCCGGACCTTCTGTCTGACTACGTGAGTCGTCCGCGACTTGAAGCTGAGCTCAGAGGTTTGCTCCTCGATGAGAAGCGTCCGATCATAACCTTGGTAGGCCGCGGCGGCATCGGGAAAACGTCCCTCGCCTTGAGGGTTATCAATGGAATCTACGAAGAGCAGCGCTACGATTGCATTGTCTGGCTGAGCGCGCGAGACGTGGACCTACAGTTCACGGGCCCCAAGCCCGTTCGGCCGATGGTGCTTTCGCCTGAGGACATGAGCAAGTTCTACGCGGGCCTTGTGCTCCCATCGGCAAAGATCAGCGACAAAGGATTCAAGGCGCGCACTTTCTTTGAACAGCAGCTTCAGAAGTGTGACCTGGGGGCCTGTCTCTTCGTATTCGACAACTTCGAAACAACTCAGAGTCCAGCCGAGATGTTTAGCTGGATTGATTCATTCATCCGACTTCCGAACAAGGCACTCATCACGACGCGTCTCCGTGAGTTTAAGGGCGACTACCCTGTAGAAGTCTCTGGTATGGAGGAAGCAGAGGCACGAGTACTCATCGATCGAACGGCCGCCTCTGTTCATGTGTCGGACTTGATCGATGCGGAATACGTCAACAAGCTGCTCGCTCACTCCGAAGGGCACCCGTATGTTATCAAGATTCTGCTGGGCGAGGTCGCCAAGCTTAAACGAGCGGCAAATATCCCGCAGATGGTCGCAGGGACGGATGACATCTTGACCGCGCTGTTCGAGAGGACTTATGCCTCCCTCTCTCCGTGCGCTCAAAGAGCTTTTCTCACTCTCTCAGCATGGAACTCTCCCGTTCCGCGTTTGGTCCTAGAAGCCGTTCTGTTTCGCTCAACCGAAGAACGGAACGAGGTGGAGAAGGGAATCGAGGCGTTGCTCCAGTACTCGATGGCAGAACTTCATATCGCGCCATCGGACAAGCAGGAGTTCATTGCCCTTCCGCTTGTCGCCAGCGTATTCGGAAAGAAGAAACTCAACATCAGCCCATCTAGAGTTGCAATTCAGTCCGATGTAGAACTACTGCAAATGCTTGGGCCTAGTCGTCGTGACGACGTGCACCTCGGTCTGGCACGAAGATTGGAGAGCTTCATCGGGAATATTTCAAGACGGATCGACGCAGGTGAAACGTACGAGTCTTTCGCGCCGGTGCTAGAAGCAATCTGTCGCGCATACAATCCTGGATGGCTTCTCCTCGCTCGCTGGCATATGGAGGAACGCACGGTGAGCGGATACCAACTCGCCAAGGAAGAGTTGCGACGATTCTTGGAGAACGGACCGCCGAGTGCTGAGGCAGCAGAAGCATGGCGCCTGCTCGGTCACGCGTGCTACCAAACTGGCGATGCCCTTGGTGAGGTTCACGCGTACGTAGAGCGAGCACAAGGTTCTGACCTCTCTTTCCACGACCTTTCTAGTTCCGCCAACCGGTTGAACCAGTACTTCTCCGAGCACGGACACGAGATTGAGCGAGAGCAAAAGCGCGATCTCGCGACTAGACTGCTCTCGGTGATTAGCGCACGATGTGTTGAAGCTGAGCCCGATGACTACTCTCGAATGGCATGGCTGGCAAATCACGCTGGACAGGAAGGTTTGGCGAGGGAGTATGTGGCAGCCGGCCTCGATGAGGATGCAACGAATGGGCATCTCGTCAAGCTTGCCCAACGATTCGGAATGCAGTTCTGAACGATGGGCCTCAACGAATCCATCGTAGAAGACGCCGCGCTCGAATGGTTCGAGGAGCTGGGCTATGCGGTTGAGCACGGCCCGGATATTGCACCCGGTGAACCTGCTGCGGAGCGCGATGAGTTTGACGAGGTCGTGCTAGTGCCCCGTTTACGCGAGGCTATCTGGCGGTTAAACCCGACCATTCCCACAGAGGCGCGGGATGAGGCGTTGCGCAGGGTGTTGCGGGTAGGGACGCCATCGCTACCGCAGATGAATCGCGGCTTTCACCGACTGCTCCGCGATGGAGTGCCGGTGGAATATTCCCGTCCCGATGGAAGCATCGCCGGCGATCATGTTCGGTTGGTGGAATTCGTCGATGTCCAAAAAAACGACTGGCTGGTGGTGAATCAGTTCACCGTGGTCGAAGGCCAGCACAACCGGCGGCCGGACATCGTGGTCTTCGTCAACGGCCTGCCGCTCGGCCTCATTGAGTTGAAGAACGCGGTCGATGAAGACGCGACGATTTGGAGCGCCTACGCACAGCTGCAGACCTACAAGGCACAGATCCCCTCGCTGCTGCACTACAACGCGGCGCTGGTGGTATCGGACGGCGTGCAAGCGCGAATGGGATCCATCACGGCGAACCAAGAGTGGTTCAAGGTCTGGCGCACAATCGACGGTGAGAGCGATGCGCCGAAGTCAGCCCTAGAACTGGAGACACTCATCCGTGGCGTTTTCGACAAGCAGCGTTTCCTTGACCTGGTGCACCACTTCACCGTATTCGAGGAGAATCCAGATTCAGGAGAGCTGCACAAGATCCTCGCCGGCTACCATCAGTTCCACGCGGTGAATGCGGCGGTTGATGAGACCGTGCGCGCCAGCGGCCTGACTGAACCCAAGAGCATGGTGCGCGAGGAACGAGGCACCTATTGGTCGGGAGCCATGAAAGGCGGTAGGGCCGGAGACCGTCGTGCCGGCGTAGTCTGGCACACCCAGGGAAGCGGCAAGAGTCTCTGCATGCTCTTCTTCGCCGCGCGCGTGATCCGGCATCCGGTGATGCAGAATCCGACCTTGGTGCTGCTGACCGATCGCAATGATCTAGACGATCAGCTCTTCGGGCAGTTTCAACGCTGCGCCGACATGCTCGGCCAAACCCCCGTGCAGGCCGCTGGACGCGATCATCTGCGCGAGCTGCTGAACCGCGCGAGCGGCGGCGTGGTGTTCACCACCATTCACAAGTTCATGCCGGAGAAGGGCGAGGCAATGCCCGAACTGAGCACGCGGCAGAACATCGTCGTGATTGCCGACGAAGCACACCGCAGCCAGTACGGATTCGGCGGCAAGATGAATGAGAAGACCGGCGAGATGTCCTACGGCTTCGCGAGCAATCTGCGCGATGCGCTGCCGAATGCGTCGTTCATCGGCTTCACCGGAACGCCAATCGAGAAGACGGATGCGAACACGCGAGCGGTCTTCGGCGACTACATCAGCATCTACGACATCCAGCGGGCGGTCGCCGACAAGGCCACCGTTCCGATCTACTACGAGAGCCGGATCTCCAAACTCAGCCTCAACGCCGATGAGCTCCCCAACATCGACGAGGAGTTCGAAGAAATCACCGAAGGCGAGGAGCTGACGAAGAAGGAGAAGCTCAAGACAAAGTGGGCCGCCCTCGAGGCGCTTGTCGGTGACTCAAAGCGCATCGCTCTCGTTGCCGCCGATCTGGTGACGCATTTCGAGAAGCGAGTGGAGGCGATGGACGGCAAGGCGATGATCGTCTGCATGAGCCGCCGAATCTGCGTGGACCTGTTCAACGCGCTGATCAAGCTGCGACCGGAGTGGGAGGCCGAGACGCTGAAGGTCGTCATGACCGGCAGCGCGGAAGACGGGCCTGACTGGCAGCCGCACATCCGCAGCAAGGACGCGCGTCGCAAGCTGGCCAACCGCTTCAAGGATGCGAAGGACCCATTCAAGATCGTGATCGTGCGCGACATGTGGCTCACCGGCTTTGACGCGCCCTGCCTGCATACCATGTATGCCGACAAGCCTATGCAGGGCCATGGACTCATGCAGGCCATCGCCCGCGTGAACCGCGTCTTTAAGGACAAGCCCGGCGGGCTGGTGGTGGACTACCTCGGCCTCGCCGATCAGCTTAAGAAGGCCCTCGTCACTTACACTGAGAGCGGAGGCCAAGGCAACCCGATCTTCGACACCGCACAAGCCATCGCCGTGATGCTGGAGAAGCACGGCATCGCCTGCGACATGATGCACGGCTTCACATGGGACAAATGGACCACCGGCAAACCCACCGAACGCCTCGCGCTCATCCCTGCCGGCCAGGAGCACATTCTCAACCAGGAGGACGGCAAGCGGCGTTGGGTTCAGGTGGTGACGGAACTCTCCCGCGCGTTCGCGCTTTGCGCCGCCAGTGATGCAGCCACACAAATCCGCGACGACGTGTCCTTCTTTCAGGCCCTGCAAGCCGCGCTGAACAAGCAGAGCAGCCAGAACCGGAAGACGCCCGAGCAGATCGACGCCGCCATACGTCAGCTGGTGAGCAAGGCGATCACCACCGAAGGCGAGGTCATCGACGTCTTCACCGCTGCAGGATTGTCCAAGCCGAACATCAGCATCCTGAGCGATCAATTCCTCGCCGAAGTGCGTGGCCTGAAACACAAAAACGTTGCCGCAGAGTTGCTAGAGAAGCTGCTCAAAGACGAACTCAAGGTTCGTTCGAAGAGGAATCTCGTACAGTCGCAAGTCTTCTCCGAAAAACTAAAGAAGACGCTGAACGCGTATCACAACCGCGCTATCTCGACGATGCAAGTCATCGAAGAGTTGATCAAGCTCGCCCAGGATCTCGATTCGGCCACCAAGGCCGGAAAGGAGATGGGCCTCACGGATGACGAGAAGGCGTTTTACGACGCGCTCGCCGCGAATGATTCTGCCAGGCTGGCGATGGACGACGCGAAGCTGAGGGTCATCGCCGCAGAGCTGATCACCCAGGTGAAGAAGAGCGTCACTATTGATTGGACGCTGCGAGAAAGCGCGCGCGCAAGAATCAGGGTGATGGTAAAGCGAATATTGAACAAGCACGGATACCCGCCGGATTTACAGGCAGAAGCGGTGAAGACAGTGTTGGCTCAGGCGGAGCTGCTGTGTGTGGACTGGGTGTGAAGTTGCAATGGCTATCTCCGTAGCGACCGGCCATTTAGAGTGGTGTCTATTCCGGTGCAAATGTCAGAGCATGGCGCAATAGAACGTCGTCCCGGTCCTGCATGATTTGCGGAGATACGACGGCAGCTACAGAAAGGAGATCTACTAGCATTACGCGCTGTTTATTACTTAAAGTCGCCCGCAAAGGGCCGCCATAGCTAAGATCATCTGCGGCTGGCAATCCCCTCGTGATTGACGGACGCCAGTCTCGGAGTTAAGCCGCGAGTGCAAGTTTCATGGACGGCGTGATCCGCCCGGGTGCCTTGTTTGACCGATTGTTGATGTAGGTCCAGAGCCAGTACATGCACCGCACGTGTCTGGCGGCGAAGTGCGTGGCGCTGCACCATTGGCAGCGAACTAGCATGTGTTCGTGTGGTCGCCTTCGCACGGTCGAGAATTTGGATCGGTAGTGCCTGGACACGGTCACACAACAGTTGCTCATTGAGCTTCACAGCTCTTCCCGTTATTGACCCAGTCCTTGATCGCGCCCACCACAATCCCGAACGCTACGTCGCACGCATTCTTTTCCGCACCATGGGAACCGTTCACCGAGCGGAGAGGTGACGCACTGGGGCTGCGTGCGCTCGCTGACGAGTTCGCCGATGCTGTGACTCCCGGCATGAGCGGGCGGATTAGCGATGCCCGTTGGATAACAATCCTGTCGTGGTGTTTGGTCCGCGCGCACGAAGTCCACAGCGTGGCAGGAGAAGGGCAAGTCAACACGAAGGTGCATCAGCGAGAGCGGTATGATTGGCTGCGCCCGCTCGAACTCCTCTGGATCGCACGCACCATTCGATTGAGCGCGGACTTCACCAAGCGGCCGCTGCCGGGTCGACGCGGCGTCAAACTGTGGTGCGAAGGTAGCCGGAAGCTAGCTCACAACTTCGGCCTCTCGGACGAACAATTTGATCGGTACCGGCAAAGCGGCATCTACGGAGCGTATCGCGTTGCGTTTCGTAAATGGCCTGGCCTGACGATGCAGGGGGATGGCTGGACCCCGGGGCCCGAAGCGCACAAACTGGCGAGTTGGCTCGACGAAAAGTTGAGCGTTGCCAGCCCTCACTGGGGCGGGGATCATGATGACGGCGTAGAGAGCCCTACGCGCCGTAGCGTATTGGCCGGATCGGCGGATAAATCGAAATGGTGGCTACATCACTGGCACACCTTCGATTCGCCCGGCGGCGGCTTTGACAGCGCAACTCTGCCACGGCCCCGCGATGAGTTCGCTTCGCTCCCCGAGCGAAAGATCCTGCATCCGATCGCGTTCGGTGAAGACTTGATGGGACGTCGTCGGCGAGACATCTCGAAATCGATGTCGCGCTCCAACGCGCACAATGTGCTCGGGCTCTGCGATGACTTGTCGTCAGAGTACGCAGCGCATCCCGCGATTTGTCGACTTGGCGACTTCGCTCGCCTGTTGGACGCGGGGCTTTCGCTTATGGACTTCGTTGCGCAAGCCATGGACGGCAATAAACCGAAGCAACCCATGGATCACATCACGCGTTCCCCCGAAGCACAGCAACTGTGCGCTCGGCTTTTCGAGGCGAGTCAACAGTGGCTGCGTAACGAGAACGCGGCACTGCGTCACGCTGAACAGGCCCGTACGTTCGCCGAGGCGATACCGTCGGCCATGCCATCAGAATGCATCGCGTCGCTGCTGCGGCACCACGAGCATCACGGGAGCGGCAAGCGGTGGTTCGTGTTGCGTGACGGGAACGTGTTGCTGCGCACCCCGCAGCGCGCGCTGAATGGTCTGAGCTGGTTTCGCCTTGGCGCGCTCGCTCGCATCGCGGTGCAGGTGGGGGAGCTGCCGACAATGCCACGAGCACTAATGCACAATGGAGAGAGCGACGACTTGCCTGAGGATGAGACGAGTGTCGAATAGCACCATGGGATGGGAGCCCCTGCTGGCGTTCGCTATGCCGGATTCCGCCGTACTGCGCGGTGCGCTGTTCACAACCTACGACCGTCCGGACGGACAGTTCCTCGCAGAACAGCTGCTCAGATCAGTGCTGCGCATTGATCGACGAGCGTCGGCCGAACTTGCTGAGCACCGTTGTTTCCTAATCGAGCTGTTGGACCGCGTGATGGAGCTGAAAGACGACATCACTATCATCTCTTCAACGTCACGAGACGAGGTTTCGGAGTCTCCGCCGGACGGTGCCACACAATACCAATGGTTGTTGAATCTGATTCGACCACTGACTGTTGGCAGGACGGGAAAGGCGGTGCAACATGCCAAGCTGTGGATGCTGCACTGGGCTTGTCTTGGAACCAACGCTGAATACCTCGAGATCGTAGTCTCATCAGCGAATCTGACCTACGCGTCATTCAGCAGCCAATTGCAGGCGGCATGGCGTGTCCTCGTACCACTGCAGACGAGCTCGAGCGAAAAGCGACGCAGCACCTGGGGAATCCTTCCGCACTTTCTTCGCGCGCTTGGTGAGGCCACAGGTGACGCACCGCGGGTGGCACGTATGGGCGATCTGCTGGCGCGTGCTGATTGTCCCGACGGTGTCACGTTCCTCGCGAGCGTGCCAGGGCGGCACAATGCGAGCGTACTCCGAAAGACACCTTGGGGTGTTGCCGGATTGTCAAAGATTCTTCCGCCAGGAAATGGAAGCCCGAGGATCTTCGTATCGGCTCCGTCGGTCGGCGACTGGAGTGAGCGAGCGATTGCAGATTGGGCAAAGTTCGCAGGCTCGACGGCCGACCGCGTGTCTCTGGTTTGGGTGGATCAGGAACACGACTGGGCGCGACCAGGGCGGTGGTGCATGACCGCTTCCGCGCGGTCGGCGTTGCTCAATGCCGGCGTCACGTTCGCGCAGTATGGCGCCGGCAATGACCATACTGAAGACGATCGTGTGCATGAAGCGCACGGACTGCGAGATCGACGTTGGAGTCACGCCAAGCTCTATGCGCTCGCGCGAGGGAACTCACGCCGTTTAGTTGTGACCTCGGCGAACTTCAGTACCGCGGCTTGGGGTAGACCGAACTCCGACGGATCACTGCATATCACCAACTTTGAACTGGGCGTGTCCATTCCAAAGATGCAGTGGCCGTTCGCTGCGCTTCTGCCGTTTGACAACACGGATCGTGCGGCGGTTGCGGATCGACTGCCGCTGTTGGAGAGTGGGCCTATCGAGTGGGCGTACGCGGAGTGGGACGGAGCTGAGGTGCGTATTCAGGTCCGATGTATCGAGCCCAAACAGCTAAGTGCTCTGATCGTAACTCGGTCGAGTGAATCGTCGCTGAGCGAGTGGACGGCGGATACTGACGCGTTCTTACTCTCGGGTACCGTTCCATGGAGCGCAGAGCAGGAGACACCGGTCGAAATCGTGTTCCGCTGCGGCGCGCATGAGCTACGAGCACCGGTGTTTGATGTCCGCGCAGACCCGGCCGCCGTGGCGTCTATGCTCACCGGCCTCGGCGAAGACGAGGCCCAGTTGCTGCTGGACGACATGTTGTTCGAGCGTTTTGGGTCTCTCGCTGTCAACGAGCGGGCGCTCGAAGGTCGGGGCGCTCCGATGATCGACACGGAACGTGAGGAAGAGAACGAAGGCGACGATCCCACGGCGCTGGGCAGCGGCGACAGCTACGGGATCGCGGAGTTTGAATGGGCACGCCGCCAACTTGGAGTAGTCGATGCGTGGCAAATGCAGGTGGACCAGGCAACGCAGCAGAGGGGCGATCGCCACGCGCGGGACGGGCGGCAGCTCGTCGCGGCTTTCGAGCGACGCGTGTCGGCGGAACTGATCCGCGATAAGGCGAAAGTGGCCGGTGCTCGTATCGCGCTCGAAGAGATGCGCGTCCGGCTAAAAGCGATGGAGAGTACGAATGCCGACAGGTGACCCGCCGGAGTCGCTCGGGCTTGGGGCGAACCAATGGAAGTTTCTCGACCGCGCAGAGAAGTACATCTTGGCGAGCGACGCAACCAAGCAAGGGCGCAAGCTCTCGCCGGCGAGTACGCAACGACAGTTCGAGACAGCCGCTGAAATCCTGAAGCGACTGACGGGGAGCGCGAATACCGAATGTCAGCGAGGGGTACTGCTTGCTGACGACGTGGGCTTGGGTAAGACCACCGTCGCTGCACTCGTCGCGTGGGTTGTCGCGCGTGCCGGAAGCGGTCGGCAAGTGAGGATTCTTGCACCGAACGATGTGATGGTCAGGCGTTGGCGCGATGAGTTGCTCTCCCATGTCGCGCCGCTTGGGAAGTGCGCGAAGCATTTGGGGGCTCATACGAGACATGTACGCATCGAGCGCGTTGACAGTCTGAAGCGCGGGACGATTCAAGTCGTGAAGCACTCCTACGCATCGGCGGGCAAACTGCTCGCGTGCGATCTCCTGATTGTCGATGAAGCGCACCGTGCGAAAGGCGAAAATAGTGCGTTCAGTCGGGCCCTGAAAGCGCAGCGGAAGCATGCCAAACGCACGCTCATCCTTACCGCAACGCCCTTCAGTATCCAGTTGGAAGAGCTTAACCGGATGCTTTCGCTCGTCGGCGCTGTCCACATTCTGAAACCACTGCGCGATTTTTCGCGAGCCCGCGACCAGCTCTACGCAAGTAACACTGCTCAAAACGCCAACAGGTTGGCAGAGCGGTTGGTGACAAGTGCAACGCGTGCCGTGTCAGCGATTGCTCCGTATGTCATTCGACACGGGATTGATCAGCTGCCCGCGGAACAAGACGCGTTCGGCAACAGCATGGACTGGCGCATCGAGGTGCCGCACGCCAGCGCTGATGAGGTATCGCTCATGCTGCGCATTGATCGCGTCCTCCGGCTGCTGCCAAAAGCGGAAGGCCGCCGCACTGGTCCGTCGAATGACCCGCGCTTTCATGTGGGTTGGCAACATCTTGATGCGGTTGTGGAGCGCGTAGAGGCAATGACCGCAGCCTTCTCCGCGCCAATCAAGCCCGTCGTCTCACAGCATCTTGATCAAATCCGGTCCCTGCGCCGTGGCGTGGGAGTGCACAGTAAGATGCGCGCGGTAGGAGTTGCTGTTCGCGATGTCGTTACTTCGGGTGAAAAGGTGGTGATCTTTTGCCATCATCACGCGACGGCGCAGGAGCTCGCGTTGCACTTGTCAACGGTTATTCCACCGCTCGCGCGACCGACTCGCTCTGAACGTAATGAATGGAGGAAAGCGTGGTCTGACATACTTCAGTCAACAGCGACTAGTGTGGGAGACGACCGCACGTTGGAGGCGTTCATCAACTGGCTTACCGCGGACGCTCAGCTGTCGCAGGTGTCAGCGTGGTTGCCGCAAGCCACGGGCGAGCATACAACGCTTAGCTCCACACTTGAACACACACCCGCAAGGCATAAGAAGAACCCTGTTCCGATTGCCTCGGCGGCCCAAATGCTCTACCAGCAACTCTGCAGCTCCAGTTCGGGAGTCGCCGTGCTGCGGAATGCACTCACGGCCCCCTCTTCGATGCCGGCTGGGGCGAAGGCCACGCGCGTCTTCGCTACATGCCAGCGCGATGAAACAGCGAAGGCGGAACATCTATTTCTTCAAAACCAGCAGCCGGATACAGTGATGGCGATCTTCAACAGTCCGTTTGGGCCGGAGGCGCTAGTCGTCACTGATCGTTTGTCCGAGGGCGTTGATCTTCACAAGTACTGTCGCCATCTCGTGCACTACGAACTGGATCCCAGCCCCATCCGCACGGTGCAAAGGAACGGTCGACTGCGACGAGTGAGCTCCTGGGCCGCGATCGTCGGTGAGCCCATTCGGTATGCGTACCCGGCGTTTCGCGGAACACGCGATCAACGACTTGTGGAGATCATGCAGAAGCGACTCAACAGCTTCTCGCTGCTGCTCGGTGGCGTGCAATCGTTTGACGTGGACACGGATACCGAGGAGGACGAGCGCTGGCGGGACGGTGTGATCGCCCATGCGCGGCGGCAGTTGCAAAGTGTCGGCCTGCAGTTGTGCTGCGGAGCCGCGCAGGGCAACGTGGTGTCATTAAAGGAGCAGCTACCACCTAAACAGCGGGTCGCACAAGAGCGATTACCCTAATGCAGTGAACGGATAGATTCGGCGCCATGGTAACACTCGCTGGTCGCAATCAAGCTCGGCGTCAGGCCCGCGGTGGCGAGCCCTGCTTGTGGCGCGCTGATACAGAGCCAAGCGGTAGAGACGGTTGGCCGTGGCCTACGGCTGCTGTTGTCGCGGTGCGTTACGATCCCGTCGACGTCTCTCTAAGTCGGATCTCGCGCGCTGAGGAATGAAGACCGGTGACCGAGACGAAGTGATCCGTGGCGGACACGCTGGCCGTCCTGACGACCGCTCATCGGATGCCGATGCCGCATCATGCAGCATCGAAGCGTTCGGCGCATGATGCAACAATCTGCGCATTCCGTGCACGTTGCATAAAGTGAGCGTTTGGTGCATGATGCGCATGTTGCAGCAATTCAGCGTTCGGCAAACCCGCAGCAATTCCGAACTGGAGTTTGGACACATCGACGACGTACTTTAGCGGCGACGTAGGTTCGCCATTACTGCGGAACTATACGATGCGGTCAAGTGCTCGACGCCGTCGACAGCGGTGCTGACCTACGATTTAGTCCCACAACAAGCAAACGCATGGTTTCATTTTGCGGTGTGCACACCCGATCGCTTCCCGTAGATGCGCAATAGGCGGCGTGGAGCTTCATCTTTACACGCAATTAAGCAAACATGTCGACTGCCGAGATGAAGGTAGAGTTGTACAATCGTGCCGAATCCCTACTCGCGTCATTGATCGACCGAGCGATAGCCGCAGGAGCTTTTCAACCCACTGATGCTGATCAGTCGGGACAGAAACTTGCTTGGCGTTTCTCCTTCGGATTCCTGCCTCTCATTCTGGCGGCCGATGGAGAGCTATCGTGGGACGAACATGAGTTCTACAAGCAGTATTTCGGTGCGGAGTTAGGATACGCGGAAATCTTGGAACAGATTGAGAATGAGCGGTCGCTATATGCAGGATCTCTCGACACCGTTCCCGAGTTTTTCGACGGCCTCGTGAGGCTCGATCGCAGCGAGCAGACCCGCACCGCACTCGGCGCACTCGAGGCGATAAAAGCAATGGGTTTCTTCGCTGCCTCGAGTGATTCAGAAACAGGGACCGAGGAGGTGCAGCTCATCCTCAGCTACCTGCAACTACTATCGCGCGCAGCTGTATCTGGAGGCGTTGCAACCGCCGCACAGGCGACGAGCGTGATATCGGAAGGTTCGCTCATTGCATCATTGCATGATCAATGGGAGGCAGAGCAGGTGCAGGCCGACGCAACAGAGCCAGGCAAAAGTGACGAGGACACTTATCGCGGAGTTCCGGTTGTTGGTTTGTCTGCTACGAGAAACGAAAGTTCTGATGCAAAATCGCTTTCGGTGCTGATCGAGGAGTTAAATGCCTTGGTCGGACTAGATCGGGTTAAGCAGGATGTGATTGGACTTACCAACTTGATGAAGGTTCGTCAGCTACGTCTGGAGCGCGGCCTCGCTGCGCCGACGATGTCGCTACATCTTGTTTTTACTGGCAACCCTGGAACTGGAAAGACCACCGTCGCAAGGATCTTGGCAGGCATCTACAAAGAGCTTGGTATCCTGCGTTGCGGTCATCTTGTTGAGACTGACCGGGCGGGTCTCGTTGCGCAGTACTCCGGCCAGACCCCGATGAAAACCAAGGATGCGTTTTCTCGAGCGCTCGGAGGCGTTCTCTTCATCGACGAGGCGTACGCGCTCGTGGCCGGTCGACACGAGCACGATTACGGATATGAGGCGGTCGACACGCTCCTGAAGTTGATGGAAGACCATCGAGACGATATCGTCGTTATCGTAGCGGGTTACGGCGATAAGATGACTCGCTTCCTGGAGTCTAATCCGGGGTTGCTATCGCGATTCAACAAGTTTGTAGACTTTGCCGACTATGTTCCGGATGATCTTAACGAAATCTTCCGTCGCCTTGCCGTGAAATCTGACTACCTGCTTTCCCCCGAAGCGGAACGTGCGGCTACGGCACTTGTGACGGCTCAGTACGAACTGCGCGACCAGCATTTTGGGAACGCGCGCTTCGTCCGCAACCTCTTCGAGCAGATCATCGCGCAGCAGTCAAATCGTATAGCACACATGGACGACCCCTCACACGAGGATCTGTGCGCGATCCTGCAACAGGACATCCCGACAACGTGAACGCCTGCGTCGGCCGATAGTTACTGGGCGTAGGGCGTGTGCTGATGAGACGGCTCGACCATCTCGGTACCGCGGAGACGCGTACACGGGCTCACCGGATTCTCCGAAGCGACATGTTGAGTCTTCCTCCAGTGACGCGTGAAGTGGCGATGGATATCGCTCGCCGGGAAGCAACCTCTCTACTTAGGGAGGCGAAGGTGCATGAGCTTCTGCGGCTGATATTGGACGTGTCTAACCTGATTGCAGAAAAGCCGGAGGTTTTCGCGGAGGTAAGCCCGCAAACAAAGGAGATGAGCTACGACCTCCGTGATGCACTTGGCGATCCTGCGTCCGCGACACGACGAGAGATCGATATCGCCGCTGTGTTCAGTGACCTGCGCAATCCCTTCGACGGAAGCTTTGTCGGATAAGTGGATGGATATTCCGATGATCTCGAGGTGCTTGATCAGGTTGGGCGAAACTGAATCGCAGGTTCGCTTCCAGCTTTGGCAAGCAAACGCCGGTTATCTAGTCTTGAATAGTGTCTACGCTGTGAGTGCAAGCGGTGTGCGCGGTTCGCGCTGCTTCCCGATTGCTGCGCGCTGTAGCTACATCTCGTTGCGTGCGCAGCGAAAGGGCGCGAAGCGCATGCTGTGCAGCATAGCAAGTGGGATGCAGGTGAGCGCGCGTTGCACGATGGTGTCAGAACTGAAATGCGCGAGGGACCACTGTTCGAGTTTAGTATCGCGGGTGTCACAACCCTCTGACCGATTGTACTCATTCCCTTTTCTGTCGAGGGATGGTAGCGTCCCCAAATAGCTCGCAGCTTGTCGCGGTATTGATCGCGTCAACAGTTCACGTATGTGATAGGATTTGCCGCGCCGCGCTTCCAGTTTGCGGCGACCGATCTTCCCACGTAGCGGTCACGAACCGTCTCCTGCGCGAGCGTTCCAGTGAACTCCCAACGACCGGGGCGCTGAACGTCCTCAAGCGGACGCACGTTATAGTCGGTGGTGCCCGCGGGATGCCATTGATCGATCTCGTAGACCTCGCGGACGATCCCGTCAAACACCGCCAGCGCGAACTTCGCACCGCTCCGGCGCGGGCCGACCACCCACACGCCACGTGTGACTTCGTACAGCTGCTCGGCGGACATGTCGGGCCGATAGGCCCGTTGAATGCGAATCAAAATGGCGGCGTCGTTAATCACGACAGGAGTGGCGACTTCGTTCGTTCGCATAGGTCATTTTTCTCGATCTTGATGGAGCGTTGGTGCAGCGTTGTCAACGAATCGCACGCAGCTGCGAGCGCCGCCTCGTCAGCATTCGTGTGGTCATATGCAAATGAATAGCACTGAAAACGGCGGGCAGCGACGGCGGGCGAGCGCCTCGGCGAATCGATTGATCGCCGCCGCGTGAAAAGTACGTCGTTATTCGCCGGTAGGTCCTCGCCGTAGTTTCGCGTCGTAGTTGCCCTTGCCACGACGCGCGTTGTGCGTGCGTTGCATCTGATACTTCGCGTCGCGTTCGGAGTAGTCACCGTCCCGATACCGCGCCTCCATTTGCGCGAGGTCGGCTGACTCGGCCAGCATCTCCGATGCGAACGCGACGTCGCTATATGCCGGGGAGGAGAGAATCCACTGCTGCGCGTCCTGCATGTGCTGCGCGGCCGCGTCGGCATTGCCTTGACGTTGTTCGCGAGCCGCGGCTTCACGCGCCTTCGCGGATCGGGCCATGACGATGGCGCGTTCGACTTCGGGCACCATGTGCGCCTGGCCATCGAGCGTGGCCGCGATGGGCAACGCGAGCGTGCGCTGCTCCACGCCTCCGCCGTTGGTGAGGACAAACGCTGAGACGCGCAGCGTCGCGAGAACGACAGGTTCGTTGATCGCGACGGTCGACGCGTTCGCCGGCGCGAGCAATTCGAATAGCAACGGCTTGGGTTCACTCGCATACAGATCGCCCAGGTCGAACGTGAACGAGCCGTTTTGCTGCGTCGTGGGCCAGTCGGAGTGCACCGTGAGCATCTGGACCTCGGGGTGGAGCGTGAGCGTCACCGTCAGCCCCTGCGCTGCGACATTGAGCAGATTTCCGAGTTCCTCGGCGAAGACGTCCTGCGCCTGATCCGGCCGTTCGACGTACCACGCATTGCCGCCACCGGCGTCGGCCATGGCGCGGAGCAGATCGTCGTCGTAGCCCTCGCCGACGCCAATGGTAGACGTGGTGATGCCGAGCGTGCGTGCGGTGCGCGCGAGATCGACTAGCGTATCCCGGTCGACGATGCCCGCGTTAGCGTGGCCGTCGGTGAGGAGCACGATGCGTCGCGACGTGCCGGCGGCGCTGGACAGGAGTTCGGCGGCAGATTCCATGTGCTGACGACCTCGCAGCCACCCTCCACTGAGATTCGTGCTGCCGCCCGGCTCGATCTCTCGCAGGCGGTCAGCCAGCTGGTGTTGGTCACGGCACCGCGCGGGATCGGCCAGCGTCTCAATGTCCTGATCGAAGAGCACCGCCGAGACAACATCGTTGGGGTGCAGGCGTTCGACGGCGCGTGCGGCGGCAGAACGGGCCGCGTGCAACGGTGCGCCGGACATGGAGCCGCTGCGGTCGAGTACGAGGGAAAGACCGAGGGGCGCGCGGGACGCGGCGGTGGGAGCCGTGCCGGCGATGGAGAGCAGGGCCCGCACGACGGTGGTACCGGGGGTGGTCGCGTGCGGCTGGTGATCGAGGAGGAGCGTGGTGTCCATGCGCGTGTCCGTTGTGAGGGATACGGGCAGGTTAGGGGGAGGGTCTGACAGGGGCGGTTGGGTGCGCGACACCTTCAATGACCGCGAGCAGCCGTTCCATTTCATCAAGCAGGGGCCCGCTGAATCCGGCCGTTCGATACGCGTCGCGTGCTCCCGCGTAGTACCAGACTTGCCGATCCCTGGGCGCGTTGAATCGCGACCACACCTCGTCACCAGTGCGCTCAATATCGGCCACGATCGATCGCAAGTTGTCGACCTTGTCGGCCACAGTGACGCGCAGATCCGCGGGGTTCGCCGTGCGCGCGTGTGCCAAATACGATTCTTTGCGCTCAATCCATGGTCTCTTTGGGCCGCCTCTGTAGCCCGGGCCGGTGTCGCTGCTCAACTCCACGATGCGGCGCACGCGTTCGCCAAACTGCGCCTCGATCTCGTCGGCACTGATTTCATCGCCGTGATCCTCTACGGCGTCATGCAACAGCGCGGCGACGGCTTCATCTTCGTCACCTCCATGCCGTTGCACGAGCTGACAGACGCCGAGGAGATGCGCCAGCGTGGGAATCTGCGTGCCCTTGCGTGCGTCGGTAGCATGCAGCTTCGCGGCGAGTGCGAGAGCTGCAGCGAGGCGAGGGGAGAGGGAAGCGGTATCGGCCATGCGTTTTGGGTTTGAGGGGGGCGGACGCAGCTCGCGTACTTGGCAACAAACTATCTCGGAAAAAATCGTGGTGTTTTCCACCGTCAAAACGCCAGCGACGTGTGGGTGTACTTGCACGAGCACCGACCACGACGCTTAACACCGCCGACGAATCGGCATGTCAGGAAAGCAAAATTCCCCATGCGAGTTACTGAACGCCTGATAGTGCAGCTGTTCTATACCCTCGATTCCATACACCTCACGCAGCGTACAGATGAGCAGTGCTGCGACCTGCCGCACCGATGTGCCAGCGGGTACGTCGATGAAAAAGTTGGGGCTCCCATTGGGATCGTTGTACTTCGCCACCAGTTCCGGTGCATCATCAGTCGCTCGACGCCACCCTAGTTCGGTCAAGTAGCAGTACTGCTCGACCGTGAGCGCCGCACTCGGCGGTTCAATGTACGTGTTGCTGACCGCTTCAATGCGGAACGCCCCGGTAGTCGTACCAGCTACCTGCACAAAGTGATTGACATGACGACGCGCAATGATCATGAAATCGCCTTTCCCCAAGTCGCCGAGCGCACGCGCGACCGCTGAAGTGAGCGATTCCCAGTGCTCTTCAGTACTTGTTGTCACGCACGATCTCCATTCGAAGGACACCGAAAATTTCGCAGCGGGGTCTGAGAGCGCCCGCGTCAACATTTGTCGGTGCACGCAAATGAGATCACGCGCATGCACCGACCGTCGATCGCTCCTCAGCGCCGACGCATGATCTGCGGCGTGTCTACAGCACGAGCGCTCGCGTTCGCACCAGTGAGCATTGGAACGTTCGTATCGGGTAACGCTCGCGCGCGATCACGGCGCAGCTGTTCAAGTTCCGTTGACAGCTCAGCGATGGATGACGGCATGGTGGAGCTTGCGCCAATAAACGCGTCCGCCAAGACACTCTGCAGGTTGTTGCCAGGGCAAGCCTCAAGAAGCGGCGTCAGTCTCGGCCCGAGCCCACTCACCCGAAACGACACGGCCTTTGCGCTCCCCCGGAACTCACCGAATGCAAACGTGAACAACCGCGAGCCTGCGACCTGAAAGGCAAATGACTTGACGGAGGCATTGGTCCCTGTTTTACCGAGCGAGCTAAAGTTGTCGAACTCAAGCCAGGTCTCAGCCACTGGTGTTCCGCCATCAAAGGAAAACGCCACGGTACCGCTCGCGGTGACAAAACGATCCGTGGCGACCCATGCCACAAACGACCCAGTCGACGAGCATACAAAAGTGAGCTCAGGATATTCGGATGAGCCAAACTGGTTTGAAATCTGATTGTCGGAGGGAAGCGTGGTGAATACGATGCCGTTACCGCTGAGCGACAACCAGTCGTACGCGGTGATTGGACTTTCCCAGGCCACTCCATCAATCGTCGCCACAATGGTGATCGTACCGGTACCGGCCGGAGTGAAGAGTCCCGCTGGCGTGAACGTGCCTGCCGAAGGATTCGTCGTGCTCCAGGAAACGGGGCGAGAGATCGTGTTCCCATCTGACGTGCGTGCAGTCACCGAATACTGATAACTGTCGCCAACCTTCACGCGCGCTGTGCCAGTGAGCGTCACACTCGTCACGGCAGATCGAACTTGTATCACGAGCGTGCCAGTACGACCCTCGCTGCTCGCAGAGATCGAGGCCGTGCCCGGAGCGACAGCGCTCACCAGCCCAGTGGCGGACACGGTGGCAATGCTGGAATTACTCGTGCCCCACACCACGGTGCGGTCTGTCAGCATCGCTCCATTCACGTCGCGTATTGTCGCTGAAAGTTGCGCCGTGGCGCCGGGTGTAAGCGAACTCGCCCCGGAGATCGAAACAGTTGCAACGGGCACGGGGAGCACTGTGAGTGTCGCACTACCCGTCTGACCCTCGCTGGTGGCAGAAATGCTTGTCGTACCCGGAGCGACCGTGGTAACTCGTCCGCTGGCATCAACCGCGGCGACCGACGTGTTCGATGATGTCCATGCCACCACGCGGCCGTCCAAAGGGCTTCCGTTGGACGATCGCAACGTTGCCGATGCCGACGTAATCGTGCCCGCGACGACTGATGCCTGCGCGAGCGTCACCGTCACGGAGGCGACAGGCGGCGGCGTCACCCTGAGTGACGCACTCCCCGTTCGTCCTTCGCTCGTAGCAGTGATCGTCGTTGTTCCGGCGGCGAGCGCGGTGACTGTTCCGGTAGCGTCAACACTTGCCACCGACGGCGCTGACGAACTCCATGCTACGCTGCGACCGGTGAGCACGGCGCCATTGTCGGAACGCAGTTCTGCCGTTGCCGACGTGCTGGTACCCGCAACGATCTGTGGGTTCGATAGACTCACGGTTACGGTCGCCACAGGAGGCAGTGTCACAGTCAGTGACGCACTTCCGGTTCGTCCTCCGCTCGTCGCCGTGATCGTCGTTGTTCCCGCGGTCAGTGCTGTCACGGTACCGGAGCCATCAACACTCGCCACTGCTGGCGATGACGAACTCCATGTGACACTGCGGCCACTGAGAACCGTGCCGTTAGCGGCTCGCAATTCTGCGCTTGCCGACGTGCTGGTACCCGTCACGATTTGTGCGTTCGTAAGCACCACCGTCACCGTGGCCACCGCGGGTGGTGATGGGTTCCCTGGTGGGGCGACAGGATTGTCAGTACCGCCACCACCACACGCCGTAACGAACAGCAGTGCCGCACCGCACAGTAACGATCGCTTCATCGGGCCTCTCCTCAGTCATGCTTGATGCACAACGGCATTTCCGTCATACCAAGTACAAGCTGAGGGAGGGGTCTGACACTACATGTTGAGCGCCGAGCGCAATCGATGAATGCGCTCCCGCAGCGCGACATGCATTGTTGCTGGCGCGATCACTTCGGCGTCTCCGCAGTACTGAAAAACGTGGCGCACTGCCCACTCCGTGTCAGCGAGTGGATGCGATACCGTGAGTGACCCATCGTCAGCGAGCGCGACTCCTTCCCGTTCGGCAATCCATCGGGCGATAGTTGGCGAGTAGCGAACCACGAGCGCGGCGTGCACACCGTTCATGAAGGCGCGGCCGCGTTGAACAACAGCATCGATAGAGAAGCCGTCAGGAATGACGTACTGTTCGCCGGTTTTCTGTGCTTCGAGCACGCGATCAAGTCTGAACAGGCGTAGCTGCTGTGCCCGTCTGCAGTGGGCCACCATGTACAGACACGCTCCGCTTGCAAGAATCGCATAGGGTTCGACCTCGCGCGTTTCAGCGACATTGGCGCTTGACTTATGGTAGTGAATTGTGAGCACTTGCCGCTGCTGCAGCGCCAACCGCACTGTGGCCAGCGTAGCCAGGTTGCCCACATCACCAGCCGATACCGCAAATCGATCGACGATCGGGTCGTTTCCAATCGCAACCACAACGCGTTCGAGTCTCGCCCGCGCCCGTTCCAGTACGGCGTGCTCGTTTGGGGTGCGCAAATGCTTGAGCACCGAAAGGCCGAGTGTGATCGCACAGACTTCCGTTGCGACGAGGCGCATGGGCCGCCTGAACGCTGTTGTGACAGCGGAAATCGTTTCGCGGTCGATGAAGAGTTGCACGCCCTCCACAAATCCGCCCGGTGTGTCATAACGAGCGACCAGCGCAAAGACATCACTGCGCAGCGTGTCCGCATCGATACCCGTGCGTTGCACGAGATCCTGTATAGCATGCGAATCACCGCTCGCGAGCAGTGGCATCGTTTGCAGGATCCGCCGTAACTGCGCGGCTGCTGTTTCCGTTACGCGTGCTACTCGCGCGGCCGGTTTGGTGAGCACTGGTGCGAGTGCGGGCGCCTGTGTCCCCAGCGCCGCTGCCTGCGCCGCACCGGTCTCAACAGACGTTGCCAAACGTTCGAGTGCGTGGCGCACGCCGTCTACAAGGCTGGTCGGCGACTCGGGAATCGCGTCACCGGCGAGCGCGAGCAACCAACGAATAAAGGCATCTTCTCGTCGAACGGAGAAGCGGCGACGTTCGGTACCGTCGGCGGCGGGCGGCAGTGTTTCCCCCAGCTGCAACGCGGCGCGTGCCGCGTCATCGTCTGCGCGAAAACGCACGATCACCTCGAGCGGCGGGTCTTCACCAAGCTCCCACGCCTGTCGCGACGCCGCGTGCTCGCGCAAGCGAAAGTCTGACGGCACGTCGAAGTCTGGCGTTTGTGCCTGCTTCGTGTTCAGCTGCGGCACACGGATACGATTCAGTCGAAAGTTCCGGAGTGCCGCCGCGTCGACATCTCTCGCCACGAGATACCAGTGACCGCTCTGAAAGAAGAGCCCCCACGGTTCGACCGCACGTTCACGCACCTCATTTCGACCGAAGGTGTGATACTCGAAACGCACGCGTTTCCGTCGCTGCATCGCGTCTGCGAGCGCCGCAAAAACTGCCGCGTCATGCTGCGCCGCATCATGCTGCACACGCGGTACTCCGCTGCTCACGTGCACCGCGCCTTGCTGCTGTTCGCTGCCCGTTGGTCCCACCGGCAGATCGAACGCGAGCTTCCTGAGCGCGCGCGACGCTTCCGCAGCGAGCATTGGATCACCGAGCTCACGGGCACAGGCCGCAGCATCAACGATGGCCTGGAGCTCGTCGGGCTCGAAGGCCAACGTGGCCAACGCAGCGTACCCATAACCTGCAATCGCACGCGCACGCTCGGCGGTAGAGCCCAGCGTTTGCTGCGTTACGGTTTGCGTTGAAGCCTCTGGCGCAACCAGCACAAGATACGGCAGGTAGAAATCCGTGCGCCGCAAGCGATACGCGCCTTCCTCATTGTCGTCGTGGTCAGCAACAGTTTCGATGGGTATGCCTAGTGCGCGCAGTTCGTCCTTGTCGCGTTCGAACATGCGTTTGGTACTGTCGCGTCGTCGCTTGATCTCGGCGAGCTGTGTCGGATCGTTTGTGCCAGCCACATCGGGCCATTCGTACGCCGGCACCTCGGGTGCGAGCTGCTCGAAGGTGACTTCCTTGCGACGCGCGAGAAGAGCGGCCACCAGATCCACCCATCGCTGTAGTTTCGCGTTGCCCGCGCTGGCCGGTGGCAACTCCAAGTCGTCGGCAGCTTCGTCAGCGCTGTTGTGTTCGCGAGCCGTCGCGGAGGATCCGGGTTGTGTGGACATCATCGTGTATTGTCGGCGGTTGCCTGCATTCGAGCGCCCCGTTTGGTGCGTGCGAGCCGGGTCAGGGAAGGGATCGCACATGACCCGAACAGAAAACGAAGGTACGGTCGAGCTCTGACAGTGGCCTGCGAGCCTCAGGCCGTAGCCCCGGTTTGGCTGTGGGTAGCCAAGTGCGCAACAGATGCTTATCGATCGCCAAGTCAGACGCGGGCTAGGCAACCGACACACCGCGAGCCTGCCGCAATCGGACTGCTTCGTGTTTAGGCTTGGCGGCAAAACTTCGCTTCGTCTGCCTGATATGCAATCACCGATTCCAAGGTGCTTACCTTAAGTAGGTGTTTACGGAACCCGGTGCATCGCAATAGAGTGGCCGTCAGCATCATGTGTCGTTATGACTCTGCCGAACGAACGACAAGGCAAGGCTGTGAGAGGATCTCTAGGTCACGGCTCCAGCCTGTTGCAAGCATGGCTGCGCCAATTAGGGCGAGAGGAAGCTCGCAGGTAACGTCTGAGGTGGGGGCGCCACCAGCTGTGCGCTTGAGAAAGCCGTTCACGGCGATCATTGCATCATCGCTATGATTCGCTCCCTTCGCTCCGCCCGAAACAAACCCCTCCCAGAAAAGCACGCCTTCGTTGGCTTCATTGAAGAGGCGCCAGTCTATGAATCCCGGGGCCGCGTCGTGGAGTTCACGAATCCTTCGCAGGATCCAAGTGACTTGGGTCAGCCCTGTAGCAAGCGCAGCGGCCCCGGCGCCTGCGGACCAAGGTCGATTGCCCTCGCCCGTGCGCGCCGCGGTGAGGCCGATGGGGTCACAAGAAACTGGCACGAAGAGGGGGCACTCGAAGCCGAGTGCGACCTTTTGCCCCGAGGTCAGCGAACTCGCAACGGCGCCGGCCAGCGTTTCAGGATCAGAACCTGTCTGCCAACCGCTACCGACGCGCCAGCCGGCCCACCCGAAGCGGCCCGTTCGCACCGAGCCGATATCTGCGCAAGCTATAAGCAGCTCGGTGTCTCCTTATTGTCACAACCCTCGCGTTCTGCAGCGAACGCCCACACGGAAGCAAGCGGGGCGTTCGCACTTTCCTTTCAGACTACAGCGAACGCACCGCGATCGCTACACGGGTCTTCGCCGCGTTTGACTGCAGCAACGCAAGGTTAGCCTGCGGCTGGGTCCAGTACAGGTACATGGTTCACACTTTGCTGTAGTACCAAACCCTGCTCGGTAGGTTCGACGAGCGCACGCGTACGATCACCGGCGCGCCGTCACAAAAAAGGACTGTTAACCATGTGCCCGGACATAGTGTCACCTATCTTCCCGTGTTCACTGTGCGTGCTCGTGCGGGGCTACGTGGATTCTTTCTGGATAGTCGCACTCGCGTGCAGACTACTCGACCATCCGCGACTACATCCTCCCGACGATCCCTTCGACTCACTCGCAAGCAACCCACCTCAGGGAATCGCATAGCGATAAGGATTGAGGCGAGCACGTGCGGCTTCGGACCCATGGGGATCAAGTTGACATCGGCAGAGCGTCGATGCGGATCAATGGTCTCGGCAAGATACCGAAATGCCTGTTCTACGCTTGTCAGCGGAAGCCCGAAGGAGCGCGCAGCTTGAGACACGATTTCTCGATTCTCCTCCTGAACTCGCGCGGCGTATCCATCGGGGGCGTCCTGCTCTGCAAAGAATGAGTAGATCAGATCAGGCTCCATCTGGTCTAGAACACAGAGGGATGCCAGACTGTCAAAGCCGAGGCCGATGATCGCCACTGACCGATTGTGCGCAAGCGCTCCTCCTTCGCAGCCCGGAATGCACAGTACATTGTCAATGACCATAGGCGGAAGAGTAGTCTGGTGTCTTCCCACGGCGTAAACGAAGTCGATGTCGACGGTTTCAAGAGCACTTGCAACTCGAAACCAATTCAGAACCGCTGCGTACCAGAGACGCGACATCGCACTGTAGTCAACCAAGATCTTGAGCGCGGACTTGGCGTTAGACTCTGCGTCTCTCAAGCACGAATAGATGGCGATATCGTCACTTCCTGCTATGACCTTCGGAAGTACGCCAAAAGCACTGCGAAAAAACTCGTCGTTTGTCTTGCGGACGATATCGTCGGCAACCGTGGAAAAGCCGACTACTGAGATCTTTCCGAGACGCGCAGCTTCCAGCTTGCCGGCGATAAACGATGCGCGGACCTCATACCCACTCGCGAAAATGCTGGCGTCGTAACTTCCGGCTTGCACTGCGGCAAGGTCAGAGTCCTCGATGCTATCAATCAACATGAGAATCGTCGCCTCCGAACAAGTCGCTCTGCTCGACAAGGCGTGCGGCGCGTTCTTCTTTCGAGGCAGACTGATATGCGAGAATCCAAGTCAAGCTTCGCGCGCGTCCGCGTCTAGGTAGTATGCGAAAGTGTGGCGCGAGAACGTACGCTAGATGAAACGTACCGCTGCGAATTGGCATCTGATCCGGATTGCTTTGGCCAGTGTTTGGGAAGAGTAGTCCCAGACCGACAGCGCGTTCGATGAGCTTCCAGTGTTCGCTGCTTACCGATGCATCGACGATAAAGCTCGAGATCTGGTCCGTGCTTATGGGGCGGTTGTGCAGTGAGTCGCGCATGAATGAACCGACACGCTCAATGAATGTGAAGAGTTCCGGGCCAACCTCCGGCTCGCTTTGGATTCTTGAGAGGGTAGTAGTGGAGAACGCGATCAGGTTTCTTGTTTGGTTCGCCTGCGTTATGGACTTAATCCTTCTTCCGTCTCGCCAGCGTTCCTCAACCAAGAAGCTGTTAATGATCCTGATGAGTCTCCGTGGATTTGCGTCGCCGCACCGCACGATCATGCTCGCGCCAGAGTAAACTTTCAACTCATCGCGACCAGTCGTCCTTTGAATTGCCTCGCGGAGCTGTATCGCGCCATGCATTTTGCGACTGATCTGATTTCTAAACTCGGACGGATTCGGTACAAGACGATCCGCTCTGGCGATTGTTTGCTCATCCGCATGCTTTCTTAGGAGCTCCCAATTCGCGGAATCTTCATCCCACGATTCACTCTGTGGATCAAGAAGTTCTGAGCGTCCAAAGAGCGCGTTTAAGGTAACTCCCTGATACTTCGCGCCTGACGCGGATGCTCGCTTCCGAAATAGCAAGTCAGCGAACTGCCTCCCGTTGTCTTCCTTCACGCCGGAGAAGCCGATTGGATCGCGATCGATGTAGACGTATTCAAAATCGTGACCAACATTCAAACCTACTCCAAGATTGGTGTCTTGGGTCAGGTGGTAGTACGGCATGGTCGTAATCTTGAAGTGCAGATTGCCACTGTTGCTTCGAAGATACGAGTTAAGGATTCGCTGGTGTTCGAGTCCCAAGAACTCCGCCTCGTCGAGGCATAGTAACCATGAGCAGTCTGCAGGCAGTTGCAAAGCTACGGCACTTAGTGCGATCGCCCTGCGCAGCGGCGTGAAGAGAGGTAGGTCAAAGCCAATTCCTGCTGGCTCCTCCGCTTCACGAAGAGATCCGGTCGCACGTACCCTCACCAATTGCTGCTGCTTCTGATGCTCACTTGCTTCGATTTGTGCTTGTAGCGCGCGAATACTCTCTAATGGCGGGAACTCCGGCATCCATGCCACGCAAAGCTGCCCGACTATGTGCCCCTCAAGACGAGCCGCTTCACCACGATCAGAGGAGTATCTGTCTAGGCAGCTACGCAGGGTGACGAGGAACGCCAAGCAGCTCGCGACGTTTAGCCGCCACTGGAAGAACGACTCCAGCTCGACTTCCGTTTGCCACGTCTTGTTTTTGAGTCCACCAACCCACTCAAGGCTCGTTGGCAGATAGATGCCGATGAACGCTCTCGACTGGATTGCGCTCTTAGCGCGCGGATTTTCGAATCTGGACAGATGATCATGTGAGAGCATCTTCGCCAGCACAGTCTTGCCCGATCCGCGGGCGCCAAGAACGATATGGTTTTTCGGAGAAAGCAACCGCCAGAACGACCTCGTGTCGACAAAGGTGGCGACAACCTCATCGCGCGTCAGGTTTCTTGCGTTTTCTATCTCGAAAAGATCTCGCCGGAAGTCGCTGCTTGTCTCAACCATGTTTGCTAATTGAAAAGGAGAACGATGTCTTCTGGTGTATCTCCGTGCGTCCGAAAATCGAAGTGCTTTTCTATGTCGCGAAGAACCTGTAGGATCGTCTCAGCCGGTAAGTATTTGAGGTCGGAGCATTCGGCGACGATTTCATGCCAGCTGCAGTAAGCCTTGGGTCCCCTTCTAGCGTTAATGATGGGTGAGACAAGGGACCGGAGTTCGGAGATTGTGTCGTGTTTGCCGAATGGGCGCCGATGCTCGATGCCGTGATGAATCCGACTTTTTTGCCAGCCATTGGAGAACAGATACGACCAGCTCTCCACGGTCCCGCAAATCCGCCCCGACCTCGTTCGGCCATCAACCGCAATCACGTGAAACTGATTTGCGACGATGCCACTCCACCTGGTGCTGATCAGAGCAGAGAGACTTCCTGAGCCTAGGATCGCCAGCGGTGGGTATGGTGTTGTCGCGTACGTATTGAAGTGTGGCTTGTGCTTGTGACCATGAACGAGTAGATCGATCTCGTGGCGCCCGAGCATCTTTAATAGCGCGTCAGAATTGACCATCAGACTAAAGTCTGGCGAATCAGGCGCAGGATCCGAGTACTGCACCGGATGATGATGCACCAAGAACACTCTCAGTTGTCCATTGGCCGGCGGACGCGCGGACAGCAGTCGGTCTAGTTCTTCGAGCGACTTTGTAGAAATGCTACCGTGGTGTGGCTTCGTATCGGGATTGTCGTTCCATGATGAGTTGTGAGCGAAGAGTACCGCGTGTTCGTCCTCCCAAAAGCCGAGGTACGGTTCATCAACCAAGCTCGTCGAACTCTTCGAAATACATCTAGACAAAACTTGACTGGTTCGGGTTAGCGGAACGTACCGCTGCGCCGCTCCTAGTCCGGTCTTGTCATCAGGATATTGAGAGAACGACGTCCAGTTTACATCGTGATTCCCAGGGACAAATGCAATTCTCTCTTCGGCGACTCCTAGTGCTTCCGCGATCTCTAGCAGAAACTCTGACGCGAGTACGAATTCATCCGGTTGGGCTTTGTTGCTCACGTCACCAGGGCAGAGTAGATAGTCCGCCCTTATCGTGTTCTCGCGAAGAAATTTGATGAAGGTCGATCGATAGTTGCTTTCGATCTGATGTGTCGAGGGACTTGGTGACAGATCCTTGGCGCGAGCACCAGTACCGACGTGGAGATCGCTTGCAACTGCCAAACGGAGTGGCTTTTTCATTGTGCGTTCGTCAGCGCTTCGCGATAACAGAGTTTGTGAAGACCAGTTCTGCAGCGCGGCGCCTATGCTTCGCAAAACCAGATATGTTTCGCTGGACGAACTTTCGTTCTACATGCCAGCCATTGAACTGCCGCCTTGACTCAGCTGAGTCGGCGTACGATAGGACGAACGTCGCCCCCAACGCGTTGATGCAGTGCAGGAGTTCTGACAGACGCTCCAAATCTTCCAAACCGAACGTCGCTGGCCCGTACTGACGAAAGATCCGACGATTCTCAACCGCATACGGCGGATCTAGGTAGACGAGGTCTCCCGATCGTACGTTGTCGCGAACAACGCGTTCAAAGTCGCCACAGACAATCTTGCAGGATCGGAGCCGAACGCTGCATTGCTGAATCTGTGTAAAGGAGGGCAAACGGCCGGTTCGCGTAGGTGCATAAGGTACGTTGAACTGCCCCTGAAGATTGGTCCTATAGAGTCCATTGAAGCAAAAGCGATTCAGGTAGACTAGCCTTGCCGCACGTTGCGCGCTTGTAAGATTCGAGTAATCCTGACCTCTCAGTGAGTTGTACGTCTCCCTGGATTGCGGCAGACGGTCAAGCTCATGAGACACAGCGTCTGGAGTATCTCTTACAGCAACGTATAGATTCGTGAGTTCCTCGTTCGAGTCCGACAGCAGTGCTCGTTTCGGATCGAGTGCAAAAAATAGACTTGCCGAGCCTGCGAATGGTTCGACGTACCGAACGTGCTGCTCCGCGTTCCAGTAGCGCACTAGTGTGCTTATTAGGCGTCGCTTGCTGCCCGCCCATCGAAGTATCTGGAGCTCTGACTTCACGAAATCGGTAGTCCACAGAGGTTTCGCAAATTACTTACCGGGGGAAGATCGTCTCGGCAGCGGGCGTGCGTAAGTGCGAGCTGCCTGCAGTTCGCGGCACCGCCAAGAAGCAGAAAATTGGGTCGCAAGAATAGCCGGCGTTGTGCGTACGGCCAGAACCTAGGTTTGGTGTGCCCTGCCACCGGGCGCTCAGGGAGTAGCCGAAACTCTCGCTGGAGGCGCCTGCTGAACTTTGAAGAAGTCCCCCATCTCGGCGTGAACGATCTCATACGTCTGGACTCGGAAACGCCCAAAGGCGGTCTCCAACTCACCCAGTCTGTCCGCCGAGTTTGAAGCACGCGCGATGGCGATGGATGCTTCCCAATCGGCGCGAAGCGCCTGAAGTGCGAAGAGCGCCTCGGTTTGACTTCTCCATCCGACTTCCCATCTAAAGTGAGTACCGATTCCGGTTAGGATCGCTATCACGGCTGAAGCAGCGGATACAAGGAAGCTCTTGCTGATCGGGAATCCGTAGACAACCGTGTCTGTTGCGAATACGGCAATCAGCGGAAGTAGTCCGCTCAACACGATTATGCTGACGCTTGAGTACCTGAACCACTTTCGCTTCGTCGTCGATCTGTCACGATAGTAGTCGAGCATGTACTCAAAACTCTCAGGCGTGTGAATGTCTGAGAGAAACACGGATGTGCTCAGCTGGGTGAGGTAGCGCTCTATTGTATCGTCAGTTTTTGCTTCCATATCTTCGGACCGATTTGGGGGTGCCGCAGGCTAACGTGGATCGGATGGCCCGACATATCGTCCGCCGAAGCAACCTATTCGCAGGCAAGTTGCTCGATCTGCCGCCGGTGAACGAATCAGCAACTTGTTGATGTCAAACTATCTGTACGCGCCTGATTGCTAGCGAAGTCGCAATACGGTCGGTCTACCTAATCCCAACTCGACCACACACTCCTCTAGCTGACAATTGACTGCGGGGCTGCAGCGCCCGCGAACTCCACCGCACAAGAAGCTCGCGTTCGATGCCGACTAGCTAGCAGGCGACGCCTCGGCCCGCTAGCCTGTCCACTCGCCGTTGGTTCGCGACGCGACACAAGTGTTGGCGCACATGAAGCCAAGCAGATCCTGATGAAACTGCTTGGCCGAACGCTAGTTCTTCTCACCCCACCCCCACCAACCCCCGTCTCGACGCCATAACGTGATCCCGCGTCACCGTCCCATCCCCCAGCTCCCGCGCATCTCTCTCGGCCGCGTCCCTCAACCGCTTCGCCACTGAAATCCGAATCAACACCGGCTGCGCATCACACAACTCATCAAGCAACGCCTTCGCGTCATCACTCCACGGCAGCTCCTTATGCAGTCTCGCCGGCGTCGCATCGATCTTGTCCATATCCGTACCCAGCGGCAGGATATGAAACAGCGCATCAAACAGCTGATTACACACTTCCTGAATCAGATACGTCGCGCCCGAATACCCCATGAACGGCGTGCCCGTATGCCGGCGAATAATCGCCCCAGGAAACGACGCCGGAATGTACATCGCGCGCGACCCACTCTCGGCCAGATACATGCGCTCGTTGTACGAACCAAACATGATCAGTGGCGGCGTAGCTTTAATCGCCGCACGCACGGCCTGATTGTCCGGCTTTACACCAGGCCTGCGCGCAAAGCTGAAAGTGCAGGGCAGCCCCATCTCCGTTTCAAGGAAATGGCGAATGCCACGCGCGTGCGTTTCGTTCGCCACAATCGCAAAACTCGCCGTGCCGAAAAAATCTTGCGTGACCGACCGCCACAAATCCCACAACGGCTTGATGGTGGTGTGCTTTTCTTTTTCAATGAACGGTTCGGGATCTACACCCAGCAACTCACCGAGCGTGCGCAAAAACTTGGTGGTGCTATGCAAACCGATTGGTGCCTGCAAATACGGCACATCAAGATCTTCGCACAGCAGGCGACCAAACTCGCGGTACATGCAGATGTTCACATCAGCATCCACCAACCGCGGCACTTCACTCAAATGCGCGCCGAGCGGGAACACCATGTTGATCTCCGCGCCAATGCCTTCCACCATGCGGCGCACTTCGGCGAGATCACTCCACGTGTTGAAGTAGCCGTACATGGGCCCGATAATGTTCACGCGCGGCTTGGCGCCGGGCAAACGCTCCGACTTGTTGGGACGCACACCTTTTTTGAGGCCGTACTCCGTCCACAACCAGTAGATGGCACGGTTCGCAGCCTGCCACTGATCTTCGTCAATCGTGCGCGGCAGAAAACGCTGAATGTTGGTGCCTTCCGGCGTGACACCACCACCAATCATTTCGGCGATTGAACCGGTCACCACTACGGCCGGCAACTCCGGATCAAGCGTGGAGTGCGCGCGTTTCATGGCGGCTTCAGTACCGGTCTGACCAAGCTCTTCTTCGCCGAGTCCGGTCACAACAATGGGCAGTTCGTGCGGCGGCAGTGCGTCGGTGTAGTGCAGTACCGATGTCACCGGCAGGTTTTCGCAGCCAACCGGCCCGTCAATCACCACCTGCAAACCCTTGATCGCGGTAAACGCATACACTGCGCCCCAATACCCACCAGCGCGATCAAGATCGAGAATCAATGTCATATCATCTGCTCCGCCTGACGCTTCTTATTCAGGCGCGCGAGGTGGCGTTTGTAGTGTTCACGGAACTCCGGACGGTCCACCGGCACTTCTTCCCATACGCCGGCCGCGTAACCCGAACCTACGTCACCAAAGAAGTTCTTCATTTCCAGGAAGCGCGCTTTGTTGCCAAGCGCGGCGTTCACAACCGTGGCCAGTGAACCCGCACCAGCCGGGCCCATGAGCGGCCGCGCCGAAATGAGATTGGTAAAGTAGAGCGCGGGAATCATCAGCTCTTTTGCTTTCTGCACCACAGGCGTGGTACCAATCGCGAGGTCGGGCTCAAACTCCTGCATGGCCTGCAGATCATGTTCGAGCGACGCGCGGAACTGCACACGCACACCACGCGCTTCCAGCCAGTCACGATCGGCCATGTTGTACGGCGTGCGCGGGCACGCCGAGCCTACGTAGCGCACATCGGCGCCGCTCTCAATGAGCAAACGCGCCACCAGCAACTCCGAGCCTTCGTAACCACTCATGGTAATGCGGCCTTTGATGGGCCGAGATGCAAGCGCACCCTTGATCGCCGGCAGCACGCGATTTTTTGCTTCGTCAATTTTATCGCGCGACACGCCGGCCATTTGCCCGATGTTTTCGAGCCACGCTTCGGTACCGTCGTAACCAACCGGCGCTGAACCAACAATCGGTCTGCCCGCCGCTTCAAACTCGCGGAAGCTCGCCGTGTAAAACGGATGAATCGCGGCCACACCAACACAGTCGAGCGCGGCGTACAGTTCACGCCACTCACGCGTTGGCACAACCGGACCGGCCGCGAGTCCCATGGGCTCGAGCATCATGCCAATGCCAACGGGGTCCACCGGAAACATTTCGCCCACCAGTGTGACCGTGGGCTTTTCCGCGCGACCGCCACGTGGTGCCTGCACGGGACCCTGTTCGGCCTCGAGTCGCGCGTACTTGAGCATGGCGCCGGCGAGCACGTCTTTGGCTTCGGCGTGCGTGGGCACACCAAAACCCGGCACATCAATGCCCACAATGCGCACGCCGTTGATTTCTTTCGGCAAGATCTGCAGGGGAACGCCTGATGCCGTGGGTACGCACAAGTTGGTAATCACAATTGCATCGTACAGCGCCGGATCGGCCATCTCGTGTACGGCGTCGCGAATGTCTTCGAACAACTTGCCGGTCACGAGCGACTCGGAGTTGAACGGCACATACCCAACCGTGCGCCGAGCGCCGTAAAAGTGCGACGTAAACGTGAGACCGTACACGCAGCACGCACTGCCGCTCAGAATCGTGGCCGTGCGACGCATGCGCAGACCAACTCGCAGCGAACCAAACGCGGGGCACATGCTCTGCGGCTGATCGTGCGGGCCTTTGGGATAGTCGGCCGCGTAACGGTCGAGCGTTTCGCTCTTGCCCGCCGCACGTGCAGCCGCGCGCATTTCGCCTGCACCGGAGTGACAGCCGATGCCGTCTGTTACGGTAGCCGCCACGTTGATGTCTTCCACAATCGGCAGCGCACTGCGCGTGCCCGTGTTTTCGCCGACTGCAGCCGGCGACGGCGCACACCCAAGCCCACCCGGCGCGTCACCATCATTCGCCATGGGCGTTGCGCCGGCATCGTCGTACGCAACCTCGTTCCTTCGCACATCAATCGTCATGGCGCGCTGCCTCAGACGGTGTCGTAGACAACTTCAAGCGTCGACTTGGTCACTTCTTCCTTGCCGCACATATCAAACATCGTGGCCGGCTGCAGCACCACATCTCGGCCCGTGGTCTCGGCGCTGAACAGATCCAGAATGCCGTCCATGGTGAGCGGCTTGGGACGTACCGGCGGCGCGTCGGCCACATTGCGCGCGAGCTCTTCAAACAGCGGGCCCCACTCGGTGCCCGGAATGCCAATGATCTCGTAGTTCGCACTCTTGCGACGAATGTCATCGTGCTGCGGAATCGCGGCGAGCACGGGAATGCCGGCGGCCTTGGCAAACGCGGCCGCTTCACCGGTGCCGTCGTCCTTGTTGATCAAGATGCCGGCCACACCAACGTTGCCACCAAGGCGGCGGAAATATTCCACCGCGTTGCACACGTTGTTTGCCACGTACAGCGACTGCATGTCATTGGAGCCAACCACAATCACCTTCTGACACATGTCGCGCGCGATGGGCAAACCGAATCCGCCGCAGACAACGTCGCCGAGGAAGTCGAGCAGCACAAAGTCAAAGCCCCAGTCGTGGAAGCCGAGCTTTTCAAGAATCTCGAAGCCGTGAATGATGCCGCGTCCACCGCAGCCGCGACCTACTTCGGGGCCGCCGAGTTCCATGGCAAACACACCGTCGCGAATAAAACACACGTCGCCAATCTGTACCGCTTCACCGGCGAGTTTTTTCTTGGCGCTCACTTCAATGATCGTGGGGCAGGCTTTGCCACCAAACAACAGTGATGTGGTGTCGCTCTTGGGATCACACCCAATGAGCAACACCTTCTTGCCCTGCTGCGCCATCATGTACGACAGGTTCGCGAGCGTAAAACTCTTGCCGATACCGCCCTTGCCATAGATCGCAATAATCTGCGTCTCTTTGGTTACGGGGCCGGTGTGTACCGCCTCTGGTTCGCTGTTCGCTTCGGCGCGCACGTTGTTGTGCAGTTGGTGCAGGGCAGTGGCGTTGTCACTCATGCGACGGAGCTCCAGTCGAGGATCATCTTGACGCAGTTGGGATCGGTGAAAGCGGTGGTGTAAGCCAACTCGGCCTGTTCCGCTTTGTGCGTGTGCGTAATCAGCCCATCAAGGTTCAGCTGACCACTATTCGTTAACTCGGCGACCGCTGCGAGATCACCGGGTGCCCACTGCGCGGCAACAGCCAGTGTTGCTTCGCGCAAAAATGCGGGCGGAAATACAAAACTCACGGGCTCGTGATAAAAACCGGCGAGCACAATCGTGCCGCCTGGCTTGAGTCGCGAAATGAGTGTGTCGAGCAAACCATTCGCGCCGCTCACTTCCTGAATGCACTGATAACTCGTGCCCAGATCTTCGTCAGGATGCACCACGCGATATCCTTCCGCGCCCGTGCTGCGAATGGGATTCACTTCCCACACGGTTGGTGCCGCGCCGCCGAGTACGAGTGTGAGTCGCGCAATGAGTCGGCCGAGTGCACCGTGTCCAACGATTAGATCAGGCAGCGCACGTTTGCCAACACCAAGTGCGTGATACGCTGTTGCAGCGAGCGCGAGCAACACACCGCGTTCCTGCACGGAGTCAGCGAGTGGTACGGTGCGTGCACCGGGCACCACAACGCGTGCGGCTTGTCCACCAAAGAGTCCGCGTGCGCCTTCAAATCCTTTGGAGCCGGCAATGAATACCTGCCGCCCAACGGTGCGCCCGGAGGTTGGACCGGCGTGCACGATTTCGCCCACGGCCTCGTAGCCCGGCACGAGCGGGTAGCCGAGCCCGGGGAAGGGTGGCATTTGCCCAGTATATAGAAGGCGCTCGGTGCCGGTGCTGATACCGGACCACCGGATCGCGACTATGACATCCTCGTCGGCGGGCGAGACGAGCGACAATCGGCGCAGCGAGAGAGTCTCAGGCTGCTCGAACACTACGGCCAGCGTGTCCACTGAACCTCATGGAGCGATCGGAAGGACTACGTCCCTGGGGGGACAGACAAAGTGTAAACTGAACGTGACACCTTGCCCTGTCAACAAATGCCGATGATCCCGTTCGGAAAGGCTCCGAACGGGGGCCAATCAGGCTTCGGCCACGATCAGGCCGGTCTGAATCGGGTAGCGCGTGGCGATGGACTTGGAGCGCCGGAAGCCGGCTGCGGCGATCATGGCGTGCAGCTCTTCCGGCCGCCGCGCGCGCCCTTTCCCCATTGCCATCAGGTAGAAATTGAAGTACGCGTCACCCACCGGCTCGGCGCCGCGCACACCGGCCATGGCCTCGGCCACCAGCAGCGTGCCACCCTTGGGCAGCGCGGCGTGCACCTTGCGCAGCAGGCGGTTCACTGAGGCGTCGTCGTGGTCCAGCAGCACGCGCACGAGCGAGCAGACACTCGCGCCCGTGGGCAGTGCGTCTGCATGAAAATTGCCGCCCACGCTACTGAACCGATTGGCCAGACCGGCCTTGGCCATGCGCGACTGTGCTCGGCTGGTCACGGCCGGCAGGTCGAACAGCACGAGCTTGAGGTTGTTGTGCCTGAGGCCGGCGTGCGTGAGGAACACGCCTTCGCCGCCGCCCACGTCGAGCAGACACTCGTGCTTGGACAGGTCATAGGCGTCGAGCACATCGCTGGCCAGCGGGGGCAGCGTCTCGGCCATCATTTGTGAGTACGAGGCCACGCGGGCGTCGTCGATGGCCTGCGGGCGGGGCGCGTCGGCGTAGGGCCAGTAGCGCGAAAGTTCGGTGCGGAAGTCGCTGCCTGCTCTCAGCAGGCTCACCGGGTCGGCCAGGTCGCCGTAGGCCATGGCGTGGTGACGAATCAGGGCCACGAGCCCCGCATTGCCGGCCATGGGAGCGCCCAGGGGGCCCAGGGCCACGCGTCCGCCGCGTCGTGTGGCGAGCAGCTTGAGCGACGTGGCGGCGCGGACAAGCGTTTCAGTGGCAGCGGCCGGCAGACCCGTGTGTTTGGCGATCTGGTCTTTCGTGAGCGGGCCCTTCGCGAGCAGGTCGAAGAGGCCGAGTTCCACACAGGCGTACAGCGTTTGTGTGTAGACGAAGCCGGCCATCAGGTCGAACAGGGCTCGGCTTCTTCTTAGGGCGACTGGCCGCGTAAGCGGGAAGCGCGCGGCCCAGCTCTGGAAGCCTTCCGTGGCCACGAACGCGTTCCACCGGTCGCGCCATCGCTCCCAGAAGGGGGCGGTATAGGCGGACGGTAGCGGGAGCGCGTGCGAGGGGGCGGTCGGGGTCGCGAGCGCCGGTGCTGCGCTCGTTGAGGCGACGGTGACGCCGGGCATGGCCTCGGCGAGCGAACGGTCGGGGGGCGTCATCGGGGACACCCGCAAATGGGGCGAGCTGGCAAACTTGGCGCGTGGGGAGCCCAGGTAGGTTGGCGCGCTGGATGCGCGATCTTGTACCGTGGCGTACAAAGGCGACGATAGTGCGCGCCTCAGAAAGTGTCAAGCGAAGTGTACACTTGCGGTGTAAGGGCTTAATTACCGCCCCATGCGCCATGTCTATCCGTTTAGTGCAATTGTGGGTCAGGACGAGATGAAGCTCGCCCTGCTGTTGACCGCCGTGGACCCGTCCATTGGCGGGGTCATGGTTTTTGGCGACCGAGGCACCGGCAAGAGTACGGCGGTGCGCGGTCTCGCCGGCCTGCTGCCCTCCATGACCGTGGTCGCGGGGTGTCGCTACGGCTGCGCGCTGCCGAGCGATTCGTCGGGGTGTGGGTACTGCGAGCGCGGGCATGCACACGGCGAAAAGATTCGTTCGGCGAAAGCGCCGGTGCCGGTTGTTGATTTGCCACTTGGTGCCACGGAAGATCGTGTGGTTGGTGCGCTCGATCTTGAACGTGCGCTCACCACGGGTGAAAAAGCGTTTGAGCCGGGACTGCTCGCGCGTGCGCATCGCGGGTTTTTGTACGTGGACGAAGTGAACTTGCTGGAAGATCATCTTGTGGATTTGCTGCTCGATGCGGCGGCCACTGGTGAGAATGTGGTGGAGCGCGAAGGTGTGAGTGTGCGACATCCGGCGCGGTTTGTCTTGGTTGGCTCCGGTAATCCGGAAGAAGGTGAACTACGCCCGCAGTTGCTGGATCGATTTGGATTGGCGGTGGACGTGAAGACGCCGCGTGAGATTCCGCTGCGTATTGAAGTGATCAAACGACGTGATGCGTTTGATCGGGACGCAGATGCGTTTGTGGCGCATTGGGAGAAGGCCGAGAAGGCGGTGCGCAAGCGGATTGTGAAGGGGCAGGAGCGGTTGGAGAATACGACGGTGCCCGACGCGGTGCTCGTGCGTGCAACGGTGCTGTGTTCAAAGCTTGGTACTGACGGGCTGCGCGGTGAACTCACGTTGTTGCGCACGGTGCGTGCGTACGCGGCGCTTGAAGGGCACAGTCAGGCGACGCTTGAGGATTTGCGCAAGATTGCGCCGCTGTGTCTAAGGCATCGGTTACGGCGCAATGTGCTGGATGAAGCGAGCAGCAGCACTCGTGTGGAGCGGGCGCTGGATGAACTGTATGCCGCCGCTGAGTGATTGCGTTCCTGTCATGAATCGCTTGCCTTTTTCGCTCGCGTGATGAACACCGCGACTCTCTCGCATCTCGTGTTCGCACGATGAACGGCGCTGTTGCCGCTGCACCGTCGCGTGTCCGCGCGTGGAATGACGCCGAGTTGGCCGCGGCGTTGCTCGCGATTGATACGGGCGGGCTGGGTGGTGTGGTGCTTGATCATGCGTCGCACGAAGCCGCGCGCGAGTGGAACTTGTTGCTGGGTGCATGTTTGCCCGAAGGCGCACCAATGCGACGTGTGCCTGGCAGCGTAACGGACGACCGCTTGCTCGGCGGTGTAGATCTCGCGGCTACGCTCTCGACCGGACGGCTGGTGGTAGAGCAGGGTGTGCTCGCTGCGAGCAACGGTGGCGCGGTGGTATTACCCATGGCCGAGCGTGCTTCGGCGTCAGTGCTTGCCGCGCTTGTTGGTGTGCTGGATACACACACCGTGCGCGTTGAACGCGAGGGCATTGCCGCTGAGCATGCGGCGCGAATTGCGCTGGTGTGTTACGACGAAAGTTCAGATGACGAGAGCATCGCGCGTGCACTCACGGACCGACTCGCATTTCGCGTGACGGGCATGCAGCGGTTCAGCATTAGCGATGAAGCGCGCGAGTTGTTGGTGCGCGCGGTGCGTGATGCGCGTGAAACGCTGCATCGCGTAGAAGACGGCGCGACGTGGATTAATGCGCTCTGCGAACTGGCCGAAGCGTACGGTGTGGATTCCATGCGTGCGCCGATTTTTGCATGGCGAGCCGCGCGGGCACATGCCGCGCTGCACGGACGCGATGTGGTTACGGAGGACGATGCCACGGCCGCAGCGCGATTGGTGTTATTGCCGCGTGCTACGCGTATGCCTGCGCCGCCGCCGGAGCCCAGTGCCGAGCCGGAACAGGAGCCAGAGCCCGCGCCCGACAGTACGCCGCAGGAGGCGCAGGAGCAGACCCCACCGCCGCCGTCCGACTCGTCGCGCGATGACGAGACACCGCCGCCAGAATCGTCTCAGGAAGAAACGTCTGAAGACACACGCCCACCCGTCGACATTCTGCGCGACGCCGTGACCGCATCATTGCCAGCGGGCGTGCTCGAACAGTTGCTCGCGCGCACCGCCGCCATGCGTGGTGTGCAGGGACGGGTTGGTGAAGAAACCGTGAGCCTGCTACGCGGACGTCCGCGCGGCGCCAGGCACGGCATGCCACGTGGTGGTGCGCGATTGCACCTGCTCGAAACACTGCGCACCGCCGCTCCCTGGCAACGTGTGCGTGGCCGCACGGAACGCAGTGAACGGGTGCAACTGCGCAAAGACGATTTCCGCGTGCGCCGGTTTGTCGAACGCACGGGCACCACAGTAATCTTCGTGGTGGATGCCAGTGGCTCGTCGGCGCTGGCGCGGTTGTCTGAAGCAAAGGGCGCGATCGAAATGTTGCTGGCCGAAAGTTATGCTCGGCGCGATCGGGTAAGCTTGATTGCGTTTCGCGGGAACGTGGCAGAAACGTTGCTGCCTCCCACGCGGGCACTCGCTCGTGCACGGCGTGTGCTGGCAGCCATGCCGGGTGGTGGTGGTACACCACTCGCGACCGCGATTGATACCAGCGTTGGCGCCGCACTTTCCGCGCAGCGCGCCGGTTCGTCACCACTGGTGGTGTTCCTCACCGACGGTCGCGCCAACATTGCACGTGACGGTACACCGGGCCGACCCAAAGCCGGAGAAGACGCACTCGCCAGCGCCCGCATGTTTGCGCAGCAGCGATTGAGTGCACTGTTCGTGGATACATCACTCAGACCAGATGCCACCACGCGTGCCATCGCCGACGCCATGCACGCGCGTTACGTCCTACTGCCGTCAGCCAACGGTGATGCACTGCGCGGTCTCGTGCGCGCGGTGCAGCAGCAAGCGGGTGACGCGTGAGCGACGCGGCCACCGTGCACACCGAACCGCTCGGCAGCGTGGACATCACGCCGCCGCGCTCCACGCGCCGCTCCTTCCTTGATCGCTGGCTGCCGCGCGGAACCGCGGCGCAAGTGATCTCTGTTCGTGAGACACCGGTGCGCGTGTTCGTGCGCTCGGTAACGTTCGTGGTGCTCTACTGGTGGCTGGCCACCGGCGCGATCTTCGCGCTCGAACGCAGCCCGGCCACCCGTGGTGGTGGACTGCTTCTCGCCCTGGTACTCGGCGCGATCGGCATCGTGCTGCTCGTGCGCGCACGTGATGACGCGTCACCAGTAGGCGCGCGCCGCTCATTCCTCGGCGGCGCATTCTTGTGGAGCCTGGTGCAGGTGTCGTTCTACGGCGGCTGGCTCGTTGGCCCGGTTGGACTCGCGCAGCATGTGCCCGTACAACAGCCGTCACTCGCCTTTGCAACACAAGCAGTGATCAGCATGCTGTGGTACCAACTCGCCATGCTCGCCACGCTCTGGCTGGCGTTCGCGATTACGTGGGACCGCATCAATCGCACGGGCTGGTGGGCGCTGTCCGTGTTCTATACCACGCATCAACTTGCGTGCATCAGCATTTTCCTAGGTGTCGCAAACCCGGGGCGCGGATTTTTTCCGCAGCATCTGGTGTTTCTCGAATCGTACTTTGGGCCGGCACAGAACTCGCTGTTCCTGATTCTGTCGATTGTTGTGTTGCTCGCGCTCACGTTGACGCTCGCGATCAAGGCGCTGCGGAGCACGATGCCCATGCGGCGGCAGGGGCTCACGCTGCTCACGGTGCTGGGCACGCTCGGGGTGCTGGAGTTGCTGGTGCTGGGGCTCGCTGTGGAGCTGAATCTTTGGGATAGGTTCCTGGAGTTCCGCGGGTACTGAGGTTGGTGCGATTGCAGTTCTCCGCGGGATGGTGCGTGGGTGGAATCGATACTGCCTGACCGCAGAGACGCAGAGTCGCAGAGACTGCATGTTGCGACGTGCAGCGACGCGTGATGCGAACATCATCAATTGTTTTTTTGATTTGCTGCGACGCTGCTCAAACCAGCATGCAGTCTCCGCGCCTCTGCGTCTCTGCGGTCCATGCAGTTCCGAGGCCGGCCGGCGCACTTGACTCGCGGACCCGGTAACGGCCTCCGAAGTAAATGCAGTTTCCGTTCGCCGACCCAAAGCGCACCAGCGCAATCGATCACTCGTGCCGGAGCGCCTCAATCGGATCCAGCCCCGCCGCTCTCCGTGCCGGCACCATCCCGAAAACAATGCCGATCCCAACGGACACCGCCACCGCGATGGCCGTCAACGAAAACGGCACACCCGTATCCACATCAAGCAGCGTCGTGAGCAACCACCCGGTTGCGAGCCCGAGCAGAATGCCAATGAGCCCACCAATCCCCGTGAGCGTGGCCGCTTCCACGAGAAACTGTTCGAGGATGTCACGCCGCGTGGCCCCGACGGCTTTGCGCAATCCGATCTCACGCGTGCGACTGGTAACCGACACCATCATGATCGCCATCACACCAATGCCGCCCACCATGAGTGCCACACCGGACAACACAATCATCACCAGAAAAAACACGCCGGTAATGTTGTTGAACGTGTCGAGAATCTGATCCTGCGTGACCAGATCAAACGTGCTCGGATTCGCCGGCCGCAGCCCACGACTCGCACGCAACTCCACCGTCACCGCCTCCTGCGCATCGGCCACCGTTACCGATTCGCGCGGCTTCACCGGAATCCAGAGCGCGTTGTTCTTGTCAATGCGAAACGAGCGTTCGAGATAGCGGAACGGTACAATCGCACCCGTTTCCTGACCCGGCGGCGCAAAGATATTGCCCGGCTCCTCCCACACACCGATCACTTGCACGGGGCGTCCGCCAATACGAACCCATTTGCCAATCGGCTGGATTTCACCGAACACGCGGTCTTTCACGTTCGCCTGCAACACGACAACTGGCGCACCACTCATGCTTTCGTTGCGTGTGAACCAGCGTCCCTCAACGAGTTCGCCGCCCTGAATAATCGGAAACCCTTCATCGGCGCCAAACACTGCCACACCTTGCGTGCGTGAACCTTCGTACTCAACACGCGCCAGCGTCTGCCCCCAGAGCGACGCATACTGCACTTCACTCAGGCGGCGAATTCGCTCGGCATCGTCTTCGGTGAGATCGGGGCGCACACGCACATACTCGGGCGGATTCTCCGGATTGATAGGCGTCTGCGAAAAAATCTTGAGCACGTAAAACGTGCTCGGCCCGGCCACCTCAATCGTGTTCACAATCTGATCACGAATGCCTTGCACGATGGACGCCATCGTCATCACCGTGGCGACACCAATCACCACACCGAGAATGGTGAGCGCGGACCGCATGCGCGCGCCGAGGATCGCGGAGAACGCGATGCCGATGTTGTGCCGCAGTGAGCGCGGATGCCAGGAGGCCACCGCTACTCCGCTTTCATGGCGCGAATGGGATCCAGCTTCGCGGCGCGTGCGGCTGGGTACACACCAAACAACACACCAACCCCCGCGCCGAGCGACAGTGCGAGCGCAACAGACCACCACGTGACACGCGCTGGCAGTGGCGACACCGTGGCAATGATCCACGCGAGTGACCAGCCACCCAGCACACCGAGCAATCCACCAGCAACGGCGAGCATCACCGACTCGGCCAGGAACTGTTTGCGCACATCACCGGCGGTTGCACCGAGCGCCTTGCGAATGCCGATTTCGTGCGTGCGTTCACTCACCGACATCAGCATGATGTTCATGATCACGATACCGCCAACCACAATGCCAATACCCACCACAGCGGGCACAACGGCAAACAGCACAGACGTGAGCTGCTTCCAGAAGCTCACTAGCGCGTCGGAGGTGCTGAGCGAAAAATTGTTTGCCTCGCTGGGGCGGAGCTGCCGCGCCAGACGCATCGCTTCTTCGGCGCGTTGCATGGCCGGTCCGACTTCTTCAGCCGTGGCGAGCTTCACCGAAATCGTGGTCGCGTTTCGCCGTCCCCAGATCGCTTCGAAGGTGGTGATCGGCATGAGGACAAAGCCGTCGAATGACTGACCGAGTACCTGTCCTTTCGCCGACGTGACACCCACCACTTCGAAGGGACGCCCGCGAATGCGCACTTCCTGCCCGATGGGATCGAGTTCCTCGAACAGCTTCTCCGCGATATCACGCCCGATCACCACCACCGGACGGCGCTCACGAATATCGAGCTCCTGCAACGGACGTCCGCGCTCAAATCGGTAGTCCTGTACCACCTGGAAATCGGGCGTTACACCAAACATGAGCGCACTGCCCAGTGTGCGACTGCGCCACTGCACATCGGCCACCGGGGTGGGATATCCGCTCTGCAGCGAGATCGCCATCGCATCGGGCAGCGCTTCGCGAACGGCCGCTGCGTCTGTTTCAGAAATGCGCGGAAAGCGCGCTGTACGGCGCAGCTCTTCGTCGTCGAACAAACCGAGGGAGATCGGCGACTTGCGCACTTGAAACGCGTTCATGCCGATCATGGCGTCGGCAATGTTCTCCTTCACGTACGCGTTCATGCCCTGAATGATCGCCACGACCGCGACCAGAAACCCCACGGAGACGATGATGCCGAGCAGCGTGAAGAACGACCGCAGCAGGTTGGCGCGGAGCTGTCCAAACGCAAACCGCACGACATCATCGGGGCGCATCATACTTTGAAATTTAGCGAGTTCGCGGGCGATCGGTGGAGCCGCCGCGGCGCCAGTTGGTACGCCGCGTTATTCGTGCCGCAACACCCGTGGGTACGCCGCGTTATTCGTGCCGCAACACCCGTGGGTACGCCGCGTTATTCGTGCCGCAACGCCTCAACCGGATCAAGCTTGGACGCCTTGAGCGCCGGCAGCATACCAAACGCGATGCCTGTGAGCGCACTCGCGCCCAGCGCCACAAACACGGCACTCAGCGGCAACTGCGCCGGCAACGACGACACCGACCGGATCAGCCACGTCAGGCCGGCACCAATCAGGAGCCCGCTCGCCGCACCAATCAGCGTGAGTGTGGCGGCCTCCACCAGGAACTGCCACAGAATCGTGCCCCGCGATGCGCCCAGCGCTTTGCGTACGCCAATCTCGCGCGTGCGCTCCGTCACCGAAATCATCATGATGCCCACCACGCCCACGCCGCCCACGAGCAGCGCCACGGCTGACAGCGCCAGACCAACCGCGAAGATCGCACCAAAAAGCTGGTCAAACGTTTCGAGAATACGCTCCTGCGGAATCAGCTCAAAGTTGTTCGGTTGCGCCGGCTTGAGGCCACGCTGCGCGCGCAGCGATGCCACCACGTCGTCCATCACCACATCACGCGGAATGCCAACGCGCGGCACCACGGCCAGTGACAATCCCGATCGAAACAGATCGAGATTCCGAATGGCCGAGTTGAGCGGAATGATCGCGCGCGGTGTGTCGGGGCCGCGCCCTTCGAGCGAACGAATGAAGCCCGCCTTCAGATTAAAAATGCCGATCACCATGAACGGCTGACCGTTCACGCGAATCTGTTTGCCGATTGGATCAAGCGTGCCAAAGAGTTGCGCACGCAGCGTGTCATTAATCAGCACCACCGGCGTGCCGGCATCATGCTCGGCGGCCGTAAAGTTGCGACCGGGCTCAATGTCGGCGGCCGAAATGCTCAGCCAGTCGGGGCTCTGCGCGTCGTAGCCAATGTTCTTGAGTTGTTGGTCGCGAAACTCAAAGGTGCTCGCGCTGCCAATCGTGCCGATCACCGTTTCAACGGACGGCAACTGCCGCAGCGTTTGCCATTCGCCAAAACTCAGCGCGGGATTCTTGCGATCGGGGCAGGTGTCGTCTGTTCCGTCGCAGGCCTGAATACCAATGCCGCGCCTGGCTACCTGAAACGTTTCGGCGCCAATGTTCTTGAGGTCTTCTTCAAATGAGCGACGAATGCCATTCACGGCCGCGGCCATGGTGACCACCACAAACACGCCAATGGCCACACCGGCAATCGTGAGAAAGGCGCGAACCTTGTTGGTGCGAAGCGATTCGAGCGCAATGCTGACGCCTTCGAGCGCGGTAAAAATGCGCGTAGACAGTCTCATGCTGTTACTCCTGTCGTAGCGCGGTAATTGGATCGAGCAGTGACGCGCGACTGGCTGGATACGCGCCCGCGAGAATGCCAACGCCTGCGCCCATGACCAGCGCTACACCAATGGCCCACGGTGCAACGGCCGCGGGCAAGGGAGTGAGCGTGGCAATGAGCTGCGCGAGTGCCAGGCCGAGTGCAATGCCAATGGCTGCACCCACAATGCTGAGTGTGGCCGCTTCGGCCAGAAACTGCGACATGATATCGCGCCGGCGCGCACCGAGTGCTTTGCGCACACCGATCTCGCGTGTGCGTTCGGCCACGGCCACGAGCATGATGTTCATGATCACCATGGCGCCCACCACCAGACTGATCGCAGGCAACGCCGTGGCGAAAATGATCAGGCGTCCCTTGAGTTGTTCAATAAAGGCAAACGCGGCGTCTTGTGTGATCAATCCAAAGTTGTCGGTTTCGCCGGGACCGAGCTTGCGTGCCGGGCGCAGTGCTTCGCGCGCCAGTTCCATGTACGCGGCGATCTCTTCCTGGGTGCGGCCTTCTACAATCAAGGAACCAATGTCGCCCCGCGGTCGCAGCACACGTTGCATGGGCGACGTGCGCGGTGCAATGGCGAGGCGATCCAATGAGAAGCCGAATACACTGCCTTGTTCTTCGATGACACCCACCACGGTGTAGGGCGTACCGGCAATGCGCAGTTCGCGATCGATGGGGTCGAGTCCGTCAAAAAAGTGTTTGGCCACTTCACTTCCAATCACCACCACGCGCGCACCGGCACGCGCTTCCTGATCCAGAAACGTGCGCCCCTGCGCAATTACATAGTCTTTGATGTCGAAATACGACGCATCAGTGGCCACGGCCTGCACCTGACGTGGCCGCGCATTCGGCGATGACGCGTACAGAAAACTTTCGGTGACAATGGCCGATCGCACGCCTTCGGGCATGGCGGCGCGTACCACGTCGGCGTCGAGTGGCATGAGCGGCGGGCTGCGCAACTGATCGCGCACATCGCGTCCTCGACCCTGCGGGCCAGTACTCGCAAACCGGCGCAGCGTGAACGTATTGCTGCCAATAAGACGACCGGCGAAATCTTCCTCGACATACTTGGCCATGCCCTCCACAATGGAGACCACGGCAATGAGGAACATCACGCCGATCATCACGCCCAGGAGGGTAAAGACACTCTTGAGCTTTTGGACCCGAATCTGATTAAATGCGAGACGGACAGCTTCGAGAAGGGACACGCGCGCGGGTTATTCGTGACGCAGCGCGACCACCGGATCGAGACGGGACGCGCGCAAGGCAGGCAACATGCCAAAAAGCACGCCAGTAATGACGCTCGCCGCAAGGGCTGCCACAACCGCCAGCGGGGGAACCGAGGCCGCAATGGGGCTGAACGAGCGGATGGCCACGGCGCCCACCCACCCGGCCGCCAGTCCGATCACGACGCCAATGCCGGTGAGGGTAATGGCCTCTACCAGGAACTGCCACAGAATAGTGGCCCGCGTGGCGCCCAGCGCCTTGCGCACGCCAATCTCGCGGGTCCGCTCCGTTACCGAGATCATCATGATGGCCACCACGCCCACGCCGCCCACCAGCAGACCCACAGCCGAGAGGGCGATCATCACCAGGAAGAACACGCCAAAGATGCTGTTGTAGGTGTCCAGTAGCTTGTCCTGGGTGATGATCGCGAATGACGATTCTTCGGCCGGACGCTGGCCGCGCAGTCCGCGCAGCGTGGCCGTGACCTGGTCCACCATGGCGTCACGCTCAACGCCGGCGCGCGGCTTCACGGCGAGCCCGATGTTGTCCATGCGTGCGCCGAGGTGCCGCGTGGCACTGTACACAGGCATGACCGCTTTGGGGCGGTCGCCGCCGCTGAGGAATGACGCCACATCTTTGTACACACCGATCACGCGGAACGGCTTGCCGTTGAACTGCACCTCGCGGTCGAGCGGGTCGCCTTCATCGAACAGCTGTTCGGCCATTTTGGTGTTGATCACCACAACCCGCGCACCACTGGCCGCTTCGGAGGCCGTGAACGCGCGACCGGGCCAGATTTCCGGCGCGGAGAGCTCGGGCCATTCGGCGGAAAACGCTTCAATAGACGTGCCCTGCAAACGCACGTTCCGGAAGCTCGCGTCGGCACTCCAATCAATGCGCATGCCCACCGCCTGCGCTTCCGGCAGCTGCTGCAGCGCTTCCACTTCGCTCACGCGAATGGGCGGATTGCGCAGCCAGGCGCAGGTGTCGCCACTGCCGTCGCAGTTCTCAAACGAAATCGGATAGCGACTCACAAAAAATGTGGTTGGGCCGGCCGATTCGAATTCCTTGGCCACGCTCATGTTGATGCCGTGCACCGCGGCCGCAATAAGCACCACTACGAACACGCCAATCGCCACACCCATAATGGTGAGCGCCGCGCGCACGCGATTCGCGCGCAGCGAACTGAGGGCGATCAGCACACCTTCTGCAATCGTGGTCAACATGGACTATTCCGCTCGCAACGCCGTAATGGGATCCAGACGCGACGCACGGCTGGCCGGATACACCCCGGAAATGATGCCAACACCGGCACCAACAACAACACCAAGCACAACGGACCACGGCGCCACCGCTGTTGGCAGCGGTGTCACTGCGCGCATGATCATGGCCAGCACTACACCAAGACCCACGCCACACATCGCACCAACCGCGCCGAGCGTGGATGCTTCCACAATGAACTGCGACAGAATGTCCTGACGGCGCGCGCCGAGGGCTTTGCGCAAGCCGATTTCAGCGGTGCGTTCGGCCACAGCCACGAGCATGATGTTCATGATCACGATTGCGCCAACCACGAGACCAAACGCGGGCAACGCCACACCGGCGAGCACCAGATATCCCTGCAGTTTGTTCCAGAACTCGAGCGCGCTGTCGGCCGTTTGCATGGCGAAGTCGTCTTTTTCCGCCGGACGCAACTGATGCAACGTGCGCATGACGGTGCGCACCCGTTCCATTGTTTCCGTCATTTCCGCTTCACTCGGCGACTGAATCATGATCGCGTCGATCATGGTGGGCTCCTGATTGAAGAGCCGTCGCGCGGGCGCCTTGAATGGCACGTACGCCACATTGTCGAACGACATGCCAAACGCGCTGCCCTGCGTTTCCGAGACGCCAATCACGGTGTACGGAATGCCCGCAATGCGCACTTCACGATCGATCGGATTGAGATTGGGAAACAGTCGCTCCACCACATCCGGTCCGATCACCACGACGGGGCTGCCGAGCGCGTACTCTTGTGGGGTGGGCAGTCGTCCGTCGGTCACTTCGAGCGCTTTGATGCCGAAGAAATCACCTTCGACGCCGCTTACGCGCACCGAGCGCGGACCGCGGCCAAACTGCGACGTCATGTTGATCGATGCGTCGGCAATCACAGCGTAGCGTGTGCCGGCGGGCAACACTTCCGCGACCGGTGCGACTTCGTGGTAACGCAGGCGCTTGCGCTTGCGGTATTCTTCCCACGTGGCGTTGTCGACGTCGCCCATGTTGATGTTCGGGCGGTGACGCAGCTCAAAGCTGTTGATTGCAATGAGCTTGCCGACCAGATCGTCTTTGAGATACTTGCCCATGCCGTTGACAATGGAAACAACGGCAATGAGGAACATGACACCGATGCACACACCCATGAGCGTAAAAGCGCTCTTGAGTTTTTGCGTGCGAATTGTGTCGAGTGCGAGCCGTACGGCTTCTAAGGGGTTCACAGCGAGCGGTGCAGGGGACGGGCCCGCTGGGCCCGCCCGAGTGAACGATCAATCAAGAATCAGTTGAGTATCAGTCGTGTGCGACTTTGGTGGTCGCGTGCGCAATGCCCACGCGATCGACAAAGCGTTCGCGACGTTCGTCGCTTTCCACAACACCGTCACGCAACACAACAACACGACGCGCGTGCGCGGCGATATCGGGTTCGTGCGTGACCATGACAACAGTCTGACCCTGACGCGAAAGATTTTCGAACACGCGCATGATTTCCTGCGACGTGGTCGAGTCGAGATTACCCGTGGGTTCGTCGGCCAACAGAATGGACGGGCGATTCACCAGCGCACGCGCAATGGCGACGCGCTGACGCTGACCACCGGAGAGTTCGTTCGGACGGTGATGCAAACGCGGTCCAAGCTGCACGGAGTCGAGCGCTTCAGTGGCGCGTCGCTTGCGTTCGTCGGCGGGAATGCCGGCGTACACGAGCGGCAGTTCCACGTTCTGCAGCGCCGTAGCGCGCGGCAACAGATTGAACGTCTGGAACACGAAGCCGATTTCCTTGTTGCGCACGCGCGCCAGCTGATCGTCGCTCATGGCTGAGACGAGCATGCCGTTGAGCCAGTACTCACCGCCGTTCGGCGAATCGAGACAGCCGATCAGGTTCATGAGCGTGGACTTGCCGGAACCGGACGGTCCCATGATGGCCACGTACTCATTCTTGCGAATTGCGAGATCGACGCCACGCAGCGCGCGCACCACTTCGCCGCCCATGTCGTATTCGCGCTTGAGGCCGCGCGCCACGATTACCCATTCCGGGTCGGGCGTGGTGCCAGGCACAGAGACAACTGCCTGGCGCTCGCCCGTGGTGCTGATTCCGATGTCGTCGATTGTATTGCTCACGAGGTCTTACCCTTCGCCGTGGCGTCAGTGGGTGTTGGGGCGGTGCGTACGAGTGCGCCATCCTTCAAGTCACGAATGGCCTGGTACGTGCCAGCGACGATATTCTCGCCGGCCTTGATCCCCGAGAGCACTTCAAAATGGCGCTCACCGGCAATCCCCACTTTTACGGGGCGGAAGGTCACTTTGTTGTCTGTGCCCACCACAAACACGCCTTCCACGTCGGTTCGGCCGATCTGCTTGGCTGGTGCGGCGCGTCCAACGGCGACGGCGGTGTCTTCGGTCTTCAGCGATTCGTTCTCGCGAACGGTCAGGGCAATGATCGGGATCGACAGCACTTTCACGCGCGTGTCGGTGATGATCTTGGCCGTGGCCGAAAAGTCGGGACGCGTATCCACCGGCGGATTGATGAGCTCAATCTTGACTTCAAAATCCACGGCCTGATCGGCGCTGGCCGTGGTGCCGCTGGCGGTGGCTGACACCGAGCTGTTCGAAATCTCGACCACGCGACCATAGAACGTGGTGTCGTTGAACGCGTCGATCTGCACGACGGCCGAGTCGCCAATCTTCACTCGCGCAACGTCGGTTTCGTCCACGCGGACCTTGGTCTCGTACACGCTGAGATCGGCAATCGTGAGCAGCGTGGCCGCGTCTTTGTTGAGCGTACCCATGATCGCCGTTTCACCTTCCTGCACGCGCAGACGGGTGATCTTGCCGGACATCGGCGCGACGATCGTGGTGCGGCTCAGCGACTGCTTGGCGTCGCGCAAATTGGCGTTGGACTGTTCCACGGAGTAACGCGCCGCTTCGAGCAACGCGGCGTTCACTTCCGTCTGCGTTTTGGCCTGCTCCACCTGCTCCACCGAAATGAGCGTGGGGGTAGCCTTCTGAATGGACAGCAGACGCTCGTAGTTGCGCGTGGCCTGAATGCTGCTGGCGCGCGTCTGGGCTTCCTGCGCCTTGGCCGACGCAAGCGCCGCTTCGGCACGCTGCACGGCCGCGGCCGGCTGCTCCGGGTCGATCTGCAGCAGGAACTGGCCACGCGTGACCATGTCTCCCTCCTTGACCGCCAGGCGCACGATCTTGCCGGTGACGTCGGCGCTGACGTCCACCTTTGTGCGTGGCTGGATCTTGCCGCTGGCCGTCACAGACGCAACGAGGTCACGCGCTTCCACTGCTTCGATGCGCACCTCGGCGGCTTGCGGACGACTCTTCTTGGCGCCTACGAAAGCCAAGCCCGAGAGGCCCGCAACGACGACGACGGCAATGCCGATCTTAACACCTTTGGTCATGGAGTATTTCCTGGGTTACCGAAGCGGACGACCGACGGCCGCTTCGAGCTGCGTGAACGCACGCTGAAAATCAAAGATTGCGTTGATACGGTCGGTCTCAGCGCGTTCAAAATCGGTACGCGCCTGAATGAGCTCGACGAGGTTGATCGCACCGGCACGATACCGCTCTTCGGCGAGCGACAACGCGGTGCGTGCAGTGCGAGAGTTTTCTTCCTGCAGATCGACGGCCTGCTTTTGCGCCGTGAGCGTGAGATAGGCGGCCGAGATGTCGGTGGACACACGGAGCTCTTCCTGACGCAGTGTGTTCTCGGCGTTGCGGCGCTGTACCGTTGCCGTCTGCACATCGGATTCGCGGCGGAAGCCATTGAAGAGGGGCAGGGAGAGCGTGGCGCTGAACTGATACGGGCTACGCGTGAGATCGAATGGAAAGCGATCCTGCTCAGCGCGAATGCCGGCTTCGGCTTCAGGTGTCCACGCAATCGCGTTGCACTCGGCGAGTCTGTTTGGCAGCCCGGCCGCCGCGCGCACTTCTTCTGAGCGAATGCAGCTCGCGCGCTGTCCTTCAACACCGGCGATTCCCTGCGCAATGAGCAGGTCGGTATTAGTGTTGCGTAGCGCAAAACCGGAAACACCCGAGCTGAGGCTCAACGACGGTACGTACGCACTGCGGGCGATCGACACGCCGCGACGAGCCTGCGTTTCACGCAACCGAGCCGCTTCAATCACCGGATTCTGACGTCGCGCCTGTTCGAGCAAGTCATTCACGGTCATCGTGGGCAGCGTGACATCGAGCGGACCAGTGAGGCGCGTACCCGCCGCCGGTTCAACACCCATCAGCTGATACAGGCGCAACACTTCGATATCGGCCTGATTGCGCCCCTGCAGTGCGGCCACTCGCTGCTGGCCGTTGGCGACTTCAGCGCGCTGTACTTCGAGCTGCGTGCCAGAGCCTACCGTGAGACGAGCGCGTGCGAGATCCAACTGTGCCCGCGTGGTGGCCACCAGCGTGTCCTGCAGAATGGCGCGCGCTTCGGCCTGCCGTGCGGCAATGAACTGTGTGGTGACCTGCTGACGAAGATTCTGCTCGGAGGCCACGATGTCGGCTTCAACAGCTTCAGCGCTGGCCTTCTGGGCGCGCAGCTGGTTGAGCGACGCCATGGACAGCTGCATGCTGGCGTTGATACTGCCGTTCGTATTGAGCTGATCGTTGGTGGAACCAAAGCCCTGACCACCAAAGAACTCCTGTCGACCTTCACGCCACGAGCCGCCGAACGACGAGCTCACGTTGGGAAGAAAGGCTCCGTAGGCATTCCGAACATTCGCGTCGGCGGTCCGCTGCGCGTTCTGCGCGGTGCGAAACGCTGGATTGTTCTGCCGCGCGGCGGCGAGCGCCTGTTCGAGGGTCAGAGTCGGCCCCTGCGAGGCGACCGGAGCAGCCTGAGCGCCAAGAGCGGGAGCCGTGCCGAGGCACGCGATCACGAGCAGCAGATTTCGCATGAGAAAAATGGGGATGAATGGATGGGACAAGCGACTGTACGGCGGCTGTCCGCAAAGGGTTTCAGCCGTCTGTCGGGAAGGTGTCGATACGTCCCGGCTCAGCGCGGAACGTCATCGCGGATCGCATCCAGTCCTAGGGCGGGAACCGTCGCCCGCAAAATCCGACCGTTTGCGTCCGACCATATGACACGCCGACGGCCCGGATCGTCGACAATCCATCGCGTGGCGGGCAAACGGATACCAGCGACCACGACCGTATCCGCTGGCGCATCGAGCGTCACCCGCACGTCACGCTCCCGATTCTCCATGGGCGCCAGCGCGTGCACCGTGAAATCCACACTCCCCGCCCGATGCCGGAGCAGCAGCGCAGCCTGGTGCACCGACTCCACCTCAAGGACCATGACGCCGACCGGCAACAGATATTCGCGAGCGGCCTCACCGCGATCGGTGCGGGCCAGCGTCGCAAAACGCCCGCGGACACGCTGCCCGCCCAGGCGGAGCACGGTGGTGGTGCCCTCGCGCACGTCGGCCGAATAGCGGAGGGGGGAACCGGCGGTGTCGGTCTCCAGGCGGGTGGCCAGCCGGCGCTCGCCAATCGCTGATTCCGCCCGCAGCTCGAATTCCACGCCCTCCGGCGATGCCACGTGCCGCAGACTGAACTGCTCGCGCCCCACACGCACCCCTTCACGCAAAATCGTGAAGCTGCCCACATCCACGTGGTCCGGTTGCGGGCTCGCAACAGGCGTCGCACGTGCGGCCTGATGGCTGAATCCGAGGGCTGAACCTGCGGTCAGCAGAACCGGGATCACGAGGCCAAGCACGCGGTATCGGGTACGAAGAAAGACCATCCCAAGAAAACTAGTGACGCGAGGAGACCCGAACACGCTGTAGCTTACAGCGGGCTTCTCGCCGCACCGTTCGTCAACTCCCTCCGACCACGCGCAGCACGCTTGGCCACACCTCCCGCCATCGATCACAACGCCGCCGACCGCTCGCGCTGGCCCTGGCTCTGGACGAGCGCCGGCCTGGTGTCATCATTTGCGATCGCGCGCTGGCAACAAGCCGAACTGCTGCATTGGCTCGTGCTGGCCACCGTTGGATTGGTGGTCATGCTGATCACCATTCGAAAGCTCGCGCGTCCCCGCATCTTTCCCGTGCTGGCGGTGTGTTCGCTCGCCGTGGCGCTCGGTATTGCGGCGGCCGAGACGAGCGCGTTGCGCGATCTGGCGCGCGCTGGCGAGATGTGGGCGTTGGCGGCACGCAATCGCGATGTCGCGCGTGTGGCCGACGCGATCGCCGCAGCGCGCGTGGAGCTCACACGCGCCGCATCCGAGGCCGCCACGAGTGGACTCGCCACGGTGCCGGAGATTCGAGAGGCGGAGTCGGCGGTGGCCGTGTTCGAAAGCGGGCGACTAATGACGCGTGCGGGACAATCGCGCGTAACACTCGCTGCCGGACCGGATGGCATCACGTTTGAGCAGGGGCTGTTTCACAGTGTGTTGATCGTGCGTGTCACGAGCGGACCCCGCACTGCGGTGGCCACCACACTGCTCGCGGCGGCGCCGCCGGCTGATCGATTTGCACGCGCGCTGATTCCCAATGTTGTCGCGCGCGACCTCGCACCGTCGATCAGACTGGAGCGACCATCAACATTGTATCCGGTGGATCCCACTGAGCCGTTGCGTCGCGCTGTACCGCGCAGTGCGAATGACAACACGCCGATTGTGGTGATTTCAGCCGCGCCACGTTCATTGGACGAAGCGCGACTCTCCGGTATGCAGCGCGCGCGCGTGCGCACGTCGGTGCCGCTTGCGGTTGCCGCACTGTGTGTGCTCGTGGTGGCGTGGAGGCGACCGGCCCGACTTCGCGAACGACTGCTGAGCGTGTTCGCACTGCTCGCCACCATCGCCGTGGCACCGCTCGGCGCGTTGTCAAACGTGTCGCCGCTCTTCAACGCCGCGAACTATTACTCGGCCGTGGCCGGTCCATTTACCGGCAACATTGCCGCGCTCACGCTGGCCGCCGCGTTGGCCTTGCTGGCACTGTTTCGAGTGCTGCGCAGTACGCGACTGGTGGAATCGCGGCGTGTGGCGGTGGCGCTTGTGGTTGGTATTGCGATTCTCGGTCCGTTCGCACTGCGCGATCTTGCGCGCGGCATCGCGTTTCCGCCGAGCGGACCAAGCGTTGGATTGTGGATTGCGTGGCAGTTGGCGATTGCATTGGCAGCGGCCGGTATCTTGATCGCGGGTGCAAGCGCGGGTCAGGTGGTGATTGGCAGACGACGCGGGCTGTCCGTAACCATTGGTCCTGTGGTCGCGGCGCTGGCTGCGATTGCCGCGCCACTGCTGTGGCAAGCACCTGGTGAATGGCCGTCATGGTATCCGTTGTTCTGGATTGTAGCGATTGCCTGTCTCGCGTTTGCACGACGCGGTCGCGGATTGGTGACAGCGGTGGCCGTGGTGGCGGGGTGCGGTTCCATCACGCTCACGTGGGGTGCAACCACACGCACGCGCATGCAGTTGGCCGAGCGCGATGTGCAACGACTTGGTGTGGTGGACGAAAGTGCGTATCCGTTGCTGGCGCGATTTGCTGAGTCGCTGAATAGCGAACGTCAACCGCCGGATCGGGCGCGTCTGGTGCAAGCGTACGCGTCGTCCGAGTTGGCGCGTGCAGGCTATCCGGCGCGCTTGGCTATGTGGAGTGCGGTGTCACCGAATGCGCCGATTGCGTCGGTATCACTGACCACGATCATTGACGCGGGCGGTGTGCAGGAAGCGATGGCCTCGATGGTGCGAACGGTTGGCGAAGCCGAAATTCGATCGGCCGATGACGGACCATTCACAATGCTCGTGGCTGCGGTGCCGTTTGGCACGGATCTGGTGGCTACGATTGCGGTGCCGCCTCGCACGTGGTTGTTGCCACCCGATCCGTTCGCGCGACTGACGGGACTTGCTTCAACGCCGGATCGCGCGCCGCCATACCAACTGTCGCTCGGCGCAATGCTTGCCGGTCAACGTGATTCGTTGTCGGATCGCATGTTGTGGGAGCGTCGTGGCAACATCATGGCGGGTGATGCTGGTGTCGGCACCGACATTGAGCGTCGACGTGCACACGTTGAAGTGGATCTGCGAGGCATGGACGCACTGTTGCCGCGTGGCGCACTGCTGGTGCTGTTCGACGTGGCCATCGTGCTGCTCGTGTGGGCGGCGAGTGCCATGGCCGACGGCGGTTTCTGGCGCTGGCTGCGCTGGCAGCGTGCGCGGTGGCGGCGTTCGTATCGCTCGAGGTTGTCGATCGCGCTGCTCACGTTCTTTCTGGCGCCGGCGGTCGCGTTTGCCGCGTGGGAAACGTATCGCCTCCGCGAAGACGATCGAAACGCACGCGAGTTGCTGGTGCGCGAAGCGTTGCGGCGCGCCGAGTTGCCAACGTCGCGCGATACCTTGGCGCTCTCGCAGCTGGTGTCCACGAACGTGCTCGCAGATCTCGCCGCCGATGTTGGTGGTCCGCTGTTTGCGTTTCGCGATGGTGTGCTGGCGGAAGCCAGTGATCCTGTGCTTACCGCACTGGCACCGTTTGGCACGCTGTTGCCCGAGGGCGTGCCGAGTGGTGTGTTGGGTGATGCGGTGCGACTTGATGCCAACACGGAGCTTTCGTTTACGCAAACGGTGCTGCTTGAAACACGCAGCGCACTCGTGGCCTATCGCCCAACGATTGGTCCGGCGGGTGTGCCGCTGGTGATTGCCACCGCTGCTCGTGGTGATGAGTTTGCGCTCGACGCACGACGTGCTGATCTCGCTGTACTCGTTGCGGTGGTGATTGCGGCCGGCGTGTTGGCGGCGCTGTGGTTGAGTGGTGCGGCGGCGCGTACACTCGCACGTCCGATTGGCACCCTGCGTGACGCGGCACTGGCGATTGCGAGCGGACGACCAATGCCACCGCTCGATGCGATGCCACCGGCGGAGTTCGTGCCGGTGTTCGGTGCGTTTGCGCGCATGGCTACGGATCTTTCCACCAGTCGCGCGGCGCTTGAAGAAGCACAGCGACGCACGGCGGCGGTGTTGCGCGAAGTTGCGAGTGGCGTAGTGGCGGTGCGTCACGACGGCACCGTGTTGCTGGCGAATCCGCGCGCGGAAGCGCTGTTTGGTGCAACCCTCGCGCCAGGTACGCCGGTGCTTTCGGCCAACGGTTCCAATAGCGCGTTTGGTGATTGGTCACGCGTTGCACCGCGTGTGCAAGAGTTTCTCGAACGTCCTGATCGATCCGCCGACGCGTTTGACGTGACGATTCCGGCGCGTGTAGCGGATCGTGATGGTGCAAGCGTGCGCGGTGTGCGTGATGACGATGCCGCGAGCGAACCCCCAATGGATCGGCAATTGCGCGCCTCGCTCACGCGATTGCCTGGCGGCGCCGTACTTACGCTTGATGATGTCACGGAGCTGGCCACGGCGCAGCGCGTGCTCGCGTGGGGAGAAATGGCGCGACAGGTGGCCCACGAAATCAAGAATCCGCTCACACCGATTCGTTTGGGCGTGCAGCATTTGCGCCGTGCATGGCGCGATGGTCGTGCGGATTTCTCCACGATTCTTGATACGAATGTCACGCGCATTCTGAGCGAGATCGATCATCTGGATGAAATCGCGAAGGCGTTCAGCAGATATGGCAGTGTGCCGGCGGATCGTGCGCCGGGCGAAGCGGTGGATGTGGCGCTTGTTGCGCGGGATGTGATTGCGCTCGAGCGCATGGGTGAAGGCGATGTGTCGTGGGAGTTGACGGTGGGCAGCGTGTCGCTTGCTCGGCCAGACGATAAGGCGGAACCGGTGATGGCAATAGCGCGGGCCGACGAGCTGAAAGAGGTGTTGCTGAACCTGTTGGAGAACGCACGGCTCGCGAATGCCACGCGTGTGCACATGTCGATCGCGCGCAGCACGGAGAGCATCACCATTGTGGTGCGCGACGATGGTGGCGGGATTTCCGGCGATGTGTTGCCGTACATTTTTCAGCCGCACTTCTCCACCCGAACAAGTGGCAGCGGGCTGGGGCTCGCCATAAGCCGACGGCTTCTTGAAGGGTGGGGCGGCAGCATTGCCGTGGCCAGCGAAATTGGCGTGGGCTCTACGCTCACCGTCACGCTGAAATCCGCTTAACTTCCCGCGCATGGCCCCGGTCGATCCTATCCTTACGCCAACGCGACTTCGGGCGGCACTGCCACGGCATTTGGCCGACTGGACATTGCCGCCGGGTTGGTCGTGGGGTCAGGACAGTGTGTGGGGTGACCGTCGACACTATCAGGAGTTGGTGGACGCGCTCGGGCGCTCACTGTCGTTGGTGAGTGCCCCGGATCCGGCGCACGACGATTGGCTGCGTGATGAAGCGCGGGCGTTGGCGCACCGCAATCACCCGTCGATTCCCACCACGTACCACTACTGGGCGAACTATCGCGAGAGTCGGCGTGGACCGGGTTATCTGCGTCGCTGGATCGCCGGTGAAACGGTCGCGCAGCGCGTGGTACGCATGGGGCCCGAGTCGGTGCCCACGGTGCTGCAGGTGTTGCGCGAGGCCGGAAGCACGCTGGCGTATTTGCACGACGCGGGTTCGCTGCATCGTGCGTTGTCGGCGTACAACGTGTGGCTCACGCCAGGCGGGCGCCTGTGGCTGCTCGGCTGGGAGTGGGCGCTGTCACCGGATCAGATTCCGGCAGGACTGCTCCCCGATCCCGCGCGCACGCCGCAGGCACCCGAGTGGCGCGGTGGTGATGTGACGCCAACAATGGCCAGTGATCAATGGCAGTTGGCCGCCATGGTCTTCACGGCGCTCACCGGTGAAACGCCGCCGGAGCGTGACGCACCACCGATTACGCTGTTGCGTCCGGATTGTCCGGTGGGATTGGCGCGCGCGCTGGAACAGGCGTTGCACAGCGATCCGAACGAACGCTTCCCGTCGGTACGCACATTCTTGCGTGAAGTGGATCGTGGAGCGAGCGGGCGCGTGATCATGGTCGGCCCTGATGGCAGTGACCGGCAAACGGCGCAGGAAACGCCGGAGTCACGACTGCGCTGGGCCACCAGTGATGACTACGAAATTCTCGCACCACTTGGCTCAGGCACGTTTGGTAGTGTGTGGCGGGCGCGCGATCTCACGCTCGCTCGCGAAGTCGCGATCAAAGTGTTGCACCCGCACATCGCAAAAGATGATGTGGCGGTGTCGCGCTTTCGTCGTGAAGCGCGACTCGCGGCACAACTCGCGCACCCGGCGATTGTGCCGATCTACGACAGCGACGAACGCAGTGGTGTGGTGTGGTACACCATGGAGCTGGCCGAAGGCGGATCGGTGGCGAGTTTGATTGCGCGCCGCGGTCCGCGTGATTTTGAAGAAATCGCGATGCCCGTGGACGGTGTGCTCGATGGACTGATGACCGCGCACGCGAGCGGAATTATTCATCGCGATCTCAAGCCAGAGAACATTCTGATCGATCGCTATCGTCGTTGGCGCATTGGTGATTTTGGTATTGCGCAAGCGTGGGGTGAAGATCCGACCACAGGTTCTTCGGGCACGCCGGCGTTTGCGGCACCTGAACAACTGCTCGGCGAAGCACAGGGACCGGCCACCGATTGTTATGCAATCGCGGGCATTGTGTACTTTGTGCTGACCGGTCGTGCGCCGTTTGGTGATGCGAGTGCGGAGCAGGTGCTGGCGCAGCAGCTCGGCGATCGGCTCACTGAACGATTGCAGTTGGCCGCGTTTCCGGAACCGCTCGAAGAGTTCCTGGTCAAAGGTTTGCACCCGCGCGCGGACGAGCGCTTCAGCGATGCGAGCGAACTGCGTCTGGCGTGGCGTCAGGTGGTGAAAGCCATGCGCCGCGCCGATGATCCGCGGCCGTGGTGGCGCCGCGTGTTTGAAGGACCGATGGACGGAGACGACGAAGCGTTCGACGATCCGTTGCTCGGCTCGGGCGTGCGCGACACCAGATAGTTCGCGTGGCTATTCGGCCACGCGAATTGTTTTCACGTTGGTGAACTCCCGGAAGCCGGGCGTTCCAAGCTCGCGCCCCATACCGGATTGTTTCACGCCGCCAAACGGCACGCGCGGATCAGACGCCACCACTTCATTCACGAATACCATGCCCGCTTCGAGCTCAGCCACGAAGCGGGCGGCACTGCGCGGATCGCGTGTCCAGACGCTGGCGCCGAGTCCGAAGCGCGTGTTGTTGGCGCGCGCCAGTGCGGCGTCGGCATCCGCAACGCGAAAGACGGCCGCCACGGGGCCGAACAGTTCGTCTTGTGCGGCCGGTGCGTTGTCCGGAACATCCACCAGTATTGTGGGCGGATAGAAGAACCCATCGCCCTCGGGTACGCGTGCCGCGTACGCAACGTGCGCACCGGCGCTCACGGTGTCTTGCACCTGCTGGTGCAGATCGTCGCGAATGGAACGTGTGGCCATTGGACCCACGTCGGTGCGCGGATGTGTTGGATCACCGAGTCGCAGCGCTTTCATGGCGCGCGTGAATCCGTCAAGAAATTCGTCGTACACCGCGTCGCACACAATAAAACGTTTGGACGCGATACAGGATTGCCCGCCATTCACAATGCGACCGGCAACCGCGCTCTTCGCAGCGCGCGCGACATCGGCATCGGGCAGCACAATAAACGGATCGCTGCCGCCGAGCTCGAGCACCACTTTCTTAAGATGTTTTCCCGCTTCCGTTGCCACGGCGCGACCCGCGGCTTCGCTGCCGGTGAGTGTGACGGCGGCAATACGATCATCGGCAATCAGCGGGGCGATCTGATCGCTGCTAACCAGGAAGAGCGGCGCGATTGCAGGTGATGCGTCGGTCTCTGACGCCGCCTGCGCAATCAACATGTGCAACAGTTGCGCACAACCCGGAACAGAGGCGGCCGGTTTGTGCAACACGGCGTTGCCAGCGAGCAGGTTGGGCACGATTACGCGCATCGCCTGCCAGTACGGAAAATTCCACGGCATCACCGCGAGCAGCACACCGAGTGGCTGATATTCAACACGCCACGCGCCGAGCGTGTCTTCGGTGATGCGCTCCGGCGCGAGTGCACGGGGCGCGAGCTGTACCGCGAGCTCACAGAGCATGGCGCACTTGTCCACTTCGGCGCGCGCGGCGGCGAGTGGTTTGCCCATCTCTTCCGTGCACCGCGCGGCCAGTTGTTCTCGTTCGGTGCGCAGCAGCTCACCCAACCGTGTGATCAGCCGCGCGCGTTGCGCGAGCGAGCGATACCGCCACTCACGCTGCGCCGTAGTCGCCGCGTTCACGGCCTGCTCAACTTCTGCGGCGGTCAACGCGGGCGTGTCGCGCAGGATCGCTGCGGTAAACGGATTGGTGACTCGAAAGCTCATGATGGGCCCGGAAGGTCAATGACGCTTCCGAACCCTACGCGGCGGAGACGGCTCCGGTCAACTCTGAGGCGGCGGTGGCGATGGCCGCGCGGCGCCGAGCCTTGGGCGTACGCGTGGACTGACTGATAGCCGACATCGCGGATCGCGCGGCGCGCCGCGACCGTTTGTGGTGCAGAAGATCCGCGTCGGCCGCATCGAGCAACGCATCGAGTGACGCGGCCTTCGAGGCGTTGGCATACACGTGTCCAACACTGATACCGATTGGTGCCGGGAGCAGGTTCAGCGCATTCAGCTCGTCGAGTCGTTCGGCGATTCGCGCGCGGATGGCACCATCGCAGGCACCAATCGCGTCAATCGCCAGAATGGTGAACTCATCGCCGCCCATGCGCGCGACCAGGTCGGTTTCGCGGACCGCGGCGCGGAGGACACGCGCGATTTCCCGAAGCGCCCGGTCACCCGTGGCGTGTCCGTGCACATCGTTGATCTGCTTGAAGGCGTCACAATCGAGGTAGAACAGCACGGCGTTGTGACCGTCAGCGCGCGCCTTGCTTAACCGTTCATCCGCGAGCGAAAGGAAGGCGCGTCGATTGAGCAGACCGGTGAGTTCATCGGTGAGTGACGCACGCTGCCAGCGCGCGGCCTCGCGCTTGCGCTCACGAATATCGGAGAGCGTGAGCGAGAGTCCGGTTTCAACAGGCACCGCACGCACGCGCAACCACGAGGTCGTGACATGGCGCGGATGAGCGCGCACTTCATCGCGAAATGTGGCGCCGGTGGAGACGGTATTGACGAGCGACTGAAAGAGGGCGGTGTCCGGCGCGAGGCTTGCCAGCGCAGTCACGCGAAATCCTTCGATATCAGCGAGCGTGCGGCGGAACATGCTCGCGACCCGTTCATTGGCGTCCGTGACCACAAAGTCGACGATCGCGCCCGAAGCGTCGCGTACCGGCTCGAGATGCACGAGTCCGTCCTCGCTCCCGTGCACCGACAGGCGCAGGCGGCGTTCTCGGCTGCGCAGCGTCTGGAGGTCGGTCGCTTGCTTTCGTGTCTGTTCGGCGAGCCGCTGATTGGTGCGACCCGAGAGCATGAGTGCGAACAATCCGGCGGACAACGTGAGCAGGACGAACAGCAGCGGAAACGTGGAGACGGTACGCACGGTCGCGTCCACCACGAGATCAGGACTGTTTGATGCAGGTTCGAGCGAAGGCCACATATAGGGAAGAGGGAGTTCGATCCGATCGGGTGCGTGCCCAAGCGTCTGGTCACAGCAGCCGAGCCCATCCATAAGCAACGGTTGTGCCACGGGTCACAGAGGATGAATTCGCATGTGGATAACTTCTGTTCTTTGTTTTAAGACTTTGTAATTCAATGCGTTCAGTGTTCCAGTAAATGGAATACTCGTGTAATCGCGGCTCGTCGCCCGGCCCTCCGCTCGGCCGCGCCAGAGGGACGAGAATGCCGCCCGATTGGCAGGCGGCAATTTTCGCCGGGTCGCGATGACGCCGATTTCGCGGCCACGCCCGGTCACCGAGGCGTGGCGTCAGGTTCCACCCTGCCTAGTGCCCCGCCGCTGGTTCCTCCGAACCCAGCAGCGTGCGCCGCTCCAGCGCGGCAAAGCGGGCCGCGCCGTCCTTGTCGGGACGCAGCAACGACACCAGCATGCCCACCGCGAACGAGATCGGTACCGAGACAAGGGCCGGATTGCGCAGTGGGAACCAGGCTGACTCGTGCTTGAGCAAGTCCATCTGGATGGCCGGCGACAACGTGATCAAGCCCACGGTGGTGAGCGTGCCGATCACCATGCTCGCGGCCGCACCGGCGGTGCTGGTGCGCGGCCAGAACACCGCAAGGAGCAGGGCGGGGAAGTTGCCACTGGCGGCAATCGCAAAGGCGAGGCCCACCATGAACGCCACGTTCTGTCCCTTGAACACCACGCCGAGGGCCATGGCAATCAACGCGAGGCACACCGTGGCAATACGGGCCACGCGCAGCTCTTCGCCGGGCTTGGGTTCACCGCGTCGTACCACGCTCGCCCACAGATCGTGCGAGATCGCCGCCGCGCCGGAGAGCGCGAGTCCCGCGACGACCGCCAGAATCGTGGCGAACGCCACGGCCGCAATGAAGCCAAGGAACGGTCGGCCACCGAGCAGCTCGGCGAGCAGCGGTGCGGCCATGTTGCCGCCGGCGTCTACGGCGCGAATCGCGTCAGGTCCCACCAACACCATGGCGCCAAAGCCGAGGATGAAGGTGAGCAGATAGAACAGGCCGATCAGTCCCGTGGCGAAAAACACAGACCGGCGCGCCGCACGCGCATCGGGCACGGTGTAGAAGCGCATCAGAATGTGCGGCAAACCCGCGGTGCCAAACATGAGCGCAATACCGAGCGAAATCGCATCGAGCGGATTCTGCACCAGCTTGCCGGGTGCGAGCACGCCGCGCCCCTGTGCATCCGCCGCGGCGGCGAACAGTTGCAGCGGAGAAAAGTTGAACCGCGACAACACCAGAATCGCCAACATCGCCGCACCACCGAGCAGCAACACTGCTTTGACGATCTGCACCCACGTGGTCGCGAGCATGCCGCCAAACAGCACGTAGGCCATCATCGCAATACCAACACCGATCACGGCGATCTCGTACGGTACACCAAGCAGCAAACGAATCAGCCCACCCGCACCAACCATTTGCGCAATCAGATAGAACGTGATCGTGGCGAGTGTGCCAACGGCTGCGGCAATGCGCACTGGCCGTGGATTCAATCGCGCGGCCACCACGTCAGCAAAGGTGTAGCGTCCGAGATTGCGCAGTGGTTCGGCCACAAGAAACAACACCACCGGCCAGCCGACCAACCATCCGGTTGAGTACAACAAGCCGTCAAAACCAGATGTGGCCACGAGTCCGGCAATACCAAGAAACGAGGCCGCGCTCATGTAATCGCCGGCGAGCGCGAGTCCGTTCTGTCCAGCGGTGACGGTGCGCCCCGCAGCGTAAAAGTCATCGGTGGTGCGCGTGCGTCGCGCGGCCCAATACGTGATGCCGAGGGTGGCCGCGATGAACACCGCGAAGAAGGCGACAGCAACGGCGTTAGGCTGTCCGATACTGGTGGCGGCGGACGACGATGCTGCTGAGCTGGTTGCCGCCTGCAAGAGTGCGATCGTGATCATTCGGCGATGCGCGTTGAGGCCTGCAACTCGGCGCGCTGCTCGGCGACCATTGGATCGTACACGGCATTGGTCCAGCGCACGTAGGCCCACGTGAGCAGCCAGGCACTCACAATCACCATCGCCCCAAGCAGAATGCCGAGTGACAGACCGGGCGTGATTTCACGACCGAGCAGCGCCGGCGACCACGCCACGAGCGAGAGAAATCCGAAATAGATCGCCATCATCGCGATGGTGAGCGCGCCGGCGAGACGCCAACGCCGCCGCGCCACACCGCGCATGCGCACGAGGGCCGCGTCGGACTGGCGGGATGAAGCGGAAGAGGAAGTCATAGGGAAGGGAACGTACGGGCAGTGCATTGATGGGCAAGCGCTGCCATATATTCCTGCATTCCTTCACGCCTCACTCGCGCGCCATGCCTCGAATGCTTATCGCGTTGTCCAGCCTGATTTCGGGTCTGGTGGCGCTCTACCTGCACCTGTGGAAGATCGGCAAAGCCGGATCGCTGGCGTGTAGCGGCAGCGGTGGTTGCGCCCTCGTGCAGGGCAGCAAATACGGGTGGTTTCTCGGCGTGGACGTCGCGCTCATTGGCACGATTGGCTACGCGCTGATTTTTCTTGTCGCGATTATCGGGACATCGGCGCGGTTTGCCGATTCGCGTGCAATTACCCGCGCGTTACAACTGCTGATCTGGCCGGCGGTGCTGTTTACGGTGCGGCTCAAGTGGGCCGAGTTTGTGATTCTTAAATCGTTCTGCCCGTGGTGCGCCGTATCGGCCGTTACGATTACGCTGTGTGCGATACTGGTTACGCTCGACGCGCGTCGATTGGCCCGCGAGGCGTGACCGACGCGCGTGGAACGTTCGCGGTGATGCGCCGCAGCTGTGCGCTGTTGCTGCTCAGGGCGCGGCGCGATCGCCGAGCATCACGTCAAACCACGACGCCATGCGTTCGGGACCGCCGTATCCTTGCATGGTCCCGCGAATGCGACCGTCTGCGTCAACGGCCACAAACGTGGGCGTGCCGCGGTAACGGAACGTGAGCAACACCTGTGACTGTGATGTTGCCGGCCCGAGCGGCACAGCGCCCTGCAAGCCCGCTTCCACAAGCATTGGGGCCCCGTCAATCGCGCCCTCGAGCGTGAGCATGCGAAGCCCCGGTACCGGACGGCCTTTGGCATACTGGCCCAGATCCTTGAGCGCGAGCTTGCAGTATCCGCACGTGCGCGAGTTGATCATCACAATGGCCGGCTCACCCGTGCGCACGATAGGCACCGTGGCGCCGCTCATGTCATGTACGGGAAACGCGCCGAGTCCCTGTACGCTGCTGGCGAGCGAACCGGGCGGTGCTTCCGTGGCCAGTGCGGCAACAGTAGCGGCCGCATCATTCGTGACGGATCCCGGCACCGCCGATGCCGCGGGCGCAGCGGGCGTTTTGTCGCGCAGCGCAAAGACGATCGCGAGCACAATGGCGCCGCCGGCGACGGCCATGAGCAGGTCGCGAGATGTTCGCCCCGCGCGCACACGCAGCGGTGAGGCCGCAGCCGAAGGCAGTTCAGTGAAATGACGCATACCGGGAAAGATCGCGAATCCGAGGGCCGTTTTGCACCCGCTGCGCCGGCGCCAGATACCGCGGGCTCGCTCACGGCGGGTCAGCTGCGCGAGCTGGACCTGGAGGCGTTCCTCCGCGATCCGCAGCGGAAGCAGGCGTTTGTCACTCCGATGTTCGACGTGATTGCGCCTCGGTACGATGACTTCACGCGTCTGTTCTCCTTTGGCATGGACGCCCGCTGGAAGGCCGAGCTGCTCCGCGAGGCGCAGCGTCAACTCGAGTCCGGACGCAATATGGAGCCACGAGTGCTGGATCTGGCCTGCGGCACGGGTGATCTGGCGATTGGTGTGGCTCGGAGCGCGCGTGCGCAGTTCCCGGGGGTGCGCGTACTGGGTGTGGACGCGTCGAAAGAGATGATCAAACAGGCGCGCGAACGTCTGCTCGGCAGCGATCGCGACGTGGGCGACCTCGTGCAGGTGATCGCAGGCGACATGAGTGCGCTGTCTGCCACGAACGGCTCAATCGATCTGATCACGGCTGGATACGCGGTACGGAACGCCCCGTCCCCTGAGCTGGCTATCCGTGAAGCGGCGCGTGTACTCCGGAGCGGCGGGGTGTACATCACCCTCGATTTTTATCGGCCCGCGTTAACACCGTGGCGCGTGTTGCTGCTCGGGTACCTCGCGGCTGCGGGTAACCTTGTGGGCTGGACCTGGCATCGGTCTCCGGTGGTATACGGCTACATTGCAAGGTCCATCGAACATTTCATGTCGTGGCAAGAGTTTTCGCGTGCGCTCGATCGCAATGGGTTTGCGGTGCAGTCGGTCACGCGCTGGTTGGGTGGTGGAGTCGCGATGCACGTCGCTGTTCGTCGCTGATTTGTGTCCGCCATTTTTCTCACTTTCACGCAGGCTGTCATGCACGCTTTCGCATTTGCACGTTCACGTCGTCGCTCGTTTCTCGTGGCACTTCCGCTGGCGGCACTCGCACTCGTCGCCGCGTGCTCAAACAGTGATGCCGGCAATCCAACGGGTCCGTCCAACCCGGCGACCGAAGTGTTTGCCGCGTCGCTTGGTGTGGATCTCGCGCAGATGACGGAGCGTGCATCTCGATTGTACGTGCGTGACATCACGGTTGGCACCGGCGCCGAAGCGACGGCCGGACGCAGTCTGCGCATGCGCTACACTGGCTGGCTGCGCACGGGTGTGCAGTTCGACAGCAATGTCTCGTCGGGAACGCCGTTTACGTTCACGCTTGGCGCTGGCCAGGTGATTGCCGGTTGGGACATTGGTGTGGCCGGCATGCGTGTTGGCGGAAAACGCCGCCTCGTGCTTGGCTCCGAGTACGGCTACGGCCCGTCGGGTTCGGGTTCGATCCCGCCGCACGCGACGCTCGTGTTTGATGTCGAGCTTGTGAGTATCGCGAACTAACCGCGTACCAGGCGCATACTGCGGGATTATTCGAGGGGCGACGCTTCGGCCGTCGCGATGAGGTGGCCATGCAAACGGGTCCACCACGCGCGAACCACGATGTGTCGCCCCTCAAACTCTGGAAGCGAGAGACGCACGTCGGTCTTCCCGTTCGCGTCGGGACTCACTTCGACTTCCTGAAAGCGCACGTATCGCTGCACGTGCGGATCGATCGTTTTGTACACCGCTTCTTTCAGCGCAAACCGCAGTCGCACCGCTTCGCGATAGGCCAAGGCATCATTCGCTGCTAACCAGGCGAGCGCATGGCGTTCTGACGCGGTGAGAATTTTCGGCGCGAGATCCGGTCGTGTGAGATCCCGCTCGTCAGGGATTTCTTCCACGTCGATGCCAATCGTGTTGACCATGTGCTGCGGCAGTGCGGCCATACCCACGGCGAGTGTGCGCTTGTGGCTCACGGAGCCGAGCACGCCCGGTGGCAGCTGGGGCGCGCCGCGCGGGGTTTTGAGCACCGGCACGTGCTGCGCATCCGGCGCGACAACAGACAGCGCGTTCCGAAGCGCGAGTCTTCCGCCAACGAACGACACACGTCGTGGAATCGCCAGTCGCTCGGCGAGTTGTTGTTCGTCGGGCAGCAGCTGCGGTTCTGATCGCTCAAGTGTGGCGCGGAGCGCGTCCTCACTGCGCGAACCGGGCAGTCGCACCACGGCCAACTGGCCGTGTGGGAGGCGCTGACTCGAAAGTACGAGAAAATCTTCGTTGGGTGATTCCATACCTCCAATCTCCCATCTGTGCGCGCAAGATGCCATGCTTCCCGCATGACGCAACCTGCCACTCCCGCGCGTGCCTGGTACATCATTGCAGTGCTCACGCTGGCCAACGTGAGCGGCTTTGTGGATCGACAGATCTTGTCGCTGCTGGTGGAGCCGATCAAACGCGACCTGGGGGTGTCGGACACGCAGGTATCGTTGCTCATGGGGCTGAGCTTCGCGGTGTTTTATTCCGCGTTGGGCATTCCGATTGGTCGACTGGCAGATCGCGGAAGTCGACGCGCGATTGTGGCGGTTGGTGCAGCGCTGTGGAGTGTGATGACGGCGCTCAGCGGCCTCGCGCGCACGTTCACGCAACTGTTTGTGCTCAGAATCGGCGTGGGTGTTGGTGAGGCCACGCTCGGGCCCTCGGCGATTTCCATGATCGCCGATGCCTTCCCGCGTGAACGACGCGGCACGGCCATGAGCGTCTACATGCTCGGCACCTTTCTCGGGTCGGGCATTGCCTACGCATTGGGCGCCTATGTGGTCGGACTCACCGCTGCGCAGGGAAGTTTGAGTTGGCCGATTGTCGGCGAGATTCGTCCCTGGCAGAGCGTGTTTTTCGTGGTGGGGCTTCCCGGGTTGGTGATTGCATTGCTGGCCATGACCATGCACGAACCAGCGCGTTCAAACACGGCGCCGGTGTTGCCGTTGCGAGAGGTCGTGCGGTATTTCCGCCAACATGCAAAAACCATGGGGCTGCTGTCGTTCGGTTTTGCGTGTTCGGCCGCGGTGAACTACGGCATCGCCGCCTGGCTGGCCACGTTCTTTGTGCGCACGCACGGGTGGACGGCCACTGAGGCCGGCACGTTGCAAGGTGTGCTCACCATGACCGTTGGTGTGGCCGGTACACTCGTGGGTGGACGGCTCACGGACCGCTGGACGCGCGCTGGTCAGACTGATGCGCCGCTGCGTGTGGGTATCTACGCTGCGACTGGACTGCTGCTCACAGCGGGACTGTATCCACTCGTCCCATCGGCGACGGTCGCGGCCGCGTTGCTCGTGCCGGTGAATCTGTTTGCGGCCATGCCGTGGGGTGCCGCCAGTGCGGCCGTGGCCGAAGCGTTGCCGTCGAGGATGCGCGGACAGGGGTCGGCAGTGTACTTTCTCGTCGTCAACTTATTCGCTGGCGTGTTTGGACCGACGGCGGTAGCGTTGCTCACGGATCACGTGTTCGAAGATCCCGCGTCGCTGCGTTGGTCGCTCGCCGTGTGTACGGTTGTCGGAATGCTGCTTACAATCACGCTACTTGGATTCGGTCGCGCGGCGTATCGAACAACGGTGGCAATACGGGAGACCTGATGCGTCGAATGCTTTTCGCAGGGGTTGGTGTGCTGGCGGGTGCTGTCATGCTTTCAACGTCTGCGTCGGCGCAGTCCATGCCGCGCACGCCGCGTGCTGAAGCTGGGGTGTCTATGATCATGTCACCATCTGCCAGCTCGCGAATTCCAGAGTTGATGGTTGGTCCGATGTTGAACGTCACCGTGGCGCAAGCCGGTGGTGGTATCGTTGGTGTTGAAGGTGCCATGCGATTCCGCGCTGATGGAACGCAGTTGCAAGTATGTCCGCAGCCACCGGGTGTGATTTGTGATGCGCGCAATGTGAAGACGCTCACGACTGCTGGTCTCACATTCCGTCGCGGCTTTGGCGCACAGCCCATGCGCGAGGGTGCGATTTTCCGCGCTGGTATTGGCGCTGCGTTCACGTCGCTGAAAGGCACGGCCACGATTTATCCGAATGCCGACGGCACACGTCCGGCACTCGAAGACGTGCAGAAGAATTCCGGTGTCGCCGATCTCGGCCTGGGCTGGATTCAGCGCGTTGGCAACGTGCCGGTGCGTCTCGAAGGTCGCGTGGCCGGATTTGCGCCGGAACTGGCCAACACGCGCTACGTGTACGGATTCCAGATCGGCCTCGGCTACTAACCCCGATTGCTTTGCAGCACAGCGGCGGACGCGAACTGATTCGCGTCCGCCGTTTTGTTATCGCGCGCGATCGCCTTCCACAAAATCCGGTCGCGAGAGACCCGTGACCACATTGCCAGCAAGCAAACCGGCGGCCAACGAGATGCCGATAATCGCAACGTTGAACGCGGTATCGATTCCTGCTACGGTTTCGTTGCCGAGCAACGAGGTGACGGAGCGAAAGCCAATGCTCCCCGGCACGAGAATCAGCAGTCCCGGTACTTGTGTGACCATGGCGGACGCACGCCGAAAACGTTCGAGCAAGTTGCTGCCCGCACCCACCACGAGCGCGCCGAGGAATGCGCCAAGCTCTTCGCCCATCGCGCGTCCCGCGTAACGCGACGTGACAAACGCGGTGACACCAGCGAGCACAATCCATCCCACGTCTTTGCGATCGGCGCGCAGCAGCACGGCAAAACACAGCGGCGCGAGCACAGCGGCGACGGCCTCTGTCCACCACGCAACGCGAGGCGCTTGAATCATCCACGCGGGGTCGCCGTTCAGCACGAGATTGGCGAACAGCGTGCCCGCTTTCGCGCCCAGCGCAACGCCAAAACCCAGTCCAAGAAACGTGACGAGTGCACCGGACAACCGCGCCGTACCGGACGCGAGATGTCGCGTGCTGAGTTCGGTGAGTCCGATGGTGAACGTGAGTCCTGGCAGCAGTACGATCAGACCCGCGAGCGACGTTTGATAGGCATTGCCGCTGGTTGTGAGACCGGCGACAAAAAACGCGAGCGTTGACACAATGCCGGCCGTCATGGGTTCGAGCACCGGCGCGAGTGATTTGTTGCTGGTCGCGGCGAGTGCACACAAGCCGGCCACGAGTCCGAGCACTCCCGCGATCGCGGCTTCGAACACCGTGACTCCGAAAAAACAGGAGATCGCGGTCGACGCGACAACAAACGCGGCCAGTGTTTGCCACTTGCTCCACCGCGGCGGTTCCGCGAGCAAGGCCATGATGCGGGCCGAACCTTCTGACGCGGTGACTTTTCCGTCGATGACTTCGGACATGATGCCGTCGAGTCGCGACAGATGGCCGAGGTTGGGCTCACCGGGCTCCACGCGCATGAGGTGCGTGCGCTGCGCGTCCTGCGTGCCGAATCCGGCAAAGATGGAGGTTGGTGTGGTAAAGAACTGGGCTTCCACACCGAGCTTTGCGGCGACGGCGCCGAGCACCGCTTCGAGCCGGTGCGCGGGATAGCCGTGCGCGTGCAGCGCCCGCGCGAGATGCAGGATGAAATGCGACGAGAGGTGCTGCGCGGTATCAACCGGTGCGGGCGTGACAGGCATAGAGCGAGGAGTCTACTCAAAAGTCGCGCTGGCTGGCGCGGGTATAGGGGGACGGGGTATACTACATGAGTTGCTCACTCGCCGCTGGATCTATTTGGGAGACGTCAGATGAAAACAGAGATGGTGCAGGGGGCGGCGCACTGCGCGTGCGGCCCAGCGCTGGAAGACGCTGGCGACGGCAAGCATGCGACTGCGGTGGATCCAGAGATCAAAAAGCGGAATCTCTCGCGACTGCGGCGCATTGAGGGGCAGGTGCGCGGTCTGCAAAAGATGGTGGAAGAGGAACGCTGGTGCGCGGATGTGCTGACGCAGGTGTCGTCGGTGCAGGAAGCGTTGCGCGGTGTGTCCCGCGAGCTGATGCGCAATCATCTCAAGCACTGCGCGGCATCGGCGGCGCGGCAGGCCGATGGTGATGCGGACGCGGTGTACGATGAGCTGGTGGAGTTGATGTTCAAGTACGCACGGTGAGCGGGCGCTGCTCAGCAGACTTTCCCCTGCGTTGCCGTTCCCGATTCGGTCATTCGGCCCTGTAGCAGGAGCCTATGGCCATTTGGCCTTTCGGCCTCCCCGTTTCGGAAGGCCGCACGGAACGTACGATTCCCGTGAGATCCTGGCGTTGCACAAGGCGCTCGTTGTTCTCCGTGGGTGCTCTGTGCCTGTGTACGAAAATGCGAGGCCGAAAGGCCAAATGGCCATAGGCTCCTGCTACAGGGCCGAATGACCGAATACGAACTGCAACAGCAGCAGTGCGGCGATAGGTGACCGCGCGAAGTGAATTGGTGAGAGAGTTGCGGTGCGACGGGTGTAGGGTGTGCCATGCTCGCATCTGCTGCCTCCGCCGCGATCGTTGGAATAGACGCTGTCGACATTACCATCGAAGTGCATGTGGCCAATGGATTGCCACAGTGGACACTCGTGGGATTGGCGGCGACCGCCGTCAAAGAGAGTCGTGATCGCGTGAGTGCGGCGCTGGCGAACTCCGGATTTACCGTGCCGCCGCGTCGCATCACGGTGTCGCTGTCACCTGGAGATCTGCCCAAAGCGGGCACGGCGTTTGATTTGCCGATTGCACTGGCCGTGCTCTCCGCGAGTGGCCAGCTCAACGCCGAATGTCTGCGCGGACTGCGCGTGGTAGGTGAGCTGGGACTCGATGGCAGTGTGCGTCCGGTGCGCGGCGCGCTCGCCATTGCACGACACGCCGCCCGCTGCAATGACATACTTGTGATGCCGTCGCACAACGCCGCGGAAGTCGCGTGCGTGCGCAATGTGCGTGCGCTCATCGCCGAATCACTTCGCGAACTGGTTGACGTGCTGGGAGCGGGTGCGACGCACGAACATGTGCGTTCGGCAGCCGAACTCGTGAACCTGGTGCAGGCGCGCAGTGTGTCGGTGCGCGCGCCGTCATCACCCGCTCGCGGGGAGACCGAGCAACCCGACATGTGCGACGTGGTGGGCCAGGATCACGCGCTGCGCGCCATGGAAATTGCGGCCGCTGGCGCGCACAACGTGCTGTTGATCGGTCCTCCCGGTGCGGGCAAAACCATGTTGGCGCGCCGCCTGCCGGGTGTGCTGCCTCCCCTTGAGAACGACGAAGCGCTTGAGGTCCTGGCCGTGCACTCTGTTGCGGGACTGCTTGGCACGGGCGTCACTCACGCCGTGCGTCCGTTTCGCGCCCCTCATCATTCAGTGTCGGCGGCTGGCCTGGTTGGCGGGGGCAGCATGCCGCGGCCCGGTGAAGTGAGTCTGGCGCACCTTGGCGTGCTCTTTCTCGATGAACTTTCGCTGTTCCCTCGACACGTGCTGGAATGCCTGCGGCAACCGCTCGAAGATGGGCACGTCACGCTCGCGCGCGCGGCCACGTCGCTCCGATTTCCCGCGCGCTTCATGCTGGTGGCCGCCACCAACCCGTGTCCGTGCGGTTACGCCGGTGACCCCGAACGGGTGTGCAGTTGCTCGCAGGCCGATCTGGATCGACATCGCATGCGCCTCTCCGGCCCGCTCGCCGATCGCATCGATCTGCACGTGCCAGTGCGACGTGTGCCGCCGGCGTCACTCGATGCCATGCCACGCGGCGCGAGTTCCGCTACGCTCGCGGAGCGAATCGCCAACGCCCGCGATCGACAGCGACACCGATACCTGCGTACGAGTGCGCCCACGTTGGTGGTGCGGCCGGATACGAACGCGAGTGTGAGCTCCCGGTTGTTGCTGGCCACGGCCGCGCTCAATCCGCCAGCGCGTGCATTGCTCGTGACTGCCGCAGATCGCCTGCATTTGAGTGCGCGCGGATATCACCGCGTGCTGCGCGTGGCGAGAACCATTGCCGACCTCGACGACCTGCCTGCGGTGCTGGCGGACCACGTGGCCGAAGCGCTGCGATATCGCGCGCTGGAATCAGACACCCACGGATCGGTTGTGTCAGGCACGGGACGTGACGAGGGCGCCGCATGACGGTCGATCAGGCACCGAACGGCTCCCGTGCCCGCGCACAACGCAAATGGCGGGCTTTACAAGGGTCTCTAAATGGAGTAAAATACGTAATAACTCCAGAAAGAGATCATCCTATGACAGCACTTTCGCTCGAAAAGTCAGATGCACTCGTCGCGGCGGCGCCAGCGGCGCTCCGTACCTACTTCCGGATTGCCGATGCGTGGCAGCTCTCTGGGGCGGAGGCACGCACGCTGCTGGGTTCGCCGCCAGCGTCCACGTTCTTCAAGTGGAAGGCCGGACAGGTTGGACAGGTGAGCCGCGATCTGCTGGAGCGCGTGTCGTACGTGCTTGGCATTTACAAGGCGCTGCAGGTGCTGCTGCCACAGAGTGCTGCGGCAGACGCGTGGGTGCGCCAGGCAAACAGCGCGGCCCCATTTCACGGACAGTCGGCACTTGATCGCATGCTGTCGGGCAACGTGGCCGATCTCTTTATTGTACGCCAATATCTCGACGCGCAGCGAGGCGGTTGGGGGTGAGTGCAAAAGGTCGCGCTGCACCAGACATCGACACGACGGCCGTGCGTTGGCTGCCGAGTGTTCGCATCATTCCCAGTCGATTCCCGCCCATCGGTCTGTTCGAGCGCGTTTCTGATCCTGCCGACCTCGACGCCGTTTTCGCGATCGAAGCACTCACCAATCCTCGTGTGCGCGCGGAGGTTGGAGCGCTGCACGCGCTGCCTGCGGAGGAGCGTGTGACCGGGGCGGGGGCTGGGTATATCATGGCGTCGTTCACGCACCTGTCGCCAAGCGGTGCGCGATTCTCCACGTCGCAGTTCGGCGCGTACTATGCAGCGCGCACTCTGGAAACCGCGATTGCGGAAACGGTGCATCATCGCGCGTTGTTTTTCGCCGCCACTCGGCAACCGCCCATGCATATCGATATGCGCGTACTGCACGCCAATGTGCGCGGGCGCTTGCTCGATCTTCGGGCGCAGCGCGACGAACACACCGCGCTGTACGCCCCCGACAGCTACGCGGCGTCACAAGTGTTCGCCGAACAACAACGCGCGTTGGGACAGCTTGGTGTGGTGTACGCGAGTGTTCGTGACGCGGGCGGTGAATGTGTGGCCGTGTGGCGTCCGCGTGTGCTGTCGCACTGCAAACAAGCGGCGCATCTCACGTACGTCTGGAACGGCGATCGTATCGCGGAGGTGTTTACGAAGTCGCGACTGCGCCGGCTATAGTCGCGCTTACATCGAGCTCAAATCGCGCTTAAATCGCGCGGTCCAACCGCTTGAGTCTGAATCCGCGTCGGCGCTGCGGTTCATCCGATACGCCGTGTGCCTCGTCGGCCTCATGCGCCGGTGCGCTCGGCGCGTCGGCGAAAATTGACTCCATCGGCTCGTCCGCGCTGCTTTCGTCGACGGCGGATGCGTCGACGGCGGATGCGTCGACGGCGGATGCGACGGTGGCGCTCGCGGGGGCATCGACAGCCTGATCAGCCCTCGCCTCCGCAGTCCCCTCCGCCGTCGCCTCCGTCGGTGCCGCCGCTGAGGGCACGTGCCGAGTCCACGGTCGGATCGGTTCTTCCGATTCCACCTGGCGTTTGCCCGACTGAGGTGCGCCAATTGGCATGCCGGCAATGCGCGCCTGCGACGTGGCGATGTCGGCTTCCAGTTGCGCTTCGCGCGCCAGCTCCCGCGATTCGAGTTGAATCACGGATTGTTCGAGGCGCGCCACAATTTCCGAGAGCGCATCGAGCACCACGCGCAGCGACAAGTCCTCAGGTGCCGAGGCCACGTCATAGTCGGCCCAGATGCGCGCGCCGCCGTGATCGGCGACCACGCAGCAGCGCAGACGAGCGTCAGAGCCGACGGTGAGAAAGCGCATGGCGCTCGGCGGTCCGACCATGCGGTCATGCCGGATCACGTAGTGCACCGAGTTACCACCGGGACCGTTGCTGCCGGCACGCAGCACGGGTACGTCATGTGACATGGTGGATTGGAGCAGACGCGCGGCGTGGCGCACCAGCGTATTGACGTAGAGCGACGCTTTGCGATCGGTCACCTGTCCGAGCCGATGGGCCGTCCGGGTGCGTTGTCCCAGCGAAATGGCCATGGCCACCAACGCGCGGGCGTCGGCGATGGGGTCGCGCTCTGGAGCGGTGGTGCCGACAGCGGAGGTGGCGGACATCGGGCAATGAAAAGGCGGGCGCGTACGGGGAATCCGTTCTCCGTCGCTTCAGATCAGTGTCGGACGACGCGATCAGTGCTTGAGTGATTCGGCGCACACAGGCCAGCGCCGTAACGTTCGTGCCCGTGCTGTATGGGTCGATCGCACTTTCACGCAGTCCTGAGCGTGGGATAGCTTTCGGGGATGCAAATTCCCCAGCGTTTCACCGGGCCCGTGTCTCCCCGCACATCGATCCTATGGGCTGTCTGACCCGGCTGGTCGGCACGGTCGTGTTGCTGCTGGGCGCGGTGGTCGCGTACTGGTGGTGGAGCGGCGGCAATGTTCCGCTGCCGCAGGCGATCGAGTCGCGCATTCCCTTCAATCCGCGTGGCGCGGACAGCATGAGCACGGCGCCCACGGGAGCGCTGGCCACCGCGCGCTGGCAGCCCATTACCGAGGCGGGATCGGCGTCGGCGCAAGCGCAGTTGGCCCGGCTGGCTCGGCGCGACGGTCCGGCCACGGTCACCCTTGAGGCTGGCGAACTGGCGTCGTTCCTGGTGAAGGCCTTTGCGCAGCAGCTACCCACGTCGGCGTCGGGCGCGAAGGTGGCCGTGATCAACGATATGGTGTATGTGAAGTCGGAGATTCCGCTGGAGGATTTTGGAGGCAGTGCGATTCTTGGGCCGCTCGCTGGTGCGTTGAACCGCAAGGATACGATCACGATTGGCGGACAGTTTGATCTGATCTCGTCCGGCACGGCGCAGTTTCGTATTCGCGAGGTTGTGATTGGCGAGTTCGGCGTTCCCAAACCGCTGCTTCCGAAACTCGTGTCGAGCACGCGCCGTGGTACGGTGGGTGCGGACATCAGCGATGACGGCTATCCGGTCGAGTTGCCGCCCTACGTTGGTGACGTGCGCATTTCGCGCGGCCGTATCACGGTCTATCGCGCGGATCCTTCTGCTACGCCCTGAGACTATGACAGCTCGCCGTATTCTGGTTGTTGATGACGAACCTGGCATTCGCCAGGCGCTTGGGCAGCTGCTCGAGTATGAAGGCTACGAAGTGCGTACCGCGGCGAGCGGGCTGGATGGCATCGCCGAGTACGAGCGTTTCCAGCCGCATCTCACATTCCTCGATGTGAAGATGGCGGGAATTGATGGCATGGAAGTGTTGTCGCGCATTCGCACCGCCGATCCGCGTGCGGTGATCGTGATGATCAGCGGACACGCCACGATTCAGACGGCCGTTGAAGCCACGCAACTGGGCGCGTTCGATATTCTCGAAAAGCCGCTCGACACCGATCGTGTCCTCCTGCTGTTGCGCAACGCGCTGGCGCAGGCGGATCTGTCGGAAGAAAACTCGCGGCTTCGTGAAACGATTGAGTCACGCTACGAAATTGTGGGCAAGTCGTACGTGATTCGTGCCCTGCTTGAGCGCATTGACAAGGTCGCGGCCACACCATCGCGTGTGCTGATCACCGGTGAGAACGGTACGGGCAAGGAGTTGGTGGCGCGCGCGATGCATCGTGGTTCACCGCTGGCGCGCAAACCGTTCGTGGAAGTGAACTGCGCCGCGATTCCGTCGGAGCTCATTGAGAGCGAACTCTTCGGTCACATGAAGGGCTCGTTCACGGGCGCGGTGGCAGATCGTCCGGGCAAGTTTGAGCAGGCCGATGGTGGCACGCTGTTTCTCGACGAAATCGGCGACATGGCGCTGTCGGCGCAGGCCAAGGTGTTGCGCGTGCTGCAAGACGGCGTCGTCACACGTATTGGTGGCAACAAGCCGGTGCAGGTGAACGTGCGCGTGATCGCGGCCACGAACAAGGATCTCGAACGCGAAATCGCCGACGGACGCTTTCGCGAAGATTTGTACTATCGATTGAACGTGGTGCCGATCGTGGTGCCGCCGTTGCGCGAACGCCGCGAAGATATTGAACCGCTCGTGGTGTATTTCCTGCAGCAGTTTGCGCAGCGTGACGGATTGCCGCGGCGCGGCATCAGCAACGAGGCGCTGGCGCGGCTTTCAGAGTTAGAGTGGGCGGGTAATGTGCGTGAGCTGCGCAATACCGTTGAACGACTGGTAATTCTGGCGGCGGGGCCGCATATCGCCGCGAGTGATGTGGAGCGACTGGTTGGCAAGCGCGCGGTTGAACCCAGTGGACTCGGTTCGCTGGCGGAATGTCGCACGTTTGAAGAGTTCAAGGATGCGGCGGAACGTGCGTTCCTGCTCGCCAAGTTGCGCGCGTTTGACTGGAATGTGTCGGAGACGGCGCGCGCGCTCGAAATGCCGCGCTCCAATTTGTACAAGAAGATTGAACGTTATTCCCTCTCTCGTGAGGCGACGCCGGCATGAGTACGCGCGACTGGGAGAAGGAGCTCGCGAAAATCGACAAACAGTTGGCGTCCATTCCAGACGAGGAGTTGGTTGCGGCCCCCACGCAACCGGGCATCGGCATGCCGCGCGGTGTGTCCGCACCGGCGCTCCGTGCGCCGGCGGCCTCGGCGCCTACGGTCGGCGTGTCGGGAGTGACGGGCAAAGCCAAAGCGTGGGCGTTCACGAAACTCGCGCTCGCGGTGGCCGCCGGTGCGGCGATCTGGTTCTGGCCATGGCCGGCGCGCTGCGGGTTGCCGCTGGTCTATCTCGTTGCGGCGGGCGGCGGTGCGTCACTGCTTGGTGTGTGGAGCAGTGCCGGTACGTGGCGTTTGCGCATGGGGCGTGCGCACGTGTTATCGCTGCTTGTGATTGTGTCGGGCGCGGTGCTGATCGCGCGCGAAGTGTTGCCGCGTGTGGGCTACGCGCAGTCAACATTCGATCGTCCGGATCGGTGGTCGTGTCAGGCGGCGGCGCCTGCACCAGGCACCGCACCGCTCACTGAACCAGGCACGCCGGGATCCGCCGGCGCGCAGGGCGCCTAGTTGCTGTTTCTTTCTACTCGCACACCACTCGGTCATGTCTGACTTCAAGAATTTCATTGGCGGCGCGTGGGTTGCGCCGTCGACGGGCGAATACTTCGAGAATCGCAATCCCGCCGATCAGCGCGACCTGGTCGGTCGTTTTCCGTTGTCGGGCGTAGACGATGTGCAGCGCGCGGTGGCCAGTGCCAAGCGTGGCTTTGAAGAATGGAAGCGCACGCCCGCACCAGCGCGTGGTGACGTGTTGCGTCGCGTGGGCGACTTGATGGCGGCGCGCAAGGAAGCACTCGCAGATCTCATGACGCGCGAGATGGGCAAGCCGCTCGCGGAAACGCGCGGCGATGTGCAGGAAGGCATCGACACGGCGTATTACGCGGCCACCGAAGGTCGTCGTCTGTTTGGACATACGGTTCCGAGTGAACTGCGCAACAAGTGGGCGATGAGCTTTCGCCGTCCGATTGGTGTGGCCGGGTTGATCACGCCGTTCAACTTCCCAATGGCGATCCCCACGTGGAAAATGTTTCCTGCGTTGTTGTGCGGAAACTCTGTGGTGTTCAAACCAGCGGAAGATGTGCCGCACGCCGGTCACGCGCTGGTGGAGATTCTGCTCGAAGCCGGCTTGCCGCCCGAAGTGATTCAGCTGGTGCACGGCATGGGTGAAGTGGTGGGCAAGGCGCTCGTGGATCATCCCGACGTGCCGCTGATTTCGTTCACCGGCAGCACGGAAACGGGACGGTTGGTTGGTGAAACGTGCGGTCGCATGCACAAGCGGTTGTCGCTCGAAATGGGCGGCAAGAACGCGCAGATCGTGCTCGACGATGCGGATCTCGATCTGGCGCTTGAGGGTGTGTTGTGGGGCGCGTTCGGCACCACGGGGCAACGTTGTACGGCCACCAGTCGTCTTATTCTGCAGGACGGCATTCACGATCAGTTTGTGGCGCGTCTTGTTGAGCGTGCGCGCGCGCTCAAGCTGGGGGACGGTCGTGTGGCGGGGACCGACGTGGGTCCGCTGGTGCATGAAGCGTCGCGGGCCAACGTTGCGCGGTATGTGGAGATTGGTCAGTCGGAAGGCGCAACGCTCGCGTGTGGCGGCGCGCGTCCAACGGATGCATCGCTGGCCCACGGTTTCTTTTTCGAGCCCACGATCTTTACCAACGTGCGTGCCGGTTCGCGTTTGGAGCAGGAAGAAATTTTTGGTCCGGTGTTATCGGTGATTCGTGTGAAGTCGGCGGAAGAAGCGTTCGCGGTGAACAACGGGGTGCGCTACGGCCTGTCGTCGTCGGTGTACACGCGTGATGTCACGGTGGCGTTCCGTGCCATGCAGGATCTGGACAACGGCATCACGTACGTGAACGCGCCCACGATTGGCGCCGAAGCGCACCTGCCATTTGGTGGTGTGAAGGAAACGGGCAACGGCCACCGTGAAGGCGGCTGGGAAGTGTACGAGTTCTATTCAGAAACCAAGGTTGGGTACGTGGATTATTCCGGCGCACTGCAGCGGGCGCAGATCGACAACTACTGAGTTGTCGTTCGTCAAGTGGCGGAACGGGCCGTTTCGCCGCTTGCGTCCCCCGGCGGCTTGCGATTGATTCCGTGTGGCAGTTCCCTCCCGCGTGGCGGTCGTTTGTCATGGATCGTTCGAGCACATCGCATACAGAAGCACCGTCTTCAGACGTGTCCACGGACACGTCAGCCAACGGCGTATCCACAGCCACCGTGTCGAATGACGCGCTGTCTGCGGACAGCGTGAGCGAACACGCGTCGAACTCCGGCTCACGTTTTGCACCAGCGCCCGGCACGCTCTCAGCCGACGGCGAGCTGCGTGCGGCCGCACTGCGCGCGGCGAACAAGCGCGCGTCGCGGCTGCACTTTGGCTGGTTCTTTGACTGGATGCGCATTTTCCCCGCCGCGATTGCGTTGTTCCTCGTGTTGCGCGCGGTACTCGTTGAGGCGTACAAGATTCCATCGGGCAGCATGGAGAGCACGCTGCTCGTTGGTGATTTCCTGTTAGTGAACAAGCTGGTGTATGGCGCCACCATTCCGCTCACCAGTTTGCGCCTGCCGGCCGTGCGCGAACTGCGGCGCGGTGATGTGGTGGTGTTCGAATGGCCCGTCGATCAGTCCAAGAACTTTGTGAAGCGGCTCGTTGCGCTGCCGGGTGATACTGTGGCGATGCAGCAAGGCGTGCTCATGCTCAACGGCGTGGAGCAAGACGAGCGCTACGTGGTGCACACCGATCCCGGCATGGATCCCGTGGCTGAGGACTTCCGTTGGCAGCGCAGCTATCTCGTGCGCACGGCCAGTGCGGCGCAGACGCCTCCGGCACGTGGGTATCGTCCGTCGCGCAACAATTGGGGACCACTCGTTGTGCCCGACGGACACTTCTTCGCACTTGGCGACAATCGCGACAACTCGCTCGACAGTCGCTACTGGGGATTTGTGCCCGATTCGCTGGTGCGTGGCACTCCCATGCTGGTGTACTACAGTTACGTCCCTGATTCCACAACGTCCGCATCCTGGCTCACCAACATTCGATGGAGGCGGCTTGGAGAGCGCATCCGCTGAGCTGCCGACACGTGCGATCGCTGACTCTCTTTCCGTACCCACGTTGATGACGGCTCGTGATTCTGCTGTGCCTGCGCCGCGACCGGCCAGGGCCGATGGGGCGCTGCCACGCGCCAAAGCAACCAACGGCGTGCCGGGTCGCAAGCGTACCTCGCTCGATGACGGCTCGCTCGACCAGTATCTGCGCGACATCAGCAAGTACCCGCTGATCTCGCGAGAAGACGAAGCAGATCTCGCGCGCCGCATTCGCACCGGCGACAGCGAAGCGCTCGACAAACTCGTTCGGTCGAATCTGCGGTTCGTGGTGTCAGTCGCCAAGAAATATCAGAATCAGGGCGTGTCGCTCTCCGATCTGATCAACGAGGGCAACCTCGGTCTCATCCGCGCCGGTCACAAGTTCGACGAGACCAAGGGCATCAAGTTTATTTCCTACGCCGTGTGGTGGATCCGGCAGGCGATTCTGCAAGCGTTGGCGGAGCAGTCGCGCATTGTGCGTGTGCCACTCAATAGGGCCGGCACGCTGCACCGCATCGGCAAGCGTGCCAGTGCGCTGCTGCAGGAGCTGGGCCGAGAGGCTACGCACGCCGAAATCGCGGAAGGGATGGACATCACCGAAGAAGAAGTCGCGAAAACGATGTCCATTTCGCAGGTGCATCTCTCGCTCGATGCGCCGCTCACGCCGGGCGAGGACAACCGGCTGCTCGACTACCTCGCGGACACCGTCAGCCCCACCCCCGACGAGCAGACCATCGAGAAGGCGCTCACCCAGGCCATTGAAGACTCCCTGGGCTCCCTCAAGGAGCGCGAGGCGAAGATTCTCCGGCTATACTTCGGGCTGGATGTGCACGAGCCAATGACTCTCGAAGAGATCGGAGCGTTGCTCGGCATCACCCGTGAGCGGGTGCGGCAGATCAAGGAGAAGGCGCTGTCGCGCCTGCGCCACGTCAGCCGCGCGCGAGCGCTCGAGAGCTTCCTCGGCTGATTCTCGGTATTTCGTATGGCTTCTACATATTCGTTCGACGTGACCACCGGTGTCGACCTCCAGGAGGTCGACAACGCCATCAATCAGGCGCAAAAAGAAGTGGCGCAGCGCTACGACTTCAAAGGCTCCAAGGCGGCGGTGGAGTTCAAGCGCGCTGAGGCCCGTCTGGATCTCGTGGCCGACAGCGACTTTCAGATGCACCAGCTGTTCGACGTGGTGCAGACCAAGCTGATCAAGCGCGGAATTCCGGTCAAGAATCTGGATATCGGCGACATCAAACCCGCCGGCGGTGACACCGTGAAGCGCGAGATCAAGCTTAAGACGGAACTCGATGGCGAGACGTCGAAGAAGGTCACAGCGGCGATCAAAGGCGCAAAGCTGAAAAAAGTGCAGGTGTCGATTCAGGGCGAGCAGGTGCGCGTGACGTCGCCTTCGAAAGACGATTTGCAGGAAGCGATTCAGTTCCTGCGCGGCGAAGATTTTGGCGTCGAGTTGTTGTTCGGCAACTTCCGCTGAGCCGCGGTATGCGTTTCTCAGTCCTGACGCTCGGCTGTGACAAGAACACAGTCGACTCCGAACGCTATCGCGCGGATCTCGTAGCCCATGGTGGTGAATCAGTTGACGATGCATCCGAAGCGGATGTCATCATCGTCAACACGTGCGGCTTCATTGACGCCGCGAAGAAAGAATCACTCGACACGATTCTCGAGGCGGCGCGCCTGAAAGATGACGGCACGGTACAAGCCGTCTTCGCCGTTGGCTGCATGGTGGAGCGCCACAAGAGCGAGCTGCAGGAGGCGTTGCCTGAGGTGGATGTATTCCTCGGCACGAGCGAAGCGGATCAGCTGGTACCGGAACTCGTATCGCGTGGCCTGCTCTTTGGGTCGTTGGTTGAGCACCCCGGCGTGCGATTGTTCGCGGGAGATCAGCCGGCGGTGCGTTATCTCAAGGTGAGCGAAGGGTGTGATCACGGCTGCGCGTTCTGTGCGATTCCGCTCATGCGCGGAAAGCATCGTTCGTTTGCGCTTGATGATGTCGTGCGTGAAGCGCAGCTGCTCGAAATGCAGGGCGCGCGCGAAGTGAATCTTGTGGCGCAGGATCTGGCGCACTACGGCCGTGATCGTCGTGATGGCAACGGATTGCCGGAGTTGCTCGAGGCGTTGCTGCGTGAAACCACGTTGCCGTGGATCCGGCTGCTGTATTTGTATGGCGCCGGAATTACGCCGCGCTTGCTGCAGGTGATTGCCGATAATCCGCGCATCGTGCGCTACCTCGACATGCCCATGCAGCACGGACATGACGCGGTGCTGGCGCGCATGCGTCGGCCAGAGCGCGCGCAGCTGCTGCGCGACAAAGTGGCGATGTACCGGCAGGTGGTGCCGGATCTTGCGATTCGCACTACGGTGATTGTTGGATTTCCGGGCGAGACCGACGAGGAGTTTGACGCGCTGTTCGCGTTACTCGAAGAACTGCGTTTTGATCGCGTTGGCGTGTTCACGTATTCGCCGCAGGAGGGCACCAAGGGTGCGCTGCTCGACGACAATGTGCCCGAGTCAACCAAGTTGGAACGCCAGGAGCGGCTCTACGAACTGCAGCGTGCGATTACCGCCGAGCAGTACGAACGTTTCCTCGGTCGCGATGCGTGCGTGTTAGTGCAGCGCGTGGACGAGACGGAAGGCTACGTGGAAGCACGTGCACCGTGGCAGGCCGATGATGTCGACGGAGTGGTGCACGTGGATGTACCACTCGACGTCGCGAAGGGGCTGACGGTGGGCAGCTTTTTGAATGTCACGATTGAAGATGTTGTGGACGACTATGATTTCAGCGCGATTTTTCTGAGCGTGGCTGAACGCGCGGAGCGGGCCAGCGACACCGTCGCGAAGGGCCGAGTGCTTCCGATCACCTTTCTGCCCAGCAGTGTTGGGAGCTTTGGCCGATGACCTCCACGTCGCTTCCCGATTCAATTGACGCGTTGTACAACACAACACGTTCGCAGGAGATCATGGCGCGCTCGCGCACACGATTTCCGGGTGGTGTGAACTCACCGGTACGTGCGTTCGGTGGCGTGGGCGGCGAGCCGTTTGTCGTGGCACGCGGCAAGGGCGCGCGCATCTGGGATGTGGATGACAACGAGTACATCGACTACGTGCTCTCGTGGGGCCCGCTGGTGCTCGGCCACGCGCCCGATGTGGTGCTTGAGGCGCTGCGCGACGTGATGCAGCACGGCACGAGCTTTGGTATCCCAACCGGTCTGGAGCTGGAGCTCGCGGAGAAAATCGCCGAACGCATGCCGCATCTTGAGATGATGCGGTTCGTTTCGAGCGGTACGGAAGCGGCCATGAGTGTTGCGCGGCTGGCGCGTGCTGTCACAGGGCGCGATCACCTGCTCAAGTTCGAAGGGTGCTACCACGGTCATGCCGACAGCTTTCTGGTGAAAGCCGGATCGGGCGTGGCCACGCTCGGTTTGCCCAACTCGCCTGGCGTGCCAGACGCGTTGGCTCAACTCACGCTGACCTGCGCCTACAATGATCTCGAAGCGGTGGAGCGAATCGCGCGCAGCGTGCCTCTGGCCGCCATTTTGCTCGAGCCGATCGTTGGCAACGGTGGGTATATCGAGCCGGTGCCGGGCTTCATTGAGGGACTGCGGCGCATTGCTGACGAAACGGGCGCGTTGCTCGTCTTTGATGAAGTTATGACCGGCTTCCGCATTGCATTTGGTGGCGCGCGCGAGCGCTTTGGTGTGACCCCCGACCTGACCGCACTCGGCAAGGTGATTGGGGGCGGTTTGCCCGTGGCCGCATACGGCGGATCACGCGCGATCATGGAACGCATTGCGCCCACAGGTCCGGTGTATCAGGCGGGCACGCTGTCGGGTAATCCGCTCGCCATGGCGGGAGGGCTCGCGACGCTTGGCGCGTTGACGCGTGACGTTCACGACAGCATCACCGCGCGCACCGGGCAGCTGGTTGACGGTCTGCGCGAAATGGCGTCGCGTCATGGCGTGCCGTTTCGTGCGTCGCACAGCGGCTCGATGTGGGGGTTCTTCTTCAAGGACGAACCCGTCACGAACTTCGACGAAGCCAAGACGTCGGACACGGCGCTGTTCAAGCGGTTCTTTCACGCCGCACGTGCGCGCGGCGTGTACCTCGCGCCGTCGGCGTTCGAAGCGGCGTTTATGTCGGCGGCCCACGGCGCGGCAGAAGTGGCGAGCACGCTCGAACGACTGGATGACGCGATGCGCGTGGCCACGTCCACCACATTGAGCGGGTGACATGATTCGCCGCGCACGCGCGCTGATGGCCGCAGTCCTTGGCCTCTCGGCTGTGGTTGCGGCGTCCTGCACGCCACGCGCGGCGCTGGATCAGCGCGCGGCGGCTCCCGACGCCGCGCCAGTGGTGTCGGATTCTGCGGCCGCCATTCTCGATGTGGGTGATCGTGTGGCCTGGATCGCGCTTGCGGGCGCACTCGAGACCGCGTCGATCTCGGCGGTCGGCGCGTTCGAGGTGCTTGAGCAGGGTGGCAAACGCTCGTTGGTGCGTGGCGTTGGTGGCGAAGCATGGCGCGTGGAGCAGCGCGGGCAGACGCTCCGCGTTGCGGGATCGCGTGGTGACGCCACACCGTGGCGCGCCGGACCGCTTGTCGTGCGCACACGCGATGTGCGGTCTGTTGTGCAGCACGAGAATCGGCGCTATCGCGGCGAACTCTGGATTTCGGTGACCGATACCGGACTGCTCGTGGTCAATCGTGTGCCCGTCGAAGACTATTTGCGCGGCGTGGTTCCGCTTGAGCTGGGCACACGCAATCCGATTGACGCCGCCGCGCTGCAGGCGCAGGCCGTGGCGGCCCGCAGTTACACGTACATGCGTGTGCCGGCGCAGGAGGTGGTGCCGGCCAGTGGGTACCACATGACGGCCACCGTGCTGCATCAGGTGTATGGCGGGCAGGCCGTGGAGCACGCCGTGGTGGACCAGGCAATCGCGGCCACCAGCGGCCTGGTATTGCGCTATAACGGCGCCGTGGTGGACGGTCCGTACTCCTCGAGCTGCGGAGGGCGATCGGCGCTGCCAAGCGAGGTGTGGCGAGGGGGGCACGACCATGGCTACCTCAAGAGCGTGAGCGACACCGACCGCACCACCGGCCGAGCCTACTGCGACATTTCTCCGCGACACGCGTGGGCCGCAACGTTCGATGAGCCGTTGCTGCGACAGGCGATTGTGCGCCATCTGGGAGCGCGCGGCTCGAGCGGCACCACTGCGCCGCAGGTGGCGGCCGTGAGCGTTGGCACACGCACGCCGAGCGGTCGTGTGGGCACGCTCGTGGTGCGCACGGACCGCGGCACGGTGACGCTCAACGGTCACGATATTCGCAACGCGTTTCGCGATGCGCGTGGCGCGATTTTGTCCAGCACGTATTTTGATGTAGACAAACAAACGCGAGTTGGCGAGCGGGTGTCCGCGGTGGTCCTGCGTGGGGCCGGAAACGGACATGGGGTGGGGATGTGCCAGTGGGGGGCGATCGGTCGTGCGCGGGCAGGCCACGATGTGCGGGCGATCTTGCGCCACTATTATCCCGGAACCGTCGTCGGCTTCGCTGAATGACCGACTGGCGATCGTCGATCGCCATGTGACGTGACTTTCGGAGGCGGAATGAAGGACGCGGTGCGCATCGCAGTGGTAGGAACGGGCGCTATCGCCCAGCTCACGCACATTCCTGTGCTGTCGAAGATGAAGGGTGCACAGCTGGTGGCGCTGTGCGACAACGACGGCCCCAAAGCGCGCGCGTTGGCGGATCGCTTTGATATTCCCGACGTCTTCACCGACTTCGAGGAGTTGCTCGACTCCGACGTACTGGATGCCGTCGTGATTGCGACGCCCAATCACCTGCACGAACCGCACGTGCTGAGTGCGTTGCGTAAAAAGTTGCACGTGCTCGTGGAGCGTCCGCTCGCGTTGACGGTGCGAGGGCTGGAGCGCTGCCTTGCGGCTGCTACCAAACACGATCTCGTGCTGCAGGTGGCGCACAATCATCGCTTCCGCTCCGATGTGCAGGCGCTGTCGCAGTTTCTGCGCAACGGCGAACTCGGTGCACTGACGTCGGTGCGCGCCGGTGCGCTGCAGGTGGAGCGTCCCGGAGATGGCTGGCGCGGACGCAAGACGGAAGCGGGCGGCGGTGTGTTTCTCGATCAGGGTTTTCCGCTGCTCGATCTGGCACTGTGGCTGGCCGATTTTCCGGCGCCGGTTCGCATCAGCGCGCAGTCTCGGAAAGGCAAGGGTGCCAATGCCACCGAAGTGGCGATGCAGCTCTTTCTTGAGTGCGAAGGTGGGATCAGTCTGATCCTCGATGTGTCATGGGCCTACGTGGGCGAAGAAGATCGCTGGTGGTTCGAAGTGCACGGAAGCAAAGGCTCTGGTCGATTGGCGCCGCTGCGTGTGGTCAAGGACATCAACGGTCGTCATGTGAACGTGTCGCCGTCGGGTGCAGCGGCGCGCGAGAGTCCGTTTCTGCAGAGTTACCGCGCCGAGCTCGCGCACTTCATTGCGATGGTGCAGGGTGACGTGCCGCGCAAGCTGCCGACCGAACAACTCATTGTGCATCGCGTGCTTGATGCGGCGTACAAGGCGGCGGAAGACGGTCGCGAGGTGCGGTTCTGAGGCACCGGGTTCGCGCCGCGTTGTGGGGAGCATGTCTGACGATCGCCACGCTCCTCGCACCGCGCCTGCACGCGCAACCGCCGCTTCCCGGCGTGGATGCCGCGCTTGATGCAGTGCGTGCGGAACGCGGTGCGGCGCTTGAGATTTCGGTGCTGACGTTGGCCAATGGCGAGGTCATATGGGAGCGCTTTGGGCACAACGCGTTGATCGTGTCCAATCGCGAAACCGGCGAGCGACTGGCCTACAATTGGGGCATGTTCGACTTTGACCAGCCCAACTTTCTGACCCGCTTTCTCACCGGCGACACGCGCTATTGGCTGGCCGTATTCTATGCAGACGACATGTTCCGCCAGTCGGTGCAAGAGGACCGCTCGGCGCGCTTGCAAGTCCTCGATCTGACCAACGTGCAAAAGGCCGCGCTTGCGGAGTTCGTGTCCTGGCAGTCGCTCGAAGAGAATCGGTATTACCGATACGACTACTACCTCGACAACTGCTCCACTCGGGTGCGCGACGCAATCGATCGCGTGCTCGGCGGTGCGCTGGCCACGCAACTCGCGAACGTGCCAGAGTCATTTACCACTTGGCGTGAGCAGACGGCTCGTGCAACCGATGGCGATTGGCCACCGTACGCCGGCATTCACGTGGCACTCGGTCGCAACGCGGACAAACCGCTCACTCGCTGGAATGAGAGCTTCATGCCCGGGTTGCTCGCGAATCATCTCACCACGATTCGCGTGACCGACGAAAACGGCGTGGAGCGCTCGCTGGTCGCGAGAGACAGCGTGATCTACACGGCCAAGCGTGCACCGCTGCCGGAGCGCGCACCGTTTCGGGGATTCGCCGCGATGGTGATCGGCGCGATCGCAGGCGGATTGATTTTTGCGCTGGGCACATTGATGGCTCGTGGCAATCGCGTCGCGCTTTATGCGCTGCGCAGCGTGGCCACGCTGTGGTACCTGCTTACCGGCGTGCTCGGCACGGCACTGTTGCTCGCCGGCACAGTGACCAAACATGCGCCGTACATGGGCAGCAACGGTTCGCTGTTTCAGGTGCATCCGTTGTTGCTGCTGCTCGCGTGCCTGGCGCCCTTCGCTGCGGGGAGCGGAAACGCGGCGCGCAACTTCTCGCGTCTCGCGTTGATCATCGCGGCGCTCGCGTTGCTCGGCTTTCTGCTCCAGGTGACGGTGCTCGCGCAGGATTCGGGGCTCGTCACGTCGGTCACGCTCCCCATTCATATCGCACTCGCAGGCGTGCTCGCGCGACGGTTCGGCGGCGGCGCGCCGCGACCCGCCGCTCCCGCTGCCGTGGCCGTTGCTGCCTGACACCACGCCGGCCGTGACACACGCTGCGCAGGGCGCGAGCATCAGTGTTGGTGTCGACGTAGGCGGCACCTTCACCGATCTCGTGGCCGTTGGCACTGACGGCCATGTGCGTGCATCCAAGGTGCTCACCACACCGGCTGATCGCGCGCTTGGCGTGGTACGCGCCGTGGAACACGCCGCGCTCGACAGCGCGTCGGTGGAGCGCTTTGTACACGGCACCACGGTGGTCACCAACCTGCTGCTCGAACGCGCAGGTACCCGTGTGGTGTTGCTGGCCACCGACGGCTTCACGGATCTGCTGTGGCTCCGTCGACAGGAACGCGCGTCACTGTACGATCTCACGCGCGATCACGCCGAACCTCTCCTTGAGCATGCGGATGTGATCGGCGTTCGTGAACGAGTTGCACCAAGCTGGTTCGATGGTGAGCACAAGCGAGACGCCCCCGAGGGCATTGAGGTGTTGCACGCGCTTACCCACGATGAGATCGAACGTGTGGTGTCGCACGCGCGCCAGAGTGGTGCGATGGCGTTTGCGGTGGTGCTGTTGCACGCGCACGTATTCCCGGAGCACGAGGCACGGCTTGGGCGCGCGCTGCGCGCGGCGTGCCCGGAGGCAACGGTTGCGCTGTCGCACGAGGTGCTGCCGGAGATTCGGGAGTATGAGCGCACGGCCACAACCGTTGCCGAAGCGTATGCGCGCCCCGCGGTGGCGAGGTACATGCATCGACTCACCGACGCGCTTGCGGCTCGCGGACTTCCGGCACCGCGGGTGATGACCTCCGCCGGTGGCACGCTCGCCGCCAGCGACGCCGCGCTGCACGCCGCGTCGCTTGCCCTCTCGGGGCCCGCAGGCGGCATCACCGCCGCTGCGGCGTTGTGCCGAGGTCTCGGTGTGCAGGATGCGCTCACGATCGATATTGGTGGCACGTCGGCCGATGTCGGTTTGATTGTCGACGGTGAGCCGCTCGTGGAACGCGGCGGTGTGCTCGCGGGTGTGCCGATCGCGTTGCCTCGTGTGTTGGTGGAAACTGTAGCTGCAGGCGGTGGCAGCATCGCGCGCGTTGATGCGGGCGGCGCATTGCACGCTGGGCCGGAGAGCGCGGGCGCTGATCCAGGTCCGGCGTGTTACGCGCACGGTGGTACCAGAGCCACCGTTACCGACGCGCATGTAGTGCTCGGGCATATCGCGGCGGGTACGTGGAGTAGCGCCGTAACCATCGATGCATTGCGTGCGCACGCTGCACTGGAGAGCGTCGCGGCAGCACTGCAGCGATCCGTCCCCGACACGGCGCGTGCGCTGATTGCGACTGCCGACGCCACCATGGCGCGTGCGCTACGTCGCGTGAGTGTGGAGCGCGGTCGTGATCCGCGAGACATGGTACTGGTGGCGTTTGGCGGCGGTGGTCCCTTGCACGCGTGTGGTCTGGCCGATTCGCTGGGCATGACGCGCGTGTTCATTCCGCCGTTCGCGGGTGTGCTGAGTGCGCTTGGCCTGGCGCTTGCACCGGAACGACGCGACGGTGTGTCGAGCATCATGCAGCGCAGTGATGTGTTGCACGATGATGCGCTGCAGCACGCGAGAGTGGCGCTGGTGAACCAGTTGCGTGAAGGACGCGATGCGTTGAGCGATCGCGCGTGGGCACGCGTGCGATATCTTGGCCAGGGCCATGAGCTGGAGGTGCCGTTGTTTCACACCGACACGGTGACCATGCTCATCGAACGTTTTCACGAACTGCATCAGGCGCGATTTGGTTTTGTGCTCGATCGGGTGCCTGAGGTGGTTGGGCTGCGCGCCACGCTTGAAGGTGCGTGGTGGCCGGTGCGTGTGCAGCGCGAGGCACGCGACGATACGCCGGCGTTCACCGGCGTTGACGATGGCTTTGCGCTCGAGGTGACGCGTGAAGGCCCGTGCACGGTGCGCTTGCCCGACGCAACGCTTCGCGTGGCGATTGGATGGCGTGCCAAAAGCCTGATGTCGGGCGGCTGGTGGATGGAGCGTATCGAGGTGAGTGCATGACGCCGCGCGTTGCTGTAAGCGATTCGAACGCGCGGATAATTGGCGCGCCAGTCGCGCCGTGCTTTCCTGAAGACGGACCAGTGTTTGCGCTCTGCATTGGCGAGGCACCAGGGCCACGCGGCGCGGACAAGAGTGGCGTGCCGTTCTTTGGTGATCGCGCTGGAAGTCCACTCTATCGGGCGCTGGTAGCAGCAGACGCGTGTACGCTGCCGGAGCTGGTGTCCACACTGCCGTGGGACGGTGCGCGTTTTGCCGAGCACCATCTCAAACCAGTGCTTCGTGGTGTCGCCCTTGGCAATGCGTTTGATCGCTGTCCAACCGATGACGGCAAGAAGTTTCGCGCACCATCGCGAGCCGAACTTGAGTCTGCCGAGAACGTGCGCCGCCTCGCGAATGATGTGAATCATGCGCGATCACGCGGGCTGCAGACGATCATCGCGCTTGGCAGTGTGGCGTCGCGTGTAATGGGAATACTCGTGTCGTCACACGCGAGCGAGTGGCCCGGGCTCAGCGTGCAATCGGTGCCGCACCCGAGCGCGCAGGGGCTGTTGTCCGCGGCGCCGGATCGTGGACGCGGCGCGCGTCTCGCGGATCTTGCCGCTGCCTGGGAACGTGATATTGCAGCTCGCATTGTCGCGTCGAGAGGTGGCATGTGACGATCGATTCGATCAGGCCGGATACGTCAACACGCTTTGACGCGCTTGCGATGACCGTGTTCGCACAATCGGTGGCGATGATCGCTGAGGAGATGGGAGTGCGACTGGAGCGCGCGGCAATTTCCCCGAACGTGCGGGAGCGTCGCGATGCGTCATGCGCCGTGTTTGATGCCGACGGACGTATGGTCGCGCAGGCCGCGCACATTCCCGTGCACCTCGGTGCAATGCCGGAGAGCGTGGCCGCCGTTCGTGCACGATGCCCCAAGCCGGGCGATGTGTTTGTGCTCAATGATCCAGCGCACGGCGGTTCACACCTGCCCGATATCACGATGGTTGAAGTGGTGGGTCACCCCACGCAACGCGATCGGGTGATTGGTTTCATGGCCGTGCGTGCGCACCACGCAGACGTTGGTGGCATGAGCCCGGGCAGTATGCCGTTTGGCGCGACCGAGCTGGTGCAGGAAGGATTGATCATTCCACCGGTACGTTTTGAAGCCGCCGGTGTGGTGCAAGACGACATTCTGGCACTGTTGCTCGCCAATGTGCGTACGCCGCAGGAACGACTTGGCGATTTGCGCGCCCAGCGATCGGCGTGTGCGGTTGGCACCCAGAGTTGGCAACGCTTGTACACCACGCACGGTGATACCTGGTGTGAGGACGCGGTCAACGCGTTGCTTGACTACACCGAACGCACCACACGGGCTTCATTGCGCGTGCTCAATGGTGTGAGTGGCACGTGCGCCGATGCGCTCGAAGGCGACGGCGTTTCCGACAACGCAATCGCTGTGGTTGCAACGGTGTCGGTGCGCGACGATACGCTGTGCGTGGACCTGACGGGCTCAAGTGGCGCGGTGGCCGGCAACGTGAACGCGCCGTCGGCGGTGGCCCGTGCGGCCGCCCTGTTCGTGCTTCGTGTGTTGCTTGACAGTGATGATGTGCCCGTGAATGATGGGCTCGCGCGCGCACTGCACCTCACGATTCCCGATAATTGCGTGGCCAACGCCAAACGGCCGAGTGCCGTGGCGGCCGGTAATGTGGAGCTGTCGCAGCGACTGACCGACGCCATGTTGCAAGCGCTCGGCGACGGCGTGCGCGCGCGAGGCGTCAGCGCTGATGCACTTCCCGCGCAGGGCCAGGGCACGATGAACAATGTGACACTGGGCGGGCGCGGCTGGACGTTCTACGAAACACTCGGCGGCGGGCAGGGCGCGAGTGCCCGCGCCGCAGGGCCGTCGGCGGTGCACGTAGGCATGAGCAATACGCGCAACACGCCCGTGGAGAGCCTCGAATGGGCGTATCCCATGCGCGTCGCGGAGTACGCGCGTCGTTGGAACAGCGGCGGCGCCGGCGCGCACGTTGGTGGCGACGGCGTGCACCGCGTGTACGTTCCGTTAGAGCCTGTGGTGGCCACACTGCTTACCGAGCGACGCATCTTCGCACCGCACGGCGTGTTGGGTGGTGAAGACGGACGTGTGGGAGAAAATGTTTGTGGTGATCGCGCCGTATCGGCCAAGGGGCGCTGGACACTGGCCGCCGGTGAACCGCTCAGCATTCAAACGCCGGGCGGCGGTGGCTACGGTAGCGCGTCGGATTAGGTGATGTCGTCGTCGTCGCTCGCGCGCCAGGCGTCGCTTGGACGCAAGCTGGCGCGCCATGGTTCGTCGGCGGTTTCACTCTCATCGTCCGGCGGACCGTGACGGTGGTCCCACGCCGCGGCGGCGAGGGCAACGTCATCGTCCAGCGTGCGAACGGTTTCCGGCGCCTTGGTCCAGCGAGAGAGCGCGCGCCAGGCGAAGAACGCAAAAACGGCCAGCCCCAGCAGGGGCAACGGATGTCGAACGCCAGGCAGCGTGATCAGCAGTGCGAGCAGCAGCAATAATCCGAACAACGGAGCACGCGTGCGAAAGAATCGAAGCATGACCCGCAAGGTACACAACACGGAGCAGCTCTTCCACAGCCAAGGTGACGCTCGGTGTTGATCACCGGGCTGCTTCTGGTGCTTGGCCTGGCGTGCCTCGTGTTCGGTGCCGACTGGTTCGTGAAAGGGGCTGCCGGACTGGCGGACGCAATGGGCGTGTCGCCACTCGTGATCGGATTGACGGTGGTGGCGTATGGCACATCCATGCCCGAGCTCGTCGTGAGTGCAGTGGCCGCGCTCGATGGCAGTAGTGCGATCGCACTCGGCAACGTGGTGGGTTCGAACATCGCGAATATCGGCCTGATTCTTGGCATCACGGCACTGATTGCTCCGCCCAAGGTGGACGGCGGGCTCATCAAACGAGAGATCCCGATCCTGCTCGTGTCGGCGGCGCTTGTCCCACTGGCGCTGCGCAATGGCGTGTTGTCACGAGTCGAAGCGATCGTCCTGATTATCGGCGCGGTCGCGTTCACCATTGCCACCGTTCGCTACTCCAAAACGGCGCCGGCTGGCGACCAGCTGGTCAGCGAGACCATCTCCGAAACCGTGGCCGAAATTGCTGAAGCCAAGGCCACGTCGTCCACGCTTCGTCTCGTGCTGATTGGACTGGCCGGGCTTGCGCTGCTGTTGCAGGGCGGACGTTGGTTCGTTGGTGCCGCCGTGACAATTGCCGAAGCGGCGGGTATAAGCGAGCGCATCATCGGACTCACCGTTGTTGCCGTGGGCACATCGCTGCCTGAACTGGCCGCGTCGGTGGTCGCCGCGGTGCGCGGTCATTCTGCGATGGCCGTGGGCAATGTGATCGGCTCGAATATCTTTAATGTGTTCTTTGTGCTTGGTGTCGCCGGCGTACTGTCGCCGATCGCGGGTGATCTCACGGAACTCCGCGTTGACCTTGCATTGATGGTGGGATTCAGCGTGCTCGCGGCCGTGATGCTGCGCGGGGAACGCGTGATTTCTCGAATTGAAGGTGCGGTGATGCTCACCGGCTACATTGCCGCAATGCTCTGGCTGAGCGGCGCCAACGTGTGAACACCGTGGCTCCGTGTGCCCGGGCGTCGTTCGGCCCGCGACACGTGACTCGCTGTGAACTCTTTGCCATAAGGAATGATCAGTATGCACATCAATATCGGAATCCCTGACGCAGACCGAAAGACAATCGCTGAAGGCCTGTCACATCTGCTCGCGGACACGTACAGCTTATATCTCAAGACGCACAACTTTCACTGGAACGTGACTGGTCCGATGTTTCAGACCCTGCACGTGATGTTTGAAACGCAGTACGACGAACTGGCAATTGCGGTTGATCTCATCGCCGAGCGTATTCGCGCGCTCGGACATCCCGCGCCGGGTTCGTACACCGAGTTCCAGAAGCTGAGTGCGGTGAAGGAATCCGTTGGTGTGCACACCGCCACGCAAATGATCGCCGAACTCGTGGAGGGCCAGGAGACGGTCGTTCGCACCGCGCGTTCATTGTATCCCGCCGTGGAAAAGGCGAGCGACGAAGCAACAGCCGACTTGCTCACGCAGCGCATTCAGCTGCACGAGAAAACGGCGTGGATGCTGCGCAGCCTGCTCGAATCCTGAGTCACTCAGCGGTTCGGTATCCGGTGCCGGCGTCCCGGCACCGGAGTGAGCTCGTTATTGACCGTAGCGTGTTTCGCTGCACCATTGCGCGCGCGAAAACAGTGAGTGACGCGCAAGCATTCGTGCGCGAAATGCAACAGGAGTATGCAGACGCAACGCACAACTGCTGGGCCTACGTGATTGGTGCGCCCGGCAGCACATCGCACATTGGATTAAGCGATGACGGAGAGCCGCACGGCACCGCTGGTCGCCCCATGCTCACCGTGCTGTTGCACTCCGGCATCGGTGAAATTGCCGCGGTGGTCACGCGCTGGTACGGCGGCACAAAGCTCGGCACCGGTGGACTCGCACGTGCGTACGGCGGCGCGGTGCAGCAAACGCTGGCGGAACTGGCAACCGTGCAGCGCGTCGACACCATCGAGGTGCACGTCACGGTGGAGTATGGCGCCGTCACACCTGTTCGTCAGCTGCTGGCGTCACTCGCGGAGGAGATCTGCGATGAGCAGTACGCGGAACAGGTCACGTATCACATCAAACTCGCGCGCGATTGTGAAGCGCAACTTCGCGCACAGCTTGCGGACCTGACGCGCGGTCAGGCCATCGTGCACGTGTCACACCGTGAGTGAAAGCCCTTCCCAGGCCGCGATCACACGCAGTGAGCTACCAGACACCGTGACCAGCTGACGACATTCCTGCACCACCGTGTCTACCTGATCATCGGTGCGATCCGGATGATGGTGGAAGAGCACCAGCATGCCCGCCACACATTCCATGGCAAAGCGTGTTGCTTCCAGCGCTGAGGAATGCCCCCATCCGCGGTGCGCGGTGAGCTCCGTGTCGCTGTACGTGGCGTCGTGCAACAGAATCGGCACGCCGTGTAGTGCGAGCGTAAGCCCGCGGCGCCACGCAATTACATCCGGGTCTGTGCTGGCGTAGTCGAGCTCGTTGTCAGGCGCGAAGGCAATGCCGGGCGTTTTCCCGTCGTCGAGACGAAAGATCGCCGCGCCGCCTGGATGTCGTGCCGGGAACCGGTGTACGGTGCAACGCGATCCAACTTCCGCCGGTGCGCCATTTTGAAACGACTCGATCGACACGCGATCGGTCACTTCGGACAGCGGCGGAAAGAGCGGGGGTGACATTAAGGTGTGCAGCAGCGCGCGTGTTTGCGCTTCACTGGCGTCGCCGCTCATGATCCGCAGTGGTGCGCTCGCGTCGAATAACGGCGCGAAATGCGGCAACCCCATCACGTGATCGCTGTGCTGATGCGTCAGGAACAGGTGAGCCGGCGCGGTGCGCGGCGAAGCGTCGGTCGGCACCGTGAGATGCAAACCAAGTCCGCGCAATCCAGTGCCGGCATCAAGAATGATGAGTGCATCATCGCGCGTACGCACTTCTACGCACGTGGTGTTGCCGCCATACCGCACGGTTTTCGGGCCAGGACTCGGCAGCGTTCCGCGCGCTCCCCAACAACGCAGCCGAAAACGTACACCTCGCTCGTCATCACGTCCGGCAGGCGGCACCGTCATGCGTGGCGGATTAGAGCGCGGGACGCGCGCGCGCTTCGAGCGCCACGCGATCAACGATCGTCACCTGACGGCGAGCAACCGCGATCCATCCCTTTTCCTGGAACTCCGACATCGCGCGTGAAACGGTCTCGCGACTGGCACCGATCATCTGCGACATGACCTGATGCGTCATGGGCTTGATCAACGTGGCCGGCTGACCTGGCGTGGCATTCTCGAGCAACACGCGCGCCACGCGACCCGGCACATCAAGCAGCACCAACGAGCCGATGGTGCCGTCCGCCTGACGCAGTCGACGCGACAATTCCATCAGCAACGCCCAGCCAACCTGTGGCTGCTGTTCCACCTGTCGGCGGAAATCGGCGCGTCGCAGCACGAGCAAACTGGACGTGCTCGTGGCGATCACGTGCGCCGAGCGCGGACGTCCGTCAATCAGCGACAACTCGCCAAAGTGATCACCAACACCCAGCACGCCAAGAATCACCTCGCGACCGTCTTCGGCCACGAGCACCACTTTCACTTCACCCGTGCGCACGACATACAGCGCATCACCGGGATCTCCTTCACTGACAATCACCGTGCCTTTGCCGTACTTGTGCTCGCGCGTGATGTCCGCAAAGGAACGAAGCGCGACACGATCCAATTCACGAAAGAGCGGTACGGTACCGAGGAAATCCGCGATGCGATCGAGAGAAACGCTCATGGAAGGCGCAGCGAAGCGAAGGGGGACGTGACCGGAGGACAGTGGGTATGACATGGCAACCTCCTGACGATGCCACGCGGGCCGCGTCTGGGCAATGAGGACCGGACTGAGAATGGGTCGGGAAGCCGCGACCAGGGCACTCGGTCAGACTCCCGGCGCGGTCCGTGGAACGCGATGGGCGCCATCACTAGCTTTCCGACTTGGGGCACGTGACCAGAGACACCGGAACGTACCCGCGTATGTCCATTTGTCGCCGTGACTCGGGTCACAGTGACCCGAACGCACACCGTTGGCTTCAGCAGGATTTGTGACTATACACCTGTCCGCTCTCCGCGATCGCCTGAATGACGCATTGACTCGCGCCACCGAGGTGGAGTCGCAACTCGCCGATCCGGCCGTCACGGGCAATGCGACGCGATTTGCCGCGCTCGGACGTGAGCACCGTCGGCTCGCGGCGGTGGTGGAGCACGCGGCTCGCCTCGATCGCGTAGCGCATGAACTCGAGGGCTCGCGGGAACTGGCCGAGAGTGACGACGCCGAGTTCGCCAACGAAGCGCGCGCCGACGTGGAGCGACTCGAAGCCGAGCAGGAAGCGCTGGAGAAATCGCTGCTGCCGTTGCTGATCCCTCGTGATCCCCTCGACGACCGGCCCGCGATTGTCGAAATTCGTGCGGGAACAGGCGGTGATGAAGCCGCCCTCTTTGCCGCCGATTTGCATCGCATGTACTCGCGCTACATCGAACGACGCGGTTGGCGCATGGAACTCATGAGCTGGTCCGATGGCACGCTGGGCGGTGTGAAAGAAGCCGTCTTCAAGGTGCTTGGTGATGGTGCGTTCGGTGTGCTGCGATGGGAGTCAGGCGTTCACCGTGTGCAACGCGTTCCGGCCACCGAGAATCAGGGACGCATTCACACGTCGGCCGCCACCGTCGCGGTGCTGCCGGAGGCGGAAGAAGTCGACGTGCGCATTGAAGACAAAGACCTGCGCATTGATGTCTTTCGCTCGTCAGGTCCCGGTGGACAGAGCGTCAATACCACCGACTCGGCCGTGCGCATTACGCACATTCCCACGGGCATCGTGGTCAGTCAGCAGGATCAGAAATCGCAGTTGCAAAACAAGATGAAAGCGATGGAAGTGCTGCGCTCACGTCTGCTCGATCTGCGCTTGTCAGAACTCGAAGCCGAACGTTCACGCATGCGCAAATCACAGGTGAGCACGGGTGATCGTTCGGCCAAAATTCGCACGTATAATTTTCCGCAGGGTCGCGTGACGGATCATCGCATTGGTCTCACGCTGTACGACATTGATCGTGTAATGGAGGGTGATCTGGCGCCGTTTGTCGACGCGCTGGCACTCGCCGACGCCGAGGAACGCTTGCGCGCGTGATGCGGACGCTCGCTGAACTGCTGGAGTCCACGGCGCACACATTGCGCGCCTTGGATCACGTACTTGATGACAACATGCGCACCGACCTCGCGCGCGCACGCGCAAAGGCGCGTGAGTTGTTCGCCGTGGTGCAACAACGGTCGGTGTCGGCCGTCGCGTTGGCCGCGTATCAGCAAGAGCATGTGAGCGAGGAGACAGAAACGCGCGTGCGAGAAATCGTGGCGCGTTTGCAAACGGGGATGCCGTTCGCGTATGCGACGGGATTGGCAGCGTTTCGGCATCTCGAGCTGGCCGTTGATCCGCGTGTGCTCATACCGCGTCCGGAAACAGAACTGCTGTTGGACCACGTGTTGTCCCTCCGCGCTGGCGTGTCTGGTGGGCTGGTGGCGGACATTGGCACCGGCAGCGGGGCGATCGCACTGTCGCTGGCGCAGGAGGCCAGCTTCGCGCGTGTGATCGCGACTGACATTTCTCACGACGCACTCACCGTGGCGCGCGAGAATGCCGAGCGCGTGGCCGCGCAGTTGCGCACGCCGGTGGAGTTTCGACTCGGCGCGGATTTGGCGCCTCTCGAGGGTATGACGTTGGCGATGCTGGTCTCGAACCCGCCGTATATCGCGCCGCAGGAATCGGCGGCGCTGCCAGCGGCGGTACGCGACTGGGAGCCCGCGCTGGCGCTCTACGCCGACGAAGGCGGCATGGCGCGGTATCGGGCCTTGCTGGAGGGTGCCCCCGAGGTACTTGAGGACGGCGGCTGGATCGTGCTCGAGCTCGACAGCACGCGGGCGGAGCAAACGGCCCAGCTCGCCGCTCAGACGGGCGCGTACACGGGTATTTCGGTGTACAACGACCTCACGGGTCGTCCCAGAATTCTGGTGGCGCAGCGGCGACGCGGCAAACCGAACGCGCTGTAATTCACTATGTTTCGTGAATTGGACGACGCATCATCGGTCCTGCGCCGAACACGCGTCGTCCGCTCACTTGTACCTGGAGTCGTTTGACATGCTCGAGGAAAAGGCACGCGATGTGGGTCGGCTGATCGGCCAGAGCGATGAGTACAAAGCGGTCAAGCGCTCAAGCGAAGCGCTCTCGGCGGACAGCGAAGCGAGCACCATGCTGCGTCGCATGGAAGCGATCCGACAGGAAGCGCAGCAGATGATCGATCGGGGCGAGCAGCCTGGCGAGTCGATGGAGCAGGAGCTCGACGGTCTGCTCGAGCGCGTGCAGGTGAATCCGGCGTATCAGCGGGCGGTCGTGGCGCAGGACAACTTCGACAAGCTCATGCTGCGCGTGAACCAGTGGATTGCCGATGGCATCAAGGTGGGTGCGACGTCGTCGATTATTACGCTGGGCTGAATCGCGTGTCGTCTCGCGGGCTTCTGCTGGTACTCGAAGGTGGGGAAGGGGTGGGCAAAACCACCCAATGGCAGCGGCTCGCGGATCGACTCACGCAGGCAGGACAGGATGTGCGCGCACTGCGTGAACCCGGCGGCACGCCGGCTGGTGACGTGATCCGGGAATTGCTGCTGAACCCGCGTCACTCGCTCACACCAACCGCGGAAGCACTGCTCTTCGCCGCGTCGCGCGCCGAGTTGGTCGAGCGTGAGCTCACGCCAGCGCTCGAAAGTGGGGCGGTGGTATTGCTCGACCGGTACCTGTTGTCGACGTACGTGTATCAGGGGATCGCACGGGGACTGCGCATGGACGGGCTGCGCAGTATCAACGCCTTCGCGACCGGCCATCTGATTCCCGACCTCACGCTCCTGCTTGCGCTGCCGCTCAACGAGGCGATGGCGCGAACGCAGGCGCGCGGCGCGCCGGACCGGCTGGAGCAGGAAGCACGTACATTCCACGAGCGGGTGCAGACCGGATTTCAGTTGGCCACGGGTAATGCGTGGCAGGCTGAGTATCCGGAGTGTGGTCCGATTGTGAGCGTGAGTGCACACGGGACACCAGACGAAGTGTCTGAACGTTGTATGCAGGTGCTCGGTGCGCGCTGGCCCGATCGGTTTGGCGCGACCGTCGTGCTCCGCTAGTGCCGTTCGCCGTTCTCCTTTTCTTCCGCAACTGAATCGAATGCGCGCTCGCGCGATTATCGCGTCCCTGTTCTTTGGCACTGCGCTCGGCGTTGGCGGCTGGTGGCTCACCCAGCAGCCGAAGGAGGAGGTCGCCCTGGCGCCGCTTCCCTCGCCGGAAAATGGCGCGGTGCTCTTTGAGCAGGTGTATCGCTACATCGCCACACAGTATGTCGATTCTGTGCCGCTCGATTCGTTGTATCGCAAGGCGGTGGCCGGACTCGTCACTGAGCTGAACGATCCGTACTCCGCGTTCCTGCCCGAAACACGCGCGCGTCGTCTGTCTGAACAGATGTCTGGCGCGTATGGCGGCGTGGGGGTGCAGTTGGATGTGCGCGACGGCCGTGCGCTCGTGATTGAACCGGTGCCGGGTGCACCAGCGGAACGCGCCGGTGTGCAGGTGGGTGATCGCATCCTCGCGGTTGATGGTGAATCCACGGCCGGACTGCAGCGGGAAGAAGTGGCGCGCATGCTGCGAGGTGCGCCGGGTTCAAAAGTTGACGTCGAGCTTGAGCGGTTTGGAGAGCATCGTATATCGCTCACGCTCACGCGTCAGTCTGTGACGCTGCGCTCGGTTCCGCGCGTGGTGATGCTGCAGCAGGACGTTGGTTACCTGGATGTGAATTCCTTCAGTGCAAACACCGCGGCCGAAGTCAGCCTGGCACTGGATTCACTCAAGCGTCTTGGCGCGCGTAGTGTGGTGCTCGACTTGCGCGGCAATCCCGGCGGCTTGCTCGAACAGGGCGTGGCCGTGGCGGAGCTGTTTCTCGACCGGGACAAGCGCATCGTGGAGTTGCGTGGCCGACCCGGCACGGCGCCTGAGACCATGAACGATAGCGCGCCGCAGCCGTGGCCAACTGTTGCGGTCGCGGTGCTTGTCGATGGCAACAGCGCCAGCGCATCAGAGATCGTAGCCGGTGCGTTGCAGGATCACGATCGCGCGATTGTGGTTGGACGGACGTCGTACGGCAAGGGCAGCGCGCAGTCCGTGTTCCCCATGACCACAGGCGGATCACTGCGCATCACGACATCCCGCTGGTACACACCGCTCGGTCGCAGCATCTCGCAGCTTGCCGACTCGAGCGCGGGTGGTGAGAATGGTCCACGCGCCGACACCACACGTCCGCGTTTCACAACGCCCATGGGGCGAACCGTGTTTGGTGGCGGTGGCATCGTGCCTGACGTGATCGCCGGTGACTCAACGTTGCCCAATAACGTGCAGGCATTGGTGCGTGCACTTGGCCCGAACACCGTGCAGTATCGAAATGCCGTGTCGAATGTGGCGCTCAAGTTCAAGCAACGCGGTGCGCTCACGGCCCCGTTGCAACCCGTAACGCGCGACATGGTCGCGTCCGTGTGGGATGAGCTCGTGTCGCGTAACGTCAAAATTGAACGCGCGGTGTTCGATTCCGCTGCGCCATGGATCGCGCGCGCGCTGGGCTACGAGGTAGCACGCGTGACATTCGGCGCAGACGCGGAGTTTCTGCGTCGTGCACAGGATGACGCGGTGATCGCGCGTGCCGTGCGCTTGTTGAACGGTGTGTCATCACCGCGCGAACCATTTGCTCGCGCGGAAGATCCCAGCATTATTGTGCCCGCGCGTACACCAACGCTCGACGATTGATTGCTGGTTGTTCGTGATCAGCGCGGCGGACGCACAACCTTCACGCCCTTGGGCACCGCAAAGGTGAATCCCTTCGCGTCTACGGCCACATTTTTCTGCCACGTGGTGAGTCGAATGGTGCGCGCGACGCCCTGATCGTCGGTGATCGCGACTTCTCGCACGCTGGCATCGGCGTCATCGACCCAGATAGTAGCGCGAGGGAAGGGCACTTCCGCGCCGGGGCGCGCAACGAGCGTTACGCCACGTGCCGGACGGCCGCTCACGGCACGTGCACCGGCATCGGTGAGCGTGTACGATTCGCGCGGCGCCTCGAGCACAGTGGCGGCAAGGTCAACACCACCCGTGCCACCTTCGCCCGCCGCCATGCGCATGACCTGACCGGGCGCTGAGCTTGGGATGTACACCCAGAGCGATTTACCGTCGGAGACAATGCGATCGCCCGCCGGATCCGTGAACGTCACGTTAATGCGACCCGGCTTGCGTTGCTGCAACGAGCCACGCGAGAGCAGCGTGCGGTTCGTGAGCGGATTCTTGATTTCCTGCACAAAATCGGCGCGTGCGGTGCGCACGGTGGCGTACTCGGCACGTGCGCGTGCAAGCACCGCCGCGGGATCTGCCCCCTGCGCGGCGACGGACTGTGCGGACGCGAGCACCGCAAAGCTGAGTACGGCCGCGCTGCGCGTAAGGGTGCGCGTGATCGTACGCGTGATCGCCGGCGTGATCGTGCGCGTGATCGAACGCGGACTCGTACGCGAACTCATGCGCGTGCTCACGCGACCGCCGCTGGTGCGAGATCCGGGGCCGTGGCAATGCTCCGACCAATGGCGGTGGCGATCGGACGCAACTGCTGAACAAGTGCGGCAAACTGCTCCGGATACAGCGACTGCGCGCCATCGGACAGCGCCTTATCGGGCTGCGGATGCACTTCGATGAGCACACCGTCGCTGCCCGCCGCAACCGCCGCACGCGCCATGGGGGTGACCTTGTCACGCAGTCCCGTACCATGACTCGGATCGGCAACGATTGGCAAGTGCGAGAGTTTCTGCACCACGGGAATGGCGGTGAGGTCGAACAGATTGCGTGTGGCCGAATCGAACGTGCGCACGCCGCGCTCGCACAAAATCACGTGGGGATTGCCCTCGGCGAGAATGTACTCCGCACTCAACAACAGATCGTTGATCGTGGCCGCCATGCCGCGCTTGAGCAACACGGGTTTGCCGATCTTGCCTACGTGCCGCAACAGCGAATAGTTCTGCATGTTGCGCGCGCCGATCTGAATGCAGTCGGCGTATTCGGCCACCAGATCTGCACCACGTTCGTCCATGGCTTCGGTGACAATTGCGAGCCCGGTTTCGCGACGCGCCAGTGCGAGCAGTTCGAGTCCCTGCTTGCCCATGCCCTGAAACGCGTACGGCGACGAGCGAGGCTTGAACGCACCACCACGCAGGGCCGACGCACCGCCGGCCTTGACCGCGTGCGCGGACGCCAGAATCTGCTCCTCGCTTTCTACGGAGCACGGTCCGGCCACAATGGTGATTTCCGGTCCACCAAAACGCACACCGGGCGCGATCTCCACGATGGTGTTCTCCGGCTTCCACTCGCGCGAGACCTGGCGGTACGGCTTCTGCACAATGAGCACGCTGGCCACGCCAGGCAGCGCTTCGATGTAGGACCAATCCGCTTTGCTGTCATCGCCAAGCAGGCCGATTGCCATGCGAACAGCACCCGGCATCGGCAGCGGCTTGAAGCCCTGTCGCGTGATTTCTTCACACACACGATCGATTTCAGCCGCTGACGCGGCCGGCTGCATTACTACCAGCATGCGAACTCCTCAGAGATCAATGGACCACCCGTCTGTTGCCAGCACCACGGAACCGCCAAACTGCGCGGCCACCAAGGCTGTGATGTCGACCGCTTCAACGGGAGAATAAAAGTGAGATAACACCAGCAAACCAGGATGTGCGATCGCCGCCAGCTCGCCAGCTTGCGTTGGCGTGAGATGCGATGGGATGGCCATCGCCTCTGGCAGCGAACACTCGGTGAGCAACACATCGCTCCCCGCGGCCCATTCGCCGAGTGAGGCGTCGAAGCCTGTGTCGCCCGTATACACAATGCGCCGCGTTCCCTCAGTGATCGAATATGCCACGCTCTGAGGGGTGTGCGGCACCTTTCGCGAGGAGAGGCGCAGCTCGGTCCCGATCGGCAGTGCGTCCTCCCCCTCCAACTCGATCACCTCTAACAGGTACCCCGGAGCGTGCAGCCAGGTGCCGAACACGAGCGCCAGCCGGTCCATGAGGTCCCGCATGCCAGGGGGCCCGATCACCTGCAGCGGCTCGCTGCGCGGTGGCAGCTGCCCGTACTTGAACGCGTAGCACAGCATCGCCAGATCGGCAATGTGGTCACCGTGAAAGTGCGTGATGGCCACGTGGGAGATACGCGTCCACGGCAGCGCGAGCGCGGCCAGACGATGCACCACGCCGCTGCCGCAGTCGAGCAGCAGTACCGCGTCGGGTGACTCGATCAGGTGCCCCGCGCACACGCGTGTTGGATGCGGCGCCACCGTACCGGTTCCAACGGTGGTCAGGCGCATCAGCGACCGCGAAAGAGAATGCGGCGCACGATCGGCGCGCTGCCGTTGGCCCGGAATCGCGCCAGATACACACCTGGCGGCACAGGACGGCCGTCACTCGCCGTGCCGTCCCAGATGAATCGGTTGTCGCAGTTGCTGCCAGTGCCGGGCGCGCCGCGGCCGTACCGTCCGGCCGGGAAGAGCTCCTGGCCATCAGGCGCCGGCACGATCTTGCGGACGGGCGTGCCGCGCAGATCGAGAATCTCGAGCGAAATGCGCGCGCCAGGCTCACCCACATCAAACCAGAAACACGTAGAGAATGACGCCGCGTTGGGAAACGGATTGGGAAAGTTCTGGTAGATCAACGTGGACGTGGGCAGCGGCGGATCGATAATCACAAACGATCCAGGGCTGTTCACGGTGACGCGTTCCGTTAATCCGACCAAACGTGCGTCGAGACGCCAGCGGTACGACGTGTTCGCCTGCAGTGGCGAGGGAAGTCGCAGCAACGTGTCGGTGAGATTCGACGCACCAAACACCACCACACCATTCGACAGCACCTCGAGGTCGTAACGCCACGGGCCCGGGCCGGTGTCTACGCGCGGCGATCGCCAGCGAAACAGTGGTTGGCGCGTGTCCACGATATCACCCTGTGGCGATGCGGGATCCACCATGGTCACCCACGGCGGTACCACACGCGGTCCGGTAATATCAGAAATTGCGGCCTGCGTTCCGCCTTCCACCAACGCGCGCCAGTACACCGTCGCATTGCTCGGCAACGCACGCTTGATCTGCAGCGTGTGCGCGGTGTCGGTCACGAGCAGTGTCGTATCCACCAGAAACGGTGGCAGCACACCAAAGTTTTCGCTCACGCGCATGGTGATGCGAAGCGGACGTGCCGGGCCAAAGCCAAACGCTCGCACGGTGAAACGCGGTGACACGCTGGAAAGCACAATGTCTTCCGACGTTTCCACCACCACACGCGGCTGCGCCCGCAATGGTGAGGTGAGCAGCGGACAGAGCAGAAGCGCGGCCGAGGTGATGCCGAGCATCACCCCGAACGCGCGCCGCTGTCTACCACGTGGTATCACGCGGGTTCGGAGTCGGACTCATCCGCGTCGAGGTCCGGCACAGTGGCGCCGTTGTCGTTCACCGCGGGTCCGCGCATGCGCACACTCACGATGGATGACACGCCGGGCTCCTGCATCGTGACGCCGTACACGGCATCCGCCGCTTCCGTCGTGGTGCGTGGATTGTGCGTGATCACGATGAACTGTGTGCGCGCCTTGAACTGGTTCAGCATGCGCACGAAACGACCAATGTTCTGATCGTCGAGCGGCGCGTCCACTTCGTCAAGCAAGCAGAACGGACTCGGCTTGGTGAGGAAGATGCCGAAGAGCAGCGACAATGCCACCAGCGCGCGTTCTCCGCTCGACAACAGGTGAATGCGTTGCGTGCGCTTGCCGCGCGGTGACGCGTGGATTTCAATGTCGCAGTCAAGCGGCGCGTCCGGATTCTCCAGTCGCAGATCGCACTCGCCACCGCCGAACAACGTGAGAAAAATCTGGCGGAAGTTTTCGCGCACCTGTCCAAACGTGACGAGGAACAGCTCACGCGCCGTGCTGTCGATTTCGCGAATGGCCTGATGCAGCGACTGCTTGGCGGACACCAGATCGTTGCGCTGTCCGGTCAGGAACTCAAGGCGACGCTGTTCTTCTTCGTGTTCTTCAATAGCGAGCGGATTCACCGCACCGAGCGCGTCGAGCGCATCACGCAACTCGGTGGCTTCACCGCGCAGCGTGTCGGTCTCAACGTCGAGTTCTTCGGCTTCGGCAAGCAGTTCGTCGAGCGGTCGGCGCCATTCGGTTTCCAGGCGCTGACGAATGGCTTCGCGGCGGCCAGACAAATCGGTGTGACGCAGTTCGGCGTGATGCAACGCTTCACCCACGCTCGTATGCGCACGATGCGCTTCGTCGAGCGTGCGTTCGGCGGCATCCAGCAGCTCCGATGTGGCACGTACGGACTGCTCCGACTGTGCGAGGCGCTCATCCACATCGCGCAACGCGGAACGCTGCGACTCGAGCTCGATCTGCCAGTGCCCGAGCTGTTCGGCGAGCGCCTGATCGGCTTCGGCGAGGGTACTCAGCTCCACCGCGAGCGCCGCAAGTCGCGCCGCCGCCGTGGCATCTTCTTCGTGCAACCGACGCTCGCGGTCCTGCGCGACGGACAGTCGCGCCTGCGCCTGCGCCTGCGTGACCTGCCACACCGAACGCGCTTCGCGCGCCTCTTCCAAACCCGATTCCGTCTCTGCGAGCACGCCACGGGCTTCGCTGATCGCGCTGTCCGCTTCGCCGGCACGCGTTTCAAGCGCGTCGAGCTGTTCGCCGAGTTGCTGCGCGCGCGTGGACAGTTCGGTGGCCCGAGCGGTCAACCGTTCCGCCAGCAACGTGGACTGCTGCACTTCGCGCGTCACACGCTCAACGCGACGTTCCACTTCCCGCACCGTTTCTTCGGCGCGTCGCACTTCCTGCTGCGAGCGCGCACTGACCTCGCTGGCCTGATGCTGTGCGCGGTCGGCATCCACAAGCGCCATACGCGCGGCCTCAGAGGCCGCCTGCGCGCCTTCGCGCTCATTGGCAGCCTGCTCCAGCTTCTCACGCAGTTTGGTCAGCTCAGCGCGACGCTGAAGCGGTCCCGGACCAACACTCGTACCGGGCAGCAGCATTGCACCACGCGCATCAATGAACGCTTCGCCATTGTCGAGCGTTTGCACGCGTCCAAGCAACGCGCGCACCCACGCCTCCGCCGGACCCGACGACTGCACCGCGGCCGCGAGATCATTGCCAGTGCCCGAGGCGCCGATGCCTTGCACCGCATCCAGCGGCAGCAGCAGCAACGGACCCGGGTTGGCGGCAGCGTGCCATTTGCGCACCGCGTCGGCGGCCGCAGCGTCGCGTACGACCACGGCGTGCAGCGTGGCACCGAGATACCGCTCAACCAATCGCGCCGCGTCGCCGTCGGCCGTCAGGAAGTCGGTGAGCGGACCGAGCACGGCGCCCGCTTCGAGTGAATCACGATCCTTGAGCAACCGCTGTGCACTGGGCGCCAGGCCTACGCGCTCGCGCTCAAGGCGCTCGAGCGCGGCCACCTGACCTTCGAGCGACGTGTGCGTTTCCACCACGCGTGCGAGCATCGCTCGCGCCTCAGCATCGGTGGTACGCGCGGCATTCGAGGTGATGCGCGCCTGCTCCAGCGTTTGCTGCGCCTCAAGCGCTGCGCTCTGCAGCAGCGAGAGCTGTTCGCGTGCACTGATCAGTTCACGCTCGGTGGCCGCAAACTGATCATTGAGCTGCGCACGCTCACGCTCCAGCGCTTCGAGACGCTGCTGCGTTTCCGCGAGATCACGCGAAGCACCTTCGCGATCAAGCTCCAGGCGGCGCGCTTGATCCCGATGTTCACGGGCTGCTTTCTCCAACGCCTCAAGCGACTGACGCGCGCGTTGCACCACCGCGCGGGCTTCATCTTCTGCGCTGACGCGCTCGGCAAGTGCTTCACCGGCGTCCTGCAGTTCCTGTTCAAGCGTGGTGCGATCCAGCAACGCCTTCTCGCGGTCATCGCGCATGCGCTGACCGAACGCTTCGCCCTCGGTGCGTTCCTGTTCCGCACGAGCGCGGCGCGCTTCGGTGCTGCGCTGCCGTTCTTCGGCCACGGCGAGCTCGCGCTCAAGACGCAGTGTACGCTCACGCTGCTCACTCGCGAGTCGCGACACTTCGCCGCGCTGCGCTTCGGCCGCGGAGCGTGCACCGTGCGCCTGCTCGCGCGCGGCTTCGGCGGTGCGAATCGCTTCTTCGGCGCTTGGTACATCGGCGCGCAGCGCTTCGAGCCGTTCGTCGAGCGAGGCGAGTTCTTCTTTCCACGCTTCCATCTCGCGCGTGGCGAGTGCGATTTCAACCGTGAAGCGACGCGCCATGAGTTCGGCGTGACGTTCCGCGCGGCGACGCTGACGGGAAAGCGAGCGCACCTGACTTTGCACTTCGCTGATCAAGTCATCGAGACGCGACAGATCAACCGTGGTTTCTTCCAGGCGGCGTTCGGCGCTGCGACGTCGGTCGCGGTACAGTCCCACGCCGGCCGCTTCTTCGAAGAGCTCGCGACGATCATCCGGGCGATCGGAGAGCAGAGCATCAATCATCTTGCTCTCGATCACCACACCCGAATCCGCACCCAGTCCGGTGCCGCGCACCAGATCCTGAATGTCGCGCAAACGGCACGGCGCACGATTCAGCAAATACTCGCTCTCACCCGTGCGCATGAGACGACGCGTGAGCACCACTTCCTTGAACGGTACCGGCAGGTCGCCTTCGGAATTGTCAAAATGCAGCGACACTTCGGCCATGTTCACAGGCTTGCGTGCCGACGACCCATGGAAAATGACGTCTTCCATCTTCGCACCGCGCATCACGCGTGCGCGCTGCTCGCCGAGCACCCATCGCACGGAGTCCGACACGTTGGACTTGCCGCAACCGTTGGGACCGACAATCGCCGTGACACCGCGATCAAACACGAACTCCGTGTGATCGGCGAACGCCTTGAATCCATGCACCTCGAGCTTCGTCAACCGCACTAGAAAGTTCTCCCCGTTCTGTAGACCAACGTGGGTGGAATCCCAGCCACCCGCAGCGAATCGGCGAGCAACGCCGCTTGCGCTGGTGTCTGGAATGCACCCGTGTAGAGCGTGACCGCGCCGTTGGTCTGGCGCAATGCATACGCACGAATACCGCGCTGCATCCACCGCGCAATCGCGGCGCCGGATGCATCAACGGCAACTCCTTCTTCAATTCGAAACGCGAACGGCACGCGAATAATGCTGCCCGACGTTGCGCCAATCTGCTCGGCATCGCGCAACCGCGTGAGCAAGGCGAGTGCCTGCGCACTGTCGCTGCCCGCGCCAACGGTCACACGATACCAGCGCGCGCCATCGGCCCCCAGACGAACCGGTGAAATCGCCACGGCCGACAGTGCGTCAAGCTGCGAGGGCGGTCGCGCCTCTTCGATCGTGTTCGCCGCAACGAAGTACACGGCAAACGCCGCCGCCTGTGCAGAATCACCCGGGTTGCTCACCACGAGCGGGCCAGCGGGCAGAGCGGCCGTCGTACTGTCAATACGCGCAGAGTCGGTGGCAGCACTGTCAACGCCGATGGCCGCCTCCACTGCAATCGTGCCTGCCGATTCCATGGCTGCGCCACTGCTATCAGTGGCCGTCAGCGTAGAATCGACGGCGCCAATGGCGGCCGCGGGGAAGAATCGCGCCTGCACCGAAGGCCACGCCGCGAGGCCTAGCACCACAAGCGCTGCGGCCGCCGCAAGACCGGCGAGCACGCGGCTCGTACGTTGGCCACGATCAACCGTTGCTTCCTCGCGAGCACGCACGACCTTGCGAATTTCTTCGACGGGTGGCGGTGGAGGCGCGATCCACAACGTGTTCACGTTCGCAATCGTGGGCGGCACATCGTTGCCGATTGGCAGCACCGCGCCCACGTACTGACACAACAAGTCAAAGCCTGGCACGTCGCGAACCGCCACGATCAGCAGCAGCGCTCCCACTTGCTGAAAACCGGCGGCCAGTTTGCGCCAGCGATCGTTGCCGTACACCGCCTCAAGCGCCACGGACTCGGTACCACTCGGCATAAGAAACACATTGCCGGTGGCGTCGATGGGTTTGGCAATGCGGTTAAGCGACACGCCGTACAAAAAACTGTCCGAGATGCCATGCGGATCGTCGTCGTCGCCGATGATAGCGTTGCGCAGCGGTGGCACGTCGCCCACCAGATCGGCAATCGCCACACGCCGTGTTGCGCCATGAACGCGCGCAATCTCCAGCGCCACCATCGCGGCGATGTTCACATCGGGGCCAGTGACTACCGCGGCGTATTGTCCTTCAAGCAGCGGGGCGAGCCGTACGGCTTCCGCTTCTGCCCAGGTGCGATCCGGACCCAGCGTCACGGCGCGCCCTCAAAGACCCAATAGCTGCGACCGCTCGCTTTGCCCACGCGCTCTGCTTCTTCACGCGACGAAAACGGACCTAATACGACGCGGTACATGGTGCGTCCATCACGGACCGATGTCGCAATGCGCGGTGTGCGTCCGTCCACACTGATGCCGGCTGTCGCTTCACGCGCCAACGCTTCCGTGAGCACGGCCGCAAACTGCACGGTGAACACGGCAGTGCGCGTGCGCGGCCGAGGTGGCGTGCGCGCAGCGGTTGCGCTGTCCTCTCCGATGTCCGACGCGGCATTGGCCGTATCGGTGACGACTGCGCCGGACGAATCGCTGGTGGCTTGCTGCGAGTCTGGTACGCTCGCCCGTCCGCCGGTGCCTTCACGAAAGCGCACGGGCTCGTCGAGTCCCGCCGCACGTGGACGAAAACCGTTCCAGCGCATGACGAACCAGGTGTCGCGCGCGCCGGTGGGCAATGAGCGCACTTCGCCAAGATCGATGGACGAAATCAGCGTGACGGTGTCGCCATTCGCGAGTGCAACGGCACCGTCCGGCAATACCAACGGCAAATCGCCGCGCCATTCGGTACGTGCGGCACCAACCAGCGCCGCGGTTCCGATATCAATGACGTACACACTGTCTGTTGCGGCCTGCACCAGCAGCACGCGACCGAGCGCATCCATGCGGAGCGCGCGCGGTTCAGCGGGCAGCTCAATCGTACTCACCACTTTGCCTTCAAACCGATCGGCCACGCGTACTTCGTTGGCCCCTTCCACTACCACAAATACGCGGTCGCCGCTCGGCGACGTAACAACACTGCGCACGTTCTCGTCGAGATCAATATCAACGTCGCGCACGAAATCACGCGTGCGCCACGCCATCACATGCGAGCCCGCCGAGAGAAACATGCGGTCACCCACCGTGAGGCCGAACATCGTTCCATCCGGTGCATTCACATCGAGACGCATGGAATCCACCACCGTGGTATCCGGCGGACGAACGCGTCGCAGCATGACACCCTCGCCGGCACGCTCCGCCGTGACCAACGACCCATCATTCAACGGAATAAGCGCGCTTGGTGCGACGCGTGGTGTCATTGCCCAGCGATCACCAACCGGCGTGTAGCGCGCGACGTCTCCTTCCACATTCAAGGCGTAAATCACCGCGCCGTCGGCTGAGGCGTGCGCCGAACCGCCCGCGGCACCAGGAAGCGCCACCGCACCAAGGCGCAGGTCCAGACGTACCGGACGGCCCGATGTATCAACGGCGCTGAGATAGCCATCGTCGGCGTGATAGCCGAGGATACGCTCAATCGGCGGCAGGCGATAACTGGATCGCCAGACGACGGAATCGAGCGACGGATAGCTTACAGCCGACACCAGTCCGCCTCCGCGCGAAACGCGAAGGACGACGGGGTCGGGACCGGCAGGAATGGAGGCGAGGGCGCCGGTACTGGAGGGGCGTTCCGACCGATCGGCACAGCCAGAAACCAGGAGAACCAGCGCCCACGCGAAGAGCGTGCGCATCCCTGAAAGCTACTGACTGAGACGGCCGGCGGGGTAGGGTCTTGCGTCCCTTCGCCGACCGTCTTTCAACGCACTGTCGATCAGAAGTTGGCGCCGAAGAACCAGGTGCCAAAGCCTTTCTGTCCCGGACGGGCAATCGGGATTGCGTAGTCCCAGCGCAGGATCAGAATACCAAACAGATTGGTCCGGAACCCGTAGCCATAACTGCGCAGCACAGACCGCGCGTCGTCGGCCGAAGCGCCCTCTCGCGGATTCCATGTAAGCGACTGGCCCTGGGTCCAGGCAATGCCCATGTCGTGAAAAACGAGGCCTTCAACCGGCGGCAAACCAAACCAGCCCTGCGCAAAGCCACGACGCAGTACTGGGAAGCGCACTTCGGTGTTACTGAACGCGATGCGACTGCCCACGGATTCGTCGTTCGTGCACGAGATGCCGCCCGCAATGCCGCCGCATCCGAGGCCAACATTGCTGCGATTGAAGCCACGCACAAAGTCCGGACGGCCGACCCACTTGCCGAACACTGCCTCGTCACGGCCAACGGTCAAGCTCGCCGTGAAGCGCTGCGCGATCGTGAGATAGTTGAAGATGATCGGCTTGTAGAACCGCGCATCGGCGAGGTAGTCCACCCACTGCCACGTACCCACCTGCGGCGACACGGAGAACCGCGCGCGACGGCCCGACAGCGGGCCAAGTGCACCCATGATTGAGTTGTCGGTCACAAACGCCAACGTAGGGGCGAACGTGTTGACCGACTGCAGATTGCGCGTTTCGCCGCGTTCAAACTGCGATGCAAATCCGTTGATATCGATCACGCGCTGGAACGGAAACGTCTGGTAATCGATGTTGGCGAACGCGGCACCGAGCTCCATGCGCGTGAAGCGATTGAACGGATAAATCGCCGTGCTCCCGACCTGACGTTGCACGAGTCGGAGGATCGATTGCGTCTCAACGAACTGCGTCTCGCTGATCTGATCGAAACTCTGCCCACCAAAGATGTAATACGGCTGCTGCGCAGCGAATACCGAGTACTGCAGGCGTCGCCCCAGACTGGTGTAGCCCGTAAACACCTGCGCATCACTGAGCTGACCATTCAACCCACCCGCGATCGCGAGTTGGTGATCGCCCATGAGATCAGCCAGAATGATCGTGGTATTGCCGTACACGCCCTGGCCGAACCCACCAGCCTGTGCACCAATGCTGGGCTGCGCGATGTACTCCGGCGCGAACCGAGCCTTGTAGCGATACGTCGTCATCGACGTCGTGTCAGGCAAGTTGAAATCCGCACTGTCGAGCATGGCCTGCACCGTGACGGGCCCGCTGAACGTGCGCGAGGCAACGGCAACCGGTACATCCGACGACACGCGCGTTCCCGCGTTCGGCGCCCGATAGTACGAACGACGTGAGGCTGCGGTATCCGACGCCGTGCCGAGCGGCAGCGGCGCGGCGCCGGTGCTCACACGCGTGGGTGTTGTGCGCGCGGTGTCACCAACGGGTGCCGCATCTGCAACAACCACAGGTGCCACAAACGGTTCTTTCTTGAGCGACCGCGGATTGTCAATGCGCCAGATCGTGTGATCGCCCTTTTCGTAGTTCACAAACGCGAGTGCGTCCGCACCGCGCGCCCACGTGATCGCCGGGCTGTACTCGGCAACGGCGGTGATCGCACCAACCACGTTCGTGAGCTGATAGTGCTGATTGGTATCGATTTCGTACAGGAACAGATTGGCGACGCCCGTGCGATCCGAGATGAAGATGAGCGACTTGCCATCAGGCGCCCACTGCGGATTCACATTCAGTCCATCCTGACCAGGCACCACGCGCACGGCACCCGTCTCCACATCCATGAGTGAGATGCGGAACTTGCCAAAACGCAGAACGTCGTAGTCGGTGTCCGGACCGCGATCGCTGGCGAACGCAATCGTGCGTCCATCCGGTGACCACTGCGGATGCGCGTCGCCATGCAGATCCTGATTCAGTCGACGCGCGCCACTGCCGTCCACATTGACCACCCACAAATCTGTCATGCCGCCCGAGAGCCCCGAGAAGACAATGCGCTGATTGTCGGGGGAGAACGACGGATTGAGGACCTGATCCACTTCAGGTTCAATGCGGTGTGTGATCTTGCGACTGTTCACGTCCATCACGTACAGCACATCCTTACCGCCCTTCTGGCCGGTAAAGGCGATCTGCTTGCCATCGCTGGAGAACGACGGCTGTGAATAGATGAATCGCAGCTGCTCAAAATCGGGATTGGTCGCCGACTTCACGAGGCGCGCCAGCCGCTTGCCGGATTCCGCGTCGGCGAGATAGAGATCGGGAAAGATCTCACCCTTGAGCAGCGAACCGTACGAAATGAAGCTGATGAGTTTGGCATCCGGAGACAGCGCCGGCGCGACAAACAAATTCGCAATGCCGCCCGACAGCCGCTGCGACAACAAGGGCTGCGCAAACTCACGCGGCCGCTGGTAGCTCGCCACGAGCGGCAGATACCGCTGCTTCATGGTTTCGGACCACTGCGTGCTCAGTTCGTTCAGCCCGAGCCCCGTTTCACGGCGGAACGCGCGATCGATACCCACGCTGGGAATCGCGTTCATGATTTCCGCGATCACATCATCACCCCAGCGCTCGCCTACGTACTGCCACACCGACAATCCGTAGCGATACGGAAAATATTTGTCGGGGCGTTCCGTCATTTGCTGAATCGTGGGCAGCGTGTTGTTGAGCACGGCGTCACGCACCCACGCATTCGTCCACGGATGGGTAGGGCCGATTGAGAAATATTCGGCCATACCTTCCATCATCCACAGTGGCGGTTGCACCTGTGCGATGGCGCCAATGTTTGCGCCCGCACGGCCACGCGAAAAAATGTCGTACTGAAACACGTGCACCATTTCGTGCTGAAACACGTGTTCAAAGCTGGCCATGTCACCGGTGAAGAACTGCGCCATGCGCTGACGCAGGAAGTCGGTCACACCACCCGTGCCTTCGCCCAGGTCACCGAACACGTTGCTCTGCGCAAAATCGGCCGAGCTGCCATACAGCAGAATCGGCTTCTTTTCCGCAAACTGATGCCCCATGAGACGAGACAGCCGCGCGTACGAACGTTCTGCCATACGGGCGGCGTGCTGACTGACTTCTTCAATTTCCGGATAGTAGTGCACCAGAAAGTGATCGGTCTCGATGACGCGCCAGCGGAACTTGTCGTACTGCACCTGGTTCTGGCCGAAATACTGTTGTGCATGCAGTGCGCCCTGCGGCGCGAGCATGGTCACAGCGGCGAGCGCGACCAGTCCCATGACCGGACGCGTTATGGAGTGCAACATTTACCGGGCCCCCTGGGTGGCTGGCTCGAGCGCGAGCGGGACAGCGTCGCTCCACAGCCGTTCAAGCTGGTAGAACTGCCGCATGCTGGGATGAAACACGTGCACAACACAGTCCACAAAGTCGAGCAACGCCCACCGCCCTTGCGTGAGCCCTTCACTCTGATGCACCGGCATGCCTTCCTGCTTCATTTCATCCATCACGTGCTGCGCAACCGAGCGCACGTGGGTGTCTGAGGTGCCGCTCGCGATGACGAAGAAGTCCGCCATGTCGGTGACCCCGCGTAAATCGAGGACAATCACATCGTTCGCTTTCAGCTCGTGTGCGAGGGCGGCGGCACGACGGGCGAGCGCTTCCGACTTGGAGGGGGACTGCTTGGCCATGTTCAGACGGGACGAAGGTTTCTTCGAGGCTATACCCGTTGGTACGGAAAAAAGTGCCCGACTGGTTTGCCGCGGAGCTCGATTGATCTGGCTGATAATACAGCGCAACCCACCCAGACCCTAGGTATACGCGGGGCAGGGGCGAAATGCACAGCGGCCGAGACATGTGCTGGCAATTGCCACCACGTGTCTCGGCCGCGATCGAACGTATTTCGAGTGAACAGCGGTGCGCAGGCGCGAACGCGCCCACGCCGTGATTACTGCTTGATCACCCAGACTTTGATTTCGGGCTTCACGTCGGCGTGCAAGCGAATCGCCACACGGTAGACGCCGAGCGCCTTGATCGGCTCCACGAGCTCGATCTGGCGACGCTCAAGCTTGAAGCCCTGCAGTTCGAGCTGATGCGCGATGTCGGCGGCCGTAACGGAGCCGAACAGCTTGCCTTCTTCGCCAACACGCGCGGCGAAGGTGACGGACACGTCGGCGAACTTGGCAGCCACGAGCTCGGCGGCGGCCACACGCTCGGCCTCAGCGGCGATCAGGCGCGCACGCTCCTGCTCGATGCGCTTGAGATTGCCCGGCGTTGCCTGATAGGCCATTCCGCGCGGCAGCAGAAAATTACGGGCGTACCCGGCCGAGACGTTCACGACATCGCCCGGATGACCGAGCTTGTCGATGGCATTGCGAAGGATGACTTCCATAAGAACTCCAGATCGACGCAAGTCGATCAATCAAGGGCGAACGTTCGGGCGCAACGGTCGAGCCGTGCGACGAAAGTCTCGCCAGGTGTCACCCAGTCCGAGGCCAAGCGCCAGAACGGCGACGGTCGCGAGGACCTGGACAGGACCGAGCAGCGGAATACACACCAGCAAAATCACGAGCGGTACAATCCACCAGCGATCCGGAAGCCACCACAGCAGGATGCCCAGACCACGTAACGCGTAGAGCGCACCGAACACCAACAGCAGATTCAGTCCCAACTCCCGCCACCCACTGAGCGACGGAAGCAGCACCAGCGTGGCCCCCACAACCAGCCCCCACACCATTTGATCATTAAATCGAAAATCAACGATCGAACCGAGCGGGGGACCGAGTCGCACCCGTGCTAACCGGTGCCACATGGTCCAGGCGAGCGCCAACGCCAACAACGTTTCCAGCACCAGCAGCGACGGCAGCAGTGTAACCGGTGGCCGCGACTCGGCAATCCAGACCGCCGTTCGTTCGGCCGTGCGCGCCATCGCGGGTACTCGTGCGGCCAGTTGCTCCCATGCGGGAGCGTTGACCCGAGCTTGCCATACACTGAGTGCGCCATCCCGCCGCTCACTCAGCGTACGCTCAAAACTCGTTCCGACAGACGCCAGTCCTCCACCTGTTGTTTTGGGCTGCCACGCAATCAGCAACACCGCGAGCACAGCGGCCGCCGCGATCGCGGTCAGCGCGCGCCCCAACAACGATCGAGCACCCGGAAGCATGCAGGTCCAGCCAAAACACGCCGCCACCAGCAACGTCCATCCGTGCGAAAACCCCGCTACGGCACTGCTATCACTTGGACCGCGCCAGATCCAGAACACGAGTCCGAGCGCTGCCGCAATCGCCACCCCCAATCGACCGCCGCGTGTCCAGCTGGCCAGGGCGCACGCGCCAAGACCAGCGAGAACCAGCAGCAACAACGGCTCAATCGGGAGCAGCCAGTGCACCAACACGCTCAGCAAGGCCAATGATGCCGGCCACTGAGCAACAAACGACACACCAATCGCGACAACGAGTGCGAGAACCAGCCATCGCCAACCGCGCTCACGTGGCGCCGTGACGACCGGCGGACCCTCGACCGCCGTGATCACTTCAGCCCTGCTGACCCTTCACGTAGGGCAGCAGCGCGAGAAAACGAGCTTTCTTGACCGCCTTGGACAACTGGCGCTGATGGCGCGCGTCCACGCCGCTCAAACGGCTCGGCAGAATCTTGCCGTAGTCCGTGATGAAGCGAGCAAGCAGGCGATCGTCCTTGTAGTCCACAAAGCGAATGCCAGCCTCGGTAATCGGGCAGGGCTTCTTGGGGCGGCGCATTATTCGTCATCCTCGTCGTCATCGTCATCATGTGCCGCACGTGCGGCAAGCTCTTCGTCGCTCAGCTTGGGCGCGCCGAGCACGCGCTCGACCAGCGACACCATGTAGCGCACGATGTTTTCGTCGAGCTTGAGGGCGCGCTCGAACTCGGGCAGGGTGCCCGGCGCCGCATTCACTTTTGCAATCGCGTAGTAGCCGGCTTCATGGCGACCGATCTTGTACGCCAGCTGACGCCGACCCCAATGCTCGATTTCCGCGGGCTCCGTGAGCTCCAGCAGGCCATGATGCTTCTCGAGCTTTTCAGCGATCGCCGCGTCTTCGAGCGCGGAATCGATGATATAGACGATCTCGTATGGACGCGTTGGCGCCATACGGGTCTTGTGTGTTGCCACTCGGCAGTTCTCCCTATGGTCGTGACCCGAAGGTCGGTTGGCCCCCCGGGGCTGCCGTGTTCCGGGAGGAGGGTACCTCAGCAAACGCTGGTGTATCCAATAGCCCCTTAAGTTAGACCGACCAGGATCGACACACAAGCGGGGGCGGCGCCCGAAGGCACCACCCCATGTGCCGCTGCCAGCGCAGACTCAGTTCGGCGCCCGCGTGCCCGGCCCGCCGTACTGCCGGTCCCCGCCCACGGTCGGTCCGTTTACGCCCACCCCATAATCGTTACTGGTGGACGAGAGATACTGACGAATGCTGCCCGGGAACGGTGTGGTGCGGGCATTCTTGCCGAACGGGTCGGTGTACCAGATGGTCGGACCACCGGCGTTCCGCACCGTGTTGTTGTTTACGTCAATCTGTCGGCGCGCCCCGTTGAACGGCGATCGCGCATCGTCGTACGGCAGCAGCGCAAAGGCACTGCCACCCGAGGCCATCGCGCTGACGGCCTGCTGTACCGCTTCACATTCGTTGCCGCGCGGCCGGCGATCGTCGTGCACGTGCGCCGTGCACAGTGCGGCTGGACGGCCCACATTATCCGGCGCGGTCGGATCAAAGAACCGGCTCGGTCGGAAGACCTGAAAGTATGGATCGAACGCGGCAATGGTCTTGTTGCCCTCGGCGGTACGCAGCGTGGTGTGTGTTTCCCAGCTTTCGTGCAGCGTGCCGAAATCAGACTTCGAGCCCGCGCCCACCATCACGCGTGATTCCATGCAACTCCAATGCGGAATCTTGCGGCGTCCGTCGCCCACGGGCGAGTTGACCGGCGTTGCCGGACCCACCTGGACGGATCCGCCACATGTGCGTTCGAACTCACCGGGTCGACCAATCGCCGAGAGCACCGTCACGTGCATCTCGGTTTTGTCCGAACACCGCACGTGATAGTTGAGTTCGTGCAGGTTGTTGGTGAACGCGTCTTTTGAGTGTGTGCCCTGATGCAGTTTGGTGAGCACATCGCAGCGCACTTCGAGGACGGATCCGGCGCCGCCGTTCGTGCGCATGAGCAGATCATTCTCCCACTCCACCTTGTGACCGACGTGATCTTCGTGTCGGCGCAATCCCATGTTGGCCGCGTCGAGCTGTTCGTTGGCGTAACCGAACGCGAGATCACCCACCACGTTGTACAGTGCAGAGCCGCGTGGGTCACGCCCGTGTTCGTGCCCAAAGTTGCAGCTGGTAAGCGGATCTACTGGTGGATGCCAGGTTGGGTAACGTTTGCCGTCGGGTCCGAGCGTGCTGTAGCGATCATGCACGGCCTTGCTGCACTCACCCGGTCCGGGATTCCAGATGCCAAACGAAACGGCTGGCGTGGCGGCGTCAAGCTGCGGACCGGTAGGCTGCGTGGGGCCGCCATCATCTGCGGCGCACGCAACGAGCAGTACACACACAGCAACTGCTGCAATGCGAGACGACATGTGCATGCTCCTCAAAACCAGGTGATGGCAAGTGTTGAACGCCACATGCCGAGGCGGGCGTTGTCGGCGGCCACATTGCCCGTGCGATCGCTCGTGAGTGCACCACCCGTGCTGGCTACCAGGCTGAGCGACGGTGACAGAATCACACCACGAAACGGCACATCCCATCCGGCGCCGATCGACAGGGCGGGTGATGACGCATCAAAGCGCGCGTCGCCGTCGTCGACGGAAAACCGCGATGTGCCAATACCACCAATCACAAACAGCGCGCGTTCGCTGGACGGGTAGTGCCGCGCAATGACTTGCGTTCCTCGCGCCATGCGGTCCACACCATTGCCGATCACATCGAGCCACATCCACGTTTCCACGCCCACATGAAAGCGCGGGTGCGGTGTGCCGCCGATCGCGACATGACCCATGAACGCGGGCGTCACGTCGGAGCGACATGAAGCGCATTGCAGCCCCGCACTGCCGCGTCCGCCGCCGGCTGATGCCCACAGGCCAACGCGTCGCGCAAAGGAGCGTGCATCGCGCGAAATCGCGCCAGGAGTCGCGAGACGCGGTTCCGAACGTTCAACCGTCGCTGAGTCGCGCCGTGCCGATTGCGCAGGCGCTTCCACCATCGGGACCAGCGCATACAAGGCGCATACAAGAGCGCTCAGGCGAAGCGCAGAACCAGTGAAGCCTGAAAGGGCGGGCATGTGAGTCTCCATACCGAACGAGGGATGAGCGGAAGCTCACCACGCTGCATTCGAACGCCCGCATCGCTCCGTGCCCAGCCTCACACGGCGTGTGTGATCACGCCCGCTGTGTGATACGAGAAATCACCACCCACGCACGTGCACCGTGGGTGCACCGTGCGTGCAATTGTTCGCGCCGTACGGCAGATTGCACAACATGTGTGGACGATACGGATTGGCCGCGCCGACTCGGCTCGTTGAGCTCCCGCTCGGAGAGCTCGGCGTGGAGGAGGCGTCACTCGAAGCGCTGCGTGACGTCGCGCCGCGGTGGAATATCACGCCGTCGCAAACGGTACAGGCGCTCGCCGCCGATTCTCGCGGTCTGCGTGTGGCGCCGCTTCGCTGGGGACTGATTCCGTCCTGGTCGAAAGACGCCGCGATCGGAAATAAACTCGCCAATGCGCGCGGCGATTCGGTGCGCAGCAAACCATCGTTTCGCAAAGCCTTCGCCGGTCAGCGTGCGCTCGTGTTTTCCGATCTCTACTACGAGTGGCAGGCGCTACCGGGCGCGAAAGTGAAGCAGCCGTGGTGCTTTCGCAACGAAGACAACGGTCCGTTTGCTTTTGCCGCGCTTTGGGATCGGTGGCGCGGCGACGGAGCGGAGCAGGGCATCGAGACCTTCACGTTGATCACGATCGATGCCAACGCGCAGGCGGCCCAGGTACATCATCGCATGCCCGTGATTCTGCCGCCCGCGCACTATGCATCGTGGCTCGATATGCGCACACCACTCGACGATGTGGAAGCGCTGCTCACAGCGAGTCCCGAGCATTCGCGTCACGCGTTTCGCGTGAGCACCTGGGTGAACAGTCCGTCACACGACGACGCGGACTGTATCGCGCCGCTCACCTGACCGACTGCCGCGGTCAGCGCCTCGCGGACAACGTGCCCGCGCCACCGGCAGGCGGACGCACGTAGCGACGCAGATAGAGATTGATCGAGCCCACCTTCAAGCTCGATTTCATTTGCACCATCATGCGATACGGATCATCGGTGATCCACACTTCTGCCTTGCCGTCTTCTGAGAAGATGCCGCGCGATTGAAACTGCGGCTGCAGCACCACCGTGGCGAACTCACCCGCAGGTACTTTGATCGTTTCCTTGCGCAGTACACGAATGCGCACGGGATTGGCTTTTGGATTGAAGTAGCGTGGCACTTCGTACGTCTTGCCAACTTCCAAAGGAATGGTGCGCACGAAGTAGAGAAAGGAGCCGTCATCGAGCGGATTGCTGACGCTCTCTTCCTCTTCTTTATCATTCTCGCGAAATACCGCGCGCTCCGGAAACAGTTCGTACAAACGCGTGCGCTTGTAGTTACCCTCGCTCACGCGCTGATGGAAACGCATGGAGTTGAGCGTGAACACATCAAACCAGCTCTCCATGCTGTCGTCAACGCGAAAGAACGGAATGCCGCCTTTGATCGTGAACACGGTGTGCCACGTGGGCCGACCGCGCACGTCTTCAATCTCCTTCACTTCCATCACGCCCGTACCAACCGACTTCCACGAAAACTTGAGATCGAACTCCAGACGCTCGCCCACCGTAAACGGAACCGGCGCCATGCCTGGAATCAGCGGGGCGTACGGCGACGTGCCCTGCGCCGGATCCGGGAGCGGTGTAATCACACGCCGTGAGGTTCCCGTCTGAGCGCCGAGGTCGGTCGCCACGGCCGGTGCAGCAATCGCGGCCAGCGCGACCGCGAGCGCAGTCGCCGCAGCGCGGACGCGCGCCTTGCGAACACGAGAAAGCACATCAGAAGCGATCATGTCTGTTCGTAGCATCTTTGCGGAGTCGAGGTGCCCGGTGTTGCCTGACTAAGGCAGCGACCGGCATCGCACACTGCATACCCGCGAAGTATCGATTAGGTGCACACGGTCAGGCCAGGGTCATAAGCACTGGCCCGACACATGTGTGGGCTACACGTTGAAGCGGAAGAGCAACACGTCGCCATCACGCACGAGATACTCCTTGCCCTCGCTGCGCACGACGCCCTTTTCTTTCGCGCCCTTCCATCCAGCATGCGCGACAAACTCATCGAACCCGACAGTCTCGGCGCGAATAAATCCGCGCTCGAAATCGCTGTGAATCACGCCGGCCGCTTGTGGCGCGGAATCGCCATGATGAATCGTCCACGCGCGCACTTCCTGCTCGCCGGCTGTGAAATATGTTTGCAGCCCGAGCAGGTGGTATCCCGCGAGAATCAATCGATCCAGGCCTGCGCTCGTAATGCCGAGCGACGCCAGAAACTCCGAGCGCTCTTCCGGCGGCAGTTCCGACAGCTCCGACTCAATCTTGGCCGAGAACGGTACCACTTCGGCGTGTTCGTTTCCGGCCGCGACGGTCTCGCGCAGCGCCTTGAGCAGACGTCCTTCATCGCCAGCCAACTCCGCATCGGTGACATTGGCCGCGTACAGCACCGGTTTGGCCGTCAACAGCTGTAGTCCCTCGAGTTGCTTGAGTTCATCCGTCGACAAGCCCGCACGCCACAGCGGCGTGCCAGCGCTCAGCGCCGCATTTGCGCGCTCCAGCGCGGGCAGCTCAATCAACGCGTCTTTGTCGTTCGTACGCGCCGCGCGCTTCACTTTGTCGAGACGCTTTTCAACTTGCGACAGGTCTGCGAGCGCGAGTTCAAGCTCAATGATTTCCTTGTCGCGCGCCGGATCCGGATCTCCCATCACATGGGTCACGTCGGGATCTTCGAAGCAACGAATCACGTGAACGATCGCATCCGTCTCGCGAATGTTCTGCAGAAACTTGTTGCCCAGTCCTTCGCCCTGCGCGGCGCCTTTTACCAGTCCGGCAATGTCCACGAACTGCACGACGGCCGGTACCGTGCGCTTGGGCTGCACAATCTTGGCCAGCGCATCAAGACGTGCATCCGGTACCTCGACCATGCCAACGTTCGGATCGACGGTGCAGAAAGGATAGTTCGCGGCTTCGGCTTTGGCCGACGTCAGCGCGTTAAACAGCGTGGACTTCCCAACGTTCGGGAGGCCGACAATGCCGAGTTTGAGCATGAAGAACCAGGGGTGCCAGGAGAAAAACGGCCAACGGGTGCGAAGCCGTGAAATCTAATCGGCCCGCACCCGCTATTCTCGCCTTCTGACCAACTGCCGTGGCCCATCGTGCACGACGGCCCGTCAGGCGTTCCGCTTCCGAGCACGCAGTATGAGGCCACCGAGTCCGACGGCCAGCAGTAACAGCGTGCCGGGCTCCGGCACCGTCGCGGCGTACAGCTCGATCTCCGAGAGTGAATAGAAGCCGTCGCCCTCGAACGCGGAAACAGCGACAAAGCGGGCCGTTTGAAAGAGCGCGGGCTCATTCGGGAAACGATCCGACACCATCCCGGGTGCGCACGAAGGGCAGAGAATGTCGAACCAGTACTGCCATTCGTCAGCGGCATCATTGCGCGTGAAGAAGGCGTACGAGTCGTTGTTGTCAAACGAGAAGCCCGCACCGGTCAGTGCGAACACGCTGCCCAGATCGATTTCAACGCGTGTGCTGAAGAACGATTCCGGCGCTTCGCCCGGTGTGCCGAACGCGCCACGATCCCACCACACCGTACCGGTTTGCCACTGCGTGCCGTCGGGAACGATCACGCCATCGGTGAGTGTGCTCAGCGACGCGGGTGCGGGGTTCGGCCACACAAAACCATCACGACTGGCATCGCCCCCGAAGGAGCCAAATCCTGTGACGGTTTTTCCGAGGGCCACATTGGTTTGCGCGTGCAGCGGTGTTCCAGCGGCGGCGAGTGTGGCCGCAACAAACGCAACGCAAATGCACGCGCGTTGCAAAGCAGAGCTCGCTTGTAGGTTCATCTTGAATTGCTCCTGTGTAGTTGAAGACACGCAGGATAGTGTGCGCCGCACATATCAACTGTGATCTATGCACAACAAAAATCGCCCGTCAGCGTGTGTTGCAACGCTGACGGGCGATTTGTTCGTGTAACAGTTGCGGTACTGCTCAGTTCGTTACGCGAGGAACCACGGTGCGAGTACAAGACTCACCACGCTCATCAGCTTGATGAGAATGTTCATCGCGGGTCCGCTCGTATCCTTGAATGGATCACCAACGGTGTCACCCACGACTGCCGCCTTGTGTGGATCGCTGCCTTTGCCGCCGGCAACGCCGCCCTCAATCATCTTCTTTGCATTGTCCCAGGCACCACCTGCGTTGGCCATGAACAGTGCCATCATCACACCGGTTACCGTTGCACCGGCAAGCAGGCCACCGAGTGCGGCGACGCCCACAAACTTGCCAACGAGCACGGGCAGCAAAATCGCCGCGACGCCCGGCAGCACCATTTCACGCAGCGCAGCCTTGGTGGAAATATCCACACAACGTGCGGAGTCTGGCTTCACGCCAGGCTTGCCTTCGAGCAGGCCCGGAATCTCGCGGAACTGACGACGCACTTCTTCCACCATGCCCTGCGCCGCACGACCAACGGCGGTCATCGTTTGCGCGCCAACGAAGAACGGCATCACACCACCGATGAACAAACCAATCACTACCATCGGATCGATCAGGTTCAACGACTCGAGCTTCACCGCTGCAGCGTACGCAGAAAAGAGCGCGAGGGCGGTGAGTGCGGCGGAACCAATCGCGAAGCCCTTGCCGATGGCCGCCGTCGTGTTGCCGAGTGCATCCAGTCCGTCGGTGATTTTACGAACGTCTTTACCGAGATGACTCATTTCGGCAATACCACCGGCGTTGTCAGAGATCGGACCGTAGGCGTCCACTGACATCGTGACACCAACCGTCGCGAGCATACCAACCGATGCAATCGCAATGCCGTACAAGCCAGCCACCGAAAACGCGACGTAGATCGCGCCGCAAATCAGCAGCACGGGAATGATGCAGCTTTCCATGCCGATCGCGAGACCGGCAATGATGTTGGTGGCCGGACCAGTCTTTGACGATTCCACAATGCGTCGCACCGGACCCATCGCCGTGTAGTACTCAGTGACCAAACCAATCGCGATACCGGACACACTGCCCGCGAGCACGGCCCAGAACGGTCCGAGCGCCGGAAGCATCGATCCATCGGCGCGCGTCATGTTGAGTGGGAACGCCTGCGTCATAAAGTACGCAAACGCCAGGAACAGGCCGGCGGCAATGAACGTGACAAGTCGCAGTGCACTTGCCGGATCACCCTTCGCAAGAACGCGCATGGCCGCAATGCCGATGAGCGACGCGACCAAACCCGCGACGGTGTAGCCGATAGGCAGCATCATCGCGGTGAGACGCGTTGCTTCAGGCACAAGCATCGACGTGGCCGCCAGCGCAATCGTGGCGATGATACCACCCACGTAGCTCTCGAAAATGTCGGCGCCCAAACCGGCCACGTCACCCACGTTGTCGCCAACGTTGTCGGCAATCGTGGCCGGATTGCGCGGATCATCTTCGGGGATTCCAGCTTCTACCTTTCCAACGAGGTCGGCACCAACGTCCGCCGCCTTCGTGTAGATGCCACCACCCACGCGTGCGAACAGCGCGATGGATGACGCACCCATGGCGAAGCCCGAGATGATCTCGGAGAACAGCGTCGCGTTGCCGGTGAGTTCATTGGGGGCGACAAACAGCAGAATCGCCGCGATACCGACCAGACCAAGCGACGCCACGGCGAGACCCATGATCGAGCCGCCACCAAACGCCACATTCAGCGCCGCCGCCTGACCAGACGCACGCGCGGCCTCCGCGGTGCGCACATTGGCCGCCGTTGCGCCCTGCATGCCAATCCAGCCGGCCGCAATCGAGCACGCGCCACCAACGACGTAGGCGATGGCCGTCTTCACGCCAATCGCGTAACCGAGCAATCCGGCGACCACGAGCAGGAAGGGCACGAGCACGATGTACTCGGCGCGCAGGAAGGCCATCGCGCCGATATGAATCTCGCCGGCGAGGTCCTGCATGAGTTGATTGCCAGGCGATAGTCGCTTGACGCTGTAGAACGTAAGGATTGTCACGATCAGGCCGATAGCACCGGCGCCGAGCGAGATCATCGGAAGGTTGTCGAGCATTGGCGAGTGGTGAGGGTGAGTCTCGGGTGAGCAACCACAGCCCCCGAAGATAGCGCTCTACCACCGCTCTGGCGACCCGTCCCCGAGTATTCGCTGGGTCGCGTTGCCACGCGGCCCGCGGAAGCTCACCAGCCGGCCATCACGCCGAGCAGCAGTTGGCCATCGTTGTAGCGTCGCGCGCCACGAGCAACCGCGTCGCTGTCGTAGATGTTGAGCAAGGTGAGCGTGAGGGCGGTACGCTGCGAGAGACCAACCGCGACTTCGTGCTGCGCCTGCACCAGATAGCGATTGAGCGCGGTGGCGCTCGGCCGCCAGAAGACCACGTTCGAAACCCGGGTACGCTCGGACAAGGCGTGACGCACCCGGAGTCTTGTCGACCAGCGAGTGAGTCGACTGGTGCGCTCAGGGACGCTATCTCCCGGACGCATTGAGCGAATCTGCTCATCCAGCAACGCCACGCTGAGACTGAGATCGGTCGCCGACGTGCGACGCGCCGTGTACTTGACGCCCAGGCCGGCGTTATATCGGCTGGCGATGCGCTTTTCCAGGTTGGTTTCGACTGTGGCGAGCAGAAATGGCGACCACCTGGCGTGCGGCTTGAGGTCGGCGGTGAGCGAGCCGAGCCACAAGCGCTTGACCACTTGGCGCGGTGACGAATCAAGTGATGCGTCGCCGTAGAGTGTTTGCAGTGCCGCGCTAAACTCGAGCAGCGAGTCCGCCCGTGAAATACCGCCCCTCGCGCCAAGGACGCGCTGCGCGGACTCGCCGTAGAGCAAGCTGCCGTTGAGCTGGGCTGAGCCGGACCAGACGCGAGTCGTGGCGGGCGGTTGTGCGTGCAGTGGTGCGCTTGGGAGGCTCGCGGCGATGGCACACGCAAGAGCCGTGGCGAGCCGACGCGCGCGGCGAGTGACCGCGCGATGATCGTACGCCGTCAGCGCGCTGGCTCCGCGTCTGCTTTCACGCGTACGGGCTCCGCGACCCGGCCCGCTGTGAAGTCGGGAATCGGCTGCCCCTCGCGAAGCAGCTTGGTAACGAAGCGCTGTCCCTCGGCGACCCGCTCGATTTCAATGGCGACGGAATCGATGGACTGTTCCATTTGCTGGAAACGGGCCTCCGCTTCCCGCGAGATTGGAACGACGGGAGGCCGATTGCCACGCTTCCACAGGAAACGGGCCCCGGCAAGCGCGATCGGGAGCATGGTGAAGAAGAGCACCGGTTCAGTGAACGGTCCCCACGCGTTGATTACCGGCGGCTCCTGATTCTCTTCCTCACGCGTTTCGGCTTGCGTCGTGCCGAGTTTTGCCGCGAAGGACGCCTTGAGGTCGCTGTTGACTTGAATGTCTTTTTCGATCTGAATCAATCGTGCATCGAGCTGTCCGATGCGCGCCTCAAGCCCCGCCTGCAGGGCTGGCGTTGAGGCATCTTCGAGCTCCCTGGCCAGGTTATCGCGCCGCCGCTGGACGCTCTGCAACTGATCGCTCAGATCATCTCCGCGCCGCTCGAGCGCCCGAACCTGGTCTCGAGTGAGCGGCACCACCGTTCCCATTCCCGGAACTTCGACACCGATGGCGCTTCCGGGCGCCGCCGGCGCCGGCGGTGGAGGGGGCGGCGCGGGTGCCGGCTGCGCGGTTGCTTGTTCCGCCGCCTGGGCTGCCGTCTGCGCCGCCGCCTCAGCGGCTCGCGCGGCCTGAACGGAAACCTCCTGAACGGGCGCCGCCTGCGCGGAGGTCCGAAGCGAACTCAGCGCAGGCTCCGCGCCGGCATTCTCTGGTGTGGCTACCGACACGCGCATCGCCTCCTCAAAAAGTGGGTCCATTTACCACAATACGCGTGATTGGTAGCGGAGTTGCAAGGGCTAGCGGCCCATTGTGCTGGCGGTTTTCTGCGTGCCCTCGCGCAGCCAGCTGTCCACCACTTTGGTGAGGCGATCAAACGTCCCCTCGACCAGTTCGCGTTCATCCGACGGCATCGCGCGCAGCACGAAGTCAGCCAGGTTGCCGATCACACGCCGCTCATCTACCGGGCGGATACCAATGCGCAGTCGCGGATACTCCGGCGTTCCGAGCTGCGACTGAATGGACTTGAGACCGTTATGGCCCCCGGCCGAACCGCCGGCGCGAAACCGATACTCGCCCACCGGAATCGCGACTTCATCAACCACGACCAGTAGATCCTCAACGGCGTCAAAGCCGGCGCGCCCCATGTACGAGCGCAGCGCACTGCCCGAGAGGTTCATGAACGTTTGCGGTTTGACGAGTCGCACGCGCAGCGGCCCAAGGTAGCCGTCGGCCACATGGGTATCACGATCTTTGCGCCAACTTTCAAACGGCCACGTGCGCGCGAGATGGTCGATAAACCACCAGCCCGCGTTGTGCCGCGTGTTCTCGTATTCGCGCCCCGGGTTGCCGAGGCCCATGATGATCTTCACGGAGTCCGGGACGTCGTGAGTGAATGCGCAGCGCACGTGCGCGCAGAGGACAAGAACGACACGCGTACATACGCCAAGGGCGCGCGAGTGGTATGGTGTCCGCTCGCGCGCCCTTGTGCCATGCGATGCTTACTTCGCGTCGTCGGCCTTGGCCTTGCGAATGACTTCCGGCTCGGCAACGGCATCCGTCGTTTCCGTGGCGCCCGCCTTGGACGCCTGCACGATGCACACGGTGTTGCCCGGATCGTCCATGACTTTCACGCCAGCCGGCAGCACGAGGTCAGACACGTGCAGCGACTTGCCAACGTGCAGCTCGGAGATGTCGACGTTGATGTGGTCGGGAATGTTGGCCGGCAACGCTTCGATCAAGAGTTCATGCATGATCTGATCGAGGATACCCGCGTCAACACGCACGCCAATCGGCGTGCCGTGGTACACGATCGGGCACTTGAGCGTGATCGCTTCGCCGGCCACGACTTCCTGGAAGTCGACGTGCATGATCTGCTTCTTGAACGGGTGGCGCTGGATTTCGCGGATGAGCGAGCGCGCCGGCGTACCAGCGAGGTCGAGCTCGATCACGGTGCTGCCAGCGGCGACCTTGCTGATCAGACGCTCGAACTCCCGTGCGTTCACGGAGAGCGACTGTGGCTCGCGGCCGTGGCCGTAGATCACAGCGGGGATTTCACCGTTCTGACGAAGCTTGCGCGCGACGCCCTTGCCGGTGTCGGTACGAAGATTTGCGGAAAGCGTAGCGGATGTCATGGCAGGACTCTGGGAATCGCGTGGACAACAAAGTGAAGAGCGTACCGCTCAATCGAACAGCGAGCTCACCGACTGATCGGAATGCGTAAAACGGATCGCCTTCGCTGTGAGCTCTCCAACAGAGAGCACCGTGAGCGCCGGGAACCGCTTCTCGGGCGGAACGGCAATGGTGTCTGTTAACACCACTTCCGTAATGGGCGCCGACGAGAGTCGCTCCACGGCCGGGCCGGAAAGCAACGCATGTGTAGCGCACACGTAGATGTCGTTGGCGCCGAGCTCCTTGAGAGCCCGAGCCGCTTCGGACACGGTCCCTGCGGTGTCGATCATGTCGTCGGGAATAATGCAGTCCCGGCCGGCCACTTCACCCACCACATTGACCACTTCTGCAACGTTCGCCTTGGGGCGCCGCTTGTCGATAATGGCCAGTGACGCGTCGAGTCGTTTTGCGAATCCACGTGCCATCTTGGCCGAACCAACATCCGGTGCCACCACGACGAGATCCTTCAGGTTCTTCTTGCGAAAATGCGAGACGAACACCGGTGCTGCGTACAGGTGATCGACTGGAATATCAAAAAAGCCCTGCAACTGATGCTGGTGAAAGTCGATGCCCAGCAACCGATCCGCACCGGCCGTTTCGATCAGATTGGCCACCAACTTGGCACCAATCGCCACACGCGGCTGATCCTTTCGGTCCTGACGCGCGTAGCCGAAGTAGGGCAGGACGCAGGTGATGCGTGCCGCTGACGCTCGGCGAGCCGCGTCGATCAACAGCAACAGCTCCAACACATTCTCGGCTGGTGGGTTCGTTGGCTGAACGATGAAGACGTCAGCGCCACGAATGTTCTCGTCGATGCGCACGAACACTTCACCGTCTGCGAAGCGCGATACCGCCACGCGACACAGTTCCGTTCCGAGGTGCTTCGCGATTTCCTCGGCGAGCGCCGGATTGGCGGTGCCGGACAGAATCTTGAAGCCACTCTTGGGAACAGTCAGCCGATCCATCGACCGCAGCCTTGATAATTAGCGGAAACAGGAGGACAGGAACAAGGGCACGCGGCCACTGTCCCTGCGCATGACACCACAGGTCCATCCACCAGCTAGCCCCGCAACATAATGGTATCCGGATGGAAACGGAGCCCCCGGCGGCACAAAAAAACAGCGCCCGCCCACCGAAACGGTAGGCGGGCGCTCCAGTTGCCCCGCTTGGATTCGAACCAAGATAGCCACATCCAAAGTGTGGAGTCCTGCCATTGGACGACAGGGCAGTGACACGCCACTCCTGCGCATGGAGTGGCGTACCAATCCAATATTATGCGATTGGCTCCGGAGCGACAATTGCTGCCGCGGTGCGAGTTTCGACCACGTGCTCGCCGCGCAGGCTGTCGGGCCATGTGACAGGCACGTGGTCCGGGCTGACCAGGAAGCACGTGGCGCCACTCCCGGACATCATACCCAGCGCGTCGTGGCCATGATCCCTGAGTTCACGCGCGACCCGGTACAAGGCGGGCAGGCAGCGCGCGACACCGGCATGGATCGACGGAACCACCTCTTCAAAGTCATTCACGGCAATGGCCGACACCGCCGACCAGCTGGCGAAGTCGGACAACGTATAGAGCCGCTGCTCGCGTGCGGGCGTGTGCTCAGCCTGAGCGCGATTCGCCGCGAGGGCGCCGTAGGCGGCGGCGGTGTTCACGCCGTCTGCAAAGGTCACGAGTCGAACCGACCGCTCCGGCAATGGTGGAAGTGCCAGCAGCCGATCGCCACGGCCCCACGTCCATGCGAGCAGCGCGTCGCTCACCAGAAACGGCACGTCGGCACCGAGTCCGGCGGCGATCGCCAACAGCGCTTCGTGTGCAATTGGATGTGGCGCGATCGCGTTCAGACCGCGGAGCACTGCCGCTGCGTCGGCGCTACCGCCGCCAAGCCCACCGCCGACTGGAATGTGTTTGTCGATCGTGATCGCAAATGCGCGTGGCCACTGCGCGATTCGCGCGTACTGCTCGGCCGCGCGCCACGCCAGGTTCTGCTCCGGTGCGCCAAGTCCGGCGAGTGGCATGGCCGGACCGGTACACACCAGCGAGCTCGTGGCGACATCGGTGCGAATCGTGACGTGATCTGCGAGTGCCAATTTGATGAACAGCGATTCGAGCGTGTGATAGCCGCTCGCTTCGCGCGCCAGAATGCGGAGTCGCAGATTGAGTTTGGCGTTGGCCACGACGCGCACCGCTGTTGCCGGCGTCGCGGCATGCGCTGAGCGATCGTTCATGGCGCGCGTTGCTCTGGCTCGTGCACGAACGTGTCACGTGCGTCTTTCACGTCGCGTGCACGCTCGGCGGCGCCGCCGATGTCGCGGAGATTGATGCCGAGACGCGCGAGGTACACGATGCCAAACACGGTGATCGGGATGAACGACAACATGTGGTAGCCGACGGCCCAACTGATCGCCACATCCGCACTTACGCCATACACACCCAGTCCGCTTGTCGCTGCGTACTCGAACACGCCCACAAAGCCAGGCGATGAAGGCAGGGCCACCGCAAAGCCAAGCACGCCCTGCAGGAACAACGCGGCGCTGAACGGTGCGTCCATGCCAACGGCAAGAAAGCCAATCCACAGTGCGACGGCGTGAACGAGCCAGTGCGCGAATGCCCACCATAACACGAGAGCAAAGCGGCGTGCGTCGCGCAACACCGCAAGCCCACCGAGGGCTTGATCAGCAAAACCCTCAATACGTGCCGCGAAGCGTGGTACGACACGATCCGCGATGGAGCGGACCACGCTGAGCATGCGTGCGGGATTGAGGACCGCGACGTAACACGCGAGCAGCAGCACGAGCACGCCGGAGATACCGGCAACCGCGAACTGCGGCACGGTCATTCCCGCTAGCTCCGCGCCTGCCGGAAATGCCGGCGAGAGCATCGCGCCAAACATGAGCGCGAGCAAAACAATCGCATCGAATATGCGATCGACGGCGAGCGAGGCGAGTGATGTGGTGAATGAGACGCGAGGTACTTCGCGCGACAGTGCGAGCGCTCGCGCCACCTCGCCAGCGCGAGCTGGCACCAGATTGTTCACCATCATGCCGATCGCCGTGCTGCGCCACAGCGGACCAAACGGAATGTGTCCCGCGACGGGTTGCAGAATCGACTGCCACCGAATGGCGCGCAGTGGAAAAATCAGCGTGGCGACCACCGCACACAGCGCAAAGAGCCACGGGTTTGACGCCCGTAGCACATCGATCACGTTGCCGAGTGGAACAGCGCGAAATGCCAACCACAAAAAGAGCGCGCTGACGCCAAAGCCCAGCGCAACCTTCCAATTCAGCTTCACATTCAGATCCTAGCGCGCCACGGCGAGATCAAGCAGATCGCTTAACTCGTCAATCAACGATGCCGTGGTGGGATCGAGCGATGTTCCGCCCGCCCGCTGCCAGGCGGCGCGTAGTTCATCGCGCACAACACGCGCACGCTGCAGTGCGGCGTTCCCGTTGTAGAGCAGCGATTCAATTGGCACGATCTCGTTGCTCTCCGCGGGCGTCGCGGTGGCGGCGCTCGTGATGGCGGGGCTCGAGATGGCGGGACTCGCCACACGATCACTCGCCACCGGCGTTCTCGCGGCGACCGCACGCGCGGGCGTGGCACTGATCACCGGCGCGTTGATCACTGTTGGCCGCATTGATACCGACTGCACGGCCGAAACGCGCGCCGGTGTGGCGCGCACTTCGGGCATGCGCACTTCGGGCATGCGCACTTCGGGCATGCGCACTTCGGGTGCACGCACCTCGGGCGCACGCGCGTCGGTTGCATTCCCTGTGGAGGCCGCAATGGCCGGGCGGGCAGACGGCGTGGCGTCCGTACCGGGCCAGGTCGTGCCATGCTCACGGACGCGGGCGGCGAGCTCATGATCTGACAGCTCACGATCCATCAACAGTCGCGCGAACGCCTGAATGGCGACGCGCTCGGCCGGCGGTTGCATGGACGATCGCGCCATGCGCATGGCCAGGCCGGCGATCGAAGTGGCGCCGTAGCTGTCGGCTACATCTGAGAGCCCCAGCAGCGTGCGCCGCAGCGCATCGGTCAACGCGAGTTGTTGCGTGCCACGCTCACCCGTGGCCAGGTTGGCGGCTTCGCGATCAACGCCGTCGGCGGCGGCCGCCAGATCGGTACGAAAGCGTTCAGCCAGCGTGATCGGAGGTTCGGGATTGCGCTGCACAATGCCGGGCGCGCCGTCATCTGGAAACAGTCGCGCGATCGGCACCACCGGTGAGGCTGGCGATGCCGCGGGCGCGAGGGAGGAGAGGTAGCCGGCCGCCACCGCGGCGAGGGCCACGGAGCTGGTGCGCGCCGAGCGTGAGTGTTCGTCGGTCCAATGCTCGGCGTGCTCGGTCAGGGCGCGCAATGAAGCGAGCGCACCCCGCACCGCAAAATGCAGCCGCTGATCCCAGCGCAACTCGCCGTCACGCAGCCCGCCCGCGATGCGTTCCATGGTAGACGCCAGTTCCGGCAGCCCGGTGAGCTTGGTCATGCTCGCGGCGCCGCGCAGGGCGCGTGACTGCGCCAGAAACGTGGCCGCATCGGGGGCGTCTGTCTCGTCGTTCGCCAGCAGTTGATCGAGACGATCGAGGTATTCGCCAGCTTCCTGACGAAAGAACGCAAGCAGGGCGGGAGGCGTACTCATGCGCGAGGGGCTCGGGCGAGGTCCATGGCGTGCCGGATTTCCCGGACCGCCTCAGCGAGACCAACAAAAACGGATCGGCTCACAATCGAGTGACCGATGTTCAGCTCTTCGATGCCCTCAATGGCGGCCACCGGCCCGACATTGTGCACGGTCAGACCGTGTCCGGCGTGCACGGCGAGGCCGAGCGAGCGGCCGTGCAGCGTGGCGACCCGCAGGCTCTCGAGTGTGCGAGGATCATTCGGGGCATGGGCGTACGTTCCGGTGTGCAGTTCCACGGCGTCCGCACCGATGCGGTGAGCGGCGGTGACGGACTCGATGGTGGGATCGACAAACAGACTACTACGCACCCCGGCGCGTTTCAGTCGCGTTACGGCGAGTGCCAGCTCTGTGACGTTCCGCACGACGTCCAGTCCTCCTTCTGTGGTTACTTCCATGCGTCGTTCGGGTACCAGAGTCACCTCTTGCGGGCGCAGTCGTTCAGCCAGGGCGAGCATCTCGTCCAGCGCGGCGCACTCCAGGTTGAGGACGGTGCGAATGGATGTGGCGAGTCGCTCGATATCGTCGTCCTGCACGTGGCGTCGGTCTTCGCGCAGATGGGCGGTAATGCCATCGGCGCCGGCCGTTTCACAGAGGAGTGCGGCGTCGACCGGATCGGGTTCGGCACCGCGCCGGGCCTGTCGCAGCGTGGCCACGTGGTCGATGTTCACGAACAAACGCAGCGCCGGTGGGCGCTGATTGCTGGGGCTGTTGGTGGCCGTTACGTTCGCGTCAGCCGGCGCGGCGGAAAATCGTGCGTCATTCATGCAGGTAATGCAGCGAAGGAGGAAGCGGTGCGCAAGACTGTGTTGAAAGCGGGTTTCGTGATAGTGGCGTTGGTGACCAGTGCCTGCTCAAGCGCCACCTCGGGTGGCGGCACGTCGTCGCGCACCGCGCCGGCGCCGCTGGCCGGTAGTACGGCTGGCGCCACGTCGGCCAAGGAGTCGGTGGAGCTGTTCATGCGGGCCGTAAAGGCACAGGATCTCCAAACGATGTCTGCAGTGTGGGGCACTTCGCGCGGGCCGGCGCGGGAACTCATGGGCCGCGACGAGCTGGAAAAGCGTCTCATCATTATCCAGTGCAAACTCGATCACGAGACATGGGGTTTCGCCGTGGACAAGCCGCGCCTCGTGGCCGGCGGCAAACAGGACTTCCAGGTAAAGCTGCGCACGAAGCAGTCTGAAGCCACCACATCATTTACCACGATCATGGGTCCGGAGAATCGGTGGTTCGTGGAGATTGTGGACATGGAGCCGCTGCGCGATTTCTGCCGCTGACCCTACCCGCGTGATCGAACTCCGCGCCGACCGTTCGGGAACCAACTCGCGCCAATCGTGATAGGTCACGGTGCGGGAGCCGCTGGCCCGGTTTGGGCCAGTCGCTAGTATTCAGATAGTTCGATGAGCACGCCGCCCGTGGCTGATGGATGGAGAAACGCAATCCGTTTCCCTTCTGCTCCAAGGCGCGGCGTTTCGTCGATCAGGCGGACTCCGGCCGCTCGGCATTTCGCGAGCGTGCCGTCAAGATCGTCAACATTAAAACAGACGTGATGAATGCCCGGGCCGCGTTTGGCGACAAACTTCGCGATTGGCGAGTTGTCAGTGCGGGCCTCGAGCAGTTCGACCAGCGAATCACCGGCAGCGAGTCCAGCAATGGCCGCGCCGTCGGCATCGTCCAATGGAACGTCGGGCAGTCCCAGCACGTCGCGATAGAAGGGCAACAGCTCGTCGAGGTCACGTACGGCAATGCCAATGTGGGCAATGCGTGTCCCGCGGCGGAGAGATTCGGTCATGGCAGCACTGGTCATGGGTGAGTCTTTACAAATTCTAATCTTGAGCAGCGGCGTCAGCAGTCGTACGCACGACCTACGGCGCCGCACGGAGCACAGATGGCCAATGCACTGGCAGTAACGGACGACAACTTCGCCACCGAAATCGAGTCGCACGAAGGGCTCGCGATGGTCGACTTCTGGGCCACCTGGTGCGCCCCGTGTCGCATGATCGCGCCAATCGTGGAGTCACTGGCTACAGATTACGCGGGCAAGGTCAAGGTGGCCAAGCTCGACGTGGATTCCAATCAGAAGACGGCGATGAAGTTCAACGTCCGCTCGATCCCCACGATTCTGTTCTTCAAGAACGGCAAGCTGGTGGATCAGGTCGTGGGCGCGGTGCCGCGCCCGGCGATCGAGGCGAAGTTCACGCAACACGCTGGCTGATCACAGTTTGACAGACGAAACGGGCGTCGACTCTGCCGCGCAGGCGGCGGCAGCGGCGGCGGCCCGGATGTCCCCCGTGGCGGTCGAACCCGGTGTGCTCTATGTGGTGAGCACACCGATCGGTCACCTGGGGGACATTTCGTTGCGCGCCTTGCAGGTGCTGCAAACGGTTGACCGCATTTTGTGCGAGGACACGCGGCATGCGCACACGCTGCTCGCGCGCTACGGCATTCGCACGCCCACCGTCGCGTTGCACGAGCACAACGAAGCGCGTACGGTGCCGTTGGTCCTCGAACAGTTGCGTGGTGGCGCCGCGCTCGCATTGATCAGTGATGCGGGCACTCCATTGGTCTCAGATCCGGGCGAACGTCTGGTGAGCGCGGTCGCGGCGGCCACAGGGCGAGTGGTGCCGGTGCCGGGCGCATCGGCGGCGCTCTCGGCGCTGGTGGCTTCGGGACTGCCGGCGCATCCCAGCACGATCCTGGGCTTCGTGCCCCGCAAAGGAAAGGAACGCGACGCCACGCTGCGCTGGGCATCGCACTGCCCGCACAGCGTGGCGTTGTACGAATCGCCCAATCGCCTGGCCGACACACTGGGGGATCTGGCGGAGATCGCCGGCCCTGACCGCGAGGCCGTGGTGGCCCGCGAACTGACCAAACGGTTCGAGGAGTTTCGTCGCGGAACGCTGGCGACACTCGCTGCGTACTACAGCGAGAGCCCTCCCCGGGGCGAGATTGTCATTGTTCTGTCAGCCGCACCTGCCGCGGTTGCTCCCACCGAAGATTCCCTGCGCGACACTGTTCGAGCGCTCCGCGCGGACGGGTTGGCGCCGCGGGCCATCATGACGTTGCTCATGGAGCGTGAAGGTGTCGCGCGAAATCTTGCCTACCGGTTGGCTCATGATCCGTGATGCGGTCACGCCGCGCATTCGGCTGACGCGTTCCGTTCTGGGTGCGCTTGCGTGCACCACGATGGCCTTGATTGCGTTCGTACCTAGCGCGTTGAACGCGAACGCGCGCGCCACAGAAGTGACCGTGCGTGCTGTGCCGCGACTGGCGATTGCGCGATTGCAATACGAAGGTGGCGGCGACTGGTATGCCAATCCATCGAGCTTGCCGAATCTTCTCGCGGCCATTGCACAGCGCACGAAAATGCCGGTGGAGCGGACCGAAGCGCGCGTACGGCTGACCGACGAGGCGCTCTTCTCGTACCCGTTTGTGCACGCCACGGGACACGGCGAGATCAAACTGAACGACGCTGAGATCGCCGCGCTGCGCGATTATCTGGTACGGGGCGGATTTGTGCATGTGGATGACAACTATGGGCTCGACGAATCGTTTCGCCGGGAGATTGCGCGTGCGTTCCCGGATCGACCGCTCGTTGAAGTGCCGACCAGTCATCCGATCTATCACATGGTCTACGAGTTTCCCGACGGACTGCCAAAGATTCACGAGCACGACGGGAAACCCGCAAAAGGACTCGGCATCTACATCGGTGGTCGGCTCGCGCTGTTCTACAGCACGTCGAGCGACCTCGGCAACGGCTGGGAAGACCCAGGCACACATCCTGCCGATCCGCCGGAGCTTCACGAACGCGCGCTTCGCATGGGCGTCAATCTCTTCATGTACGCTGTCACAAGCCGAGTGACCCCATGAGTGCGCCCACCACGTTGTCGTCACGAGTGCTCGGGGAAACGCGTGCGCTCTCCTCGCGCGCTCGACTCACGCAGTGGCTGGCGGGTGTCGCGGTGGGTGCGGCGTCGGTGGCAGCGGCGGCTTGGACGCTCTCCGATGGTCGATATCTCACGTGGCCGCGCGCGGTGCCTCTGGTCGTGTGGGCGTTGATTCTGGTGGGCGTGTACATCGCGTATCGCATCGCGTCGCGTCACGTTCCTGCGCCGGAAAGTACGCAAGCGGTAGCGCACGGCATCGAGCGTGAGCGAGGATTGCGCCCGGGGTCTTTGCGCGGCGCTCTCGAAATCGCCGACACTGGCGCGCTCGGTGCACGTGCGGCGGCGGATGTCGAGCGATTGCTCGGACAACATCCGGTGCTCATGCCCGCCATGCGTCGTCGCTTGTCGCGTTCGGCCATGATCGGTGCGGCGTTCACCGGAGCGGCGGTCGTGCTGCTCACGACTTCTGCGGTGCGTGCACGCGATGGTTTCGCCGCGATTCTGCATCCGATCGATGCGTGGCGTGGCATGTTGCTGCCATCACTCGCGTTTGACGGATTGCCGTCGGAAATGCCGCGCGGGATGCCGCTTGTTGTGCGCGTCCGCGCCGAAGGTCGTGCGCAGGTGACGGTGTCGCTACGCGCCGAAGGTGAAGCGTGGCGCGATGTGGTCGTCCCGATTGATGCGTCGACGTCACTGGCCTCACTGGATGTCGGTCCGGTGCGTTCACCGCTGACACTGCGTGTTGATGATGGTCGTGCACCGGTGCTTGAGCGGTCAATCGCTGTGGGCGATCGCGGATGGATTGGCGATGTGCAGATCGACGCGGTGTATCCGCCCTACCTCGCGCGCGCCACGGAGCGACTGGAGCCGGGCAGCGTGTTGCGCGTACCGCGAGGTACTGAACTGCGACTGCAAGCCGTCGCGTATTCCGGCGCGCGTGATGTGGTGCTTGTGTCTGATCGGGACACGGTGGCATTTACGGCCATGGGCCCTTCGGCGATTGACGCGCGTATCGTGGTGTCCGGCGATGCAGAGTGGCAGTGGCGTGCAGAGGCGACCGCGCGTGCCGACGGTTCGCGGCTGCCGGTCGAAGTGCCAGCGCCGCTTGCCATTGCGATGATTCCTGATGGTGCGCCCGAGGTGATTTTCCTTTCGCCGTCAACCGATACGACGATTGCCAGCGAAGGGAGTATGCGACTGGCGTTGGCCGCGCGTGACGATCATGGCCTGTCGCAGCTTGCGCTCACGATTCAGCGCGAAAAAGCCGATGGTACGCGTGACGTTACAACGCGTGTTGTGCTCTCCAGTGATGTGGGCCCGATGTGGGACGGCGTGCATGATCTCACCATTGGCGGACGCGGACTGGAAGCGGGCGACAAGCTCGTGGTGGTGGCGCAGGCGATTGATGATTCGCCGTGGCGCCAGCGCACGGAGAGTCGACGTCTTGTGTTGCGCGTGCCGAGCGCGGAGGAGCAGCGCAGCCTCGCGCGCGAACTCGCCGATTCGCTGATGTCACGTGCGGCCGCCATTTCGGCGGCTGAGCGCGAGTTGCAGCGCAGTACAACCGATGCGTCGCGTTCGCGCGAACTGCAGAGCAACAGTCGCGAAACGCAGAACTCGCCGAGCGGACAGTCGTCGCCGGACGGCGCGAAGAGTGGTGCGATGTCGTACGAACAAGCCGAGAAGATGAAGGCGATCGCGCAGCAGCAGCGTGATCTCGGCGATCGTGTGGAAGCGCTGCGTGAAGGCGCCAAGGAATTGGAGCAGCGTCTGTCTGATGCGGGTGCGATGGACAAGGCGCTGAACGATCGCTTTCAGGAATTGCAGCGCATGTTGCGTGAAGCGATGACTCCCGAAATGCAGCAGAAGCTGCAGCAGTTGGAGCAGGCGTCTGATCGGTTGAGCGGCAATGAAGTCAAGCAATCGCTGGAGCAGCTGGCGGAACAGCAGCGGCAAATGCGCGAGCAGCTGGAGAAGTCGGCGGAGATGCTCAAGCGTGCGGCGCTCGAAGGCGCCATGGAAACGTTGCGTGATGAAGCGAAAGAAGTCGCCGCCGCGGATCGCAAGCTGGCGGATGAACTGTCCAAGTCAAAGCCGCGTGGGAATCAGCGCGAGTCGCAGGCTGGTTCGCAGCCGTCGGCGCAGCAACAACAGCAGCAGGAGCGCGATGCGCGTCAACTGGCGGATCGCAGTCGTCGCCTGGAGCAGGAAGTTGAGGCGTTGACGGAACGACTGCGCAAGGAAGGGGCGCAGGCGGGTTCGCAGAAGACGCAGGAGGCGCAGCCGGATGTGCAGACGGCGAGCGATGCAATGCGTCAGGCCGCGGAGCAGATGCGCGCGCGTGACGCGGCGCAGCCGCAGGGGCAGCAGCAAGGTCAGCCACAGCAGCAGGGTCAGCAGCAGCAGGGGCAGCAGCAGCAGGGGCAGCAGCAGCAGGGGCAGCAGCAGCAGGGGCAGCAGCAGC
>JBHYGA010000005.1:641412-731526 GCA_051859245.1 Gemmatimonadaceae bacterium
AAGGTCAGCGGCAGCAGGGGCAGCAACAGCAAGGCCAGCAGCAGGGTCAGCAACAGCAAGGCCAGCAGCAAGGCCAGCAAGGACAACAGGGCCAACCGCAGCGTGGACAGCAAGGCGGCCAGCAAGGCGGCCAGCAGGGCGGGCAACAGGGCGGGCAGCAAGGCGGTCAGCAGGATCCGGCCGCGCAAGCCGAACGCGCTGCCGACGCCATGGACCGCGCCGCCGACCAGCTCGCGGCCGCTCGCGAAGCGCAGGTTGACGCGTGGAAACAGGATCTGTCCAAACAACTCGATCAGAGCATCAACGAAACGGCGCAACTTGCACGTCAGCAGTCGCAACTCGCGGATAAGGCGCAGTCGCAGGGCAATGCGCAGGGGATGCAGGGCGAGCAAGGCGCAGTGCAGCAAGGTGTGCAGCAAGCGGCTGAGCGGCTCGAGCAGGCTGGACGTGGATCCGCGTTGCTCTCGCAGCGTTCGCAGCGAGCCATGGCCGAAGCGCAGCAAAAAGTGCAGCAGGCTGCGCAGTCGATGAATGCGTCGGGGCAGCCGGGTGGCGGTGAACAGGCACAGAGCGCCATGCGTGATGCCGCGCAGGCGCTCAATCAGGCCCTGTCGTCTCTCGTACGAGATCGTGAGCGCGTGAACAACGCGAACTCCGCGTCTGGTTTTGGTGAGATGATGGAGCAGATGAAGCAACTGGCTGAACAGCAGGGTTCACTCAACGGCCAGATGCAAGGGCTGTCGATGATGCCAGGCGGGGCGCAGGGACAACAGGGACAGCAGCAGGCGCGTGCACTTGCGCGGCAGCAGAAAAGTGTGGCTGATGGACTGCAGGATGTCGCCGACATTGATCCCACCGGTCGTCTCGAAGCACTCGCGCGTGAAGCGCAGCAGGTTGCGCAGGCCCTCGATCGTGGTGTCACTGATCCCGCGGTCGCCGCGCGTCAGCAGCAGTTGTATCGTCGTATGCTGGACGCCGGTCGTTTCCTTGAACAGAACGAACGCGACGATCAGGGGGCGCGTGAAGCGCGCGCGGGTACTGGTCGCGGCACGAGCGCGGCAACGGGTGCAACGAGCGGGAAGGACGGCGTACGCTTCGCGCCGCCCACATGGAATGATCTGCGCACCCTGTCGCCGGAAGAGCGTCGACTGGTGTACGAGTATTTCCGACGGCTGAACGCCACGCCGCCGTGATCAAGTTCTGGCAACGCGCACGCCGATCGTGCTGCGCGCTGGCCGGAGCAGTGATTGGTGCGTGTGTCGTACCGTCGCAAAGTGCCGCCGCGCAAGATCCGGTCTCCGCGGCAATCGCGCTCGAAGATTCCGCGCGATACCCGCAAGCGGCGGCTGCCTACCGAGCGCTGCTCACGCGCGCGCTCGCGGGTGGCGACGATGCGGATCAGATCGCGCTCGCACTGCTGGGCCTCGAGCGCGTGTGGCATCAGCTCGCGTTGCGCGATTCGATCATTCCGGTGGTCGACGATGTGCTGCTGCGTCGCCCGGCAGACCCGGTTGCGCGCAGCATCCAATTTCGTGCGTTGTCGACGGCGTCGCGCGAGTCCGACCTTCGCGCGGCCTTCGTGTCGTGGCGGCGCGCGGCCCCTGATGATGCATCACCGTGGCGAGAATACGTGCGCACGTTGATGTCGATGGGTCGCACGCTCACAGCCGACAGTGTGCTCGCCGATGCCGCGCGTGCGCTCGGTGGCCGGAATGAGTTGGCCGGTGAAGTGGCGCAGATTGCCGCCACACTGGATCGTTGGAACGATGCGGCGCTGGCGTGGCGTGCGGCGATTCAGGACATGCCGTGGATGGAAATGGCGGCCACGTTTTCGTTGCAGCGTGCGCCGGAAACCGCACGCGATTCGGTGCGCCGCGCATTGAGTGCAGCGCCTATTCAGCTGTTGCCGCGGCGTGTGCTCGCCGCACTGGAGACTGGTTGGGGCGATCCGAGGCGGGGCTGGGCCGCGCTCGCCGAAGCGCGCACGGATGACTCAAGCACCGTGGCGTGGAAAGAGTTTGCGGAACGTGCCGAAGCGATGAACTCGTGGTCCGTAGCGCGCGATGTGTGGAGCGCGTTGTACGAGCGCACGCCCGAGCCGGCCGTGGCAGAACGCGCGGCCGAAGCGTCGCTGGCGGCGGGAGACGCCGAAGGCGCGCTTGCGTTCGCTGCCCGCGCAGCGAACGGACGATCTCCGGCCGATCGCGCCCGGAGCCTGCTGCGTCTCGAAGTGCGCGCGTTGGGTGAGCTCGGGCGCGCAGAGGAGGCGGCGAAACGAGTTGCCGCACTCGACCAGTATCTTGACCCCCAACAGCGCGCGGAGTTGGCGCGACCGCTGGTGGGTGCCTGGTTGCGCACGGGCAACGTGGAGCGCGCGCGCGAGGTGGCTGCGAGGGCAGGTGACCTGGATGATGACGAAGTGATCGGATGGTTAGCCCTCTACGACGGTGATTTGACAGAGGCGCGCAAACGACTGGTGCGCGCCACTACACGCGACGCGTCACTCACCGATGCGTTGGCCGTGCTCGCACGAACCAGGATGCCGGCCCACACGGGTTTGGGGGCCGCATTTCTCGCACTCGCGCGACGAGACAGCGCCAATGCGGCTGTTCGCTTTGCGGGACTGGCCGACAGCCTGCCCGATGCCGCACCGGCGCTGCTCGCGACGGCCGCTCGCGTATCAACGTCACTCGGCACAACCGCCGACGCTGTGCGATATTGGACACGTATCGTGTCGCAGCACGCGAGTGCGCCAGAAGTGCCAGAAGCCTTGCTGGAGTTGGCGAGAGCGGCGGTGCGTGCGGGCGATACCGCGACGGCGACCACTCGTTACGAAACGTTGCTCATTGACCATCCGGGAAGTGCCATGGTGCCACAAGCGCGACGGGAACTTGAGCGGTTACGCGGTCGCGTGCCGGAGGAACACCAATGATCAGACGATTGATGCAACATTCGATACGCGTTGTTGCGGCCGGCGTGGCGCTGGTTGCCGTGCTCGCGCCGAGCGTGTTCGCGCAGTCGTTGCTTGTGCCCATGGACGACGCGCAACGCAATCATCTCAAGGCGTACGGGCTGGCCTTTCAGGCGATCAAGGCCACGCAGCGCGCGGAGTGGCTGCTCAACTATCGCGGTGGTGCGTTTCTGCTCCCTGACGCGGCCGACTTGCGCCGGCGTGCCGCGCTTGATGGCGTGACCATTGAGCCCATTGCCGATCGCGATGTGGTGCGCATCCGTTCGGAAATCGCCGGCGGCAACATGGACGCGGTTGTGCTCGAGCGCGCGCCGCGCGTTGCCATCTATCGCCCCAAGGATCAGCCACCCTGGGACGACGCCGTCACGCTTGCACTCACGTACGCCGGCATTGACTTCGAGTCGATCTGGGACGATGACGTGCTGAACGGTGACCTGAGCAAATACGACTGGGTGCATTTGCACCACGAAGATTTTACGGGACAGTTCAACAAACTGTACCTCGCGTATCGTGATGCCCCGTGGTTCATCGCGCAGCGTCAGCGCGATGAAGCAACGGCCGCACGCTTCAAACTGCCGCACGTGCCCGCGCTCAAAAAAAGCGTGGCCGATGGCATTCGCACATTCGTGGAAAAGGGCGGCTTTCTGTTTGCCATGTGCGGCGCCACCGAATCGCTCGATCTCGCGATGGCGGCGTTCAACGTGGACATCACCGGACCATTCTCCGACGGCACGCCGGTCGACAGCGATGCAGACGCGCGCCTCGACTGGCCGCGAAGCTTTGCGTTTCGTAACGCCCGTATTGAACCGTCACCGTACGTCAATGCGCTCAGCGATATTGATGGACATCAGGTGAACGTGCCCGCGCGTCGGCAGCCGCTTGGAAGCTTTTCGCTGTTTGATTTTTCGGCCAAGCTCGATCCCGTGGCGGCAATGCTTGTACAGAATCACCGCACCAATATTCCCGACTTCTTCGGCGTGACGACGAGTTTCAACAAGGGCGTGCTCAAGCCAGGCGTCACCGTACTCGCGTCGGAAGAAGGTGCACCGTGGGTAAAGTACATTCACGGAGACTACGGACAGGGTTCGTGGACGTTTCTCGGTGGGCACGATCCTGAGGATCCGCAGCATGCCATCGGCAGTGCGCCCACCGATCTGTCCATGCATCCCAACTCACCGGCGTATCGTTTGATTCTCAACAACGTGCTGTTCCCCGCGGCCAAGAAGAAGCCTCGGAAGACGTGATCGGCGAGGCCCGCATTTCGCGTGGTGCCGCCGCGACCATCAAGACCGCCATCAAGCTTGCCGGTGGAAACGAAGTGTGTTTCGTGTCCACGCTGGATGCCGACGGGATCATTCAGTCTGCTCGCGTGGTGGCGCGCGGTGACATTCGCAGTGTGCTCGCCCTTCCAGGCGTTGCGCAGCGCGGTGACATGTTTGTGCACAACCATCCCAGCGGTCTGCTGGAACCGAGTGACGCGGATCTCGAGATAGCAGCGCGCGTGCATGGCAATGGCGTCGGCTTTGCCATTGTTGATAACGACGCCACTCGGCTGTACGTCGTGACCGAAGTACCGGCGCCCGCGAAAAACAGCGCAATTGCGCTTGACGCGCTCGACGAAACGCTCGGCCCACGCGGGCCCATTGCTGCGGACATGCGCGCCGCGGGTGCGTTCGGGTACGAAGATCGGCCGAGCCAGCGCGCGATGGCGAAAGCGGTGGCCAATGCGTTCAATCACAAAGGCATTGCGCTGCTCGAGGCTGGTACCGGTGTTGGCAAATCACTCGGCTACCTGGTACCGGCGCTTCGCTGGGCTGCAGGCAACGATGAACGCACGATTGTCTCGACCGCGACGATCACGTTGCAAGAACAACTCGTAAACAAAGACCTGCCGTTTCTTGCCGGCGCGTTGCAGGATCAGGACGTGAAGTTTGCGTTGCTCAAAGGGTGGCGTAACTACGTGTGTCTGCAACGCCTCGAACAAGCCACGGCGTCGGGCGCGTCGCTGTTCGATGACGCTGGCGCACGTGAACTTGAGACCATTGTTGGTTGGACCAAACACACCGCCGACGGTACGATTGCGGATCTGGCCACACCGCCGCGACCGGATGTGTGGGATGAGGTGGCCGCCGAGCCAGATTTATGCGGTCGCCTCAAGTGCCCGCACTACGACGGCTGCTTTCTCTTCGAAGCGCGCAAGCAGGCGTCACTCGCCGATGTGGTGGTGGTCAACCATCATTTGCTGTTGGCTGATGTCGCCGTGCGTCGCGCCGCAAACAACTGGGATGACGCGGCCGTGCTGCCGTCGTACAAGCGCGTGATTATCGATGAAGGTCATCATCTCGAAGATGCGGCGTCGAGTCACCTTGGTGTGTCCGTCACGCGACGCGGAATCGCGCGTTTGTTCGGCCGTTTGGAGCGACGCGGCAACAAAGGATTGTTACCAGTCCTCGCGACGCGGTTGGCCGCCACCAGCGATTTATTGAGCACCGCGAGTCTCGATCTGGTACGCGAACGTCTCGCGCCAAGCACGCATCGCGCGCGTGAGTTGGCGCAGCGACTGTTTGATCAGCTGCAGGAGTTGCTCGAGTCGCAGCCGGCAATGGGCGCGCTGCGTCTCGATGAGAACTTTCAGCAGCACCGTGTGTGGCGCGACGGACTCGATGCAACGTTCACGGATTTGCTGCGCGAAGTCTCGTTGATCAATGATGGACTGCGTCTCGTGCGCGAACGCATTGAAAGTGATGAAAAGAAGGCCGAAGAGTTGTCGACAACGATCGGCGAACTTCGCGGTGTAGGACGCCGGCTTGAAGGCGCTGCCGACTCGCTCGTGCAGGCACTGCGACCTGCGGCCGGCGGTGATCCGATGGTGCGTTGGCTGGAGCTCTCAGGAAAACCGGGGCCCGATCGCAATGTGGCCGCGCACGCGGTGCCGCTTGATCTTGCACCCATTCTGCGCGCGGATCTTTTTGATCGCGTGGAAACCGCGATCGTGACGAGTGCCACCCTCGCGACAAATGGCGGCTTCGATTTTTTGCGCGAACGATTGGGGTTGAGTGAAGAGGCACCAGCCACTGCCGCCGCTACGGACGTGCAGCCCGCACCAAAGAAGAAATCGCGTCGGTCGGTACACACCGATGTGTTTCCGTCACCGTTCGACTACGCGCGACAGGCGCTGCTCGCGATTCCCACCGACCTGCCAGCGCCAAACGAAAATCCGTCTGGTCATGCGGACGCCGTTCACCGTCAGCTGCGCGACCTGGTGCGGGCGGCCGATGGTGGTGTGTTCGGCCTGTTTACAAGTCATCGTGATTTGCGTGCTGCCGCGACCTGGTGGCGCGACGAAGGGCTTGATGCCCGTTGGCCGCTGCTCGTGCATGGCGAAGACGAAGCACGCGATGTGTTGCTCAAGCGATTCCGCGATGCGGGACGGGCGGTTCTGTTCGGGACCGCGTCATTCTGGGAAGGCGTTGACGTACCGGGACGAGCACTGCGCGCATTGCTGATTTCCAAGTTGCCATTTCGTGTGCCGAGCGAGCCCGTGGTTGCGGCGCAGTGTGAAGCCATCGAGGCACGCGGCGGCAATCCGTTCGTGGAGTACATGCTGCCGCATGCGTCGCTCCGGCTCAAGCAGGGGTTCGGCCGGTTGGTGCGCACGGCGAGCGACCGTGGGGTGGTGGTAATCAGCGATCCACGGGTGATCACCAAGCGCTACGGACGCGGCCTGCTCGACGCGTTGCCACCAGCGCGACGTATCTCCGGCGCGTGGGGCACCATACATTCCGAGATTCGTTCGTTCTTTGAGCACGAAGATCGCTCCTGACACCAACGCCAGACGCTTACGCATGCTCACGCCGTCCAAAATCGTGTGTGTCGGTCGCAACTACCGCGCGCATGCCGCCGAGCTCGGAAACGATGTCCCAACGTTCCCGTTGCTGTTCCTTAAGCCACCTTCTACGCTGATCGGGGCAGGGGACGCGATTCGATTGCCGGCGGCGTCCAGTCAGGTCGAGTTCGAAGGAGAGATCGGAGTCGTAGTCGGTGCTCGCCTGCGAGACGCTACAGAAGACGAAGCGCTCCGTGCGATTTCCGGTATTGTGGCGCTCAACGATGTGACCGCGCGCGACCTGCAAAAATCTGACGGGCAGTGGACGCGGGCCAAGGGCTTTGACACATTCTGCCCGATCGGCGCACCCGGTCCGGTGCCGAACCGCCTCGACTCGATAACAGTCGTGACGCGAGTGAACGGTGAAGAGCGCCAGCGGGGTATGGCGTCGCAGATGGTGTTCGCGATCCCCATGTTGCTGGCATACATTTCGGGAATCATGACACTGGAGCCAGGCGATATCGTGGCCACGGGAACTCCAGCCGGTGTGGGGCCGCTTGCCCCAGGTGATCGCGTGGATGTGGAGATCGAGGGTATCAGTCGTGTCTCCAATCCGGTTGTTGCACGGTGATTTTGTGGCGCAGGATCGCGTTCTGCAGGGAAACGATCGGGCGCCGAATGGGTACTGACTAGTTATGGCCGTCCCTCCAAATTCGCAGGATCGCGAGCAGCAAAGCCGTGCGGCTGCCCCGACTCCGGGACAGCCCAAATCGGCGCGCGCTCGCGGTCCGGTTACCATCGGTGGCTTCAAGCCCGGTAACCAGCGCAATCCACGCGCTGTGGCCATCGCCGTTGTTGCGCACCTTGTCATTGCGATTGTGCTGCTGCGGGCCATCACGTTCGATACCGGCTTTCGCGATTACTTCGGCTTTGCGCCAGAAGAGAAGGCGGTCGAGCGCGTCACGTTCGTTGAGACCACGCCGCCACCCAAGCCGGAAGAAGTCGCGCCACGCGAGCCATCTCGACCCGCGGCGGCGCCCGCTCCCAGCCGGGGCCCGGTACTCGCCGAGCCGAACGCTGTCGCGGCTTTGCCGGGGCCGCTCGTGGCGCCGCGCACGGACAGTGGACCGATTGTCAATCGACTTCCCGCCGCCGAGGCCGCCGTGGTTGGGCTGGTGCCTCGCGCGGACTCACGTTTGTGGACGATGACCGACTTGCGCGAGCTGCGCGACGAGGTTCGCGCGGCGTCAGCTGGCGGCTATGCGGGAGCTCGTGAGCTTGACAGCGTTATGAACTGGGCGCTCGGTTCGGCGCGTGATTCACTCGACTCGTTGCGTGTGATTCGCGGCGTTGGCGCAACCACGGCATCGTGGACAAAGAAAGACAGTCAAGGACGCACGTGGGGCGTTGATCCGTCGGGCATTCGACTGGGCAAAGTGACGATTCCCAGTGCGTTGCTCGGACTGCTTCCGCTCGGCGCACAGCAGGCCATGAGCGGCAATCCCACGTCGTCGGAGCGCGCACGACGGCTGTCATACGCCCAGTCTGATATCGCGCGCTTCCGCGATGCCGGACCCGGCAATGATCAGTTCAAGATGCTTGTACAAGAGTTGCGCGAACGCCGTGATCGGGAGCGCGCGCAAAAACGGGCCATGAACGCGCAGCCAGTGCGCCCCGCGTCCGGCTCAACGAACGAAGTGCCGCCGGGAGGCAGCAGTCGTCCGTGAGCCGTTCGTGCGTCAGGCCGGCATATCCTGCTTGAGCCAGCGCACGGCGTTATCAAGTCGGGACAGTGACCGTTCGCGACCCACGTAGAGCAACACATCAAAAATGCCGATGCTCACCGTGAGTCCGGTGAGCGCGACACGCAGCGGCTGAAAGATCTTGCCGCCCGAAATGTTGAGCTCTTCAGCGAGTGTGCGCAGCGCCGTTTCCATGCTCGCCGTGTCCCACACGGCCAGAGAAGCCAGTCGCTCGCGCGTCGCCGACAGAATTTCCGCCGACGCACTCGCATCACGCCACTGTTTGGAAACCGCGTCGGCGTCGTACGTGACGTCTTCCACGAAGTAGGGCGTGGACTGATTCGCAATGTCGTCGACGGTACGCGCGCGTACGCGCAGCAACTCCACGAGGCCGCGGAACCATTCGTCGCGCCCTTCCAACTCCGCGCGCGTCGCGACACCGAGTCGTTCGAAGGCCTGGTATACATGCGGCATGACTTCATCGAGCGGCATCAGCGACAAATGCTGTCCGTTCATCCAATCCAGTTTTTGCGGATCGAAGATGGCGGCCTTTTTCTGCAGTCCGTCGAGTGAGAACTTTTCAAGCAGTGTTTCCATGCGCATCACTTCGGTGTCGTCTCCCGGAGACCAGCCGAGCAGCGCAAGGAAGTTGAGCATGGTGCTCGGCAACAAACCGAGATGCTGGTAATCTCCAACCGCAGTTGCACCGTGACGCTTTGACAGCTTTTTGCCGTCGGTGCCATGAATCATGGGCACATGGGCAAACTCCGGTACCGGGGCACCCAGCGCGCGATAGAGGAGAATCTGCTTGGGTGTATTTGAGATGTGATCGTCTCCGCGCATGACCATGGTAATGCGCATCGCGATATCGTCGGACACAACGGCCAGGTTGTACACCGGCGTGCGATCCGACCGCAAGATCACAAAGTCTTCAATGTCCTTGTTCGGAAACGCAATGCGATCGTGCACTGCGTCGAACCATTCCGTGGTGCCGTCGGGCACACGAAAGCGCACGGCGTGCGGTTCGCCGGCCGCGAGCTTTTGCGCCACAACATCGGCGGGCAAGTCTGCCGACGCGCGATCAAACGAGAACGGTACTTTGCGCGCTTCAGCGTCGGCCCGCTGACGCTCCAGTTCAGCGGGTGGGGTGAAATCGCGATACGCCGCGCCTGAGGCAAGCAATGCTTCGACATCGGCCTGATGACGCGCGAGATTGCTCCCCTGGAAGACCACCTCTTCATCGTAGTCGAGACCAAGCCACGCGAGTCCTTCGAAAATTGCGCGCGTACTTTCTTCCGTGCTGCGCTGCCGGTCGGTGTCTTCAATGCGCAGCAAAAACTGCCCGCCGTATTTGCGCGCGTAGAGCCAGTTAAAAAGCGCGGTGCGCGCACCACCCACGTGCAAATACCCCGTGGGTGACGGAGCGAAACGAACGCGCGGCCGAATGGCCGGAGCGGCCTCGTTCGCGGCCGATGAAGCGTTGTCAGTCATGAAAACCCGGGGCCGAGCCCGGCGGAAGGCAAAATCAAATTCGACAACATGTCGACTGGAAAAAACGACGCGGGCCCACCAGCAAATTGGCGGACCCGCGCAACGGAGGAAGCGGGATTCGAACCCGCGATAGGGTGTTACCCCTATGCCGGTTTAGCAAACCGGTGCCTTCAGCCTCTCGGCCATCCCTCCTAAACGGTGTCTGCAGCGACGTTTTGCTGCGTAACCGGCCGTTCTGTGGTGCAACCTCCAATCTGACGGTACGAGGCGTCCGGGTCAACCTGTCGGAAGCGAACGAATCAGCACACCCAGTTCGAATGCCACAAAGGTACCGTGCGCGATCAATGCCAACCCGAGTCCGCGTCCGCGTCTTCCACGAACGGCGATCGTGCCCAGCACGACACCGAGCACAGTCGCAATGCCCGCCTGTTGCAGCGATGGCACCGGGGCGGAGAAAACGGCCATCAGGTACGTGGCGCCAAACAGCACCGCGGAGATGACCACCGCTTTGAGCCACGTGACGCCGCGCAGGATCAGATACTCGATCAAGGCATACCGAAAGAACAGTTCTGTAATGAGCGGCACGATCAAACACGCACACACGAACCACAGGCCAAGTGCGAGATAGTGCTGACTCGTGACAAACTGTGTAATCAATACGCCAGTCTCTGGCGCCGTTGACGCCCACGCCCAGGGCCACAGTTCTGCGCGGCCCAGAAATAGCGCAACGCCTGCGGCTCCGGCGAGCGTAACCCACGAAGCAATGACGCTGGGTTCGAGCAGTCGCTCATGCGCACGCGGTAGCCAGCGACGTGAAAACGCGAAGGAGAGAACCAGCTGACCAAGCAGCCACGGGAAAAAGCTGGCCGCCACCACGAACAACGTTTGCTGCGGCGTGGCGGTCGAGAGCGTGGTGGGTAACCAGCGTTCGAAGAGCAGGGGGCCAGCATTGAAGACATGCGCAACGATGACCGTTGCCGCCACGACAAACACACTTCGCAACTCGCGCGCATCGGGGGCAATCTGCGCCCGCGAAATCGTACCGCTGGGAGCGGTCACAGCCGGCGCGCCGAGCGGCGGAGAAGTTGAAGGAGCGGTCATGCTGGATAGGATCGTCGCGATGTGATGTTTTGGCAACTACAAATCGCGAGGGTACAACTTGGGCCGACCATAAAGCGACAGCGCGCCGAAGTCGCGCAGGTTGAGTGTTGCGATCGCCGAGGCGCGCAAGCGTTCGGCCATGGCCGCGACAACACTATCCACGAGTCCGAGCTCAAGAGCGGCGTACTGCGCTCGCAGTTCGGCGGCGCGCTTCAAGTCGCCATCCTCACCCCACTCCACCGTGAAGGCGCCGTGGGCGAGATCGTTCATGAAGGCGGCGGCCACGCTCTCGCCGAGATACTTCCCAATAAGATGGTCGACTTCCGCCAGAATCACGCTGGGAATGACCCACGCGGACGGGTCGCGTTCGAACAGGGCGGCGACTTCGGCGTGGTATTGGTCATCGCGATCGACCAGTGCGACGATCGCGCCCGTGTCGGCCACGATCACTCGTCGCGGCCCATACCATCGAGCAGCGCTTCCGCGCGCGTAGACAGGTCACCACGACCGCTGCTGCCCGCACCAATACTAGAGGGGAGCACGGGCGCGGCGTGCCGAAGCGCGTATTCGGACACGGCCTCGCGCACCAATGCCGCCGTGGGCCGCCCCTGCGCCTTGGCCAGCGCCTTGAGGCGTCGGTAGTCGACCGGGTCGAGATAGACGGTGGTTTTGGCTGGCTCACTCATATGGTTACCATATATGATTTATGGCACCCGGTCAAGTAACTTCGGTGTGCGATACAAACGAACAGCCCGAGGCCGCCAGGGCGGCGTCTCGGGCTGTTGATTGTTGCAGCTCACATGGAACAACACGTGCGGATTACGGCGCGGGTGAGATTCGAACTCACGAGACCCTTTCGGGTCCGCCGGTTTTCAAGACCGGTGCATTCAACCACTCTGCCACCACGCCAACTGCGCCGAATTTAGCGACGGTGCCATCGGCGAGACAACGGCGGATTACACGTTGCGCCGTTGTCCCGCCATGTCGCTACGGTTTTGCCTTCGCGAGCGATGAATCGCGTGCGGCCTTGAACTCGGCCCCGGAGCTCCACGTGGGCCACGTTGGCATATGCGCGACGCGCCATCCGACTTCAAGCAATGCGCGGGCGTCGTCGGCCGCGCCGCTCAGGTCCCAATCGGCCTTGATGTCGTCACTCGGTTTGTGATAGTCGTTGGCAACGTATTCCTCTCGCTTGGATTTGCCGAAGCCCGCGGGCTTGTCGATGAAATCGCTGCCTGCGTTGATGTAGAGCGCGGGAACCCCCTTCTTGGCGAACTCGAAGTGGTCGCTGCGAAAGAAATAGCCCTTTGACGGTTCGGGGTCAGGTGAGAGCGTACGGTTCGTCGCCGTCGCAACAGATCGCAACACATCATCGAGCGAGCTGTTTCCTAAACCAACCACGGTGATGTCGCGCGTGCGTCCCCACTGATTCGCGCCATCCATGTTGATGTTGGCCACCGTTTTGGTGAGCGGATACAACGGGTTTTCCGCGTACCATTTCGCACCGAGCAACCCTTGTTCCTCGGCGGTCAGGGCGATGAACAGTTGCGAGCGAGGCGCTCGTTCGGGCAGCGCGGCGAGCGCACCGGCGATTTCGATCAACGACGCGGTGCCTGTGCTGTTGTCCAATGCACCATTGAAGATCTGGTCGCCCTGATGCATGGTGTCGCGGCCGAGATGATCCCAGTGCGCCGTGTACACCACGTACTCGTCTTTCAACACCGGATCCGATCCTTCAAGCCTGGCGACCACGTTGCGTGACTGCACTTCGCGCACGCTATTCGTGATGGTGAAGTTCGCGGTTGCATTGAGTGGAACCGGAGCGAACGCTCTGGTCGCCGCCAGTGTTTTCAGGGAATCAAAGTTGAGCCCCGCATTGGCAAACAGCGTGTCAGCGTAGCCGCGAGAGATCCATCCTTCCACCTGCACGCGACCCGCGGGTCCGCCCGGCACGTTCACATCAAAGTTTTCGCGGCCCCAGCTGTTGATCACCGTGAGATACGGATAGCCGGCTGGCTCCGTCTCGTGCACAATCAACGCCCCTGCGGCACCGCGCGCGGACGCCTGTTCGAACTTGTACGTCCATCGGCCGTAGTAGCTCATCGCGTTGCCTTTGAACACCGTTGCATCGAGCGAGTCACTGCCTGACGCTTTGATCGGCGGATCATTCACCAGAATCACTACCGTCTTGCCTTTCACATCAACGTTCTTGAAGTCATCCCAGTCGAACTCGGGCGCGGTGACGCCATAACCCACAAAGACGAGTTCACTGTTCTCCAGTGACACCGTGGGCTGCGGATGACGGGAGCCCACCACATAGTCCATGGGAAAGCGTAAACGCGTGCTCGCGCCGTTTTGCGTGATCGCTCCTTCGGGTCGTGACGTGATTCCTACGAGGCTGACGTTTTGTATGTACGTGCCGTCCGGATTGCCTGGTGCGAGTCCCAGCGCTTTGAACTGCGCTTCGAGATACCGCACGGTTCGCTCCTCGCCCACGCCGCCGGGCGCACGGCCTTCCATGGAATCATCCGCAAGCACCCGTACGTGCCGCATGATGCCCTCGGCGGTGAGTGCATCACGCGCTGGCGCGACCGTACTGGCATCGGGCACGCCGTCATCTCCGGTGGCGCCGCCGCACGCAATGAATGACACAGCGGCCGCGCAGAGCAGCGCCGCGCGGCGAACGGAATGCAAAGGAGTGTTCATGTGTGTGGGCGGAGGAGAGAGGAGCGGGCGACAGACCCTGACTAGCGAAGCAGCGTGCGAACGTCGACGGCAATGCGCGCACCGAGTTGATCGAGTGGAAGATCGTTGCGGTCTGTGCCGAACGGTTCTTCAATTTCACCAGCGAGCAGTTCGAGTCCCATCGTTGCGAAGAATGTGAACATGCACGCGATCACTGTGCCATACCCGAACTCGCGAACAAGCCCAAACGGCATGATGATCGCGTAGAGCACCACGAACTGTTTGATGTACGAACTGTACGAAAACGGAATTGGCGTGTTGCGGATACGTTCGCACGCGCCGGTTACGTCGTCAAACGCCGTCAGCAGCGGCTGTAGCGCAATGCGCGATTCCGTGGGGAGTACGCCAGCAGCGACATCCTTGGCCACGGCGCGGTGCATTTGCTGCACAATCCGATTGGGTTCATGCTCCGGGGACGGCGGCGGCGCGGCTGTGCCGTCGTCGGGTGGTACCTGGCGCGGTGCTCTGAGATGCGCGGCCAACGCGGGTGGAAAGGCCACGAGCAGCTGCGTGTAGTAATCGCGCCGTTCCCGGTCCGATGTGTCGAGCTGCGCGTCGAGCGCGTGGGCAAGACCGCGCGAAATGTTGACCAGTTGGCCCCACAACCGGCGACCTTCCCACCAGCGGTCGTACGCCGTGTTGGTCCGAAAGACGAGCAGCAAACCGAGAATGATTCCCAGAATGGAAAGAAAGCTCGGACCAAGCGGTACCGCGACGCGGAAGTAATCGGTCTCGATCCAGACGATGAACGCGGCGTACACACCAGCGCCAACCACGTCGAGAAAGAGCGTGCGGAAAACAGGGCTGCGTGGAAAATCGAGCAGGACTCGAATCCAGTTTTTCGGATCGTAAGAAATCATGCGCGCTTACCAATCGAGACGCATAATGCGTCCGCGACCGCCCACCCAGGCGGATTTTCCAAACGCATCAACACCGGCGAAACCCTGATCCGAATGGGTGGTCCAGGTGCGTCCGCCGTCGATACTGCTGAAGACGCCACCAAAGCCCGCCGCGACCACCGTCTGCGAGCCGGCATCCGGCACCCAGGTGATCCCCGTGAGCGCGCCGGGAAGGGGCGGGCGTTGACGCAGCGACCACGTACGCCCACCGTCTTGTGTGACGGCGACGACGGCAGATGCACTATCGCCGCGCAGGTTGGTCATGTCGCCGGCCACGCCGATACCAATGTTCGCGTCGCGAAACGCGAGTCCGCTGGTGCCAGCACTCGCGCTCCGCACAAATGGTGTCTCACGCACGGCGAATGTGGCGCCGGCATCATCACTGATAAACAAACGCGAACCTGGACCACCGGTGGCGACGAATACGCGTTCGCCTGCGTGCACGACACAGCGGCCGCTCGCTGCATACGCGCCTTCACCGCTGAGCGGCGCGGGAACCGCCGATTCCGGAAGTAACGACCACTGTGCGCCACCATTCGTAGTACGAAGAATGTGGGTGCGTCCGTGGGCCGCGTCGCCAAACACCACGCCGCGCTGGCTATCGAGGAAGGTGAAGCAGTCGTAGAACGCGGCGCTGTCGCGGTTGCGAAACTGTTCACGCCACGACACGCCACCATCTGTGGTGTGATAAATGCGCGACGCTTCGCCGTTGCCAATCGCCAACGCGAACGCGGTATCTGCGCCAAACGCATGAATATCGCGAAACTGGAGCGAGTCACCACCGGATACAGGACGCGCTTCCCATGAGGTGCCCCCGTTCACGGTGCGCAAAATCGTACCGCCGGTTCCGGATGCCCACACTACGCTGTTCGACACCGCGTGCACAGCAAAGATCAGCGCATTTCCGCTGAATGTTTGTGTGGTAACGCGAGGCGTCGTGGCTGTTTGCGCGTGTGTGCGCAGCGGTGTCGCGGCCAGCGCGCACACGCTCAATGTCAACGCAGAGCGCATGGTGCGGCGAATGATTGCGGTCATGACTAATTCCGTAGAGGCGCTCATGGCGAACGCGGTGCTGGCGTGTCGATGCGTGGTAGCGCATTGGGCACTGCACGCGGTCCAACCGGTTGGTCTGCCGGCACGCGTTCGAGGTCCAATCGGTCGAGACCAAATACACGCTCGCGTCGCATGGCGCGCGCGATCGCGCGTGACTGTTCGAATACGCTGTCGGACTGGGCAAGCTGTCCGGCATTGGCGAGTGCTTCGGAAATGGTGAGTCCGGTCATGACATACAGATCCGGTATGCCGACAGACGCGTCGTCTACCCATCCGTTGCGCAGCGCCAGTGAATGCCGGGCGTCAAACGCATCGCGCCAGAGCGCGGCACTGCGCGTGACATCCACGTAGCCTTCGCCCTCGACCACCACTACATCGTCGCTGGCGCTCACGGGCACTTCGTTCACACGACGGGCCAAGCCCTGGGCCACAAGATACGGTTCAAAGCCAAGCGTCACCGGCAATCCGCCGGCTGTTCGACTGAAATACATGGGGCGATCTGGCCACGAATCCCGCATGAGGAAATACAGCAACACGTCGGACCGCATGAGTGAACCGCCGCGCGCGGTGGCCACCAGTTCGTTCTTCTGAAACGTGCGTTGGTCGCCGAGCTCTACGTAAAGCGGAATCGCATCGGCTTCGTCAAACGAGATGCGAAGCGCTGAGCCTTCAGGTTTTTTCCAGCTGCGATTGCGGTACACGACGGGGCCGGCGAGGCTGTCGTATTCGTACACCGGGCGCCGAATGATTTGTCGTGTGTACCAGTCCGTATTGAGGAGCGATGTATTCACCACCAGCACATCTCGGCGCACCCCTTCTACTTCCTGCGCGTACCAGAGCGGAAATGTGTCATTGTCTCCAACCGTGACGAGCATGCCGTACGGCTCAACGGAGTTGAGCAAGTCGCGTGCGAAATCCGCCGTATCCGTTTGTGCGCCTCGCGACGCCTGACTCCAGTTGCCAATCGCCGGCAAGCACGCCACCAGCAACAGCGGAGAGGCCAACAGAAAGTTGCGCGGTGACGGGATTGCCAGCGTTTCGCGGCCGTGTTTGACCTGCTCCGTGCCAATCAGGCTGGCGACCGATTCCCACAGGTACACAAGTCCGAGTGCCGCCCACACGCTCCACGCAGAGAACGCCCACAAATAGAAATAGTCTCGATCGCGCACCTCACGGTCTACACTGCCACCGAGTGCGGGCGCTTGAGAGTATCCGTACTTGAAGTTGAGGTAATAGATCAGCCCCAACGTCATGATGAATACAAGCGGCCCGAAGTACCAGAAGCTGCGTCGATCTTTTTGGTAGTGTACCCATCCTCCGAGCAGCCCGGTGATCAGAAAGAACACGCCCAGCGCGTTCTGCAATTGTGGTCGCTCACCGTACGCGTCGCGCCAGTACTGCCACTTGAAGTACAGCCAATACATGCCAACCTGCGCCGTAAGCGGTGCCTGACGTTCCGTGAGCTCGGGCTTGCCGTACTGACCACGGTTGAAGTTGTACATGAATCGATCGTACGTGAGCTTGCTGAACGTACAGTCGACTGCGATTTCCGTGACGCACCCGGTTGGCTCCCCTTCGTTGATCGCGGGGAAGTGCGCGGCGCGAATGGGCTGTGTGGCGAACGGCGTGATGCCAAAGAACAACGCGGCGCCGCACGCGAGCAGCAGTTTCCACTTGAGCAACGTGCGTGGACTTCGCACCAGCACCGCCATGCCCACCGCCGGCGCGGCAAGCATGCCCGCCATGTGGTTGGCGTAGCCAAGACCGAGCAGGTACGCCACGAGCACCAGCAATCGATCCGCCCCGGCATCATCGGGGTCATCGCACCAGCGCACCGTGAGCCACGAAATCGCGGCGATGCCAAGCAGTGATACTGTGTAGACCTTCTCGTTCACCACCGACTGATTCCACACCGTGAATGCGGTGGAGCCAAGAACCGCGGAGAGCGCGGCTCCGGTGAGTCGCTGCCAACGCTGCGTGAGCATGCTCACGAGCACACGTTCGGTAATCAGAAACCAGAAGAACGCTGACGCGGCACTGGAGAGGGCGGCCAGCACATTGATACGCATGGCCACCGACGGCGCCAACGGCAGCAACGCGAACACGCGCCCAATGAGTACAAACAGCGGATTACCCGGCGGATGCGGAATCCCAACCCCGTAGGCCGCCGCAATGTACTCACTGGTGTCCCACATGCTTGTGGTTGGCGCCAGTGTCAGGATGTACAACAACATGACCGCGCACGCGGCGAGACCTGCGGCGCGGTACGATGGGGTGTAGTCGAGCTCCGTGCGCAACACGCGCCCCGTGTCCGGCGTGCTCGGCGAGTCGGATACGCTGGGTGCCTGGGCTGTCATGCGAGGCGCTCGGTGCGATCAGTGACGGAAGAGTCGCTGTCCGGTGAACACCATTGTCATGCCGTGTTCGTCGGCGGCCGCAATGACCTCTGCATCACGCACTGATCCACCTGGTTGCACCAGTGCCGTCACACCCGCGGCGGCCGCGTGGTCTACACCATCGCGGAACGGAAAGAACGCATCGGAGCCAAGCGCCGCACCGGCGGTGAGATGTCCGGCCAGCTGCGCTTTGTGCACGGCCAGAAAACTCGCGTCAACGCGCGACATCTGGCCGGCACCGATGCCGATCGTGGCACCATCACGCGCCAGAACAATGGCGTTTGATTTGACGCTCGCCACGGCCCGCCAGGCGAACGCGAGGTCGCGCTGCTCCGCCGCCGTTGGCTGACGTTTCGACACCACGTTCCATCCTTTCTCAAGGGCCGGTACCGTCATGCGATCCTGCACGAGCAGGCCGCCGCGCACACGCTTGTAGTCCATGTCACCGGCGGCCCAACGCGCGTTGCCTTCAAGTACACGCAGATTCTTCTTGCGTCCGAGAATTTCAACCGCGGCGTCGCTGAATGCGGGTGCGACAATGCACTCGACGAACAAACTGGCAATGGCTTCGGCTGCCGCTTCATCAATAGGAACGGTAAACGCGATCACCGAACCAAAGGCCGATACCGGATCGCACGCCAGCGCGCGTTTGTACGCATCGAGTGCACTCTCGCCAATCGCGAGTCCGCAGGGTGTGGTGTGTTTGATAATTGCGCAGCACGGCTCATGACCAAACGGCTCAGTCGCGAGCATCGCACCCTCAAGATCGAGCAAGTTGTTGAAGCTCAGTTCCTTGCCACCTTTCTGTACCAGCCCGCCCAGCCCGCGCGCGTTGGGTTCCACGTAAAACGCGGCGCGCTGACTTGGATTTTCACCGTACCGCAATGCCTGTCGCTTGGTGAATGCGAGCGGATAGGTTTCCGGAAACGGCTCGTCGCGGCGCATCGCAAACCACTGCGCGATGGCGGCGTCGTAGCTGCTGGTGTGCGCGTACACTTTTTCGGCCAGCAGGCGACGGAGTGGCTGATCATCGCCGCCTCCCGCAATCACATCGAGCACACGCGTGTAGTCTGATGGGTCCACGAGCACCCACACCGCCGCGTGATTCTTGGCAGCCGACCGCAGCATGGACGGACCACCAATGTCAATGTTCTCGATGGCATGTTCATCGGTCACATCTGGGCGCGCCACGGTTTCGCGGAACGGATAGAGATTCACGCACACGAGATCGATCGGCGCGATGTTGTGCTCGCTGAGTGCCTGCATGTGCTCCGGCACATCGCGGCGCGCCAGCAGTCCGCCGTGCACAACAGGATGCAGTGTCTTTACGCGACCGTCGAGCATTTCCGGAAAACCGGTCACGTCTGCTACATCGGCCACTTGCAGACCCGCATCGCGCAGCGCGCGTGACGTTCCACCCGTGGAGATCAGGTCCCAGCCGAGCGACGCGAGGCGCGTGGCAAGTTCAACAACACCGGTTTTGTCAGAGACAGAAAGCAGAGCGCGAGGCACAGGCAGAGTGGATAAGGTCAGCGAGCAAACAAGTGAGCGACATCTTCCGCGAACGGTTCGCGGTCCTGCGGTGATTCTGCGGCCGCATCGTCTGCTTTGCATGCCAGCTGGAAGCGACGAGCGCGCGGCAAGGTGGCGGTGTGGCCGTTGATCTGGCCGGACACGCGACCGTCGGCGTTGAGCGACAGCGTGCCCGCCGCAACGGCTTCAACCACGAGCGGCAACAGTTGATGTTCGATACGTAGCACGCGCTGCGCAAGCGTGGCCGGTGTATCGTCCGGGTAGACGGGCACAGGCCACTGCGCGGCGATCGTTCCGCGATCGAAATGGTCATCCACAAAGTGCACGGTGGCGCCCGAGATGCGCACACCGGCGTTGATAACCGCGGTGTGAACACGCATGCCGTACATGCCGGCGCCGCCGAATGCCGGAAGCAGCGACGGATGCACATTCAGCAAACGTCCCGGCCAGGCAGCGACCACTTCGCTTGGCACCAGCTTGAGATATCCGGCCAGCACCACAAGATCGATCTGTGCGTCGTGCAACAACGTGCGAAGTGCCACACCATCGCGCGGATCGGTAATCACCTGCGTGGCGATGCCCCGCGTTGCGGCGCGGGTGAGGGCGCCCGCTGCTGCATTGTCCGACGCAACGAGTGCGATCGTTCCAGCGGCGGCCGCGTGTGGCTGCGCAAAATGTTCGAGCAGCGATTCCAGATTGGAGCCACCACCCGAGGCAAGCACGGCTATGCGCATGGGACTGATGTGGTGAACGTTCACGCGGGTGCGTTCAAGGTGGCGAGAAAGTGGGTGACCGCATCGCCGAGCGATGGCATGACGTAGGCCTGCGCGCGAGCCGAATCAATGTCGTCCTGACTGGTATCAACACTCGGCACGAGCACGCCAAGTCCGCCTGTTTGCACGGCCGGGCTTACGTCCCGCCAGCGATCGCCAATGTAGGCCGAACGCGAAAGGTCGAGGCCGTGCTCGGCGGCCGCGCGAACATACATGCCCAGGCCCGGTTTGCGACAGTCGCACGGTCCGGAAATCTCTGCCCAGTGTGGGCAATGATAGGTCGCATCAACGCGTGCGCCGGCCGCCGCGAGGTCAGACTCGACACGCGCTCGCACCTGCTGGTACTGCTGCTCGGTGAGCAGCCCACGGGAAATTCCCGATTGATTCGTTACCACGATCACCGGCACCTGCGCCGCGTTGCACAGCGCGAGCGCATCGGCCACGCCTGCGATGAGTCGAACACGATCAGGATCTGACGGATAGTGCGTATCGATCATCAGCGTGCCGTCGCGGTCGACAAAACAAGCAGGTCGGCCCGTTGTTGACCTCGGTGCTGGTGTGGACACGCGCGCCGTCACCTGCGTGCAGGCCCGGTGCGCACGACAGTATCCGGCGGCGGCGTTGAATCTCGCCGGGGCGTTGAGTCGCGAGGCGGCGCTGGATCGGCCTTGGGTGTGAGAATGGTTCGCGTGGCGCTGCCGCGCACACCATTCAGTGACTGCAGGTCACGCGTCTCGATCAGATAACGCGTGTTTGGTGTGAGCGGAGCGTCGAGCACCACCAGCATTTCGGTGGTCGGCACCGGGCGCGACATCTTGGGCGGTGGCGTGGTGTCGCGTGGAGCGTTGGGTCGCCCACCTCGCAACGTGAGCAATCGGCGCGCTTCGCGCTGCGCTATTTCTGCGGCGGCCAGGCTATCGCGACGGCGCGCTCTTGCCACGCTGTCAGCGCGTGCCAGCGCCGCACTGTCTGGTTTGATGGTATCACGCGCCGCCCGCAACGCGGCGATTGAATCCGCTTTTTGTTTGCGACTCAGCGAATCCATTACGAGCTGCTCTTCCTTCGTGCGGACAATCACCACGCGTTGGGCGGCGGGCGCCGAGTCAGGCATGGTGCGCAGCGAAAACTGCGGCGGCGTGAACGTTTGTCCAATCGCGAGCGGCTTGTCGAATGTCAAACGTAAGCGTCGTCCGCTGTCCTGAATCGCAATGTCAGAGATGCGAACCGGGAGGGTGTCGTGAATGAACGAGTAGAGCTCCACATTCGCGCTGTCGCGCAATGGAATGCGCACCGTGTCCCACAACTCCGTGCGTTCAAGCAGGCGATTGCCATTACGATCGAGAAACCCGCGCACAATGTACTGACCCGGCGGAACGTAGCGCAGCGCAAACCGGCCGGCAGTGTCCGTCACGCCAATGTAGGCCAGCGTCGTATCAACCACCGAAATCGCTTCCACAAGTGCGGTGCGCGCGCCGCGGCCGGCCGGCCAATCAAACACCACACCGGCTACGGTTGTGTTGGGAATTGGACCGCGCGTGGAAAACACGAGGGTCGTTGCGCTGTCGATGGAGTTGTTACGCAGGTCCTGAAGTCCCGGACGCATGATCACCGTGTAGACCGTGCTGTCCCGGAAACCGTCTTTGGCCTTGATGTCGAGACGCGATCGTTTCCAGTCCACTTCGACGTCGCCACTTCGCGGACTGATCAGGAACAGTTCGGCGAGTGACGTGGAACCTTTCGGCGCTTCGTTAATGACTTCATCGAACTGCAAGGTGATCACTTTCGGACGCACCGAGGTGTCGCCGTTTTGCGGCGTGACGCGCAGCAGTTCCGGCGAAAGCTCGTCTGGCGGACCACCGGTTGGCGCAATCGCGTTCGCGCACGCAGCCGCGAGCCACGTTCCGAATGCGATGCAGGCCACAAGCAGTGCAGGGCGGCGCACCGACCGTACGCGCATCAGCTCCCCAACCGGGTGATACGCTCGAGCAACTGCGCATGACGTGCACGCCATTCTTCAGCTTTCGCACGCTCCGCCTCCACCAATGCAGGTGGCGCCTTGGCGGTGAACTTCTCGTTGGCGAGTCGGCCATCAAGCGCCTGGAGTTGTGTAAACAGCTGTTCAGCCTCGGTTTGCAGTCGACGTCGTTCCTTATCGAGATCCACCATACCCGCGAGCGGGACGATGAGTTCAAAGCCGTCGCGCAACAGCGCTTGCGCGGCGGCTCCGGCTGGAACGTTCGCCGACAGTGTCATGCGAGAGCGTGACATCGTGCCCGCGATGCTAGCGAGCTGCGAAAACTCCGCCACGCGCTCAGCGGGTGCGACCAGTGTCGCATCGACCGGCTGGCCGGGGGGCACATTGTACTCGGAGCGAATCTGTCGAAGTGCGGTGACCGACAGTCGCACGATCTCAAAATCATCGCCGCCCGCGAGTTGGGCGTCCGCCGGACGCGCCGTGGGCCACGGTGCGTTTGCGCAGTAGGACGACGGACGCGGCAACGGAATGCGTTGCCACAGTTCTTCGGTGATGAAAGGAATGATCGGGTGCAACAAACGAAGCGCCGCGTCGAACGCGTGGGCCAGCACGGTGCGCGCGACTTCGCGATCGTCGCCCTCCACTGCGAGACGCGGCTTGACCGACTCGAGATACCAATCGGCCAGTTCGTTCCACACAAAGCGCCGCGCTGATTCGGCGTACTCCGCCAAACGCAAACCACGCAGGCGCTCCGCATCACTCCACGCACCGCTGCCAGGACGCGCCGGACCAAGCGCGGCGTCGCAGTCTTTCACGGCTTCATCGAGACGATCAAGAATCCACCGATCCGCAGCGGTGAGGCGCGCGGCATCGATTTGCTCAAGCGGAGTCACGGGGGCCGAGCCAACGCGTGACAAAAGAAAACGACCGATATTCCACAACTTCGTGCAGAAGTTGCGGCCCGGCGCAAACGATTTGTCGAGATCGTCCGGATCGAGCATCACATCCACACCGAGCCCGAGGCCGGCGATCACTGTCCATCGCAGTGCGTCCGCGCCGTAGTCGCGCACGACGTCCAGCGGATCAATGCCGTTGCCGAGCGACTTGGACATTTTGCGGTGCTGCATGTCGCGCACGGTGCCGTGCAAGTACACCGTATGGAACGGTGACTTGCCCATGAACCATTCGCCGGCCATCACCATGCGGGCCACCCAGAAGAACAGAATTTCCGGTGCGGTGACGAGCACATCACTTGGATAGAACGCCTTCAGATCAGGCGCGTCTTCATTGGGCCAGCCGAGCGTGCTCATGGGCCAGAGCCACGACGAGAACCACGTGTCGAGCACGTCGTCGTCCTGGCGCACCGCACCGCCGCACCTGGTACACGCCGTGATGTCATCACGACTCACAATGGGTTCCGTGCCACACGCGTCGCAGTACCACACCGGAATGCGATGGCCCCACCAGAGCTGCCGCGAAATATTCCAGTCGCGAATGCCCTCGAGCCAGTTCACGTACACCGCTTCCCAGCGCTCCGGCAGAATGCGCAGCTCACCCGTTCGCAGTGCGGCCAGCGCTTTGTCCGCCAACGGCTGCATGCGCACGAACCACTGGTCCGACAAGCGCGGCTCCACCACCGTGTCGCAGCGATAACAATGACGCACGCTGTGATCATGCGCGTCGATCTTCTGCAGCACGCCTGACTGCGTGAGCAGCGCCACGATCTGTTTGCGTGCTTCAAAACGATCGAGTCCACGCAACGCGTCCGGCACGCGGCCGTCGGCGTCGGTGACTTCACGCACCACGCCTTCGGCATCAATGACAACCGGCATCGCAAGCGCGTGACGCTTGCCCACTTCAAAATCGTTCGCGTCGTGCGCTGGCGTAATTTTTACCGCACCCGATCCGAACGCCGGATCGGTGTACGGATCCGCAATGACCGGAATGCGAACGTTCGACAGCGGCAGCAACAGTTGCTTGCCCACGAGATCACGATACCGCGCATCGTCAGGATGCACGGCCACGGCCACGTCACCGAGCATGGTCTCGGGGCGCGTGGTGGCCACCGTAATGCCACGCGTTGGATCGTCGGCCAGCGGATAGCGCAGATGGTACAGCTTGCCGGCCGTATCGTTGAACTCGGCTTCTTCATCCGAGAGCGATGTCCCGCAGCGCGTGCACCAGTGAATGACGCGGTGGCCCTTGTACACCAATCCGTCTTCATGCAAACGCACAAACGCTTCGCGCACCGCGCGCGAAAGTTCGGGCGAGAGCGTGTACGCCGTGCGTGTAAAGTCTGCCGACGCACCAATCGATTTGAGCTGCTGCAGAATCGTGCCGCCGGTTTCGGCCACAAACTGCGCCGTGCGCGCCACAAACGCGTCGCGCCCCAGATCAAAGCGCGTCTGACCGTCGCGCGCGACCTGTTTCTCCACCACGTTCTGCGTAGCAATGCCGGCGTGATCCGTGCCGGGCATCCAGAGCGCTTCGTCGCCGGCCATGCGGCGCCAGCGAATGAGCACATCCTGCACGCTGTTATTGAGACCGTGGCCCATGTGCAGAACGGCCGTCACGTTGGGCGGCGGAATCATGACTACGAAGGACGGGCGCGTGGCCGCGCGGGCCGGATCGGCGATGAACACGCCATCGGCGGTCCAGCGATCGTACCAGGTGCGTTCCATGGACGACGGCTCGAAAGTCGCCGGCAATTCGTCGAGGTTGGTGTATCCGGTCATGTGGCGTAAGCTAGGCGGCCGGCCCGTATGCGAGGTGCATGGGACCGGCCGAAGGACAGGCGCAGACGGTTAATCGGCGCGCGGCGGAGATGCCGCATCAAGTGGATCGGCGGGTGGTCGCGCGTCGGTCGCGCGCCGCGCCCGGGCCGGCTTGCGAACGGTCAGTTGGTCAACCACGTGAAACACATCGGGGACGCCACGCGCAATCGTGATCGCATGCTCGACCTCGGCGTCGGAGTGGACCCAACCAGTCAATTCAATCACACCGGTCGCGATGGCACCAATATCAATCGCGCGCTCGCGCAGGATCGGATCGTGATGGAACGCTTCCAGCACTCGGGCCTCGAGCGTCAGCACATCCGGCGCCGACGCACGCTGTGCGGCCGAAGCGCCCCCACTGCGGACTTTCCGATCCTCGGCGCGGGTAGACCCCACGTGTAGATGCGCAACGGACTCCGGCGACAGATCGTCGTCGTGGTCGTCGTCATGCGCATCGTCGTGGTCGTACTCATGGTCGGCTTCGTCCAGCAGCTCGTCGGCGTCCTCATAGCCACCGTCGGCATCATGCAGACCGTAGGGGAGCTCCTGCGTCTCCTCGGCGCTTTCAGCGCCGGCTCGCCTGAGGGAAGCGCGGCCGCGTTTCACAAGGCGATCCAGTCCGCCGAGACGATCCGCGAGCAGAGCGCCCGCGACGGCGCCCGCGGCGACGCCGAGGGAGAGCAGCAGCAGGCTATTGGGACGCGAGGACTTACGCATGGTTCGACGGGGCACGGAGACGCTCCTTCATTGTGGCGCTGTACATTCCTGAACGATAACTTGGCTACGAGCGTGGGGCGACTCTCAACTTGTTGCCCGGCGCAAACTTCGATACCCCGCTTCGCCCCGTTTCGTCCCCCGATCGCCTGACGATTGTGTGGACGCTCCTCTGTCCGTGTCCTGTATGTCCGATTTGCGCACCGCTCCCGCTGACCTGATTGTTCTCACACTCCCCGACGGCAACACGCGCGAGGTGCCCGCCGGCACGCTCGCGCGAGACGTGGTGGGGTCAATTGGAGCGCGTTTGCTCAGCGCCTCGGTGGCCGTGGCCGTGGATGGCGAAGTGGTCGACCTGATGACGCCGCTGCGCAAGAGCGGCGCCTTTGTGGTGATCACTGATAAGGATCCGCGGGCGCTGGAGGTACTGCGCCACTCAGGCGCCCACATTCTGGCCACCGCCGTTCGCCGACTGCGTCCCGACGCGGCGATTGGCTTTGGACCGGCCATCGACGACGGCTTTTACTACGACTTTGACGTCGAGAAGCCCTTCACGCCCGACGATCTGGCGGCGTTTGAGGCCGAAATGCGGAAGGTCGTGGCCGAGAAATACCCGTTTGTGCGCGAGGAAGTGTCGCTTGAGGAGGCGCGCGCGCGGTTTGCCGGCGACCCGCTCAAGATGGAGCGCCTGGCCGACTTTGAAGGCAGCGACGAAGTGATTTCCGTGTACACCGACGGTCCGTTCGTGGATCTCTGTCGTGGACCGCACGTGCCCGATACGTCGTACCTGAAGCACTTCAAGTTGTTGTCCATTGCCGGCGCGTATTGGCGCGGTGATGTGAAGCGACAGATGCTGCAGCGCATCTATGCAACGGCGTTCTGGAAGAAAGACGAGCTCGACACACATTTGCACCAGCTCGAAGAAGCGAAGAAGCGCGACCACCGCGTACTCGGCAAGTCGCTCGATCTTTTCTTCTTCAGCCCGGTGTCACCGGGTGCGGCGTTCTGGACCGAACGCGGCACAGTCATTGTGAATGAGCTGCAGGCGTATCTGCGCGACTTGCAGCGCGACGGGTATCAGGAAATCCGCACGCCGCTGCTGTACAACAAGTCGCTCTGGGAAACGTCGGGACACTGGGGCAAGTATCGCGAGAACATGTTCCTCGTGCTGGATAATGAGACGGGCGAGCACGATATGTCGCTCAAACCGATGAACTGTCCGTCGCATTACGTGATGTATGCGTCGAAGAAACATTCGTACCGCGAACTGCCGCTGCGCTTCAATACGTACGATGTGCTGCATCGCAATGAAGTAACTGGCGCGTTGTCGGGCCTAACGCGCGTGCGTCAGTTCCAGCAAGACGACTGTCACATTTTCCTGATGGAATCGCAGATCGCCGATGAAGTGCGGCAACTTGTGCAGTTCATTTTGTCGTACTATCGCACGTTTGGACTTACGGCCACGCTCAAGTTCGCGACGCGTCCGGCCACGCGCATTGGTAGCGACGCAATGTGGGATCAGGCCGAAGCGGCGCTGCGTGGCGCGCTCGAAGCAACTGGTCTGCCGTACGAACTCAAAGAAGGCGACGGCGCGTTCTACGGGCCGAAAATCGACTTTGACGTGCACGATTCCATTGGTCGCGCGTGGCAGCTGGGCACCATTCAGCTCGACTACGCCGCACCGGAACGGTTTGACCTCTCGTACGTGGGCGAGGATAACAGTGCACACCGTCCGGTGATTATTCACCGCGCGGTATCTGGTTCGTTCGAACGCTTCACGGCCATCCTCATTGAACACTTTGCCGGCGCGTTCCCGGTGTGGCTCGCACCTGAGCAGATCCGCGTGATTCCGATTGCGGATGACTATCGCGAAACGTGTGAAGCACTGGTGGCGCGCTTCCGTGCCAAGGGATTGAGAGCGACGGTTGATGCGCGAAACGAAACGCTGAACTACCGCGTACGCGATGGCGAGATGCAGAAAGTGCCGTACATGGCAGTGGTCGGGAAGCGCGAAGCCGAAGAGGCCACAGTTGCGCTCCGGGTTCGTCACACGGGCAAGAAGCAGGAGATTCTCTCGGTGGATGCATTCGAAGAACGTGTGCTGCATGAAGTGCGCACCCGCGCGCTCACGCCGATGCCGGTCGCCGCTTCAACCGACGAGGCGAGCGCGTGACGCCGGACGGATTGCTCGATCTCTTTGTGCTCTCGCCCGTTGGTATCGTGGCGATGAACGACGAGGGCGAAGTCGAGGTCGCCAATCCGTCGGCCAAACGGCTGTTGCATCCGTTCCTGCGCAGTGGCGACTTGTCGCCGTTCTTTGATGTGTTAGCGCCGTGGGTGGGTGACCTCGGCAGTCGGGCGCGCGCGTTTGAAGAGCCGCGTGGTGTCGTGCAGGAAGGTCTCACATTGCTTGTGCCGAGTGCTCGCGACGAGATGCAGTCGCTGCTCTTGTCGCTGGTGAAACGTGGTCCGGGTCAGTTCATCGCACTCGTGACCGATTCGTCACGGGTAGCGGAACTCGATGCCGAAGTGCGCGTCCTGTCGGCTCGCCTTCGTGCGGTGGATCAGGGAGTACGCGACTACGCACTCTATCTCGTGGACGGCGATGGTATCGTGCAGTCGTGGAGCGAGTCGTCAGAGCGTGTGCATCAGTGTGCCGCCAGCGACATCGTGGGTCAGTCCATGGCGGTATTGGCGCCGGCTGATGCCGGTGGCGAGTCGCACGTACGCGATCTGCTGAACGCCGCTGAGCAGAACGGATGGAGTGAAGAAGAGGGCATGCGTCTTCGACGCGATGGCACGCCCTTCTGGGCCACCACCGTGGTGGCAAGTTTGCACGTGAACGATGGCGCGAAGCAGTTTCAGGTGATCACGCGCGATTTGTCTGAGCGTCGTCGATTGGAAGATCTGGTGCGTGAGGGCGTGGGTACGTCGACAGACGATCTCACGGGTGTGGCCACGCGTCGCGGTTTTTACGATGTGGCGTCAACGGAAATCGCGCGTGCGCGTCGTTACGGACAGCCGCTCACGATTCTGCTGGTTGATCCGGACAAGTTCCGCGACTTGAACGAAGCGCACGGCACCGAGTTTGGTGACGAATGTTTGCGCGCGATCGCGTGGGTGTGTCGTCAGGAGTCACGCACCACCGACGTGATTGGTCGTGTGGGCGGCGAAGAGTTTGCGGTGCTGCTGCCGAGCACGGAACTGCCGGGTGGCCTGGTGTTGGCCGAGCGTATTCGTGAGCGCATGCAGCGCCATGTGTTCCCCGGTGCGCACAGTGGTGTGCGCTGCACGCTGAGTGTCGGTGTGGCCGAGTTGGCGGAGGAGGCCAGCACGGTGGATGGACTGCTGGCCATGGCGGATACGGCCGTGGCACGCGCCAAACAGGCGGGGCGGAACCTCGTTGTTGGGTTGGACTAGTCGCACGCGCGAGCGCCGCACTCAGGCGGTCGCGCTCAGGTCGCGTACCGCGCCGCCGCCATGCCGATCGCGCTCAGCACCACAAGTACCATGGCGGCCGCGCTGGATCGTACCGTCAGCATGCGTGCACGTCCCAATTGCGCACTGATCGTCGCGTGATCACTTGCTGAACCCGGCTGTTGCAGCATCGCCGCCAGCCGCAGCGCGCGCGCTGATGCCGGGCGAATCACCAGCATGGCGACAAGAAACGCCAGAATGCCAAATAGCGCGCCCCAGGCCAGCATGCGGCCCATTGGCAACGTGAAATAGGTCCGAGAAAAACCGCCGGAAGTGATCCACATGAGCCGCGCACCAGAGGCGATCGTGAGCACGCCGATGGTGGGCAGCACCGTGAACAGCCGCCGCGCCTGCAATCCGGCCATCACCGTGGACGCGGTGGACTGACCGGCGCGGATGAGCACTGGCGTGAGAAAGAGCACCGTGAAGAGGCTCGAGCCCACCCAGAACATGCCGCACAGAATGTGAACCACGCGAAGCAACAGGAGCTCGATCATGCGCTATGAGTAACCGAGCGGACGGCGGCGCGCACAGGGTCAGACGTACCATCTTCGTCTTCGGCGGCGGTCTGGCTGGACGGCGGGGGCCGCAGACCGCACCTTTGCCGCATGATGATTCTCGCAAAATCGCTTCGCCACGCGGCTGGTTGCCTCCTCGTTGGCTCCACCGCGTTCGCGGGTCTGGCGTCCGCCCAGGCGCCCACCGGCTTGCTCTCGCTGAGCGTGCGCCACAATACGCTCAAGAACACCGCGCGCCCCACCGGAGAGACCAAGGCGCAGGTTGATTCGCTGGATCGCCTGATCGCACAGGCGAACAGACTTGGACGCTCCGCCGAGGTGCGTCGACTGTACGCGCACGCCAACGCGCTGCTTACACGCCGGCCGTGGACCGCGGAATCTGAATACGCGGCCTCGCTCGTGCTGCGCACCGATCGCCAGGTGGTGGATCCCGCCGTGCGGTGGCCGGTGCGTGTTGAGCAGATCTTCGCGCCGTCGGTGGAACTGCTGCGCCCGCTCAGCGCGCGTGCGACGTTGCGACAGCGTGCCGCCGGCGCGGCGGCGAATGCGCCACTGACGGTTGTGAAAGAACTTGGCACCTTTGACGGGGTGCCACGCGATCTGCGCGACGCACCGTTTGTGATTGACGCCGACTTGAACAGCGTGCCCGATGGCACGTATCTCGTGGCCGTTGACGTGCTCGACAGCACGCGCACACTCGGCACCGCCACGCTCAGCATTGTGGTGCGCAATGGCCTCGATGCCTCCGTGGCGCGATTGCAGCAAGCGGCGAGCACCGTGAGCGAACCGCTACGCTCTGATTTGCTGTTCCCGGTGGACCGGCTGCGTCACGTGAACAACAGTCGCATCGCGCTAAATACCTTCAACGCCGCGCGTGCGTTTGCCGCCGCAGAATCACTGCTGGTACGCATGGAGAGAACGCGCGATCCGTGGGCAGGTCGCACGGGCGATCTCAAGCGACACTATCTGCTCGACGCGGCGGGCGAAATCATGCCATACCGCTTGTACATCCCCAAGTCGTACACGCCCGGCACCGCCATGCCGCTGATCATCGCGTTGCACGGACTCGGCGCCACGGAAGATTCGTTCTTTGATGCGTATGGTCGCGTGCTGCCGCAACTCGCCGAGGAGCGTGGATACATTGTGGCCGCGCCGCTCGGCTATCGCGTGGACGGTGCATACGGTGTGTCGCTCACAGGAAGTCGCGATCCGGCCACGCAACGCACGCAAGCGCTGAGTGAGCAAGATGTGCTGCGCGTGCTTGAACAAGTGAAGGCCCAATACTCCGTAGACAATGATCGCGTCTTTCTGATGGGCCATTCCATGGGCGCGATTGGCACCTGGGGCATGGCCGCGAAACGTCCGGAGCCGTGGGCCGGTCTGGGCGCATTCTCAGGCTTTGGCGTAGCGAGTACCGCGAGCACGTTGCGTGCGATTCCACAGTTTGTAGTGCACGGTGATGCGGATCCGACCGTTGCCGTGAGCGGCTCGCGCACCATGGTGGCGGCACTTAAGGAAGTCGGTGCGAACGTACGCTATATCGAGGTGCCCGGTGGTGATCACTCGAATGTGGTTGCGCCAAACCTTCCGGCGATGTTCGACTTCTTCGACGCGATTCCGCGTCGTGTAGCGAGTCCACGATGAACACATCAATGATGGCGCACGTGGCGCGCACGCGACGCAACAGCGTGCTCATTGCGCTTTCATTGTTCAGCGCCGCCTGCGCGCAAACCGCCGACGCGCCTCAGCTTGACAGCGCCGCCGCCGAAGCAAGCAATCGAGACTACCTCTACGTGTGGACCGCCTCGGCCGACACCACGCAAGCGGATTTTCTCGCCGTGCTCGATGTGACCGAAGACTCAGTGCGGTACGGTTCGCTCGTGACCACGCTACCGGTGCCCGGACTCAAGAACGGTCCGCACCACACTGAACATGAAATGCCGGCCGACGCGCAGCTGTTCGCGAATGGGTTCGCGTCCGGTCAAACCGTGGTGTTCGACTTGCGCAATCCCATCGCGCCGCGCATTGCCACAACCTTTGGCGACGTGGAGGGCTTCGCACATCCGCACTCGTTTGTGCGCATGCCCGGCGGCAACGTGCTCGCTACATTCCAGATGCAGCACGATACCACCGGTATGAAACCCGGCGGTCTCGTAGAACTGACGCCGGCCGGTAGCGTGGTGCGGAGTCGCTCGGCGAATGCACCGGGCATTGATGCGGGACTGCGCGTGTATAGCGCCGCCGTGGTCTCGCCCCTTGATCGCATTGTCAGCACGACCAGCGACATGATGGCCGACTCGCCCGCGTCGCGGAACCTGCAAATCTGGCGACTCTCGGATATGTCGCTGCTGCACACGATCACCTTGCCTGACGGTCCGCTCGGTGGTGAATCGCAGCTTACCGCCGAGCCGCGCGTGCTTGCCGACGGTCGCAGTGTGCTCGTGTCTACGTTTAACTGCGGACTCTATTTGCTCGACGGACTCGATACCGATCAGCCGTCGGGGCGACTGGTGGCGTCGTTCCCGCGAATGGAGGGCGAGTACTGCGCCATACCGGTGATTGTTGGGCGCTACTATCTCGTGGCCGTGCCCGCGTGGAATGCCGTGGTGAGTCTCGATATTTCCGATCCGGCCACGCCGCGCGAAGTGAGCCGACTCACGCTCGGCAAACAAGACATTCCGCACTGGATCGCGGTGTCTCCCAATCAGAAACGTCTGGTGATCACCGGCTACTCGGCGCTGCAGCATCGCATTCAGATCGCAACGTTTGATACGGCGAGTGGACAGCTCGCACTCGATGAACGCTTTCGTGAAGCGGACAGTCTGCCGCCGGGCTTTCGCCTGGATAACAAAACGTGGCCGCACGGCGGAACGGCACAAGGCGTTCCTCACGGAGCGGTGTTCAGTCGTCGGTAGTGCTGACTTTGGGAGTGTAGTTCAACCGCCAGCCGCAATCAGGAGCGCGCATGTCAATCGCCGTGACCGCTTTGCTCGGGGCCGTTCTGAATGCACAACTTTCGGCCACGTTGCCACGTGTGCCGCTGCCGAAATCAGCGCCGGGAGTTGCGCGCACAGTCACTCACTCGAATCGTTTCCCCGCTGGGACGCTGGTCGGGAACACACTGCGCCTGTCGATCAACGTGCTGGAAAGCGCGTGGAAGCCGGAAGGAAACGATGATCCGGAAGTGCCGATTCTCGCGTTCGCTGAAAACGGCAAGAGTCCGTCTGTTCCGGGACCCTTGCTCCGTGTTCCTGTTGGAACAGAAATCCTGCTGACGCTGCGTAACGCGTCCGACTCGGCGGTTGTAATTGGCGGACTGCGACCGGGCGTTGGGGTGAGCGAGGACACCGTGCAATTGGCCACAGGCGCAACGCGCGAACTGCGCTACGTGCTAAAAGAATCGGGGACGTTCTACTACTGGGGCGCATTCGCGGGCACCACGCTTGATGATCGCCTCTGGAAGGACAGTCAGCTCAACGGCGCGATCGTTGTCGACGAGCCGGGTCGTCGAATGCGCGACGAAATCCTGGTGATCAGCGAGTGGTTTCTCGAATATCCCGATGGACGTCCATTTGAAGTCGTATCAGTCATCAACGGCAAGGGCTGGCCACATACGGAAACCATTCAGTTGCAGCAAGGCGACTCCACTCGGTTTCGCGTGGTGAACGCAACGGTACTCTATCACCCGCTGCACCTGCACGGATTCTTCTACAACATCGAGTCGAAGGGCGACGGAGTGCATGACGCTTCGGTTCCGCCTGCACAACGACACTTGTCAAACACGGATCTGATCAATCCGCTTGGAACGGTTACGTTCGCATTCCTGCCGAGCACGCCGGGCAACTGGCTCTTTCATTGTCACTTTGCGTTTCATGCCGACGAAACAACGTCGCTCATCGGTTCACCCAAGGATTCTGCGGCGGCGGCCGCCTTGGCGCATTCGAGCCACGCGGCGGGGAGCGCCGGCAAGCACGCAATGGCCGGCCTCGTCGTCGGCATCAAGGTTGCGCCGCACGCCGACTATACCGAGACAAGCACTGCGGACGCGAGAGAGCTGCGGCTATTCGTGCAAAAGAATCCTGGAAGACTCTACACGGGCGAAGCGGCGATTGGCTTTGCGCTGCAATCCGGAGACAGTGCGCCGGCGCGCGACTCGGTATCGCTGCCAGGTCCGGTGCTCGAACTGCGTCGCAATCAGCCGGTGCGGATCGTGGTGCGCAACAATCTTGACGAGCCCACCGCCGTTCATTGGCACGGGCTTGAAATCGAAAGTTTTCCCGATGGTGTACCGCACTGGAGCGGTATCGGTGAACGCGTGTTTTCACAGATCGCGCCCAATGATTCGTTTGTGGCCGCGTTCGTCCCGACCAGATCGGGCACATATCCGTATCACTCGCATCTGAATGACCGACACCAGATCAACTCCGGAATGTACGGTGCGCTGCTCGTAACCGACGGACCGCGTGATCTGACCCGTGATCACTTGATTGTAACTGGCGGCGGTGGTCCTGAAGTGCGCAGAAAATACGAGAGCCCGTTCGCTCTCGTAAACGGACGTAGGAGTCCGCGTCCACTGCGTCTGACCGTCGGCGAAACGCATCGGCTCCGCATTGTCACGATACATCCGGACTGGCGCGTGGCCTACACGCTCAAAACCGATTCGACCGTGGCGCGGTGGCGAGCAATCGCGAAAGACGGTGCGGATTTACCGAGCGCGCTCGCTACCGTTCGCAACGCGCACGTTGAGATGGGTCCGGGCGAAACGTCCGATTTTGAGTTCACGCCCACGGAGGTGGGCGAGTGGCGACTGGAAATTCGCACGGTCGAACCAGGGTGGTACATCCCGCTGACCGTGATCGTGGTGCCGAAAACGAGCTCGCCTTAGCGAGCTACCCCAATACTTCGGACACTGGCAGGCGGAACCCCGGGAGCCGTTAACTGGCCGCCGAGTCCTTGTCGGTCGATACCCGCCGCGAAACGCAAGGCGTCGCGTGCAGTAGAGTCGCGGGATTAGCTTTCCCGGGCTCCCCTTAACTCTACTGAATCATGACCGACCTCATTCGTACGCCCGTCATCGTGGGTGCGGCTCGCACCCCGATTGGACGCTACCTCGGCGGCCTCGCGTCGCTCTCCGCTCCGCAGTTGGGGGCCGTGGCCATTAAGGCCGCGCTCGAACGCGCTGGCGTGTCGCCGGCCGACGTGAACGAAGTCATCATGGGCAATGTGCTGCAGGCGGGTGTGGGACAAGCGCCCGCTCGTCAGGCCATGCTGCTCGCTGGCGTGCCGAGTTCGGTGTCTGCGGTAACGATTAATAAGGTATGCGGGTCCGGACTCAAGGCCGTGATGCTCGCCGCGCAGGCGATCAAGGCTGGCGATGCGCAGGTGATCGTGGCGGGCGGCATGGAGAGCATGTCGAATGCACCGCATTACGTGCTCGGCATGCGCGGCGGCGTAAAGATTGGCAATCAGACCATGGTGGATGGCATGATCCACGACGGTCTGCATTGTTCCACGTGCGATGTACATATGGGACGTCACGCGGAGCATACCGCGAACAAAGGCAAGGTGACGCGCGAGCGGCAGGATGCATTTGCGGCGCAGTCACACGCGCGGGCGATTGCCGCGCAGCAGAGCGGACAGTTCGATGCGGAGATCGTGCCGATCGAAGTGCCAGGTCGCAAGGGGCCCACGATTGTGTCGCAAGACGAAGGTCCGCGCGCCGATACCACGGTTGACTCGCTGGCCAAACTGCGTCCCGCGTTCCCGGGCAGCGACAAGAGTGAAGCGCTCTCGGTCACCGCGGGCAACGCGTCGTCGCTGAACGACGGTGCGGCCGCGATTGTTGTCACGAGTGAAGCGTACGCGATGCAGCACAATCTCACGATTCTTGCCCACATCACGTCGTATGCAACGGGTGCCGGTGATCCGCAGGAACTGTTCTTTGCGCCGATTACGGCGGTGCAGAATCTGATGGCGAAGGAAGGCACGAGCATTGCCGACTACGATCTGATCGAAGCGAACGAAGCGTTTGCGTCGCAGGCGCTGGCGGATGGTGACGGACTTGGGTGGGACGAGGCACGTGTGAACGTGCGCGGTGGCGCGATCGCTTTGGGGCACCCGATTGGTGCGAGCGGTGCACGCGTGCTGGTCACCCTGCTGCACGCGCTGCGTGATCGCGGTGGACGGAAAGGACTCGCCACGTTGTGTCTCGGCGGCGGAGACGCAGTGGCGTTGGCTGTGGAGCGTCGTACGGCGTGACCAGCCGCACGCCGCGGCTCTCGTGGCAGAGGCCCGCGCGCGAGGTGCGCGACGGGTCGCCGTGGTTCGTGGCATCCACCGGGATGCTGCGAGCGCCGTGGCGGCTATCGGTGTTCGCGGCGGCGTTTGTCATGGCGTGGGTGCTCGCGAACAGCTTTCTGTATCCGTTGCTCACGTTGGCAACGAGCGGTCTGACCACGCCGCCACCGCTGTATCCGTGGCTGATGTTGGTTGCGACGTTCGTCGCGACCGTGATTGCGCTACGCAAAGTCGACGAACAGGAGTGGAGCGACATCGCCTGTGGCGCCGAGTCGTGGCGCGCGGCGCGTTTGTCGCGTGGCCTGATCGTCGGCGCACTCGCGATTGGCAGCACGCTGGCGCTCTTGCTGCTCACCGGTGGTGTGACGTTTGAAACAAGTGCGCAGGCCAACGCGACCGCCTGGCTCAGCACGGCCTTGCGCGCGGCCTTGTTGCTTGCGCCTGCCGCATTATGGGAAGAGCTGATGTTTCGCGGTTACCTGTGGCGTGTTGCTGAACAGAGCAGTGGGTCGCGTATGGCTCTGGCGTTCACCAGTGTCGCCTTCGGACTCGTGCATTTGCTGAACCCGGGCGCGAATGTGCGCACACTCGGCATCGTGATGCTGGCCGGTGTGTGTCTCGGCGTGATTCGCATGGTGACGCACAGTGTGCCTGCAGCGTGGCTGGCACATTTCGCGTGGAACTTTGTGATGGCCGCGATTGCGCACGCGCCCGTGAGCGGATTGCCATTTGACGCGCCCGGATGGCGCCTCGTGTCGACGGGGCCGGCGTGGTGGAGCGGCGGCGCGTGGGGGCCCGAGGGTGGCGTTGCCGCCGTGCTGGTATTGTGCAGTGCATTGGGCGCGTACGCGGTGTGGACGTCACGCGCGCGAGCCGTCAACTCATCGAACATTGGTGCGCAGTCGTTCGTGACTGTGCCTTCAGGGAGCAGATAGCATGGCCGATCGGATTGCGGTGATTGGGGCGGGGCAGATGGGCAACGGCATCGCCCATGTATTTGCCGTTGGCGGTCACGATGTCACGATGATCGATGTGAGTAGCGACGCGCTTGAGCGCGGACGCGGCACGATTGCCAAGAACCTTGAGCGTCAGGTCAAGAAGGGCGGCATCGAGTCGAGTGCGGCCGATGCGGCGCTGGCACGAGTGGCCGTGAACACATCGCTTGATGCGCTCGCCAACGCGGATCTGGTCATTGAAGCGGCCACCGAGCGCCGCGACCTCAAGTTTCAGATTTTTGCCGACGCGGATCGGATCGCACCGACGCACGCAATTCTTGCGTCGAACACCAGTTCCATTTCGATCACCGAAATTGCCGCGCGTACCAAGCGGCCGGAACAGGTCATCGGCATGCACTTCATGAATCCCGTGCCGGTCATGCAACTCGTGGAAGTCATTCGCGGGTTGGCCACGAGTGAAGAGACCACCGCGCGTGTCATGGAATCCGCGCGTGCGTTAGGAAAAACGCCGGTTGAAGCAAACGATTATCCAGGGTTCGTTGCCAATCGCATTCTCATGCCGATGATCAATGAAGCGATCTACTGCGTGATGGAAGGTGTGGGGACGCCCGAGGCGATCGACACGGTCATGAAGCTTGGCATGAACCATCCCATGGGACCGCTCACGCTGGCGGATTTTATCGGCCTCGACACGTGTCTCGCGATCATGGACGTACTGCACGAAGGCATGGGCGACTCCAAGTACCGCGCCTGCCCGCTTCTGCGAAAGTATGTCGCGGCCGGATGGCTCGGTCGAAAGAGCGGCCGCGGCTTTTACGATTACCGGACCACCTGATGTCACTGCTTCTGTATACGGAGTTGCAGCGCGAGATTCAGCGCACCGCGCGCGAGTTTGCCCAGCGCGAGTTGGCGCCCATCGCCGCTGAACTCGACCGCGAAGCGCGATTTGAACACGCGCTCGTGAAACGCCTGTCGGAACTCGGCTTCCTGGGCATGCTCATTCCCGAGCAGTGGGATGGCCTCGGACTTGATGCCGGCTCATACCTGCTGGCGCTTGAAGAAATCGCGGTTGCCGATGCGTCGGCCGCGGTGCTGATGAGTGTGCACAACTCGTTGCCCACGCAGATGCTGCTCAACTATGGCAATGACGCGCAGCGTGAGCAGTTCCTGAAGCCTATGGCGCGTGGCGAAATGCTTGGCGCGTTTGCGCTCTCCGAGCCAGATGCCGGCAGTGACGCGGCGGGGCTGCGCACGCAGGCGGTGCGAGATGGTGACGACTACATACTCACCGGCACCAAGGCCTGGGTCTCGCACGGCACGCACGCCGATGTGATTCTGGCCATGGCGCGCACCGACGTGAGCGACGCGCGCGCCGGCGCCAAGGGCATCTCCACGTTCATTCTCACGCCTGATCTACCCGGCTTCAGCGTGGGGAAGAAAGAAGACAAAATGGGTTTGCGCTCGTCGCCCACCGTGCAGATCAATCTCGACAACTGCCGAGTGCCTGCTGACCGCCTGCTCGGCGAAGAAGGCCGTGGCTTCATGTACGCGCTCGCGTCACTCGATCACGGTCGACTCGGGATTGCTGCGCAGGCCATCGGCATCGCGCGTGCGGCGCTTGAAGCGGCGGCGCAGTACGCCACGGAGCGCAAACAGTTCGGCGAAGCGATTGCCGGATTTCAGATCATTCAGTTCAAGCTGGCCGATATGGCCACGCGCATTACGGCGGCGCGCACGTTGTTGCACGCTGCGGCCGCCGCGAAAGAGCGTGGCGAGCGCATTACCCGATTTAGCTCCATGGCCAAGTTGTTCGCCACGGAGACTGCCATGTGGGTTACCTCCGAAGCCATTCAGATTCATGGTGGCTACGGTTACGTGACCGACTATCCGGTCGAACGCCATTTCCGCGACGCCAAGGTGACGGAGATTTACGAAGGCACCTCGGAGATTCAGCGGATTGTGATTGCGCGCGACCTTCTTGCTGCCGTGTCGCAGGGCGACATACACGGCCACCTCACCGACTGATACTCCCCTCTATGCAATTCTTCGAAACCATCGCCGACATGGGCCACGAGCAGCTGGTCATGTGTCATGACCGCGCCAGCGGCTACCGCGGCATTATTGCGATCCACGATACCACACTTGGTCCGGCACTCGGCGGACTGCGCTTCTGGAATTACAAGACAGACGAAGAAGCGATTGTGGACGCGCTGCGGCTCTCGCGCGGCATGACGTACAAGAACGCCGTGGCCGGATTGAATCTTGGTGGTGGAAAGGCGGTGATGATCGGTGATAACCGCACCGCAAATCGCGAGATGTTGTTCCGCGCGCACGGACGTTTTGTGGATTCGCTCGGTGGCCGCTACATCACGGCCGAAGATGTTGGTACCAGCGTGGAAGACATGGACTTCGTGCACATGGAAACGAAGCATGTCACCGGCATTGGCTCCAAGTCGGGCGATCCGTCGAGCGTGACAGCGCACGGTGTGTTTCGGGCGATCGAAGCGTCGGCGCACGAGCGGTGGGGCAGTGATTCGTTGCAGGGCAAGCGCGTGGCGATTCAGGGCTGCGGCAACGTGGGATTGCATCTCGCCAAGGAGCTGTATGCGGCCGGTGCAACGCTTGTGGTTACCGACATTGACGAGTTCCGCATCAAGCGCGTGGTGGACGCGACCGGAGCCGAGGTGGTGGCGCCGGACGCGATTTACGGCCAGCAGGCCGACATCTTTGCGCCGTGTGCACTCGGTGGCGTGATCAACGACACAACCATTCCGCAACTGCGTGTGGAGATTGTGGCAGGCGCGGCGAACAATCAGCTGCTTGAAGATCGCCACGGCGACGAACTCGCGGCGAAGGGTATTCTCTACGCGCCCGACTATGTGGTGAACGCGGGTGGTGTGATCAATGTGTACAGCGAGCTCACCGGCTGGACGCGCGATCGTGCACTTCGCAAAGCTGACGAAATTTACGAAACGGTGCTGAGTGTGTTCCGCCTCGCAAAGCGCGACGGTGTGCCGACGTATCGTGCCGCCGATCTTGTCGCGGAGCAGCGCATCAGCGCGGTGCGTGCAATGGTGCGGCAGTGGCCGCAGTACCCCAACAAGGAGACCTGAGCGCAGGCTCAGGACACACATGGCCGAACGCATTCCCATCGCATCTGATCACGCAGGCTTTGAGCTCAAGGAACGACTGCGCACCGTGCTCAGTGACGCGGGCTTTGATGTCGATGACATCGGCACGCATGGCACCGCCAGTACGGATTACGCCGACTACGCGCATCCGCTGGCACAGCAGGTGTCCGATGGGACAGTGCAGCGCGGTGTGCTGTTGTGCGGCACGGGCCTTGGCATGTCGTACACGGCCAACCGCTATCCTGGCGTGCGCGCCGCCGTCGCCTGGAGTCCCGAGGTGGCGGAACTGGCGCGCAAGCACAATGATGCCAATGTGCTCGTGCTGCCGGCGCGGTTTCTGTCTGACGAAGATGGCATTGCGATTTTGCAGCGTTGGCTCGAGACGGACTTTGAAGGTGGTCGACACGAGCGTCGTGTCGCCAAGATTGAGCGGGACGATGAAGCACCAGAGTCAGCAGACGATGCGTCTGCGGGAGTGCGGGAATGAGTGAGCACACGGCGAACGGCGGCGCGGGCACGGAACTGCTCGCGCACGAAGTACACGACGCGAACCGGTGGCCGGATTGGGATCGCTGCCCACCCGGCGCTGCACTTCGTGCAACTGACCCTGCCATTGCGCATTTGCTGGACGAAGAAATCATGCGTCAGGGCGAAGGACTCGAACTGATCGCCAGCGAAAATTTTGTGTCGCCGGCGGTCATGGAAGCCATGGGCTCACCGCTCACGAACAAGTACGCCGAAGGTTTGCCGGGCAAGCGGTACTATGGTGGTTGCGAAGTGGTCGACAAAATTGAGCAGCTGGCAATTGATCGCGCCAAGCAACTGTTCGGTGCTGACCACGCCAATGTGCAGCCGCACTCGGGCGCGTCGGCCAATGCCGCCGTGTTTCTGGCCTTCCTCAAGCCGGGCGACACGTTTCTGGGCATGGATCTGTCGCAGGGCGGGCACCTCACACACGGTTCACCTGTCAATTTTTCGGGCTTGTTGTACAAGGCTGTGTCGTACGGTGTCACCGACGAAGGGTACATCGACTACGACGCCATGCGTGCGCAGGCGCGGGCGCACTCGCCGAAGATGATCATTGCCGGCTACAGTGCGTACTCGCGCGTGATCGATTGGTCGGCGTTCGCCGAGATTGCGAAAGAAGTGGGTGCGCTGTTCATGGTGGATATGGCACACTTTGCGGGTCTGGCTGCCACGGGCGTGTACCCGTCGCCGGTGCCTTTCGCAGACATTGTGACCAGCACTACGCACAAAACGCTGCGCGGTCCGCGCGGCGGCATCATTCTGTGCAAGGCGGAACACGCAAAAGCAGTGGACAAATCGGTGTTCCCCGGAATGCAGGGTGGTCCGCTCGAGCATGTGATTGCCGCCAAGGCGGTGGCGTTTCATGAGGCGTTGCAGCCGGCGTTTACCGACTACTGCGCGCGTGTGGTGCAAAATGCCAAACATCTTGCCGGGGCGTTGATGGCACGTGGGTTCAACGTGGTGTCGGGCGGTACCGACAACCATCTCATGCTCGTGGACCTGCGCAACCGTGGGCTCACAGGCAAGCTCGCCGAGGCAGCGCTTGATCGCGCCGGTATCACGCTGAACAAAAACACGGTGCCAAAGGAAACGCAGTCGCCGTTTGTGACGAGCGGCGTGCGCATTGGTACGCCCGCGGTCACTACACGCGGGATGGACGAAGCGGCCATGGATCAGATCGCGTCGCTCATTGATCGTGTGTTGCTGGCACCAGAAGACGCGTCTGTGTTGCAGTCAGTCAAGGCGGATGTGCGTGCGTTGGCCGCACAGTTTCCCTTGTATCCGATGGTCGGCGGAAGTCGGAGCTGAGGCGCCGCAGGAAGTTGGAACGGTGTTTGGGCCCCGCGCAAGGCATTGTGACCACCGGCGTGGGGCCACATCTTTTGAAGAGGTGAGTCTGGACGGGCGCTCCGCCGTATGGAGCCGAACAGTACGCGTGCCACAGTGACTTCTGGAGCGGGTGAGTGACGGAGCTGGCCTTTCGTGACGGCATTATGGAGCAGATCCGCTTGCGTGAGCAGCGGTTCGATGAGCGCGCCTATCTGTTTGTGTTGGCGGCGCTTGAGTATTGCCAGGGCCGGTTGACAGAGCGCCGTCACATTACCGGGCCTGAGCTGGCGCACGCGTGTCGCACGCTGGCCATGGAGCGCTTTGGTGTCACGGCGCGCCTCGTGCTTGACCACTGGGGCGTACGCACAACGCAGGACATTGGCGACATCGTGTTCACGCTGGTGGAACTCGGTTTGCTGATCAGTCAGCCGCAGGATCGTCGCGAAGATTTTCAGGACGTATTCGACTTCGCGCAAACCTTTGAACGCGAATATCCCTGGAGTGCGGCGCAGCTCGTGTGAGCGGCGTGCACCCTTCCCGATTCTTTCCTGTCCCATGGTTCCAGTCCACGCATTGCCTGCCTGTGCCAAGTGCGGGACCGGCACACTCCTCCCACTCAGCGACTACGGTCGTGATGGCGCGCCGATCACGTACAAAGCGTGGGTGTGTTCGAACGCCACCTGCGGATTCAGCGTGCGTATCGACAACGGCGAGATTGGATACGGGCGCATGGTTGGCGTAAGCCAAAAATGACCGGTGCGTGTGCGGTGGACGCGCGTGCCTGAGGGCGTGCGTGTGACCACCGCCGCCGAAGCAGCTGCACGCGACGCGTTGGCCATTGCATCGGGCACACCGTCGTTCTTGCTCATGCTGCGCGCCGGGACCGCGGCCGCTTCGCACATCGTGCGCATCGCGTCACATCGTCTGGCGTTCGGTGTGCACGTGTACGCCGGTTCCGGCAACAATGGTGGTGACGGTTACATCGTTGCGGCGCAGTTAAGTCGACTTGGTGTGCGCGTGCTCCTCCACGAAGTCGCGGCGCCGCGCACGCCAGACGCAATTGCCGCCGCGCAACTCGCACGACGACATCTCGCCACCGAGCAGTTTGTCGCGAGTGAAGATACGGGCATTGCGACTGCGGCTCGCGTCGCGACGTTCACCATGACCCAAGCGGTATTCGTCGATGCGATGCTCGGCACGGGGGCCAATGGGGTGCTGCGTGGCGCTGTTGCGCAAGCCGCGCACGTCTTCCGGCGTGCGAGGGAAGGTGGTGCCATCATTGTGTCGCTCGATGTTCCGACGGGCCTCGATGCGAGCACTGGCGAGTTGGCCCCGGATCATGTTGTTGCACATCACACGCTCACGTTCGGCACGTGCAAAGCGGGTCTCTTGTCGGCGCGAGACGCATGCGGCGAGATCACCGTGCTCGATATTGGGCTGGGTGCGCATGCAGAAATCAGTGACGATGCCGCCAGACTCGCGGATGCCCGCGCGTTGCGTGCAACCCTGCCGGCGATTGCGTGGAACGCGCACAAGGGCACGCGCGGTCGCGTGCTCATTGTTGGCGGCGCTCGGGGAATGGCGGGCGCGGCGCAACTGGCGGCGCGCGGTGCGCTCGCGTCCGGCGCCGGCCTCGTGCGCGCCTACGTGCACTCCAGCAGTGTTCCGGCACTGCAAGCGAGCACACCGGCGGTGGTGTGTCAGTCGTGGCGTGGGCGGGGGGCGGCCGAGAGCCCATGGCGCGACCAGGCGCTGCGTACGTCTCGGGATGCGTCGCGTGATGCGTCAGGTGATCCTGCACTCGATGAGTCCGTTACGGTGCATGAATATCACGAACGGCTCGCGGCCAACGCTGACGAGTTCGCCAACTGGGCGCACGTGGTCGCGATCGGTCCGGGACTCGGACGTGACCGCGTGGCCGAGCGTGTATTGCGCGAGACGATACGGCGCGTAAGTGCTGGCAACGCGTCAATTGTGTTCGACGCGGACGCGCTCACCGTGCTTGGATCGATCTATTCGCCAGACGAGATCAGGCGCCTCGCCGCGTCGCGCCGTATCGTACTCACGCCGCACGCGGGCGAGTTCGCGACACTCGCGCGTGCGTTCAACATTGCAGTTGATACGCAGTCGCCAGAATTTGCGCGCGACCTTTCCGTACGGCGGCAGAGCGCTGTCGCGCTTGCAACTCGGACGGGATGCATTGTGCTGCTCAAGGGAGCGCCGAGCGTCTGCGTGGCGCCTGATGGTGACGCGTGGATCGTGCCGCGTGGTACGTCTGCACTGGCAACTGGCGGAACTGGAGATGTCCTGACCGGCGTAATGGCAGCGCTGCTCGCATCAAAGCATGCCGCACCGCGCGCACGTATGGCGCAGTCCGAACAGCAGTCGGCAACTGACACCGCTGCGGAAACCTGTGCGCTTGCTGCCACCGCAGCGTGGGTGCATGGCGTGGCCGGTGAGCACACTGCGGCCCGCATTGGCGTGCGCGGCAGCACGGTCGAGGATATCGTGCACGCGCTTCCGTCCGCGTGGTCCGCGCTCACGCATCCGGCACCGTTGTGGCCAAATATGCTTTCCGTCGTGCCGCCATGCGTTCACGAATAGCATTGGTCGGCGTGGCACTCGCCGTGGTGGGATGCGCAACGAGCGGCGGTGCAGGTGGCGGTGCAGTACGCAGCGTGCCGTTGGGCGTGGATGACCGCATCGTTGTGCGCAGCAGCGCCGATGTGTTCAGCGTCAGCACCACCACTCGTTATGTCTACGCGCTGACAAGCGGCGGCTTGATTACCTACGATCGTACGTTCGCGCGATGGAAACCGATTTCGGCCCGCAGCGAAGAAGACTTGCAGCTGGTCAACATTGATCGCGCCCGCCTGCCGATCATGAGAGCGGATGTGATTGACGATGCCGTCTGGATTGGTATCAACGGTGCCGTGCTGCGGTATCGCGCACAACTCGACCAGGTAGAGCGTTTTTCTGTGCCGGGGCAGGTGAGCGCCCTTCGCCTCGCTCGCGATGGGGCATATGTGAATGCCTCCGGTCAGTGGTTCAGCGTATCGCGTGGAGGATTTGTCTCTCCGATCGCTGGTGGTACTGGCGGAGTGGCGCTGGCCTTCGAGCCCGATCTCGACGCTGTGTACCAAGCGCACCCTTCACTGCGTGGACAGCTTGAGTTTCTGCTGCGCGATTCACGAGCGGCCGGCGCAGGCGGCGGCCTGTTCCCGCGCGTGATTGCCGGCACGCTTTCCCCCGATCGCACCGGAGAAATCTGGATCGGCACACTCGGCGATGGTCTCTGGACTGTGGATGCGAATTTCCTGCAAGCGACGCCGCTTCGGTATGGTGTGCTTGATGACGCGATTGGCGCACTCACGATCACGGCGGACGGCGTGATCAGCGCCGGGCAGGGCACGCGTCGCGGCGCAGGAATCTCGGTGGTGCATCGCGATCTCCAGCTGTTTCGTTGGATTACCAGCCCCAGCAGCGCGCCGCTCGACGGTGCATACGCGACGGCGCTTGCGACTCGTGGCGCGAACGTGTGGGTTGCGACCGATCGTGGTGTCGTGCGCGTGAGAGTTGGCGAGACCCCGGCGTTCACACAATGGACCGCTCTGCATGGTTTGCCCGCCGAACAGGCCCTGAGTGTGGTGGCGTTGGACGACGGCGCGTGGGTGGGCACAACGCGTGGTCTGGTCTTCATTCACGACTCGAGCAACAATGCGGCCGTGCGCGGCAACGTCACCCTCGCCGGTTTCCCGGGCGAGCCGGTACATACACTCATGCGAGTGCGTGACCAGCTGCTTGTCGGAACTGCTCGCGGTTTGTTTACGCTGAAAGTAAGCGGACGTGAAGACGCTTCACAGAACACTGCGCCGCAGCGACTGCTCGGCCGCAACGCAATGTTTGTGCGACCTATTCAAGCGGCTGCGTGGAGCGATTCAACGCTCCTGCTGGTGACAGATCGCCGAGCGCATCTGTTGTCGCTTGAGCGTACACTGCAATCGGCGTACGATTCTGTTGCGTCCAGCCAATCCGACAGTGTCTGGAGTGAGTTTGAGCTGCAAACAATTGCACCGGTACACTCCGCAGCGATGGATGCGCGCTCGCTGTGGATTGCCGGACGAAACGGTGTGCTCACATATTCTCGCTTGAGCGGCGCCACGCGCATGCTGCGCGCGGGAGTTGATGTGCCGGCGCGCGTGACAGCGGTTGCACTAGATGACAGCTGGGCGTGGATCGGAACGGATCGTGGAATTGTTCGCGTGAAGCGCGCGAGTGACGGTGGTTTGCCATGAACGAACATTCGCCGCGTGATTCGTCAGCACATGTGCCAATGAGTGGGGGCGCCGAGTTCGACGCTATCCGAAGCCTGCTCGATCGGTGGGGCGCGTTGGCCGAAGGTGTGGGTGACGATGCCGCCGTGTTCACACCGCCACCGGGTGAACACCTCGTATTCTCAACTGACGCGAGTGTCGAAGATGTTCACTTTCGCGCGTCGTGGCTCTCGCCACAGGAGATTGGTGCGCGCGCGACCGCGGCGGCGCTGAGCGATCTCGCCGCGATGGGCGCGCGGGCGCTCGCGGTGCTCGTGGCGCTCGAGGTACCGCCGCTGTGGCAGAAGCGTTTGTCTGAACTCGCCGACGGTATTGGTCGCGTGGTCGAGCACGCGAACGCGCGGATCATCGGCGGCAACATGACACGAGGCGAACGGCTGTCGATCACCATGACCGTGATCGGAGCGACCGAGCGCCCAGTGTATCGCCGGGGCGCGCGACCGGGCGACGCACTGTGGGTTACCGGACGGCTGGGTGGACCCCAGCAGGCGTTGACGGCCTGGTCCGCGGGTGCCGCGCCGTTGCCTGAAGCCCGCGCGCGCTTCGTCTCGCCCGTGGCGAGGCTCCGGGAAGGGGCCTGGCTGGCCGCGGTAGGCGCTCGCGCCATGATTGACATCTCAGATGGCCTTCTGGCCGACGCGGGCCACCTGGCCGCGGCCTCACGCGTGCAGTGCGAGCTCTGGCTGGACACGCTGCCGGTTGTGGGCGACTGCACACCGCTCGACGCGCTCAGCAGCGGCGAGGAGTACGAACTGCTCGTCGCGACCGACCCGGATCTTGATGCCGACGGGTTCGCTCGGCGGTTTGGTGTGCCGCTGACCCGCATCGGCGTCGTTCGCGTGGCTGATCCGACCGGTCCCTACGTGCAGCTGCGCGCGTCTGAGCACGCGCCGTCACCGCTTCGCGTTGATCTTCCGGGCGGGCACGACCACTTTTCAGCGTAATGCGGACTCTCTACGCGAAGCTCGTGGTCGCACTGGCGACACTGTGGTGCGGCACAATCGTGATCTGTGCCGAACTGCTGCGCGTGAAACACGGCCGCCACTCGATTTTTGAGCGCACCACGCGGCGCTGGGCGCGCTGGATCGCGGGTGGCGCCGCCATGCGCGTGATTCCGCACGGCGCAGACGCGATCGATCCCACGAAACCGCATGTGTATGTGGTCAATCACGTCAGCATCATGGACATTCCGGCCATCCTGCTGGCCGTGCCCGCCCACGGGTTTGTGGCCAAGCGTGAGTTGGAGCGTGTGCCGTTTTTTGGGGCCGCGGCGCGCGCGGTTGGTGTCGTGTACATCGATCGCGAGAATCGAAAGTCTGCATTCGCCTCCTACGAAGAGGCGGCCGACAAAGTGCGCAATGGACAGTCGGTGATCGTGTTTCCCGAAGGCACACGTGGTGCCACGTATGCGCTGCGTCCATTCAAAAAGGGGCCGTTTGTTTTGGCGATCCGCGCTGGCGTGCCTATCGTGCCGGTTGTCATGCACGGGACGATCGAAGTCACACCCAACGGCACTTTGCACGTGACACCGGGCACGGTCAACGTGCATTTGCTGCCCGCGATCGAGACCACCGGGCTCACGTATGGTGATCGCAATGCGCTCGCGGATCGCGTTCACGAAAGCATGACGCGCACCTTGTCTTCGTTGTATGGCGTTCCGCCGTTGGTCGCGGTGCCACCGTCTTCACGAACGGACGCGGCCCTGCCAACGGACAATAAAATGTCGGCCTGAAGTTTTTCGCAGTTCATTCGCTCGTCCTTCTCCTCGTCACTGACAGCCCGATCATGGCTACTATCGTTTCTATCACCGCGCGAGAAATCCTCGACAGTCGCGGCAATCCTACCATCGAAGCCGATGTGCATCTTGAAAGCGGCGTGGCCGGACGCGCCGCCGTGCCGAGTGGTGCGAGCACCGGCGAACGCGAAGCGGTTGAGCTGCGCGATGGCGAAATGGATCGTTACCTCGGCAAAGGCGTGCAGGCCGCGGTCGCGAACGTTGTCGACACGATTGGACCGGCGCTCGAAGGCATGGACGCCACCGATCAGGTGGCGATCGATCAGGCGTTGCTTGAACTCGACGGCACGGAGAACAAATCGTCGCTGGGTGCAAACGCCATGCTGGCCGTGTCACTGGCCACATCGCGTGCCGCGGCAACAGAAGTGGGACTGCCGCTCTATCGCTATCTCGGCGGCCCGATGGCGCGCACGCTGCCGGTGCCAATGATGAACATTCTCAACGGCGGTGCGCACGCATCGAACACGGTGGACTTTCAGGAGTTCATGATTCTGCCGGTGGGCGCCGAAGATTTCGCTGAAGCGCTGCGGATGGGGGCTGAGGTATTTCACGCGCTCAAGAAAGAGCTCATCGCGCGCAAGCTTTCCACCGGTGTCGGTGACGAGGGCGGATTCGCGCCCGATCTCAAGAGTGACGAAGAGGCGCTGCAGCTCATTGTGCACGCCATTGAAAAGGCGGGTTTTCAGCCGGGGACAGAGATCGCGCTTGGACTCGACTGCGCCGCAAGCGAGTTGTTCAAGGATGGTCAGTATCGCTTTACCAAGAGCGGCGGTGCGTCCAAGTCGCGCGAGCAAATGGTCGAGCTCTACGCCGGCTGGCTTGAGAAGTATCCGATTGTCACGATCGAAGACGGCATGGCCGAAAACGATTGGGAAGGCTGGAAGATGCTCACAGCGGCCGTCGGCGATCGTTGCCAGCTCGTGGGAGACGATGTGTTCTGCACGAACGCGTCGATCCTCGCCAAGGGCATCGAGGAGGATATCGGCAACGCGATCCTCATCAAGGTGAATCAGATCGGCACGCTCACCGAAACGTTTGAAGCGATGGATCTGGCGCGTGCAGCCGGATACAACTCCATCATTTCGCATCGCTCAGGCGAAACCGAAGACACCTTCATCGCCGATCTCGCGGTGGCATCGGGCGCGGGACAGATCAAGACGGGTGCACCGTCACGCTCCGATCGTGTGGCCAAGTACAATCAGTTGTTGCGTATTGAAGAACAGCTTGGTGGTACGGGTGAATATCCAGGCGGCGCGATCTTTGGACTGTGAACGGAGCGCCCAATATCGTGAACACCAACACGTGCTTGCATGCCGGTGAATAGCACGACGCGTCGTGGCCCAACGGCCGCGCGGCGTGTCGCCATACGTGTTGGTGCAGCGGTGGGCGCGCTGCTGATTCTGCTCTTTGCGCTCGAAGGCGGCGAGTACGGGACGCGTGATTTGCTGTCGCGAACCAGCCGGCGCGCAGCACTCGAACTCGAAGTGCAGCAACTGCAGCTGGTGGTGGATTCGCTCAAACGCGAAACACGCGCCGTGGAATCGGATCTCGGTACGCTCGAGCGGATTGCACGCGAGGAATACGGCATGGTGAAAGGCGATCGCGAACTGCTGTATCGATTCGCCGACGATCTGGAAGCGGAACGCGACACGGTGCGATAGTCGGTTCGAATGCGCGACAGGGGTTGACTTGCCGCCGCGTCAGGGTGATGTTGAGAGACTGACGCGGGGTGGAGCAGCCTGGTAGCTCGTCGGGCTCATAACCCGAAGGTCGCGGGTTCAAATCCCGCCCCCGCCATTGGTTAAACGGCCGGTCCTCACGGGCCGGCTGTTTTTCGTTCGGCGCGCATCACTGGGCGGCACGGTGCAGGTCCCTGGGTGGCACGATCGATGGCTGGTATGGCAGGGTAGCTCAGCTGGTTAGAGCACGGCACTCATAATGCCGGGGTCGCGGGTTCGAGTCCCGCCCCTGCTACTCGCGGTCAACACTGCGAATCACGAAGCGCTCCCCGGCCTCGCCGACGGAGCGCTTTTGTGCATCCGGGCGCTGCCGTCACCTTGGCAGGATCGCTGGCGGGACGGCTGGGTATATTGTGAAGTTCGTCCCACCCTCCTGTCCCCATTCGGAGCACGTCCTGATGATCCGATTGTTGTGCGCTCTTGTCTTCGTTGCCACGGCTTCCCTCAGCGCGCAGGATGCACGCACCATTATTCGCGTGTTCGACAACTCGGCCAAGCCCGTGCCGTACGCACTGGTGAACTTGCGAGACGGTGTCTCACGCGTGGCCGATGACTCGGGCCGTGTGGTGTTTAACGAGCCGCCGAAAGACTCGCTGCGTATTCAGGTGCGACGGCTCGGGTTTGACCCGTTTTACGGCTGGGTCACGCGCGTCCCGGAAACGGGCGAGTATCCGGTGCTCATTCGCTTGCTCCCGCAGTCCATTCAGTCGGTGCAGGTGACCGCGCGCGCGAACACGCCGCTCGGGCGCTCCGGTTTTTACGATCGGGTGCAGCGGGTGCAGGCGGGCGCGTACTCGGCGCGCATGATCACGCCGGAGGAGCTCGATCAGCGCAATCCGATCCGGCTTACGCAAATGCTGCAGGGAGAAAACGCGGTACGCATTCAGCGCCTCGATCACAACCGCGCCATGATCACGGGTCGCGGTGGTCAGTGTGGTTTTTCCATTTTGCTCGACGGCAATCGGGTAACCGGCACCTACGAAGAGTTGTTAACGAACAAAACCAACCCGCCACCAATGTCGAGCCTCACTGGCATTGACGATTTCATCACGATCAACAGCGTGGCGGCGATTGAGATTTATTCAAGCGCCGCGTCAATTCCCGCCGAGTTGCAGCGTTCGCTGGGCGGCGGGTCGTGCGGCTTGATTGCGATCTGGACCGGGCGACGTCGCTAATTCGCGAACAACCCGCGCGCATTCACGGCGCGCGGGTTGCTGGCGCCATCGATGCCGTAAAAAAGAATCCGTCGTACACTGCCGGCCAGTTCGCCGCGAACTGCTGATACCCGATCGCTCGCGCCACGCGTCGGTTGAAGATCCACGCGTTTTCCTGCGTGGCAACGCGACGCAGATTCAGAAACGCGAGTGGTTTGCCGGTGGCGAGGAAGAGTCCGTCCCAGCTCTCCGGTAGCGGCATGACCAGAGGACGCACCGGCGTGGTGGCCGGAGGATCCAATGGTCCATACGCGCCCGATCCCGCGAGAAAACCCAGCGAATACATCACATCGCCAAGTGTGACACGCGCAATCTGCCCAAAGATCGCGCGGCCATGCCCCTGCGCCACGCCCGCCACACCGTACAGTTCATTCGGTGTGCGCATGATTGGTGTGGCCGTACTCCACACAATAATTTTGCGTCCCGGATACACGGTCTGTGCCAGCCACACGAGTGAATTCGACATCGACGAGTCGCGAATACCTGCTGACAGCTCCGACAGGTTCTGTTGACGGAGCGCGACCGATCGTCCATGCGCGTTCAGCGCCAGCGACATGGTCACCCAGAATGATGCCTCGTCTGACGGCGCAACGTTGACCAGACGATTGCTTTCGGACATCAGCGCTTCCACGCCCGCCGCAAATGTGGCCTGCTCTGTTTGGGTGAATGGAGCAGCGTCGTAGTATCGACGCGCCAGCCGATCAACCACGGTGCGAAACGCCGGCCAGTTGGCACTGCTGCGTACCGGAGACTCGTAGCGGTTGAGATAGGTGTCGAGTTCGTTCAGAAAGCGCGCGCCCGTTCCACCACCAATCGGCCCGGTGAACTGCGGATCAATGCCGGCCAGCGCCAGCGGACGCGCGCTACTCGCACGCGCACCGATGTACGTAAAGAGTGCCGACAACTCGCTGCTGTTGCTCCACGTGGCGTCAATCGACGCGCGCGCGGCGTTTACGGCATTTGCTCCTGACCGCACGTCGCGCCACGCCTCGCGCACATCAAACACGCCGGATTCAAACACCAGCACGTCAAATCCCATCTGCTCATGCAGAAACCGCACAAGCCGGGCTTTGGCTTCGAACGTTGTGCCATCGTAGCGCGACTGCTCGCCGAGCAACACGATGCGCGAGTCACCAATGCCGGTGCGCAGTGGTTCGAGATCGCTGAAGTTAGTGTCTGTGAAGTCGAGCGATCGAACCGCGGCCGAGTTCGCGGTGAGCCACGTGAGCGGGTCCGTGACAACAGGCGGCGGAAACGTGTCCAGCGGCGACGTGGGCAGACCAAGCCCGATGTCACCCCAGTCACAGCTCGACGCCGACGCAACGGTGACCGCGAGCGCAACCAGGCTGAGCAAGGAAAGAGCGCGAGCACGAGGGCTCACACGAGCATGGGTCATGGGCCAACAGGAAGGAGACAACCGCGGAGGGACTGCGTGTAGTATACGCGAAAGTCAGGGTCACGGATCCGTCACAGCCGCCAGGAATACCGCTGGTGCACCACTGTCTCCCGCGTTACCGTCTGCAGGTGATTCGCGCGCTCAGTCTGCTTTGCCTGCTCGGCACCGCCCAATCCGTCCTGTCCGCGCAGAGCGGCCCGGCGCCATCGCACGATTCCACGGTTGTGCGCGACTCGGCGGCGCCGCGCATGCAGGTGGAGCGCATCACACGCGTGCTGCTCGACAATGATCTGTTTGCGCTGCGCGACACCGGCGCGGCCACGGATTTCGATTACACGCACGGCATGGGCGTGGAGACACACTGGGCGAGTGCACCGTCATGGCTGCGTGGCTGGCTGCGCAACGCACCCGGCTGCGAGCGTGAACCATCGCGCGTGACTGGCTGTGCGATGTTCACGCTCGGCGCGCGACAGGCCATTTACACGCCGGCCAGTAACCGCAGCGTACCCGTTCCCGGGCAGCGTCCTCACGCGGGATACCTCGGTGTGAGCGCGCGTCTCTCGCATGCGACGCCAACTCGGTTGCGCTCCGCACACGTTGAGATCGGCAGCACCGGGAAGCTTGCGCTGGCGGAACCGCTGCAGCAGCTCATTCATGTGCTCACCGGCACTGCGCGAGAACTCGGCTGGCGGAATCAGATCGGGACGCGTCCAACGGTGCTGCTTCGCTACGACGATGCCGTCGTGCGCGATGTGCAAACGGGCCGCGCGTTTCTGCGGAGCAAGCCGAACGTGTCACTGCAGTTTGGCAACCTGCGCACCGCGGCGCGCGTGGGTGCCGAGTTTCAGCTGGCGATCAACCGGCGTCGTTTCTGGACGCCGTATGATGGTGGCGCCGCCTTGCCGCTCGGTCCGTATCTCGTGGCCGGCGCGCAGCAGGAATACGTGGCGCGTGACGTGTTTGTCGACGGTCACTTTGGTGACGAGTCCATCACCTCGGTGCGCGTGCCGAACGTTTCTACCACGCTCATTGGATTTGGCTGGCGATTTCCCGGCGGGACGTCGGAGTATCGCTACGTTCGCCGAGGCAAAGAATATGAAGCGCAAACGGCCGTGCACTCGCACGGCGCGTTTGCATTCACATTCTATCGGCAATAAGACGCGTTAGCGGCAACGCGGCACAGTTGGCGCGGGCGGCAATCGGCACGCGGCCGTGGTGCACAGCCTGCGCGCGCGCGCGATCCGATCCGCCAGACGGCCCACGGTAAATCGCGGATGCATGCCGTTGTCCGACACATCCGTGGCGGCATCAAGCTGTTTGCGAATGGTGGTACCGGCCGCCACGTTGCGCACGCCCTTGCTCGCGGGATCGAGATAGAGCCGTGCGAGATCGTGCAGCGCCCAGTAGTTGCCCGGCTTCACAATCGATGTAATCGCGGTGCTGTCATCACCCGACGCGAGACGATCCGCAATGCTGCGCGCAGCCGTCAGACTGTACAACGCGCCACTGCGGCTGCTGTTGGCCACTTGAATCTCTGCGAGGCCGAGCAAAAAGTTCACACTCTCGCGCGTGACGCTGCGCGGGACCTCGTTTTCGATTGGCGCATAGGCGCGGGCGTGCAGGGCACGCGCACTGGCATGATCGCCACGGCGTGCGAGCCACAGGACGTAGGCGTCAGCGGCCGCGTAGTCGCCTTCGGAGGTGAGTTGCACCGCGTCTTCGTACGCCGCGCGTGCGGAATCACGACAGTTGCGCCACACGTCCCAGACTTCGGCCATACCCAGTCGCGCCGCGCTGGCCAGTTCCGCATCGCGATCCTGTCGCGCGAGTCGCAGGGCTTCCGAATAGGAGGCGAGGGCCTCGTCGGCCTTGCCCGACAGGGCGGCGGTTTGTCCGGCTCTCCAGGCGCGGTCACCGTCGCTCTGGGCGCCAGCCACGGTCGGCGCTGCGCCCAGCAGTGCAATGAAGGTCAACACGAGCGCTGTGCACGCGAACCGCTGCTTCGCTCGTGTGAGTCTGTCACTCATGCATTCACTCCCCGTCCAATGAAGCCGTTTGGCGCGAACCAGTTCGCTCACGCTGCACACGCTCGTCAGTGCGACCCATCCACGCAAGACGTGCGGGTGAATATTAGGTATCGCCGAGGTGATACAGCGCACCAGATCTTTTGGGAAATATTGCGAACCGTTTTCCGGCGTTGCGCATTGATCAACGGCATGACCGCAGCGACAACCCGATGACGGGTTGTACCCTCGGACCTTCAGCGTGTGCATTGGTATGACCGACTTCAGCGCTCAGCGCGATCAGGCAGAACTTCACGGGAGCCGGCTCACGGCGCTGGTGATCGAACCGGACGTCATTTTGCAGCAGTTTCTGCGGCGACTGCTGGAACGGCACGGGATCGAAGCGCGACTGGCGTTCACCATGGAGCAGGGCGAGCGGCTGGCGCGCGAGGACAACGCGATCGATGTGGTGCTGCACGCCTCAGGCGCGGAGACACACGCGTCACAGGCGTTCGGCGGGTCGAGGGCGCCGCTGCCGGTCGTGCAGTTCGGTGGTGTGATGTCGCTGCGGGCCAAGGGCCCACGTCGGGCAGGCTCGTCCGGTCGGACCGACACCGGTGAAATCCCGCTCGATGCCGAAGCCCTGGTCCAGTCCATTCTGGCCGCAGTCCGGCGCGAAGCCCCCCGACCGACCCGTCAGGAAGCCCCGCGCGATACGGACACTCAACCGATTCGCCGCAGCTCCTGATTGGCCGAGTGGCCAGCTCCGTGAACCGCGGCGTGAACCGCCAGCATCACATCGGCCGGTAGCGGCGCGCCTGGCGCGCGTTGCACGGCCTGGACCACCAACTGCAGCACACGCGACTGTTCCGCGAACGATGCGAGCAGCGCACCGCCAGCCCCCGGTGTGGCTGCAATGTCCTGCGCCAGCAGTTCCAACTCCACCGAAAGCGCGCGTGCGCTATCGTGGCCTGCCAGGGCCGCGGCGACCTCGGTGGCCGCCTCATCGGGGCTTTCGGGAAGGGCCGTCACGAGCGCTTCCTGCACGCGCTGATTACTCATGGCCATGGACGCCAGCCGGCGGCGGGCCATGTGCGAAGATTCGAATCCCACTCTGTTAGTCTCCTCAGCCGCGAACTGGACTCTTGACAGAATCGCGTTTGTGACATAAATGCGACGCGCGCTTTGTAAGCGCATGAATTACTTTCTGTTGCAGTGATCAGGATCAGCAGCACGCCCCGAGCAGGCAGGCGGACCGGTTCTCCGGGTCAGCCTTGTCCGCTCGGGACCGGTCGTCGTGTTGATCGGTAGCACGTCACGTGGCGGGTGTCCTGCCACGGGTGGCCAGTGGCCTCCCACGCGCTATCGACGCGGCGATCGTCAACCTCGAACGCTCGAGGGGACATCGCGTTATGCACGTCCTTACGAATCAGACGGACCGCAGTCTCGACCAGCGCGATTTGCTGGCCGTGGCGCGAGCGACCCTCGACGAACACTGGGCCGTCTCCGCCGTCCCGCAGGAGCGACGAACACTGCTCCTCGAACGCGCCGACGAAGCCGCCGTCGCGGCCGGTGAGGGGCTCGGAGAGCCGATCGCCGATGGTCTGGCGCTGCTCGGAACCGCGTACGAACTGGCCGCGCTTGGTCAGCTCGAAGCCGCGCTCGACAGCGCCCCCACAGCGAATCGGGACCTCGCCCGCGCCGTGCTGATTCTTGGAGCGTCCCGCGCCTACCGCTGCGGCGCGGCGCTCCGCCCCCCCATTGATGACGGCGACGCCGCCCTCACCTGGGCGCTGCGCCTCGGTGCCTTGGCCATGGTCAGCGGACAGACGGATGTCTACGCCGACTGGTGGCAGAAACGCGAGGGCATTGCCGCCGCCGTGGAGAGCTACGGCAAATCGCTCGACACGCTCGCCTGGGAGCCGTACGCGCGCGGCACTCTCTGGCTGGCCTGGCTGGGCCTCCTGGGCGCGCCCCTGAGCGCTCCCATCCCGGAAGAGGGGGAAGTGGCCCCTCGGCCGCTCGTGGCCACCAGAACGCGTCTGGCGGCCTTCCGTGAACGTCGTGCGGCCCACGGCACCACCGGTGATGCGCCCGTGCTCAGCACGGCCGCGCTGCGCGCCCGCATGGCCGAGTTCGCCATCCGCCATCTGGCCGACGCCACGGAGCTGCTCACGATTGCCGTGCTGCGCCGCACGCTCCCCGACGTGTCGTCGGAGTTCAAGCTGCGACTGAGCGCGGCGCGCTCGGCGATGGCTGGTGATCACGGTCAGGATGTGCTGCTGGCGTGGTTGCAGGCTGCCGGCGTTACGCTGGCAGGCGGCGTGACCGCCCAGCTCGAACTCCCAGGATTCTAGTCCGTCCCAGCCGTTCGGCGCCCTTCACGCGCCACACGCGGAAGACCGTGCGTCCGGCAGAACCGGGGGCAAAGGCCACGCCACCGCGGCGTTCGCCACCGTCGGCGACCATGCCCGCGATGCCGGCGCGCAATGCCTGCGAGGCCATATCCGCCTCCGCGCCAGATTCGATGCGGAACCACCGGCTCGAACCCGCCACATCCTGAGCGCGTACGTAATACGCGTCGTCAGCCGCCCAGAAGCCGGAGAGCTGCGCCGAGCTGTCGTCAGTGGACGCGATCGGCAGCGAGGTCAGCGGCGCGGGTTCAATGGCGCCAATCGGCGCGGCGCAGGGAATGACGTTCATGGGGAGTGGGCGACAGGATCGGAGAATCGTGATCGAACACAGCGCGAGGCCGTGTGTCGGGCGAGCATTGTACGACGATCCGACCGCACACGCAATACGAAGTGAACGCTGTAAGTTGTTGACATTGATGTGGATACGCGTTCATAACTATGTGGATAACTCGCCAAGTGTCACATTCCCAACGTGTCCACACCAGTTCGTGTGTGGAAAACACCCCTTGTGATATCGAACCCTCGGTGGGCGCTGGACCCCATCTTTTCCACACGCAGGCGAATCACAAATATTGTATTTTCGTGTAGTCCACATGGGCGCGAGCGCCGGGCCGACTGGAAAATTCTTTCCTTTCGCGCCGGATTCAGGCTGTCCCCCCATGGCGCAATGGCTCCCCTTTCGACATGATGGCGCGATACGCGTCACCCTTGATTTCCCGCTCTCTGGAGTTGCCTGATGGTTGAACCGCGAATCGGCCTGATTGTCGGGCGCGAGTGGTCCTTTCCGCCCGCGTTCATCGATGCGGTCAAGCAGCGCCGAGCTGGCGTTGTGGCTGAATACGCCTCGCTGGACGCCACACGGATGGCGCAGCCGGTGCCGTACACGCTGCTCATCGACCGCATTTCGCACGAGGTGGGCTTCTATCGCACCTACCTCAAGCACGCGGCCATTCAGGGCGCCACGGTGATCAATAATCCGTTCATGTGGTCGGCCGACGACAAGTTCATTGATGCCACGCTCGCGGTGCGGCACGGTGTCGCGCATCCTAAAACAATGGTGCTGCCCAACAAGGACTACATCCCGGGCATCTCGCACACGGAGTCGTTGCGCAACCTGGCCTATCCGCTCGACTGGCGCGGCGTCGCGGAGCACATCGGCTTTCCCTGTGTGCTGAAGGATGCGCACGGCGGCGGCTGGCGCGACGTGTACATCTGCCATTCCATGGAAGAGCTGATCCAGCACTACAACGGCAGCGGATTGCTCACCATGATCGCGCAGGCCTTTGTGAAGTGGGAGCAGTACGTGCGCTGCATGGTGCTGGGACGCGAGCACGTGCTGGTGATGCCGTACGATCCGCGCGAGCGAAAGTACATCAGCGACCCGGGCTACCTGCCCAAGGCCCTGCATGACCGCATTGCCGCCGACGCGCTCACGCTCTGCCGCGTGCTGGGCTACGACATGAACACCGTGGAGTTTGCGGTACAGGACGGCATTCCGTACGCGATTGACTTCATGAATCCGGCACCGGACATGGACATCAACTCGCTCACCCCGTCGTACTTTGAGTGGGTCGTCGAGCACATGGCCGACATGGCAATTCGATTGGCCACGATGCCACATGACGCCGTGCGTCCTGAAACAGCGATCCCGCCGCTCGCGCAGGCTGGTGCATCAGCCGCCGCGACGGTGGTGCCTCTCGTGGCGCCCGCGAGCAAATGAGTTACGCGGCAACGGGGTTGGGAGACGATCCGGTCGCCGCCGAGGCGATTGCTCGATATCACGACGGACTCACGGACGACATTGCCGAGTCGTCCATGGATATGCTGACCTCGCGGCTGCGCAGCGACGGTCTCTATTTCGGCGATCGTCCGCTCTGCAGCGTGATTCGTCCGCGGTTCTTTACGCTCGCGCAGTACAAGCATGTGGGGCGCGCGTCGCGTCTCGTTGTGTCGGCGATGGAAAAAGTGCGGGTGGCCGCGATGGCGGACAGCACGTTGCGTGCGCAGTTCCGCTTGCTCGACTGGGAAGAGCGCCTGATTCACGCCGATCCACGATTGCCGGTGGCGAGTCCCACGTCTCGTTTGGACGCGTTCTTTGCGCCTGGACCGGAGGGGCTCAAGTACACCGAGTACAACGCGGAAACGCCGGCTGGCGCGGCCTACAACGATGCGCTCGCCGCCGCGTTCATGGACCTGCCGGCCATGGCCGCGTTTCGCAAGCACTACATCGCGCTCAACGTGCCTGCGGGGGCGAGCGTGGTGCAGGCGTTGCTCGAGTCGTACTACAGCTGGCGTGGGGTACGCGAGACGCCCAGCGTGGTGATTCTGGATTGGAAGGAAGTGCCGACCTACAGCGAGTTTGTGCTGTTCGAGCAACTGCTCAAGGATCTCGGCGTGCCCGTCATGATTGGTGACCCGCGCGACGCCGAGTACGCCAACGGGGTGCTGACAATTGCGGGCACACCGGTGACGCTCATTTACAAGCGGGTGCTGCTCGACGAACTGATCACGCAGAGCGGGGAAGACTCGCCCGTGGTGCGCGCGGTGCAAGACGGCGCGGCGTGCATGGTGAATCCGTTCCGCTGCAAGCTGCTGCACAAGAAGGCGAGTCTGGCCGTGGTCAGCGATGAACAACAGGCGCATTTGCTCACCGCTGAAGAGCGGGCGGTCGTGACTGCGCACGTGCCGTGGACGCGGGTGGTCGAGGAGCGGCACACGCAGCATGCCGGTCAGTCTGTTGACCTGTTGCCCTTCATTCGCGAGCACAAGGACCGGTTGGTGCTCAAGCCCAATGACGACTACGGGGGTAAGGGGATCATCCTCGGCTGGACCGTGTCCGACGCGGAGTGGGAGACTGGCCTGATGACGGCGCTCGCGAATCCGTATATCGTTCAGGAGCGCGTGGTCCTGCCATCGGAGGCATTTCCAGCGTGGGTGGACGGGCGACTGCACATTGCCGACCGCATGGTCGACACCGCCCCCTTCCTCGTGCAACAGGCGGTTGTCGACGGGTGCCTTTCACGCATCGCGACTGATCCGTTGCTGAACGTGACCGCTGGTGGGGGCTCGAACGTCCCCACATTTCTGGTGGAGAACCGATGAGTGACACGCCGTACCGGCCGACGATTGGCCTGACCACACAAACGCTGCATTCCATTGACGGCATACCGCCGGCGCTTCCGTCGTCGTGGGTGATGAATCAGCGGTACTTCATGGCCACTACGATGGTGGGCGGTGTGCCGTGGATGATTCCGCTGCTCGACGACGATCTGCCCACGCTGCGCGCGATCTACGAACGCCTTGACGGTCTCTTGATTCCGGGCGGTGTGGACATGGATCCGCGGCAATACGGTCAGGAGATTGCGCCGTACTGCGGCAACCTGGATCCGTCGCGTGATCGCACGGAGTTGCAGCTTGCGCGCTGGGCCATTGAAGACGGCAAGCCGGTGTTTGGTCTCTGCCGCGGTTTGCAGATCATCAACGTGGCACTCGGCGGCTCGCTGTGGCAGGACCTGGCCACGCAGAAGCCCGAGCTTGCCAAGCATGATTATTTTCCCACGGCGGGTTACGCACGCACACATCTTGCGCACTCGGTTACGCTCGAAGCCAACTCGCGTCTCGCGCGTTTGCTCGACGGACCGGATACCGTGATGGTGAACAGCATGCATCACCAGGGTGTGCAGGAACTGGGCGACGGTTTGCTCGTGTCTGCTCGTGCACCAGACGGATTGATTGAAGCGCTCGAGTTGCCCGGTGAAGCGTTTGTGATGGGTGTGCAGTGGCACCCGGAAGTGTTCGAAATGAGCGACCCGCACACCCGCCATTTGTTCGGCGGTTTTATCAACGCATCAGTGCAATGGGCCGAGCGTAATCGCGCCGGTCATGTCATGGCAGGATCCACCCGGGAGCTGTAAATGAAGGGACCGTCGCTCACCGTCGGAATCGAAGAAGAGTACCAGATTATCGACCCGGTGACGCGAGATCTCACGCCGGGTTTTGAATCGTTGATTCGGTCTGATGATCCGCTCATGGCCGAAGTGAAGCCGGAGCTGCATCAGTGTCAGGTGGAGATTGGCACGAAGCCGTGCAATACCATCGCTGAACTGCGCGTAGAGCTGACCAAACATCGCAAGGCGGTGATTGGTGCCGCCGCGCAGCACGGACTCGCGATTGCATCGGCCGGTACGCATCCGTTTTCAAATTGGATGAATCAGGAAATGACGCCCAAGGAGCGGTATCTGGGCGTCAAGGCGGAGCTGCAGGATCTGGCGCATCGCCTGCTGATCTTCGGCACACACGTGCACGTGGGTATTGAAGACAACGAGTTTCGTATTGATTGTCTGAACGCCGCGCGCTACGTGCTGCCGCACATTCTGTGCCTCTCTACCAGTTCGCCGTTCTGGTTCGGGCGCAACACGGGGCTGCACAGTTATCGCAGCATCGTCTTCAAGAACTTTCCGCGTACCGGCGTGCCGCGCATTTTCAACGGCTGGTCGGAGTACACGAATGTGGTTGATACGCTGGTGGAAACGCGCAGCATTCCTGACGGATCAAAGATTTGGTGGGATGTGCGTCCGCACCATTTGTATCCCACGCTTGAGTTCCGCATTTGCGATGTGAACACGCGTGTGGATGAAGCGATCTGCGTGGCGGCGTTGCTGCAGGCCGTCGTGGCCAAAATGTGGAAGCTGCGCCGCGACAACATGACGTTCCGCGTGTACGCTGCCGATCTCATTGAAGAGAACAAGTGGCGCGCGGTGCGTTGGGGGCTCGGCGGCAAGCTGATCGACTTTGGCAAGCGCACGGAGTTGCCGGCGCCGGAAGCGATTCGTGAACTGATTGAATGGTTCCTTGATGATGTGCTTGATGAACTGGGCACGCGCAAGGAAGTGGAGTACGCGTTTGATATTCTGCAGCACGGGTCGAGTGCTCAGCGGCAGTTGGCCACGTACGCGCGCACGGGGGATCTGCGGGCGGTGGTGGATCAGTTGATCCTGGAGACGGCTGAGGGTGTGTGTGATGTGACGCTCGGGCCGCCGCTGAATCGAATTGATGCGCCGATGACGGCGGCGAAGCCGGGGACGATCGCGACGCCTGTTGCGCCGCCGATGGGTGTGCCGGTGGAGTCGGATTGAGGGTTGGTGCAGGTGCAGGGTTGTGTGCAGGGGGAAACGGCAACTGCTTTGAACACGGAGACGCGGAGACGGCATGTGGCTCCGGGCGCGTCGCGGAGCCGCACGTTCATCAATTTTTATGTGAACTGCGTGCAAGGGCCACGGTTTGCCCTTCATACCAACTCACTCCGCGTCTCCGTGTTCAAAGCAGTTTACGATGCCGGTGCCGAGCGCAGACCGTGGAGACTAGCACCGAACTTCTGGATTTTTGGAATGCTTGCGAGCCAGTTTCTATTCACGTGGTGCTGGCGTAACTCGGCGAGGACAGGCCGCTACGACCGTAGCGATCTACGATCCCGCGCCGACGTCGCACATGTTGCAGACGCGAAGGACTCGAAGGTGTCATCGTAGCGAGTGTCAGCGAACCGCTGCGTGACTTCAGGTGTGGCGCTGAGTCGGCACCGGAACTGCATTAACACAGAGACGCAGAGTCGCAGAGACTGCATGTCGCGACGAGCAGCGTCGCAGCGGGTACACATATTCAATTAATTTGAATCTGTGTGCCGCGATGCTCGAACAACATGTTGTCTCTGCGCCTCCGCGTCTCCGTGTTCAACGCAGTTTACGATGCGAGCCCCGCGCGCAGGCTGTCGAGATCTGCACCAAACCCGAGCAGCATCCGTGCGATCGGCTGCTCATCTTCACGTATTAGCGCGAGCAGCACGCGCTCCGGCGAAATTTCCTCTCGGCGCTTCTCCCGAGTGAGCTCGCGGGCATCAGCGAGCGCCTTCTCAACCTCCGCATCCAACGCGATCGCGGGCGCATCAACACGATCATCGTGCGGCAACAACCGCTCGCGATACTCCTGCGCAAAGCGTCGCACATCCATTCGACTGGTGTTCTTCAGCGTGGGTTGCGCGCCGCTGCGTGATCGTATGAGGCCGAAGAAAAGATGCTCGACCGTAACGAGTGAATCACCGCGTCGGTGTGCATCATCGCCGGCGAGCAGCAACGCTTCCTGAACACGCGAAGAAAACTGCGGTTCAGGTGCTGGTTTCGCACGCTCCTCCGCGAGCACCGCGTCGGGATCAATACCGAACAACTCGGCGATTCGACGCGATGATCGATATGGATCTCCCAACATTTCGCGTGCCATCTCGCGCGCCGATGTTCTGGGACGCCAGCCCCGCAGGTCGGGATCTGCACCGCATCGCAGCAGCGCCTCAACGGCGTTTGCCCAACCGTTGCCAACGGCGACAACGAGTAGCGGAACTTCCCACAGTCGAGCGTTCACGTTGGCGCCGCGCTTGGCGAGGTATTCGATGGTGGATGCGCGGCCGTTCATCGCGGCGACGATGAGCAGTTCGAAGAGCAGTTCTTCGTAGCTTGGTTCCGGGATCATTGGCATGGCCATGCCGGGGCTCGCGGCCGGAAAGTTTGGGCGATTTCGGCGTGCCTCCGGGCGCAGCTTTCCGTTGCTGTCAAACCATCGTGAGAGGCCGACAACATCGCCAAGTCCGGCGGCGATCCAAGCGGCGTCGCGACGGTTGGCGCGCGCCGCGAGCACGTCAACAGCATCACCATTCCACCAACGCAATATGGCGTGCTCCAGCACGCTCAGACCGTTCGGCGCCACCCAGTTGGGATTTGCGCCAAGCGCGATAAGATGCGTGACGCGGTCGGGGCGCATCATGTTTACGCCGAGCAGCTGCGGGTTGAGAAGCGAATGCAGATCACCCCCTCGCTCAACCAGCCATTCGACAAGCGCCGCTTCGTTCTCTGGCGTTGAGCGGTCACGTAGCGAGAGCACCGCTTCCAGCAGCCGTTGCACTCCGACTCCAAACGCAGTTTCACTGGCCAGCATGCCGGGATTGTTTTCCACCACCTGCTCGAGCGCAGCCACGTCGCCTTTCCGAATGGCGTCGAAGGCCTCTCGAAATTCATCAACGTACCACGGATCGTTGTGCTGCCACGACGCCTGTTCCGCGGACGCTTCCAGCAAACGCGTCCAGTTGCTGAACCCACTATGTCGCGCAATCGCCAGACGCGCCTCGTCTTCGGTGACGGTGCTTTCGAAGACGTCTTCCAGTTTCAGCCCGTACAGCCGAGGCACGTACGCCGCAAATGCGCGTCCGGTGAACTCACGCTTGGCGGCATGTTCAGCGATCCACTGCTTGACGCGGCGTTCGAGATGTTGGGCGGGTTCGATACCGCGACGCCAGCCCCCACGCTGTTCGCGTGATGCCAACTGTTGCTCCATCTCGCCGAAATAGCGCACCAGACGAGGCCAACTCAAAAACCCGTACTCACGCGCAATAATGCGCTGCGCATCGGCCAGCTTGATACTCTCGGGTTTCGCAGTTGCGATGTCGTCATTCAGCGCAGTCGCCCGCGCAATCGCGTCGGCGTTTCCCGCGCGCAGTTGCTTGAGCAGCGCCTTCGCAGCTTTGCGTTCGAACTCCAGGCTCGGGTTCGACGGCAGCATGCGGCTTCCGGACATACGACCTCCTTTCGTGGTGGCCCCGTCCGCGTGTGGGCTCGAAAGAAGGAAGTGAGTTGTACCTGCGGGTGCATCACCATCGGATGGGACGATCCCTTCCTGCGGACCAGCGGCGCTCCGACTGCGCCGAGGAGATTCTGATGCCGGGGCAGCACCGCGTCAAGCGTCTGGATGTCGAGGCGTTCGGCTCCGAAGCGTCGTTATCTGCGCCGCCATCTGCGCCGCCATCTGCGCCCGTGACTGCCGTCACCCAAAGAGAAGGCCGTGGGCGATCAGGGACAGAACAAGATCCTCCCCAAGGCGAATGTTCGGCGGCTCCGCGAAATGTCAGGTTCCATCTTCTCGCCGCCGCACGCGGATCTGGAACGCCCCACACGGAGACTCCCATGTCGCTCGACACACTGCACGACCTGCTGGTGCACGAACTCAAGGACCTCTACAGCGCCGAGAAGCAGCTGGTCGCAGCGCTGCCGAAGATGATCAAAGCCACGACCACACCAGAGCTGAAGGACGCCTTCACGACGCACCTCGAGCAGACCAAGGAGCATGTGGCGCGCATTGAGCAGGCGATGGAGCTCATTGGTGGCAGCCCGCGTGGTATGAAGTGCAAAGGCATGGAAGGGCTGCTCGAAGAAGGCAGCTCGCTACTCGAAGAAGATGCCGATCCGGACGTGCTCGATGTTGCATTGATCGGTGCCGCACAGCGTGTGGAACACTACGAAATCGCGGCCTATGGCTCAGCCTGCGCACTCGCCGCCAGCATGCAACACAATGACGTGCTGTCGCTGCTCGAACTCACGCTGTCGGAAGAACTGGAAACAGACTCGCTCCTCGCGGCAATGGCCGAAGAACTCATGAGTTCAATCGCCGAGCGCGATGGCCAGGAGGCCATGGGTGTTGCCGACGGCGAAGACTAGCGGAGCAGGGCCGTCGCGCTGAGGGCCGAGCTGGGCACTCGGTACACCAGCGCCTGGCCTTGCACTGTTGTCTCCAATCCGCGTTCGCTTTTCGCGCGCGACACGATTTCGTAGCGGTGAACGTGCTCGGCGTTTGAGCATTTCACCTGTACGTTCGTTCGCGCGCCAAGCGAAAGCTCCACCGCCACGACGCACTGCGCGGGCAGCGTGGCACCGCTCCAATCAATGGAAATCGTGAGTTCGCCGGTGGCGTGCACGGTGAGGGTGATACACAAGTCATCGCCCGTGAAGTCGAGCGCGATATGATCGGCGGCAATCTTGCGCACCGCCACTGCAAACGCTGAGGTCGTCCACGAGCGCAGCGGAACGTAGTCTGCGTTCTCGTACTGCTGATCCGTGACACGCGCATCGATCGCGCGCACCTGAAATAGCGACCGCACATCGAGATCGGCCGGTGGCAGCGACTCCAGCGTGTGCGAGTGCTCCAGATCGTGAATAGACGGCGCACCCTGAGCGGTCGTACTTGATGCAGCGGTGGCTTCGGTCTCGGCCGCAGCGTGTGCTACCGCCTCCGTCTCCACCGTCTCCGTCTCCACCGCGTGCGGTGTCACCGCACTCGCCGCCATCGCATGCGCTGCTACCGCATCAACGTGGTACGACTCCACGCGACGCGTCAGCACATCCGCGGCGTTCTCGGCATGGTCCAGCCGCAGCCATGTTTCGATCGCGGCGCCACGATGCGGCGCAATCACCACCGACACATGTTCGCCGTGTACCCACAACTCGTCGTGGCCATCGGCGTCGATGTCGCGCCGTTCAACCGCCAGCGGCTGACCGTAGCGCAGCAACGCTTCCGCACGCGCGAGATGATGCCAGTTCGACTCGCGCAGCCACGGCAAGTACAATCCACCAAACACTCCGTGCCAGAGCGGATCGTTGCTCTGCGCCATGCCAATCGCGCGGCGCGCTTCCACCGGATTGCCACGCGCTCGGCACAGTGCTGACACGGCCAGCATATGCTTGTGCAACCGATTCGCTTCCGGATACTTGACGAGAAAGTGTTTCCAATGCGAACCGCGCACAAAAATTCCGTCGGGTCCATCAACACGTTCGTCGCCGAGTGCCACGCGCATGTCGTTACGAAGCGCAGCGAGCCGCTGCGTCGCGGCGGCGGGCAACGACCATTCTTCCATTTCGCGATACGAGCCGGTGGGCAGATACGTGAGTCCACCGCGCCGCGACGAGCGCAGCGCTTCCACGCCCGTTACCAGGCGAACTTCACCGGCTTGCTGCAATTCGCTGAGCGTGTCGAGAAACGTCTCGAGCCAGCCGGATCCAAAGACCCATTCGTGTGTGCCAGGCCAGCCACCAAACTTTTCGGCGTCGTCGGCAAAGATGGCGAGCGATTCACCGGCAGTTCTGCGCGCGCGCAGTGCCGTCACAATGTCGCTCACGGGCTTGAACGGAATCAGATACCGCAGGCGTTCATCGATCGGCAGCAGATCCAGATGTCGGCCATCGTGCTCCGTGCGAAACACGGCGCCAAGCGTTGATGGCTCATGTCCCGCGGCGAGCAGCGGGCGGTCGTCAATGAGCGCGTACTGTACGCCCGCATCCGCCAGATCGCGTGCGAGGTCGGGCTCCCACACGCGTTCCGTCAACCACAATCCCGGACCTGCTGTGTCAAAGCGCGAGCGTAGCGCCTCGGTGAGCCAGGCGATCTGTTCGAGTCGATCCGCGCGCGGCAAGGTGGCGAGGATTGGCTCGTAGTAACCCGCCAGCAAAAACTCCAACCGGCCCTCAAGGGCTAATCGACCGAGATCGTCGAGCAGGCGGTGATCGTGCTGCGCGCACCAGTCGAGCAGCGGACCGGAGATGTGAATGATCGCCGGCCACTGCGGCCGCTTTGCAAGCGCGGCAATCAGCGGCCGATACACCTCACGCACATGCTGTTCGAACACTTCGCCAAAGTTGCCAACGGGCTGGTGCAGGTGCAGCGCAAAATACAGATCAAGCGGCGCGGTCATCGCGGTTCAAACGAGTGAAAGGGCGCATCGGGAAACGGCGTGAGTGCGCGCGTTTTGAGCAGCGCACGTGCGGCGATTTCCGGAAAGTCGCGCACGTCATACAACGAGGGTGTATCGAGACGTCCACGCACCATACCACGCAATGAGACACGCGGTGCACCGTGTTCGGCGCTCATGAGCACCACGGCCTGATACGATGCGGTCCGGCCCGTGCGCGCGTGCTGTAGTGTGACGGTAAACGGTGCGGTGGTATCAACAGCGGTGTCCACTGTTGCATCGTAGGCGCCCAGACGAGGCGGCGTACCGAGCGTTTGCGCGAGCTGTCCATCGGCGAGCAGTGCCGCGACGGCCGCGGCGGTGCGCGCTTCCACGCTGCGATGGGGCAAGGCACCACGCACAAACACATCGGCGGCGGTGCCAGCACGCGGATCGTTGCTGCGTGCGTCAGCGAGTCGCTCCACAAATCCGGCTTCAAGTCGAGCGGCACGACCGCTCAGGTCGAGCACACGCGCCGCATACCGCAGCACCTGCCGCGCTTCAATGCGTGCCACATCATCAAAGAACCACGCGCATGATGTGAACAGTCGCAGCACGGCGCGTTGCATTTCGAGCAGTTCGCGGGCGCGCTGGACATCGGCCGCATCGGTGCGCCGCTCCGGGCGCATTGCGCCTACCACGTAGTCATTGAGTGCGTCACCTTGCAGCGCGACAACTCGACCGTATCCATCACGCACACTCCACGGATCATCGCTGAACAGCGGCGTGGCGTCTGTGGAATAGATCGTGTGCGCTTCATTGGCGAGCCAGGTAAGCGCGCGGCGCAGCGGGCCACGCCAGGCCTGACTGGTGCCGGCACCTGGATCGAGCTTGCATCCACAATCACTGCGCCAGCGCTCGACGCCGTGCGCGCAGCTCCACGCACTCGGCGCCACCAGTTCGGCATCGGCCGCTGGCGGCAAGATGGTGAGCAGCGACGAGAAGTTGTGGACCTGCGCATCCGGTCGCGCCGCAATGCGTGCCACGGCACGCGCAAGCGTCACATCACCACCGCGGTGATGATGGCCGAACGTTTCACCATCGGTTGCCAGGATCGTATTCAAGACCGGCGACGACGGATCAGACGGCGCCAGTCGATTCGCTAACGCCACGGGATCGCGCAGCAATCCACCAAATGCAACCTCGCCGGAGAGTCCGCCGTCGTAGGTGAACAGGGCGAGCTCGTGGCCATTCGCCGAACGCCAGCGCAACGGACGCCCCGTTGGATCGGGATTCCGGACCTGATACGGCGCGAGCACAACAAACCGAATGCCCGCCTCTGCGACCACCTCGAGCGTCTCTTCGTCGACCGCCGTTTCGGGCAACCAGAAGCCCTGCGGCGCGCGACCAAAACGACGCGCAAAATCGTCAATGCCCCAGCGCACTTCGGTGACTTTGTCGCGGCGCGACGCGAGTGGCAGAATGATGTGGTGATACGGCGCGGCAATCGCGTTGCCGTGTCCACCAAGGCGCGTTGCACTGGCGCGGTCACCGTCGATCATGGCCTGATACGTTTCCGGCGCGTGCACTTCCAGCCACTCACAGAGTGTGGCACCCACATCAAACGCACACCACGCATACAGATTCACAATGCGCGCCAATCCGCCCGGCACATCGGGTGCAGGCGCGGGCCCGAGTTCGCGGGTCAACACGGCAAGCGCTCGCGAACGTGCGTCGCCCGCCAGCGCGGCCTCGGCCTCAGGCGGAAGCTCTTCGTCAACGCGCGCGGGTGCAACGCGAACTTCTGTGGCAGCGAGGCGTGCGTAACACTCACGATCAATGCGTGCGTTCCAGTCGTGATCAGGCGCCGCCGACGGCTCCACGTCAACCAGTTCAAGCCACGGATCTTCCCGGGGCGGCTGGTAGCAGTGCGCGTGCACGATCACGGAGCGCACCGTGGTCGCTGGTGCGTCCGGCTCAGACACGATCAGCTCCGACTCTGCACGACGTGGCGCGCTTTGTCGTACAGCTGCGCATACCGTTCGGCCGACCGTTCCCAGCCAAAGTCTCGACCCATGGCGACATGCATACGCTTGGCCCAACCCGCGCTGTCACCGAAACGGGCCAATGCACGCGAAATCGCGTGATCAAACGCCGCCGACGTAAACGGATCGAAGAGAAACCCGGTGACATCGTCTTCGACGGTGTCTGCAATGCCACCAACGCGACGGCCAATCGGCAACGCGCCGTACCGCTGCGCGCGCATTTGTGTGAGACCACACGGTTCATACTGCGACGGCATGAGAAACATGTCTGCACCGGCCATGAGGCGGTGCTCCAACCGGTCGGTAAAGTCGAGCTGCACGCCAACGTGATTGGGTCGCGCGCTCGCCAGTTGCGTAAGGGCGCGCTCGTACCTCGGCTCACCCTGGCCAAGAAACACAAACTGCGCATCCATATTCCAGACGAGATGCGAGTTGAGAATCAGGTCCAGCCCTTTTTGCGTGACCATGCGACCGGTCATGCCAAAGAGCGGCGTGCGCTTGCGTTGCGGCAGACCGAATGAACGTTGCAGAGCCGCCTTGCAGCGCGCTTTCGCACTCGTGTCTTCGCGGGTGTAGTTGGCGGTGATCTGGTCGTCGCGAGCCGGATCCCACTCGGTTTGATCAATGCCGTTTGTGATGCCCGCGAATCGGTCGCCCAACCACTGGAACGTGGTGTGCAAACCGAATCCACCATCAGGCGTGCGCAGCTCACGCGCGTGTCCCGGGCTCACGGTCACAGCCACATCGGCGAACGCGAGTCCCGTTTTGAGATAGTTCACGCGGCCGTACCACTCGGCCATACGCCAGTTGTACACCTCAGGCGGAATGCCACAGTCCGCCATGATGCTTTCGGGAAAGTGCCCCTGATAACCGGCGTTGTGAATCGACAACACGGTTGGCGTGGTCGCAAACCGTTCGCGCAGGCCGCTGTACGCGCGCATGTACATGAGCGCGAGCGACGTGTGCCAATCGTGCGCATGTACGAGCACTGGTCCGGCAATCAACCGGTTGATCCCATCGAGTACGGCGCGCGAAAACACGGCGTAGCGCCGCGCGTTGTCCGGATAATCCTGTCCGTTCTCGCCGTACAACCCACTGCGATTGAAATACGCCGGTGCATCAACAAACACCACGCGTGGTCCGGGACCGCTGTTGACTTCGCGAAAGAAACGCACTTCGACCGACCGAAAGCCCAGTTCAACGGCAATCGGTCGGCCAAGTGGCGCGAGGTCCGGCGCGTGATCACGCACGCTGCGATAGAGCGGCACAAACACCACCACCGCCGAACCAGCGCGTGATTGAAACGTGGCGAGGCCACGCACGGCCTCGGCAAGCCCACCGGTGCGCGCGTACGGCGCGTACTCCGACGTGAGATGAACGATCGTTGGTGAACCGTCCGCAGCAGGCGGAACGGCGGGAAACGAAACGGACGGTGTGGGCTGCGCGAGGCGCGTCATGACGAGACGGTCAGGAGATCGGCGGATCGTCCTGGAGGGCGTCCCCCAGAATCGATGGCGCGTAGTAAGCGCGAACGTACTGCTCAACCATGCGACGACCCGTGAAGTGCGTGCCGGCCACGCGCATCGCGTTCTTCATGGTGGCGAGCCACTTGAGTGGCACGTCTTCGTCGTCGCGGTCATAAAAGTTGGGCACCACTTCTGTTTCCAGCAGCGTGTACAACCGATCGGCGGTGCGGTTCCCGATGTCGTCATCAACTTCGGGTTCAATCGCCCAGCCATTGGTGCCATCATAGCCTTCTTCCCACCAACCGTCGATGGTCGACAGTTGCGGCACGCCGTTGAGGGCGGCTTTCATGCCACTGGTTCCCGACGCTTCCAGCGGCACGCGCGGCAGGTTCAGCCACAGGTCCACACCTTGCACCAGCAAATGGGCGAGGTGCATGCCGTAGTCTTCAATGAACACAATGCGACCTTCGAACTGCGGATCGCGTGTGAACTGATACACCTCCTGCAACACCTGCTTGCCCGGATTGTCGGCGGGATGTGCCTTGCCGGAGAAGACAAACTGCACGGGACGCGAGCTGTTGGTGATCAACTTCTTCAGTCGATCGAGATCGCGGAAGAGCAGGTTGGCGCGCTTGTATGTGGCAAAGCGACGCGCAAACCCAATCGTGAGTGCATGGGGATCGAGCAATGTGCCTGCACCCACCAACTGCGGGGCCTGCATGGTGCGACCAGCAAACTGACGACGCGCTTCTTCGCGCACCATGCGCATGAGCACGTGCTTGAGACGCAGATGCGTGCCCCACAGTTTTTCGTCGTCGAGCGTGAGTACGCGTTCCCAGATCTTGGGATCACGATTGGCGCCCCAGTTCTCGCCGAGATGTTCGTCGAGCAGCTGCATGATCGGGTTGGCCATCCAGGTGGCCAGATGCACGCCGTTGGTCACGTGACCAACCGGTACATCCTTCGCCTCGCGACCAGGCCAGAGTGGGCCGCACAGCTCACGTGACACCGCGCCATGCCGCTCCGACACACCATTCACCCGACGCGACAAACGCAAGCACGCCGCGGTCATGTGAAACACCTGTCGACCCGTTGACGGGTGATAGCCGAGTTGCAGCACGCGTGACGCGTCAACGCCCAACTCGCCCCAGACCGCGCCACCACACTCGCGCACCTGATCAAGTGCGAAGTGATCATGACCGGCGGGCACGGGCGTGTGCGTGGTAAACACGCTGGCGGCCCGCACCTGTTTGATGGCCTCGTCGAATGCAAGGCCTTCTTCGCACAATGCCCGAACACGCTCAAAGAGCATGAACGCGGCGTGACCTTCGTTGGCGTGCCACGCGGCTGGTGCAATGCCGAGTGCCTTGAGCACGCGTACGCCGCCCACACCCAGCAACCATTCCTGACGCAGCCGCATGGCCGGTCCGCCCGCGTAGAGCTTGGACAGCAGCGGACGATCTTCGACGTGATTCTCTTCCAGATCGGAATCAAGCAGGTACACGGGGACACGTCCCACCATCATGCGCCACACGCGAATGTGAATGTCGCGTCCGAACGTGCGCACGGTGGTGAGATACTTCTGTCCGTTGATCCCCGGCACCGGCTGAATAGGCACCGAGGACAAATTGAACGTGTCCGGCGAATCTTCCTGCCAACCGTCCACACGCACGCGCTGATTGAAGTAGCCGTCGCGATAGAAAATACCAACGCCAACGAGCGGTACGCCGAGATCAGACGCGCTCTTGCAGTGGTCGCCGGCGAGCACGCCCAGTCCACCGGAATAAATCGGCACGGAGTTGTGAAATCCAAACTCGGCGCAGAAGTACGCAATGGATTGGCCGCGCAGTTCCGGATACGTCTGGGCGTACCACGTGTGTTCGTCGCTCTGTTCGGCCTGCAGCCAGCGCATCACGCGATCGTATCGCGCGCAGAAGTCCGCGTTCGCGGCGAGCGCTTCAAGGCGCGCCGGGTCGATCTGCTGCAGCAGCTGAATCGGGTTGTGGCGCAGTTTTGTCCACAGCGTTTCGTCGATTGTGCGAAACAGCAGACGCGCTTCTCGATTCCAGCTCCACGCAACGTTATTCGCAATCAGCGTGAGTCCGGCGAGGCGCGGAGGGAGCGCCAGCGGGGCGGGCTCAATAGGTACGATGGTCGGTACGGCAGTAGTCACGGACATGGGGCAAATGCTGCTCAGAAGACAATCGGCGCGGTCAAAACGCACCGATGCGAAACCACAAAGATCTGACAATTCAAAGGTACCTTTTGGGACAGGTGAGTGGACAGGTACCCGGCTGTCACGGTATCCTCCCGCGCACATGGTTACAACACGTCGTTCTCGATCCCGACAGCCGGTGGTCCACAAGTTCGGCGGCGCCTCGCTCGCCGACGCCTCGGCCGTTCGCCACGCCATTACGCTCGTGGCCGAACATGCCGCGCGACCGGCCGTGGTCGTCGTGTCCGCGATGGCCGGAGTGACTGACGCATTGCTGGCGCTTGGCCGTGCGGCCTTGGCCGCCGGTCCGGATGCCGCACCTCGCGGCGCTCTTGCGGAGGGCGTCTCGGCCCTGCGCGAGCGGCATGAAGCGGTGGCCAAGGCCGTGATTCCCGCTGGCCCCCTGCGTCAGCGTGCGCTTGACGAGGTCCGCCGGTCGTTCGATGAGCTCAGCACATTGCTCGACGGCGTAGCGTCGCTGCGCGAGCTCACGCCGCGCACCAGCGACTTTCTGGTCTCGCGGGGTGAACGACTGAGTGCAGTGTTGCTCGCCACCGGGCTTGAAGCCCGTAATGTGGACGCGCGATTTGTGGAAGCCACGTCGCTTATTCATACCAATGGCGTGCACGGCAACGCTTTTCCGGAGATGGGACCGACCGAGCGGGCCACGCGCGCTGCCCTCGGGCCGCTGATCAAAAAAGGGGTAATTCCGGTCGTGCCGGGTTTCCTCGGCGCGTCGCCAGATGGCACCGTGACGACGCTGGGGCGCGGCGGCTCCGACCTTACGGCCACGGTGCTCGCCCGCGTGTTGAAGGCGAGCGCCGTGCAGTTGTGGAAAGACGTGCCCGGACTGCTCACCACCGATCCGCGCACCGTGCCCGAAGCGCGCGTGATTCCGCAGCTTAATGTGCGTGAGGCCGCGGAACTGGCTTACTACGGAGCCAAGGTGTTGCACCCGCGCGCGCTCATTCCGCTCGCGCGAACGAGTACGCCCGTGCATGTGCGTCCATTCGCGGACCCAAGCGCAGAAGGCACCGAGATCTCATCACGTCGCACCTTGCAACGCTATCCGGTCAAGGCGCTGTCGATGGTGCGTGCGCAGGCACTGGTGACTGTGACCGGCAGTGGCATGCTCGGCGTGCCTGGCATCGCCGCGCGCACATTCGCTGCGCTGCACCGCACGGGTGTCTCGGTGTCGTTCATTACGCAGGCGTCCTCGGAGCATGCGATTTCGTTGTGCATCCCTGCAGAAGCGGCAGGGACGGCACGAGCGGCACTTGACGACGAGTTCGCGACCGAGCGCAGCCGACGCGAGATCGAGCGCATTGACGTGCGCAACAACGTGGCCATGGTGGCGGTGGTTGGACTCGGCATGGCGGGATCACGCGGTTTGGCGGCGCGCATGTTTACGGCGCTCGGTCGCGCGGGTATCAACATTGTGGCGATCGCGCAGGGCTCGTCGGAGTTGAACATCACGGTCGTGATTGACGACGCCGATGCGCCAGCCGCGATTCGCTCCGTGCACGCCGAGTTTCAGCTCGACAAGATTGGTGGTGGTGCGGCGGCTACGTCGTCACATGTTGACGTGGTGATGCTCGGCTTTGGACAAATCGGTCGTGAGTTCACGCGCATGTTAACGCGGGGCAAAGCCAAGACGGCGGTCCGTGTTGTGGCCGTGTGTGATCGCAGCGGCATGGTGTTTGATGCCGACGGCATCAGCAACAAACGATTGGCCGCATTGGCTGCGCACAAGGAAAAGGGCGCCGCGTTGGCCGATCTCGAAGGTGGCCAGCGTGTGTCCGAATCCGCCGCGATCAAGGCCATCGCACGTCATGCGTTGTCACATCCGGTACTCGTCGACGTGACCGCCAACGACACGTTGCCCACCGTGATGACCGCGGTTGAGCACGGCTTTGATGTGGTGCTCGCCAACAAGCGACCGCTCACCGCATCGCGCGACGCAGTCGAAGCGCTGCACGCTGCGGCTAAAGCACGCGGACGACGCGTGTTGTTCGAGACGACGGTTGGCGCCGGGTTGCCGGTCATGGATTCGTACGCGAAGCTCGTGGACGCCGGTGACAAGGTGCTGCGCATTGAAGGGTGCACCTCGGGCACGCTCGGTTTTCTGCTCACAGAAATCGGTCGCGGGCGCGCGTTCAGCGATGCGCTGCGTCGTGCCATGGCCAAGGGTTACACCGAACCCGATCCGCGCGATGATCTGTCGGGAATGGACGTGGCGCGCAAGGCGCTCATTCTTGCCCGCATGCTCGGCTACAAAGGTGAACTTGCAGATGTGAAAGTGGAGTCGCTGGTGCCCGCGAGCGCGCGATCCATGAGTCGCGATGATTTTATCGCGACGCTCGAAACGCTTGACGATGACTGGCGCGCGCGACAGGACGCGGCCACACAAGCAAACGCCGTGTTGCGTTACGTACTCGAAGTGACGCCGCGCAAGGTGAGCGTGGGACTGCGCGCGGTGGATCTGTCGCACCCGCTCGCAGGGCTGCGCGGCACGGACAATCAGGTGGTGTTCACCACACCGCGGTACAAGGAGAATCCGTTGGCGATTACCGGACCGGGCGCAGGGCCTGCGGTCACGGCAGCGGGCGTACTGAATGATGTGCTGAAGTTGGCGGGTGTGTCGTAATGTCCCACGCAACTCCTGCGGCATCGCTCCCACAAGCCGTGGAAGCATTCTCGCCGGGCAGCATCGGCAATCTTGGCCCCGGGCTCGACGTACTCGGCTGCGCGGTGACCGGCGCCGGTGATCGTGTGCAGGCGCGTTGGACCACGGGCAACACGATTGTCCTCGAAGACGCTGGTCACCCCGACTTGCCAACCGATCCCGCCAAACACGCCTGCGCGATCGCGGCGGACGCCGTGCTGCGCGCGTGCGACGCAACCGGTCGCGGCCTCAGCTTGCGTGTGTTCAAGGGACTGCCACTCAGTGCAGGGCAGGGCGGCAGTGCCGCAAGTGCTGTGGCCGCCGCGGTGGCGGTACACGCACTGCTCGGCGAACCGCTCTCGCCCATGACATTGCTCGCCTGCTGTCTCGAAGCCGAAAGTGCGGTAGCCGGTCGACACCTGGATAATCTCGCGCCTTCGTTGCTTGGCGGCGTGGTGACGGTGCTGGGCATTGATCCACCCGATGTTGCGCATGTGCCCGTGCATACCGCGCCGTGGTTCGCCATGGCGTATCCGCATATCACCGTGCGCACCGCCGATGCGCGTGCGGTACTGCCGCAGTTCGTGTCGCGTGCAATGGCGATCGCACAACTGGCCAGTGTTTCGGCGCTGGTAACCGCGCTCGCCAGCGGCGACCTTGCACTGCTCGGACGGTCACTGGTAGACCACATTGCCGAGCCCGCGCGCGCACCACGCGTGCCGGGTTTTGCCAACGCCATTGCGGCCGCACGCGAAAGCGGCGCGGTGGGCGGATCATTTTCCGGTAGCGGACCCACCACCTTTGCGGTGTGCGCCGACGAAGCAACCGCCACACGCGCAGCGCAGTCCATGCAACGTGCGTACGAAGCCACAGGCGCAACGTGCGACACGCGCGTGGTGACCATCGACATGCAGGGAGCCAGATGGAGCGCGATTTGAGTCTCGATGCACACGTCCTGCTGCCGCTCGGCAGCGCGTCTCACCAGCAGTGTGAAGACTGCGGCGCCGAATGGCCGGAGTTGCACGCGGCACCGCAGTGCGCAACGTGTGGTGGTCTGTTGGTGATTCGTCACGCACCGCCCGTGAACGCGCGTGGTGAGCAGATGAGCGGCGCCGAGTTGCAGCACACGTTTGCGCAGCACTGCTGCGCGCGGCCGCAGGGACATGCGTCTGGTGTATGGCGCTTTGAGCCGGTGGTCATGCCAACCGCGGGCGACTCCATTGTGAGCTGGCCCGAAGGGAACACCGCGCTCGTGCATCGCAAACAGATTGCGCAGTACGTGGGCGTTGATGCGTTGTGGTGCAAGCACGAGGGCATGAATCCCACGGGCTCGTTTAAAGATCGAGGCATGACGGTTGGCACAACGCAGGCGGTGCGCGTGGGCGCAACGGCCGTAGCGTGTGCGAGCACGGGCAACACGTCGGCGTCGCTCGCGGCCTATGCCGCACAGGCCGGCTTGCCGGCACTGGTGTTTGTGCCAGCGGGGCAGGTGGCACTTGGCAAGCTCACGCAAACACTGGCGTATGGCGCACACACATTGCTGGTGCGCGGTGACTTTGACGATTGTTTGCGGCTGGTGCAGGAAAGCGCGCAGGAACTGGGCATTTACCTGCTCAACTCCATCAATCCGTGGCGCCTTGAAGGGCAAAAGACCATTGTCTTTGAGTTGCTGCAACAACTCGGTTGGGACGCGCCCGAGTGGATTGTGCTGCCCGCCGGCAATCTTGGGAACACGGCGGCGTTTGGCAAAGCGCTGCGAGAAGCGCACGCACTCGGCCTCATCAATCGTGTGCCGCGCATTGCCAGCGTGCAGGCGGCTGGTAGCGCGCCCTTCGCCCACAGTTTCGCCGACGGCTTTCGCACGCGCACGCGTGTGCAGGCGGAAACACTCGCCACCGCCATTCGCATTGGCGATCCGGCGTCGCACAATCGTGCGGTGCAGGCGATCACGTTCAGCAATGGTGTGGTGCTGTCGGTGACCGATGAAGAAATCGTGGCCGCGAAGCGTGTGATTGACGCGGCCGGTGTGGGGTGTGAACCGGCGAGCGCCGCGAGTGTGGCCGGTGCACGCGCGCTTGTGCAACGCGGTGTGATCGGCGCGAACGATCGTGTGGTGGCGATTCTTACGGGCCACGTACTCAAGGATCCCGGTATTCTGGTGCGCATGCATCAGGAGGCCGCGTTCGCCGACGCACCTGCGAACACGCCCATCGAAATCGACGCGAACGTCGCCGAGGTTGCGCGCGTGTTGCGCGAGCACGCGAGTTCGTTTCCTTCTGCTTCAACCACGTAATGCTTCCTCCCGGACGACGCACTCTTGTAACCGGCGCCAGCCGACCCTACGGCGTCGCGCTGGTTCGCGCCTGCCTTGAACGCGGGGACCGAGTGATTGCCGCGTCGCGCAATCCGGCGCGCGTACCGGTGCTGGCGGATTTGCGCGCCGAGTTTGGCGGGCTGGATCTCTTGCCGCTCGATCCGGCTGACGCAGCATCGGTCGCCGATGCGGTGCCTGTACTCGAATCACTCGCGCCATCGCTCGATTTGTTGCTGATTGGGCCGCCCGAACCCGGGGTGCACGAAAAGCTTGCCGACGCCGAACGTGACGCCGTGTTTGCGACCATGTCGGGCACGGGGTTGGTCGAGCACTACCGTCGTTCGGCCGTCGCTCCCGTGCTCCTCGTGCGCACATTGTTGCCGTTTTTGGCGCGTGAGCGCGGCGCGCGTGTACTGTTCGTGAGCTCCTGGCTGGGCTCACTCGACGGCAAGGTGCAGGGTGGGGACTACGCCGTATGCGCCAGTGCGGCTGGGCTACACATGATGGTGCGTGCGCTGTCGTACGATGTGGCCGAACACGGCATCACCTGCGTGATCGGCAACCCGGGGTGGTACGCCACGTCTCCGGACGGTCCGGTGTTTCGTATTCCGATCAATGAGTCGGCGCAGGGGCTGATTTCTGTAACCGATGCCATCGCTGCGTCGCAGAGCGGCGGATTTTTTGACTATACCGGGGCCGAACGAGCATGGTAGAGCAGCAACTCAACTGGCGTTGTGTGCGCCAGACATTCATGGCCACTGGCGCGCTGGTCGTGTCCATGTCGGCTCCGTTGCACAATGCGTACGCACAACGTCCGCTCCCTGCATCTGCGCAGCCACCGGCTGCGACGTCTGTCGTGCCGGCGAACGCGCTGTACGTGCCGCATCGCGTGGCGCGCGGTAAATCGTGGACGGACTTTGAAGCGATGCTGCAGCAGCTCACCAAAGCACACGCGGTCTTCCTTGGTGAGCAGCATGATGATCGCGGCACACACGCGTTGCAGTTGGCGGTTCTGGAGGGGCTCGCGCGCCGCAACGTGCAGGTCGTGCTCGCGCTTGAAATGTTTGAGCGCGATGCACAGGCCGCGCTCGACGCCTATCTGGCCGGTACCATGCCCGAGAGCGCGTTTCTCGCCCAGTCGCGGCCCTGGCCCAACTACGGGCCGGACTATCGCCCGCTCGTTGAGTTTGCGAAGAAGCGGGGGTGGCCCGTGATCGCGTCGAATGTACCGCGTAATATTGCGTCGATGGTATCGCGTGGCGGATTGAGCGCCCTCGATACGTTGAACGCGACCAGCCAGCCGTGGGTGGCCGCCGAGCGTCAGTGCGGCCCTGGCGACAGATACGCCAAAAAGTTTGGCAAGACCATGGAAGACATGGGCGGCCACGGCAGCGCCGCGATGCCGCCCGAGATGATTGGTCGGTTTTACGAAGCGCAGTGCGTGAAGGACGAGACCATGGCCGAGAGCATTGTGCGCGCCTTCGACCGGTACCCGAATGCGATGGTGGTACACGTTGCCGGTGGCTTCCACGTGGAAGAAGGGCTGGGCACGGTGGAACGCGTGAAGCGGCGTGTGAAGGCCGGCGCCACCACCCGCAAGGTCTCGGCGTTTCCGGTGGTGATGTTCGTCCCAACGGTAGACCTTGATGCGGCCAAAGCGGGCGCGCAGCGGCACTTGGGCGACTACGTGGTGTACCCGATCAAGTAAGGCGTGTGCAGTTGCGATGCTGAGCCAATTGTCGCATCGTCAGTAGGTCAAGCAGTGTTGCCGTTCCAACCACAATTCTCTCCTCCAACACCCCTGTCACATGAAGAAACTTTCCACGTTCGCGCTTTCAAAGGCGCTCGTCGTTGCCGGACTTGTGCTCGTCGCCGCGCCCCTCTCGGTCCAGGCGCAGGACGGACTCACCAAGTCTTCCGGCAAGTGGATGGGCAACTTTACGGGCAGCATGGGCGCCATGGTCACCGTTGAAAACGCCAAGAAAGACACGGAGTCTGAGGCACGCATGGAAGTGCAGCGCGCCGGCTCGAATGTGCTGGTCGCGTGGGATATCGCTGAAGGTGTGTGCGGCGACAATGCGAACCCGCTAGTAGCTCGCGCCAAGTTCCGCCAGATCCGTGCAGGCACAGACGGCACGGGTACGGGCAAGGCCACGATTCCCCGCCTTGATCCGACCAAGCGTTATTACGCGCGCGTGTATAGCCCGGAAAACGCGGCGGCTCCTGATGGTGGACCCGGCAGCTGCGTGAACCTCGCCGAGCAGCCGAAGTAACTGTCATCACGCTGGACAAACAAAAAGAAACGGGGCCGTCGCATCTGGTGCGACGGCCCCGTTTTTACATCACAGCCACCTCGTCACGGCGCCGAACCCGGGCCGCTGCCACCGAACGTGTAGATCGGGAGGCCAAGCGTTTCGAGCTCACGACCGTGCACCGGGAAGTGCAACGGCGTACCACGCAGCAGCTTGCCCCAGCCGCGCTGATCGTAGTACGAGATCGCGGGCTCCAACGGGAAGAGGTCGATACGCTTTTCATACATGAGCGCATCCCACAAGTCGCCGCACGTGCCGTCATCCTTGCGCGGCACGCAGGACGGCGTGTTTGGCGGACCGTTGACCGTCACCGGTGCGAGGCCTGCGGCAACACGCGTCGGGTTGAGAAGCGCTGGCACTTCGTTGCGACGGTTGAGGCGATACAAAGCCTCGGCGCGGATGTAGCGCATTTCATCCAGCGTCATGATCGGAAGCACGCCGGTTGTGTGGAAGTTCAGCGCGGGAGGATTGCGATACCGCGTGCTGTGGTAGTTCGAGTGCATGTACGTGCCGCTAGTCGCTGACATTGTCTGCGATGCGATACGCTTGATGCGCGTCCCGGCCGGCTGCGCGTCCGTCGTAGTGTTGGAAATGCGCTTGTCCGGTGTCCCAATCGTGATCGCTGCACGCTGTTCGATGGGCAGATTCAGCCAAGTCTGATAGACGCCGGTGGTATCCGCGGGACCGATCAAACGATTGTTGGTCCGTGCGTTGGTCTGCAAGTAGGCAAACTGCTGGTACACCGAGCGAGTGTCAGCAATATCAAGCTGCGCCTGAGCGGTGAAGTCCTTGGTGATTGCAGAATCGAGCAGCGTGAGAATCCGCTGCCAGTCGGTCGCCGCGCGACCCGCTGGGTCGCGCGCTTCGTACGCGTAGCTGCGCACGAGGTACCCGTACATCACGCGCACGAAATCATCGCGCGTCAAGGCGTTGCCATTGATCCACGTGGTCGGAAGCGTGAATGCTGGCGCAGCTTTGGCATCAGCGATGGCGGAGCGAAGGCTGGCGCGACCCGTCTCAAGCATTTCCGTGTACGGCTTCAGCGTCGTGAAATCGTACGTTGCCGGGTCATCGTTCTCAGTCGCCGGGAAACCCTGGTCGAACATCAGACCAATCTGGATGTTTCCCAGTCCGATCAGGAACTTGCTGAAAACAATCGCGCGAGGCGTGTCCTGTCCATCTGGGAACTGGGCGTTCACCAGTCCCAGCTTCAGATTGTTCGCCCGGATGGACGTGATCGCGTCGCGCCCTGTTGCGAGCACGCCGTAGCTCTCGTACCACGGTTTCCGGTTATGCCAGCCGCCGGCATCGAGATTGTTGATTTCCGGACGCGGTTCACGCGTGATCTGGAATGGGAACGCGTCGGCAGTCGTCAGCTCATTGCCCCATACTGAGAGCTGAATGCCGGGCGATCCCGCGACGGAGGTCGTGGTCGAACGCGCGCCTTGCGTTACGCCCCAGTAGTCGCGCCATCCGCCAATCAAAGCCGCTTCAATATTCGAAGCATCTGAGAATACACCGAGAATGAGTGGCGAGTTCTGATTCGTCACGTCGAGCGATTGACACCCGGCGAACAGGAGTGGTCCCGCCACCACCGCCGCTGTGATCCATGGCGCTCGCCGAACCAGCGTGCGCTGGTTCGGGTTCAAAGATTTCTTCATAAGCTGTGTCTGTGGGCGCATCAGAAGGTGATCGTGAAAGCGGCAGTGATCGTGCGGGTGAGCGGATACACTTCCTGGTCGAGATTGGTCAGTGCACCGTTACGACCTTCGACGTTGATGCCGGAGTAGTTCGTGATGGTGAGCAGGTTACGGCCTACAAGGTCGGCCTGAATTCGGCTTGCGCCAATCTTGCCAATCCACGGATGACGGCGGGAATCGAACAGATAGCCGAACGCCATTTCCTGCAGGCGCGCGTACGATGCGTCTTCCACGAACTCCGCCTGGTAACCAGAGTTACCGTTGGCAAGGCCAGTCGCGTAATAGCTGGTCGGCTTGCGCAGTTCATCGGGCTTTCCGACCTGATTCACTTCCGGGTGGTCATTCGACGCGAGCAGCGTCTGGCGCACCTGGTTGTAGATGTCTCCACCGAACTGGCCGTTGAACAGCGTGTAAAGGCGGAATCCTTTGTAGCGGAACGTGTTTCCAAAGCCGAATCGAAGATCGGCAGCAAAGTCTGCGATCAGGTCGCGACGAAGAACACCCGCGTCATCTACCTGGAGGAAGGGGCGGCCCCATGCGTAGTTGATGCCGTCGATGCGCACTGTGGTATTCCACAGATTCTTAGCTTTGCCATCGGTGTAGTTGTTGCCAACGCCGACTGGTACAAGGTAGCCGTTGTCGTCAACCTGGAACTGGTTCAGCGAGTTCGCGTGCACCGAGCGCAACTGCTCCGGGCTCTTGACATGGAAGTTTCCAAACCACTGGCCAAGCCGGAGATTGTCACAGTAGTTCACTGGTCCGTCGGTAAAGCAGGTACGACCGAACTTCTCAATGAAGTTGCGCGAACGATCGGCGGTCAGCAACACATCCCACTGAAAACCGTTCGGATTCTGCAGGATGTTGGCCTGAATCGTTGCCTCAATCGTCTGGCCGCTGATCGAACCGACGTTCTGGTTCTGCGTGTTGTAGCCAAACAGCGCGCCGAGTGGAATCGGAATGATGTTCTGGTCGGTGTACGTGTCCACATACACGAGTGACGCTGAAATCTTCTGATTGATGATCATGTCCACGCCGAACTCCTGTTCGGTCGTGAGTTCCGGGCGTAGCAAAGGGTTGCCCAATTCCGTACGAACTACGGCGCCGGTGCTCACCGCCAGCAGTTCGTACTGATCAGCAAAGTTCGGACGCGTGCCGGCCGTACCAATGCTGTAGCGCAGCTTGAACAGATCGAGGAAGCCTACATTGAACCAGTCTTCTTCGTTCACCAGCCATGAGCCAGCGAGGCGATAAAAGTTGTTCCAGCGTGCTTCCGGTCCAAAGAGCGAGCTGCCTTCGCGACGGATGAGACCATCGATGATGTACTTGTCGTTATAGTCAAACGCGACCGTGCTGAGCACAGAGTTTGTGCGACGATCCGTGATCGACGACGATGCCGTGCGCGTGGTCGATGACTGAATCGTCTTCACGCCCGACACCGTGAAGATGTCGCCGCGGCCCTGCTGGGCCGGCGTGATTTCCCGCTCGGTCTGTCCACGCACCGTCCAACGCGCGGTGAGGTCGCCGAACGCCTTGGTCATCGTGGCACCGGTGGTGGCCACAATACCCTGCGTGATGTCCTTGTCGAGCACCAGCGTGCCGGTGGTCAGACCTTCGCCGTTTTCATTGGTCTGGCCGCGCGGAATGAACTGTTCATCATCCACGTCACCGCGGTCATAGCCAACGTCGCCCGTGAGGGTGAGCCAGCGATACGGGCGATACTGCGCGTTGAGGTTGAGCAGGGCACGGGCGCGCTGCTGCTTACGCTGCACGAACTCCTGGTTGTAGAACGGATTCGTGGCGGTCGACAGCGGATCCGGCAGGATGGCGTACTTGAAGCGGCCGAGTGAATCGGGCGCCTGCAGGTTCACGTCCGGGTTGAAGCGATAGAAGTTGATGTAGCTGATACGCGCCGGATCGTTCTGGCTCGTGGTGTACGACACTGAGGCACCAAGACTCAGCTTTTCCTTGATGCGGTGATCCACATTGAGGCGCATCGACTGGCGATTAAAGCCATTCGACCCTTCAATGATGCCCGGCTGCTGATTGCGCGTGAACGACAACGTGAAGTTGGTCGCGGCACTGTTCTGCTGAAGCGTCGCCGTCTGGGTATTGAACGTGCCCGGATTGAAGAACTGCTTCGCGTGATCGTACGTGGGATCAATGTACGGGTTTTCCATGATGCCGCTCGGCTGCTGCACCCGATTGGCGCGCGGCACAACCTGTCCGGCCGCGTTGATGTACTGCCCCTGCTCGTTCACCAGGAACTGGTGTGCCAGCGGCTTGCTCAGCTGCTTGGACACCTGATCCGTGCCGACTTCCGTACGCAGCGTGAACTGCGTCTGGCCGAGCTGCAGGTTGCTGCCGCGAGCCGTGGTAATGGCGATCACGCCTGATGCAGCGCGAGAACCGTACAACGCGGCTGCGGCGGCGCCCTTGATCACTTCGATCGTTTCGATATCAAGCGCTTCGATGTCCTGCGTGGTCACAGACTGCGTCTGATTGAGGAACACGCCGTCAATCACGTACAACGGACCGTTGTTGCCGTTGTACTGCGACACCGGCGTACGCAGCTGCACGAACATGCCCGATCCCGGCGCGCCGCTTGCACGCGTGATATTCGCACCCGCCACTTTACCGATGAGCGCGCCCGCGGCCGATCCGGTCGTCGGAACGGGCAGGTCAGCCGCCGTGAGCTTGTCCACCGTGTACGGCGTCTTGTTGCCGGACGTAGGGTCAACCGACGCGGACACCGTGACCTGATTCAGACGGAGCTGGTTGACGTTCAACTCAAAGTTGATCGTCTGGATTGAGTCAAGCACAAACCGGATGTTGTCGACCTGACGTTCGCCGTAACCGATGCGGCGGGCCTGCAGCGCGTACACGCCCGAGAACGGAGCGGAGAGTACATAGCGACCGTCCGCGCCGGTGGTCGCCGCGGTGGTGGTGCCCGCCACGCGGATCGTCACACCCGGAATCGGGAGCTTTGTTTCGACGTCTGTGACCGTGCCCGTAACGCGCGCGTTGCGCGTCTGCGCGCTGACGTCGGCGGCCGAGGTGACAACCGCGATTGCGGCCAGAGGGACAAGCCAGCGTAGTGCCTGGCGGGGGGAACTTCGACGCGACATGCGCGCTCCTCGAGATTGGGGCGGGAACAGATGTGATCGTGTCAGCTCCCGAGCGCTAAGGCATCGGACCGGTCACAATCAGGAAAGGAAACAGCAGATTACGACGTCATTCTGCACACTTTACACAAATACGCAAGACTTGCGCCGGAACAAGCGCTGACTGGTGGTGTAGACTTGCGATTGTCTTGGTGATGCTGACGCATTTCCCGACAAAAGCATGAGCCCGTCACCCCACCCTCGGTTGTCCGTTGCCGATGTCAACGTACCCGCAATCGTGCGACCGTACACAGTCGATTGGATCGGCCGGATTCGTACGCACCAGGTGCCCTACGTGTTGATAGATACGGTCCGGTTACACAAACGCGACGCCAAGCGGGCTCAGCCGCTGACAAGGACGTCAAGGCGCTGAATCGCGGGACAGACAGGCGCTCACGTTGGGAATCACGCGGCGGATCGATTCCACTATCTTCTGTCTTTGCGCGGACACATGCGCCTCGCGCCGATGTTACCATCGCGCGATGCGCGGCCACATTCACGCCTGGATAACCTGTGCAGCCTTCCATACTGGTGACGTTCGTCCGTGACCTGAGCCGGCATGTTCCACGTTCGAGCTGGGGTGCTCCGTCGCGTCTCGTGCGCCGCACTTCGCTGGCGCTGCTGGTCGCTTTGCCAACCGCGGGTGCGTGCACGCACGCCCAGCCAGCAACGCAAACACCGGAGCGCGCCGTGGCGCCGCAGAGCGCCGATCGCGTGGCGCTCGGTGCGCAGTTGATGCGCCGCCTCACCGCATTGGCGCATGATTCCATGGAGGGCCGAGGTGCCGGCACCGCCGGTGGTGCGCGTGGTCGCGCCTACATTGAGCGCGAACTGCGCACGCTCGGCGTGGCTGCGGCTGGATCTTCGTATCAGATCCCCGTTCGCGTGCGAGCGCGCCCCGGGGCCGACACACTCGGCGCCAATGTGGTCGCGCGCGTGCCAGGCAAACGGCCCGGCGGGCCGGTGATCGTGATGTCAGCGCACCATGATCACCTCGGCATCCGCGGCGACAGCATCTATAACGGTGCCGATGACGACGCATCAGGTTCCGTGGCGCTACTCTCCCTCGCGGAACGGTTCATGAAAGCGCCGCTCGAACACGATGTGATCTTCGCCTGGTTCGAGGCCGAAGAAAGCGGTATGCTCGGATCACGTGCGTTTGTTGAATCGCCGCCGGTGCCGCAGGAACGGATCGCAGTGAACGTGAACCTGGACATGGTGTCGCGGCGCGAGGGAGGTGCCACGCTGTGGGTTGCCGGCACCGCGCACTATCCGCAGCTCAAAGCGATTGCCGAATCGGCGGTTGCAGGCGCAGCCATTCCCGTAAAATTCGGGCATGATTCGCGCGGCCTGCGTCCCAGCGATGACTGGACGTCGGCGTCGGATCACGCGTCGTTCCATCGCGCCAAGATTCCGTTCTTGTATCTCGGTGTTGAGGATCATCCAGACTACCACAAGCCTGGTGATGACGCGGCCAAGGTGGATCCCACATTCTTTTCCGCGACGGTGCTGTACACGGAAGTGCTGGTCCGCGCACTCGATGCGCGGCTGGCTGAGGTGCACAAGAGCCGCGCCGGCGCGCCGTAGCCAACACGTGCCGTACAAACGAGAAGGCCGCTGCGACGAATCGCAGCGGCCTTCTTTGTCCTGAGCCGGCTCGTGACGATCACGAGAACCGGAAACCCGTACTATCGGGCGGTGATCAGGGGACCGTTTGCCCAATACGAGCCGACTAAGGGACTTTGGCTAGACAATGGATCACCTCCTGTGTTTCGGGTTGGACTGAGGGCAGATCAGTCACCGTTCAGTGACCGCTTCTCATTGAACGACGACCCAAATGCACATTATGTCGCGACACAGCGCCGGACAAGTGTTACGCGTTGTCTGGAGGACAGGGCGATACGTCTGGAGTCGGATTCGTTGGCGGCGGGGGGCGCAATGTATCCTCCTCGGCGGCGGTATCTCTGGGTGGCGTGAGGATTTCCTCCTCACACTCGGGAGGCGCCACCACGCCGTCAGCAGAAATACACGCGGTTGCCGTGGCCGCAATGACGAAGCCCAACACTGCGAGGCGCGCCGTCCGACCGACTATCGACAATGAGTTTCTCGTAGCAAGTTCAGTCATACAGAGGAATATACGTGATGAGTGAAGCGTGCACGCTATATCTGTATTACCCGCCGATGTTCTGAAAAGTTTTGGGCCTGACGTCCAGACTCCCCCCGCACTTCGCTGGAACACACATATGACCCATTCCATCATGCGTTCCGTTGCGGGCGCATCCCTGCTGCTGCTCGCTACCTCGCCCGCGTTCGCTCAAAGCGCGCGTGGCGCGCAACAGGCAAGCGCCGCGGCACCTGCACCCCGTGCCATGCAACTGCGCGACTGGTATCGCGTACAGACCCTCTCGCAGCCCGCCATGTCGCCCGATGGCAAGCTGGTGGCGTTCACCGTGACCAGCGTGCGCGAGTCCGAGAACAAACGCCACCAGGAGGTCTGGGTGGTGCCCACGGCCGGAGGTGATCCGGTGCGCTACACATCGCCGAGCACGGAGAGTTCAAATCCGCGCTTCACTCCCGACGGCAAATACTTGCAGTTCAGCAGCACGCGTCCCGGCGGCAAGGGCAATACGTGGGTGCTGCGCATGGATGCGCCCGGTGGCGAGGCCACACAGGTGGAGACGATTCCGAGTGGCTCGTTTCCACGTGACGGTTCGTTTGCGGTGTTCACCGGTCCCGCCGCACAGCGCGATTCTGCGCCGGCGCGCACAAATGATCCGTACGCGCGCATGCAGGCGCCAGCACGTCCGCCCATGAACTCCATCACGCGTCCGCTTGATCCAGCGCGTTTTGATGGACGGCAATATGTGGAAATGCCGATCAAGTCGAACGGTGTAGGTTACATCGCGAATCCGCGTGAGGCGCGCGTGATTCGTCCCGCGCAGTTGTGGCGACAGAACATGGGCGACACGTCGCGCACCATGCTCACGTCCACTGTGTATTCGCATCGGAGCCCGGTGGTCTCGCCAGATGGCCGGTGGATTGCGTTTGTTGCCGACGCGCGGTTGCGTGCGGATTCGCTCGTGCAGGCCGAGCAGGATTCGATTCGTAAGCTGCCGTACAGCCGCGAGCGTGATGACGAAGTGCGCAATGACGCCGACATCTACGTGATACCAGTGGCCGGTGGCACGCCGCGCAAAGTGACGGAGTGGACGGGCGGTGAATCGTCGCTCACATGGTCTCCAGACAGCCGGCAGATTGCGTTTGTGGGACGCGCGGCTCGCACGACCAACGCGCGCCTGTACGTGGTGAACGCGACTGGTGGTACGCCGGTGAATGTGGTCGGGAATTTTCAGTATGAGCCGGAGAGCATGGAGTGGATGCCGAGTGGCGTGTTGCAGTTTGAGGCAACCAAAGGTGGCAGCACGTCGGTGTATCGCGCCGATCTCACCGGCAAGAGTGCGCCGCGCGAAATCGTGACGGGCCGTCGTCGCATTAACGGTACGTCGTACGACGCGGCCGGACGCAGCATGGCGTTTGTGGCCACGAGCCTCGCCAAGCCGACCGAGCTGTTCATTGCCAATGCTGATGGCAGTGGGGAACGTAAACTCACCAATCTCAACGCCGATCTGAACAAGGAAGTCGCGTGGAGCGATGGTGAACGCTTCACGTACAAGGGCATCGGCGATGTTGAGATTGAAGGCTGGCTGATGAAGCCGTACGGCTACGAAGCGGGTAAAAAATATCCGCTTGTGCTCTACATTCACGGCGGTCCGCACTCAGCGTACGGCGAGAACTGGTTTGACGAGTTTCAGAATCTTGCCGCGGCCGGCATGTGGGTGTTGTTCACCAATCCGCGTGGCTCCTCAGGATACGGCGCGGAGTTCACGTACAGCACGCGCGGTCGCTGGTTCGCCGAAGACTATGACGATCTCATGCGCGCGGTGGACATCGCCGCCAAGCGTCCCGACGTGGACAGCACGCGCATGGGTGTAACCGGTGGATCGTATGGTGGTGTGATGACGGCGTGGGTGACCGCGAAGACGAATCGATTCAAAGCGGCGCAGGCGGACCGCATGATTTCAAATTGGTGGTCGTGGTACGGGTCGTCAGACGCGCAGGGGCTCACCGAGTTCGAGTTCTACGGTTCGCCGTGGGACAACCCGATCATGTACGACACGCTTTCGCCGATTCGCTACATCCCCAACGTGAAAACGCCCACGTTGATCGTGCAGAGCGAAGAAGATTTCCGTACGCCGATGACGGACGCCGAGCAGTGGTTCCTTGGGCTGAAAAAGTTCAACGTGCCGGTGGAGTTGGTGCGGTACCCGCGTTCGAATCACGATCTGTCGCGCACGGGTGAGCCGTGGTTGCTCGTTGACCGGCTTGGTCGTTTGCGGCAGTGGTTCGGGTTCTGGTTGCAGGATAAGAAGCCTGAGGATCCTGCGGCGGTGCGGGCGGGTGCGGTGTCGGGGCGGTGATTTGCGCTCACCACTAGCACGCTAAAAAGCATTAACGCAGAGGCGCAGAGGCGCGGAGACTGCATGCGATGACGAAGGTCGTATTCGCATGCAGTCTCCG
>JBHYGA010000005.1:731536-968421 GCA_051859245.1 Gemmatimonadaceae bacterium
GGGGGTTGTTACGCCACCCCACCAACCCCAACAAAAATATCATCCCCGGCGCGGCGGGGCGGCGCTCCCTGGGCGGGGGGGGGGGCGGCGGCCCCCCCCCCCCCCCCCCCCCGCCTCTGCGTCTCTGCGTTAAATGCTTTCAAAGATGCTGACAATCCGAGGAGCTACGGAACGATCTCCACCCGCCGCTCACCCGTGGCCGTGACTCCGCCCGGTTTCCGCATCTCCACGCGGAACACATATGTCCCTGGCTCGAGCGTGCGCACATCCACCGTGACCGCTCGGGCAACAGCGGGCCGCACGCCGGCAATCACGTGCGAGTTCCGCCCCCGGTCCGGCTCACGCCAGCCAATGCTCACGCTGTCGCGTCGTGCATCCGCAACACCGAAGAACCCGCCGATTGAACGCAGCGCGCTGCCGTCCTGACGCAAAATGCGCAGTTGCACATCCACCGTGTCGTCGGGCGCAAAACCGTAGCTCTCCCAATACAGCGCGAGTGGTACGTTGCGCGGCAGATTAGTGGAGCCAGCGAGGCGAGCAATCGCCGAATCCGGATTGGTTATGGCAGGCGCGCCGAATGCCGGCAGCAGAATAAATGCCGGGTCTGAGATCGCGACCGCGTTTGCGTCCATCTGCGAGAGCGACGGCGGCGGCCGTAGTCCGAACCGGCGACGGTGCGCGACTTCCTTCGCATTGCGATTCGGAACTTCAATGCTGACAACCGATGGCGTTGCGGGCAGCTGCGTTGCGATGCGCAGCGAGTGACCAATGGCGATTGATGCGTTCCGCACCAGGGGCTTCTCCGAAGGCGAGGCGCTGGTGACAACGTATGCCCGCAAATCGCTGCGTTCGGCTCGATCAAGCCCACCAACCGGTTGATCGATCACATGTCCGTAGAGAACTGATGTGTCGCGCCGCAGCATCACGGACTGACCCTCGGGGAGATTGGCGAGCTGCGTGCTGAGCTGCATGTGTTCGCTCGGGAACCAGCGTTCAAACGCCACGTTCTCCGGTCGCTCCCATTGCCAGTGGCTGTTCACCGCGTCGAAGGGCTTGGCGATTGCGCGGAAGTCTGGAATCACTGCGACACGATCGGGGGAATACTCCTTGACGGTATACGGATACTCGGCCTGCGAGCGGGCCTGTGTGTTGTCGGCCAGTTTGCCGTCAACGAAATAGCCGCCCCACCACGTGTGTGTGGGCCAGCCGTAACGCATAATGACTTCTTCGAGAGCGTCACCAGCAGCCGTGCGGCGCCAGATGTAGCGTTCGTCTTCTTCGAGGGCGGTGCGAAGCGTGAGCAGCGTGCGACGCGCGTGGTGTTCAACGAATCGTTCGTTTGCGTCGCTCGTCCACAACGGTTTGGCCAGCCACCACATGCGCTGCTCAATCGCTTGCCACTCCTTGCAGGATGCCTCGCGCAGGCCGTTGCGTACATCAGCCGGAAGCAGTGGTCGCGCGGAGGTGTCTGCGCATGCACCGCTACGCGCCGGCTCCAGCGCGCGAACGCTGCGCAGGAACGCCGTCTCGGCGCCAACCATGTCGCCCGATTGCGAAAGCACCAACCCCTCGAGGGCTGAGCACCACGAGGCCGACGACTCACAGGATCGCGCGACGTCGAGCGCTTTGCTCAGATCTTCATTATCGAGCAGGAAGCGAACGCGCTGGCCGGTGATCCACTGGTCTCCCGGGAACTGTTCGGCGGCTTCGTCGAGACGCGCAATTAGCGCGCGTCGGAGTGCGCCAGCCTGCGCAGCGGCACGCGGTACCAGGGCACGATCAAGACGTACACCTTCTTCAGCAAAGCTGCCGAGTGTATACGGAATCCACTGCGGACACACACTATTGCGCTTGCTCTGTCCAGTGACGCGCATCGTGCCCGTGAGGAGAAGCGGGGCCGTTCCGCCGCCGCGAGTGGGAAAGCGCGTGGCGCGCCCTCCGAAGAGCATGCGCACCGGCAGGTCATCCACGTAGCAGTTGAGCGCATTCAGACGAAGCAGTTCGGGCGAAAAGAAACCATACTTCTCGTCGTAGGCGACCTGCTGCAGGTTCACCCATCCACCGCCGTTGGCAATGATCGACGTGAGCCAGAGATCCCGCCACTGCTCCTGAAAACGCGCGATCTCGATGGTCAGCGCTTCGCGCATTCGTACGGAATCGTTCGGAGCAATCGCGTTCGCATGCGTGGTTGCAGGGGTGACCGCGACGACGGCGCCGAGCCCAAGCACTGCGATGGATTTCCGGACGGAGGCCAAACCAACGGCGCTGAATCGGAGCATGAAAAATCTCGAGGTGCGCGAGGGAGGGAAGGGCACACTGTGATGCATGTTACACCAGGCGCAGCGAGAGGTTCCGGAAAAAGTGCAGCCCAGCGGCTAGCGGGCGAGCACGCGCCGCCTCCACGCGTCGTCACACGAGGAGACCACCTCGGCTACTGACGTGATGCGCGTAATCGTCTCCACACTCCGCCCCGCCTGCCAGTAGTCCTCTTTCCCGCCGGCGTCAGACGATTGCTTGAGCTGCCGCAACGACTTGAGCGCGTAGTACGTGCGAATCCAGTGCTTCGTTTTCCGGCCGCGAAACATGGCGCGCGCAATCGGTCCAACGGTGGTGCCGAGCTTTTCAACGTACGGTGTGCGCAACACTGCGACTGGCACACCAGTGAGTCGCTCCGTGAGCACAATGTCGCGCTCGCTGGCCTGCACAATCGCTTGCTTGTACCGCACATCGGCGTTGCACTCATGTGTGGCAATGAGGCGAGTACCCACTTGCACACCGGCGTAGCCGAGCCCCATGAGATCGGCGAACGGTTCGGCGCTGCCCGCGCCGCCCGCAGCAACGAGTGGCAGGCCGAGATCCTGCACGCTTTCAAGCAATGCGTGTGCGGACAGTTTGCCGGTGTGTCCACCCGCGCGATCATTCACGCCGATGAGTCCATGCACACCACCGTCACGTCCTTTCAATGCCCATTTGCGTTCGGTGATGTCGTGATAGACCACGCCCCCTTCGCGCGAGACCCGATCCACGACCCAGCGCGGATTGCCGAGTGACGTGACAAAAAATCGAATGCCTTCTTCGAGTGCGATCTCCACCCATCGTACCATGCGCTCGTGATACGTTTTTGACGACGCTTCAATGAGCGCGTTCAATCCCACCGGTGCGCCGTTTGCGAGTTTGATGATTTCGCGTACGCCCTCGCGAAAATCGCGTTTGTGTACGTACGTGAGTGAGATCGGCTGAATAATGCCAATGCCGCCGGCCGCTGACACAGCCGCGACCAGCTCCGGATTACTGCACGGATACATCGCGCCACCAATAAATGGCACGCGGATTTTGGCATCACGCGTGAGCGCCGTCTGCAGGTCAGGAAGCGTCTGACCGTCCTCTGATGAACGCACGGGAGTGTCGCTGGCGGTTGTGGAACGAGAGCACCCAGTTGCAAGCTTGATCTCGGGGCGACGCGGCGCCAGCCCTCCGCAGCACCAACCCTCACCTGGCTTCCATGACCGTTCTCGTCACCGGCGCCTCAGGCTACATCGGCGGACGCCTCACGTCGCGGCTTGTCGAACGTGGCCTGCGCGTGCGTCTGCTGGTGCGCGATCCGCGACGCCTGCGTGGCCGCTGGTGGGAGAACGATGTGGAAATGGTGCAGGGCGACCTCTTCGATTTTCCGTCGCTGGAGCGCGCCATGGAGGGCGTGCGCGAGGCGTACTACCTCGTGCACTCCATGGCCGCTGGTTCGGACTTCGAAGAACGCGACCGCATTGCCGCCCGTAACTTTGTGCATGCCGGCGCCGCGCTAAGACACTGCATTTACCTTGGCGGATTGGTGCCGCCTGCAAACGATGTCTCGCGGCACTTGCAGAGCCGAGCCGACACGGGCGCCATTCTGCGCGACGGACTGCCGGTCACAGAGTTTCGTGCGGGACCAATTGTTGGATCGGGCTCCGCGTCGTTCGAAATGGTTCGCTATCTCACCGAGCGCCTGCCATTCATGCTCGCGCCGCGGTGGATCATTAACGAAGTGCAGCCGATTGCCGTGCGTGATGTGCTCACATATCTGCTTGAAGCGCGCGGCCGCGATCCTATGGGCATTGTTGACATTGGCGGCGCCGACAAGCTGAGCTTCCGTGAAATGCTGCGGCAGTACGGGGAAGTGCGCGGACTCAAGCGCGTCATTATTGCCGCGCCGGTGCTCGCGCCGTCAATCGCCGCTCTTTGGATTGACAAGGTCACGCCCATTCCGCGCACGGTGGCGGAACCCCTGGTGGAAGGCATTGTGCACCCCGTCGTGGCCGACACCACACGCGCACGCGCGTTGTTTCCTGACATCGTGCCAATGGGCTATAAAACCGCCGTCGAACGCGCGGTCGCGCGCATGACGGAACGCGCCGTGGAATCGCGCTGGAGCGATGCCCTTGGCGCGGGCGATTCCTACGAGCTCACCGATCGCGAAGGCGTGCTTGAAGAAACGCGTGCGCAGTATGTAGACGCCACCCCCGAACAGGTCTTTCGCGCCTTTTGCAAACTCGGCGGCGACCAGGGGTGGCTGGCCTGGAATTTCCTGTGGCGGGTGCGCGGATTTCTCGATCGACTCGTTGGCGGCCCGGGGCTGCGTCGTGGTCGACGGAATCCGGAGCAGCTGCTGCCGGGCGAGGCGGTCGACTTCTGGCGCGTGGAGATTGTCGAGCCGCCTCGGCTGTTGCGCCTGCGCGCCGAGATGCGCGTGCCGGGCAAGGCGTGGTTACAGTTCACGGCTATTCCCGAGGGGCAAGGGACCCGTCTCCTGCAAACGGCGCTGTTTGCGCCGCGGGGGCTCTTCGGACTGCTCTACTGGTATGCGATGTATCCGGCCCACCTGTTTATCTTTGGAGATATGGTCCGCGCTATTGCAAAACTCGCCCGTTCTGAACCGGCCACGGCCTTGCCCGTGCCGGTCGCACCAAGCGTGCGCGAGCTGGGAGCGTCGCTGCGATGAGTTACGGCGAAGCATCACTGTGGACGCTGGCCGCGGTGCAGGGCCTGCTGCTCGGCGCCTTGCTCTGGCGCTTGCTGCCGGGGCGCACGCGTCGCCCACCCATTGAGCCACGCACCACACCGCGCACCGATACCTCGGTGTCGGTGATTGTGGCCACGCTCAACGAAGCGCATCGCATTGGGCCGTGTCTGGAAGGGTTGATGCAACAGCCGGCGCCGTTGCAGGAAATCCTGGTGGTCGACAGCCGTTCAACAGACGGCACACGCGAGCTGGTGGAAGCGGCGGCCACGCGTGATCCGCGCGTGCGCCTGATTACGGATGACCCGCTGCCGCCGGGCTGGGTGGGCAAGGTGTGGGCGCTCGAAACGGGACTGCGCATCGCGAAGAGTGAATGGGTGCTCGGCATTGATGCCGACACCGAACCGCAGCCGGGGCTGGTGCCGGCGGTGGTGGACGCCGCCGATGCGATTGGGTACGACGTGGTGTCATTCGGGCCGCGCTTTGCGGGGCAGTCAGACGCTGAGCGGTTCGTGCAGCCCGCGATGTTGCTCACGCTCGTGTACCGCTGTGGTGCGGCCGGCGCCGAGGACCCGCCGCCGGATCGCGTGATGGCGAACGGTCAGTGTTTTCTGGCGCGACGTGCGGTGCTTGAAGCGAACGGCGGGTATGAACCCGCACGTGCGTCGTTCTGTGATGACGTGTCACTGGCACGACATCTGGCGGCGCGCGGTGCACGGGTGGGTTTTCTGGATGGCTCGCAGATCATTCGTGTGCGCGCGTACTCGTCGCTGCGGGAAATGTGGCGTGAGTGGGGGCGTTCGTTCGATCTGAAAGACGCCACGCCGGTATGGCGCCGTTGGTTTGATGTGGCGCTCGTGTGGAGTGCACAGGCACTGCCGATTCCCATGATGATCGTGCTGGCACTCACCGGTGCGATTGCATCGATCGGCGATCCGGCCGCATTTGGCGCTGGCGAGTGGGCGTTTGCGGTGAACGCGGTTGCACTGTTTGTGCGGTTGCTCATGCTCGTGGCGCTGCGCAACTCGTACGTCACACGTGGCTGGTCGTTCTGGTTGTCGTTCCTGTCTGACATTCCGGCGGCGGTGCGACTCACGATCAGTACGGCGCGTCAGCCAAAAGCGTGGCGCGGCCGCGCGTACGGTGAGCTGGAGCCGGCGACGTAAGTCGGGAGCGTATCGCCGGCGTGCGCCTAATGCTGGGGGAACTGCGGCGGGAAGGGCACGAAAGCACGAAGGACACAAAGAAGAGCAACCGCAACGGATTTTGGGGAAACAGCAACAGCACTGGTTTTGCAACTCCTCAAACTTTTTGCTGTTTTCGTGTCCTTCGTGCTTTCGTGTCTTCCCGCCGCAGTTCCCCCAGCACTAGGCGCACGCTCGCCATACGCACCAGAGTCCTAGCCGTTCGCCTCAAGCCACTCAATCATCGCCGCACCAAACGCCGGCAGGTCTTTCGGCACCTGCGCCGAGATGATGTTGCCATCGCGCACGACCGGTTGATTGAGCCACGTCGCACCGGCGTTCATGACATCGTCCTTGATGCCAACGGTGCTGGTGAGCGTGCGACCACGCACGATGTTGGCGGAGATGAGTACCCACGGGCCGTGACAGATGGTGGCGACCAGTTTGCCCGCCGTGTTCACGCGTCGCACGCAGTCGAGCACTTCGGGAATACGTCGCATTTTGTCGGGCGCCCATCCGCCAGGCACCATCACGCCAGCGAGCGCGTCGATGTCGACATCGCGAATGTGCAGGTCGACGGCCGCGGGGTAACCCCACTTTCCGAAATAACGATCGTCGCCAATACCAACGATTGGTGCGTGATAGCCCGCTTCTTCGAGGCGGAGCTTCGGATACCAGAGCTCAAGGTCTTCATACTCCGGACCGGCGAGCACGAGTACGGTGCGAGCAGACATGCGAGGGCGGGGCGGAAGTCGCGAACGAAACGCCGCAAGTGAAAATCGGGCGGGCGAAAATGCCAAGGTTGCAATATACTGTGCGCTTCCTCGCGCCCGACGTCGTCGCTCACCTCAACCCGACGTGCCTCATGAAACTCATTACCGCGATCATCCGGCCGGAAAAACTACAGGATGTGAAGCTTGCGCTGTTTCGCATTGGCGTGAGTGGTATCACGCTCTCGCGCGTGAGCGGACACGGTGGTGAACGCGATGTCGTCACGCAGTACCGTGGCGACACCGTAGTGCTCGAGTTTCATGACAAAGTGCGCCTGGAAATGGCGTGCTCGGATGCGTTCGTGTCGGCGTGTATTGATGCTATTGCAAACTCTGCGCGCACTGGCAACGTGGGCGACGGGAAAATCTTTGTGCAGCCGCTCGATGAAGTCGTGCGCATTCGCACGGGCGAACGTGATGTTGACGCGCTCACACCGATCAACGCCGACATGATTCGTGATGCACACGGGGATCCGGTGGATATGTCGCGCACCGTGGAGTTGGGCGCGGTGTCACGCAAGCGTACGGAGTAGCGCATGCTTACGTCACATGCAATGAGCGCGCTGATTCAGGAAGCGGTGGCCACATCACCGGGCGACACGGCGTGGGTGTTGATCTCGACGGCGCTTGTATTGGTGATGGTGCCAGGGCTTTCATTTTTTTACGGTGGACTGGTGCGCGGCAAGAGTGCGCTTAACACGATGCTCATGTGCATTGGTGCGCTGGCCGTGATCACTGTGCAGTGGGTAGTGTTTGGTTACTCGCTCGCGTTTGGTTCAGGTTCACGATGGCTTGGTGATTTGAGTTATCTCGGACTCACGGGCGTTGGCGCTGCCGGCGGACCGTATGCCGCGGGCATTCCGCACGTATTGTTTGCGGCGTTTCAGGGCATGTTCGCTGGCATAGCCGTGGCGCTCTTCTCTGGGGCCATTGTCGAACGCATGCGCTTTGGTGCGTTTCTCATTTTTGGGGTGTTGTGGAGCACGCTCATTTACGATCCGCTCGCGCATTGGGTGTGGGGCGAGGGTGGATGGTTGCGTGAACTTGGCGCGCTTGACTTTGCGGGTGGCACGGTGGTGCACATCAGTGCCGGTGTGACGGCGATTGTTCTCGCGCTTACGCTTGGACCGCGTCGCGATTTTGGTCGCGTGGCCACAGTGCCACACAACGTGCCGTTCACGTTGCTCGGCGCGGGACTGCTCTGGTTTGGATGGTTCGGTTTTAATGGCGGCTCGGCGCTCGCCGCGGATGGCGTGGCATCCAATGCATTGCTCACGACACACGCTGGTGCTTCGGCTGGTGTGGTGGCATGGCTGGTGTGCGAGCTGTTGCGCTCAGGTCGAGCAACCGCCGTTGGTGCGGCCACCGGTGCTGTTGTTGGACTCGTGGCCATTACACCGGCTGCGGGCTTCGTGACACCAATGGGTGCACTCGCCATTGGTTTGCTGTCGGCACCGTTGTCGTTTGCCGCGTTGCACCTGCGTGCGCGGTCACGCGTTGACGACACACTCGATGTGTTTGCGTGTCACGGCGTGGCCGGTATTTCGGGCGCGCTGCTCACCGGCGTGTTTGCAACCACTACGGTGAACGCCGCCGGCGCCGACGGGGCACTCTCCGGCAACTGGTCGCTGCTCGGCGCACAAACGATCGCCGTTGTGGCAACGATGGCGTTTGTGGGTGTCGCATCATTCGCGCTGCTCTCGCTGCTCCGACTCGTGATGCCGGTCCGTGTAGATGTCGATGCAGAGTTGCGTGGTGTCGACATCAGCGAACATGGCGAAGAAGCGTATCATGGCAATGATCTGAGCGACTTCACCGGCCGACGTCTGGCGTTGAACGATCCAATCGTGATTCCGGCGGCCGACGTGCAACTCGAAACGGCGCGCTAGCACCGACTTCTAAACTCTTCGCTGGTTTCGCGAATGGCGCGAAGAAGTGCAGCCAAAGAAAAAAGCCCCGGCCAAAATGGTCGGGGCTTTTTTGCGATAGCACTGCGGACTTATTTGGGCTGTCCGCCCTGACGGCTCTTGAGCCAGCTCAGCGGAATCATGAACAGCGGCGACAGGAACAGTCCGAGCAGGATATTGATCCACGTCAGGGCCATGAAGTAGGCCGACATGCCGAGGGCTGCCCAGAGGGTGCCGAATGTGCCTGCTTCTTCCACGCTGGTATCTCCGGATCAGTAAAAGTTCAGCGCAAACGAGCGCGCCATTCCCGAGGGGATCGTAATGCCCTCGCCGCCGGTGAGTCAACCCACAGCAGTCACGAGATGGTTCCCGCGGAGCGCGGGCGAGCGTGTCGACCGCGGAACACGAGCGCGGAACACAAGCGCGGAACACCAGCGTCCGATATCAGGCGAGACATTGTGTATCATTGAATATGTCGGCCACGAACCTGTCCACGACACGCGAAACCGTCGGGCGTGATGCTGCCGCGGGTGAATCCGCTGGTGAAGCCGCTGGTGAAGCCGCGGAGCGCGATCGCACCGAACGTGACACGACGCAGGTTGATGCGCCTCTGCGCGACGCGCTGATGGCTACGGTGGACGCGTTGCCCGCCGCCGATCGACTGGTCCTCGCGGTCTCTGGCGGTAGCGATTCCATGGTGCTGCTGCACGCCATAGCGCGCTGGATGCCGAAGCGCGTGAGCACGGTGGCCACCTTTGACCACGCCACCGGGCAGTACGCGCGCGACGCCGCATCGCTGGTGGCCGCCGAAGCGCGAAAGCTGCGTGTGCCGGTGATCCGGGAGCGTGCCATGCAATCGGGGCGCAGCGAACTGGAGTGGCGCGAGGCGCGATGGGCGTTTTTGCATCGGGTGGCGGGCGCGTACAAGGCGCGCGTGGCCACGGCGCATTCGGCCGACGACCAACTGGAGACGATCGTGCAGCGAATGCTGCGTGGAACGGGAGTGCGCGGGCTGGCCGCGCTGTTGGCGCCCGGGCCAGTGGTGCGTCCGTGGCTGCAACTCTCCCGCGCGCAGCTCGACGCCTATCGGGTGGCGCATAACGTGCCGTTTCTCGCCGATCCTGCCAACACCGACTGTCGCTACCAGCGCGTGCGGGTTCGGCACGACCTGCTGCCGGCGCTGGCGAGTGTCGACCCGATGTTTGCACGCGACATGCACGCACTCGCTGAACGTGCGGCGCAGTGGCGCGCGGACGCGGATCGGCTGGTCGAGCGTCTGCCCTGGCAGAAAGTGAGCGATGGCGTCTGGCAGCTGGATCGGCGTGCTGTTGCCGGTTGGAATGCGGCGCAGCTCGGCGTGGTGTGGCCAACGATGATGTCGCAGGTTGGCGTGCGCCTGACAGCCGAAGGAACGCGTGCGTTGATTCGGTTTACTATCGGGCGTTCTGGAGCAGGTGAACTGCGATTGCATGACGGAAGTACCGTGGTGCGGCGCGGGCACGTGTTGGAAGTACGGTCGCCGGAGGTGTCACTGCACGAGCAGCAGGCGCGCGAGGCACCGGCCGGCGCGTTTCGAGTGGGCGAACCGTTCGCCTGGCCTGGTTGGCAGTTTGTGGCGGTAGAACCAGTGCCTGCAAAGGGCGACCCGATCGGTCCGGAGTATGCTGGTTTTCCGGTGGGGCACGCGCTCGTCGTGCGCCATTGGAGAGACGGCGATCGAATTCGCACGTCGGGGGCACCGGCGGGACGGCGCATTTCGCGGTATCTTGCAGAAAGCGGCGTGCCGCGCCTTGACCGGCGGGGATGGCCGGTCGTCACGCTGGACGATGAAGTAGTCTGGGTTCCTGGGGTTTGCCGCGGCCTGGCCGCACCGCACCGATCCGGTCGATCGGACTTGATCTGGTATCGCAGTGAGCGCGAGTTCGATTGATCCGCGCCTCGACGGCCGAGCCGTCAGGCGCATTGCGTATGATGAGGCGACCATCCAGAAACGGGTGGCCGAACTCGGTCGCGAGATTACGGCCGCCTATCCCGACGGCGAGTTGCTCGTGCTCGGTTTGCTCAAAGGGAGCTTCATCTTCTTGAGCGACCTGGTGCGGCACATTGAGCGTCCGCTGCAGGTCGATTTCCTTGTGGCGTCGAGCTACGGCGACGCCATGGAGAGCAGTGGCGTGGTACGTCTCCTCTATGATCCGGAAACGGAACTGGAGGGTAAACACATCTTGTTGGTGGAAGACATTGTCGACTCGGGACGCACCCTGGCGCGATTGATGGATCTCCTGTCGGCGCGGCAGCCCAAGTCGCTGGCGATTTGCGCGCTGTTACACAAGCACATTGCGGAACATCTTACGTCACCTGTGCAGTTTGTTGGGTTTGACGCACCTCATGAGTTTCTCGTCGGCTACGGATTGGATCATGCCGAGCATTTTCGGCACCTGCCGTACGTCGCAAGCCTGGAATAAGGTCAGTCACACATGCCCTCGCCAATGACCCCCCCGCCGAAGAAGCCGTTCAACTGGGGCCGCTTCTCGAAATCGCTGTCGTTCATCCTGCTGGTCATCTTGATACCGGTGGCGATTCTGTCGTACACGGGTGGCAAGGCTGACGCTGCGCCGCCGATCAAGTACAGCTTCTACATTGAGCAGCTCAAGGCGGGCAACATCAAAGACGTCTCCATTCAGGGCGGGAAGGTCGCCGTGGGTGCATTCCGTACGCCGATCAAGGCCAACGGAAAAGATGTCAACCGCTTTACCATGCGCTTTCCGGTTGAGAACTCGGATGCCGAAGTTGAGTTGCTCAAGTCGTTCGGCGTAGAAATCGAAGCGCAGGAAGCGCGCGCGAACCCAATGAGCATGCTCATTGGCTTCTTGCCGTGGCTGATCATTATTGGCTTCTGGATTTTCCTGTTCCGTCAGATGCAGTCGGGCGGCAACAAGGCGTTTTCGTTTGGCAAGAGCAAGGCCAAGTTGCTCAGCGGCGACACGCCCAAGATCACATTTGCCGATGTCGCGGGTGCCGACGAAGCCAAGGTTGAACTGCAGGAAATCATTGAGTTCCTGAAGGACCCGCAAAAGTTCACCAAGCTTGGTGGTCGTTTGCCCAAGGGTGCGTTGCTCGTGGGTCCGCCGGGTACGGGTAAAACGCTGCTCGCCAAGGCCGTGGCCGGTGAGGCCGGACGTCCGTTCTTCTCGATGTCGGGTTCCGACTTCGTGGAAATGTTCGTGGGCGTTGGCGCGTCACGCGTGCGTGATCTGTTTGAGCAGGGCAAGGCGCACGCGCCGTGCATCATCTTCATTGACGAAATCGATGCGGTCGGCCGTCATCGCGGCGCCGGTCTCGGTGGTGGACATGACGAACGCGAGCAGACGCTCAATCAGCTGCTCGTGGAAATGGACGGCTTTGAGTCGAACGAAGGCGTGATTCTCATTGCTGCCACCAACCGTCCCGACGTGCTCGATCCGGCGCTCCTGCGTCCGGGCCGTTTTGATCGACAGATTGTGGTCGACGCGCCGGACCTGCGTGGACGCGAAGGCATTCTGAAGGTGCATTTGCGCAACAAGCCAATCGCCGACGATGTCGAAATCACGTCACTGGCGCGTGGCACACCGGGCATGGCGGGTGCAGACCTGGCCAACCTGGTGAACGAAGGTGCGTTGCTCGCCGCGCGTAAGGGTCACGACAAGATCTACATGAACGATCTTGAAGAGGCCAAGGACAAGGTGATGCTAGGTGCCGAGCGCAAGTCGCTGGTGATGCGCGAAGAGGAGCGTCGTCTCACGGCGTTCCACGAAGCAGGCCACGCGGTGTGCGCCATGATGGTCAAGGGCAACGATCCGTTGCACAAGGTGACCATTGTGCCACGCGGTCGTGCGCTCGGTGTGGCCTTCACATTGCCGGAAGACGATCGTGTGTCCGTCACGCGCGAGCAGCTTGAGGCGCGTTTGGTCATGGCGTACGGTGGTCGTGTGGCTGAAGAACTGGTGTTCGGACGCGATCGTGTGACCACGGGTGCGGCCAGCGACATTCAGCAAGCCACGTCACTGGCGCGTCGGTACGTGTCGCAGTGGGGTTTGAGCGACGCGGTCGGTCCGATCCTGGTGGGTGACAACGAGCACGAGGTCTTCCTTGGCCGCGAGTTGCAGAGCCGCCGCGAAGTGTCGGAAAAGACAGCGCAGCTGGTGGACGCTGAAGTGTCGCGCGTGATCAATGAAGCGTACTCGCGCGCTCGCACGGTGCTCACCGAACACAAGGAACTGTTGCACGCGATGGCGACCAACCTGCTTGAGCGCGAAACGCTCACGCGTGAGGACTTTGTGATTCTGCGTGAAGGTGGCACGTTGCCGCCGCGTCAGCCGGAGCCCGGCTCGCTCGCCGCGCGTACGCCAACGCCGCCGGTCGTTCCGCAGACGGCGCGTCCGGTACCGCCTCCGCTGCTTGGTGGTCCTGAACCGTCTCCCGCGTGATCTGATGCCACGGTAGTTGCAGCACACCTGGCACTGGGCTTTCGCCACGGGCGGCTTCGGGGTTATCTCCCCAAGCCGCCCGTGGTCTATTTAGGACGTTCGTACGTGCCGTTTTCTTCGCATCACACTCTCGCCCGCTTTCGTGCCCGATTTCACGTTGCTGCACCCACTGCGTGTCGACTGGCGCGATCTCCTGGAGATTGCGCTGGTGTCCGTGCTGTTCTATCGGGTGCTGCTGCTTATTCGTGGTTCGCGCGCCCTGCAAATGCTGGGGGGAATTGTGGTGCTCACGCTCGCATACGTTGCGGCGTGGGTGCTGAAACTGAGCATGATCACGTACCTGCTTGGGCTGGTATTCACGTACGGTGCGTTCGCGCTGCTGGTGATCTTTCAACCTGAGCTGCGCTCGGCGCTGGCGCACATTGGGCCGTCGCGCATGACACGCGTGTTTCGCCGGCTCGAAGGTGGTGAAGTGCTCGACGAAATTGTGGACGCGGTGGATCGGCTTTCACGCTCGGGTGTGGGCGCGATCATTGTGCTCGAGCGCGAGATGTCGCTCGATGATTTCGTGGATAGTGGTTCTGGCCTCGAAGCCAAGGTGTCCGCAGATCTGCTCACCACGATCTTTACGCCGTACTCGCCGCTGCACGATGGCGCGGTGGTCATTCGTGGCGACACGATTGTTGGTGCGGGCTGCATTTTGCCGCTCTCGCAAACCGTGTCGCTCGATCGCACCATGGGCACGCGGCATCGAGCGGCGCTTGGTTTGTCTGAAGAGTCGGACGCGCTTGTCGTGGTGATCAGCGAGGAACGCGCGTCGATCAGCATTGCGCAGGGTGGGAAACTGCGCACGGATCTCTCGCCGTTGCAGGTTCGTGACCTGCTGGCCGGCCGAGAGCCACGGGCCACCGCCGAACACGCGGTCATGTCGCTCTGACACCTTGGTGTCACATAGACGCTAGCGCGTCCCTGCGTCACTTGTCCGGGCTCTGGCGCATATCTAACTTCATATGTTAGGCCATTTTCCGCCCTCCCATCGGTTTTCTGTGCCCGAACTCGCCTCGCCGCCCATTGCTTCGGCGTTTCTCGATGACGTTGCGCATCGTGTTCGCGACGCGCGAGCGCGCATTGCGGAAGCACGTGCTCGCGGCGGTCACGGGCAGGATGTCACGTTGATTGCCGTGACCAAGACACACGGCGTTGACGCGGTGTACGCAGCTCATGCGGCGGGCGTGCTTGATGTGGGCGAGAATCGTGTGCAGGAAGCGGAGCCCAAGCGCGCGCAGTGCACGGCGCCGGTGCGATGGCATTTGATCGGGCATGTGCAGCGCAACAAAGCGGTGTCGGCGGTGACGTTTGATCTGGTGCATTCGCTGGATTCTGATCGGCTCGCGGTCGCGCTCAACGATGCCGCGAGCAAGGCGGAGCGTCGCTGCGATGTGCTGTTGCAAGTGAACGTGAGTGGCGAGGAGAGCAAGTTCGGCGTGCCGGCGGCTGATGTCGCGGCGTTCGCAGATCGTTTGCAAGGACTCTCGTTTCTGCGTGTGTGCGGTGTGATGACGATGGCACCGTTCGATGCCGAAGAGCGCACGCTGCGCGAGGTGTTCTCCGGCGCTCGTGCGTGTCTGGCGCAGGTCAAGGCTGCTGGGCATGACGCCGTGGTGCTGTCGATGGGGATGTCGGGCGATTTTGAGATTGCAGTTGAAGAAGGCGCGACGCACGTGCGTCTGGGCACCATGCTTTTTGGCGCGCGTGAGGGTTAAGTCGTGATTTTGCGCAACGGATATTCTTTCAGGACTCGGGGCATCGCATGACGGATGATCGTTTTCGGCTAACGGCGCTCGACGCGCGTCGGTGGGATTTTGGCAACGCGCTGCGTGGCTATGATCGCGCGCGCGTTGATGAGTTCCGCGATCAGGTTGCCGACGAACTGGAACGCATGTCTCGCACCAATCAGGAACTTGAGACCAAGGTCAGCAACTTCCTGGAGCAGTTGCGCGTGTTTCGCGATCGCGACAAGGCGCTCAACGAAGCACTCGTGTCCGCGCAGCAGCTGCGCGGTGAGATTCGGAGTCAGGCCGAACGCGAAGCGCAGTTGATCCTGCGCGAGGCGCAGAGCGAGGCGGAGCGCATTGTGGGATCGGTGCAGGGTGATCTCAAGCGCGCGGAAGAAGAGTTGCAGCAGTTGTGGCGTCAGCGAAAGGCGTTTCTCACGCAGATGCGCACACTGGTGGAACGTCAGTCATCGGAGATCGCAGCTGCAGAAAGTGCACCGGCGCCGGTGCTCGGCAGCACAGAGCGTAACGAACGGAATGAGCGCCACGAGCGTTCGGTGCGTGACGAGATGCCCGAACGGATTGAGCCGCCGGTTCGTCCCGCCATGCCAACCCCGTCGTGGCTTGACGCCATGGGCAGTGAGGAGTCGTCATGACCACACCACACGGATTTCCGCAGCTCCAGTACACGCAGGAGCACACCGCGGTTGGCCTCGCGCATCCGGCGCTTGGGCTGCACGCCAGTGAACGCATTGGTGCGGCGGCACACGCTGTGCGACAGCGTTTTGCCAAACCCATTGATGCCGCGATCATTCTCGGCACCGGGCTCGGTGCGCTCGCGGACGACATCGATATTGAAGTGTCGATTGGTTATGAAGAGCTGCCAAACTTTCCGCTCTCCACGGTAGAGTCGCATCGCGGACGGTTGCTGTGCGGTACCCTCGGCGGGAAAACCGTGATTGCCATGCAGGGTCGCTTTCATCGCTACGAAGGCTACTCGCTGCAGCAAGTCACGTTTCCGGTGCGTGTGCTGCGCGCGCTTGGCGCCGAGACCTTGATTGTGTCGAACGCGTGCGGCGGCATGAACCCGCTGTGGCAGGCGGGTGATCTCATGTTGATCTCCGATCACATCAATCTGCTGGGCGACAATCCGCTCATTGGTCCGAACGACGAAACACTCGGCCCTCGTTTTCCGGATATGTCGGTGCCGTATGAACCGGCGCTTCGTGCACTGGCGCGCAAGGTGGCGGCCGAGGCCGGTATCACGTTGCGCGAAGGTGTGTATGTGGCGGTGCCAGGCCCGAATCTTGAAACGCGCGCCGAGTATCGCTTTCTGCGCACCATTGGCGCGGACGTTGTGGGCATGAGCACTGTGCCGGAAGTGATCGTGGCTCGGCACGGCGGTATGCGCGTGCTCGGGCTGTCGATCATTACCGATCTGTGTTTGCCGGATGCTCTGGAGCCAACAAATCTTGCGGACATCTTGCGCGTCGCGCGCGAGGCGGAGCCGCAGCTAACGAAGGTGGTCCGTGGCGTGGTGGAGCGTTTGTGAGCGTAACTGAGCAATTGGTGTTGCCGTTTCCGATTCCTGACAGCGAGCAGAAGCCTGCCGAGCTGGAGCGGGCGATGCTTGATACGTGGCGCGAAGAGTCGCTCTTCGCGGCGGTTCAGGAGTCGCGCGCCTCGGCGCCGCCGTTCGTGTTTTTTGAGGGACCGCCAACGGCCAACGGTCGCCCGGGCATTCACCATGTATTTGCGCGCACCGTAAAGGATCTGTTCTGTCGCCACCGTGCAATGAGCGGATTTTTTGTGCCGCGCAAAGCGGGATGGGATACGCACGGACTGCCGGTTGAGATCGAAGTTGAGAAGGAGCTGCAGCGCGAGAAGGCAGCGCGCGAAGGGCAGGATCCCAACGAGGTGCGTAAGCTCACCGGCAAGCAACTGATTGAAGAAACCGGCGTGGCCGAGTTCAATCGTCGCTGTCGCGACAGCGTCTGGAAGTATCGTGGCGATTGGGAGTCCGTGTCGGAGCGCATGGCCTATTGGCTTGACTACAGCGATCCCTACGTCACGTATCACAACAACTACGTGGAGTCGGTGTGGTGGGCGTTGGCCACACTGCACGAGAAGTCGCTGCTCACCAAGGGCCACAAGATCCTGCCGTACTGCTCGCGCTGTGGCACGGCGTTGTCGAGCCATGAAGTGGCGCAGGGCTATCACGACGTGGAAGATCCGAGTGTGTATGTGTCGCTCGATCTCGCGCCGAGCGATGACGCACCGGGTATTCGCCGCCGCATCATTGTGTGGACGACGACGCCGTGGACGCTCGTGTCGAACACGGCGCTCGCCGTGCATCCCACGCTGGTGTACGCGGAGCTGCGCAAAAAGAATGTGAGTGACTGGACGATCATTCTTGCCGAAGCGCGCGTACCGGCGGTGCTCGGTGGTGATTGGGCCGATCGCTGGGACGTTGTGCGCACACACGTGGGCCAGGATCTTGTGGGGCAGCGTTATACGCGTCCGCTCGACTGGGTGGAATACCCGGAAGAGGGCGCGCACGAGATCATTGTCGGCGAAGAGTTCGTGACCGCCGAAGATGGTAGCGGCGTGGTACATATGGCGCCGGCGTTTGGCGCTGACGACTACGCGGCCGGCAAGCGGCACGGCCTTGCGTTTGTGCAGCCCGTCACGTCGCGCGGTGAGTTTGCCGACGGCACGCCGCTTGTGGCGGGCATGTTCGTGAAATCAGCCGATCCGATCATTGTTGAAGAGCTCGAGCGCCGCGGTGTGTTGTGGAAGGCGCAGAAGTTCATGCATGCGTACCCGCATTGCTGGCGGTGCGACACGCCGCTGCTGTATTACGCGCGCGAGAGCTGGTTCATTCGCACCACCGCGGTGCGTGAAGCCATGATGTCGCGCAACGCCGATGTGAATTGGAATCCGCCCGAAATCGGCGCCGGTCGTTTTGGCGAGTGGTTGTCGAACAATGTGGACTGGGCGATTTCACGCGATCGATACTGGGGTACGCCGCTCCCGGTGTGGGTGAACGATGCCGATGCGTCCGAGATTGAAGTGATCGGCAGTTTTGCGCAGCTGGCAGAACGTGTTGGTCGCACACTCGGCGACGATTTTGAGCCGCACAAGCCGTTTATCGACGAGTACACGTGGCCGGCACGCAGTGGCACGGGCACGATGCGTCGTGTGCCTGAAGTTATTGATACCTGGTTTGACTCCGGGTCCATGCCGTTTGCGCAGTGGCACTACCCGTTTGAGAATCGCGACGTGGTGGAGGCACAGTACCCGGCAGACTTTATCGCTGAGGGCGTCGATCAAACGCGCGGCTGGTTCTATTCGCTGCTCGCGATTGCCACGGGGCTCGGTGATGCGCTGCCGAACAACATGAACGGTGCAGCGCCGTACAAAGCCGTGGTGGTGAATGATCTGGTGCTCGATGCCAATGGACAGAAGATGTCCAAGAGCAAGGGCAACGTGGTGGACCCGTGGCAGGTGATGGATCGCCACGGCGCCGATGCAGTACGTCTGTTCCTGGTGGCCTCGAGCCAGGTCTGGACGCCACGTCGCTTTGATGAAGACGGCATTCGCGAGTTGGCGGGTCGTTTCCTCCTCACGTTGCGCAATGTGTACGGCGGCATCTTTGCGCAGTACGCGAACTTCGGCTGGTCGCCGTCATCGAATGATCCGGCGGTGGCCGATCGACCGGCCCTTGATCGTTGGATTTTGTCGCGCCTCACGCGTGTGGAAACGGAAGTCAATGCGTTGCTCATGTCGTACGACGCAACGACCGCCGCGAAGCGCGTTATCCAGTTTGTTGATGACGACGTCTCCAAATGGTACGTGCGTCTGTCTCGTCCGCGTTTTTATGAGGTAGACGGTGCAGACAATCGCGCGGCCTTTGCCACACTGCACGAAGTGCTCACGGTCACATCGCGGTTGCTGGCGCCGTTCGCGCCGTTCTTCAGTGATTGGTTGCACCGCGCACTCACGGGTTCGTCGGTGCATTTAGCGTCATTCGTGCGCACCACAACGCACACCGATGCGGAGCTCGAGCAGAACATGGCGGCCATCCGTGCTTTGGCCGGTCTTGGTCATGCGGCGCGAGACGTGGCTGATGTGCGTGTGCGTCAGCCGCTGTCCATGCTGCAGTGCGTGGTGCCGGCGAACGCCGCGGGTGCCGCACACCTCGCGCCACTGCTCGCGTCTGAGCTCAATGTGAAGTCGGTACAGTTTGTGACCAGCACCGATGCATTGATCACACTCGAAGGCAAGCCCAACTTCCGAGTGCTTGGCAAGAAGTTCGGCGGCAGTACGCCGCAGGTGGCCGCGGCGGCGTCGGCGCTGAGCGATGAACAGTTGCGAGTGCTCGCGGGCGGGGGCTCGATCACGATTGTGGTGGCGGATGAACCGCGCGAGATCACACCGGACGATGTGACGATTGTTCGCCGAGCATCGGGCGCGGCGGTGGTGCAGGAAGACGGTGGGTTTGGTGTGGCGTTGGATCCCACCATTTCGCCGGAGTTGAGAGCGGAAGGATTGTCGCGCGAAATTGTCAGCCGTGTACAGCGTTTGCGCAGGGATGCGTCACTGGCGGTGAGTGATCGTATCCAGCTTGCGATTGCTGGTGATGCAGAGATCGAATCGGTCGCTCGGGAGTATTCAGCACACATCGCCGGCGAAGTGCTGGCGACAACGGTCCTGGTAGGGATTGACGCTGGTTCGCCGTTCCACGAGGGAACGGTCGACGACTCATGGTCCGCGAGGCAGGACGGCGATGTCGATGGACGCGCCGTACGAATCGCGCTCAGGAAGGATGGAAGCTGATGGTTGCTCCGAATGCGCCTAAGAAGCCCAAGCCGATGTCCAAGAAGCACCTCGCACACTTCGAAGCGCGATTGCTCGAAGAACGCAAGCGTGTGATCAAGGAGCTCGGGCATCACGGTGATACGTTTGGCCCGAACGCCGAAAGCGATAGCGGTGACACCGCGGCGTACTCGTTCCACATGGCCGATCAGGGCACCGACGCCATGGAGCGTGAGAAGGCGTTCCTGTTCGCCAGTCAGGAAGGACGGTTCCTGTGGCACATCGATCAGGCACTCCGTCGCTTGTACAAGTCGCCGGATACGTTCGGCAAGTGTCACCAGTGCGGCCAGGATATCGCCTTCGAACGACTGGATGCGTTGCCGCACGCGCGGTTCTGCATTGAGTGCAAGCAGCGCGAAGAAGACGCAAAAAAGGGATAACGTGAACGCTTTGATTTATTGGCCGGTCATGATTGTGGTGGTGTTGTCGGACATCATCACCAAGCAGATTGCCGTGGCCACGCTGTCGCCGGCGGGCGTGCCGCGTCCGGTGTGGGGCGAGCTGCTGCGGTGGACACTGGTGTACAACCCGGGCGCTGCGTTCGGGTTGTACCTGGGTTCGTATTCGCGATGGATTTTTCTCACGCTGAGCGTGGCCGCGCTGATCATTTTGTGGCGCATGTATCGCCAGTCGGTCTCGGGCGATACCACCCGCGTGCTGGCCGTGGCGCTGGTGTCGGCTGGCGCGCTGGGCAACCTGATTGATCGCGTGCGTCACGAGTATGGCGTGGTAGACTTTATCGACGTTGGTATTGGCACATCACGCTGGCCTACCTTCAACATTGCCGACATGGCCGTGAGCGCCGGTGCGTTTTTGCTGGCCTACGTGTTATGGAACGAAGATCCGGAACCTGCCGCACCGTCGGCCAGCAACAGCGCGGCCTGATGTCGCGACTGGCGTGATGTCGCGCGCAGCGCCCAGCGCACCGCTGCCCAGAGGCAGTGTGGGGTTCTGGGCGATTATACTGCTGGTGGTGGCAACAGATGCGGCCACCAAAACGTGGGCCGCGAGCACCTTGCTGCCGCGGCATACGCCGCATTCGGTGATTGGCACGGTGGTGCAGTTCACGCTCTCGTACAATCCCGGCGCTGCGTTTGGCATGTCGGTCGGCGCGTACTCGCGGTGGTTCTTCGCGATTCTGGCGCTGATCATTATTGGGGTGCTGTTGCACACCACGCGTGAGCTGGTCGACGAATCACGCATCGCATCGATTGGCCTGCCGCTGGTGATTGGCGGTGCCTTGGGAAATTTTCTGGATCGTCTGCGCTACCGTGATGGCGTGGTGGACTTCATCGACATCGGAGTGGGTAGCGTGCGGTTCTGGACGTTTAATGTGGCCGATACGGGCGTCACGCTTGGTGCCTGTTGCCTAATTGTGGCCTTGTGGCAAATCGAGCGTGCGCGCGCGAAACAGACGCGTGTGAACTCGTGAGTGCGCTGCCGGGACACGTTGAGTCGTCGCACACGGTTGGTGTGCACGCGGGTGAGCGCCTCGATTTGTATGTGGCCAGCCAGTGCAATCTCTCGCGCACGCAGGCCGCCACGCTGATTGCCAACGGTCATGTGCAGGTAAACGGCGGGCACGAAAAAGCGAGCTATCGCACGCTGTCGCGCGATGTGGTGCACGTGGTGATTCCACCGCCCCCCGGTCGCGAAGTGCTGCCGGAGAGTTTGCCGCTGCGCATTGCGTACGAAGACGACGACATGCTCGTGGTGGACAAGGACGCGGGCATGGTAGTGCATCCCGCGCCCGGCAACTGGAGCGGCACGCTTGTGAACGCCCTGGTTGGTCGCGGGAATCCTCTGGCCACCGGTGGTGGTGAAGAGCGACCGGGCCTGGTGCACCGTCTCGATAAGGAAACGAGTGGGCTGTTGGTGGTGGCCAAGACGGAATTCGCACACCGCACGTTGAGCGCGGCACTCGCTGCCCGCACGATCCGCCGACGCTACGCTGCGCTCTGTTGGGGACACCTGAAAGAAGAGCGCATTGGTGTGGATGCGCCGCTTGCGCGTGATCCGAAAGACCGCCAGCGCATGGCGATTGTCAGCACCGGCAAAAAAGCACGCACCACGTTTGTGCGTGTGGCACGCTTTGACAGTGTGGATCTCGTCCGCGCGCACCTGCACACGGGGCGCACGCATCAGATTCGTGTGCACTTGTCATCGATCGGACATCCGGTCGTGGGCGACGATACCTATGGAGGTGGTGGAGGGCGTCGGCTTGCGTCTTTGCCGCCCCGTCGTCATTTCCTGCATGCCGCGTGGTTGCTGCTTCCGCATCCGGTCACGGGCAAGCTCATTGAGTTGCGCAGTCCGTTGCCCGATGACCTGCGCGCATCGCTCGTTGCCGTGGCGCGACTGCCTGAGTTGAATGATCACCCCGATCCCCTCGACGCCCTTGGCTTCTTTCACGTCGATCCCGACGATCCCTGAAGAACAGCAGGACGAGCGCCCGCGGGTGCTCGTCGTGTCCGTCGTGGGACAACTCTGCGCCTTGCCGATTGAGCTGGTGCGCGAGGTGATCAGACCAAAGAGCATTACGCCGATTCCTGGCGCACCCGCGGTGGCGAGCGGTTTGGTCAACGTGCGCGGCATGGTGGTCACGGTGCTCGATCTGGCCGCCGCCCTGCGCATGGACGGTGTGCCGTTGGCCGAGACGGTAACGGAACGCGCCAGCGGTGAACCGTTACTTCGTGCCGTCGTCCCGTCATCAATCGTCCTGCTTGAGCATGGCAGCCGCGTTGTCGGTGTGGCCGTTGATGCAGTGCACGATGTGCGGCCGCTTGACGCGGGTGTCGCATCTGCCGGGGAAGAGGCGTTGGCGGCGTCCGGAAGTGCCGGCCCTGACAACGCTGATGAACCACCACGAATCGCGCGTGGTGTTGCGAGTGCGGGTGACGACATCGTCATGCGTCTCGACCTGGGTGCGCTCCTCGCACGTGTAATGCTCTCTTCGGAGGAAGGACCGTGAGTCAGACCGTACTGATCTGCGACGACGCGATTTTCATGCGGACGATGGTCGGTGACATCTTGTCGCAGGCTGGCTTCGAAATCGTTGGCGAAGCAGAAACTGGCGTGCAGGCGGTGGAGAAATACCGTCAGCTCCAGCCGGATCTTGTGACGATGGACATCGTGATGCCGGATATGGGTGGCATTGATGCCGTTCGTGAGATCACCAAAAACGATCCGAAAGCCCGCATCCTGATGTGCAGCGCCATGGGACAGCAGGCCCTCGTGGTCGAAGCCATTCAGGCTGGTGCCAAGGATTTTGTGGTGAAGCCGTTTCAGCCGAGTCGTGTGCTGGAAGCGGTGCAGCGCGTGCTCGCGGCGTAAGCCGCCGCTCGAGTCAGGCACCGCAGGAGGCGCATCGTGGACATCGCGCGCTACGCCGAACTCTTTCGCACCGAAGCGCGCGAGCACCTCGCCAGCATAGACGCGGCGCTCGCCACGTTAGCGGATGATCGCGCGCCAGCCGAACAGAGCGACGCGATCGATTCGCTGTTTCGCTCAACGCACACGATCAAGGGCATGGCCGGCGCGATGGGCTACGCGTCGGTGGAACAACTCGCGCACGCCAGCGAAACACTGCTGGCCGCGGTGCGCGAAGCCGCTGTGCCCGCGGACAGTACGCTCGTCACGCTGTGTTATGAAGCGGTCGACGCGCTGGCGCAGCACATTGATGATGCGGTGGACGGGCAGGAAGACCGACCCGTTGCCAAAGCGCTGCTCGAGCGGCTCGCGTCCATGGCGGACTCGATTGAAATGGATCGCGTGCAGCGTACGACCGCTACGTGGCGTGTACCGTCGCTGCAGGATCTTGCGGGCGCGGCCGAACCGATCGCTGTCGACGAACCGGCGGCGTCCACGATTGAGTGGGTCGTCGCGCCACGCGAAACGGCAGAAACAACGAGCACCACGCGACTGGTCGTCATCGCGCTCGCTCCCGACGCGCCACTCAAATCGGTGCGCGCCCAGCTGGTGGTGGCGAAGCTCGAAACACTCGGTAAGGTGCAGGGCACCGAACCGTCGGTACAGTCGCTGTCGGATACATTCGACGGGGCGTTCACGGTGTTGCTCGACACAAGCGCGAGCGACGAGAACATCGAACGGGCCGTGCGCAGCGCCGGTGACGTGGCGCGCGTGCAAGTGCGTGATCCCGTGGTGCGACGTGCGTCGCGCGATGTGTTGCGGCATGTGCGCATTGATCTCAAGCGGCTTGATTCACTGCTCGATCTGGTGGGTGAGTTGGTAATTACGCGCGACCGACTGTTGCGGGTGGCCGATGCGTCGGGTGATCGACAGGTCGCGGCTGCCGCGCACGATGCATCGCGTCTGGTGAGTGCGCTGCAGGAGGAGATTCTTCAGGCGCGGATGGTACCGGTGGGTCAGGTGTTCGATCGCTTTCCGCGACTGGTGCGCGATGTGGCGCGCGAACTGGGCAAGGAGATCGCGTTCTCCATGGAGGGGCGCGACATCGCGCTCGATCGCTCCATGCTTGATGCCATTGGTGATCCGATTGTGCACCTGCTACGCAACGCGATTGATCATGGTATCGAGTCACCGGAACAGCGGGCGCAAACAAACAAGCAGCCGAATGGTCGTTTGATTCTGCGCGCACGGCGCGACCGCGCGGCCATCGTGATTGCCGTGGAAGACGATGGTCGTGGCATTGATCGCAGCAAAGTGCTGGACCGCGCCATGGCGGAAGGACGCGTGGAGCGCCATGTCAGCGCGTTGTCCGATGAAGACCTGGTCAAGTTGCTGGCGCAGCCCGGCTTCTCCACAGCCGCCACGGTGACGGCTGTGTCCGGTCGAGGTGTGGGGATTGATGTGGTCGCGAATCGCGTTCGCTCGCTCGGCGGGTCGCTGGAAATTGAGAGCGAGCCCGGTCGGGGCACAATTTTTTCCATGCGACTGCCCGTCACGCTGGCCATTGTGCGTGCGCTGCTTGTGCAGGTGGGCGATCACACCTACGCGGTGCCTGCGGCCCACGTGGTGGAAGCGGTGGAGTTCGACGACGTCGCACGCCTCACGCTGCGAGGGAAAGAGGCCGTGTCCATGCGCGACGAAGTGGTGCCGCTGGTACGACTTCGTCGTGTGTTCGGGGTACCGCCGGCAGACGACGCCGGTGCGCAGCTTCTGATCGTGGACACAGGCGGCCGGCGCATCGCCTGTAAGGTGGACGCCCTGCTCGGACAGCAGGATATCGTGGTCAAAGCCTTTGATGCCGTGACGGGATCCTCGTCTCTGTTCAGCGGCGCGACAATTCTCGGTGACGGGAGCCCTGCGCTCATCGTCGATGTAGGAAGCCTCGCCTGACCGGCGCGTCGCCTGACCGGCGCGAGACTTCTGACTTCTTCGGAGTGCACCATGGAGGCCATCAGGACCCTCAAGTCCATCCAGCTCGATGCGTTGCGGGAAACCGCGAATATCGGGGCGGGCCACGCAGCCACTGCGTTGTCACAGATGACGGGCAGCACCATCATGATCAAGGTGCCCGCCATCAACATTGTGCAGCTGGAAGCCATTCCGGCGCAGTTTGGTGACGAGGAAGAGCCCGTTGCCGCCGTGATGATGCACATGCTCGGCGATCTAAGCGGACGCACGTTGCTGGTGTTTCCCAAACCGACCGTGATGCGACTGGCCGAGTTGATGCTGCGTCGTCCGGTGGGCTCGTCCGTCGCGCTCGGTGAGCTGGAAACGTCGGCCATCAAAGAGGCCGGTAACATTCTGAGCGGCGCGTACATGAATGCGCTGTCGGATTTTCTGGGCATGTTGTTGCTGCCGTCACCACCGTCGCTGGTGATTGACATGTCGGCCGCGGTGCTGAGCAGCGCCTACACACAGTTTGCGTCCGACCCGGATTCCGTGTTGTGCGTGGAAAGCGAGTTCATGCTCACGGATCTCGGACAATCGCTGCGCGGGTTCTTCCTGCTGCTGCCGGATCCGGCCTCGCTGCAGGTCATGCTGCGAGCGCTGCGGCTCGCCTGACGGCGAGGACGTTGGGTCACCCGATGTCTACGGAACCGACGGCCGATCGCAACATCGCGCTGTTGCTGGCACTGGCCGGTCGCATTGACGCGACGGATCCCGGTGCCTGCAACAATCTTGGCGTGTTGTACTACTCCAAGGGGCTGCACGCAGAAGCGGTGCAGGCGTTCTTGCAGGCGCTCGCGATTGCACCGCGCATGCGCGTGGCGGCGCGCAACCTTGAAGTGGCCGCGGCGAACACCGGTGCATGCGATGCGTCCATCGCGGCACTCGAAGCGCGGCTGACCGGCGATTCAGCAGACCTGTCCGCTCGGCGGGAACTCGCGCGACTGTTCCGGTTCCTCGGTCGCGCGGCCGACGCCGCAGCACAGCTGGACGCACTTCTGGCCCAGGAGCCAGACGATGCGCTCGCACTCCGCGAATACGGCGTGCTTGAACAGCAGGGTGGAGATCTTCGCAAAGCGCAGCGTTGGTTTGAGCGTGCGCTCGCGATTGAGCCGGACGATCCCACGACGCGCTTGCATCTCGCCGAAGTGCACTATCATCGTGGTGCCAACGAACAGTCGTTGCGCGAGTTGGATGCGCTGCTGCAACTCGATGATCGTGTTGCCGAAGCGCATCTGCTGCGCGGGTTCGTGCTCGGAGATATGGGCTACCACGAAGCGGCGGGTGAAGCCGCGCGTCGTGCGAATGCACTTGATCCGGCCATGGCCACGCTGGAGTCGGATCTCTCACTCGATCCGCGTCTCGCGCCCGCAAGCGGAGCGCCAGCCGGCAGTGTGCCCGCGATTCCAATTACGCGCGGACTGCTTGATACACCGGCTATGCTCGGCGTGGTGAGCAATCAGTCACTCGCGCGTCACAGCTTAGGTCTCGCATTCCGTCAACGCGGCTACTTTGCCGAAGCACGCCGCGAGTTTGAGCGCGCGGCCGCGCAGGGTGAAGACGCCATGATGGTGCGTCATGCGCTCGCCGAGCTGGATCTGGTGCAGGGGTTCCACGTTGACGCAAAGGCACGCTACGCCATGTTGCTCGAAGAGCGGGGCGACGACGCGCGGTTGTGGAATGAGCACGGTGTCGCGTTGCATCAGGCTGGTGATGTCGCTGCGGCCGCCGAGAGTTACCGTAAGGCGCTGCGTGTTGATCCGCGCTATGCGCTCGCGTACAACAACCTCGGTGTGGCGCTCGAAGATCTGGGCGACGGTGTGCCGGCGCGTGAAGCGTTGCAGCGTGCCACAACACTCGATGCGACGCTCGTGCGTTCACGGTTGAATCTCGGCCGTTGGCACATGCGTCATCGCGATCCCATGGCGGCGCTGGCCATTCTGCGTGAACTGGTGGCGTTTCACCCCACGCTCTCAGACGCCTGGCACGAGATGGGACTGGCACTGCTCGCGTTGCACCGCGTAGACGAAGCACGCACGGCGGTGACCACGGCCATTGAGCACCGGCCCGATCACGCGGAAGCACGGTACACGCTGGCACAGGTACTCGGTTCGCTCGGCGATCATGATGGCGCACTGCGTGAAACACAGCACGCGCTTGGTTTGGCGCCTGTCCGGTCAGCACCGCGTCTCACCGTGGAGATTGCGCTGCACGAGGAGTGCCCCGAGTCTGTTGGTCGACTCGATCTCTTGTCGGTGGCGGAGCCCGAGCCGCTGGTGGGGGCGGAGATTTCCGATGACGACGTGGCCGCGCTGTTGCCGGAACGCGCACCGGTGCCAGGCGCGCGCAACGACGCTCCTGCGTTCACCCTGCAGCAGCGCCTTGAAGCGGCTGATGTGCTGCTGGGCAGCGGTCAACACGAGGCCGCGCAGCGCGAGGCTCAGGATGTGCTGGTGCAGTGCACTGCGGCGGTGCGAGAGGAGCAGCCTCTGCTGGAAGCACACGCCATTGCGTTGATTGCAGATTCGTTCGCCGCAGCCGGAGTGCATGGTGAAGCGTACGAACGCTACAGTCAGGTGCGTGCGTTGCTGAAGCGAGACTCCGGTGCGCGAAGCGCGATCGAGGGCATTGAGCGGCGTGCGTTGCTGGGTGAGATTCGCTCGGCCTGTTTGCTGGGTCGCGGCGCCGAAGTGATTGCGCTGGTGGAGCGATTTGGGTCGCACGACACGCAGGATGCCGATGTGCTCGCGTTGCTGGCTGCATCGCACGCTGCACTTGCGGATGCGTATGGTACACGTGTTGCGCGGGCCGCGATTGATCGGTTGTTGCGGCTTGATCCCAGGAGCGCCGCGCTGCTGCACTTTGTGGGTGACGCGGCGGTGCACATGGGAGAATCCACGTTGGCGGTCGTGTTGTATCGACGCGCCCTCACGATTGATCCAACGCGTCCGTCGCCGCGTGTGGCGATTGCCCAGTTGCTGCATGCGAGCGGCAATCATCTGGCGGCCCGACTTGAACTCGTAGCGGCGTTGGCGACGGCGCCGAACTTTCGCGAAGCACGACTTACGCTTGCACGCGTGCACCGCGACAGTCAGCGCCCGACCGAGGCAATTGCTGTACTGGCGTCGCATCTTGAACGCGAGCCCGCAGACGTTGACGCGCTCGTGGCGCTCGCCGAGTCGCTGCGCGCGGCCAATCGTGCAGAAGATGCGCGCACGGCCGTGCAACGGGCACGTCGATTCGAACCCGATCACCCGGAAGCATTGTGGATGGACGGCGTGTTGCTCGCCGATCAGGGACGTACGCGTGATGCACGCTCCCGGTGGGGTCGTCTGATTGCGATGGCGCCAGGGTCATCGGCAGCGACTCGTGCGCGCGATGCACTCGCCCTGGCGATCGAACGATTCACGCCCTCGTCCATGGCAACCGCAACGCCCGCACGTCGGGAGACACGATGAGTCTCGAAGGCACGATTCGCGATCTTGGATTGCACGAAGTGGGGCAGCTGCTTTCGTTGAGCCGCAAGAGCGGCGTGCTCAGCGTGTCGTCGCTGCTGCGCGGACGTCGCGCCTGGATTCGATTTGCTGAAGGTGCCATTGTCGACGCTGGCGCAGACGATCCACCGGGTGCCGGCGAGGCCACCAGCGACGCGGCGAGCGGATCGCGACCACACGTGGAAGAGCAGGTACTCGACGTGCTGGCGTGGCGCGAAGGGAGATTTGCGTTTGCGCCTGAACCCGTTGGTGCGGCGAGTGCAAGTCGCGTGCGCATTCCTACCGATGCGATGCTCGTGGAATCGGCGCGTCGCGACGATGCATGGCAGCAGTTGGCAGATCGTGTACCATCGGCCGATGTCGTGCCTTCCTTTGTGGACGTTGAGCCCAAAGCGCTCCCCTTGCTGCGCCTTGTGCCGCAGGAGTGGGAAGTCCTCACGCGAGTGGACGGGGTACGCACGCTGCGCACGCTGGCGCAGCTCCTGCAGCGCGATGTGATCGAGGTGGCCGGCATCGTGCATCGCCTCGTCGGTACGGGGTTGCTCACCGTGCGCGAGGGTGGTGCGCCGCGTCGCGTCATCACGCCGGTAAGCGGGGACATCGTGGAATCCGAGCTTTGGATTCCGCCCACCGCTGAAATGGCCGTATTCGACGCGGATGCTGATCCCGATGATCTGGTCTTTGATCCGCTGCGCGCCGGCCTGCTGACCCCGCATGGTTCGCCGCGAATTACGCCGCACACCTTGTCCACACGCGGCTCGGAAACCCCAGTGAGCACCGTCACGCCCCCGGCACGACCAGCGGTTGCGTTCGAGGGGGCCGAAACGTCCTTGTCGGGGAGCCCGACGCACGCGGGAACCGATGTCAAACCGGATGCGAGTGGCCTGCGCGAGCTGGGTGACTCGGCCGCTCGACGCGGTGACTTCACGTTGGCGCTCACCCACTGGAGTGCGTATCTGCGCGTGGCCGATCACGACCGCGATGCGGACCGCGTTCGTGAAGCGATTGGACTCGCGGCGCGACTTCAGGCGTTACTGCATCCAGCGTCGACTGAGTGAAGCGCCCGTCACCCGACGGGATTTTCAGCACCACATTGCGTTTTCGTCCGACGTGTGCAACGCGCGTCACCGAGGAGCGAGCACATGCCCATCGTCGATCACGCCACCCGACTGATCACCTGCAAGTTGGTGTTCTGTGGGCCAGGCCGATCGGGAAAGACCACGAATCTGTCCTATCTGCATTCCGCATTGCCGGGTGAGCAGGTGGGACATTTGACGTCGCTCGCCACACGTCGCGACCGCACGTTGTTCTTCGACTACATGCCGGTAGATCTCGGATCCGTTGGCGCGTACAAAGTGCGCTTTCAGCTCTACACGGTACCGGGACAGCCGTATTACAAGGCGATTCGACAACTGGTACTGCAGGGTGCCGACGGCGTGGCGTTTGTCGCCGACAGCCAGCGTCACCGCTGGGACGACAATCTGGAGAGCCTGCAGGACATGCACGTCAATCTCGCCGAACACGGTGTGGATGCGCGTAGCCTGCCCATCGTGATGCAGTACAACAAGCAGGATCTCCCGGAATCGCTGGTGGCGTCGGTCGCGGAGCTATCGTCGGCGCTGAACTTTCGCAGCGTACCGGAGTTTGCGGCGGACGCGTTGCGCGGGCAGGGTGTGTTCGACACGCTGCGCTCGCTCGGCGTGCAAGTGCTGCGACGTCTGGGTGCGGAGGACGGCACCACAGCGGGAGCTCGCGCGCGTCAGGCGCTGGCCACACCTGTCGCGACTCCGGCGCAGCGTGCGGCATCGCTGCCGGTGCATCATCCCGCCGCGCTTCCCGCGTCGCTTGATTCGCTCGAACTTGTCAGTAGCGGGAGTGACCTGCTGTGAGTGGCCGAGCGCTCGATGGCGGATACCGCTTCGAGAATTTTGTTGTCGGTGCGTCCAATCGTCTCGCGCACTCTGCTGCGCAGCGCGTGGCCGATGCGCCAGGCAGTGCCTATAACCCACTGTTCATTTACGGCGGGCCTGGATTAGGCAAAACGCATCTTGCCGCCGCCATCGCGTATCACGCGCGGCAGTCGCACCCGGCGCTGAGAGTTGAACTCACGAGCGCAGAAGACGTGGTGGAACGCCTGCATCGTGCGATCGCCTCGGGGCAGCGCGAACAGTACGCCACGCACTTTCAGCAGGTGGACCTGCTGTTGCTCGATGATGTGCAGTTTCTTACGGGTCAGCGTGAAACACAAACTGAACTGTTGCGACTGTTCAACCTGATGCAGAGCGGTGGGCGGCAGCTGGTGATGACCAGTGATCGTCCGCCGGCGGAAATCCCCGACGTTGACCAGCGCCTCGTGTCACGTCTGTCGGGCGGATTGGTGGTTGATGTTGGTGCGCCCGATTTTGAAATGCGTCTCGCGATTCTGCGCAACAGCGCCGAAGAACGCGAACTCGTCTTCGTGGACGGCGTGCTTGATGAAGTGGCGCGACTTGCGCTTGGCAATGTGCGCGAGCTCAAGGGTGCGCTCAATCGGCTGGCGGCGTATCAGCAGCTCGAACCGGCGCCGATCAATGCCGCGGACGTTCGCGCGGTACTCGGCGAACGCTTGAGTGGCGTTTCGGGGGCCGTGCCTGTGGTTCCGGACACGACGCGCGCGAAACCCGCGGAATACGACGGCTTTCTCGCCGACGTCACGCAAGAAGTGGAAACACGCGTGGAGCGTTGGCGCGTCACGCTGGGCGAGGCGTGTGCGTTCTGGCGGAGCGAAGGCTTCGTCACGGTGGTGCTTGAACGCGCCATGCAGCTGCCTGCGGCGCCAGATGTGAACGGCCTGCTGGCCACGTTTGCGGCGGCGGTTGACCACTTGCGCGGTCTGGAGATGCAAGCGGTGACGCTGGATCCGGGTGTACGCGGGCATCCTGCATTTCGTAATCCCGAAATGGTCGCGGAAGCGCAGCGTTTGCTCGATCGCGCGCTGGCCTCTGCGTTGCCCCTGCCGGCGCCCAATCCGCAGTATACCCGCAGCGGGCTGGAAGCCGGCTTGTCAAATCAACTGGCACTCAAGGCCGCCGACGCGGCGATTGAACATCCGGGTCAGCGCTACAATCCGCTGTTCATTCACGGGCCAAGCGGCACCGGCAAAACACATCTTGCACACGCGATTGCGAGCGCGCTGCGCGACATGAAGCCGCGCACCGCCGTGGCCTGTGTTGACGCAACCACATTTGTCGAAGAGCTGGTCGCGGCCATGCAGGAAGGTGGCGTGGAGCGCTGGAGAGCACGTTATCGCGCCGCCGAAGTACTGGTCATTGATGATGTGCATCAACTCGCCGACAAAGAGCGCACGCAGGAAGAGCTCTTTCATCTGTTCAATGTGTTGCATGATCGTGGTGCGCAGATTGTGCTGACCAGTGATCGGGCGCCGCGCGAGTTGCGCGGTATGGCCGATCGCTTGCGCTCGCGATTTGAAGGCGGACTGGTAGTCGTGCTGCAGCCGCCTGATCGCGCGTTGCGCGAACGGCTGGTGCGTCGCCTGCTGATCGAAGCCGGCTACGCGGACGACGCAACACTGGTGTCGTACCTGTCCGATCGTGAAGCGACCAGCGCGCGTGAACTCGAAGGTGTGATTACCCGCCTTGCTGCGGCCGCAGATTTGCTGGCGGTGCCGCTGGATTTACCCCTGGCGCGACGCGAGCTGGAAGGCGTGACGCGCATGGTCGCGGCCACACCGCGCGCTGGCGTTCCGCTTCGCGACGGTGCGCAAGACGCCTTCTTCCTTGATCACGAAAAAATTCTCTGGGATTGGCCCGATGCCGGTGATCGTTTGCTCGAGGACTTCCGATAATGGCGATTCGCGGAAGTCTTAGCGAAGCAAGTCTGGCGGATGTGCTGCAGCTGCTGGCACTCGGTCAGAAAACGGGTGTGCTCAGTCTGGCGCGCGAAGGCAGTTTCGGGGCGGTGCACTTTGACCGTGGTGCGATCTGGCACGCATCTTTGGTGAATCGACGGGACCGACTGGCCGACCGACTGCTGCGCGCCGGCGTTATTGAGGCCGACGCGTTAGCGCGCATTCAGGCCGAGCTGCCGGATGACGACGACCGACAGCTCGCCCGACTGTTGCTCGCGCGCGAACTCGTGCCTGGCGACATGATCGCGCGCGAGTGCCGCGCGTTGATCGAAGAAATTGTGTGTGTGTTGTTCACGTGGAATGCGGGTACGTTCGCGTTTGAAGCGCAGCAGTCGCCGGCGGATCCGCTGATCGTGGCCGTACCAGCGGATTCGCTGCTCATGGAAGCCGCGCGTCGCGTGGATGAATGGACGCAGATTGAAAAGAAGATTCCGTCGCTCGATCTTATCTTTGAGATCGATGTGGTGAGGCTGCAGCAAAGTGGCGTAGCGCTCACGTCTGATCAGTCGATCGTAGCACCGTGGCTTGATGGCACGCATGATGTGGCATCAATCGTCGAGCGGTCAGGGCTTGGCGAGTTCGCGGTCGGTAAAGCGGTGTACGGCTTGGTCACGGCCGGATTTGCGCAGCGAGTGGGCCGCAGCTCGGCGCGCCGTCAGCCGGCGCCGGAAAGTCGTGTGGCCGAGCACCGCAATCTTGGCGTGGCGTTCTACCGCACGGGCATGTATGACGAGGCCTCGCGGGAGTTCCGCCGTGTGCTCGAGCTGCGTGCCGATGATCTGGGCGCGCGCTTTCATCTGGGTCTGGTACACGTGCGTCGTGAAGCCTGGGATGCGGCCATCGACATGCTGCGGCGTGCGGCTGAACAGCTCGATGCCAAACCTGCGGTGTTGCAGGCCCTCGCGTATGCCTACGAACGCAGTGGGCAGCTGGAGTTGGCGGAGAGCACGCTGGCGGAAGCGGCACGTCGCGGCGGTTCTGAAGATCCGCGCGTGGCGTTGTCACAGGCGGTGGTGGCTACGCTGCGCGGTGATCTGCCACGCGCTGAAGAACGTCTGTCCACCGCACGCTCGCTGTGGGGAGCGCGCCAGCCCAGTGCCGTGTGGTTTCATCATGCGGGGCTCGCGGCAGCGCTGCGTGGTGAGACGGATCGAGCGGTGGCGCTGCTTGAAGAAGGCACCGCGCTGCATCCGCACGCCACGGTGTTGTTCAATGATCTGGCCGTGGTGCAGGAGCGTCGCGGCGCTCACGAAGCCGCGGCTCGTACGCTTGAACATGCACTGCTCGAAGAAAGTGGTCTGCCGCAGCTGCACAAGAATCTCGGCGACTACAAGTATCGTGCGCAGCAGTATGACGATGCGTGTGACTCGTACGAGCGGGTGGTGCGACTTGCACCTGACCACGGTGCCGATGTGTGGCTGAAGATCGGCAATATTCACTATCGCCGCGGCGATCAGTTTGCGGCGCGGGAAGCCTGGGAACGAGCGCTGGCGATTGATCCAGGCAACGCCATCGTGCGCGGGAACCTCGGCGTATCGCGCGGACAGGAGACCGCCGCGTGAGCACCGTCGACGAGCGTTCCGTTGCGAACCTCGACGATGGACTGGATCGCCTGCTCGCAAAGATTGCGAGTGAGCACGGTGTCCCGTGCCTCGGGTACAAGCCGTCGTGTTTGCGCCGTCGCGTAAGCGTGCGCCTTCGTGCTACAGGCACTCAGAACTTCGCCGCGTACGCGGCGCTGCTCGATGCGCAGCCAGAGGAGTGGCCACGCCTGCTTGATGCGCTCACGATCAACGTGACTGGCTTTTTCCGGGACCACAGCGTGTATCGCGTGCTGCGTGAGCAGGTGATCCCATCACTCATGGGAGCGCACCCGAATACACTTCGCGCGTGGAGCGCGGGCTGCGCCAGCGGTGAAGAAGCGTGGAGCATCGCCATGCTGCTCGCTGAGTGCGCGGGCGTGACGCGTACACAGGTGCTCGCCACGGACATCGATACGCAGAGCCTCGCACGAGCCACGGCTGGCGCGTACCCCGCGATTATTGCGCGCGAAATGCCCGAGGAGTTGCAGCGGCAGTGGTGGTCGGGGCACGAACCAGTGGTCGTGAGCGACGCGTTGCGGCGTTGCGTAACATTTGGGCGGTTCAACCTGCTCACTGATCAGGCACCGCCGTCCGCGTACGATCTGATCACCTGCCGCAACGTGCTGATCTATTTTGCGCGTGACGCGCAAGAGTCGCTCTTCATGCGCTTCGCCGACGCGTTGCGCATTGGCGGTGTGCTCGTGCTCGGCAAGGTGGAAATTCTGTCAGGGCCAGCGCGTGCGCGATTTGCGGCTATTGACGCGCGTGAGCGTATTTATCGGCGCGTGGCATGACGGAGATTCGCGTGTCGATTGCCGACTATGCGGTGGCGCGGGGCGGAACACGTCTGATCACGGTGGGCCTCGGCTCGTGCGTGGCGATTGCGTTGCATGCTAAAGCGCAGAACGCAGGCGCACTCGCGCATGTGATGCTACCGCACGAAGCGCTGTCGAGCGATCGTTCAAGTCCGGGCAAGTTCGCGTCGTCGGCCGTGCCGCATATGCTCACGCAACTGAAAGCGCTTGGTGTGGTGGACGGACTTGAGGCGCGGCTGGTTGGTGGAGCATCCATGTTTGAGCAACTGCTGCCAACTGGTGCCGTGCCGCTCGGCACTCGCAATGTGGCGGCGGCGCGCGCGGCCTGCGCGGCCGCGGGAATTCCGATTGTCGCGGAAGACACCGGCGGTGGTTTTGGTCGCAGCGTGTTCTTTGATATCAACGAAGGACGTTTAACGGTGCGCTCCGTGGCGCGTGGCGATGTTGAGCTCTGACGTGACACGCCGCCGCCGCGTGCTTGTGGTGGATGACAGCGCCTTCATGCGCCGTCTGATTCGCGATCTCATCACCGATAGTGGTGAGTTTGATGTGATCGGTGTGGCGAAGGATGGGACCGAAGCCATTCGCATGGTGCACGAACTGGACCCGGAGATCGTCACGCTCGACATCGAGATGCCCGGACTCGACGGCCTTGAGGTCCTGGGCTACATCATGAGTGAAGTGCCGCGCGCCGTGGTCATGCTTAGTGCCGGCGGGGGCGATGGCGCGGCCGCGAGCACGTTGCGCGCGCTTGAACTGGGTGCGGTGGATTTTGTGCGCAAGCCATCGGGTCCGATCAGCATCGACTTTGCGCGCGTTGCTGATCGGTTGCTTGATGCACTGCGTGCCGCGGCAGAAATGCGTGTGGAGAAGGTGCACGTGCTCGCGCGCCCCCTTGGTGCATCGCACGCCTCACGCCGATTGCGAGCGGTATCCACGCCGGCCACGTGCGCGGTGGTGATCGCCGCATCAACCGGCGGACCGGCGGCGCTCACGCAGGTGATTCCGCGCCTGCCACGAGGGTTGGGCGCGGCGGTGCTGGTGGTGCAGCACATGCCCAAGGGTTTTACCGCGAGTCTCGCACAACGTCTTGATGCCGCCAGTCAGTTGCGCGTGTGCGAAGCGACTGATGGTGATCTTGTGCAGCCCGATACCGTGTACATCGCGCCGGGCGGTTTGCACATGCGCGTGCTCTCCACGGTGGACGGTCCGCGCCTGTCACTCGAGCACGGTCCCACCATGTGGGGCGTGCGTCCCGCTGCGGACCCGCTGTTTTCATCGGCAGCCGAGACGTTCGGTGCGCAACTGGTGGGTGTCGTGCTCACCGGCATGGGACGCGACGGTGCCGATGGCTTGCGGCTGGTGCGTGCGGCTGGCGGAGCAGCACTGGTGCAGGATCCGGCGCACGCCGTGATTCCGGGCATGCCGAATGCCGCGCTGCGGCACGCTGGTGCCGATGCCATTGTGCCAATCGGTGAAATGGCGCACATGATTGAACAACAGCTCGCGCTGCTGCCGCCATACACGCCGCAGGCTCGCGGAGGTGTCGCGTGACCATCACACACGACCTGCTCCTGTTCGACGTGGGCGCCGAGCGATTTGCGGTGCCGTTGGCGGCGCTGCGATCTGTCGAGGACAGCGTGCGTGTGCAACGCACACGCGTTCCGCACGAGCGGGGTGTTGGTGTGTGGCGTACAGATGATGCGTTCGTTACGGTGTACGAGCCGGCGCCGGTGCTGGGTGTGTCGCTGCACAGCGCGGAACCGCTGCTCATGTTATTGAGCGGTGCGAGCGGGAACGTGGGATTGCTCGTCGATCATGCGGAGGCTGCAGTGGCGGTTGACACCGGCGCGTTGCGCGATCTCTCGGGGCTTGGCGCTGGCGACCGCGTGGTGCTGGGTGCCTTGCGCCACGAGGAACGGTGGGTGACTCTGCTCGATGCCGGTGCACTGGTCGATGCGTTGGCCACGCGCGTTGGGTTGTCCTCGCACCAGGAGATGTCGTCGTGATTTCACGCACAGCTGCGGCCCAGGCGATTGTTGATCACGCCACGCTCGTCACGTTTTCTGTTGGCACGCATTTGCTCGCGGCGCCGGTGGAACACGTGGAACGTGTCCTGCGGTGGACACAGCCCTCGCCCATGCCGCAGCTGCCAGACTGGCTGGACGGCGTGATTCCCCACGGCGGACGCATGGTTCCCGTGGTGGATCTGCGCAAGCGCTTTGGTCAGACGCGTGTTGAGTCCAACGCGTCCACGCGCATCGTGGTGTTCGCCGTTGGATCAGACTGGCTCGGTGCGGCGGTTGATGGTGTGCATGATGTCATCACCGTGGACGCGACCGGCATCACGCCGCCGCCCCCCGTGGTGCGCGGACTGTCCGGGCAGTACTTGTTGGGTCTCGCGTCGCGCAACGATCGGGTGGTCCTCGTGCTTGATGTGGGACGTTTGCTCACCTCCACGGAACAGCTCGCGCTGCACGACGCCGAACTGAATCACGATTCACCAGCGCCCGACGCATGACGGAACAGCTGTTGCCGACAGACGCGAGTCCCAACGCCCACACAACACTCGCCGAGCTGGTGCTCGCCGAGCAGTTGTTGCGTGAACGGTTGGCCGGCACACACAACGCGTCGGAGCGCGCGGCGCTGAAAGATGAGATCATTGCGCTGTTCCGCGCTGTTGAAGCCACGGAAGCGCGCGTGTCTGCGCTCAAGCAGTCAGTGAAGTCGCTCGCAGAAGAGTGGAAAAAATCAGATGGTCGCGCGGCCAGTGGCTCGTCGCGCGGTGCGCAATCGCAGCGCGTGGATCATCTCGGCGCGTCCACATTTGTCGAGAAGGGCTGGTCGCGATTGGCGCTCGGAGACGCGCCGGCCGCGGAGGCCGCGCTGCACCGTGCATTGGCCCTGGCGCCCGGCAGCAATGAAGCCGAAGCGCTGCTCGGCTGGGCGCAGATGATGCAGGAACAGTACGATGTCGCTCTGCTCACCTTTCACAATGTGTTGTTGCGCGAACCGCAGAACGCACTGGCGCGCACGAATGTGGGCTACATCTGTCTGCGCAAAAAGATCTATGGCGAGGCGATTGAGCACCTGACCAAAGCCATTCGCCTCGATAACGACCCCAAGGCCACGTTGTACGCGCACCTCTATCTCGGTTTGGTGTATTTCGATCGCGAGATGTACGACGACGCGCGAATGTTCTTTGCGAAGACGCTCGCGCTCGGCCCGAACATGCTGCAGGCGTATTTTGAACTCGGTCGTGCGCATTGGTTTGCCGGCGATAAAGTGGCAGCGCGCGAGGCGTGGCGAGATGGCGCGGCGGCGAACAAGTTCAACCCATGGGGCAAGCGGTGCGCAGAGGTGCTGGCGGCGATCGAACAAGGGGAGCAACCTCCGCGCGAGGTGTAGTCAGCCGCGCGCTGCTGTGCCTGGCGCTGTTGTTAGCGGTGCCCACTGCGGTTCACGCGCAGCGCGACGTGGTGCGCGCGCCCTCCGTGCCCGGCGCCGTGAATACCACGGATTCCCTCGCTGAACAAATGCGTGCTGGCGTGCCGAGCGGCGCGCAGCGCTTTGATCAAGGCCGCTTCACGGTCGTCGCTTACGCCTCCGACACGAAGTTGGCGCGCACAATGCTGTCCGCGGCGCTTCGGAATGACACGTTTCCCGGCATTCGCCGACCGCGCGCCAGAGTGCTGATCGCAATCGCACCTGATGAAGCCCGGTTCCGCGCCTGGGCCGGTCCTTCGGCGCCGGAGTGGGGCGCGGCGGTGGCGTTCCCGTCGCTCCAGCGTGTGATCATGCAGGGCGCGCGCGCGGGCAGTGACGCCGGTGACCCCACCGCAGTGCTGCGGCATGAGCTGGCGCATCTGGCGTTGTATGAGGCCATGGGTGACCTGCCTACGCGGTGGTTCGACGAAGGCTACGCCAGTGTGGCGGCAGGCGAGTGGGGGCGGGAAGAGGCGCTGGCGGCCAGCGTGGGGCTCGCGATCCGGGGCGTGCCCACGTTGGAGCAGTTGGAGCTGCTCTTTTATCGCGGCGCGAGTGATGCGCAGATGGCGTATGCACTGGCGCATCGGGCCGTGGCCGATTTGCAGGCGAGAGATCCGTCCAATGGACTGCGTGTGTTCCTCGACACCTGGCGGTCGACCGGCTCGTTTGAGCAGGGGGTGCGCCGCGCGTACGGAATGACGTCAGCCGATTTCGAGAAGGACTGGCAGCGCGTGACGAGACGTCGCTATGGGACCCTGGCGCTTCTGGCCAATCTGTCGCTCGCGTTTGGCGTGTTCGCGCTGGTGCTTGGGCCGCTGGTGTACCAGCGCCGCAAGCGCGACAAGGCGCGCCTCGAGGCCATGCGTGTGGCGGACGCGGCGCAGGAGGCCGCGTTGAGGCAGAGCATGCTCGAGGCGATGCTGGCGGCGGACGTTTCGGCGGAGCCGCAGAGCGATGCGACAATGTCCAGTACAGACGAAACATTACACTCTGATGAAGTCCGTTGACAGCTACTTCATGCGAGTCTAGGGTTCCGCGATGATTGTTGCGTCACCGACACATCGACCGCGTCGCACCGTGCTGTGGTGGGGGCTGGTTTTCGCCGCGCTGGCCGTTGGGTATGGTGATTTGTGGCGTGGTGGCATCACAATCGGGCCGATTATGCTGGTCCTCGCCTATTGTGTGCTGGTCCCGATCGCCATCGTTCGGCGTTCGTAGGGAACTGCTGGTCCCGTTCAACGGTATAGCGAGGTAGACCGTAAAGGCGGAGTTCGTTGGGCGAATAGCTCAGTTGGTTAGAGCGCCTGCCTTACACGCAGGATGTCGGGGGTTCGAGTCCCTCTTCGCCCATGCAGTGCCGGTCTCATGTGCTGACCGGTGAATGCTGTTCTACGTCACGATACGGTCAGCAGGTTGCCATGTCAGTCGTGCAGCAGCAACTTTTGCAGCTATTCCAGAACGGCGGTCTGTCCGTCGATCAGCGCTCCGAGTTGGTCTTGCGGCGCAATGCGCGTCGTCGAGGGTTGCTTCGGATTCACGGTGCGGAGGTACGACTTTGATGGCACGCTCTTTCCACTCGCTGCTTGTTGGCGCCGGTACGCTGGCGCTGTTTGGTGCCTCGGCTTCGGCGTCGGCTCAGCCGCAGCGCCGTCCGCCCGAGCCGAACGCCAAGTTCGTGCTCGTTGAGGTGTTTCGTGCGGCCGGTCTCCCGGAAAAGAACATCGGGGAGAAGGCGGCTGACGAAATGCGCAAGCGCGTGGAGCGCGAGTTCTCGCGCAAGGATGTCTATCTCGTCCCCAAGGAAGAGATGTCTGGCATTCTCGAGGCGTCGGGCTTCCCGGCCGACGTCCCGCTTGAGCCGCACGACGCACGTGCGCTGGCCGCACAGCTGCGTGCCGATGAGTACATCACCGGCACGGTCACCAAGATCGACACCGGCTACACGGTCGAAGCGCACCTTGTGCTCACGCGCGACAACTCGCTCGTGCAGCCTCTTGGCGAAGCCTCTGCGAAAAAGCTCGGCGATGCTATGACTGCACTCGGCGCTGAGCTCAAGCTGGCGCGAGCGCAACTCGCGCACGAGCTGCGCTGTGTCAATGCGGCCCGCGATGGCAAGCTTGACGAAGCCGCCGCCGCGGCGCGCGAGGGCATTGCCGCGTACGACAAGGCAGTGCTGGCGCGCGTTTGCCTCGCGAACGTTATGGTGAGCCAGAAGGCGAGCGATGCTGATCTGCTCAAGATTGCGCAGGAGATTGTGGCGCTGAGCCCCACCAGCCGGAACGGTCTGGCGCTCAAGGCGCAGGCGTTCCGCGCGCTCAATGAGCCGGATTCCGCCATTACCACGCTCACCAAGCTGCTGGCTACCAATCCGAACGACGCGAAGTTGCAGAAGGACGTGATCGACGCGATCACTGCATTTGGTAACCCGCGCATTGCTCGTCCGATTGTAGAAGAAGCGGTTGCGAAGAACCCGGGCGATGCCGATCTGCTGCGTCTGCGGTGGCTCATTCTCTTCGCGGTACGTGACTACAAGGAAGCGTTCGAAGCGGGTGAAGACCTGGTGCGTCTCGACACGGCGTTTGCCGACACCACGTACTTCCTGAAGACGGCGGCAGCGTACGCGGCTGACAGCCAGCCGCAGAAGGCCGCCGAGTTCGCGGCGCGTGGTGTGGCGAAGTTCGCGGATCATCCGGGCTTGAACCGCGACCTTGTGGTGAACCTGCGCGCGTCTGGTCAGAATCAGCAGGCGCTTGAAGTGTTGACCAAGGCCACGGCGGCGGGGATTGCTGTTGAGCAGGCGGGAATTATTCGCGTGCTGCTGACACGTGATCTGTCCGGCGATGTCGCGGCATGGGATGTCGCGCGGGGCATTGTCGCCAAGGGAGATTCCAGTGTCGCACCGCTGGTGCTTCAGATTGCCAAGTCGCGAATGGACTCTGCGGTGGTGAAGGCCGGAGTGAGCAAGGATCCAGCGGAGTTCGATCTTGTCATCCCAGCGCTGGCGTACGCCGACTCGCTTTCGACGGGTGAGACAAAGGCACAGGCCAAGTTCTTCTTCGGTGCGGCCAACCTGTACGCGGGACAGTATTCGGTCATCGCAGCCGCCGATCGCAAGAGCTGTGAGCTGGCCAAGACGGCCAAGAACATGTTGGTTGAAGCACAGATCAACCTTCCTGCTGGTGGTGCGTTTGCCCCGGATCAGGTACCGAAGTTGATGGCCGGCGTCATGCAGTTCGACCAGAACGCCGATCAGATTATCGCCGCGTACTGCAAGTAACGGCTTACAGTTTCAGTTTTACGGGCCCGCCGTCGCTTTCGACGGCGGGCCCGTACATCTTTCAGGGATACGGCCAGCGCTGAAACAGCCGCTGGCGACATCTGTTTCTCGTCCGTGTGCTCTTCCCGGGCTCGTTTCCCTCGCTACTGCTGCTTACGTGACTCCGGTTCGTTCTGCGCCCGCTGGTCGTACTGGCGTCTATCATGTGCCAGTGCTGCTCGACCCCGTCCTCGTGCTGCTCGGGAATGCCCACACGGTGCTCGATTGCACGCTCGGCGGTGGTGGCCACTCGGCAGCGCTTGTAGACCAGGGCGCGCGCGTGACTGGCATTGATCGTGATCCGCGCGCCCTGGCCGCGGCACGCGAACGGCTCGCCGACGCCGAGCGAGCTGGTCGTTTTCGCGCGCTGCTCGGCAATTATGCCGATCTTGAACGTGCGGGTCTCGCCAACGCCGAAAAGTTTGACGGTATTCTGCTCGATCTCGGCGTGTCCTCGCACCAGTTCGATGATCCCGGTCGCGGCTTCACGTTTCGCGAGGGGGCACCGCTCGATATGCGCATGGGCGATGATGCGTCGGTCGATGCCGCTGGCCTGTTGAACACGATTGACGAGATCGATCTGTCTGCTCTGTTGCGCAACTTCGCGGATGAACCGCGGGCCGCGCGATTGGCGCGCGAGATCGTGCGGCGGCGTGAACGGCGGGCCTTTGCAACGGCCGATGATCTGGTGGACGCGATCCGTGCCGTGCTCGGACCGCGCAGCGGTGCGCCCGATTTCGCACGGATCTTTCAGGCCGTGCGCATCGCGGTGAATGACGAACTCGTTGGGCTCGAGCGCGCACTGCCAGTGCTGCGTGACCGATTGCTCCCCGACGGTGTGCTGGCCATCATCAGCTATCACTCCGGAGAAGATCGCCTGGTGAAACATGCGTTTCGGAGTTGGAGCACCGCCTGTACGTGTCCACCCCGACTCCCCATGTGCACGTGCGACAACCTGGCTCTTGGTGAGACGCTCACACGTCGGGCCATTGTGGCGGACGACACAGAAGTGGCCACGAATCCTCGTGCGCGCAGTGCCAAACTGCGTGCCTGGCGGCGCGCGTCGTAATGGCCACGCGCAAGACGAAGCGCACGCCCTTTCGCGGACGGACGCTGGTGATGTTCGGATTACTTGCGTTCATGGGCACGGCCGTTATCGTGGTGTGGCGTCGTTCGCGCGGAGTGGCCGAAGAAAACGCAATTGCAGAGCTTGATGCGCAACTGCGTGATCTGGAGGCACAGCGAGCGCTGCTGGAACGTGACCTGCGCGACGCCATGAGTTCGTCGCGCATCATGCCGGTGGCGGAGCGTCGTTTGGGTTTGCGTGTTGCGACCGATTCGCAGTTGATCACTTTGCCGCGCCGCACACCCGCGAGTGTGCTGCCGGATTCCCTCTGAACACGCGCGCTGCTGATCTGTGAACGAACCGTCGTCCACCGCCACACCTGAAGTTGTTCGTCCGACACGCGCGCGCGCGGTGCTTTTGCATCTCTCGCTGGTGGTCTTTGCGGTGGCCCTGCTGGCCAAGGCGGCGCACGTGCAGCTAGTGCAGCGGGACATCTGGGCCCAGGAAGCGGAACGTCAGCACGTCACCGTGTCCTCACTTCCGGCACCTCGCGGCGTGATCACCGATGAGCGCGGTGAGCCGCTGGCCGTGAGCAGTGAACGTGTGCGCATTACGATCGCACCCAATCAGGTACGAGGCGCCACAAAAACCCGCAATGATCGCGATTCACTCGCGGCGCGCCTGGCGGAACTTGGTGTGTCGCGCGCGATTGTGCGCAAAGCGCTCGATAGCACGCGCAAGCATGTAGAAATTCCCGGCTTGTTTTTGCCCAGTGACGCAAGCCGGCTCATGGCGATCAGCGGTGTGCGCGGCGCGCGCACCATGGAGCGACTGCCGTCGGGGACACCAGGAATTCGTCGATTGATTGGTGCCATTGATCCGAAAGGCAAGGCGCAGAGCGGGTTGGAACTCGCACTCGATTCCATGCTCACCGGTACACAGGGCGAGCGCCGAGCGTTGCGTGATCGTCGCGGGCGGTCGTGGGATTCGCCCGTGGGATTCCGCGTGAATGCCAAGCCCGGTCACACGGTACGCCTTACGATCAATCGACCGCTGCAGGAAATCATTGAGCGCGAGTTATTGGCCGCGATGGAGCGCACGGGTGCCAGCGGTGGTGATCTGGTGGTGCTTGATCCGAATGACGGTGCGATTCTCGCACTGGCCGGAGCGCGTGATGGTCGCATTGCGCCGTCGGTTACGCCGCTCACGCAAGCGTATCAGCCGGGCTCCGTGCTCAAGCCGATTTTTGTAGCGCGTTTGATCGAGCAGGGACGCACGACCTCCAATGCCTTGGTGAATACCGAGAACGGTCGCTGGGTCGTAGGGCCGCGCACATTCACTGACGAACACAAAGCGCCGTACATGTCGGTGTTTGATGTGGTGCGTTGGTCGAGCAACATTGGTACGGTCAAGCTGGTGCTCGAGAACATGACACCCGCGCAAGAATACGAACTGCTGCGCGACTACGGCTTTGGTGTGCCCTCCGGCTTGCCGTATCCATCGGAGTCGCGCGGCGTACTGCGTGATCCGTCGCAGTGGACGGTGCCGTCCGCGGCGTCACACGCGATTGGCTACGAACTGTCTGTCACGCCGGTGCAGCTGGCGGTGGCGTACGCGGCGCTCGCAAACGGTGGAGAGTTGCTGGAGCCGGCGATTGTGCGGGAGATTCGGAGCAGCGACGGCGCCCTCGTATTTCGTCATGATCGTCGTGTGCTGCGACGCGTCGCCACGGAGGAAGGCACGGCGGTCGTGCGCGAGATGCTCAAGGCGGTGGTGGACAGCGGAACGGGGCGTGCGGCCGGATTGGCCGCGTTTGATGTGGGTGGCAAGAGCGGAACCGCACGGCGCGTGGGAGCGCCATCCGACCGACAGTACGACGCAACGTTCGCTGGCATGTTTCCCATGTCTGATCCGCAGCTTGTGGTTGTCGCGCGGCTGATCGAACCCAAGTCGGCGATTTTTGGTGGTGTGGTGGCTGGTCCGATGGTGCGCGGTGTGTTGCGCGGCGCGGTGGCAGCGCGCGATGCGGCGCTCGATCGCGCCGTGTTGGCCAAGGTCGCGCGAGCGGTGCCGGTGCAACCTGAGCGCGAGGCGGCAGCGGTATTGGCCTCGAGCGATCGCTCCGCAACGTTTACCGATGCAAAAGCGAGCGTGGCGATTACCAGCGCGAACGACGCGTCGGATGAAGACAGCGCGCTCACCGAACTACCGGTTGTCTCCGCGCCACGCGCGATCGAACCGGCGCCGGCGCGTGTCGTGGTCTCGTTGCCACTCGTCTCGGAGAACGCCGTCAACAACTCGGCCGCGAAAGCCAAAACGGCCAGTGCACCTGCTCGTGATGTACGCACGGTGCCAAGTGTGCGTGGACTCACGATGCGAGAGGCGGTGCGTACGTTGCACGACGCCGGATTCCGTGTGCGCACCGTGCGCGGTGTTGACGGTCGTACACGCCCGTCTGCTGGTGCGAATACGCGTGCCGGTACAGTGGTTGTGCTTGAAACCGGGAATCCATGACGCAGCGGAACGTGGTGCCGGGCAGCAGGATCCTCGACGCGTTGCGTGCGGCGCACCTCGTAGTGGGTGACGCGCCGCGCATGCCCGATGATGTGTTCGGTGTGACCGACGACAGTCGAGCGGTGGTCGCAGGCGGCGTGTTTGTGGCCGTGCGTGGCCATGCGAGTGACGGGCACACCTTTGTGGATCGTGCCATTGAGAGCGGCGCGTCGCTGCTGATCGTGGAAGACAGCGCCACGTATTCCGTACCAACGCTGCGTGTGAGCGACTCGCGGCGTGCGGCGGCTGTTGCGGCGGCGGCGTTGTATGGTCGCCCGTCAGACGAGCTCCGCTTGATTGGCGTGACCGGCACCAACGGCAAGACCACCACCGTGCATCTGGTGCGCGCACTTTTGTGTGATGTGGGCATACATGCGGCGTCTATCGGGACGCTGGGTGTGCTTGTGGGGCGCGAAGGTTCACCGCTTGAGGGCGGACAGGGACTCACGACGCCGGGCCCGGTGGAAATGCAGCGCGTCCTGCGCGCGCTGGTAGACGCAGGTGTACGCGCCGTGGCGCTCGAAGTGTCGTCGCACGCGCTTGATCAGTCGCGTGTGGAAGGACTCGCGTTTGATGTGGCGGTGTTCACCAGTTTCTCGCGTGATCATCTGGATTATCACGGTACGATGTCGGCATACTTTGCTGCCAAAGCAAAACTCGTGGCGTTGCTCAAACCAGACGGTGTAGCGGTCGTGAACGCGATGGAGCCGGCGTGGGGTGCGTTACCGGCGGCGCCGCGACTGTTGCCGTTCGAAACGCATATGCAGGAAATCCGCGATGCCTCAGGCAAGCACACGCCAAGTTCATCACGCGCGATTGACGAGATCGTGTTGCGTGCCGAACACGTGGCGTTTGATGCGGCGGGCAGTCGTTTTGAGTTGCAGGCGCGCGATGGCTCCGCAGCCGGACTTCGTTTGCCAGCGCAGCTCCCGCTGCTGGGCGATTTCAACGTGACCAATGCAACGGGCGCGCTGGCGGCAGCGTGGGCACTGGGTGCGCCGTTTGATGCGTTGGTGGCTGCACTCAGTCACATGCCGCAGGTGCCTGGCCGACTGGAACGCTTGTTCACGGCGCCCACGGTGCTTCGTGATTATGCGCACACACCCGACGCGCTTGATCGTGCACTGCGAGCCGTCCGTCCCTTCGCGTGTACGCCAACCGGCGACGCAACGCGCGTGCTGGTTGTATTCGGATGCGGCGGTGATCGCGACCGTGGCAAGCGGCCAGAGATGGGCGCGATTGCAGAACGTCTGGCCGATGTGGTGATTCTCACCAGCGACAATCCGCGAACCGAAGACCCGGAGCGCATTCTTGATGACATCGAAGCCGGCATGACGCGCGAGAGCGCGGCGCGTGTTCGTATTGAGGATCGCCGCGCGGCGATTGCGCACGCACTGGATATCGCGGCCCCGCACGATGTGATTCTTCTCGCCGGCAAGGGCCACGAAACGTATCAGATTCGCGGAACGGAGAAACTGCATTTTGATGAAGCCGAGATTGTGGCCGAGCTTACGGCACCCATGAGAGCGCGCGAATGAAATCCGTACGCGCTGGCATTGCATTTGAGGCCACGGACGTTGTGCGCCCAACAACACCGCACGCGTTCTGGACGCTGCGCCGCGTGGCGGGCGCGCTTGGTGAGCAGCTGGTAACTGGACCACGCCTCGATGATCGGGCGCTGTCGGGTGTGTCCACCGACACGCGCACCATGTCGCAGGGTGCACTGTTTGTTGCGCTGCACGGCGAGCATCATGACGCGCACACCATGTTGACCGTGGCGCGTGATGCGGGCGCTGCGGCGGTGCTGGTTGAGCGGGCGGAGGCTGCGGTCGGGCTTGGCATCCCGGCGTTTGTGGTGCGTGATTCCCTCGTTGCACTCGGTTTGCTGGCGAGAGCGTGGCGCCGCACCTGGGGTGGTACCGTGGTCGCGGTTGGCGGGTCGAATGGAAAAACGTCCACCAAGGAGTTGTTGCGTTCCGCGATCGGCGCGGGATTGCGTGTGCATGCCACGGCTGGAAACCAGAACAATCTGGTGGGTGTGCCGCTCACGTTGCTCGCCCTGCCGCCGCACTGCGATGTCGCAGTGGTGGAAGTGGGCACCAACGCGCCCGGCGAGATTGCGCAGTTACGCGCCATCTGCGAACCGGACATTGCGGTGGTGACATCCATTGGTGAAGAGCACCTTGAAGGACTCGGCGATCTCGCGGGTGTGTTGCGCGAAGAGGCCGCCATCTTTCCCGGTGTACCGATTGCGGTAGTGCCCGCCGGCGAAGCCGATCTGGTCGCGCACGCGCGCACACACGCGACGCATGTCATCCGTGTGGGTCTTGATGCTGGCGATGTTGTGCCGGATGCCTGGTCGTTGGACGAGGAGGGACGGGTACGTTTGCTGGTCGGTGAGCATGCGATGCACCTGCCCGTGCGCGGTGCGCATCAGGCGGCCAATACAATGCTCGCCATTGCCGTGGCACAGTCGCTTGGTGTGTCCATGGATCGCGTGGGAGCGGCGTTGGCGCAGATGCCCATTCCGGCCATGCGCGGCGGCTGGGAGCGCATGGGCGAACTCACGTTGATCAATGACGCGTACAACGCCAATCCGCCGTCCATGCGTGCGGCGCTCACCCTGCTGTCGCAGCTCGGGCAGGGCCGGCAGCGCGTGGCGGTGCTCGGGACGATGCGAGAGTTGGGCGCGGCGTCGGACGCGCAGCATGACGCGGTGGCGCGGGATGCCATCGCGGCCGGACTGGATATCATTGTGGCCGTGGGCGAGTTTGCACCAGCGTTCCAGCGCGTCGCGCCTGGTGATGCACGTGTGCGTTCGGCCACGGACGTGGAGGAAGCGTGGTCGCAGCTTGCACCGGTGCTGTCGCGCAATGCGCTGTTGTTGCTCAAGGGTTCACGCGGCGTTCGCCTTGAACGTTTGCTGCCTTCTCTCACCACCTGGGCGACGTCCTGAGTGCTCTACCATCTGCTGCAGCCGCTGGCGCGTGAGTTCCAGCTCTTTAATCTGCTCAACTACATCACGTTCCGGTCAGCGGCGGCGTTCGTCACGTCGTTGGTTGTGACATTTGTGATCGGTCCGCTTATTCTCGCGCGACTGCGTCGCATGGCGGTGCATCAGGTGGTGCGCGAAGGCACCCCGGATACGCATCTGGGCAAAGGCACCACGCCAACGATGGGTGGCTTGATCCTGATTACATCGGCCCTCGTGCCGGCGCTGTTGTGGGCGCGACTCGACAATCGGTATCTGTTGCTCGCCATGGCGGTCACGGTGTGGATGGGCGCGATTGGGTTTCTCGATGACTATCTCAAGCTGAAGCAGAAGCGCGAAGGAAAGAAGAACGAAGGCCTGGTGGAACGCTACAAGCTCGCCGGGCAGATCATGTGCGGTATCGCGCTCGGCTTGTACGTATGGCTGCAGCCGCTCTCGGCGTTGCCGGGCGCGTCGACTACGGTGCCGTTCTTCAAGTATCTGCTGATTGTGCCGGTCGCGTCGTGGGCCGCGTGGTTATACGTGCCGTTCGTGACGTTCATTGTGACGGGTACCAGCAACGCGGTGAACTTCACCGATGGGCTCGATGGCCTTGCCACCGGGTTGGTCGCGATCGCGCTGCTCACCTTCGGTCTCTTTGCCTACGTGCACGGACGCGTGGATACGAGCGCCTATCTGCAACTCTTCTATCTGCCTGGAGCCGGTGAGCTCACCGTGTACTGCGCGGCACTTGTTGGCGCGTGTATTGGCTTCCTGTGGTACAATGCGCATCCCGCTCAGGTGTTCATGGGTGACACCGGTTCGCTGGCGCTGGGGGGTGCGCTGGGTGCGATTCCGATTCTCCTCAAGTCGGAGTTCCTGCTGGCGATCGTGGGTGCGGTGTTTGTGGCCGAAATGGTGTCAGTCATTCTGCAGCGCTCCGTGTTCAAGTACCGGCGCAAGCGGTACGGCCTGGAGTATGCACAGAAAAATCGCGTCTTTCGTCGCGCCCCGTTGCATCATCATTTTGAGATGTTAGGGTGGCCCGAAACGCAGGTCGTGATTCGCTTCTGGATCATGGGTATTCTGTGCGCGATTGTCGGACTCGGCACACTGAAGCTGCGCTAACACCATGAGCGATCTCGTTTCTTCGCCGGTGGCACCCAGCGATCTCTACACGATCAACCCCACCCGTGATCGCGAAGTGGCCGCGCAGGTCGCGCGATTGATTGCGCTCCGACAGGGCGAAGTCGCGGTGCTGGGGCTTGGGTCGAGTGGGCGAGCGGCAGCGCAGTTACTGCGTGAGATCGGTTTTGCGGTGTACGCGTCTGACCGATCAACATCAGAGGCAACTCAGGGCAGCGCGAGCGTGCTGGCGGCGGCCGGCGTGACGGTCGATGTGGGTTCGCACGATCTGGATCGCATTGCGCGCGCCGCGTTTGTTGTGGTGAGCCCTGGCATTCCGCCCGAAGCCGCGCCGGTTGCTGCGGCGCGTGGAGCGAACGTGCCGGTGGTCAGCGAGGTGGAGATCGGGCTGCGCGTGATGCCCGCGCTGCGCACCATTGCCATTACCGGCACCAATGGCAAAACCACCACCACCGCGCTCGTGGGCCATCTGCTGCGCGCGCTCGGTCTGAACGCCGTGGAGATCGGCAACATCGGCTTGCCGGTGTGCGACGTGGCTCGGCGCGCGGATCGGCCTGATTGGGCGGCCATTGAGCTCTCGTCGTTTCAGCTGCACGATACGCCGGGATTGCGCTGTGATGTCGGAGTGCTCACCACGCTGAGCGCCGATCATCTGGATCGCTACCCATCGGTCAACGCGTACTACGACGACAAACGTCGACTATTCGCCAACGCCGATGCGAGTTCACGCTGGGTGGTGAGCGCGGACTCCGCAGACATTGCCGCGATGATGCACTCCGTACCGGGTTCGATTTCTCGTTTCTCCGTGCAGCACACCAGTGGTGACGCGTGGTATGATCGAGATAGCGGATGGCTCATGATTGACGGCGTGCGCTTCATTGCGCGCGCTGAGATTCCGCTGCTTGGTGATCACAACGTGGCCAATGTGCTGGCGGCGGTGACGGCGGTCATGCGCGCGTCGCCCGCGCATGCGGATGCGCGTGCGCGTGAGCTGTTGGCGCAGGGTGTGCGCACGTTTGCCGCGTTGCCGCATCGACTGGAGCCGGTGGCTGATCGCGACGGGGTGCTCTGGATCAATGATTCCAAGGCCACCAACGTCGCGTCTACGCTGGTTGCCGTGGAGGGCATGGTGCGCCCCACAATTCTTTTGCTCGGTGGGCGACACAAAGGGGAGTCGTACACGGCACTGGCCGAACCGCTCAAGCGAACGACCAAGGCGGTGTTGTGCTTTGGGGAAGCGGGTGAGCAAGCGTCCACTGAGTTGCTCGGAGCGTTTCGCGCGGTACCGGAGCCGGCGGGTCTCTCGCCGACTGATTCAGCGAGCGCGTCCGCGCTCAGCGTGGACAAGGGCGCCGGTGTGCAGATTGAATGGATGCGCGACGCCGGATTTGATGCCGTGGTTGCGCGCGCCCGCGAAATCGCCCGCGCGGGCGATGCGGTGCTGTTGTCTCCGGCGTGTTCCAGCTACGACATGTTCAACAACTACGTGGAACGTGGGCAGCGCTTTGCCGCCCTCGCTCGGGGGAACGCGTGACAACGTCTGCGTTTGACGGATTCGGTCCCGCCACGTCCAGTGCCACGCCGTCCAAGTCGACGGCGCCAGCCGGTGCACGTGATCGCTGGCGCATGAGCATTGAAGGACGCGCGTTGGTGCTGGTGACGGCGTGTTTGATTGCGCTGGGGCTCGTGGTGCTGTACAGCGCCAGTGCGCTGTCTGCATTGGATGCCGGTCGTGAACCGCACGCGTACCTCGTGCGACAAGCGCAAGGTGTGCTGGTGGGACTCGTGGCGTTTGCGATCGCGGCCAAGGTGGATGCGGAGCGATGGCGCGCCTGGGCCTGGCCGCTCATGGGATTGAGTCTGCTCGCGATGCTCGTCACGGTGTTGCCATTCACACACAGTATTGCACCAAAAATCGGCGGTTCGCGTCGCTTTCTGCTCGGCGGATCCATTCAGCCCTCGGAGTTCGCAAAACTTGCCGTGATTCTGTGGACGCCGATGCTGCTGGTAAAAAAAGGACCGGCCATGCGTCGGCTCGGCAAAGGTCTTGGTCCGTTTCTCGTTGTGATCGGTGTGCTGAGCCTGATTGCGATGGCGCAGCCCGATCTCTCCATGGCTATGACGTTCTGTTTGCTCATGGCGGTGATTCTGTTTGCCGGCGGCGCTCGCACTGCGCACTTTGTGTTTCTCGCGCTACTCGCCGTGCCGTTGTTGATTCAGCAGGTTGGCAGAATGGACTACGTGCGCACGCGTGTGGAAAGCTTCTTCTCCGACGGAGCGAACGCTGACAGTACGAATACCCGAGTGGAGTACCAGCAACAACAGTCGTTGATCGCGGTGGGCAGCGGTGGACTGCTGGGCGTGGGCTTCGGCGAAGGCAATCAGCAGCGCGGTTGGACACCACTCGCCTACAACGACTTCATTGCCAGCGTGGTCGGTGAAGAGTTCGGGTTTATTGGCATGAGCGTGCTGGTGCTGGCCTTTGCCGCGTACGCATGGCTCGGCTTTCGAATAGCGCGGTCGGCTCGCACGCCTTTTCAGTCGCTCGTGGCCATCGGGCTCACGTACGCCACCGTGATCACGGCGTTTGTGCATCTGGGTGTGACCATTAATCTGTTGCCGAATACCGGACTCACACTGCCGTTCGTTTCGTTCGGACGATCCAATCTTGTGCTCACCATGCTCATGACGGGAATCCTCGTGAACATCGGCAGCGTGCGCGAGCGAACGTACGGAACGGGTGCCACCGATCCATTCGCCAGCGCTGATCGTTAGGCCAGCATGCGCGTGTTCTTTTCCGGTGGCGGCACCGGTGGGCATTTGTATCCGGGACTCGCGATTGCACGCGCGCTGGTTGCGCGCGATCCGAATATCCGTCCGCACTTTATTGGCGCGCTGCGTGGCATTGAGCGTGATGTGCTGCCAACCACCGAGTTTCCGCACACGCTGCTCGATCTGCATCCGCTGTATCGCAGCGCGCCGCTCCGCAACTGGCGCACGTTCACCGGTGGATTGTCAGCGTGGCGCACGATCGGGCGATTGGCGCGCGAAGAACGTCCCGCATGCGTTGTCGGAACGGGAGGGTACGCGGCCGCTGCGGCGCTCGCGTGGGGGCGCTGGAACCGTGTGCCACTCGTCTTGCACGAGTGTGACAGCTTTCCCGGCAAGGTCACCAGACTCTTTGCGCCGCGCGCAACGCTGGTTTCGCTCGGCTTTCCCGAGGCGGAAGCACGGCTGACCGTTGGTGCGCGAACCGGTGTGGCCGACTTTGGTAATCCGATAGTTCCGCCAGACAACTCACCGGAGCGTCGCGCCGCGGCGCGTGTGCGATGGTCGCTCGACGACAGCACGTTTACCGTGCTTGTGGTTGGCGGCAGTCAGGGCAGTGCGGCGCTCAATCGCGGTGTGGCGGAATGGTGCGAGCACGGGATTCCGGATTCCATTTCGGTGATCTGGGCTACCGGTCGTTCACACTATGACACGTACGCGCATTTGCGCTCGCCGCGCGTTCGCGTGGAGCCGTATCTTTCGCCGATTGCAGATGCGTATGCCGCGGCTGACCTGGCCGTCACACGCGCCGGTGCCATGACGATTGCTGAACTGTGTGCGTGGGGCATTCCATCGGTGCTGGTGCCGCTGCCTACGGCCGCGCAGGATCATCAGGCGCACAACGCGCGGACACTCGCTGCGGCCGGCGCGTCTATCCATTTGCCTGAGCGCGAGTACGACGGCGCGGCGCTCAACGAAACGGTGAGTGAGTTGCAGCGGCAGCCGGGTGTGCGTGACACGATGGCGCGAGCAGCCCGTGTGCGTGGGCGACCAGACGCGTCGGCGCGCATTGCCGAAGCGATCGCTACGCTGGTGTTGCATCGCTGATGCGCTACGATTCATTCCTGCCGCCGCCATCCCATTTGCGCTACACTTCCGCATCATGACTGTGTTGCTTGATCTCTCAGACTCACGCCCGGTGCACATGGTGGGCATTGCCGGTGCTGGCATGACCGGCCTGGCCGAACTGTTTGTGCGTCGCGGGATTGCGGTGCAGGGCACGGACAGCAACCCGGGGGGAGCACCAGACCTCGTGCGTCTCGGTGTTGCGGTGCACGCGCACAATGCCGATCTCGTGAATGGAGCGCGCGCGGTTGTGTATTCGTCGGCGGTGCCGCAATCACACGCCGAGCTTGTGCGTGCGCGTGAACTTGGATTGCCGGTCATCCGTCGCGCAGAGGCGTTGGGTGAAGCGGTGCAGGGTGGCGTGCTCATTGCGGTAGCCGGTACGCACGGCAAAACAACGACAACGGTCATGACCACGGAAGCGCTCGCTGCAGCGGGCTTTGATCCCACCGGTGTGGCGGGTGGTCGTGTGGGTTCATGGGGCAGCAACCTGCGCGCGGGCAGCAACACAACGTTCGTGGTGGAAGCCGACGAGTATGACCGTTCGTTTCTGGCGCTCACGCCAACCGTCGCGGCCGTGCTCAATATGGAAGCGGATCATCTCGACATTTACCGCGACCTGCAGGACATTCGCGACACGTTTGTGCAGTACATGACGCCGGCGCGCGCCGTGGTGGTGTGCAACGATGATGCGGGCGCCGCCGAGTTGCCGGCGCAACTGGTGCCGCAGAGTGCGCGCGAGGTGGTGCGGTATGCAGCGGTGGTTCGCGGCGAAAGTAGTACTGCCGACACGACGGTGAGCGGCGTGCAATCTGCGCGGCTCGTTGCTCGCGATGTGCACCTCGATGCGTTCGGTTCGCGTGCCCGCATTGAATACGACGGCGAGTTCATGGGCGAGCTCGTACTGCAGGTGCCGGGCATACACAACGTGCGCAATGCACTCGCGGCGCTCGGCGCCGGCCTGATGATTGGTGCGACGGTTCCGCACATGCTTCCCGGACTCGCCGCGTTTGCTGGTGTTGAGCGCCGCTTTCAGCGCATCGGTGAAGCGAAGGGTGTGCTCGTCGTTGACGACTACGCGCATCATCCAACAGAGGTGGCCGCTACCATCGCCGCGGCGCGTGCATCACATGCTCACCGGCGATTAGTCGTAGCGTTTCAGCCGCATCTGTTTTCACGCACGCGTGATTTTGCGCGCGAGTTCGGCGAAGCGTTGGCGATGGCCGACGCATGCTTTTTGTGCGACATCTATCCGGCGCGCGAACAACCGATGGCAGGTGTCACGTCGACACTCGTCGCCCACGTCATGGCAGGCGCTGGCCGCCCGCCGGTGTGGCAGGGCGCAAAATCCGCATGTGCGGATGCACTGCATGCGTTTGCGAAGGACGGTGATCTCGTGATCACGATGGGCGCGGGTGATATCACGCTCGTGGGTCCCGCGCTGCTGCAACAGCTCGGCGCGACCGCATAATCCAGTGAAGCGCAACGCGTGAAGCCCGAACCGGAAGTCGTCGCTCTGCCACCCCGTTGGAAGTTGTGGGTCAAGCGTGTGTCAATTGGCGCGCTCGCACTTGCCGCGGTCGCCGTTCCGTGGTGGGGACCGCGCGCGCTGTCGCAACTCGACTTTTTCCATGTGCGCACGGTGGAGTTCGATGGCGTGCGTTACTCCGACGCGCGCGAACTGGTGTCGCTGCTGGCACTCGACACCATGGCCTCGGTGTGGATGCCGCTCGAACCGCTGGGCGAAAAAGTGGCGCAGCATCCCATGGTGGTTCGCGCAATTGTGTCCCGCCGTCTGCCCGGCACGCTGCTGGTGACAGTGTCCGAACGCACGCCAGTGGCGCTTATTCCGTCGTCCGGCGGCCTGACGCCCGTGGACGCTGACGGCCAGACGCTTCCCATTGACCCTTCTCGCGCGCCGGTCGATGTGCCCGTGTTAGCCAAGCGCGATTCGGCCCTGTTACAGCTGCTCGATCGCATCCGCGCTGGCTCGCCGGTGCTCTGGTCGCGACTATCGGCCGCCTCGCGCGATGGCGTGCAGGATATCCGGCTTGACCTGGGCGGGTTGGATCTTCGCGCCCGGGATAACGTGACCGTGGCGCGTCTATCAGACATATTACCAGTCGAGGCGGATCTGGCGCAGCGACGACTGCGCGCGGTGGAGTTGGATCTGCGCTTCCGAGACCAGGTAATCGCCAGACTTCCATGACCACTGATCCGATCGTAGCTGCACTGGATATTGGGACCGCTCACACCACGGCACTTGTCGCATCGGTTGGCGGCGATCTGCCGCGCACACCCATGCTGCGCATTCTTGGTGTGGGACGCGCGCGTACGCAGGGGCTGCGTCGTGGTGTGGTCTCCAATATTGAAGAAGCCACGCACTCCATTCGCGAAGCGCTCAGTGAGGCCACACGTCACGCGGGTGTGAATGCCGAGTCACTGTACGTTGGCATTGCCGGTGAGCACGTGCGTGCGATGTGCAGCACGGGCGTTGTTGCAATCAGTGGCGACGAAATTGTGCGCGCTGATGTCGATCGTGCGAATGAAGTGGCGCGTGCACTTGCCATTCCGCAGGACCGCGAGCTGTTGCACGCCATTCCGCAGGAGTATCGCGTGGATCAGGCGCTCGGTATTCGCGATCCGGTTGGTATGGTGGGTATGCGTCTTGAAACCGAGATGTATCTTGTCACCATCGGCAGTGCGCCGGCCATGAATCTTCGGCGCAGCATTGAAAAGGCTGGCTACAAGGTGAAGGAGTTGGTGCTTGAGCCGCTGGCGAGTGCGCTCGCTGTGCTCAGTGAAGAGCAGAAGGAAGCAGGCGTTGCACTCGTGGAGTTGGGGGCGGGTACCACCGATGTCGCGATTTTTCACGAAGGAAAAATTCGGCACATTGGTTCACTCGCGTTTGGTGGCAACAACGTCACCGCTGACATTGTGCACGGACTGAGCGTCACGCAGAACGATGCGGAAGCGCTCAAGGAAGCGTACGGTTGCGCGTATGAGCCGTTGCTTGCGGGTGATGAAGTGATCGCGGTGCCCGCGTCGGCCACGCATCCGGAGCGTCATCTGTCACGCGAGTTGATGGCGCACATCATTCATCAGCGCATGGACGAGATTTTTAATCTCGTGCAGCGTGAGATCGAGACCGCGGGATACGCTGGCAAGCTGAACGCCGGAGTGGTGCTCACGGGTGGCGGCGCGTCACTCGAAGGAGTCGCCGAGCTGGCCGCGGATGTATTCGGTATGCGCGTGAGTGTTGGGGTGCCGGCGGGTCGTTTGAGTGGCCTGCGTGAGCTCATTGATGAACCGCGCTTTGCCACGGTGACCGGGCTCGCGTTGTACGGTGCGCATCGCATGGCGCTGGGCGGTGCCGTGGTGCGTCGCGCGGGGTTGTCAGGCACGAGCGTGGACAAGCTTGCGCAGCGCGTGAAAGACTGGCTGCAGGACTTCTTCTAAACGCCCACACACTGTGACAGCGCACCATCGCCCCGTGCGCCGAATCACCCTCACACATCACATCGTTGCAACGCCCGCAAGTCGTGTGGACAAAAGGGCTTGACAGTGATCGTACTTTGGGGCGTTGAGCAGAAACTTCTGCACGTGTGGTCGCATGTTCGCGGCCACCGGCGTATATTCTGGTCGCTAGTACGACGCCCACCTTTGATGCATTGCAGCGCCGCTCGCTGCCTTGCGCCAACCGTGTCCCCTTTGCGCCTCGATTGCCCCGATGGAGCTACCCCGCATGCCGTTTGAGTTGGAGGAGAGCGCTTCGCAGAACGCCCGGATGAAGGTTGTCGGCGTTGGCGGAGGCGGTGGGAACGCAGTCAATCGCATGATCGAGGAGCATCTGGAAGGCGTGGAGTTCATTTCGGTGAACACCGACGCTCAGGCGCTGATGCACTCCAAGGCCGACGTCAAAATCCAGATCGGCAAGAAGCTCACCCGCGGCCTCGGTGCCGGCGCTCGTCCTGACATTGGGCGCCAGGCCATGGACGAGAGCAAGGACGAAATGTCCCGCGTTGTGCAGCATACCGACCTCGTGTTTGTCACGTGCGGCATGGGCGGCGGCACCGGAACCGGTGCGGCACCAGTCATCTGTCAGCTGGCCCGTGAAGCCGGTGCGCTCACGGTTGGCATAGTCACCCGCCCGTTCCTCTTCGAGGGACGCAAGCGCATGCGGCAGGCCGAAGAAGGCATTGCCGAAATGCGAAAGCACGTGGACACGATGATCATCGTGCCCAACGAGCGGCTGCTAGCGGTGGTGGGCAAGGGCATTCCGTTCCACGAAGCGCTCAAGAAGGCCGACGAAGTCCTGCTGCACGCGACGCAGGGCATCTCGGTGCTGATCAGTGAGACGGGCCTCGTGAACGTGGACTTTGCCGACGTCCGCACGGTCATGGAAAACGGCGGCTCGGCGCTCATGGGCACCGGCGTCGGCCGCGGCGAGTCCCGCGCGACGGAGGCGGCCCAGCAGGCCATCGCGTCGCCGCTGCTTGACAATGTCTCCATCGCGGGCGCCACCGGCGTGCTGGTCAATATCACGGGCGGTGAAGACCTCACGCTCGGTGAAGTGCACCAGATCAATGAGATCGTGCACGACGCGGTGGGCGACGACGCCGAAATCATCTTTGGCGCGGTGCACGAGCCGGCCATGAATGGTGAGATTCGCGTGACAGTGATCGCCACGGGCTTCGACCGCCTGCTGCAGGGTGGGTTTGGCAACGGGGCGCTCGGACATGGCTTCGGCGCCCAGCCGCAGCCGCAGCACTCGGCGACCACCAGCCAGCGTAACCCGGCCGTGCTCCCGTTCCCGGCCCAGCGTGAGCGTGGCGTGCAGGGAGTGAGACCACCGGCCGCCCCCGTTCGTCAAGTAACGCAAGCCGCACCGCCGCCGAACACTCGTCCAATCCGGCCGAACGTTCCGCCGCCGAGCAGCGTAGAACTCGACGACATGGAAATCCCGACGTTCATTCGGAGGCAAATGGATTGAGCAAGGCGCTCACGAAGGCACTGGTAGTTGGAGGACTCGTTGTCCTCGCGGCCGGTGCATTGACGATCGGGCGCCCTGTCCCGCAGCGTTCCGCTGGTCACGTGTTCACCGACACGCTGCCCGCTGCGCCGGTTATTGCCCTCCGCACCGACACGCTGCACAGCGGCGAGCCATTGCTGGCCGTGCTGCAGCGTGCCGGTCTTGGCATCGACGAAGCCAATCGTGCCATTGCCGGGCTTGAAGTGCTCGACGCGCGTCGTGTTCGCGCCGGTACCGAAGTTGTGGCGCAGGTGCACCCGGATTCCGGTGTGCAGAACGTCACCTTTCAGTTGGCGATCGATCGTGTCGTGAAACTCGCGCGCACGGCCACTGGCTGGACTGAAACTGAAGAACGCCTGCCTTGGACAATCGATACGGTTGCTGTGGCGGGCGTTGTTGCATCCACGCTCACGGGCGCGATCGTCACCGCGGCCACCGAGTTTCCGGAGCGTGTGCGCACTGAACTTGCGTACGGCATTGCAGACGTGCTCGAGTATCGCATTGACCTCAGTCGCGATCTGCGCGTTGGTGATTCCATCAGTGTGCTGGTGGAGCGCGAAACCGCGCCCAATGGTTATGTGCGTCCGGGTCGCATTCTGGCCACGCGGTCACGTGTGGCGGGCACGACGCTCGAAGCCACGCGTTACGACGATGCCGAAGGTCGCGCACAGTTCTACGACGCTGAAGGCAAGAGTTTGCGCGCGGCGTTCTTGCGCGCGCCGCTGGAGTTCCGTCGCATCTCAAGTGTGTTCGGTTCGCGGAAACATCCGGTGCTCAAAACATGGCGCAAGCACAACGGTCTTGATTACGCGGCGTCCACTGGCACACCGGTTCGTGCGATCGGCAACGGCAAGGTGATCTTCGCCGGTTGGAAGGGCGGATATGGCCGCACTGTGGAAATCCGCCACAACAATGGCATGGTCACACGGTACGGACATCTGAACTCGATTGCGCGTGGCATTCGTAGTGGTGCGTCCGTGAGCATTGCGAGCACCATTGGTACCGTTGGCATGACGGGGTTGGCCACGGGTCCTCATCTGCATTTCGAAACGCTGATCAACGGCGTGCATCGCGATCCACGTACGGCGCTGCGCAACGTTGGTGGCGAGCCGCTGCCGTCCAAGGATAAAGCCGCGTTTGCACTGCGCCGCAGCGCACTCTTCGCCGATCTGTCCGCGCGTGTCTACGCCATGCAGGATCGCAACGCGCCGATTACGGTGCCAGGCGCCGCGGGTATTCGCCGCGTCGAAACTCGCGCTGCTGGCGCTGGCAACTGAACACACACGTCGCGCTGCGCGTCTCAGCAGCGCCGCGTGCGGTTCTGTCCCTTCGGTCGTGACCACCACGCGCGCGACGTCTAGGGTATTGCGGTGATGGTCTGGCTGCTGGCGACCTTGATCGCCCTGATCGGCGCGTGGATCGCGTACGGCCCACTGTGGCGCGCACCGTCGTCGGCACGCGGATCTCTCGCCGACGAACTCTCGCGCCCCGTCACCCCCACGCGTTCGTCGTCACTCGCGCTCGGTGCGTTGCGTGCCGGCGCATATCTGTGTCTGATCGCCATGTTGCTCGGTGCGCCGTCTGGCGCGCGCGAGCCGCTCGCGCCGCTCGCCGTACTCGATGTATCGCAGAGTTGGTTGCGCGGCGGCAGCAACGCGCAGTGGCGTGCGGCGCTCGATTCGATGCGCGCCGTTGGTGGCGATAGCGTCCTGCTCTTTGGTGACTCGGCGCGCATTGTATCGCGCGGTGATGTGGATGAGAGCTTCGCGCGCGATCAGCGATCACTGTTGCAGCCCGTGATCGATCAGGCCACCGCATTGGGTCGAGCTGTTGCGGTGATCACAGATGCAGAGCTCGATGATCCCGCCGCGATGTTGCGTTTGCCGGCGGGATCACGCGTAGTGCGGATGGCGCATGCGCGTGCGGTCGACGCGGCGGTGGCGCAGCTCGACGTGCCAACGTTTGCCACCGGTGGTGACTCTATCGTCGTGTCCGCAACGATTGTGGCCGGCAACGATAGTGTGCGCAGTGCGGCGTTCGTGGTACTGCTCGACAATGCCGAGCTCGCACGTACGCCGGTTCGTGTGCTTGAACCGTTTGCGTCGCAGCAGCAGGAGTTGCGAGTCGCGTTGCCGCGCGGCGCTGGCGAGCGCGAACTCTCGGCCGTTGTGATTGCAACCGGTGACAATGTTTCGCACAACGACACGCTGTCGAGCATCATCGAGGTGAGTGATCGTCCGCGCGTGGTGTTTGTCTCAACGAGCCCGGATCTAGACGTGCGCGAAGCACTGCGCGTATTGCGCGGTTCGGTGAGGCTGCCGGTTCGCGGATACCTGCGCGTTGCGCCTGGCATCTGGCGTGAAGAGGGCACGCTTGCCGCGGTCAGCGAAACCGATGTGCAGTCGCGCGCGGCCGCCGCTGGTTTGCTCGTGCTGCATGGTGACTCGCTCTGGAATGGCGTGGTAGCCGCCAGACGCGGACCGGTTGTGGTGTGGTCGCCGGCGCCAGCGCCCGTTGCGGCACGACCCGGCGAAATCAATCGACAGGTCGAATGGTACGTCTCGCGCATTCCGGCGTCGCCACTTACAAGCGCGCTTGCGGCGTTGCCACTGGATTCACTGCCGCCGTTGGATGTTGGTGGCGCGACTATCGGTGGTATTCCGGTGCTTGAAGCCCGCGCGGGTCGTGCCGGAGACCCGCGAGTGATTGCGGCCGTGGGTAGCGACGCAGGGCCGAGACGCCTTCGCGTGTCTGGGTCGGGCTACGCGGCGTGGGCGTTGCGAGGCGGCCGATCGGCAGACGCCTTCACCGCACTCTGGGGGGCGATGTTCGACTGGATGGCCGCGTCGCAAACCGATGGCGCCAGCGCGTCACTGGCCGCGAACGTTGTGCGCGCTGGTGACCCGCTGCGTTGGCGACGCGGTGGTACCGATAGCGTGGTGACCGCCGAGATCACGAGTGCGACAGGCGGCGTAGACTCGGTCGTACTGCGCTTTTCTGCAACGCAGGATCTGGTGGAAACGGCGTCGCTCACCGAAGGCCGATACAGTGTACGAACCGGTGAGACAACACGACGCCTGGTGGTGAACCCGTCTCGTGAATGGGTGCCGCGCGCACCAACGCCCGCGCCAGACGTATCGGCCGCCGGCGCGCCATTGATGGCCGCACGTCCGCTGATCGAGCGCACGTGGCCGTTTGTGCTGGCACTGCTCCTGTTGAGCGGCGAGTGGTTACTGCGCCGCCGCGTGGGCCTGCGCTAAGTTTCAGGGATACTCGTCACAGGTACGACATGGCTCGATTATTCAAACGCGAGGGCGACACGCCCAAGCGTTCGCTCTGGCAAAAAGTCAAAGACCTCGCGCGCACCGACTTTGGTGTGCTGCTGCGTGGTGGCGTTGATCCGGGTTCGCTCGAAGCACTCGAGACGATGTTGCTCGAGTCGGATTTTGGCGTGCCCACAACGCTGCGACTGGTCGAAGAGGTTGAGCGCCTGGCCAAGCGCGGCGCGATCGAAACCGAAGACGAATTCCGTGAGGCGCTTCGCGTTGGTATTCGTGATGCACTCACCGCGGGTGAAAGCAATCCAGCGCTTCGCTACTCGGCCACTGCACCGACTGTCTTGCTGGTGATCGGTGTAAACGGTGCCGGCAAGACCACGTTCATTGGCAAGCTGGCCACTCGACTGCGCGGTGAAGGAAAGCGCGTGCTGGTTGGTGCCGCTGATACGTTTCGCGCTGGCGCGATTGATCAGCTCCGTGTGTGGGCCGAACGTGCCGGTGCCGACTTTGTGGGTGCACAGGCGGGTGCGGATCCGGCTGCGGTGGCATTCGACGCGATCGATGCCGCGGCAAAGCGCGGCTGCGATGTGGTGATTGTTGACACCGCTGGTCGTTTGCATACCAGCAGCGACCTCATGACCGAGCTCAAGAAAATTCATCGTGTGCTCGGCAAACGACTTGACGATGCGCCGCACGAAGTGCTGCTGGTGCTCGACGGTACGATTGGTCAGAATGCACTCGCGCAGGCGCGCACGTTCAGCGCGGCGGTGCCGGTGACGGGATTGGTTGTCACCAAGCTTGACGGTACCGCGAAGGGCGGCGTTGTCGTGGCTGTACACGAAGCATTGAACGTGCCGATCAAGTTTGTCGGCATGGGCGAAAAGGCGCAGGATCTTGAGGCCTTTGATGCCGATCGTTTTGCCACGGAGCTCGTCTCGTCGTGAGTGCGGCGGAGGATTCGGCTCGGCGGCGACGCCGCACCGGGCCGCCTCCGCGACTCACGCTCGATACGCCGGTCACGTATCTCAAAGGCGTTGGTCCAGCGCGCGCGGAATCGCTGCAGCGACTCGGCATACGTGTGGCTGGTGATCTGCTGCGCCACGTACCGCATCGCTACGAAGACGCGAGCACCGTCACGCCAATTGCCAAAGCAGCCGTTGGTGCCGATGTCACGGTGCTTGGTCAGGTCGTGGCCACCGGCGTGCTGCCCACGCGCAAAGGCTTGCGTGTGTTTCAGGCGGTGATCAAGGATTCATCCGGCTTGCTTGAGCTCGCCTGGCCTGGTCAACCGTTTCTTGAGCGCACCATCAACAAAGGTGACTGGTTGTTGTGCACGGGCGAGGTGCGCTTTCATCACGGTCGGCGTTTGCAGCCTCGCGAGTTTGTGAATCTCGGCGCCGGTGATGAGAGTTCACTCGAAGGTCGCGTGCTGGCGGTGTATCCGGCCACGGAAGGATTAAGCGTACGGTGGTTGCGCACATTGGTCGATGCGCATCTCGACGCGCTGCTGCCGCAGATCAAGGAGCCGTTGCCGGCCGAGCTCTTGAAGGAGGCGGGTGTGCTGCCGCTGCCCGATGCGCTCCGGCGCATGCATCGACCGGCGTCCGTGGCCGACGCGCGGCTGGGACGCGAACGTCTCGCGTGGGAAGAGTTGTTGTGCGTGCACCTATTGCACAAACGTGCGAACATTCTTTCGCGCGAAACCCGTGTTGGTGTGCAGTTCGAAAATCGCAAAGTACTCACGCGCCAGTTGCGTGAGGCGCTGCCGTTTACGCTCACTGGCGCACAGATCCGAGCGGTGCGCGAGATCGTCGGTGATCTGTGCAGCCCGAAGCGCATGCATCGGCTGTTGCAGGGAGACGTAGGCAGCGGCAAAACTGTCGTCGCACTGTTCTCCGCGCTGCTGGTCATGGAGAATGGATTTCAGGCGGCGATCATGGCGCCCACGGAGTTGCTCGCCGAGCAGCATGCGCGCACGGCGGAACGGCTGCTCGCACCGCTCGGTATTTCCCCGGTACTGCTTACGGGTCGGTTGGGCGCGAAAGAGCGACGGGCAGCGCTCACGCGTATTGCGTCTGTGGAACCGGTGCTTGCGATCGGTACACACGCGCTGTTTCAGAGCGGTGTGGAGTTTGCCAAGCTTGGTTTGGCGATTATTGACGAGCAACATCGCTTTGGTGTGGAGCAGCGCGCGGCACTCGGGGCCAAGGGCGCGAGCGGTGCGCCGCCGGATGTGCTACTCATGACGGCCACGCCCATTCCGCGATCGCTCGCGCTCACGCTGTACGGCGATCTCGACGTGTCCACGCTCGACGAACGGCCGCCCGGCCGACAGCCTATTACCACGGTGCATCGCCGGGAATCAGCGCGTGCGCGGGTGTTTTCGTTTGTTGAATCGGAGCTGCAGTTCGGGCGACAGGCATACGTCGTGTATCCGGTGATTGAGGCGTCGGAGAAAACAGATCTGCGCGACGCGACCAGCATGTACGAGGCGCTTGCGGCCGGTCCCTTCGCCTCACGTCGCGTGGCGCTGCTGCATGGTCGTCTGCCCGCGGACGAACGTGACATCATCATGCGCGCCTTTCGCGATGGGGCGATTGATGTGTTGGTGGCCACCACTGTGATCGAAGTTGGCATTGATGTGCCAAACGCCACGGTCATGGTGATTGAGCATCCGGAGCGTTTCGGATTGTCGCAACTGCATCAGCTACGCGGACGCGTGGGCCGCGGCGCGGCGCAATCGTACTGCATTCTGCTCGGCGATGTTGGGGTAGAAGCCGGTGCGCGGTTGCAGGTGGTCGTAGACACGGAAGACGGCTTCGAAATATCGCGCGCTGATTTGCAAATGCGCGGTATGGGCGATTTGTTTGGCGCACGTCAATCCGGGCTGCCAGCGTTTCGGATTGCGGATCCCATCAATGACGAGGTGCTCAACACGAGTGCCCGCGCCACGGCGGAGCGCATGCTGGCGAGTGATCCGGCGCTCGAGCGTAAAGAGAACACGGGTGTGCGGCAGCTGTTGACGGTGAACTATGCGCGGGCGCTAGAGTTGTTCCAGGTTGGGTGAGGCGGGCCACTTGCTAAGACCACCGGGTCTGTGTTGCTCCGGAATGTGAAAACTGCTTGGAACGCAGAGGCGCAGAGTCGCAGAGACTGCATGTAGGAACGCTGTGTTGCTGCATGCTGCCATCGCAAAATGTTTGTGGCTATTGACCCTCAAGTTTGTTTCGGCGTGTACTCTCTGCGCCTCTGCGCCTCTGCGCCTCTGCGTTCAATGCAGTTACAAGGCTAGCGACCTAAGACCAACGCCTCGCCTCAGACACCGCAACTAGCGCCCCGCACCCGTCGCGCACCCCGGAAAACCCACCCGTGCCAGAATCTTCTCGAGCGGACAGAAGTTGGTGTAGCTCGACTGCAGCAGATTGAATCCCACGAACGCGGTGAACGCAAAGAACCATGGGTTCACCCAGACGCCGAGCGCCACGCTAACCATCACAAACACGCCGGCGAAACGGCGAATGATATTGTCAGCACACATGTTGTTGAGTCCGTGAAAGAGTAGACAGATCATGCGAACGATTCGACCGGCAAAACGGCAATGTGAAGCGATTCACCGGCTGGAAGTGACGCGCCCGCTACGCGCAGCGCCGATTGCAACGTTTCCACCTGTTCCTGCGGCACCACCGTAACCAACATCGTGCCAATACCAGGGAACGCGCGCGTCCCTTCGTGCCGGCCACCAAGACCGGCACCGGTGACGTCGTGCAACACGGAGTAGCCAGGTGCACCGTGCGCTTCAAGCACCAACGAGATGCGTTGCGGGTTCGCGCCCGCGTACATCATGAGCAGCAGTTTCGACATCACGGGCCTCCGCCCGGCGGCGCAGCTCCCAATAGAGCAGCGGCACCACCACCATGGTGAGCAACGTGGCCACAATGGCGCCGCCAATCAGCGCCACCGCGAGCCCCTGGAAAATCGGATCAAGCACCATCACCAAGCCGCCAATCACAACGGCGGCTGCGGTCAACGCGATTGGGCGGAAGCGTACCGCACCCGCTTCAAGTACCGCTTGCACCAGCGGTCGCTCGCGTTCTTCCGCGAGCTGAATGAAGTCCACCAGCAGAATCGAGTTGCGCACAATGATGCCGGCCAATGCGATCATGCCGATCATTGATGTGGCGGTGAAAAACGCACCCGTGAGTGCATGCGCCGGCAGAATGCCAACCAGCGTGAGCGGAATCGGCGCCATGATCACGAGCGGCGTAGAGAAGGACTGGAACCACGCCACCACCAGCACGTAGATCAGCACGAGTACCACCGCGAATGCGATACCGAGATCACGAAACACTTCAATCGTGACCTGCCACTCACCGTCCCACTTGACTGCCGTTTCATCGAGCCGATCCGGCTGCACGGCGTTGTAGCGCGTGATGTTCGCGCCGGCCACCTGAATCGTATCCAGCACTTTGTTCAACGCGAGAATCGCGTACACCGGTGCTTCCACTTCACCAGCAACGTCGGCCGTTACATAGATCACTGGCCGCAGATTCTTGCGGTGCCGCGACAGTGCACGCACGGATGAGTCGACCTGTACGAAGCGGCCGAGTGGCTGCGGACCCATGCCCGTGGTCACAGGCAGTGCCAACAAGCGATCCACGCTTGAGCGATCCGCAACATCAAGGCGCGGGATCACCGCGACTGGTTCACGTGAGGTCGTGGACTGCAGTGTGCCCATTGGCATGCCGCTCACCGCCATGGCCACCGTCTGTGTAAGCAGTGGCACATCGGCGCCTGCACGCGCCGCCGCCGCACGATCCACGCGAAACGCCATTTGCGCGGACGGTGATTCAACCGTCCAATCCACATCCACCACACCCGCGGCTGATTCAAACGCCGTCTTCACTTTGCGCGCGGCTTCAAGACGCGTGGAATCGTCCGCCGCGTAAATCTCGGCGACCATGGTCGAAAGCACCGGCGGTCCCGGCGGAATCTCCGCCACCTTGGCGCTCGCGCCGTACTGACGCGCAATGGAGTCCACCATCGGTCGCACCGACACCGCGATTTCGTGACTCTGCCGCGACCGATCGTGCTTGGCCGCGAGGTTCACCTGAATATCCGACACGTTCGCGCCGCGGCGCAGAAAGTAGTGTCGCACCAGTCCGTTAAAGTTGAACGGTGCGGATGTACCCGCGTACACCTGCGTGCTCGTCACTTCGGGCACGGTGCGCAGCTCACGCGCGATCGCTTCCGATGCGGCGAGCGTGGTTTCCAGCGTTGTGGTTTCCGGGAAGTCGAGCACTACCTGGAACTCGGACTTGTTGTCGAACGGCAGCATCTTCACTTGCACCGCGCCAACACCAACCAGCGCCATCGAACCCAGCAGCAGCACCAAGGTGCCGGCGTAGAACGCCATGCGTGTGCCGCGGCGTTCAATGAGCGGCGTCATCAGCCGGGCGTAGAACTTGCCAAACCCGTTCTTGAGCACATCGGCGTCGTCGCCGCCGTGCGAGGATGCACCGTGCGAAGACGCACCGTGTGCACCTTCCTTGGGTACATGACCACGCAACAACCGATAGCCGAGCCACGGCGTGACAATGAATGCCACACCGAGCGACGCGAGCATGGCGACAGACGCGCCAACAGGGATGGGACGCATGTAGGGACCCATCATGCCCGACACAAACATCATGGGCAGAATCGCTGCGATCACTGTGAACGTGGCAAGAATTGTGGGATTGCCCACTTCGTCCACGGCTTCAACCGCAGCCACGTCGGCCGGCCGGTCACGCATGGCGACGTGTCGCGCAATGTTCTCCACCACAACAATCGCATCGTCAACCAGAATGCCAATGGAGAAGATCAAGGCGAACAGCGTAATGCGATTCAGCGTGTAGCCCATCAGGTAGTACACGAACAACGTGAGGGCGAGCGTGACTGGAACAGCCACAAGCACGACCACCGCTTCGCGCCAGCCGAGGAACAGCCACACGAGCGCGGTGACGGACAGCGTGGCAATGGCCAAATGCAGGATCAGTTCAGACGCTTTTTCCGCGGCCGTCTCACCGTAGTCACGAGTGATATCCACCTGCATGCCTTCCGGCACGACACGACCACGCGACTGCTCCAGCCGTTCAATCGCGGCGTGCGCAACCGTGGTGGCGTTCGAGCCCGCGCGTTTGGCGACAGCAATCGTGACCGCCGACCGCGGGGTGCCAGAGCCGGACGCCGTGGTGACATAGTTGGTTGGCTCACCAAACCCATCGTCAATGCGCGCGACATCACGAAGCGCGATCGCGCGTCCGTTACGGACAGCAATGATCACGTCGCCCACATCACCAGCGCTGGTGAACGGTGCTGCCACATCAATACGTACTGCCTGATTACCGGTGGCGAACTCACCGGCTTGCACGCGCGCGTTCGCACCCATCAGCGCGCGCGCGATTTCTCCGGGCGTGACACCCGTCGCGGCGAGTCGCGCCGGATCGATCAACACCTGGACTTGTCGCGGCTCGCCGCCGACCAGAAACACCTGCGCCACATCGGGTACCGTGCGCAGCTCTTCAGCAATGTGCGCGGCAACCTGGCGCACCACGCCTGGTTCGGCGTTCGCATCCGACACAGTCAAGGCAAGAATCGGCACATCGTCGATCGCGTGCGGCTTCACGAGTGGTGGTGGTGCGCCCATCGGCCACGCGTCCATGCGCGAGAAGACTTTCGCATGCACCTTGGCCACACTTTCCGTCTGATCGGCACCAACGGTGAAGCGCGCCGTAATCATGCCGCCGCCGTCACCGCTCATGGCATACACATGCTCAACACCGGAGATCTCGTACAGCGCCTGCTCGAGCGGCTTGATCACCTGCTGTTCCACTTCCCCCGATCCCGCGCCGGGCAACGCGGCGAAGACGTCAATCATGGGCACCGAGATTTGCGGCTCTTCCTCGCGTGGTGTGGCCGCGAGGCCGATGGCGCCCACCAGCAGTGACGCGAGCGTGACCAGCGGTGTGAGCTTGCTGTTGAGAAACGCCTTCGCAATACGACCTGCGATGCCAGTCATAACTGCACCGCCGGAGTGTTCGGTACGAGGACCATGTCACCGGCATTCACACCGGAGAGAACTTCCACATACGCGCCGCGCGTGCGGCCCAGTCGCACCCAACGCCGCTCCACCGTATTGTTGGCGCGCACTTGCACGCCGGTGAGATCACCTTCGCGCGTGATGGCGGACAGCGGCACCAGACGCACGGACTGCATCGCGCCCGGCAGCAAGACCGTGGCCGATCCACCAGAGGCGTGTTCACCTGACGTGTTCTTCACAATCACGTTCACGCTGTAGAGTCCGCCACTCGGTGCGGCAACAACGCCTTCGATCGTACCGGTGGCCGGCCGTCCTTCGATCATGACATCAACAGCGGCACCGCGACGCAGCGCGAGCGCCGCCGCAGGCGGTACGAGCGCCGAGACACGAAGCGTTCCCGACTGCTGCACCATGATGAGCGGCGCACCCGGCGCAGCGAACGCACCCGGATCAACAAAGCGCTGAGTGACCACGCCTGCGAACGGCGCGCGTACCGCACCGTACTCGCGAATGGCAGACGCCTCGGCCACACCACCGCGCGCGCCCTGCACAGCGGCGCGAGCGCGCGCCAAACCGGCCTCGGCGGCGTCGAGCTGTGCCTTGGGTGCGGCGCTGTCGGCGAAAAGTGCACGCATGCGCGCCACTTGCACTTCCGCATCGGCGAGCATGGCTTCCGCGCCTTGCAGATTACCATTGGCTTGTGTTGCCTTCGCGTCGATGTCTCGCACATCAAGCGTCACGAGCAACTGACCGGCGCGCACCTGGTCGCCAGCCTGCACGTGCACCGCACTGACCGTCGCCATCAACTTGGTGGAGATTGTCGCACTGAGCAGCGGTGCGGCCGTTCCCACGGCTTCGGAAACATTGGGCAACTGGCTATCGATGACGGCGATTGCTCGCAGTCCATCAGTTGCGATGCTCGCGCGTGCCGGCGTGTTCGCCGCATCCGGAGCGTCGTTGCTGCACGCGGCGATCGCCGGTACGGCAACGAGAAACAGCACAGCGGTTCGCAGAGAGTTGCGCATCGTATTTATCGGTCAAGTGAAAGAAGTGGAGTCAGATCAAGGCCGCGCGCGATGCGCTCTTCGGCCAGTGCGATCAGCACGTTGTGTTGAGCGGACACCGCCGCCAGTTCGGCGCTCGAGCGCGCGGCACCGGCGTCCAGCAGCTCGGTAATCGCGGCAAGCCCGCCGTCGTATCGGCGCTGCACCAGACGCAGCGCTTCCACCGCCTGCGCGTACGCCCGTTCGGAAATCGTCAGCTGCTCCATCGCAACGCGTCGCTGAATGCTGGCCTGTGCCACTTCCAGATCCGCGACGGCTGCGGCACCGTCAGCGCGCGTTTGCGCGGCATTCAGCACGGCGTTCGCCCGTTGACGATCCGCGAACTCTCCGCCGCCGCTGAACACCGGGAGTGTGACCACAACGGCGGCCGTGACAAACGGCGTGCCGGCGAACGGTTGATTGCGCGACGCCCAATCCGAGCGCAGCATCGCACCAACCGTTGGCAGCCAGCGCGAGTTCGCGCGCCGCACATCTTCCCGCGCGGCCAGTGCACCGAGCTGTGCGGCTTTCACATCGTCTCGTTCCACACGGTTGGTGGCGAGCGAGTCGGTGTTGGCCATCAGCGTACGAATGATCGCGGCCGACGGCAGTACAGTGGGAAGCGACGCCGATGTGTCACCGGGCTCTCCCATTTGTACGGCGAGGGCCATTCGCGCGAGGGTCGCCGCTCCGCGCGCACTGCTCCGGCGCGCCTCCAGTTCGCTCAGCCTCACCTGTGCGAGCAGAAGATCCGATCGCGCCACGACCCCGTTGCGCTCAAGCGACGTGGCCTGTGCAACGTGGGCCGTCGCAGCGGCCACTGCGGAATCGAGCGCCGAGACACTCGCCGTCGCCAACACCGCGCCGTAGTAACTGCGGGTCGCCGCCAGCGTAGCACTATTAATCGTGTGCTCCGTCATGGCGTGCGCCGAGCGTGCCGCGAGTGACGCCGCGCGTTGGCCGAGGATCGCCTGTGGAGCGAATACCGGTACGTCCACAACCACAGCGCCGCTTCCCACGCTCAGCGCGTCGGGTCGGTTGAGGGTGCGCGGATCAAAGTCGGACTGGGTCACCGAGCGCTGGCGGAGCTTGGCGCCAAACACGCCGATCGGATCGTTGGTGCGAGCCGCGCCGGCTTCGAGGCGAAGCTGCGGCAGCAGCTGTGCTCGCGCGGTCCGTGCGCTCGCATCGGCCGCCGCCGCGTCTTCGGTTGACGCGCGGGCCGTAAACCCACGGTCGGCGACCCGCGCCACGACGTCGCGCAGGCGGAGTGATGTCGGCGATGGCTGGGCGGCGACAGATCGTGGCAGCAGGCCCAGCATGGCAACCGAGAGGGCGAAGAGTGACGCGACGCGCGCCGTGTGCTGCGCTCGAAGCGTTCGCTGATATGTTAGCTGTTTAATCATGCAATCAACTAAATAGCAGAATAGAGGAATGTCAAGGATTCGGGTCGGGCCCCCACGGCGCCGCTCACGCTCTCGCGGGCTGTTGCCGATACTCCTCAGGGATCCGCCGCCTCCAACGGCCGACCTTGCTTCCACCCTGGCACCTTGTGATCAACGCCCGTTCCACTGCCGTTGTGCTCCTCGTCGTCGCCACATGTTGTGCGGCGGTGGGCGGAGCGTTGGACGCGTGGTACGGTCGGTTGCTCTACGCGAGGGAGCGCGCCGAGGTAGTGATGGCCACCGAGCACGCCGCCCGCGCGCTTGAGCGTGAGGTGGGGCGGCGATCGGCGTTGCTGGTGGGGCTGCGCGCCTTTGCGCAGTCGTACGAGTCGGACAAATCGCGCCTGGATGAAGAGTTCCCAGTCTTCGCCACCGGCCTGATCTCCAGCCTGGAGGGCGTGCGCGCGCTGCAGCTGGTGGACGACGGGGCGATTCGAGCCACCTGGCCGGTTGAGGGAAACGAAGCGGCTGTGGGGTTGCGGTTGGGCTCACACCCGGACCTGCTGGTGCGTGACGGCTTTGAACGAGCGGAGCGCACGCGTCAGCTGTCCATCACGGGCCCCGTGCAACTGGTGCAGGGTGGCCGAGGATTGATTGCGCGAATTGCCACGGACCTGCCCGCGGGGAGCTATCCGGATCAGGTCGCGAGTGTAATGGACTTCGAGGCGGTGCTGCACGACGCCGGGTTTGCTCCGTACGTGGGACGACCGCGCATGACGCTGCGAAATCAGCAGGGGAAGGTCATCGTCGCCGCCGACGGTCCAATTCCGGATTCGATTCGGGTCGCGGTCGAGCTGGGCGATGGACGCTGGTGGCTTGACGGTGTGCCCGAGGGCGGGTGGGGGGCGAGCAGTGCACGGGAACGCACGTTGCTGCGCGTCAGCCTTTCGGTGATCAGCGTGCTCTTGATCGGCCTGGCTGGCGTGTTGTCCGGTCGGCAGCAACGGTTGGCGCGCGCCGTCACGGATCAAACGCGCGAGCTACAGCAGACCAATCACGAGCTGGCGCTTGAGGTGCGTGACCGCGAGACCGCCGAACGCACGTTGCGTGAGCGGGCAGAAGAACTGCGCGTCGCACTGCAGGCGGGGCGCATGGGCATCTGGTCGTGGGACGTGGTGCACGGTCGCATCGCATTCAACGATGGCGTCGCGGCATTGTTTGGACGGCCTACGCCCGATGCCCCGGTGTCGCACGATGAATTTCTCGGGATGCTCTCACCCGAGGATCGCACGCTGCTGCGGCAGCGCATCGACGCCACGATAGAACACAATGCGCTCTTTCATTTTGAACAGCGCATTGTGACGCCAGATGGCGCGGAGCGCTGGGTGTACGCCACCGCCGAGTTGCAGCGCGACGCGAACAACGCGCCGCAGCGACTGCTTGGCGTGGTGATGGACATCAGTGATCGCACCAGGCTTGAGGAACAGTTGCGTCAGGCGCAGAAAATGGAAGCCGTGGGCACGCTCGCAGGGGGCATTGCGCACGACTTCAACAATCTGCTCACGGCAATGCTCGGCTTTGCGCGACTTGCCCACGACGCACTCGACGAAGCCAGCACGCACGTATCAACCGTGCACACGCACGCCATGGTACGTGACGATCTCAGCGAGCTGATTCGCGCCGGTGATCGCGCCACAATGCTCACGTCACAGCTGTTGGCCTTCAGTCGTCAGCAAGTCGTGCAGTCGGTGATGGTGGATGTCAACGCCATGGTCGCCGATCTTGAGCGCATGCTGTGTCGCTTGCTTGACGAACGCATCACGCTGCGCTCCGAAACATGCGCGAAGCCCGTCGTGGTGCGCGCCAACGCGGGACAGCTGTCGCAGGTGTTGTTGAACCTGGTGGTCAACGCGCGCGACGCGATGCCATTGGGTGGTCACATCACGGTGCACACGGCACGTCATCGCATCACGGCCGACGATGCGCTCATTGATACCGGGCTGACGCCGGGCGAATGGGTGGAGTTCTCGGTGCGAGACAATGGCGTGGGCATGTCGCCCGAGATCCAGTCTCGAATTTTTGACCCGTTTTTTACCACGAAGCCCACCGGGAAGGGCACGGGGTTGGGACTGTCCACGGCCTACGGCATCGTGGCCAGCGCGGGTGGACGCATTGTGGTGGAATCGCGCGAAGGGAGCGGTACCTGCATGCGCGTGTTCCTGCCGGCGCACGCGCGCGCGGTTCGCGACAAAACGCCGGTTCGTGGTATCGCCGCACTCGATAGCGGGCACGAAACGATTCTGGTCGTTGAAGACGAGCCGGGCGTGCGGCGACTCGTTCGGGAAATCCTGGAGCGCCAGGGCTATCAGGTCGTGCTTGCCGCCAACGGACTGGAGGCGCTGCAAATTCTGGCGGGTTCGCGAGCCGCTGGCGAGGCAGGGCCTTTGCCGGCAGGACCGGTTGACATCGATTTGGTCATCAGCGACGTGGTGATGCCCGAGATGGGCGGCCTTGAGCTGAGTGTGCGGCTCCGTGAGCTGTTTCCGCGCGTGCCAGTGCTGCTGATGTCCGGGTATCCGGCATCGGAAGTGGACGCGCCAGTCCTTGAGGAGCAGATCGTGGCCAAGCCGTTCACGCCGGCGCAGCTGCTGTCGCAGGTACGCGAGCGACTCAACGCCGCCGCTGCGCTGAAAGAACTGGCCGTCTGATCGCGCGGTATCCGTTGCCACACCTTGGCGGCGTGTCATAGCTTACCGGCTCACCTTCACCCGACTGCGCCGTGAGCCATCCGTCTTCCCGAATCGCCGACTTGCACGCCCATGTGGGCACCACCGTCACCGTGCGCGGGTGGGTTACCCACGTGCGCTCCAGCGGCAAAGTGGCCTTTGTGGTCATGCGCGATGGCTCCGGCATCTTGCAGTGCGTGCTGGTGAAGTCGCAGGTACCTGCAGAAACGTGGGAGCGCTTTGGGACGCTCACACTGGAAACGTCGCTCGCGATTTCCGGTGAAGTACGCGCCGATGCGCGCGCGCCGGGTGGACATGAACTCGGCGTCGTTGAGCTCGAGGTGATTGGCACGAGTCCGGTCGACTATCCGATTCAGCCCAAGGAACACGGCATCGATTTTCTGCTCGACAATCGGCATCTGTGGCTGCGCAGTCCGCGACAGGCGGCGATCATGCGCATTCGTCACGAGCTCGAGCAGGCCGTGCACGATTTCTTTTACGCGCGCGATTTCACACGATGCGATACGCCGATTCTTACCGGTGCGATTGGTGAGCGCGCGGGACTCTTTGCGACCGAATACTTCGACGAAGGCATGGCCTATCTCGCGCAGACGGGACAGCTGTACGGCGAAGCACTCGCGGCATCACTCGGACGCATCTACACGTTTGGCCCAACGTTTCGCGCCGAGAAATCCAAGACGCGTCGCCATCTCACCGAGTTCTGGATGATTGAACCGGAAATGGCGTGGTACGACTCGAAGGACAACATGCAGTTGCAGCAGGAGTTCGTGCAGTATCTCGTGGGGCGCGTACTGGAGCGCAAAGCCGAAGAACTCAAGCTGCTTGAGCGTGACACCACCATGCTCGAGAAAGTCACCGGCGACTTTATTCGTCTTGACTATAGCGACGCGATCACACTGATCAACAGCAAAGGCAGCGCGACCAAGTGGGGGGACGATCTCGGCGCCGAAGACGAAGCGCTGATCGTGGCCGACTACGATCGCCCCGTCTTCGTGATGAACTATCCGAAGGAAGCGAAGGCGTTCTACATGAAGGAGAACCCGGCCGATCCGCGCACGGTGTTGTGCGACGATCTGCTCGCACCCGAAGGCTACGGCGAGATCATTGGCGGTTCGCAGCGTGAAGACGACTACGATCGCCTGCTCAAGCGTATTGAAGAAGAAGGTCTGCCTGTTGATCAGTACGGGTGGTACCTCGACTTGCGCAAATACGGCACGTTTACGCACTCAGGCTTCGGACTCGGCCTCGAGCGCACGATTGGCTGGATTTGCGGATTGCATCACATTCGCGAAGTCATCGCGTTCCCTCGCTTGATGCATCGCTTGCGGCCGTAAGCGCGCTACTCCCCGCGTTTGACCTCGTCCCACAACAGATCCTGTTCCGCGAGCGACAACTCGCGGAACACGATCCCGCGTGCTTCGGCGAGTGACTCCATGGCCCGGAACCGTCGCACAAACTTCTGATTCGCACCGTCAAGCGCGAGCCCCGCGTGCACGCCCACTTTGCGGCACAGATTCACGACTGCAAAGAGCAGATCGCCCAGTTCGGCTTCGACTTTCGCGGCGTCGCTCGCCACACCGTCCGGCGTGATGTGCTCCGCCACCTCCTCGATTTCCTCGCGCACCTTGGCCAGCGGCCCAATGGCGTCGGGCCAGTCAAAGCCTACGCCCGCCGCCCGATCTTGCAGGCGCTGCGAGCGGTGCAGTGCCGGCAGGCCCTTGGCGAGTCCTTCGTCAATGAAGCTGCGATGGTGCGACTTCATGGTCTCCCAATCGCGCTTGATGCCGTCGCCGTACAGGTGCGGATGCCGCGTGTGCATTTTCGTAACGAGCGCGCCTGATACATCGGAGATGTCAAACGCGCCGCGCTCTTCGGCGACCACCGCGTGAAACAGGACCTGCAGTAACACGTCGCCGAGTTCGTCGCGGAGCGTACCGTCATGACCCTCGGAAATCGCGTCGTCGACTTCAGCCGCTTCTTCGACCAGATAGGGTCGTAGTGAGGCGTGCGTCTGCGCCGCATCCCATTCGCAGCGGGCGCGCAAGTCGCGCATCACGGCCAGCGCGTCATCGAGCGTATGGCGGTGTTCATCGGGAAGGCGCGCACTCAACTCCGCAGCACGGTCGGGCATTCCATCTCGCTTGGGCCACAACATCTCGGCCCTCGGGGGTGATCTGACGCCGATCGCAATCGATCGACGTGCGTACCATCCACGACCGCGCGTGGAGGCGATTATCATCAAGTGTTCGAGGCGACCGCAGACGCACGTGCCGAATGGCCGGTGCAGCGCTCGTCGTCACGTCGGAATATACAAACCCACTGTCGGAGCGGAGAGCAAGGTGCACGCACGCGCGTGGTGTGAGATCGATCTCGACGCCGTTCGGCATAACCTCGCGCAGTTGCGATCCGCCGCCGGCGTTCCGCTCATCCCCATGGTCAAAGCGGATGCGTACGGACTCGGTGCCGACGCCATCGTGCGGCTGTTGTCGCAGCTCGCCGGTAACGAGGCACCGTGGGCACTCGGCGTGGCCACCGTCGATGAAGGGGCGCACGCACGAACCGCGGGGTGGACTGGACGCATTCTCTGCTGCACACCGGTGCTCGCAACAGAACTCCCGAGAATGCGCGACGAACGCATCACGCCGTCGCTGCACACCGAAGGCGACATTCTCTCGTGGCGTCGTCTGGGCGAGATGCCCTGGCATCTGAGCATCGACACCGGTATGCATCGCGCTGGTGTTGAATGGATCGACGCGCCTGCGCTCGCTGATGTTGTGTCTTTTCACCCGCCGGAGGGCGTGTTCACGCACTTCCATTCGGCCGGCGAAAACGAGTTGTCTCGTGCTGTGCAGGAACAACGATTCGCCGAGGCGTTGCGCGCATTGAAATTGCCGGCCACTACGCTGCGACACGCTGCGAACTCCCCCGCGCTTGCGGCGGATGCACAGCGCGGCGCCGGTCCAACGTGGGATCTCGCGCGACCGGGTATTGCGATGTACGGCTCACCGTCAGCAAGTGCGCTGCAGCTTTGGCCGGTGTTGCAGGTGTATGCGCGCGTGGTCGACGTGCGTCACGTCAACGCGGGCGAAACGGTGAGTTACGACGCCACCTGGACCGCGCCCCGCGCGAGTCGCATTGCAACGGTCGCGATCGGACATGGTGATGGCTATCGACGCGCGTTCTCGAACTGCGGCATCATGCGACTCCACGAACAGCGTGTGCCGGTCATTGGTGTGGTCACCATGGACATGACCATGCTCGATGTCACATCCGTCCCGTGTGAAGTAGGCGATGTGGTCACCGTGATTGGTGAGTCGCTCACCCTCGACACCGTCGCCGCTCTGGCCCAGCTCTCGCCGTACGAACTGCTTGTCGGATGGCGCTTACGGCTCCCTCGCGTGTATCGGAGTGCCACATGACAACTACTCGGCTCTCTTCGCGACGCGCGATCCTGCTCATCCTCGACGGCGTTGGCATCGGCGAGGCGCCGGATACCGCTGCCTACGGCGACGCGGGCAGCAATACGCTCGGCAACCTCGCCGAGCGGTTGGGCGGCCTGCACGTGCCCAACCTGGCGTCGCTCGGCCTGGGCCGAATTGCGCCGCTGGCAGGCGTGAGCGCGGAAGCGGCGCTGGTGGGTGCCTGGGGCGCGGCGCTCCCGCGATCGGCTGGGAAAGACTCCACCACGGGTCACTGGGAGCTCGCCGGCGTCCATCTGGCCCGTCCGTTCCCCACCTATCCGCAGGGATTCCCGCCCGAGGTGCTGGGTCCGTTCATTGAGGCCACGGGGCGCGGGGTGCTGGCCAACTCAGTCGCCAGCGGCACGGCGGTGATCGAGCAATTCGCCGAGCAGCAACGCGAGTCGGGCAGCTGGATCGTGTACACGTCCGCCGATTCCGTCTTTCAGATTGCGGCGCATGAGGAGTGGATCCCCCTCGGAGAGCTGTACCGCGCCTGTGAAATTGCGCGCGCTCAACTCGTGCCACCGCACGACGTGTCGCGAGTCATCGCGCGACCTTTTGTGGGCACGCCCGGGCTGTGGACGCGCACGGCCAACCGGCGCGACTTCTCACTCCCAGCGCCCGATTCCACGTTGGTGGACGAGCTGGCGGCCGCGGGCATTCCGCGCTACGGCATTGGCAAAGTGGACGATTTGTTCGCCGGACGAAATCTCGAATCGCAGCACACCATTCACAACGCTGACGGTGTCTCACGACTGCTGGAGTGGCTGGATTCGTCCCGCCATGGGTTCTGCTTTGCCAATCTGGTAGATTTCGATCAGTTGTACGGGCATCGGAACGACGGGCCCGGTTTCGCCGACGCACTTTCCGCGTTCGACGCGGTTTTGCCGCGTCTGCTCGCAGCCCTTCGGGAGGACGACCTGCTCATTATTACCGCTGACCACGGGAACGACCCGACGACGCCCTCAACCGATCACTCGCGTGAGCGGGTACCGGTGCTGGTGGCGGGTCCGCGCGTACATCCGGTGGCCCTGGGTGTGCGCGATACGTTCTCCGACGTTGGTGCCACGCTGGCCGAATGGTTTGGTCTGTCGTGGCGCGGTCGCGGGCAGTCGTTTCTGGCCGAGTGCGTTCGCGCATGAGTCACGGCGCAGACACTGACAGTCCGCTCACGACGCTCATTGAGGCGGCCCGCGCGGCCCAACAGCACGCGTGGGCGCCGTACTCGTCGTTTCGGGTGGGCGCGGCGCTTGAGTCAACAGACGGTCAGCTGTTCGCGGGCTGCAATGTTGAGAACGCCAGTTATCCCGCCGGAATCTGTGCCGAACGTGGCGCGCTGGCACGCGCGGTTGCGTCCGGCGCACGTGCCTTCGTTCGTGTGGTCATTGTTTCTGATGCTGACACACCCGCACCACCGTGCGGAATGTGTCGACAAGCGCTGGTTGAGTTTGCACCGACGCTAGAGGTCGTGAGTATCACGTCCAGTGGGCAAACCGCCCGCTGGTCGCTCGCCGACCTGCTGCCTTTTCCCTTCACGCCATCCTCGCTCGCGCATGCCTGAGCGTTCGTTGCTTTCCCGGTTTCTGTCGCCAGTGTTCACTCCTGGCGCGCCTTCTCACTTGCGAGCGCGACGTGTCGCAATGCGACGTGTCGCAATGCTCGGCGCTGTCGTCATGGCCACCACCGTGTTTGCGGCGTGCACCGACGAGTACGATGGCGGGCAAGCCTGCCCGGTACTCTGCCCGCAGGAGCAGGCGCCGTTCATTGACACGATCATTGACGCGATCGCGCTTGATACCACGCTCGGTCCGTATCCGATTCTTGGATTCTCAAACGGATTGCTCCTGGCGAATCGCGGCGACACGCTTGAAACGCACGTGGTCGTGCGGTTCGACAATCTGCCTTCCACCTACAATCCAAACGGCGAAGCCGTTCAGCAGCCGATCACCGCGGTCGACTCCACGGTGTTGCGCTTTTTCGTCGACACATCAGGCACGCGCGCAAGCGGCGCGTTCACCATCGAAGTATTCGATGTCGACACCACGGAATCCGATTCCGTGTCGGCGGTGGTGCGCTCGCTCTTTCGTCCGGATCGCCGAGTTGGTCAGGTGATTGTGCCGGCCGGCAGTACGGCAGATTCGTTACGCATTCCGATCTCGAAAACGTTCATCGAATCCAAAATCGCGGTGCAGGGACGGGTGCGCCTGGGGGTGCGCATCGTCTCAACGGATAACGCGCAAATGCGTTTCGGCGCGTTTGCGGCCGGCGAAGGTGCGCCTCGACTCACGTTCGATCCGAGCACCGACACACTGTATCGTCCGCTCGATATCATCCCCCGAACCACGCTCGTTGGTGCGGAGCTGGATGATGTATTGCGACTTGCGTACACAGTGTACACGCTCACCGTGCGCGGTTCAGAACCCGTACCGCAGGGCACCCTGAGTGTGGGTGGCTTTCCGTCACGGCGTCCGTATTTCCGATTTGCCATTCCGCGCTCGATCATTGATTCGAGCACGGTGGTGCGCGCGGAGCTGCTGCTCACGCAGCGCCCCTCGTTCAGTGCGGATCGGGGGCGACCGATCGGTGTGCAACCGTACATTGGCACCACGAACAACGACGTCACAGACCTGTATCTCGCCGCGTCGCTGGCGGCGAACGGACAACTCGCGGGCGTGGATTCCGTGCGTTTTGTGCCCAGTGACAGTGGACCGAAGGCCATCAACATCGTGAGTCTCGTGCGCGGCTGGTCATCGCTCGATAGCATGGTCACGCGCTTTGTTGCGCTTCGCATTAACGGCGAGGGTTCGAACGGCGCCGAAATCCGCTTCCACGATCTCTCCGCTCCGGCGGCGCTTCGGCCCCGCTTGCGCATCACCTATTTGCCGCGCACGGAGTTTGCCATCCCATGAAGCGTCACTCGTGGTCGTTGAGTTCAACTGCAACAGTGGCGGTCGCGCTACTGCTGTCGGCGCCATTGGCGTTGTCTGCATTGCACGCGCAGGGCACGCTGAGCACGCAAGGCTTTGGTTATCCACCAGGCGGATTGAGCACGCGCTCACTCGGCATTGGTGGCGCGACCGCAGAGTTTGATTTGTTGTCATCGCGCAACCCGGCGTCGGCAACAGAAATCGGATCAAGCGTGCTGAGCGTGCAGGCCGCGCCAGAGTACCGGACCGTGTTGTTCAACGGGGTGTCGGAGCGCTCCACGATTCAGCGCACCCCATTGGTCGCGGCCGGTCTTCGCCTCAAGCAGGTCGGGTTGCTGCTGTCCGCATCCACGCTACTCGATCGAAGCTTCACCACCGAGTCGCCAGGCACCGCGGTGATCGGCGGCGTCGCCACACCAACTACAGATCGATTTGAGTCACGTGGTGCGATCACGGAGCTGCGTCTCTCCGCGGGTTGGAACTACAAGGCCTTTGCACTCGGTGTGGCCGCGGTTGCGGTCACGGGTGAGCACTCGCTGGTGCGCACCCGAGCGTTCCCGGATACCCTGCTGTTCGGTGGGGTGCTCGATTCGACTCGCATTGGTTTTGAGGGCCTCGGACTCGCCGTGGGCGCGAACTGGCGCGTCTCCCGTGATTTCCTGATTGGGGCGAGCTATCGATCCTCGGGACCGCTCAATGTGTTGCGGCGCGACTCCACGTTGCGGAGTGCCAATCTCCCGTCGCGGCTCGGTGTTGGTGCGCTGTATCAAGGCTTTGCCGGGTCGGTGCTCGCGGCCTCGCTGGAGCAGGTGGGCTGGTCGGCCATGAACGGATTGGGCACCGAAGCCAGTCGCGCGCAGGACGCCTTCAACTGGTCGGTAGGCGGTGAGTTTGAGGGCGGTACGTTACGCCGTACGGCGGTGCTGTGGCGTGCGGGTTATGCCCAGCGAGACCTCCCGTTTTTGTTGCGAGACCTGCCGGTATCGGAGCGGTCGATTCACGCGGGTGTGGGGATTCCCATCTCGTCCGAAGCCGCTTCGTTCGACTTTTCCGTGCAGCGGTCGTTCCGGCGGGTGCAGGGTGATCAGGCGCGCGAGAACGCGTGGGGCATTTCGGCGGCGCTAACCATTCGCCCCTAAGTAGCCGATACCGTATTATTACGGGATCCAAGCGCGGTCGCGCCGCTGTTCTCATCTACGGTTCTTAAGGCTTTTGTGCCTCGTTCGCTTATCGAAACATACAGCGACTCCCTGCCATCCTGGTTGGTCAGGTTGGCGGAGTTGCTTGCCGTAACGCCGGATTACGTATTTTCCGTCTCACTCGACGGCACAATCCTCTGGGCCAACCGAGCACTGGAAACGCTGATCGGACAGCGCGTGGTCGGACAGAACGTGGCCATGTTCCGACCCGAGTGGGTGCGCGAACTGCTCGAAACAGAGGCTCGCCCCGCGGCGCTGCGCGATGGTCATTGGGTTGGCATGACGGCGCTGCGCGTTCCGCCGCTCGGTGAGCGGCCGGTGCGTCAGGTGTTGGTGGCGCACCGCAGTCCATCCGGCGAGCTGGAAGGATACTCAGCGGTCTTGCAGGATCTTTCCGTGCATCAGGAAATGGCTGAGCGTTTTCGTGTGCTCGCCGATACCGTGCCCGTTGGGATTTTTCACAATGATGCAGAGGGCAACTGCCTCTGGGTGAACAGCAGCTACTGCGAGATCACCGGACTCTCCGCTGCAGAGTCGCTCGGCGATGGCTGGAAGCGCGCGCTCGCCGCGGCGTCCGACGAGTTCCTCTCGCGTGTTCGCACGCAGCTGATGGCCACTGGATCATTTGGTCCGGAACGTGTGGACTTCGTTCGACCCGACGGTGAGCGACGTACCGCATCCGTTCGTGCGGCGTTGGTCCGTGCGCGTGATGGAGCGGTGCAGGGACAAGTCGGCGTGGTCGAAGACATCACGGCGCGCGATAGTGCGCAGCGTGCGCTTGAAGTCAGCGAAGAACGGCTGGCGCTCGTGCTGGCGTCTCTCGAAGAGGGAGTCGTGCTTCAAGATTCCACAGGCGCGATTCGTTTGTGGAATCCGGCCGCCGAGCGAATTCTTGGCGCGAGTGGCGAACAGCTTACAGGCGCAACATCAATGGATCCGCGTTGGCGCGCCACCGACGCGCAAGGCAACTTCCTCCCGGGCGAGCAGCATCCGGCCATGGTTGTTTTGCGAACGCGGCAAACTGTCTCGCATTTTGTCATGGGCGTCACGCGTGCAGACAGCACGCATGTCTGGATTCGCGTCACGTCGCAGCCAGTCACGATGCCCGACGCTCCGCACGAACATGCGGCGCTTACGAGTTTCATCGACATCACCGGCGAGTTCGAAGCCGATGAGCTGCTTCGTCGAAGCGAGCGACAGCTGCGTGTGGTCACGGCGGCAGCACGCGAGGCGATTTGTCTGCACGATGCCGATGGCACGTACTTGTGGTTGAGTCAGGGCTGCTCCGCAGTGCTGGGATGGAATGAGGCAGAACTGCTCGGCAAGAATCCGTATCTTTTCTTTCATCCGGACGACGTCGACCGAATTCGTCGCGAGTCACACCAGCCGCTGCTCGAAGGCGAGCGAACGCGTGGCATCACATTTCGTTTTCGCCGCCGCGACAACTCCTACAGTTGGGTGGAGACGGAATCGTCCGTGGTGGACGCGACAGAAACTACGCCGATGCGTCTCGTGACCACATCGCGGCTGGTCGACTATCGCGTGGAGGCCGAAGCGCGCAATGCCACGCGGCAGCGGCTTGGTGGCGTGGCGCATTTTGCCGGTCAGCTGGCGCACGAGTTTACCAACCTGTACACGGTTGCGTTGTCGCGACTTGAGTTGATTCGCGAACGATTGCACGAAGAAGAACGTGAGGACATGCAGGAAGCGTTCAATGCAATCGCGCGCGCCTCGGAGCTCACGCGTGAGCTGCGCGCACTGAGCGGGAATGAACCGCTGCATGTTGAACGCGTGGAACTTCACGAGTTCCTGCGCGCGAGCGAAGCGGTGCTGCGCGAGTTCGCGAATGAGAACCTTACCGTGACCGTGGAGAACGACGGTCCACCGCTCTTTGTGCACGCCGATCGGAGCGTGCTTCGAAGCGCGTTGCATTCGGTGCTTGCAAATGCCGCCGAAGCGATGTTGAATCGCGGCACGATCACGGTGCACGTGGAACACGTGCAGTTGCGGGAGCCACATGTCGACGTGCATGGTGACGTCGCGCCCGGCGATTGGGCGGTGATCCGCTGCGTGGACACGGGCCCGGGCATTGCCGATGCACGCATGGCGTCGCTGTTTGAGCCTCGGTTCTCGGCCGATCGTAGCACGTTAGGTACGGGACTCGGTCTTCCCATCACGCGGGCGCGTATGGCGCAAATGCAGGGCCATATCTCCATCCGCAAACTGACGCAGGGCGGGACCGAGGTGCGGCTCTGGGTGCCGACCATTCCGCCGTCCGGAGATGCGCACGGCACCGAAACCGCAGGGCTGGGTGCACGTGCTGATGCCGCGCGTCGAACGCCGCCCAGCGTTCCGGCTGTTGGGACGGATCCGGTCGTACCAGGCACCGCAGCCGACGCCTCAACGCACGGCATGCACCTACTGCTGGTCGACGACGACGTGCACGTGCTGCGCACCGCGCAGCGGCTGCTCATGCGCGCTGGCTTCACGGTCACCGCCGCCGCCAGCGGGTTTGACGCGCTCGCCGCGCTGGAGGAGGACGACGCGGGGGAGCGTGCGATTGCGTTGATTGTGACCGATGTGATGATGCCGGGGCTGTCTGGCCCACAGTTCGTGGCGCGTCGTCGGGAGCTCGGCGACATGCGACCGGTTGTCTACATGTCGGGCTACACCGGTGACGCGCTGGCGCCAGCCCACGCGCCGGAGGCTGGCGCGGTGCTGGTGTCCAAGCCGTTCTCGACCTCAGACCTGCTACAGGCCATCAAAGATGCGCTCGCGGCGATTCCGCGCAGCCGTTGAAGGGGAGTCCGTCACTCGGCTATCTTTCGGGGATGTCCAGCACACCGCGCCCCACCGTGTACATCGAGACCTACGGCTGCCAGATGAATGTGGCCGATTCGGAGCTCATGTACGGCTCCCTTGCCGCACACGGCTACGATGCCGTCGAGGCGCCGGACGGCGCAGATGTCATTCTGGTAAACACCTGCGCCATTCGCGATCACGCTGAGCAGCGTGTGATCGGCCGTCTCGGCGAGCTTCGCCGCTTCATGAAGGCGCACAGCATTGTGGGCGTCACCGGCTGCATGGCGCAGCGTCTCGGCCCGAAGCTGCTCGAAAAAGCGCGACACGTGTCGCTGGTGGTTGGCCCGGATGGCTATCGCGCGCTGCCGCAGCTCATCGACAACGCACGCAATGGCGAGCGCGGAATTTTCACCACCTTCGATCTCGAAGAGCACTACGAAGATGTGACGCCTCGCCGGACAGATCCGGTGAAGGCGTGGGTTCCGGTGCAGCGCGGATGCGACTATCGCTGCACGTATTGCATCGTGCCGCACACGCGTGGCTCGGAGCGCTCGCGACAGCTTCACGAAGTAGTGCGCGAAGTCCGGCAGGTGGTGGAAACCGGGACGTCTGAAATCGTGCTGCTCGGCCAGACCGTCAACTCGTACAATGATGGCACCAACGACTTCGCGGATTTGCTGCGTGCCGTTGGCTCCATCGATGGTGTGCGGCGCCTGCGGTACACGAGTCCGCACCCCAATGATTTTTCGGATCGTGTGATTGAGGCGCACGCGGAAGTGGCGGCCGCGTGCGAGCATGTGCATTTGCCCATGCAGAGCGGCTCAACGCGCGTGCTCAAGCGCATGCTGCGCCGCTATTCACGCGAAGAGTTTTTGCAGTGTGTCGATCGCTTGCGCGCGGCGATGCCGTCACTCGTACTCACCACGGATATCATCGTTGGCTTTCCGGGTGAGTCCGACGAAGACTTTGAAGAGACACTCACCGCTGTGACCGCGGCCGGCTTCAGCGAGGCGTTCACGTTCAAGTTCTCGCCGCGTCCCGGAACTCCCGCCACGCGCATGCCGGCAGAAGAGATGATTCCGGATGAAGTCGCGAGCGAACGTTTGCAGCGTCTGATTCAGGTCGTACGCGCACAGTCTCGCGAACAGAACATCGCGTTGCTTGGGTCGCGCACAGAAGTGTTGCTTGAGCGCGTGGCCAAAGATGGCGAACTGCTCATGGGTCGCACGCGTGACTGGAAAACGGTGCTCGTGCCTGGGCACGCGTCGCTCGTCAATACGTATCACATGGTGGAGCTCACCGGCACGACCGGGAGCACGTTTACCGGCACGTTTGTACAGGATAGCGCGCCGTCACGTCAGCCACTGCCGATGGCCAGCTAGGGCAATGCCGTACGTCGAACCACATACACTGCGTGCCCGAGTTGTTTCGGCAGCGCGCATCAGTACAGTCCTGGTGGTGATGTTGTCGATGAGTGCGTGCGGTGAAACGAAACGCACCGACGCACTGCCAATGGTCGGACCGTTGACGTCTTTCTCGGGAAATCCGCTCGGGGTGCCGGTCGCGGACCTGATGCGTGAGCGCAGTGCGATCATGCGCGCGCCACTGGGAGGCCTGCGCGAGGCGGCAGGGGATTGGGTGCTGCACTACGACGTACCTCCGCCCGCCTCAGAGGAGCTGTTTCCGACCATGCGTGTATCCGGCGTCACGGCCATGCGCGCGCTCCCGGATTCACTGGCCGCAACGCGGCTGCGAGACTCATTGTTGGCCGAGATCGGTCCAGCGAATACCGAGCGCTGCGTCACGGTGCGTCGCGGAAAACAGCGCGCGCCGGCAACCATCGTGCGGCGAGGAGACTACGAGTACATGATCGGTTATTGGTCGCGCGACTTGCCAACCGCGAGCGTCAGTGCGCCAGACTCGATTCCGCTCCCCATTCTCTTTGCTGTGACGTATCGCCCCGCGGCGGACGCGCGGCCCAATGAGGATGTGTCGCCGTGCGGCACCACAGCACCAACGTCAGCAAAATGATGATGGTCTGAACCTGATTCGGGCGCACGATATGGCGTGCCCCGAATCGTGTTTCTCGTAGCCGCGTGGTTGAGTGGGGCGACTGTTGCCGCGCTCGCGCACGCCAATGTACGCGCGGGCAATCCCGCCCTGCCGCGGTGGCTGCTGATTGCCGTCACGATCGTTGGTTTGGGCTGCGTGTGGCGGCTGGTGTTTTCTTCCCCATCGTTAAACGACGCGCGCCTGACGACGCTCGCGTCGCTCGCGACGTTTATCGCGGCCCTGCTGTGGGGCCACGCGAGTTGGGCGCACGATGCACGATGCTTGAAACTGCTAGGCGATCCTGGCGCGCCACTCTTGTTGCGGCTCGACGATGTCGCACAACCCCAAGCGTGGTTGCGCGCCAGTGCGCGGGGACTCACCTCGCAATCCAGTACGTGTGCGGTTCCCACCACACTGGCCGTCGAACGCGGAAGCGCTGAACCCGGCGCGTGGGTGACGGTCACCGCAACGCGTCTCATAGCAGGTTCGACACTCCGACTCGACAACGCAACGATTACCGCTACGGGTGCGGTCGATTGGCTGCATGGTTGGCGCGGTCGCACAGGTGTCACAATTGACACGCTGTTTGGTGTCCGCGCGCCGCTCGTACGCGCCTTGCTGGTGGCGGATCAACAAGGGATCGACACGGAGGTGCGTGATCGATTCGCCACCGCCGGTCTTGTGCATGTGCTCTCCATTTCCGGCTTGCACGTGGCAATCATTGCGGTGGCCATTCGTACCGTGGGTTCTGCGCTCCGCCTGCGTCGTGCACACGCCGATTTGCTCGCGCTCTTCACCGTCGGCGCGTATCTCATCGTGCTCGGATTTCCTCCGCCGCTCACACGTGCGGCCGTGATGCTCTCAACCGTGATGCTCGCGGATCGGCTCGGTCGACCCGTGCATCCGTGGACGGCACTCGCGCTCGGCGTGTGTGCACCCACCATAGATCCGCGTGTGGTCGCCTCGCTGGGCTGGCAACTCTCGGCCAGCGGCATGGCGGCGCTCGTGGGAGGCCGAGCGTTGATGCGACGCTGGCGCACGCGCCCGCTGCACGCGTCGGCTCGCACGCCGCGCGGTGTGGTTCGGCGCTACGCCGCTCGTGTGTTGGCCGCCGGCCCGCAGCTTTCCGGCTGGCGTCTCGCGCTCGTTACGGAGCTGGTCATCGGCATCGTTGCAAGTGCGGTCACAGCGCCGCTCGTGGCCTGGGTCTTTGGCCGAGTGAGTCTGGTCGCACCGCTTGCCAACGTGGCGGCCGCGCCGGTGGTGGGGTTTCTGCAACCGGTGCTTTTTCTTGCGTTGGTGCTCGCGCCACTTACACCGGTCGCACGCTTTATTGCCGACAGTGCGGCCGCTCCGCTTGCGGCGCTCGACTACATCGCCGTCGTGGCCAGTGATCTTCCGTACGCGGCGCTCGACGTGGCACCGGGACGCTTTACGGCCCTCTGTATGGGCGTCATGACCGCGGCATTTATTGTGTGTACGGCACGACGTCGTATCTGGCCTCCGTTGCTCACCGGGGCGGCCGCGCTCGTGCTGGCGCTCTGGTACCCCGTGTTCGCGCGCGGGCCGGGACGCATGGAGCTGCACGTAATCGATGTGGGGCAGGGCGACGCGCTGGCGCTGCGTACACCCCGGGGGCGGTGGGTCCTGGTGGACGCCGGACGTGTGTGGCAAGGCGGCGATGCCGGTCGACGCAGCGTTGTGCCGTACGTGCGGCGACGAGGGGGCGATGTTGCGCTGTTCGTGCTTTCGCACCCGGACGCGGACCACGTGGGCGGTGCGCCGAGTGTACTGGAAGCGCTGCGCCCTTCACTGTGGTGGGATCCCGGCTCGATTCATGCCAGCGATGTGTACCAACGGTCACTCGACGTTGCCCAACGGCGAAAGATCCCCTGGCAGCGGGCACAAACGGGCGACTCTTTGCACATTGATGGGGTCATGATTCGCGTACTCGGCCCCGACTCCTCGTGGACCGCCAACCAAACCAATGTGAATGACGCGAGCGTGGTGCTCATGGTACAACATGGTCAGGTACGCGTGCTGCTGACCGGTGACGCGGAACGCGAGCAGGAGCAGTGGCTGGTGGATCGGTGGGGCGACGAACTCTCCGCCACCGTACTCAAGGTCGGGCATCATGGCAGTCGCACCAGTTCGACCGACATATTCCTTGACGCGGTGAAGCCGCAAGTTGCGTTGGTGTCCGTGGGCGCCGCGAACCGATATGGTCATCCCGCGCCGGAAGTGATCAGCGCGTTGCGTGCGCGCCAGGTGGATATTCTGCGAACGGATCGCGATGGCGCGATTGTGATGCGCAGCGATGGTCGCACCGTGCAACTCGAAACCCGTCACGCGCAATGGACCCACGTCGCGCATTGACACGTCTGCGCCGTTTGCTCCTCGGTGAGGCCACCGAGCTGCCGACTGCGCTTCTGCAGCGCTACCCGATGCTGCGCGAGGTGCGCTGGCGGCGCGGCGGGCTGCCCCTGCGGGTCGGCGGCTGGTGCCTGCTGCGCCGTGAAGTGCAGGGCATCACCCTCTGGCAGACCGTGTTTCTGTCGCGGTCGGCCAACTTTGATCCCGCGCTGCTCTTGCACGAGTTCGCTCACGTACGACAGTTTGCGGAGGTGTCGGCGTTCCCGCTTCGCTACGTATGGCAGTCCTTGCGCCATGGGTATCGCGGGAACCGATTTGAGCGAGACGCCGACGACTACGCCGCGCACGTGCTCGGCGAGTCACCACTTCCGCCTGAGGCCTGACAATTGGTCAAGCATACCGCGACCTCCGTTGTTACGATCGAACGATTCATCATCGAGGAGGAGCGCAATTTCCCCGACGCGACCGGTGAGCTGTCGGGCATTCTGTACGATATGGCCTTGGCCGCCAAGATGATTGCCAATAAGGTGCGCAGCGCCGGACTGGCAGACATTCTGGGGTCGGCCGGCGCCGAAAATGTCCAGGGCGAGATCCAGCAGAAGCTCGACGTGATTTCAAATGAAATCATCGTGAAGGCGTTCGATCATGGCGGTCGGCTGTGCGCTATGGCCTCGGAAGAAGAGCCGGGAATTATTCAAATTCCGGAGGGGTTCCGCACAGGTAAGTACGTCATGTTGTTCGATCCGCTCGACGGCTCGAGCAACATCGATGTGAATGTACCCGTGGGCACCATCTTCTCGGTGTACAAAAAAATCACGCGCGGTCCGCGTGGCGAAATGGAAGACATGCTGCAGCCCGGACGGCGCCAGGTGGCGGCGGGCTACATCATTTACGGTTCCAGTACGATGCTTGTGTACACCACCGGACAGGGCGCGCACGGCTTTACGCTCGATCCGTCCATTGGTGAGTTCCTCCTGTCGCATCCGCACATTCGCATTCCGAACTCCGGCCGGTATCTGTCGGTGAACGATGCGTACGAACAAGACTGGCCCGAGCACACGCGGGCGTTGATGCGCCGATATCGCGGTCTCGATGGCGAGCGCAAGTCGCTCAACGTGCGATACGTGGGTTCGCTTGTGGCCGACTTCCATCGGAATCTGCTCGGTGGCGGTGTGTTTGCGTATCCGAGCAATACCAAATCACCGCGCGGTAAACTCCGACTGCTCTACGAAGCGAATCCGCTGGCATTCATTGTAGAACAGGCAGGCGGACTCGCCACAGACGGTGTGCGTCGCATCCTCGATGTGGATCCGACCGATCTGCATCAGCGTACGCCGCTCTACATTGGCAGCAAGGCCGAAGTGGAAACGGTGAAAGAGTTCATCGGGCCGCATGACGAAGCCCCTCGTCGCCGACGAGAAGACGGCGACGCATAGTTTCAGGAAGCGCGCGGCCAGCTCACACAGTGAGGCTGGCCGCGTTGGTTTTGTCAGACGACGTGTGCAACAGCGCATCAAGACGCGCGCTCCACGTGGCGCGAATCGAGGACACATGCTCGGCCGCGCCTCGCGGCTGCACCTTTCGCCACTGCATGCGCGTGCGCGCCCATCCATCAAGCAGTGCGCGGGCGCGCGGACTGGCGGTGCGCACACGATGTAGTGCGAGCAATCGCTGCACGAGTGCTTCGTCATGCTCATCCAGATCGGCCAACAGCACCAGATCATGGTTGGTGCGACTGGGCAAGCGACCAGATTCGTCGAGCACGTAGGCCACGCCGTTTGACATGCCCGCTCCAAAGTTGCGCCCCGTGCGACCAAGCACGGCCACCACGCCACCCGTCATGTACTCACAGGCGTGATTGCCCACACCTTCAACCACGGCACATGCGCCGGAGTTGCGCACCGCAAATCGATCGCCCGCCTGACCTGCGGCGAGCAACACCCCATCGGTGGCGCCGTACAGCACCGTATTGCCAACGATCATGTTGAGATGACTGGCCCCGCCGTATCGCGCATTGCGGAACGGACGAATGGTGACTTCACCACCCGTGAGTCCTTTGGCGACGTAATCGTTGGCCTCGCCCTCCAGCTCGACGTGCATACCACGTATTGCGAAGGCCGCAAAACTCTGGCCGGCGCTTCCCGTGCAGCGAAGCATCACGCGCCCCGGTTCGAATCCCGCGTCGCCTTTGTGCTCGGCAATCCAGCCCGCAACACGCGCGCCAACCGCGAGATGGTGATTGCGTACGACGTAGGAACCACTAAACGGCGCACCCGACGCGAGCGCCTCCGCCGCATCGGTCAGAATCTGTTCGTCAACGGAGACCACATCCGGTCGTACGTTACGCGCAATCGTGCGACGTGGCGGCACGCCGTCACGATGCGCCCGCGTGAGCAGGAGCGACAGGTCTAGCATCGCTGATCGCGGCAGCTCGGGATGATCAAGCCGTTCGAGAAGATCGGCGCGACCGATCAGCTCGTCGAGTGAACGCACACCAATGGCCGCCATCTGTTCGCGCACATCCTGTGCTACATGCGCGAAGTAAGAGATCACATGCTCGGGCGATCCACGAAACTTTGCCCGCAACTCTTCACGCTGTGTTGCAATGCCGGTCGGGCAGGAGTTCAGATGACATTGACGCGCCATGTCACAGCCAAGTGCCACCAACGGTGCGGTGCCAAAACCAAAACTCTCGGCGCCAAGCATGGCGGCAATGATGACGTCACGTCCGGTACGAAACCCTCCGTCAACGCGAAGCTCCAGACGATGTCGCAGCCCGTTCTGCACGAGCACATGCTGCGCTTCGGCGAGTCCAAGTTCCCACGGCGAACCGGCGTGTTTGATGCTGGACAGCGGCGACGCGCCAGTGCCACCTGCGTGGCCCGCAATCAACACGTAGTCCGCGTACGCTTTCGCAACACCGGCGGCGACCGTGCCAACACCGGCCGATGCCACAAGCTTCACGCCAATGCGTGCGCGCGGATTCACCGTCTTGAGATCGTGCACCAGCTGCGCGAGATCTTCAATCGAATAAATGTCGTGATGCGGCGGCGGTGAAATGAGCGACACGCCAATGGTGGAGTGTCGCAAGCGTGCGATCAGCGCGGTGACCTTGTGCGCCGGAAGCTGCCCGCCTTCACCGGGTTTGGCGCCTTGCACAATCTTGATTTCGATTTCATCGGCGCGCACCAGATATCCGGTGGTCACGCCAAAGCGCCCGGACGCCACCTGCTTGATGCGACTATCCAGGCGGTCGTCCGTGCTCCCCTCCGTGAGCGGTGTGTACCACGCGGGATCTTCACCGCCTTCACCAGAGTTGCTGCGTGCACCCATGCGGTTCATCGCAACCGTTACGGCGCTATGTGCTTCCGGCGACAGCGCACCCAACGACATCGCCGACGAAACAAATCGCGTGAGAATATTCGCGATCGGTTCCACGTGATCGATGGCGATGGGGGCACCTTCACGCACACGGATCAGATCGCGTAGTGAAATCGCCTCACTGCCGGAGGACGAGGCACGAAAGCTTTGCCACGATTCGACGTCCGGGCCACCGTCTGTGTTGCGAGCCTTTCGTGCGCTGCCCACGGCTAACTGCAGCGCGCGTACCGACGGTGGCGACCACGCGTGCCGTTCGCCCTCTTTGCGAAAGCGCACGCGTCCGTGATCAGGAAGCACCAGCTCAGACGACGCATGCGTACCAAACGCAGAGCGATGACGCGCGAGTACGTCTTCGGCGATTTCTCGCAACCCAATGCCGCCAACGGGCGACGCAGTACCCGCAAAACAACGGTCAATCACATCGCCACCAAGACCCAGCGCTTCGAACATCTGCGCGCCGCAATACGAAGACAGCGTGCTGATCCCCATCTTGGCAAGAATCTTGAGCAACCCCTTTTCGAGTGCGGCACGCAGTCGCGACTGCGCCAGCGACGGGCCGGGGCGATCGGCGCTTTCCTCCTCGCGTCCGTGCGCGACGGTTTCGGAGAAGAGTGTTGCCACCGACTCCATGGCCAGCCATGGAAAGACGGCTTCGGCTCCGTAACCGAACAGTGTGGCCACGTGATGTTGCTCCACCGCGTCACCCGTTTCGACGACAAGGCCAACCTGCGCACGCAAGCCAATGCGTACCAGATGCTGACGCACCGCGCCGAGCGCAAGCAGTGAAGGAATCGGTGCGCGATCGGCGCTGACTTTTCGGTCGCTGATAATCAGCAGTCGCACGCCTTTGCCAATCGCTGCTTCAGCGCGACGGCACAACGCGTCGAGCACGGAGTCGAGCTCGTCGGCGCGGGACGTTGCCGGCCACGTGGCATCGAGCGTTACCGCCTTGAATCCAGGCACGGAGCGCAGTGCGGCCATTTCATCGGGAAGCAGTACCGGATGTTCAATACGCAGCTTGCGCGCGAACTCGGCCTTCTCCAGTAACGGCGAACCACGCTGGCCAAGGTGCATGCGCAGCGACATCACCATCGACTCACGTAGCGAATCGATCGGTGGATTCGTGACCTGCGCAAATCGCTGGCGGAAAAATGCAAATAGCGGATGCGACGCATGTGACAGCACCGCGAGCGGTGAGTCATCGCCCATGCTCCAGACGACTTCCGCGCCGCTGCCGGCCATTGGCTCAAGAATCAATCGCAGATCTTCGTGGCCGTATCCTAACGCGAGTTGCGTTGCGCGAAGTTGCGCGCTGGAACGCACGAGTGGTTCCGATCCGTCACTGGTAGGCAGTGTGGCCATGTGATGTGCCAGCCAGCGCGCGTACGGTCGCTGCTCGGCAACTTCGCGCTTGGCGGCGATGTTGCGAACAATACGTTGTCCGGCGGTATCCACCAGCAGCACACCGCCAGGGCCGACCTTGCCCGTCTCCACGATATCGCGCGCATCGAACGCGCCAATGCCCACCTCGGATCCGGCAACGACCATTCCATCGGCGCGGATCTTGTACCGGCAGGGACGCAACCCGTTGCGATCAAGTGAAACGGCAACCTGAATGCCGTCGCTGTAGGCGATCGCCGCCGGTCCATCCCACGGCTCAATCACACACTGGTGGTACTCGTAGAATGCACGAATCGTGGGATCAATATCCGGATATTTTTCCCACGCCTGCGGTACGAGCATCATGGCCGCGTGCACGGGCGAGCGGCCACCGCGCACCAGCAGTTCGAGCGCGTTGTCCAAACTCGACGAATCACTGCCGTTTGGGCGAATCGGTCGGCGCACGCGTTGCGCCTGATCGCCAAACGAAGGTGTCGCAAGTAATCCGTCACGCATCGACATCGCATTGCGATTGCCCCACAACGTATTGATTTCACCGTTGTGCGCGACCATGCGAAACGGTTGCGCCAGTTCCCAACGGGGCATGGTGTTGGTCGCGTAACGCTCATGAAACACCGCAATCGCCGTTTCAAATGACGGCTCGCGCAGGTCCGGGAAAAAGTCGGCGAGTTGCGCGCCCGTAACCAGCCCCTTGTACACAATCGTGCGACACGACAACGAGCAGATGTAAAACGGCTGCAGGCCAAGTGCATCCACGCGGTGCTCCATCTCTCGACGTGCCAGATAGAGCGCACGTTCCCACGCGTCGTCTGTTGCACCAGCCGGTCGTCCCACGAGCACCTGTCGAATGCTGGGCATCGCGTCACGTGCGGAGGGCCCGAGCACGTCCGGGTTCACGGGCACATCGCGCCACCCGAGGCAGGGCAGACCGTCGTCGGCAAGCACGGCCTCAACAATGCGTTCCGCGTGCGCGCGCGCTTCGATTGCGACAGGCAGAAAGCACATGCCCACGGCGATCGATGCATCCGCAGGCAGATGCAGCCCCTGACGCGAACCTGCCAGCACAAACAGGCGACGCGGAATCTGCGTCAGGAGTCCCGCGCCGTCGGCCGAGAGATCCGCGCCCTGCGCACCGCGGTGCGCGAGGCGCGCGGCGGCCGCGAGCGCCAGCTCGACCACCTCGTGTGTGCGCTCACCACTTTGCCTCGCGATGAAACCCACGCCGCAGGCATCGCGGCTGGCGTATGGAGATCCAGCGTCAGCGTCGTAGAGGCTGACCCGACGAGAGGAGGAATGATGCATGGCGTGCTCGGCGAAGAGTCCATCGTCGTGTGCGTGCGCGGCGCGTCGGTACGCGGCGTAGCTGCCCATCGCACACTCGGCCTTCGGCGCCCATCCGTCAAGAGTGCGGGTGGCGGATGTTACCGTCGGCGCTCTAGCTTTTATCGCATGACGACCCGCCGAGACTTCGTTCGCCACGCCGCGCTGGTGTCTGCGGCCTCGTTCACCGTGAGTGTACCGGAGCTTCAGCCGCGTACTTCGGCAATAGCGCCGGGCGAGCCGCCGCTCTCGCCTCAAGCGGGGGATCCCTCTCTGATCGCCCAGGATGAAACCTACTGGGCGAAGGTCGCTGCGCAGTATCGCGTCACCGATCGCACGACCAATCTCGAAGGCGGGTTCTTTGGCATGATGGCCACACCGGTGCTCGAGGCCTACCATCGCCACATCGATCGCGTGAATCGTGAAAGTTCGTACTTTGCGCGCCGCGAGTATCCGGCCTTGCTCGCCAATGCGCGGGCACGGGTTGCGCAGGCACTCGGTGTTGCGCCGACCGAGATTGCGTTCTCGCGCGGCGCCACCGAATCGCTGCAGTCGCTGATCGGTCAGTACAATCGCGTGAACGCTGGTGATACCGTGATGTACGCGGATCTCGACTACAACGCGATGCAGTATGCCATGAATGCGTTGGCGGCGCGTCGTGGCGCTACGGTGGCAACGCTGAATTTTCCTGAGCCGGCGTCGGTGCCAGCGATTCTTGCGGCGTATACCGCAGCGTTAGATGCCCATCCGCGAACAAAGTTGTTGCTGCTCACGCACTGCAACAACAAAACCGGGCTGATTCATCCTGTGCGTGCCATCGCCGATATTGCGCGAGCGCGTGGCGTGGATGTCATTCTCGACGCTGCCCACTCATTTGGCCAGGTGCCGATTGAGCTCTCTGAACTCGGTGCAGATTTTGTTGGGCTCAACTTGCACAAGTGGATTGGTGCACCGGTGGGTGCGGGCGTGATGTACATTCGGGCCGGTCGACTCGACGCGATTGACCGCGCGCACGGTGACGAAGGGTCGCTCGATCGCATCGATAGTCGCATTCACACCGGCACCACAGATTTTGCGACGGTACTCACGATTCCGGACGCTCTCGATTTTCAGGCTACGATCGGCTTTGCAAACAAGAGCGCTCGGCTGCGCTTTCTCCGAGACCGATGGGCGGTGCCCGCACGCGCCATCCCGGGCGTTGATATTCTCACACCAGATGAACCGGGGCTGGTAGGAGCGATTACCGCGTTTCGCCTGCACGGACGCGGCACGCGAGAGGCCAATCAGGCCGTGGCGCGAACGCTGCTCGAGGAGTTTGGCCTGTTCACCGTGTGGCGCAATGGCCTGGCCAAAGGCGACTGTGTACGTGTCACGCCCGCGCTCTACAACACGCCGGCCGATTGTGACCGATTGCTGGTCGCGCTGCGCGAGATCGCGTCGCGCTCAAGTGGCGCATGAGAATCTCCCCTGCGCAGCCTGACGCACGCGTGAGTGATTGCGCATACTTCGATCTATGAAATCTTCGTGGATCAGTCTGGCGGTCTGGATCGTGGGAACGAGTCTGGCCGCGATCAGTGGCGCCGTTACGGCGAAAGAGGCGGCTCGCTTTTACGGATTGCTCGAGAAGCCACGCTGGGCCCCCCCCGCGTGGCTGTTTGGCCCGGCCTGGACCGTGCTCTACATCGTGATGGCCGTGGCGGCCTGGCGGATCTGGCGCGAGTTTGGCTTCGATGGAGCACGTGGCGAGCTCATCCTTTATGGCGTGCAGTTGGCACTGAACGCGGCCTGGAGCTGGTTCTTCTTTGTCAGGCACACCGGTCTTGGTGCTACCATCGAAGTGTCGTTCATGCTCACCGCGGTGATCGCGACCATGACGGCGTTCGCATTGCGCGATCCGATCGCCGGACTGTTATTTGTGCCGTACGTCATGTGGGTGTCGTTCGCAACAGCGCTCACCGTCTCAGTGTGGCGGCGTAATCCCACATTGCTGTAAAACCCTTACTCCCCCACATGACGTTTCCGCCGCTGCCGCCGGCTATTGAGGAAATGTTCGACGTGATCCGCCCGCTTGGTCAGGGTGGAATGGGTGCCGTGTGGCTTGTGCGCGATCGATTTCTTGAGCGTGAAGTTGCGCTCAAGGTGTTGCTCGACGAGCACACGGGTTTTGACATGCGCGAGCGTTTCCTGCGAGAAGCGCGCACGAGTGCACGTCTTGAACATCCGCACATCATCGACGTGTACCGCGCCGATGAAACAGAAGGCAGCGTCTGGTTCACCATGCGGTACGTGGAGGGCGAGACACTCGGCGATCGCATTCGGGAGCGCGGCGCGCTGCCCGTGGCCGATGTGGCGCGCATTCTTCGTGAAGTGGCCTGGGGGCTCGCCTACGCGCACGCGCGCGGCATTGTGCACCGCGATATCAAACCCGACAACATTCTGCTCGATCGTGAATCCGGGCGCGCCGTGCTGTCGGACTTCGGTATTGCGCGCGATCCGTCGAACAAGGCGAGTGGTCTGACCGTTGACGGGCACGTGCTCGGTTCGGTTCACTTCATGAGTCCTGAACAGGCGTCCGGCGAAGAGCTAGACGGACGCAGTGATCTGTACGCGGTTGGTGTGGTGGGCTATCTCGCATTGAGTGGCAAACTGCCGTTTGATGGCACGCCGCAAAGTGTGCTCGTGTCTCACGTGACCAAAGCAGTACCGTCACTCGACGACGTCGCGCCAAGTTTGCCGCGCAGTATTGTTGATGTGATTGAGCGCTGTCTCCGAAAGAATCCGGCCGATCGGTATGCATCGGCAGACGCACTCGCGGGTGCGCTCGACGCCGCCATGCGCGACGCGCAACAAATCGCTCAGCGTGACGCAGACTCGTCGCCCGGCGCGGTGCTTTCGTCGGAGGACGCACTGGTGATCTGGCAGCGCGCCGCACAGTTGCAGGCGGAAGCGGCTCATCGCATGGAGCGCAATGCGCGGTTGCAGAGCAACAATGGCGCGAACGCTGGTGTGAGTGAGCCGGGTAGCTTTCGTGTGGCGGAAGTTGAGGCCGCCGCTGTCGAAGCGGGCATTTCGCGACAGTATGTGGCGTTGGCGCTGGCAGAGCGGCGGGCTGGCGATCGGAACGCGAATGCCGTCGTGCTGAGTGAATCACAGGACGCACAGTTTACCGCGCTGCTTGGCACGAAGGACCGCGCCGTCAGCGTATCGCGTGTGATCCCAGCGTCGCCCAAGGTCACGCTGGCGGCGATCGGCGCCGTGTTCACCGCCGATCCGTATCGGCTCAATGTCCGCGACACGGTGAACGGCCATCCGATTGACGGAGGCATTCTGCGTTTCACCGCGCCGCGATTTACCACGGCGGCCTGGATCACCGGTGCAACATCCAAAAGCAATCTGCTGTATCGTTTGGAGCAGATTGAGTTGTTCGATCTCAACGTGACGCTGCAGCCACGCGGCACGCCGCAGCATCCGGCCTGCGAAGTGATCATTACGGGCGATCTGCGCAGTGGACTTGAACGCAATCTGCGCGCCGACAAGTGGATTGTGGGCACCAGTACCGTGATCGCCGGCGCCGGTGGAACGGCCGCACTGATCGGCACGATGGGATCGCTCGCCCTCGCGGCGCTGCCCGGAGTGGGGCTCGCCGCGATGGCTGGCAGCGCGGCGTTGGTGTGGTATCGCTGGCTCTTCCGTCAGGCGCTAGCCAAGGCCGTCATCGAGCTTGAAGGCTTGCTCGAAAGCATCGAGAAGTATCTCTCGCGCAAAGAACTTTTTGGAGATCTGGACGAGCGCGGCAACGTGCCGCGTCTTGGCGGAGCGCGCTAGTGCGTATGGGCGAGCCACGCCGTGTGCGGCTCGCGGTAATCGGTGGTGGCTGTTCGGGCATCGCCATGGCGGCGCAGCTGCGCACGCAGGGCATCGAAGACTTTGTGATTCTCGAACGCGCCGCTGATCTTGGTGGCACGTGGCGAGATAACTCGTATCCGGGATGCGCGTGCGATGTGCAGTCGGCGCTGTATTCGTTTTCGTTCGCACCCAATCCGGAGTGGACCCGCACCTTCTCGCCGCAGGCGGAGATCTGGGCGTATCTGCGCCGGTGTGCCGAGCAACTTGATCTGCTCAAACATTTTGCGTTCAATCAGGATGTGCAAAGTGCACACTGGAGCGAACAGGACGCCTGTTGGCGGATCACAACGCGCGCCGGCGAGTGGAGAGCGAATGCGCTGGTCCTCGCGAGCGGAGCGCTCAGTGATCCCGTGGTGCCAGCGATCGATGGCCTGGCAAGCTTTCAGGGCCGCGTGTTTCACTCCGCGCAGTGGGACCATACGTTCGATTTCAGCAACGCGCGCGTGGCGGTAGTGGGGACTGGCGCGTCGGCAATACAGTTTGTGCCGCGCATTCAACCACACGTCTCGCAGTTGCATCTGTTTCAGCGCTCCGCACCATGGGTGCTACCGCGCCGAGATCGCGCGGTACCCGAGTGGCGCAAACGCGTGTATCGCGCAATCCCGGCCGCGCAGCGAGCATCGCGCGCCGCGGTGTACCTACTTCGTGAGTTGATCTTCTTTCCGTTTCGATATCCGCAGCTGGTTGGGCTTGCCGAGGCGGTCGCGCAGTGGCATCTCAAGTCGCAGGTCAAGAATGCAGCGCTGCGCGAGAAGCTCACGCCAACTTATCGGCTGGGTTGCAAACGTGTGCTGGTGTCCGACGACTACTACCCGGCCGTTGCGCAGCCCAACGTTTCTCTCATCACACAACCGATCGCGCGCGTGAACGCGCACGGTGTGGAAACGGTCAACGGCGAGCAGCACACGGTTGACGCGATCATTTTCGGCACCGGATTTCGACCCACCGATCCACCGCTCGCTCCGCACATCACCGGACGCGACGGCCGCACGCTCGACGACGTCTGGCAGGGGAGTCCGTCGGCCTATCGTGGCACAACCGTTGCCGGGTTCCCCAACTTCTTCGTATTGCTCGGCCCCAACACGGGCCTTGGGCACACATCAATTCTGCTGATGGTGGAAGCGCAGACGCGTCATGTGGCGCAAGTGCTTGCGGCCATGGACAAGCGCGGTGCGCGTTCGGTTGAACCAACCAGCGAAGCGCAGCGCGCCTTTGATCGATGGATCGAAACCAATCTCGCCCGCACCGTGTGGAACACCGGCGGGTGCCGCAGTTGGTATCTCGACGCCAATGGTCGAAACTCCACGCTCTGGCCGTTTGGCATTGGGCGCTTTCGCCGTCTGATGTCGCACCTCGATGAACGCGACTATCGCTTTACGATCGCGCACCCTTCGCCCAACGCCTCATGAAGTATCAACTCGAGGCGGCATTTGCCAGACTGACGAGTCGACTTCCGTCTGCATTGCTTCTGCGTGTGATCAACGAGCCGGCAACGGTTTGCGACGGTCACACGCTGGATCCACAGGTGCAGTTTTTGCTGCGCATGCAACAACTCACTGGCCGCCCCGGGTTCTGCGACCCAACGCCCGAGGCGGGGCGGCAGCGGTACCGTGCGGAAACATCGGCGCATGTTCGTTCACCCACTGCGGTGGGGAGCGTGCGCGATATCGCGATTCCTGCCGATGCTCGCACGTTGCGCGCGCGACACTACGCACCGGCGGCGACAGCGTCATCGCCAACGCCGCTGCTGGTGTACTTGCATGGCGGTGGATTTGTGATCGGTGATCTCGATACGCACGATGAACCCTGTCGCTTGTTGTGTCACCACGCCCAGACACACGTACTGAGCGTTGAATACCGGCTGGCACCCGAACACCCGTTTCCGGCGGCGGTCGAGGACAGCATTTTCGCGCTTGCGTGGGCGCAGGAGCACGCACTGTCGCTCGGCGCGGATCCCACGCGGGTGTGTGTTGGTGGAGACAGCGCCGGGGCCAACCTGGCCACCGTGGCGGCTCATGTTCGCGCCTTGCAAGGGCGGGCCGCCTCCGCACAGTTGCTGATCTATCCGGTGATGGATCGCGCGGAAACGTCGTCACGTCGCGATTTTGCCAGGGGATTCCTGCTCGAGCAGCGTGACATGCTCGCGTTCGACCGGTATTACACCCCCGAACCCGTCGGCGATGATCGTGTCTGGCAGGTGAATCCGCTGCATGCGCCCGAACTGCACCGTTTACCGCCAACGATGCTCGTGACGGCTGGTTTTGATCCGTTGCGTGACGAAGGGCAGGCCTACGCCAGCGCGCTCCGGGCCGCGGGCGTGTCGGTTCGTGAACGCTGCGAAGGTTCGCTTGTGCATGGATTTCTGCACATGACCGCTGCGGTTCCCGCGGCCGCCCGCGCCACGCGTGAGATCGCCGCCGAGTGGCGAGCGCTTGTCACGCCCGCATAGTTTGCAGCATGTCAGACGAACGCCTTTCTCCCTCAGGAATTCCGCTGCCGGTGGCCGCCCGCCCGGCTGACGCGCCCATCGACTACGCCAACGACCTTGGCGATCCCGGCGTGTTTCCGTACACGCGCGGCGTACAGCCCAACATGTATCGCGGCCGACACTGGACCATGCGCCAGTACGCGGGATTCGGCACGGCGCAGGCGACCAACACCCGCTTCAAGCTGTTGCTTGAAGCGGGCCAAACCGGTCTGTCGGTGGCGTTCGATCTGCCCACGCAAATGGGGCTCGATTCGAGTGACCCACGCGCGCTCGGCGAAGTGGGGCGTGTAGGTGTCGCGATCGACACTGTGGATGACATGCACACATTGCTCGACGGGATTCCGCTCGACAAAGTGTCAACATCCATGACGATCAACGCCACGGCCGCGACGTTGCTGGCCATGTACATCGTGGTGGCGGAAGAGCGGGGTATCGCACGCAGCGCACTCTCGGGCACCACGCAGAACGATATTCTCAAAGAGTACATCGCGCGCGGTACGTACATTTATCCACCGGCGCCGTCGCTTGCACTCACGGCGGAAACGTTCAGGTTCTGCGCGCAGGAAGTGCCCAGCTGGAATCCGATTTCCATTTCGGGCTATCACATCCGTGAAGCGGGCAGTACGGCTGTACAGGAAGTGGCGTTCACGTTTGCTGATGGACTGGCGTACGTGCAACAGGCCATCGATACCGGCCTCGCGGTGGATGATTTTGCACCGCGACTGTCGTTCTTCTTTGCCGCACATAACGATCTGTTCGAAGAAGTGGCCAAGTTTCGTGCGGCTCGCCGTTTGTGGGCGCGGCTCATGCGCGATCGGTTCTCGGCGAACGAGAAATCATGTCGCCTTCGCTTTCACACACAAACGGGTGGTGTTACACTCACCGCGCAGCAGCCGCTGACCAACGTGGTGCGCGTCACGGTGCAAGCGCTTGCCGCGGCGCTCGGTGGCACGCAGTCACTGCACACCAACGGCTACGACGAAGCGCTCGCCCTTCCGACGGGTGAATCGGCCACGCTGGCGCTGCGCACGCAGCAGGTGATCGCGTACGAAAGCGGTCTGGCGCAAACGGTCGATCCACTCGCTGGCAGCTGGTACGTGGAGCAGCTCACCAACGAAATTGAGTCGCGTGCCATGGCGCTGATTACGCACGTCGATGAACTCGGCGGCGCCGTGGCTGGCATTGAAGCCGGTTTCTTTCAGGACGAAATCGGACGGAGCGCCTACGCGCAACAACTGCGTATTGAGGCGGGTGAAACGGTTATCGTTGGCGTTAACAAGTTTGGTGACGGGCAGGATCCCCCAATCATTCCTGCGCCTGATTTCTCCGCGCTTGAACTGGAGCAGGTCGCGCGTTTGCGCGAGTGCAAGGCACATCGTGATGATGCCGCGGTTCAGCAGTCGTTGTCTGCGCTGCGCGCCGCGGCGCCATCGTATTTGCCGGAGCATATTGGCGAGCGCACACATCTCATGCCGCTCGTGATTGACGCGGTACGCGCGCGTGCATCGGTTGGTGAAATCGCTGCGGCGCTTGGTGAGGTGTGGGGGCGCTACCAGCCCGTGTAGCTGCATGTACACCACCTGTATCTTTTGTCACGCAGCGCTCGGCGCCAACGACGTTATTGAACAGTTCCCTGTTGGCCGTCGCATCGCATTCGACGCCGATCAGGGTCGCCTGTGGGTCGTGTGTCCCAAGTGTGAACGCTGGAATCTCTCGCCGTTTGAAACACGCTGGGAAGCGATAGAAGAAGCGGAGCGTCAATACCGAAATACACGCCGCCGTGTCGCCACCGACAACATTGCCCTCGCGCGTCTGCCTGAGGGACTAGAGCTCGTGCGCATCGGTCGACCGCTCAGACCAGAGTTTGCGGCGTGGCGATACGGTGATCAGTTCGGACGTCGACGGCGGCGCCTCTTGGGCTATGGCTTGGGAGGGGCGGCATTGGCGGCGGTGGGTGTCGTCGCCGTCGGACCGGCCGTTGCGGTTGGCGCGGGATTGGGTTTTCTCCCCTCGCTCGTCAACCTCGGCAATACGCTCCTCCATTATTCCCGTCCCGTTGCGCGTATGCATGACCGCAACGGTGACGTACTCGGACTCACTCGAAACAATCTTGTGCATGCGGAGCTGAGTGTTTTCAGTGAAAACGCGGTCGCGCTCACTTTCGACCATCGTCGCTTCGCGCGCGACGGTGCACTATCCTCGAGGTTGGGCGTAGCCGGGAAAGGACGCGCCGAGCTACACGGCGACGAGGCACTCCGCGCGCTCGCCAGTCTGTTGCCCGCGCTTAATCGAAGTGGCGGAAGCGATCGATCCGTAGCACGAGCGGTACACGCAGTAGAAGCGGCGGGGTCAATCGGCACGTTGCTACAGCACGCGTCCAATTCTGATCGCCGGTCTCCGCTCAGCGTGGCCGCATGGTCAAGTGGGAGTACGCATCGTCATGCGCTGATCACGTACACCACACCCATGCGCCTCGCGCTCGAAATGGCGCTACACGAAGACGATGAACGCCGCGCGATGGCCGGTGAACTCGGCGCGCTCTACGCCCGGTGGGAAGAAGCCGAGCGTGTGGCCAGGATTGCAGATGGCGAGCTGACGTCACTGCCGAACGCTTAGTCAGAGCAATGGACTGATCGGTCCATCAGGCGTGGTGGGCGAGGCCGACTAGTATTCTCGCCATGCGTCTCCTGTTGCTCTGTCTGCTGCTCGTCACATCGGCCCCGCTCGCTCTGGCGCAGCGTGGCGACTCGCGCGTCTATCACGCGCGCGACGGCAACACTGCCGTGGCCCTGAGCGCGCCGGTTGATGCCACCATTGTTATCGATGGCAAGCTCGATGAGCCGGTGTGGAGCAGTGCGGCCAGACTCACGGGCTTTTCCATGTACCGGCCGGTGGATCAGCAGGCCGCGCCGGATTCCACCGAGATTCTTGTCTGGTATTCATCGGCCGCGCTTCACATTGGCGTGCGTGCGTTTGAAACGCATGGCGCGGTGCGGGCAACGCTGGCAGATCGCGATCGTGTCGCCAGCGATGATCACGTGGAGATTCATCTCGACACCTTCGATGAGCGTCGACGCGCGTTTGTCTTTATGGTGAACGCACTCGGCATTCAGGCCGACGGCACAAAAGCCGAAGGTGGTGGATTCATTCCCGGCTCGAACGTGGCACCTGGTCAGAATGATCTGAGTCCGGACTTTCAGTGGCAGTCGCGCGGTGAGGTCACCGACTACGGCTATGAAGTGGAGCTGCGCATTCCGTTCAGCAGCCTGCGATTTCCCGAAGGCGGGCCGCAGCGTTGGGGCTTTCAGGTCATTCGCCACGTGCAACACAGCGGCTACCAGCAAACGTGGACACCCGCGCGGCAGGGCGCCGCGTCATTCGTTGGGCAGGCCGGTTCGCTCGAAGGTCTGCGCGACATGCGACATGGTCTCGATGTGACGCTGAATCCGGAGCTGACCACCAGCGTGGCTGGTGTGCCGGCAGTGGCTGGTTCCGGCGACGCATGGCAATACACCAACACGCCGCGCATTGGTGGCAACATTCGCGCTGGCCTCGGCAGCAACTTCGTGCTTAACGGCGCCATCCGACCGGATTTTTCGCAGGTGGAAGCAGACGCGTTGCAGGTGGCCGCCGATCCACGCTTCGCGCTCTTTTATCCCGAACGCCGTCCCTTCTTCGTGGAAGGTTCGGATCAGTTCAACGTGCCCAATACGCTGGTGTACACGCGTCGCATTGTGCAGCCGGATGCAGCGCTCAAACTCACGGGCAGGGTAGGGCGCGGCAATATTTCGTTGCTCTCTGCGATTGAGGCCCCGGTCGCCGGCAGCAATGACAGTCGACCCATCGCAAACATTGTACGCCTCACACGCGATTTTGACGAGCAATCGCAAGCTGGTCTGTTGTACAGCGAGCGTGTTGGCGGAGGTTCAGCGAATCGTGTCATTGGCGCAGACGTGCGACATGTGTTCGGAGGCCTGTATTTCTTGCAGCTGCAGGCCGCAACGGCAATCACGCGAGCTGCGGCGCGCACGCGCAACGGTTCGCTATGGGAAGCCACGGTCGATCGCACCGGACGTTCGTGGGGGTTCAATTACAAGCTGCTCGGCATTCAGCCCGACTTTCGTGCCGACAACGGCTTTGTCGCGCGCACGGGTTATGTGCAACCCGCGCTGAATAACCGCATCACGATTTTCGGCACACCTGGTAAGCTGTTCGAACGTTACAACGTGTTTATTGGCACCTCGGGGTTGTGGCGCTACGATGACTTCTTCGCAAGTCGGCGTGTGCTCGAAACACGCTTTAGCGCGAACAATCAGGTCACCTTTCGCAAAGGCTGGTCGGTATCGTTCACGCCTTCGTACTCCGGCTACGCGTTTGATCCGGCTGCATTTGCCAATCTCGGCACGGGCAATGGCACGGCAACGCCCGACGCATTCGTGCCGGCGCGCCAACTCAATGCCACCAGCTTTGCCTTCTCTGTATCAACACCGCAGTTCCGCCGCTTCTTCGCATCGGCTGGGGTGACACAAGCACGCGATGTGGATTTCGCCGAAACCACGCCGGTCGACCGCACGGCCGTGACCGCCGAGCTCACGTTGCGTCCCACGGAGCGTTTGCGCGCGAACGCAACCTACGCGAGCAACGAGTTCGTGCGCACGGCCGACGGTCTCTCAAGCTTCTCCACGCGCATTCCGCGACTGCGTGTGGAGTATCAGCTCTCGCGCTTTGTGTTTGTACGCGTGGTGTCGCAGTATGAAGCCAATCGACGCGAGCCGTTGCGCGACTATCGCACGGGACTCGCGCTGCTGGAGCGACAGTCTGACGGTACGTACGTGCCGTCCGTGCGTCGCAGCAGCAACGTACTGCGCACAGACTGGCTGTTCTCCTTTCGCCCGAGGCCAGGAACCACGCTGTTTGCGGGCTACGGGAGCAGTCTCACCGAACCAGATGCGTTGGCGTTCAGTTCGCTGCGGCGCGCGAGCGACGGCATTTTCATTAAGGCGAGCCTGTTCTTGCAGCGAAAGGCGTTTCAGTAAAGCAAGTCAGTGTGTGCTACGCACGAAGTCTACTTGGCGATCACGCGCCGCTTCATATCGTAACGAGTGCCGGGGCCGAGTTTCACGAACGGCGCTGCTGCTGTCGGTTTGCTCCGATCGTGCACCGCCACATCGGCCTTGCCCAGCACTTCAAACGTGTCGCCCTGCACCACGATGGCGGTGCTTTCTGACAATCCGATCCCAATGTATTCGGGGAACTTGTCCATCACCGGAATCAGATCGTTCCAGCGATTGCGCGCGTCAACGTGCTGGTCAATGGCGGACTTGCGCAGAAAATCGAATGCATCCTGATGCTCCGGTTCCGGCGCCATCATGATCTGCGGTCCGGCCACCGCACCGCGCACCAGATACGTGCCCTGAATCGTGGCGCCCGCCGAGCTGCCACCGATCACGCCGCCGCGCGTGAGTACACGGTGAAATGCATGATACGATTTCGTGCCCGCGTACGAGTCCGCAATGTTCCACTGTCGCCCGCCATTAAACCACACGCCTTTGGCGTCGAGCAGCAGCGAGCTGAACGAATCGGTATCGGCAATCTTTCGGTCATGCGTGTGCAGCATGTGCACGTTGGTGAGACCGCGTGCTTTCCACGACGCGAGCACGCGCGTTGCGTCGTAGGGAATAAGCGTGCCGTCTGGCCGCGCATTGCCGCCGGCCGTAGGAACGATCACGATCTTTGCATGCGGTCCGCCGGCGAGCTCCACAAAACGTTCGATAATGCCGGTGCCGTCCAGCTGTCCGCCCCCCGCAATCACCAGACTTCCGTTCGCTGGGCCGTGAACTGGCGCGTCTTGCGCCGGCAGTCGCACGCCGAGCAGTAGCAATCCTGTCATCAGTGGGTGCAGCAGTCGTTGCAGGCGTGACATGCAGTCGCTCGGAGATGCGGTGTGGGTTATGGTCGGGCTCGCTCTCAATGATGGCGTGACGGCACCGTGACGTCCAGCGATGTGGGCTCTTGTTCTGATCGTGCCTGCGCACGAAGTTGCCACGGTGTTTGCGACCTGCCTCTTCTGCCACAGTTCGCTCGGCGCCAATCAGAGCATCGAGCACTTCCCGGTGGGCAAACGTCTCGCGTTCGATGCGGAGCGGGGCCGGCTCTGGGCCGTGTGTCTGCGATGTGGGCGGTGGAACCTGTCGCCGCTTGAGGAACGATGGGAGGCGATTGAGGAGTGCGAGCGCGCGTATCGCGGCACCACGCAGCGCGTGTCGACGGACAACATCGCGTTGGCCCGCCTCAAGGATGGCACCGATTTGGTGCGCATCGGGCGTCCGTTGTTGCCGGAGTTCGCGGCGTGGCGGTACGGAGATCAGCTGGGGGTGCGGCGTAAACGGCATAACGCCATCGCAACAATTGGCGGCATCTCAAGCTTAGGGCACTTCGGTTTGGTAGGGTTGATGGCAGCAGATGTCGTCACCGGCGCGGGTTTCTCAATGCTTTCCATCGGCATCAACACCGTGTCGATAGCGGCGGGGAAAAAGCAGGATCGTCCGGTAACGCACGTGGCCGTGCCCGGTGTCGCACGCCTGCCCATGCGTGCGATTGAGTCTTACGACACAACGGTATCGTTCGACAATGACCGGCAGATGCGGCTCCACGTGACACTCCGCGTACCCCGGGCTCGGCTGCGTTTCTTCAGTGCGAAACAGCGTTTCACGCTCACGGGGGACGCGGCACGCAAGGGCCTGAGCAGCGCGATTGTTGGCGTGAACCATCGAGGAGCAAAGAACGCAGAAGTGAAGGCCGCGGTCGCGGAAGCAGAGCGTTCCACAACGGCGCAGACGTTGCTCGATCGTTTCGCGGAGAACGCCCGCAACAGCTCGGAGTTCTACCCCGGCGTTCTCGCTCACAAGCCCCCCGAACAACGCTTCGCCCTCGAAATGTTGCTCCACGAAGAAGACGAACGTCGCGCCATGGCGGGCGAACTCGGCGACCTCTACGCGCGTTGGCAAGACGCCGAGCGCATCGCTAACATCGCTGACGCCGAGCTTACACCACTGCCGAGCAACGAGTCGTAACGCGTGTTCGCCACCTGTTTGTTCTGTCTGAAGTCGCTCGGTGCAAACCAGCGCATCGAGCACTTCCCGATCGGCCGTCGTCTCGCGTTCGATGCGGAACGCGGTCGACTCTGGGCCGTGTGCACGAAGTGTGGCCGCTGGAATCTCACGCCACTCGAGGAACGGTGGGAAGCGATTGAGGAGTGTGAGCGGGCGTATCGCGCTGAGCGTCGTCGTGTGTCGACCGATCACATTGGTCTCGCGCGACTAAACGAGGGTACGGATCTTGTGCGTATCGGCCAACCGTTGCTGCCAGAGTTCGCGGCGTGGCGCTACGGTGAGCAACTGCGCAGCAGGCGAAAACGCTGGCTTTGGACCACGGCACTCGTGGCGGGCGCACCAGTGGCGATTCTCGCACTGCAAGGATTCGCCCTCTACCATTGGCTGGGCGTAGGCGCGTTGACCTTGGGTGGCGCGCAGATTGGCCAGAGCGTGTCTACGTTGATCGAAGCGCGTCGTCCTATCGGCAAGATCAGGCTGCCAGATGGAACGGTGGAGCCCATGATGGCGCGACACCTCGACGCGTCAGTGATCAACGTGAGCCCCGAAGGCGACGTCAACGCTGAGATTCACTATCGCGAGCGCAGTCGCCTCGGGCCACTCACCGCGATCGATCGGGTGTTGCGAGTGAGTGGGCCTGAGGCACGACCAGTGCTTCGTGATGTGATGCCCGTGTTCAACGGCGCCGGCGGAAGCCGCCTTGAGGTGCATGAAGCAGTGCAGACCGTGCAGCACGTGGGCGACGAACTCACACTGCTCAAGCGCTACGGCGCGCATCGGCTCAATCCAGAACGCCGGAGTGGTGCCCTCAGCACATCGCGCTTCTACCTGGCCCTTGAAATGCTGCTCCACGAAGAAGACGAGCGCCGCGCCATGGCCGGCGAACTCGGAGAACTCTACGCGCGCTGGGAAGACGCCGAACGCATTGCCAAGATCGCGGACGGAGAGCTCACGGTACTCGCGAACAGCGAGACATAACGCGTGTTCGCAACCTGTCTTTTTTGCCTCAAACCGCTCGGTGCCAACCAGCGCATCGAACATTTTCCGATCGGGCGTCGCCTGGCATTCGATGCCGACCGTGGTCGTCTCTGGGCGGTGTGCACACACTGCGGACGCTGGAACCTCACACCGCTCGAAGAACGGTGGGAAGCCATTGAGGAATGTGAACGTGCGTATCGCGACGAACGTCGTCGCGTGTCAACGGATCACATTGGCCTCGCGCGTTTGAACGACGGCACGGACCTGGTGCGCATTGGTCAACCGTTGCTGCCGGAGTTCGCGGCGTGGCGGTATGGCGAACAGTTGCGCCGTCGGGGCAAAAAGTTCGCAGCGAAGTTCGCGCTCGTGAGCGCCGCGCCGGTGGCACTCGCCGCTGGGTCACTGCTGGCGGGGAGACACTGGTTCGGCGTTGGCATGGCTTCGATCAGCGCGGTGCAGCTGACACAACTTGCCACCTCCTTCTATCAAGCTTCGCGCCCTGTTGGCCGTATCAAACTTGCCGACGGCACGCTTCAGCCGGTGAACATGCGACAAGTCGCCGCCTCCGTCATCAGCGCGACACCAGAAGGCGAGATCGACGCGAAAATTCACTTTGGTACGCGCGGCCGAACGAGTGCGTTCAAGGCGAACGATCGCGTCCTGCATGTGAGCGGGCCTGAGGCTCGGCCGGTTTTGCGCGACGTGATTCACCTCTTCAACTATGCCGGCGCGAGTCGCCTCTCAGCGCACGAGGCGGTGCAAACCGTGCAGGAAGTGGGCGACGAACTCTCGCTGATCAAACGCTACAGCGCGCACCGAGTACGGCCCGAGCGAGGACGGGGCGCGATCCACAATGGCAGTTTCTACCTCGCCCTCGAAATGCTCCTCCACGAAGAAGACGAACGCCGCGCCATGGCCGGCGAGCTCGGCGAACTCTATGCCCGCTGGGAAGACGCCGAGCGCATCGCCAAAATCGTGGATGGCGAGCTCACGCCGCTGGGCACCAGCCCGGCCGCTCGCAGTTGAACCGCAGCCCGTGATTGGGTACGTTTCTGGGTTGTAGTCTGACTCAACCTAAGTAGTGAAACGATGCCGACTTACGAGTTTCGTTGTCCCGACGGCACGATCGTCGAAAAGTTCTTCAAAATCTCCGAAGTGCCAGACACTATTCCGTCGCCCAAGGGCGACGGCGACGCGGTGCGCATGATCACCGGCGGCGCGGGTCTCGTGTTCAAGGGCTCCGGCTTTTACATCACGGATTACGGCAAGGACGGCAAGAAGGATCAGCGCGCCGCGCCGTCGACCACCAAGTCGGAGAGCGCGAGCTCGTTGTCGACGTCATCCGACGCGGCGCCTGCGGCCAAGTCTGATGCGAAGTCCGCGAGTGACTCCACGCCCAAGAGTGACAAGCCGGCCGCCGCAAGCACGCCGGCCACGCCGCCCAAAAAGGACTGACCCTTGAATCAAGCTGAAGCGCTGCGCGCCGAAATCGCGCGCGCCGCGCGTACACTCGGTGCGCCACCTGATGTCGTGCCGCATCTCGAACGTCCGCGCGATCCGTCGTTCGGCGATTGGGCCACCAATGTGGCCATGACGCTCACCAAGCCGCTCGCGCGCAAGCCGCGTGACGTGGCCGAAGCGCTGATCGCGGCCATGGACTTGACCAGCGTAGGCGCCACGGCCGCGGAAATCGCCGGACCTGGTTTCATCAACTTTCGCCTCGATCCAGGCTTTCAGGCCCGCGGACTGCTGCAGATTCTTGCCGCCCCCGAACAGTGGGGACGCAGCAACGTGGGGCAGGGCGCCAACGCGTGCGTGGAGTTTGTGTCGGCGAACCCCACCGGCCCGCTGCACGTCGGACACGGTCGGCAGGCCGCGCTTGGCGACGCGATCAGTGCGTTGCTTGAAGCCACCGGCTGGAATGTGTCGCGCGAGTTTTACTACAACGATGGCGGCGTACAGATCTCGAATCTTGCACTGAGTGTGCAGGCGCGCGTACGTGAACTCGCCGGCCACGAGGCGGCGATTCCCGAGGGCGGATATCACGGTGAGTACATCCGTGAAATCGCGTCGAACTACGTGGCGCAACATCCGCAGGATCGTGAAGGCAACGATCTGAACGCGTTGCGTGTGTTCGCCGTGGCCGCGCTCCGTCACGAGCAGGATCTTGATCTGCAAGCTTTTGGTGTGAAGTTCGACACGTACTATCTCGAAAGCTCGCTCTACACCGATGGTCGTGTTGACAGCACCGTGAAAGCGCTGCAGGCAAGTGGTCACACGTACGAAGAAGAAGGCGCGTTGTTCTTGCGCACCACCACGTTTGGCGATGACAAAGACCGCGTGATGAAAAAGAGCGCGGCCAAGGGCGGCGACTACACGTACTTTGTGCCGGACGTGGCGTACCACGTGACCAAGTGGGAGCGCGGATACACGCGCGCCATCAATGTGCAGGGTGCCGACCACCACAGCACCACCACGCGCGTGCGCGCAGGCCTGCAAGCGCTTGAGATCGGCATTCCACACGGGTATCCGGAGTATGTGCTGCACCAGATGGTCACGGTGGTGCGTGGCGGAGAAGAAGTGAAAATCTCCAAGCGCGCCGGATCGTACGTGACGGTGCGCGATCTGATTGATGATGTGGGCCGCGATGCCGTGCGCTATTTCTTTCTCATGCGCAAAGGTGATTCACAGCTGGTGTTCGATGTGGATCTCGCGCGTTCGCAGAGCGAAGAAAACCCCGTGTATTACATCCAGATGGCGCACGCGCGTATGTGCGGCATCTTCCGCGTTGGGGAAATCGACGCCACCACGATCACGGGCGCCAACGTCGATCTCGGTGTGCTCTCGGAGCCCGCCGAAGTGGAGTTGGTGAAAGCCCTGCTCGACTATCCCGCGTTGCTCGTGGGCGCTGCCGATGCGGCCGAACCGCATCGTGTGGCCGCCTGGCTGCTTGAGACGGCGCGCCTCGCGCATTTGTGGTATCACAAGCATCACGTCCTCGGCGAACCCGAGGCAATCACCCAGGCGCGCCTTGTTCTTGCGCGCGCCACGCAGCTCGGCCTCGCTGCCGGCCTGCGCCTACTTGGCCTTACCGCTCCGGAGCGGATGTGAACTCGCCTGCACACCATGATCGTCCCGCCGACGCACCGCTCGTTCATGCGGTGCATGAGGCGGCAGCCAAAGTGTTGGTGGTGGGTTCCGTCGCACTCGATTCCGTTGAGACACCGTTCGGTAAAGCCGACGATGTGTTAGGTGGCTCCGGTACGTATTTCGCGTCGAGTGCGTCCCACTTTGCGCCGGTGCAAGTGGTCGGTGTGGTCGGTGACGACTATCCGGTTGAAAAACTCGAGCCGCTACGCGAACGCGGCGTAGACTTTGCCGGACTCGAACGTGCCAGTGGCTCCAGCTTTCGCTGGCGCGGCCGCTATCGCCACGATCTCAACTCGGCCGAAACGCTAGAAACACACCTGGGTGTGTTTTCGCACTTCGCGCCAAAGATTCCTGAGCAGTTTCGAAACGCACCGTTTGTCTTTCTCGCGAATATCGATCCGCGATTGCAGTTGCAGGTGCTTGACCAAGTCACGGCGCCCAAGCTGGTTGCGTGCGACACCATGAACTTCTGGATTGAAAGCCGTCGCCCGGAGCTGATCGAACTGCTCGGTCGCGTAGATCTGATCACGCTCAACGATGGCGAAGTGCGACAGCTCACGGAAAAATCCAACCTGGTGCACGGTGCCAAGTGGATTCTCGATCGTGGCCCCAGGCATGTGATTATCAAGAAGGGTGAGCACGGCGCGTTCATGTTCACGAAGGAGTCGGTGTTCTTCGCGCCCGCGTATCCGCTGGAAAGTGTGTTCGATCCCACGGGCGCCGGCGACTCGTTCGCGGGCGGCTTCATTGGTCATCTCGCGAGTACCAATGATTTGAGCGACCTGTCCATGCGCCGCGCTGTCGTGGTGGGTTCGGCCATGGGATCCTTCGCCGTGGAAAAGTTCTCCAACGCGCGTCTGCTCGAAATTGGCCACGACGATATCGAACGCCGCGTGCAGGAGTTCCGTCAGCTTGTGGCGTTTGACGCGGAGCTGCGCACGTGACAGCGCCTGACCACACATCGCCTGACGATGCGCTGACCTACGCCAGTGCCGGCGTTGACATTGACGCGGCCGAAGATTCCAAGTGGCGTTTGAAGAAGCTCGTGGAATCCACCATGACGGCCGGCGCGCGCGGTGCGTTTGGCGGATTCGGCGGCATGTTTCGCGTGCCTACGGATAGCGCCAAGCCCACACTGGTGGCCAGCGCGGATGGTGTGGGCACCAAGATCAAGGTGGCGGTTGAAGCAGATCGTCACGATACGATTGGCCACTGCCTGGTGAACCACTGCACGAACGACATTCTGGTGCAGGGCGCCACACCGCTGTTCTTCCTCGACTACGTCGCGTTTGGCAAACTGATCCCATCAGTTGTTGAAGCAGTCGTTGCAGGAGTTGCCGCCGGCTGCCGTGAAAATGGTGCCGCGTTGATTGGCGGCGAAACGGCAGAAATGCCCGGCGTGTACACCGCGCCCGACTACGACCTTGCCGGATTCATTGTGGGCATCGTTGATGAAGACGCGGTGCTTGGCAGCGAGCGGGTGCGCGCCGGACAGGTGCTGGTTGGTCTGGAAAGCAACGGCCTGCACACCAATGGCTACTCACTCGCTCGTCGCATCGTTGCCGATCGACTCAAGCTCGGCGTGCATGACGTGTTTCCAGATAGCGATGGCCTGAGCGTGGCCGATGTGTTGCTCAAGGTGCATCGCTCGTATCTGCCGCTCATGCGACCGTTGTTACCGCACGTGTGTGCGATGGCTCACATTACCGGCGGCGGATTGCCGGGCAATTTGAATCGCGCGCTTCCCAGCAACTGTGATGCGTTTGTTGACACCAGCACATGGACCGTGCCAGCCGAGTTCCGGGTATTGGCTGAAGCGGGACGGGTGTCGAAGGACGAGATGTTCCGCGCCTTTAACATGGGAGTGGGCATGGTTGTGATCGTGGAAGCCGAGAACGTATCGCGCGTGATTGACGCGGCGAACGCGCAGGGAATTCGTGGCTGGGTAATGGGTGGTGTTGCGCCTGGTACTGGCGTAGTGCGGCTCGATCGGTCGGTCGCGTGATGCGCGCGCGTCGCGCGGGTACAAGCGCAACCGCGGTTGTACGGACTGCTGCGCTCCTCGCAGTCTTGAGCGGTGCGGTGCAGGTACCGTCGCTCCGCGCGCAAGCCACACCGCAGTGCACGGTCACCAGCACACCGGCCGGTTTGCCGAACGGTTTCGCGCAGGATCCGTGCGTGAAAGCGAACGATCTGTTTCTGTTTCTCGCGCCACAGGTTGGGGTCGCGCTGTCCGGCGGCAATCCGATGGTGGGCGAAGGTGGATCGCTGGGCGGTTGGGGACGTCGCTCGTTCGCGCTGCGTGTGAGCGCCGTAGACGGACGCGTGCCTGAGAATACCGTACCACTCTCGCTGTTGCCGGCATCGAGCGATTTCGGCGCGCAGCGCGCGCCGATACCCGTTCCCAGCGTGGATGCCGCGATCGGAATCTTTCGCGGCGTTCCGTTTGGTCTCACGAATATCGGTGGAGTGGACGTGCTCGTCGGAGCAACGCTGCTGCCAAACGTGACGAAGGATGAGTTCACGGTAGAAGCAGATGGCGGCGGCGTTGCCATCAACTACGGCGTGCGCGTTGGGTTGCTGCAGGAGTCAGCGGCCGTGCCGGGAGTTGGCGTCTCGGTTATGCGTCGTCGTTTACCAACCACCAGCATTTCGTACCGCACCAACAATGACACGTTGAGCGTGCTGGATACGCGCGTGTCCTCCACTGTGATTCGCCTCACGCTGAACAAGCGGTTTGGGTTGTTCGGCATTGGTGGTGGCATTGGTGAAGATCGTCTTGATTCCGAAACGACGTTGCAGGCGGTCGTGAACGAAACGGTCAGCGGGATTCCTGCGCGCGCTGAGGCGCGTCGCGACGCGCGCGATGAAACACGACGTGGCACCGCGTTCATCAATGCGTCATTCGGGTTGGCCATGGCACAACTTGTTCTGGAAGTGGGCCAATCACGATCCGGTGGTATTCGCGAAACACTGAACACGTTCGGCGATCGCAAGGCCAACGAAGCGTATCGGTACGGTTCGATTGGGTTCAACTTCCGCCTCTGATTCACGCGATGCAGGCTTCATGCGCCGCGCGCTTGTGCTCGCGGCGCGTGGTGCAGGACAGGTGGCGCCCAATCCGTTAGTTGGTGCCGTTGTGGTTCAGGATGAACGCGTCGTCGGCGAAGGGTGGCATGCGCAATACGGTCAGGCCCACGCCGAGGTCGCGGCGCTTAACGCCGCTGGTGAACGCGCTCGCGGGGCCACACTGTACGTGACGCTTGAGCCGTGCAATCACACGGGCAAAACGCCGCCGTGTACTGACGCAATCCTGAACAGTGGCATCGCCCGCGTGGTCTACGCGGTGGCAGACCCGAATCCACGAGCCGCTGGCGGCGCCGAACGGCTACGTGCCGCGGGTGTGCAGGTGCATCACGGCGTGCTTGAGGCGCAGGCAAGCGAACTGAACGCGCCCTTTCTGTTCGCCGCACGCGGGGCCACGCGCCCGTGGGTCACGCTCAAGCTCGCGGTCTCACTCGACGGCGCGATTGCCGATCACACCCGCCGCCCGGGCTGGATTTCCGGCAGCGCGGCGCAAAAGGCAGTGCATCGGCTTCGGGCCGGTGCCGACGCGATCGCGGTGGGCATTGGCACAGCGCTCGCGGACGATCCGGCCCTCACGGTTCGGTATGGTCCGCCGCCCCGCGTCGCCCCACGGCGGGTGGTGTTCGACCGCCGAGCCGAACTTCCTCTCGCGAGCAGGCTGGTGAGGTCGGCGGCCGAGGTACCGGTGCTCGTCCTGACCGACACCGCGCCGGTTTCCCACGGCGCGAGCGCTCGGGCGGCCGCCCTCGAAGCCGCTGGTGTGACCGTGATACGCGCTGAGAGCGTGGCCGCGGCCCTGGCCGCGCTCAAGCAGCAGGGCGTGAACCATCTGCTGGTGGAGGGCGGATCCGGCCTCGCCAGCGCGCTGGTAGACGCCAATCTGGTAGACAGACTGATTATGATTCAGGGATCAGTCATTCTCGGGCAAGGCAGCTTGCCCGCGTTTGCGGCGCTTCCGCCGCGGACCGTCTCTGAGGCCAAGCGCTGGCGCGTACTGTCGCGGAGGGCGCTCGGTGACGATAGCATGACGACGTACGCTGTTTCGGAACTGTGAGGACGGGATGTTTACGGGTTTGGTGGACGACGTTGGCACCATTGAAACGGTGGCCGACACGCCGGCTGGGCGCGAGCTGCGCATCGCCTGCAAGTACGATGACCTCGCACCGGGCGAGAGCATTGCCGTAAACGGCGCCTGTCTCACCGTTCGTGAATACGGTGCGGGCTGGTTTACGTGCGCCGCCGTGGTCACCACGCTAGGCCGCACGACCATCGCTAACTGGCAATCCGGCACGCGCGTGAATCTTGAGCGCGCGATGCGCCTGGGCGACCGCTTGGGCGGACATCTCGTGCTCGGGCACGTCGACACCGTGGCGACTGTTCGTCACACAGCCACTCGTGATGACGCGTGGCTCGTTGATCTGCAGCTGCCGCCAGACATTGCGATGCTGATGGTACCACACGGATCGCTAACCGTTGACGGCGTCAGCCTCACGGTCAACGCGCTGCTCCCGGATAACGGCGTGCAGCTCTCCATCATCGAGTACACGAGCCGTCATACCACGCTCGGCGCGCTGTCGAAAGGCGACGCGGTGCACGTGGAAGCCGATGTGTTGGCAAAACACGTCGCGCGGCTGCTCGCACCTCAACTTGCCGCACACGCCCTGACCTGATGTCTACCGCACAGAGCAGCACCCCAAATGCAACAAGTCGCGCCACGCCCTCGGCGTCGCACGACTCCATTGCCATCAGTCCACCGAACACGATTGCGCGCGCGCTTGAAGATTTGCGCGCTGGCAAGTTTATCGTCGTGGCCGACGATGAAGATCGTGAGAACGAAGGCGATCTGATCTGCGCCGCCGAAATGGTGACGCCTGAGATGGTGAACTTCATGCTGAGCGCCAAAGGCATGATCTGTCTTGCCATCACCGGTGAGCGCGCAGATCTGCTGGGCCTCGGCCCGCAGGCCGATGACAACACCGAAGCCATGCGCACCGCGTTCACTGTCAGCATTGACGCCGCGCCCAAGTACGGTGTGACCACCGGCATCAGTGCGTCGGACCGCGCGACCACCATTCGTGTGGCCGTCGATCCGTCGTCCACGCGCGCTGACCTGCGCGTGCCGGGACACATTCATCCGTTGCGTGCGCGTGACGGCGGGGTGTTGCAGCGGGTTGGACACACGGAAACCGCGGTTGATCTCGCGCGCATGGCGGGTTTGCAGCCGGCCGGTGTGATCTGCGAAATCCTCAATGCCGATGGCACAGCCGCTCGTCGACCGGATCTGGAAAAGTTTTGCGCGGAACACGGGCTCACGTTCATCACCGTTGCGCAGTTGGTCGCGCATCGATTGCAGACGGAGCGTCTGGTGCATCGCGCAGCCGAAGCGCGATTGCCAACCGAGTTTGGCGAATGGCGCATTGTCGGGTATCGCAACGAAGTGGACGATCGCGAGCACGTGGCGCTGGTATGCGGCGACGTCACGTCTCCGGAAGCACAAGCGGAGCCCGGTGTCCTGGTGCGCATGCATTCGCGCTGTCTGACCGGCGATGTGTTTCACTCGCGTCGCTGCGACTGCGGCTGGCAGCTGGAAACCGCGATGGCCGCCATGCAAAAGGAAGGGCGCGGTGTGATTGTGTACCTCGATCAGGAAGGGCGCGGCATCGGGTTGATCAACAAGTTGCGCGCCTATGAGTTGCAGGATCAGGGAGCCGATACGGTTGAAGCGAACGAACAGCTCGGCTTCAAGGCGGACCTGCGCAACTACGGCATTGGTGCACAGATTCTGCTCGATCTCGGGCTGCGCACCATTCGCGTGATGACGCAGAATCCTCGCAAGCTCGTGGGACTCGATGGCTACGGTCTCGTGTTGCATGATCGTGTGAAGCTTGAAGCCCCTGCGTCTGACGACAACGCCAGCTATCTCGAGACCAAGCGTACCAAGCTCGGTCATCTTTTCGCGCTTTAACACCATATGGCTGATCTGACAGGAATTCCGCGCGGCGAAGGACGACGCATCGCCGTTGTCGCCAGTCGCTTTAACGAAAGTGTGACCACGCGACTGGCCGAGGGCGCGGTCGATGCGCTCGTACGTCATGGCGCTGACTTTGGTGATGTGGATGTGCTCTGGGTACCGGGTGCATGGGAGCTGCCAATGGCAACACGTCGCGCCCTGGCGTCGGGACGCTACGACGGCGTGGTTGCGGTTGGCGCAGTGATTCGCGGCGAAACACCGCACTTTGATTTTGTGGCTGGCGAAGCGGCGCGCGGATTGGCCGAAGCCGGTCGCGACTTTGATGCACCGGTCACGCTCGGTTTGCTCACCACTGACACACTCGCGCAAGCGGAAGCACGTGCCGGCGGTGATCACGGCAACAAGGGCTGGGATTCGGCGTTGGCGTTGCTCGAGATGCTCGATCTGTTCGATCGCATGGAGCCGGCCGCCGATGACGACGAATCAACGGACGAGGGCTGACGTGGCTGATCTACGAGATGACGCGTTCTGGGATGGACCGTCAATTGCCACGCCCGCATCCAAGCCTGCAGCCAAGCCGTCCGCACGTGCAGTGCCAGCAAAACCACAAGGCGTCGCGCCGCAGACGTCGGCAATGCCGCGCTCGTCGCGTGCCAAACCGCAGGGCAACAAGCGACAGATTCAACGACTCGAAACGCGCGGTCGCGCGCGCGCATTGCAAGCGCTCTACGCGGCCGACTTGCGCGATTTCACGCAGCTGAAAAAGATCTCCGTGCAGGTGTGGGACGATCTCGCCATTGTGCCAGAAGAGCGATTGTTCGCGTCGCGATTGATTGCCACGATTATCGAACGATCCGCCGAAGTTGATGCGTCACTCACGGCGGTGACAGCGAACTGGCGTCTTGAACGATTGGGTGCAATCGAGCGCAGTGTGTTGCGTCTTGCGGCTGCCGAGTTTCTGCGTGGCGAAACACCGCCGCGTGTCGTGCTGCAAGAAGCCATTCATCTCGCGGAACGATATGGCACGGAACGCAGCGCGCGTTTTGTGAACGGCGTGCTCGACGCCTACGCGCGACACATCGGCGCCTTGTGAGTACTGCGGCGGATCGTCCGCTCCGCATTGTGGTGGTGAACTGGCAGTGCCGCGACAATCCGCTCGCTGGCGGTGCGGAAATTCACCTGCACGAAATTTTCGGCGGACTGGTGCAACGCGGGCATGACGTCACGTTGCTCTGCGGCGGCTGGCCCGGTTGCCCGCCACGGGCCGAGCTCGATGGAATTGCCGTGCACCGGGTGGGCACGCGCCAGTCGTTTCCGTTCAAGGCGCGGGCCTACTGGAACGCGCACCACGCCAGCTGGCGCCCTGATGTCATTGTGGAAGACATCAATAAGGTGCCGCTGTACACCCCCAGGTGGAGCGACGTGCCGGTGGTGGCGCTGGTGCCGCATCTCTTTGGCCCCACGGCATTTCGCGAACTGTCCTTCCCGCTGGCCTCGGCGGTGTGGCTGGCCGAGCGGCCGCTCCCGTGGATGTACCGGGGGGTGCCATTTGAGGCAATTAGTGACAGTACCCGGGACGACCTCGTGCAGCGCGGAATTCCAAAAGATTCCATCCGCGTGATCTTCCCCGGGATCGATACTTCGCAGTACACTCCGGATACGAGCGTTCGCGCCGATCGTCCTACCTTTGCATATCTCGGTCGGTTGCAGCGCTACAAAGGGGTAGACCTTGTGATCCGCGCGTTTGCGGAGGGCAAGTTGGAAGACGCAGTCTTGGAAATCGCGGGTGCGGGAAACTATCGACCATCGCTCGAACGACTCGCGCTAGAACTCGGTGTCGCCGAACGGGTACGGTTTCTTGGTCGGATTGACGAGACTGGTAAGCAGGCCCTGCTTCGACGGGCATGGGCCATGGCATTCGCATCACCAAAGGAGGGTTGGGGCATTACCAATCTCGAGGCCGCGGCAAGCGGAACTCCGGTGATCGCGTCGAACTCTCCGGGAATTCGTGAATCCGTCCAACATGAAGTGACTGGCTTTCTTGTCACGCATGGGGACACCGTGGCCATGGCGCAGGCAATGCGTCGCCTGGCGCAGGATCGCTCACTGGTTGAGCGCCTGGGCGTGGCGGCGCGAGAGTTCGCGACCGGATTCACCTGGGAGCGAGCGGCCGCTCACACTGAGGCTCACCTTCGCGAGATCGTGAGTCGGAGAGGAAATGGCTGAATGGAAATCATCCTGCACGCGCACCATGCCGAAGTCACCGAAACCCTTCGCGCCAAAGCAGAGCGCGCCGTTGAACGACTCGGAGCCAGGCTCCGTCGTGTCGTAACGGCGATCGTTCGCTTTGAGGGCGACGGGCCAAGTAAACGGGTTGAGATTGTCCTGCAGGCGCCGCGGCGCGCGGACATCGTAGCTCAGGCCTTTGACCGGCGATACGAGCCGGCGCTCGCGGCCGCGGTGAGTCGACTGGAGTCGCAGGTGTCCCGAACACGCCGATCGCGCAGGCCACGCACCAAGCTGATGCCTGAGGCGCCTCCCGGGTGACCGCTCGCCTCACCGTCACAAAACTGTTGGAGACGATGCGGGATTCGCTCCAGCTCGAGGAGCTGGGCGAACCCGTAGGTCATGATCGCGAGATCACGAGTCCCGAGGCGTCCAGCCCGGGACTCGCTCTTGCTGGTTACCTCAACCGGTTTCCGTACCAGCGCATTCAGGTGCTCGGCGAAACCGAAATCACCTACCTGCAATCGCTCGACGAAGCCACGCGCACCGCGAATCTCACGCAGTTCTTTGATTTTCCCATGCCGTGCGCGTTCGTCACCAAAGGTCTCGAGCCACCCGCGCCACTGGTGGAGCTCGCCGACAAGGCGGGCGTGGCGGTGCTGCGTTCCAAGCTGAAAACCGCCGAGTTCTATCGCATTATCAAGCCGTATCTGGCCGATCATTTCGCACCCACCACCACGATGCACGGCTCGCTTGCCGACGTGTTCGGTGTGGGGCTGTTTTTCACAGGTAAAAGCGGCATTGGCAAGTCAGAGTGCGTGCTGGACCTCGTGGAACGCGGACACCGTTTGGTCGCGGATGATCTGGTGTTTGTCTCACGAAAGGGCAGTGATGTATTGATCGGACGCGGGCACGAACGGCAGCGACATTTCATGGAGATTCGCGGTGTCGGCTTGATCGACGTACCGGGAATTTTTGGTGTCAAAGCCGTGCGACAGCAGAAGCGACTCGAGGTCGTGGTCGTACTTGAGGCGTGGGATGCCGGCGCCACGGTTGATCGCACGGGCCTCGATGTGCAGACCACCACGGTGCTTGGGGTTGAAGTGCCAAAGATTACCGTGCACTTGAATCCCGGAAAAAACATTACCGTGATTGCCGAAGTCATCGCGATGAATCATCTGCTCCGCTATCATCGTGGATACGATTCGGCGACGGCATTCAACGAAATGCTGATCGGCGACATGAAGCGACGCAGCGGTGCGACGCATCGCTATCTGTTGGAGGACGACGAGTGAGCGAGAAGGCGACGGTCGTTGCAGTGGTTGCCGGGCATGGTCGCTTCGCCGAAGGGCTGCTTTCGGCGCTCGACCAGATTACGGGCCGCGGCAGCGCGTTTGTGGCCGTGTCAAATACCGGACTCAATCCGTCCGATCTCGAAACGCTCATTGTGTCGGCGCTCGATCGCACCGGCGCTCGCGTGGTATTCACCGATCTGCCGGGCGGAAGTTGTACGATGGCCGTTCGTCGTGTGCAGCGCGCACGCGAAGACGTGGTGTTGGTGACCGGCGCGAACGTCGCGGCACTGATGGAGTTTCTCTTCGCGGCGGAGGGCCCGCTCGGCACCCAGGTGGCGGGGCTGTCGCAGGTGGGCGCGATTGCGCGCGCGTCCGCCGAAAAGGCGAAGGACACGCTAGCCGTGTTTGGAGGCTGATGTGAGCCTGCTGCTCAATCGCATTGATGATCGACTGATACACGGACAGGTCGTGGTTGGGTGGGGTCAACCGCTCGCGCTGCAATTCATCGTGTTGGTCGATGACGATGTGGCGTCCAGCGACTGGGAGCAGGAGTTGTACCGCATGGGCGTACCGCCCGGCATGCAGGTGTATTTTCACACCATTGCGGAAATGCCATCGCAACTTGGTGCGTATGTCAGCGATCCGCGCGCCGGACTGTTGCTGGTCGGTCACGTAGAAACGATGCAGCAACTGGTGGCGCAAAATCCTGAAATCACCACCGTCAATGTTGGCGGCGTGCATCACGCCGAAGGGCGCACGCAGCGATTGCGCTACGTGTTTCTCACGCCGAATGAAGAGCAGGCGCTCCGCGCCATTCAGGCCCGCGGCGTTGAGGTGTCGGCGCAGGATGTCCCGTCGGCACGTCCTGTTCCGCTGGACGAACTGCTCTCCGCTCGTCAGACTGCCTGATCGCCGTGCTTCTGTTCGTGCTTGATTTCCTGCCGTTTGTGCTGCTCGGCGCCGTGCTCGGTCTCGATGTCGTGAGCTTTCCGCAAGCGATGATCTCAAGGCCGATCGTAGCGGCCACCCTTGCTGGTGCGTTCGCCGGAGCGCCAGCCGCCGGATTGGTTGTTGGTGTCGCGCTTGAGTGTGTGGCGCTCGAAACATTGCCGTTTGGTGCCTCGCGATATCCCGAGTGGGGCAGTGCTTCGGTGGTTGGCGGCGTGATTGGCACGCGCGGTGCAGCTGACGCGCTGCTCCCTGATCCCGGTGCCTGGGTGATTGGTGTTATGGCCGCGATTGCCACGGCCTGGCTTGGCGGCTGGACCATGGTGCAACACCGGCGGTTGATCGCGCACTGGGCGCGTCCGCGATTGGATTCACTGGCGGCAGGCTCGATGCGAACGGTGGTCGCGCTGCAGGTGTTTGGCATGACGTCTGACCTGGTGCGTGGTGGAGTGCTCACGTTGCTCGCATTGCTCGTCTCCTGGCCGATCACCACGTGGGCGATTGACGCGTGGCGGCTCGGGGCCGTGGAAACGAGAGGCGCGCTCATTATTGGCGCCGCGGCGGTTGGTGCGTCGGCCGTTTGGAAAGTGTTTCACGGGTTCTCGGTCACGCGGCGTCTGTTCGTGGTGGGACTGGCCGTTGGCACCATGCTGGTGACCTTCCGTGGCTGAGGCGGCGAGCGTGCCGGGCACGGTCGCGGGCACGGTCGCGGGCGCGGTCGCGGGCTCGGTGAGCGCGACGGCGTCTTCGGGCGCGGCCACACCGGGGTCTGCGCCGCCCGAACTTCCCGCCCTTACGCGCGCCAGCATGTTGCTCCGCTGCCTCGCGATTCAGGGTTCGTGGAACTACGAAATCCTCGGAGGCAACGGCGTGGGATTCTGCGTGGAGCCGGCGCTTCGCTCCTTGCCGGGCGGGCCCGGAGGAGAGGCGTACCGGAAAGCACTCGCGCGGCAGTGTGTGTACTTCAACGCGCATCCGTATCTGGCCTCGCTGGCCGTTGGCGCCCTCGCCCGGGCCGAATTGGACCAGAGTCCTCCCGAGCGCATCGTACGGTTCCGTACGGCGCTGTGCGGGCCGCTGGGCAGTCTCGGGGATCGTCTGGTCTGGGCCGCGTGGCTTCCCGCCTGTTCGCTGGTTGCGCTGCTACTGTTCGGGGTGGGCTGGAGCGCGCTGGGGGTGGCGGGCGCGTTCCTTCTGCTGTACAACACAGGGCATCTCGCATTGCGTGCGTGGGGGCTGGCCGCGGGTTGGCTGCATGGCATGCGGCTCGCGTCAGCGCTGAGTGCTCGCTGGTTACAGCAGGGTCCGCAGTACATTGGTCGGGGGGCGGCGCTGGTAGCCGGGATTGCACTCCCCTTTGCATCGCATCGCGCCATCGGCGGTGGTCCGATTCTCGATCCGGTGCCGTTGGCTGTCGCTGCGCTCACGCCGTGTCTCGCGTTTCTTCTTGTGCGACTTCACGGAAAAGTGGAAGGCTGGCAATTGCTCTTCGGATTGCTTGCGCTTCTCGTCCTCTATTCGACGGTTCTCCACTGATGGCAGAACGATCGGTTCAAATCGTGAACAAGCATGGGCTGCACGCGCGGCCAGCTGCGGAAATGGTCAAAGCCGCTTCCCGTTACCAGAGCGACATCACGATTGCGCGTGATGATCTCGAGGTGAACGGCAAGAGTATCATGGGCGTGATGATGCTGGCGGCGGAATACGGCGCGAGCATTACACTGCGCGCCAATGGCCCCGACGCAGACGAGGCCATCGAAGCGCTCGCCGTGCTCGTGTCGTCCCGGTTCGGGGAGAGCTAAGTGGATTCGGTCCTCCGCGGCATCCCGGCATCGGCTGGCATTGTCGTGGGTCCGGTGCACCTCCTGCGATGGGAGGTGCCGGAGGTCCGTCAACGTCTCATTCTCGACGACGAGATTGACGCCGAGTTAGCGCGCTTGCACGCCGCGATCGATCGCGCGCGCGATCGGCTGACCACGCTGCGCACGCGCGCCGAGGCGCAGGCGGGGCCGGAGGAAGCTGCGATCTTTGATGTGCAGCTCTCCATGCTCACCGATGGTGAGTTGCTGCAAAGCATCGAAGCGCTGATCAAACAGAATCTCGGCGCCGAAAAAGCGTTTGATATCGTGCTGCTCGAGTGGCAGCAGCACTTTGCGCGTCACGCCACGCCCATGTTGCGTGAGCGCGTTGGCGATCTGACTGATGTGCACATTCGTGTGCTGTCGATTCTGCTCGATCTGCCGGATCATGATCCGGTGGACGTGCCCAAGGGATCGAACGCGATTCTGGTGACACACGATCTCACGCCCAGCCTCACGCTGCAGCTGGACCGCGACGCGATTGGCGCGATTGCCACCGAAGAGGGCACCGCCACCGCGCACGTCGCGATTCTGGCGCGCTCGCTCGGCTTGCCGGCCGTGGTTGGTTTGCGCAGTGCGGCAAAAACGCTGCGCGGTGGTGAGCTCGCCATTCTCGATGGCACCGAAGGCACGCTCACGATCTCACCTACCGAAGCCGAAGTCGCCGACGCCCGGTTGCGTGCCGTGGCCGATCAGGCGCGCGACGAAGAGCTGCGGGAAGTCGCGCAGGCGGAAGCGGTCACGCTCGACGGGGTGGCGCTGGTGGTGCGCGCCAACGTGGACATCCCCGAAGAAGCGGAGTTGGCGGCGACGAGTGGTGCCGATGGTGTTGGGCTCATGCGCACCGAGTTTCTGGTCGTCGGGCGCGCGAACATGCCCGACGAAGACGAACAGTATCGCGCGTATCGACGAGTGGCCGAAGCGTTTGCCGGACGGCCCGTCATCATACGCACGTTTGATATTGGCGGCGACAAGTTGCCGGTGGGCGGGTATCCGCACGAAGCCAATCCGTTTCTTGGCTGGCGCGCCATTCGCATGTGCCTCGACGAGCCGGAATTGTTCAAAGTGCAACTGCGGGCGCTGCTACGCGCGGCCGTGCACGGTGATATTCGCATCATGCTGCCGCTTGTTGTCACCGTGGATGAAGTGCGTGAAGCGCGTGTATTGCTCGACGAATCGGTGCAGGAACTGGTCGCGCGCCGCGTCCCATTCCGCAGCGATGTGCCGCTCGGCGTGATGGTGGAAACGCCCGCCGCAGCGCTCGCCTGCGACACGCTGGTGCGCGACGTTGATTTCCTCAGTATTGGCTCGAATGATCTGGTGCAGTACACGCTCGCCGTCGACCGTGGCAATGTGAATCTGGCGCCGCGATTCACACCGCTGCATCCGGCCGTGTTGCGACTCATTCGTGAAGTCGCGGCAACTGGCGCACAGCATGACTTGCCAGTGGCTGTGTGTGGTGAGATGGCGTCGCAGCCGCTCATGGTGTTCGCGCTTGTTGGGCTCGGCGTGCGGCAGTTCTCGGTCTCTCCGCGTGCGGTGCCGGTGGTGAAACGACTGCTCCGCAACATCACCGTGTCGGCCGCGAAAGATGCGATGAACGCGGCACTGTCCAGCTCGGGAACGGCGCGCGAAGTCGAGTTGATTCTGCGGCGTCGTTTGCGCGTCGCGCTCGGCGAGGGTTAGCCCGGCGCTGCGTTTGTCCGTGGTGAGGCGCACGGGTTGCTCGCCTTGGTCGTCGAAACTAGTCTACGCGGTTGGAACTCAGCCGCATTCATTTTCCCTCTCGCGCGAGGCATGCGTGGCCGAACGTCATCTGTTCACGTCCGAATCCGTCACCGAAGGTCATCCCGACAAGATCGCGGACCAAATCTCCGATGCAGTGCTCGATGCATTGCTGGAGCAGGACTCCGCGGCGCGCGTCGCGTGCGAAACGCTGGTGACCACCGGACTGGCGGTCATCGCGGGTGAAGTCACCACCACCGCGTACGTGCACTTGCCAGACGTGGTGCGCGAGACGATCGCTGCGATTGGCTACACCGATGCGCGGTACGGTTTTGATTCGCACACGTGCGCGGTGATGAGCACGATCGGACGGCAGTCGCCAGACATCGCGCAGGGCGTGGATACAGGCGGTGCTGGTGATCAGGGCATGATGTTCGGTTACGCGACTGATGAAACGGAAGAGCTGATGCCGCTCCCTATTCAGTTGGCGCATGCGCTCACGCGCTCGTTGTCGGAACGTCGCAAGTCGGGTGATCTGCCGTGGCTGCGTCCCGACGGTAAGGCGCAGGTGTCAGTGGTCTACGAAGGGGATCGTCCGCTGTATGTCGACACGGTGGTCGTCTCCACGCAGCACGATGAATCCATTGCGACCACCAAGCTGCGCAAGGCGATTCTCGCCGACGTCATTCATGACACCATTCCCGAGCAGTATCGTCCCAAGCGACTCACCTCGCACATCAATCCCACCGGCCGGTTTGTGATTGGTGGTCCGCAGGGTGATGCGGGTCTCACGGGCCGCAAGATTATTGTGGACACGTACGGCGGAATGGGACGCCACGGCGGCGGCGCGTTCAGTGGCAAGGATCCGAGCAAGGTGGATCGTTCCGCCGCGTACGCGGCGCGCTGGGTGGCCAAAAATATTGTTGCGGCCAAGCTTGCACGCCGCTGCGAAGTGCAGTTGGCGTACGCCATCGGTGTCGCGGAACCCGTGTCGGTGTTCGTTGACACGATGGGCACTGGGACCGTGGGCGATCGTCAGGTGGAAGCGGCAATTCGTGAAGTGTTTGATCTCACACCGCGCGGCATCATCTCCGATCTCGATTTGCGGAAGCCCATCTATCAGGCTACCGCGGCGTACGGCCACTTCGGGCGCACACCGGAAACGATCGGACGAGGGCGCAACGCCAAAACGCTCTTCACGTGGGAGCGCACTGATCGCGCGCGGGCGCTGCGTCGGGCTGTTGGCGCGTAAGCAACCGCGAGTCGCGACGTGCAAGCAGGAGGTGGCATGACGGAGGTCACCGTGGCCAGACTCGGCCTCGACAGCACCAGCAATACGTACGTGGTGGTGTTACGCGAGGTGGACGGTAGACGACTGCTACCAATCTGGATTGGGCAGCCGGAGGCCGAGTCGATTGTGCTGCAAATCAACGGCGTCGTGCGTGAGCGTCCACTCACGCATGATCTGTGCAAGGCCTTGATTGTGGCCCTCGGAGGCAAGCTGCAGCGCGTCGAGATCACCAAGGTGGTGAAGAGTACGTATTACGCCGAACTGCACATCGCAACGGCCGATGGCCTGGTCATTGTAGATGCGCGCCCGAGTGACAGTCTGGCCATTGCGCTTCGGCTTGATGCGCCGATTTATGCGGCCGATTCCTTGCTCACCGTCGTTGATGAAGACGATGATGAAGATGACGACGACGGGCCGGGTTTTGGCCCGCCCACGCCGATACTGCTGCCCACACCGCGTGGTGAGATGACACCGGAGCAGCTCAAGGCCTATCTTGAACAGCTGCGTCCCGAAGATTTCGGCAAGTTCACGCCCTGACCCTGCTGCTTGTGTCTGCACGTTTGCTGCACACCGTCTCGTATCGCGCGCTGCTCGCTGCGCTGTGTATTGCCGCGCCATCGTTGCGCGCACAACAACCGGAAGTGCGACGCGTAGAAGGTCGCGTTGTGCGTCCCGCGCCCTTCTTGCAGGGAGACAGCACCGCCGTTGTCACCGTGCCCGATCAGTGGGTCACGTTGCATCGTGTATCGCCGACTCTGTCGGGGCCGCTTGATTCCATGAAGACTGGCCCCGCCGGCGAGTATCGTTTTCGGTATTCGCCCAGCGGTGGTCCCGAGGCGATCTACTTTGTCTCCGCGCAGTACGGCGGCATTGCGTACTTCACGAATCCGCTGCGCGGACTGGAGACTACCGGCGCCGCCGCGGAAATCGCTGTGTTTGACACGACATCACGCGCGTTCCCGCTCACCGTACGCGGTCGGCATTTGATTGTTGGCTCGCTCGATAGCACGGGCTCGCGCACGGTGGTGGAAGTCTTCGAAATCTCGAACGACAGCACGCGCACGCTCATTGCGAACGAAAGTGATGATGCGTCCCCAACGTGGAGCGTCAGTGTACCGCTCGCGGCCCGCGATGTGAAAGCCGGGCAGGGCGATTTGCCCGCTGACGCTTTTGTACAGGCACCGGGCAAAGTGTCGCTTTTTGCTGCACTCGCGCCGGGTCTCAAGCAGTTGTCCATTTCGTATTCGGTGAACGAAAAGGACTTTCCGATTGAGTTCGACATTGAAGGTGGCGCAGTCGTACTCGAAGTGTTGCTCGAAGAAGCGGAAGCGCGTGTGACTGGTGCAAATATTGTGGCCACGGATCCCGTGGCGCTTGAAGGTCGTCAGTTTCAGCGCTACCTCGTGCAGGATGTGCGCGCCGGCGAAACGATTGTCGTGACGGCGCCTGGCAGCGGTCTCGGAGGGCGCGGTTTGTATATCACCGTGCTGCTCGGCGCGATTGGTTTTCTGATGTTGCTGGCGCTGTTGCGCGCCGGTATTCGGAAGCAGCGTCCGTTGGAGTTCACACCACCGCGACCGTCGCTGGTGCCCGAGGTACCAACGCCGGAACGTCTGGCGCGGGAGATTGCCGATCTCGACGCTGCGTTCTCCGCGCAGTCGGAGCCCAGTGAAGCGGTGCGACGCGCGTACGAGCGGCGTCGTGCCGAGTTGGCGGCAGCGCTGCGCGACGAGCTTGCTGGCAGCGGTACTCGCGTGTAATGTTTTGGAATGGCGGTCCGGACTCGTGGTCCAATCCGTCTGACAATTGATCGTGCGTGCGGGACACGGAAGCCGGTTCAATGCCGGCGCGGCCCCGCCACTGTATCGGGCATGCAGTGATTGCTTCGGCGATCGCTGACACGTCTGCTCACCTGGTCACTGTTCGGTGCACGACACCGAATGGGAAGACACGAGCAGCACGGCCCGGAGCCAGGAGACGACCCGCGCGCGATTTGTACGAACACCCTCGAGGGGGGGGCTCGTGCCGCAGGGTACCGTTTGTTGGCGCCGGGTCAGGTGTCATCGCGAGATCCTCCGTGCCCGGGCGTCCTTCTCATATTCTCGAGAGGACGCTTTTTGTTTATCGCACGTCGTGCGTTTCAGGGTTGTGCGGCGGTACTCGTGGCGATCGCGGTTGCCACAGGCTGCGCGCGCGACACCGATTCCGCTCAGCCAGTAGCCACCGCGCGCGACACAGCCGTTGCGTCTGCGGCGCCGTCTGCGCGCGATCGCACGCTGGCCAGCGATACGAGTCGTACCGATGATTTTGGCGAAGTGTTGCCAACAGACGCGCGCTACGCGGAACGCGTTGTCTCGCTCAATCCGGCGTTCACGGAAATTGGTTTTGCGATTGGTGCGGGTGCACAGTTCGTTGGGCGTACGTCATGGGATGAGCGTCCGGCGGAGGCGCTGGCTGTCACCAACGTGGGCCCGGGCATTCGCCCCAATGTCGAAGCGGTGCTTGCCACGAGGCCAACGCTCGTCTTGTTGTACGCCACGGCGGAAAACCGCGCGGCCGCGGAGGCGTTCAAGCAAGCCGGTATTCACACGCTCGCGCTGCGTACCATCACGATTGCCGACTTTCAGCGCGCCGCGCGCGTGATCGGCGTTGCGCTTGGAAAAGAAACGGCCGCAACACAACTGATCGACTCCATCAACACCACACTGGCGGCGGTGCGTACGGCGGTTGCCGGCGCGCCACGACCGCGCGTGGTATGGCCATCGTGGGACGCGCCCGTGCTCGTGGTAGCCAACGCGTCGTACGAAGCCGAACTGCTGGAGATTGCTGGCGCCGAGAACGTGTTCGCCGATCGCAATGAGTCGGTCGCGGGTGTTACGATCGAAGAGATCGCGCGACGTGATCCGGATCTGGTGCTGGCAGGCCCACAGCGAGTGGCGTTGTTGCGAGAGCGTGAACCGTGGCAGGCCATTCGCGCCGTGCGTGAAGGTCAGTTCGTGACGTTGGACTCGATGCTCGTTGGTCGCCCGGGTGTCACCATCGGCATGGCCGCTGTTTCGATTGCGCGTGCGTTGCACCCTGATCGTGCGAACAGGTTGCCGTGAACAAACTCGCGCTCCCGATTGGCATTGTGCTCATGTGCGTGGCCATGCTTCTGGCCGTGGGCATCGGCTCCGTGTCGATACCGGTGAGTGATGTGATTGATGCACTGCTTGGTCGCGGTGAACCGCACATTGTGTCGATCGTGCGCGACTTGCGTGCTCCGCGCGTGCTAATCGCGGCCGTTGCGGGCGCGGCGTTGGCCATGAGTGGTGCAGCGCTTCAAGGCACGTTGCGCAATCCGCTGGCCGAGCCGTATCTGTTGGGCGTATCTGGTGGGGCGGCGGTTGGTGCGGTTGCGGCGCTTACGATGGGGTGGGGAACGCCCACCGTGGTGACGCTCGCCGCATTTGGTGGTGCGGCTGTGTCTACGATGCTCGTGGGACTGCTCGCGCGTTACGCTGGAGGTCGCGCCGAGCCGCGCTTGCTACTGATGGCGGGCGTCGTGGTTGGTGCGTTTTCCAACGCGGTGATTCTCGTGGCGCTGGCCGATGCGCCACCGGATCGCATTCGCGGTGCGCTGTGGTGGATGATGGGCTCCACCGCAGACGCCACGTACGGCGCCGTGGTGCGCACGTTCGCCGCGCTTGTGCTGTTGGGTGGCATTTTGCTGGTGCGCGCGCGTGAACTCGATGTGCTCGCGCTGGGTGAAGAACCCGCCGTTGCGCTCGGCGCGGATGTGGATCGCGCCGCGCGCCGCACATTTCTGGTGGCGTCGTGGCTTGCTGCCGCCACCGTGGCCACGATCGGGCTGATCGGATTTGTAGGACTTGTTGTGCCCAATCTTGCTCGCGCGCTCGGTGCCCGTCGACATCGTGCGATGTTGGTGTTGTCGGCGGTGTACGGTGCGGCACTGCTTGTATCAGCGGATATCCTTGCGCGATCCGTGCGCGCCCCGATTGAGCTGCCGCTCGGCGCGGTGACGGCGTTGGTTGGCGTGCCGTTCTTCCTCGCGCGTTTGCGGAAGCTGAGTTCATGAGCGGCGAACAGACCCTCGTCGCGGCAGCGCCGCTCGGTTTTCATGAGCTGAGTGTCACGTATCCGCGTGCCGTCACGCCGGCGCTCCGCGGCGTATCGCTTGCGGTAGACGCCGCCAAGGTGACCGCAGTCGTTGGGCCGAACGGCAGCGGCAAGAGTACGATTGTGCGCGCGTTGTTGCGACGCGTGGCGCTTTCGCACGGCACGATCACACTGGGTGGTGATGCGATTGGTTCGCTGGATGCGCGGGCGATCGCGCGACGCGTCGCGGTGGTGCCGCAACGGGAAGAAGTACAGCTCGCCTTGCCGGTGCATGAGTTTGTCGCGCTCGGACGGCACGTGCATCTTGGGGCGTTCACGCCCATGGGCGCGCATGATCGTGCGGCGGTGGCCGACGCGCTCGAGCGTGCCGGCATGGCGCATCTGGCCGATCGCACAACAGATACGCTCTCAGGTGGTGAGTGGCAGCGCGTGCGTATTGCGCGGGCACTTGCACAGCAGGCGCCGATCATTGTGCTGGACGAGCCAACCACGTTTCTCGACATCGCACACGAGATGGCGGTGTTTGAGTTGCTCGACGCGCTGGCGAGCGAAGGGCGAGCCGTGTTGGTGATCAGTCACCAACTCAATCTGGTGGCCCGGTTTGCATCGCACATTGTGCTGCTGTCGGCAGGCGAAGTGGCGGCGGCTGGCAGTGCGGCAGATGTCATGCGCGGTGATGTGCTTGAACGTGTGTATGATTGGCCGCTCGTGGTCACGCGTGACCCGGCCGTTGGTGCGCCCGCGCTTGTGCCACTGCGCCGTGGTGTGCGTCGCGGAGGAACGGGCGGGTGAGCGCCCTCGCATCTCGTCCCTCCACGGCGCGGGTTCACGGGCGAGCTGCACGCGCAACAAGCCTTTGCGCGTGCGTGTGGTTGTTGGTCGTTGCGCCGAGCCTGCCGGCGCAAGCGGCAATGCGGGCCCAAGCTTCGATGCCGGCGCCATCAGCGATACCGGCGCAGGAATCTCAACGTCGAGTTGTGTGTGTGCGCGATGCGTCAACGCGCAGCGCGGTTCCGTATGCACGCGTGCGTGATCTGCGCAGCGAGAGCAACGTGTGGTTTACGCCGGTTGATGGTTGCGTGGTGCTCGGCACACTTGCCAGCTGGCCCGACGGCACGCGAATCTCGGTGTCGCGCATAGGCTACGCGAGACGCGAGTTGTCGCTCGGTGTGACCAATCCATCGCAGCGCGTTGACACGCTGTTCGTGCAGCTGCAGCCACTCGCCGCCGTGCTGCCATCCAACACAGTTGTTGGTGCGGCACCATTCATGAGCTCCACCGGTGAACGCAACGCCGTAACGGTGAATACCGATTCGGCGCGCGCCATGGGCGTTGCAACAACTGGGGCGCTCGTGGCGCTGTTGCCGTACACATTTCCGAGAAGCGCCCGTGGCGACGTGTCATTGTCACTGCGCGGCGCGAGGCGTGAGCAGGTTGCCGTCACACTTGACGGCGTGTCGCTGTCTGATCCCGCGACCGGGTTGGCCGATCTGGCTGATGTGCCGCTGGTGATGATTGGTTCGGCAACGGTGTCGCCGGGCAGTGATGCACTGCATGTTGGACCGGGCGCGTCGGGCGGTGTGCTCGCGCTTGCGAGTAGCGCCGCACCGATGGCCACGATGCGCATCAGTGCGTTTAATGATGCGCTTGTTGAGGGCGCATGGGGCGCCAGAATCGGCGGCGCCCGCCTGCGCGTTGGTGGATCACACCGCACTGCGCAAAACGACTATCCCTTTATCAATACCGCGACAACAACGGGCGTCGCACTCACGGAACGTCGCGTCAACAATGATGTGCGGCGTTCCAGCGCCATGCTGCAATTCGAAACCGGTCGCACGCAACTGTCTCTCCTGGCGTCGCGTGCGTCCACTGGTTTGGTGGGACCAGTCAATGTGCGCGACTACGACAACGACCGATCGCACACCACGCGCATTTTTTCGCGTGGCACGGTGCAGGCTGGTCGTGCACTGCTGTCGGTATCGGGCCGTGCATTCTCGCTCGCGTATCGTGATCCGGCTCGACCCGAGTTCAACGCGCTGGCCGAAGCAATTGCCGTGGATGCAGACGCGCGCGGTCGCCTGCGTGGCGCCGTGTTGCATGCCGGGATCGGTGGCGACGCGCTGCGCGCATCACAAAACGTGCGTCAGACACGCGGTCGCGCATTCGCCGCCGTACATGTGGCGCGTGAAGCGCGTGGCGTGCTGTTCGATGGCGGCGTACGCGCTGATGTGATCAGCGAGAGCGGCGTGCAGCCGGTGTTTTCGCTCACCGCACAGCGCGCCTGGCAGCATGCGACGGTCGGGGCCCGCGTGGGGCAGGCCGTCCGGGCCCCCACGTTGTACGATCTGTACTTCTCCTCGCCGCAACGCATTACGGTGCGCGCGCTGCAGCCGGAGCGCGTGGTGCTCGATGCGGAGGTGTTTGCACGCTGGCGTCCGTTGCCGATGCGGAACTGGCGCGCGTCGGCAGACGTGGCGCTGGTCCGTCGTGACACGCGCAACGCCATTGTGTGGTTTCCCGGCAACTTTGGCTGGAGTCCAGCGAATGTTGGCCGTGAGCAGATGCAGGGGATTGAGACGCGTGTCGCCGTTGAGCATGCGCGTGCCGCAATCAGCGCGTGGATCACGTCGTACGCGCCAACGCTCGTGTCAGGTGCGCTTCGTATTCCAACGCCGTATGTCCCGTCCAACGCCGGCGGCGGTAACGCGCGCCTTGTGGTTGGCCCGTTGCATGTGGGCGTGGCCGCGCGCGTGATGGGCGAGCGGCCGTACACCGCGGGACCACGTGACCCCGCATTCATGCTCCCCGCCGTCGCGCTGCTCGACGGTTCCGTTAGCGCCCATCACGCGTTCGCTCGCGCGGATGCACTCGTGTCGATCAGTCTCGACAATCTCACTGACCGTGCCTGGCAGTCCGTGCGCGGTTTTCCGTCGCCGGGCCGAGCGTGGTCCGTCGCACTTACCATTCGTCCCATCGCTCCATGAAGACCCGCGCCACGTTCGTACGTACCGTTGCCACTGTCACTGCACTATCGCTGCTCACCGCGTGCGGCGACGACGGCAGCACCAATCCGCAGCAGCTCACGCCTCGCGGCATTGTTGTGCTCGACGGCTTCATTCAACCCGGACTCACACTGGTTCCGGACTCTGGCAGCAGCACGCAGCGCATCGCCCTCGGCGCTCCCACCGAGTTCGATGCGGGGTCGTTCTCGTTGCGCAACGATACGGCGCTCGCGGCGTCGAGCCGCGGCGCGGGTGATTTGTTGTATATCGCGCCGCTGCAAACGGGCGCCGTGCGTCGCATTCAAATGCCGGCTCGCAGCAATCCAGCGCGCGCGCGACTGCTTGAAGGCACCGGTGGAAGTGCACTGATCGGCGTGCCGCTTCGCGATAACGGCGCCCTCGCCTTGGTGTCGATTGCGCCGTCGGGTTCATTCACCACGGCGACGATCGGTGACCTTGGTGCGTGTCCCACCGATGTGTTTCAGTATGGCGGCGACGTCTGGGTCGTCGATGCGAACGCCAGCTGCGCAACCACGTATCGCCCGATCGGTGCGATGCGACTCATTCGTCTTCGCTCGGGGGGCACGCGTCAGGTTATTCCGCTTGATGCGCTGCGTGGGTCCGACGCGAGTGTGATTGTGCAGGGCAACAACGCGTATATCTCCGCCGGAGGCGACGCAGACTTCTCGAGTTTCCCGTATCGCGTTGTTGTTGGTGGTGCGATTGCAAGCGTTGATTTGTCCACGGGCACAGTGCTTGGCGTTCGCACCATGCCAACGGGAACGTACGGTGCGAGTACGAAGCTCGGACTCGACGGCAAGTTCCACGTATCGCTGTTTGAAGACCTCGAGAATTTCAGAACGCGTACCATCTCGTATTCGATTCCCACATTGGTACCCACGGGCACGCGCGTGGCGGGTCGCGATTGGCTAGCGTTGCGCAATGCCGCTGGTGAACAGGTGAGCTGCGGCTCGTCGATGGCAGACGGACTGGGACGCTTGCACTGCATTGAGAATCGCACCGGATCGGCCACGTTTCTGATGGTGTTTGCACCAGACGGTTCACTGGTGCGCGAAGTTGCGGCCGGGCAGGGCGGTGTGGATCTGCGGTTCCGGTAGGCCGTAGCGCGTCTGGCGCGCGAGTAGATTGCACGCATGCCTCTTGTTGCCACCGACGCACTCGTGCTGCACGTCTTCGACTATCTCGAAACGTCGCGCATTTTTCGGCTGGCCACGCGGGACTTCGGCGTACAATCGGTGCTCGCGCGCGGCGTAAGGCGATCGTCCGGCCGATTCGGATCGGCGCTCGACCTCTACTCCGAAGGTGTCGCGCAGCTCGACATGCGTCCCGGGCGAGAGCTGCAAACGCTCACCGGCTTCGATGTCGTCAAATCGCGACCTGGGCTGGCCACCGATCTCGCGCGATTCACGGCCGCCGCGTCCCTGTCCGAATGCGTGCAGCGCGTGGTGACCGAGGATCACGCGCCGATGGCCTTCGAGATCGCGTCGGCGGCGTTCGACGAACTGTGCGTTGTGCCGGCCGCCGACGTTGTGACGGCGGCGCTGGGGGCGCTCTGGCGTCTGGTGTCAGAGCTGGGGTTCGCCCCGTCGCTCGACGCGTGCGCGGCCTGCCACCGCCCGATCGACGGGGAAAGCGCTGCCTCGTTCAGTCACGCCGCCGGTGGGGTGCTGTGTGGCTCCTGCGCGCAGCGAGCGCCCGGCGCGCGACGGTTACCACTAAACGCGCGCCGCGCGATCGAGGCATGGCTGGAGGGCCGCCCGGTGCCCGTGCTGTCTGATGCCGAGGGCAGGGCCCACCAGCGCCTTCTGAGAGAGTTCCTCGGTCAGCACCTGACCGACGTTCGCACGATGAAGGCATGGACTGCCTGGGAGCAGGGGCGCTGGTAGCGTGTTGCGCTCGGATAGAAGCGTCGCAGTTTTGCTCCGGTGCGGCTTTTGGCAGACTCAGAGCGCCGAAACGGCAGGCATACATCGTGCGTGAAACTTGCTGGCATTCGCGTGACGGTTGTCACGCCGGAACAGAGGAGCTCGCCGCGGGTACGCGTTCAAGTATGTGACACTGTCCCTCTGGAGCGCGTGGGCGCGGCACGTCAGGTAGTGTGTTGCCACGAGGCGGTCAGCGGACACCGGAAAAACGCGGTTTGTGTTGCTTGACACCCCCCCTTGTGCGTCAGTACTTTGCTACTTCGTGCTGTAATCCTTCACCAACCACAGGAGACTGTACCAAGCCCCTGATTCGTCAGTAGGAGAAAACATGAGACGTGTAGTGACTTGGCTGGGACTCGTCCTGGCGGTCAGCGCGTTCATGCCACGTGAAGTCGCGGCGCAGGCCGGTGTGCTGGATCCAGCAAGTACCGTTGTGCGCCCTGGGGTAGGAAAGCTCGCTCAGAACTATCCGAACCCCTTCAACCCTGAGACATGGTTTCCGTTTACTGTAGGTGACGCGCCTGCATGTACGGAGCCCGGTCGGCAGTATCGGGTTTCTCTGCGAATAGTCAATCTGCTCGCGAGAGAAGTATCGGTACCGGTATTGCAACGAGGCACCGGCGGTGTTGCCGGTGGCCAAGCGCTGAACGGCGTCATGCTGCCTTGCGGTGAGTATGAAGCCTACTGGGATGGAAAGGATAAGCGTACAGGTCGGGAAGCTCCTTCCGGCATCTACACTTATCTGCTTCAGATCGACAACCAGCGGCCCTTGGTGAAGAAGATGAGCGTGGTGAACTGAACGCCACAGGCAGAGATCCACAAAAACAAAAGCGGCGCCTCGGGTGAGCGGACCCAGGGCGCCGCTTTGTTTTGCCGTGCGATATTCAACCTCGCACCCGACGTGTTCGGCCACGTGTCGTTTCGGCAGCATTGGTGTGGCACTACGATTGCTCTTTCTTCGTAGCACACGTAGGCGGTGACATCGCGTTTTCTCCCCAGGAGTCAGGCACCTCTATGATCAATCCCGATCGTTTGACTGTGAAGAGCGGCGAAGCGCTGAACGACGCCGTATCGATCGCGCGTCGCGCCGGCAATCCGCTGGTCTACGACGTGCATTTGCTGCTCGCCTTGCTCTCGCAAGACGAAGGCATTGTGGTGCCGATTCTTCAGCGCGTTGGGGTATCGGTAACCCAGCTGCGACAGCAGGCCGAACAGGAGGCGACGCGCTACGCCAAGCAGAGTGATGCGCAGCCCACGCTCTCGCGCGAACTCTCGCAAGTCCTCGATGCCGCCGACAAACTCGCCCAGACACTCGGCGACGCCTACATCAGCACCGAGCATCTGCTGCTCGCGCTCAGCGATGCCAAAGGCACCGACAGCGCGCGCCTGCTCACGACGGCCAACGCCACGCGCACCGCGCTCACGGACGCACTCAAGCTGGTGCGCGGTTCGCACACCGTGACAGATCAGACGCCCGAGCAGCAGTACCAGGCGCTCGAGCGTTTCACGCGTGACCTCACGGATTCCGCGCGCAAGGGCAAGCTTGATCCGGTCATCGGGCGCGATGAAGAAATCCGGCGGGTGATTCAGGTGTTGTCGCGCCGTACCAAGAACAACCCCGTGCTCATCGGTGAGCCCGGTGTCGGTAAAACGGCCATCGCTGAAGGCCTTGCCCAGCGCATGGTGAACGGCGACGTGCCCGAGTCACTGCGCGACAAGAAGCTGTTGTCGCTCGATCTCGGTGCGCTGATTGCCGGAGCCAAGTTTCGTGGCGAGTTCGAAGAACGCCTCAAGTCGGTGCTCAAGGAAATCGCGTCCAGCGAAGGGCGCGTGGTGTTGTTCATTGACGAGCTGCACACGCTCGTGGGCGCCGGTAAAGCCGAAGGCAGCATGGACGCGGGCAACATGCTCAAGCCGATGCTCGCGCGCGGCGAACTGCGTGTGGTTGGTGCGACCACGCTCGATGAATATCGCAAGCATGTGGAAAAGGACGCCGCACTCGAACGACGCTTCCAGCCCGTTTTTGTGGGCGAGCCGAGCGTCGAGAATACCATTGCCATTCTGCGCGGACTGAAGGAGCGCTACGAAGCGCACCACGGGGTGCGCATTACCGATGGTGCGGTCGTAGCCGCGGCCACGTTGTCGGATCGATATATCGGCGATCGATTCCTGCCTGACAAAGCCATCGATCTGGTGGACGAAGCGGCGTCGCGCTTGCGCATTGAGATTGACTCCGTGCCGCAGGAGATCGATGAGGTGGAGCGTCGCATCGTGCAGCTTGAAATCGAGCGACAGGCGCTGCTCAAGGAATCCGACGCAGCGTCACTGGAACGACGCAATACGCTTGAGCGTGAACTGGCCGATGGCAAGGAAAAAGCGTCGGGCATGCGAGCGCAGTGGCAACAAGAGAAAGACGTGCTGGGCAGCGTGGGACGCATCAAGCAGGAGATCGAGCAGGCACGTGTTGAAGCCGAGAAGGCCACGCGTGTTGGTGATCTCAATATGGCCGCCGAAATCACGTACGGTCGCATTCCGCAGTTGGAGCGCGATATGTCGGCAGCGGAAGCGCAGCTCGCGTCACACGGTGGACGTCCGCAGTTCCTGAAAGAAGAAGTGGCCGCTGACGACATCGCAGAAATCGTAGCGCGCTGGACGGGCATTCCCGTGTCGCGCATGATGGAATCAGAACGCGAGCGGCTCACGCGTCTGGAGTCGGTACTGGCAACGCGTGTGATCGGTCAGGATGAAGCGGTTGCGGCGGTCGCCAATGCAGTGCGCCGTTCACGCGCCGGTTTGCAGGATCCCAACCGTCCCGTGGGCAGCTTCATCTTTCTCGGTCCAACCGGCGTGGGCAAAACGGAGACTGCGCGCGCGCTCGCCGAGTTCCTGTTTGATGATGAGCATGCCATGGTGCGCATCGACATGTCGGAGTACATGGAGAAGCACGCCGTCGCACGGCTGATCGGTGCACCGCCAGGATATGTGGGCTACGAAGAAGGTGGACAGCTCACAGAAGTCGTGCGGAGACGCCCGTACTGCGTGATTCTCTTTGACGAAATTGAAAAGGCGCACCCGGACGTCTTCAATGTGCTGTTGCAGGTGCTCGATGATGGGCGCCTTACGGACGCGCAGGGGCGCACGGTGGACTTCAAGAACGCCGTGATCATCATGACGTCGAACGTGGGCTCGTCCTACATTCTGGAAGCCGCCGATACGCCGCTCGCAGAGGTTGAGGCGCGCGTGCTGACGGCGCTGCGCGGCAGCTTCAAGCCGGAGTTTCTGAACCGCGTGGACGATATCGTGGTGTTCCGCCCGCTTGGCCGCGAGCAGATCGATCATATCGTCGACCTGCAACTCGGGCGGTTGCGCGAACTGCTGACGGAGAAAAAGCTCACGATTGAACTCACACCGGCTGCGCGTGCGTTGCTCGCCGATACTGGCTATGACCCGGCGTTTGGTGCGCGTCCGCTCAAGCGCGCGGTGCAGCGCATGGTGCAGAATCCACTTGCGCTGGCGGTGCTCGAAGGGCGCTTCCTCGAAGGCGATCGCATCGTTGCCGACGTCGGAGAGAACGGTGCCCTCGCGTTTACCTCAACGCGCGCCGAGTAGCTGGTAGACACGAGAAAGCCGCAGCGACGCACCTAATGGTTGCGTCGCTGCGGCTTTTTTCGTTCAACAGCACCTCGGTTGCGCGTGCGAACACGCGCATTCCGAATTTACGGCTTCCGTACGTCGGCTGAAGCGATGATGGCCACTTCAATGCGACGATTGGCCTGCTGACCACTTTCGGAGTCATTGGTCATGACGGGTTCCAGCTCGCCGCGTCCTGAGGTCCGCAAACGCGTGCTGGCAATGCCTTCGCCCGTCAGAAAGCGTGACGCCGCGTCCGCTCGCTGCTGCGACAGACGCATGTTGTAGTCGTCACTACCCGTAGCATCGGTATGGCCAACAATCAGCACATCCGTTTTCGGATACTTCGAAAGACTCTGCGCCAGATTGCGCAGATTTACAGCGGCATCGGATCGGATACGATCGGAATCAAAGTCGTACAGCAAACCGCTGGCAAATGTGATCTGAATGCCTTCCCCAACGCGTTCCACCGTTGCGCCAGGAATTGCCAGTTCGATCTCCTTGGCCTGCTGATCCATCTGGTGTCCGATCACGGCGCCGGCGGCGCCGCCGATCACCGCGCCAATAATGGCACCGCGAGCCGTTGAGCCGGTCTGATTGCCAATCACGCCGCCAACACCCGCGCCGACACCGGCACCAATCGCCGCACCCTGCTGCTTCATCGACGCGCATGCCGTCACGCTAACCGACGCAAACAACAACAGCGCGAGGCTGGTGTTCCGGAGCGTCATCATAAAACTTTCCGACCCTGAATGACACGAACAAGGATCGCGATGACTGCAAGCACCAGCAGGATATGAATCAATCCGCCCATCGTGTACGACGTGACGAGGCCAAGCGCCCAGAGAACGATCAGGATGATGACAATCGTTGAAAGCATGAGATGACTCCTTGAGTCTTTCGGGATTTTAAATACGAACGCACTGCTCCACGTTGTACACCGTGAAGGCCAAATAATACGTGTTTCATCACACTAATGGACGAAACGCGTGCGCCAGATCACATAAATCCGAAAGTTTTTTGGCGCCTGCTCTGAGGAGCGATTACGTTATCGCTCGAAAGGAGTAGAGATCGCAGCGTGCGTCAGATCTCGCCGCGTTTTGCGAACTGTCCGATATGATCGGCGGCGCGAAATGCCAACGCTTGAATGGTCAGTGTGGGTTGCCCGCGCCCGCTGGTGACAAACGAACTGCCGTCCACAATAAACAGATTGCGAACATCGTGCGTGCGGTGGAATCGATCAACGACAGACCGCGTTGGATCATTACCCATGCGACACGTACCAAGCAAATGCACCGCGAAACCGGGATCCTCGTTGATGGGATCCGAATGAATGCGCAACGCGCCGGCAGCCTGCAACAGTTCGCGCCCACGTTCCTGAAACCAGCGATACATCCGCAGGTCATGTTCATGCTCACGAAATGTGGTGCGTAAAGCGGGCAAGCCAAACGCGTCTTTCAGCTCGGGGTCCAGAGAAACACTGTTTGTCTCGACCGGCAGCGATGTGGTGTGCGCGTACGCCAGCAGCGAATTGTTGTACCATGAACGCAACCGATGCTTGAACGCGCTGCCCCATTGCGGTTCGCCTTGCGGCAACGAAAGCGCCATCAACATGGCCGGTACGTCGAACCGGAAATCGAAGCCGCCGCCACCCACAAAGCCGAGCGCCGGATCCAGTTCATAGGTGTGGTGCGAAATGCGCGACACCACCGGGCCACGATGTCCATTGATCTCATGTTCGAACTCGGCGCGTGACAACGCGGCACCATTAAACATGAAGTGCTTTCCCACCAGGCCGCTCGAGTTGGCGAGACCGTCAGGGAACTGTGTATTCGCCGAGAGCAGCAGCAACCGCGGTGACTCCGCACCATTCGCGCTCAGCACAACCGCTTTGGCCCGCTGACGCTGTTCCTTCTTGTCGCGATCGTAGTACAGCACGCCCGTTGCGCGCCCCTGCTCGTTCGTTTCGATGCGATACACCGTACACTCGCTGCGCACTTCACAGCGACCGGAACGCAGCGCCTCCGGAATCATGGTGTAGTTGGCACCTGACTTTGCGCCCCACTCGCACGGGAAGCCGAGACAGAAGCCACAGTTGTGACATGGCTGACGACCGTTGTATTCGCGCGAAAGAATGGCCATGGGGGCGGGCATCGAGCTCCACCCAAGCTTGTCACACGCGGCGGTGAGCAGCACGCCCGGACCCGTCACGTTCAGCGGTGGCAGCGGATACGGACGCGAGTGCGGTGGTTCGCCCGGCGCGGCATTGGCCAATCCCGACACGCCAATGGCCCATTCAACGGCCGAGTAGTACGGCTCCAGTTCGTCGTACGTAATCGGCCAGTCTGCAAGCGCTGCGCCCGGCACGCCGCCGCGTGCCGAAAACTCGTTGAAGTCGATTGGACGGAAACGCCAATAGTTGCCCGTGAAATGGAACGAGGTGCCGCCCACCGCTTTGGCGTATCCCACGTACGGACGGCGCTGTGCGACGTCCGCGTCGGTGCGCCGGTACGTTTGCGGTTGCGTCTGGGAGTTGTTGGTCCATTTCTCCGTAATGAACGCGCCGAGTTCATCGTGATCCATTTCTTCCGGGCGCCACGCACGGCCTTGCTCGAGCACCACAACATCAAAGCCCTGTCGCGTGAGTTCACGCGCCATCGATCCACCGGCCGGCCCGGACCCGATGACGACAAAATCCACGTCGGTGTCCTGCGCGTACGTGCGCCCGGTTGGCTGCGTCTGCAGCAGGCGGCGTGTCGGCATCAGAGCACGCGTCCGAGCAGCGCCTGTTGATTCTCGGGTCGATCGTACCAGCCGAACGGCGGCTGATACTCGAACACCGGCTCCTGATTCACCAGTGACCAGCCCACAAAGTTCTTGTTGCCGCCGTACTTTGGCAGCGCGAACATGCCGGCAATCGTCGCGAAGCGCAGACTGCCAAAAAACTCTGTCTGTTCAATCTCGCGGAGCAGCGCATCCTGTTGTGCGTCGTTCAGCGCAGCAAAGCGTGCAACACCCGGGTGTGATTTTGCCACCGCGTCAGTGAGCTCCTGCAGGCCGCGTGCGAAGAGCGGCTGCTGGTCAACGGCGAACGTGGTCATGCTTTGATCAATAAAAAAGATCACGCCCGCTTCACGCGCACCAGGTGTTTCATCCGTTGGAAAGATTCGTGCCGCGATGGCCTCGACATCGGCCGCGTCTTCCGCCGTGAAATGGCGCAGTGATTGTGGACCGACAGGGGTGTCAGGCGTGGGGTGATGGCTGATGGCGTCGGGTGTGGCGTCGCGGCAGGCGGAGGCGGCTGCGAGCCACGCCGCGCTCATTGCCGTGACCCGCAGCACAAAATCGCGTCGTGAAAGAGTCATGCGGGCGATAGTAGCGCGCCCACGAGCCCGCGTCTAGAAAAATCGGCACTTCTACCTACTTGACGGTTGTCCCGTTCGTCCCAATGCTCTAGGGACAAACGGTGCTGACAAGGGCCCTCCGGGGCAGATTCGCCGTCGCACCGTCCCACCTTTTGAGGGCTCACGTATGCGGCTGCGGCACCTGACCCCGTTGTTTGTTGGCGCCCTGATTCTCAGCGCCTGCTCAGACACCACACCACCAACCGCGCTCGACAGCGAATCGGCAATGTTCAGTGCATCGAACGCGGGCGGTGTGCAGCGCAACGACTATATCATCGTATTCCGCGATGACGTTCGAGACGTGCCTGGACTGGCGCGTGCGCTCCTCTCGCAAAATGGTGGCACCCTTGGTTTCACCTACACGACGGCGCTCAAGGGATTCTCGGCGACCCTGCCGGACGCGGCGGTGATGGCACTCGAAAGAAATCCCAACGTGGCGTACATCGAACCGGTGATCGACGTGTCGATTTCTACCACACAAAGCAATGCCACGTGGGGGCTGGACCGCATCGATCAGCGAGACCGGCCGATTAACGGCACGTACGTCTACGAGCAAACGGGTGCTGGTGTGCGTTCCTACATTCTCGACACCGGCATCTTGCCCTCGCATACGGATTTTGGTTCGCGCGTGGTGAGCGGGTTTACCGCGATCAGTGATGGGCGCGGCTCGAGTGATTGCAATGGACACGGAACGCACGTGGCGGGCACCGTTGGCGGAACAACGTGGGGTGTCGCAAAGGCAACAACGCTCGTCGCAGTTCGCGTGCTGGACTGTCGTGGTTCCGGCACGACGGACGGCGTGATTGCGGGCGTGGACTGGGTAGCCGCACAGACGCAGCGGCCCGCGGTGGCCAACATGTCGCTCGGCGGCGGCGCCAGCACAGCCTTGGACAATGCGGTCGCGAACGCTGTGGCGAGTGGTATTACGTTCGTGGTCGCCGCCGGCAACAGTGGTGCGAATGCCTGTAACTACTCGCCGGCGCGCACCGCCAGCGCCATCACCGTTGGTGCAACCACCAACACGGATGCCCGTGCCTCGTACTCAAACTTTGGCTCGTGCCTCGACATTTTTGCTCCCGGCAGCAGCATCACGTCCGCGTGGTACACGAGCAATACCGCCACGAACACGATTAGCGGTACTTCAATGGCCGCCCCGCATGTTGCGGGAGCGGCGGCCCTGTATCTGCAGGCGAACCCCAATGCGTCACCGACCTCGGTGGCATCGGCGTTGGTCGGGAATGCAAGCACCGGTCGGGTGAGTAGCGCGGGTACCGGTTCACCCAATGAGTTGCTGTACATCGGCACCGCATCAGATGGTGGCACCGTCACACCGCCGCCGAGTGGTAATCCAACACTGAGCTTTACTGTTACGAAGCAGGGCCCGAACAAGCGCGCCAACCTTGCATGGACCAATGCAACGTCGAGTGTCGACGTGTTCCGAAACAACACGCAGATCGCCACGGTGACGGGAACGAGCTACACTGACAATCTTGGGCGGGGCACGGGATCCAACACGTACCGCGTGTGCAACGCCGGCACCACAACCTGCTCTGCGAGCGTCACGGTGAACTACTAAGGGCCGCTGTGCCGCGACAGGCCTGTCCTGCTGGCCTGTCGCGAGCACGGGAGGCTTCGTATCCTCCCTGCATGCAACGATTGCCTTGTTCATTCCGCCGCGTGTTTTTCGTCGCGTGTGCCGCGCTCGTACTCGCGTGCAGCGGTGGCAGTACTGCCCCCGGGACACCCACACCACCGCCGCCACCTCCGCCGCCGCCACCGGTCACCACGCCGGTCGGTCCGGTCGGGCCGTTCGCGGTTGGTACCGCGTATGTCGACAGCCGCAACTGGGTGCAGTACACGGCCGGCGACGCTCCCATTGTGCTGATTGCGCCGCACGGCGGATTGCTTGCTCCCGGCGAGCTGGCGGACCGCAGTTGCACGGACTGCGTGACCGCAAACGACACCAATACGCAGGACCTGGCGCGCGTAATTGCCGACACGTTCGCCACGCGCACCGGACGTCGACCGCACCTGGTCGTGAATCTGCTGCATCGTCGCAAGTTCGACGCGAATCGTGATCTGACGGAAGCCACGGTCAATAACTCGGCGGCCCTCCGACCCACCTGGGAGTGGATGCACGCCGCGGTAGATACCGCCAAGGCCGACGTTGCGCGTCGTTGGCAGCGCGGGCTGGTGCTCGACATGCATGGACACGCGCATGCGATCCCTCGTCTTGAGCTCGGCTACTTGCTCACCGGAACACAGCTGCGACTCGACGATGGCGCGCTTGCCGCGTCGAATGCTTTCAGTTCGACCAGCACCGCGAGTTTGCTAAGCACACGCCGTAGTGGTCGAACGGCCGCTCAGATTCTGCGCGGTCCCTCGAGTCTTGGCGGATTACTCGAAGCGCGAGGGTTTCGCGCCGTGCCCTCACCGGCCGCGCCCGCGCCATTGGTTGGCGAAGACTATTTCAATGGCGGGTACAACACGCTGCGACATGGATCGCGCGCCAGCGGATCCGTGGACGCGATTCAGATCGAGTGTCATTTCACAGGAGTGCGCGACACACCGCAGAGTCGCGCGGCCTTTGCGTCGGCGCTGGTGGACGCACTGCTGGTACTGCTGCGCGACGAGTATGGGTGGCAGCCGTAGTGGATGTGCCGCGCTTGTTCACGACGCGGCGTGAAACGCGTGGTGCCGTTGCGAGGCGCCGCGCGTGATCGCCACGCCTGATGATCTGGCGTTCCTCGAGCTTGCACTCCTGCAGGCGCGCGAGGCGGCCCAAGCTGGTGAGGTGCCGGTCGGTGCCATCGTTGTGTGCGATGCGCAGGTCATCGCGCGCGCGCAGAACCGCATGCTGCACGAGAGCGATGCCACGGCGCACGCCGAAGTGCTCGCGTTGCGAGAGGCGGCGCGCGCGCTCGGTGAGGCCCGGTTGCGCGACTGCACGATGTACATCTCGCTGGAACCGTGTGCGATGTGCGCCGGTGCGATCGTGCTCGCGCGAGTGAGGCGCGTGGTATTCTCGGCCTGGGATGACAAAGCCGGTATGGCCGGTTCAGTCGGTGACATTCTGCGGCACCCGCGACTTAATCACCGGCCCGAAGTGCTCGGCGGGGTGAATGCCGAGCCGAGTGCGGAGTTGCTCCGGCAGTTTTTCGCGGCGCGTAGGGGCTGAGTGCGCGCTGAATCCGCTGGCGTTGGTGCGTCCGGCAGATACAAAACTGCATTTCCCACGGAGTCGCGGAGGCACGGAGAACTGCATAGAGCTTTTCTCCGTGCCTCCGTCCACTACTTGAACGTTTTCAACTCGCCGGCCTTGTACTTGCGCCAGTACTCGTCGAGCTCCCGCTTCACCTTGCCATGCAGGAGATACACACCCACAAGGTTCGGGAACGCCATGCCGAGAATCATCAGGTCGCCAAAGTCGAGCACGTTCCGCGCCGTGATGATCGAGCCGAGAAATACGAAGCAGAGGAACAGTATGCGATATGACATGGACGCTTTCGGTCCGAACAACCACACCCAGCAGCGTTCACCATAGTACGACCACGAGATCATCGTGGAGAAAGCGAACAGAAACACCGCGCCCGACAAGACATACGGCATGAACGGCAGCTGTTCACCCATGGCGCGCGACGTGAGCGCTGCTCCCTGGTTGCCCGTGACAAGGCTTGCGTATTCCGGATTGTTGTACGCACCGGTAATCACGATCACGAGCGCCGTCATGGTGCATACCACCACCGTATCGATGAATGGTTCGAGGAGCGCCACAATACCTTCGCGCACCGGATAATCCGTCTTGGCCGCGGAGTGAGCGATCGCTGCTGAACCGGCACCTGCTTCGTTCGAGAACGCCGCGCGCTGGAAGCCAACAATGAGCACGCCAATGAAGCCGCCGTACATGGCGTCGGGCGTGAACGCACCACGCATGATCTCACCAAACGCCCAGCCAATGCGGTTGAAGTTCATGAACAGCACGGTCAGCGCCGAGATCACATACACACCCGCCATGAGCGGCACAATTTTGTCGGCCACTGACGCAATGCGCTTGATGCCTCCAACAATCACGATGCCAACCAATACCGTCATCAGCAATCCGTAGGCCCACGGCGTGCTGGCAAAGAACGGCACCGTTTCCTGCAGCGCGTTCATGGACTGATTCACCTGGAAGCTGTTGCCGCCGCCGAGCGAACCACCAATGCAAAGAATCGCGAAGAACACCGCGAGAAACTTGCCGAACTTGGCCATGCCCATTTCGGCGAGGCCCTTTGACAAGTACTGCATCGGACCGCCAAGCACGTTGCCATCAGCGCCGATCGCGCGGTACTGCTGACCAAGCGTACACTCGGTGAACTTGGCCGTCATGCCAAGCAGACCGGCGCAGATCATCCAGAAGGTTGCGCCTGGTCCGCCCATGCTCACTGCGATTGCCACACCCGCAATGTTACCGAGACCAACCGTGGCTGAGAGTGCCGTGGTGAGCGCTTGAAAGTGCGAGACGTCACCGACCGCTTTCGGATCCGTGAACTTACCGGCGGTCACTTGAATCGCGTGCTTGAAGGCTCGGATGTTGATGAAGCCCATGCGCACGGTGAGAAAGATCGAGGCAACCACGAGCCAGATCACGACGAGCGGAACGACGTGATCCGGGTCCCAGAAGAACACGTCGTAGAAAAAGACGGAGCTGATCACGGCGTTCACGGCGCCAACTGCGCTGTCAACCGTAGCCATGAATCCGGTGGCCTCTTGGGCCGCAGCCGTTGAGAGCGGAGCAGCGCTTGCGAACAGCGCGGCGAGAAGGCCGCGCGTCAAGCGACCGAATTGTGTGGTCATGCGGAAGGCGGGGAAGGGAATGGTGACATCATCGTCACCGCACGCGCCAGAACGGCGACATCGGAGAGAAAAGCCAAGCTATCCTGCGGTCACGCCGCACGATACCTGACACGGGGAATGCGCACGCGCAACGTGTTACGCGTGCATTACGCGCGCCAACTCCCTCGCGCTGAGCTGTATTTCACCGAAGTCTCAGATCATCAACACGTTGACACACGTTGGAAGACCCGGTAAATATTCAGATTCCTTGGGCTACCGCACCGCTCGTGCAGGCAGATCACCGCCCTGCAGTAGTGCGCCCAGGACAGGTGGCTGAGTGGTTGAAGGCACCGGTCTCGAAAACCGGCGTACCCGCAAGGGTATCGTGAGTTCGAATCTCACCCTGTCCGTTGCACGTCACACAAAAACCGTTGGGATGGGTGGCCGAGTGGTTTAAGGCGCACGCCTGGAAAGCGTGTGGGCGCGCAAGCGTCTCGCGAGTTCGAATCTCGCCTCATCCGTGCGCCCCGCAATGATCCCATTGATCGTTGCGGGGTTTGCCTTTTGTGCGCCATCGCATTGCGATTCCTTCCCGGGCGCACCAGATATCAAGGAGATCGGGGGCGCATCACGGCGCGACCCGAGTGCGGAAGATCGCCCAGATTGCTACTGAAGGAGTCGCATCATGCCATCCGCCCAACCGATTCACCGCAGCCGTCCTACCGGCTGGCGGTTTGTTGTCATCGCCGTTGTTGCGCTTGGCGTCTTTCTGCTTTGCGCCAGTGTGCTGGTGGCCACAACAAGTCGACCTGGAAGCCAGGCCGGGATTTCTGCGAGCGCGGAGCCCACCATGCAAGGCGCGAAGGTCAGCATTCGCGGCAAGGGCTGGCCGGCCAAGACGGCGGTCGTCTTGTCCGCGAGCGCGCCGCCGGGGGCCACCACCGACCTCGATTTTGGCACGGTTCAGAGTGACGCATCGGGTGAGTTCCGGGCCACCAAGCTCTCCAAGTGCACGACGCGCACGCCAACGGACACATCCGCCTTGGTGTATGTCAAGGCGAAGGCCGGGGAGGCTGAAGCCACCGCGCGCATCAGCGCCGCCGCCTGGTTGTGCATGGCGCCGTAACGCGTACACTCAAGCACGATCGCCAGACGCTCTGCCAGCAGCTGCAGCAGCGTTCCCCGCTGGCCGCATTTCTTCGACGCTCGCCCCGCCTCCGTGACGACTGCTGTTTTCGCCTGTCCGATTTTCTCGCCAGCCGCCACACAAATGATCGAGGCCGCGCTCTCCTTGCCAGGAGTGAAGCTCGCGGTCGTGGCGCAACAATCGCTTGAGGACCTCCCAGAGCGCCTCGCCAGTCGCCTGGTGGGGCATTGGCAAGTCCATGATGTCACAGACGTCGCGCAACTCACCTGGGCCGTGCGTGAGTTGCACACGCGCGTTGGGAACGTGGACCGGCTCTTCGGCGCGTACGAACAGCTGCAAGTGCCCCTCGCCGAAGTGCGCGAGCATTTTAACGTGCCCGGCATGCGGCCCGACGCGGCGCGTCGGTTTCGCGACAAGGCCCTGATGAAAGCCACGTTGCGCGCCGCAGGATTGCCGTGCGCGCGGCATTGCCTGGTCACGACCGCCGACGATGCCTGGCAGTTCGCGCGTGATGTCGGATTTCCGCTGGTTGCCAAACCACCCGCCGGCGCCGGTGCAAGGAACACGGAGCGCATTGAAAATGGCGCCGCCTTGGGTGCATGGCTGTCCAAGCATCCACCACACGCCGGCGACCCCTTGCTGCTCGAGGAGTTCTTGAGCGGCCGCGAACATTCGCTCGAAACCGTCACGATCAACGGCAAAGCGGTGTGGCATTCGCTCACACACTACGATCCCACGCCGCTTGAAGTGCTGGAGCAGCCGTGGGTGCAGTGGTGTGTGGTATTGCCACGTGAAATTGACGATCCCAAATACGACGACATTCGTGACATCGGCGCGCGGTCACTGGCCGCGCTCGGCATGGACACGGGCGTGTCGCACTGCGAATGGTTTCGCCGCAGTGATGGATCCGTCGCGATTTCAGAAATCGCGGCGCGACCCCCAGGCGCACAGATCACCACAATCATTTCACGCGCGCACGACATTGATTTTGTCCGCGCCTGGGTCGAGGTGCAGTTGTTCGGGCACTTCGACATTCCCGAGCGCAAATACGCGGTCGGCGCCGCGTATCTCAGAGGCCAGGGCCAAGGTCGCGTGACCGCGCTCGAAGGCATCGACACCGTGGTGCGTGAGCTCGGCGCACTCGTGACCGACTATCGGTTGCCAACCGTTGGCCAGACACCCACGGGCAGTTACGAAGGCGAAGGCTTCATCATCTTGCGTCACCCGGAAACCGACGTTGTTGTGCGCTCACTGCGTCGACTCATATCCACCCTGCGCGTCCGCCTCGGCTGACGTCACACCGCTCGCGAGAAATTGCATGGCGCACAATGTCCTCATGATCATGCCGGGTTTCCCGGGAGAGATGCCACTCTTTACGCGTGGTCTCGCCGAAGTGGGCGCCACGGTGTGGGGCGTTGCGCCAGGTGGCGTGAACGAACTCCCGGAACTCGCGCGCAAGAATCTGTCGCACTATCGCTCCATTCCTGAGCTCTTCACCAACACACCGGCGGCCATCGCGGCCGTTCGCGAATGGACGCGTGGTGTCACGATTGATCGCGTGAGCTGTTTGTGGGAACCGGGTGTTGAACTTGCCGCCGCCATTCGCGAAGCACTGGGCGTACCAGGGCTCACGCCGTTGCAGGCGAGTCGCTTTCGCAACAAGGAGTTGATGAAGCAGGCCCTCGACGCCGCCGGTGTGCGCGTGCCACGACATGTGGCGGCCCGTACAATCAAAGAGGTGCAGGCCGGCGCCGAAAAAGTTGGCTTCCCGTGCATCATCAAACCGATTGCCGGTGCCGGTTCCCAGGACACGTTTCGTTGCGACTCGCAGGCCGAGCTTGATGCCGCACTCGCGCAACTCGGTCACATCGAAGAAGTGAGCGTGGAGGAGTTCATTGACGGTGAAGAGTTCACCTTCGATACGGTGTGCGCGAACGGCAAGATTGAATACTTCCATGTGGGCTACTATCGCCCACGCCCGCTCGTGGCCCGCACGCTGGAATGGGTGAGTCCGCAAACGCTGAGCTACCGCAACGTGGACGATCCGGCCGTCGCTGGTGGACGCGCCATGGGGGCCGAAGTGCTCAAGGCGCTGGAGTTCGAGACCGGCTTCACGCACATGGAGTGGTACAAGAAATCCGACGGCGAAGTGGTGTTTGGTGAAGTCGCCGCGCGTCCGCCCGGTGCGCGCACGGTAGACCTCATGAATTTCCAATCGGACATCGATCTGTTCACGGGGTGGGCCGACGCCGAAGTGCACGGGCGCTTTTCGCTGACCGTCGACCGGAAGTACAACTGCGCCTGCATTACCAAGCGCGCCCACGGCCAGGGGCGGATCCAGCGGATCGAGGGCATGGACCGGCTCCGCGCGCGGTGCGGAGACGCCATCGTGGCGGTGGATCTGATTCCGGTGGGGTCGCCACGCCGTGATTGGAAGGCCACGCTGCTCTCCGACGGCCACGTGACGCTACGTCATCCGGACTGGAAGGAGACGATGGCGATGGCCGATTTTGTAGGGGAAGAGCTGCACCTGTACGCCGGCTGATCGTTAGGCGTTGCGCGAATAACACACCTGACCACCTGAGGCGCACGCGCCACAGCGACCGGTGTATTCGCGCGACGCTCAATACGCCCATTTCTCCTCTGAGAGAGGGAAATCAGACGGTACGGATGTGGTCGCTTCGCGGCACGGCCCTTGCTCTGAGGCACAGATGTAGGCACAGAAGCATTGTGCCACCGGCGGTGATGCGTTCTATTGCGCTTTGCTCCGCCGGATTCGTCCCTCCGAGGAACCAGACTATGTCGCGTATCGTCGAAGATCCACCAATCGAAGCCGCCCGCAGCCACTTCTCGCAGCTGTGTGTGCTGCTCACCGGCGTCGCCGCCGGTGTGGTGGAGCCAACCGCTGGTGAGTCTTTGCAGAGCCCGAGCTACCACATGGGTCGCCGGGACGGCTACCACGTGGTCGTGGCGCACCTGGCCAGCAGCCGCACCCTGCGCGAGGCGGCCGACAAGTGTGTCGCCTTTGGCCGCGGCGTTGAGGAGCGGGCCAGCACCCATCCGTACGGACCCGACTGGTGCCACGGCTTCGCGCAGGCCACGCTCGATGCGGCCTCCGATCTGGCCATGTACGCTGCCACCTGCACGCTTCCGGTGGTCAACAAGGCACGCCTGCGTTCGGCCCGCACGGCGGCTCGTCACCTGTCACCGTTCCCGAACGCATGGACCGCTCCGCGCGGCGCTTCCGCACTGGATGCGCCAGAAGCGCCAAGCTCGCCGCGTGAGTGGTAACCGGCGCCGCTGTGCCGCGTGAACGTGATTGACGCTCGCTCGTAAAAAACAACGGGTCGCATCTCCTCAGGGACGTGCGACCCGTTTGTTGTTGCATATATTGCGCGCATGTCCAAACCCACCACACTGCTCGATGCACGCGCGATGGATCGCACGCTGCGTCGCATGGCCGACGAGATCGTTGAGCTGAACGGCGGCACCGATGATCTCGTGATTGTTGGCATTGAGCGCCGGGGCGTGCAGCTCGCCGAACGACTCGTTCGCCTGATCGAAGCACAGGAACAAGTGGTCGTCACGCGCGGAGCGCTCGACATCACGCTCTATCGCGACGACTTGCAAACCGTCGGACCACGACCGGTGGTTGGACGTACGCAGCTGCCCTTGTCGCTCGACGGCAAGCGCGTGGTCATTGTGGACGATGTGCTGTACACCGGCCGCACCATTCGCGCGGCGCTCGACGAGCTCGCTGATTTCGGGCGGCCGGCGCGTATTGCCCTTGTGGTGCTCGTTGATCGCGGCGGACGCGAACTGCCGATTCACGCCGACATTGTGGGCCGCACGGTCGAGGTCTCTCCGGATCAGCGTGTTGACGTCTTCATTTCCGAAGTGGACGAACGCGATGCCGTCATTCTCGCGGACCGCGACGCCGCGTGAACGGACTGCATGCAAACATTGCAACACATCAGCGTATGAATGGTCCGCTCGGCAAAGACTTGCTCGGTCTCGATGAACTGACAGCGGACCAGATTCGCCTCATTCTCGATACGGCCGTTCCATTCAAGGAAGTCAGCGAACGACAGATCAAGAAGGTGCCGACGCTGCGCGGCATGACGATCGTCAATCTGTTTTTCGAAGCGTCAACGCGCACGCGCGTCTCGTTCGAGTTTGCTGAAAAACGACTGTCGGCGGACACGGTGAATGTGGCCTCGTCCGGCTCGAGTGTGTCCAAGGGCGAAACGCTGGTGGACACGGCGCGCAATCTTGAAGCGATGCGCATTGACATGGTGGTGATTCGTCACCCGGCATCAGGTGCCGCGCGATTCCTGGCGGAGCGCATCGACAGCAACGTGATCAATGCGGGCGATGGAACGCACGAGCATCCCACGCAGGCGCTGCTCGACATTCTCACCTTGCGCGATCGGTTCGGTGATCTGACTGGACGCCGCGTCTGCATTGTTGGTGATGTGCTGCATTCGCGTGTCGCGCGCTCCAACATTCACGGACTGCGCAAGCTTGGTGCGGAAGTGGCCGTGTGCGGACCGCGTTCACTGCTGCCCAACGCGGTCGAAGAACTTGGCGTGCAGGTGTTTGACCGTATTGAAGCGGCGATCGAATGGGCAGAGGCGCTGAACATTCTGCGTCTGCAGCTGGAGCGCATGCAAGCGGGCTACATCCCGTCGCTGCGCGAATACAATCGTGTCTTTGGTGTTACGAGCGAGCGCCTCGACAAGGCGCCGCATGACCTTCTCATCCTGCACCCCGGCCCCATGAACCGCGGCGTGGAAATCGATTCAGACGTGGCCGACGGCCCGCATTCTGTCATCCTGCATCAGGTCACGAACGGCGTTGCTGTTCGCATGGCGGTGCTCTATTTGCTCGCCGGTGGGCGTCCCGATCTGGCCGACGCGGCCAAGGGAGGAGCCCGCTGATGTCTCGCGATCTGTTACTGCGCGGCGGTCGGATTGTGGACCCGTCGCAAAACATGGATGTCGTCGGTGATGTGTTGCTGCGTGATGGCAAAGTCGAATCGTGTGGCGCATCGCTCGGCACGCCCGATGGTGCCGAGGTGATTGACTGTGCCGGTCTCGTGGTCACACCCGGCATGATTGATGTGCACGTGCACATGCGCGAGCCAGGCCGCGAAGATGTGGAAACGATCAAGTCGGGTGCCCATTCGGCCGCCGCCGGCGGATTCACGGCGGTGTGCGCGATGCCGAACACGCGACCCGTCACCGACAACCAGGCCACCGTTGGTTTTGTAAAGCGTCAGGGTGAAGCCGCGGGCTTCGCGCGTGTGTATCCGTACGGGGCGATCTCCGTTGGCTCCAAGGGCGAAACGCTGGCCGAAATGGGCGAAATGATCAGCGCTGGTGCGGTGGCGTTCAGCGATGACGGGTATCCGGTGTCGAGCTCGCAACTCATGCGTACCGCGCTTGAATACGCACGCACGTTTGGGGTACCGGTGGCCGAGCACTGCGAGGACATGTCGCTCGCACACGGCGGATCAATGAACGAGAGTGCCGTGAGCGCGCGCCTTGGTCTCAAAGGTATTCCCAACGAAGCCGAAGAGATCTATGTGATCCGCGACATTCTGCTCGCGAAGCGCACCGGCGGACATATTCACATGTGTCACATGAGTACGAAAGGCTCGGTGGAGCTGATTCGCTGGGGCAAGGAACGCGGTGTGAACGTGACGGCGGAAGTGTGCTCGCATCATATCTCGCTCACCGATGAACGTGTCGGTCAGTACGACACGAACGCCAAAATGAATCCGCCGCTACGAAGCGCCGAAGATGTGGAAGCGCTGCAGCAGGGGCTGGCTGATGGCACGATCGATTTGCTCGTCACCGATCACGCTCCTCATCACTACGACGAGAAGGAACGTGAATTCGCCGACGCGCCCAATGGCATCGTGGGCCTCGAAACGGCGCTCGGCGTGAATTGCACGTGGTTGCTGCATCGCGGGGTGATGTCGCTGTCGGCCATGGTCGACAGCATGGCGTGCAAGCCGGCCAAGGTGTTCGGTCTGCCGGGCGGCACGCTGCGCGCGGGCAGCCTGGGTGATGTCACCGTGTTCGACCCCAACCGCGTCTGGACGGTTGATCCTAAGCAGTTCAAGTCGAAGGGGCGCAACACGCCCTACGGCGGCGTGGAACTCACGGGTCAGGCCCGCTATACCGTGGTGGGTGGTCGGGTGGTGTTCGCGGCGTCTTGAGTACCCGCTCTCACCACCGGAGCACGATGTATCACGGTGTGACATGAGTCGTCTATTGGAGTAACATGAAGCACGGGGCGCCGATGCTTCGTGCATCGTCGAGCAATCGTTCGCACTGTTGGCTGTCGTTCACTCGGAGTTTTCGCATGACGGAGCAATCCCCGGTGTCAATCGATGACGTGCGCGCGCTGGTCGCGGAACGTCATCGGTTTGACGAATGGCTCAGCGCGCTCGAAGCGCGTCGGGATTCGACGCCGGAGCACGTGTACAGCCGTGTTCACAGCGACTACGAAGCGCGTCGCACGCAGGTTATGACGTCGCTGCACGCGCACGTACCAGGTCTGGAGCAGTTGCTCGCCAACCTCGACACGCAGGCGGGTGAGCTCGGTGAGCTCGCGCAGGGCGAAGAAGACGAGCGCGCGGAAGCAATGCTGCGACATGCCGTGGGTGAGTACGACGACGGCAAGTGGAATGAAGTGCGGGAGCGAGTTGAAGCATCGCTCGCGTCACTCACAACGGAGCGCGGCGCGCTCGACGCGCAGCGTGAAGATGTGCGCATGCTGCTCGATCGGGCGCGACCGGAAGTGGTCGAAACGTTGGTTGAAGCCGAGATCGAGCCGGCCGTTCCTGACGTCGTTGAAGCGCCAGCGCCGATTGAGGACACGTCGCGTTCGCTCGATCACATTGACGTCACGCAGGAAATGCCGATCGAGACATCGCGCGCCGAGGTGGAAACACCGGATTGGCTCGGCTCGATGACGCCGGTCAGCGTGCCGTCACTTGGTGATCTGAGCGATATCACGAGTGAGCCGATCGGAGCTCGCGAGACGGCCGATGAGTTCGAACTCACCGAGAATCATGAACGAAGCCAGCTGTCGAGTGAGTCGGTCGACGTGTTTGGCGATGCCACCACAGGGCAGGAGCCCGCGAGTGGCGTGGCGCCTGACGCAGGCACGCCGCAGGCCGGCACGCCGCAGGCCGGTACGCCGCAGGCCGGCACCTCGCAATCTGGCGCGTTTGATGAACTGGCGTTCTTGCGGTCGGTGATTGATCCGCAGGCGCCGGCGCCGCCCGCACCGCGTGCTCCAGGAACGGGCGACGCGCAGAAGACGCTGCGTTGCACCGAGTGTGGCACGATGAATCTGCCAACGGAATGGTATTGCGAGCGGTGCGGCGGGGAGCTCGCGGCGTTCTGACGGATCGCACACACAACACAAAGGGGCCGGTGTCCGCGATGGACACCGGCCCCTTTTCACTACCGGGATCGAACCGCGTCAGACTGCGGCTGAAGCGATGCGTGAGATGCTGCTCTTCTGACGAGCGGCCGCGTTCGCATGGATGAGGCCTTTGCGCGCGGCGCGATCGAGCAGCGACACCGCCTTCGTGCGCTCGTCAGCCGAGGCTTCGGTGGTCTTGGCCTTCTTCAGCGCGGTGCGGAGAGCGGACCGCTGGGCGCGGTTACGCACCGCGGCGGCGCGCGACTTCCGAAGATCCTTCTTGGACGACTTGATATTCGGCACGGAACGGTCTTTGCTCGAGAATTACGATTGGGACGCGGCAACACGCACTCGCTGCGCAGAGCTACGCCACTCAGGGTAGACCGACAAACGTAGCTCGACAATCGTGGTGTGTCAACTCATCTCCGGCGGCGAAGTGGCCACGCCGGCACTTCCCGCTGCCATTGGACGGCGAGAGTGGTGGACACGTTCCGCTGTGTGCAGTAGGTTATCCACAGTTGCTTGCTCGCACGTATTCGTTACGTTCGACCTCCGAATGTTCGACGTCGTGTCGCGGGCGCAGGTTCCCTCCACTCTCCCCGCGTTGATCTGGCAGCAGCTCCTCCTCATTGGCCCCGTCCTGCTCTATTCGATGGTGGCCCACGAGTACGCACACGGGTGGGCGGCTCTCAAACAGGGAGACGCGACCGCGTATTCGCTCGGGCGTCTCACGTGGAATCCGATCTCCCACATCGATCCGTTCATGACGTTGTTGTTGCCGATCATGCTCGCGGTGGCGGGAGCGCCGATTCTGGGCGGGGCGAAACCCATCCCGGTCAACCCGGGTAACTTCCGGAATCTGCGTCGAGGCGACATCATCGTATCGTTGGCCGGGGTCACGGCCAACTTTCTGATTGCGTTGGCCTGTATTCCGCTTGCCGTGCTCTTCGGATGGCTGGGCAGCGCGTTTCCCGCGGCCGTGGTGCCGCTGGCGATTCTGCAGCGCATGGCCATCACGGGGATCTTCCTGAACATGGTGCTGGTGGTGTTCAACCTGCTCCCGATCCCGCCGCTCGACGGCTCGCACGTGTTCAAATATCTGTTGCCGCCCAGCCTGGCGCGGCAGTACACGCGGCTGGCTGGTGCCGGCGTTCTGGTACTGCTGGCGTGCATGTACTTCGTGCCCGGATTTGGCAACGTGATTATTGGCCCCGCCCGTTTCGTGCAGTCGTTCGCTGAACGGCTGTATCTTCCTTTCATGCTCCCGAACCCGCTCACGTGATCGCGCCCTCGTTCCGCCCCACGGACTCGGCTCATCCGCCATTCCTCGTCGAGCTCGATCAGTTCTCGGGCCCGCTCGACTTGTTGCTGTCGCTGATTCGCGATGAGCAGGTCGACATTTACGACATTCCGATTGCCCGTATCGCGGAGCAGTTCCTCGCGCGCATCAGCACGCTCGGACTGGATGAAGCGGCGGACTATCTCGAAATGGCGGCGCGTCTGCTGCGCATCAAGGCACAGATGTTGTTGCCGCGCGCGGAAGGTGAAGAGACGTGGGAAGATCCGCGCGCCGAACTGGTGCGTCGACTGCTCGAGTACCAGCAGATGCGTGAAGTGGTCGATCTGCTGGAGCGTCGCGGCGAGGAGCGTCGCAACCGATTTGCGCGCTCGTGGGTGCCACAGGCCGATGTGCAAATGCAGGTGGCGCCGCTCGTGCTGTCACTGGCCGATTTGCTGGCGGCCGTGGATCGCGTGATGCGTGTGACGAAGGAGCCCACGATGCACGAAGTGGTGGCGCGTGCGCTGGATATGCACGGCGCAATGGCCACCGTACGCAGATTGCTCACGCTGCGTCGCCACTTTTTGTGGCGTGATGTGATTGGAAATGATGCGGAGCCGTGGCAGGTGTTGTCCTTGCTGCACGCGCTACTTGAAATGGCCAAGCTCGGAGAAGTGCGCGTGGCCCAGCCAACCCCGTTTGCCATGGTGGAGATCGAACGTCGTGACGCCGTTAGCGAAGCTGCTTGAAGCGGCGCTCTTTGCGAGCCCGCGCCCGATTGCTGTTGAAGCCCTCGCCACGCTCGATCCCGAGGCAACGCCGGCGGCACTGTCGGCGGCGCTCGACGAGTTGCGCGAACACTATGACGTGGATGGGCACGGCGTCGAGCTGATCGAACAGGGCGGTGGCTGGCAGATTCTCACGCGCCCGGAGTACACCGAAGCGATCGAACGCGCGCATGTGTCGGTGCGTCCGCAGCGGTTGTCGTCTCCGTCGCTGGAAACGCTCGCCATCATTGCGTATCGCCAGCCGATCGGTCGCGCGGAAATCGAGGAGATTCGCGGTGTCGCGGTTGGCAGTGTGCTCAAGTCGCTGCACGAACGCAATCTCATCGATGTGGTCGGTCGCAGCGAAGGCATTGGTCGCCCGTTGTTGTACGGCACCACGCCGCTGTTCCTCGAACAGTTCGGTTTGCGTCATCTCGAAGAGTTGCCGCGCGCGGATGAACTGGCGATTGCCTTGCGTGGCGCGGGTGGTCTGGTGGGTACCCCCGTCGAGCCAGCGCCGCCGCTGTTGCCGTTGGGTGCGCATGAAGTGGCCGTGTCGGAGAACGCGGAGGTCGCGGAGGCGGTTGGCGACGGTATGGCTGCTGACGTTGTCGCGGACGAGGCCGTCGATGACGCCGTCGATGACACCGTGGATGAGTCCGTGGCCGTCGATCTCGCGACGGACATTGATGACACCGGTCATGTTGACGACGCTGTGGACGCCGATGAGGCGGACGACGCCGATCCGTATCGCGCAGAGTCTCTCGGCGTGAACGCAGAATGACCGGTCGCGATCGGCCCAAGGGTCCTCCCAAGCGTCCAACGAAGGGTCCGCCCTCTGGTGCCAAGCGTAGAGATGGTGCGAAGCCTGCGGACGGACCCAAGCGCTCGGTTGGTCCGCGCAAGTCGGCACCCAAACGCGATCCGTACACTACGCCAGTGGATCCGACTGCTGAAGGTCCGATGCGCATCCAACGTGCGCTGGCACGCGCCGGCATCGCGTCGCGTCGCGAAGCGGAGAAGCTCGTGTTGGCTGGCCGTGTGCAGGTGAACGGTATTCCGGCACTCACGGGACAGGTCGTGGATTCCGTCAAGGATGTCATCTCCGTCGACGGGCGCGCGGTCAAAGTGGCCGTGACGAGCAGCACATGGATCGTGTTGCACAAGCCGTCTGGTGTCATGACAACCAAGTCGGATCCAGAGGGCCGCCCCACCGTGTTTGAGTTGGTGGCGCCGGTACCTGGGCTGGTGTACGTGGGTCGACTCGACTTTCTCACCGAAGGGTTGTTGTTGCTCACCACCGATGGACAGGCGGCGCATCGTCTCACGCATCCGAGTCGTGAGGTGGAGCGTACGTACGTGGCCATTGTGCGTGGTGATGCACCGGGTGCTGTGCGTCAGGCGCGTCGCGGAATTCAGCTTGATGATGGCCCGGTTCATCCCGTTGAAGTACGGGCCGAGGCGTTGGGAGAGCGTCGGTGGTCGTTCGAGATCACATTGATTGATGGGCGTACGCGCGAAGTGCGACGGTTGTGTGAAGCACTTGGACTCTCGGTGGAACGTCTGATTCGCACGCGATACGGCCCGGTGGAACTCGGCGAGCTGGGCGTGGGCGAGAGCCGTCCGCTCTCGGCGCGTGAGCGATCGGTGATCGAAGCGCTCAGCGGCGGGTAACAGCGTTGAGTGCTGGGTTGTGACTACCGTCCCGCGTCCAGGCGCGGGTCTTTCTGTCTCTTGAGTGGAGTAGATCGCGTTGACAGTTCCTCCTGTTCCGGTTTCGTCGCCATCCGCGGTTCGACGTGAGACGGATGCGAGCGCCGGCGTGAGCGGCAGTGCCAACGCCGATGTGCAGCTGGTGCAGGCGGTGCTGCACGAAGTGGCGCGGCGAATCGTGGGGCAGGACTATCTGGTCGAGCGACTGATGATCAGTCTGCTCACCGGCGGTCACGTGCTGCTTGAAGGTGTGCCTGGTCTCGCAAAAACGCTCACCGTTCGCACGCTGGCCGAAACGGTGCACACCACGTTTCAGCGCATTCAGTTTACGCCCGACTTGCTGCCGGCCGACGTAATCGGCACGCAGATCTTTGATCAGGGAACGGGTGAGTTCCGCGTCAAGCACGGTCCGATTTTCGCGAACATCATTCTCGCAGACGAAATCAATCGTGCGCCGGCCAAGGTGCAGGCGGCGCTGCTCGAAGCGATGCAGGAGAAGCAGGTCACCATCGGCGGCACCACGTATCCGCTGGCCGAGCCCTTTCTGGTGCTCGCCACGCAGAATCCGATTGAACAGGAAGGCACCTATCCGCTGCCCGAAGCGCAGGTCGATCGCTTCATGTTCAAGCTGCGTGTCGGTTATCCCACGCGGGCCGAAGAAAAAGAAATCCTGCGTCGCATGGCGGGCGGCGAGAAGATTCCGGTGAACGCGGTCGCATCTCCGGTGCAGTTGCTCGACGCACGCAAGCGTATTGCGGAGATGTACATGGACGATCGCCTCGTCGACTACATCGTGGAGCTGGTGCACGCCACGCGATATCCCAAAGATGTTGGTCTCGCGGATCTCGTGCCGCTGGTGGAGTTTGGGGCATCGCCGCGCGCCACCATCGCGCTTGGTCAGGCGGCGCGTGCGCACGCGTTTTTGCGCGGTCGCAGTTTTGTCACACCTGATGACGTGAAGGCCATCGCACCCGACGTGCTTCGTCACCGTGTGCTCACCACGTTTGAAGCGGACGCGGAAGGTGTGACGACGGATGCGATTGTAAGTCGCATTCTGGGGCGCGTCGAAGCGCCGTGAGTGAAACGTCGTGAGCGAACCGCTGGTCGTCCCGTCCGACGTGCTGCGTCAGGTGCGGCGTCTCGAGTTACGGACGCGGCGCCTGGTCGATTCGCAGTTCTCGGGTGACTATCGCTCGCTCTTCAAAGGGCAGGGCATGGAGTTCGCAGAAGTGCGCGAATACCAGCCGGGCGACGAAGTGCGCACGATCGACTGGAATGTGTCGGCGCGCATGGGGCGCCCGTTCGTCAAACGCTACGTGGAAGAGCGTGAACTGACGGTCATGCTGGCGCTCGACGTTTCCGGATCCTCGCAGTTCGGCACGGGCGCGCGGTTCAAGTCGGAAGTCGCAGCCGAGCTCGTGGCCGTGCTGGCGCTCGCAGCCGTGCGCAACAACGATCGTGTGGGACTGCTGTGTTTTTCTGATCGCGTCGAGCACGCGGTGCCACCGCGCAAAGGTCGGCGCCACGCGTTGCGTGTGCTTCGTGATCTGCTCGCGATTCAACCGGTCGGGCGCCGCACGGATTACGCGATTGCTCTCGAGCGGCTTGGACGATTGCTGCCGCACCGTTCGGTCGTGTTTGTGTGTTCCGACTTTGTGGGCGATACGCTCGAAGGTCCGCTCACACGGCTCGCGCAGCGCCACGATGTCATCGCGCTCACGATCGAAGATCCGGCCGAGCTGACGCTCCCCGATATCGGTGCCGCGCGCCTGATTGATCCGGAGTCGGGCGACGTCGTTGATGTCGACACGAGCGATCCGGCCGTGCGTGCATGGTTTGCAGAACAGATTGCGCGTGAACAGCAGGTTCGTCAGAAGTTGTTTGGCCGTCTCGGAATTGATGAAGTGCTGGTGCGAACGGACACGGGCTACGTGGAGCCGTTGCTGGAGTTCTTCCGCGCACGCGCGCGTCGTGCGCACGGTGCGGTGCGCACTGCTGTGCGGCCAAATGCTAAACCGTCGGCGGCGTGATGAAGGCGCTCCGGAGGTTTGTTTCGAGTGCATCTCTGCTGTTAGCCGCGGCACCGTTGTCCCTGCTCGCCGCGCAAGCAACCGACACTAGTTGGGCCGGGATGCGCGGTGCGCGATACGCATCCACTGCGTCGGTGCAGGGCACGCAAGCGCCGCGCGATCGCGTGCAGGCGGGCGTTGTCATGAGCCCCGATACAGTCACGGTTGGTGATCCATTCACGATGACGGTTCGGTTGCGCGTGCCAACCAACGCCACCGTGATCTGGCCGGTGCTGTCCGATTCGTCCGCGAAAATTGCGCCGCGCGCTCCAATGTCTCGTCGCGACGGACCGTCCGACGTGGCCACGCGCGAAGAACTTGCCGAGTTCGTGGTGTCCGCCTGGGACACCGGGCGTGTGAACACGGGTTGGGATCCGGTGCTGGTCGTCATCGGTAACGACACCGTGACGGTGGCCCTCGCGAACCATGGTGTGTACGTCCGTAGCGTGCTGAGCGCCGATACCACGGAACATGTTCCGCGTCCGGCCAAGCCGGTGTTCGAGCAGGAACTACCGTGGTGGCAGCGCTGGTGGATTGCGGCGCTTGTGCTGGTCGCGCTGGCGGCGCTTGCCTACGTGCTCTGGCGACGCCGTCGCAAGCCGGCCGTGTCGATGTCTACGGGGCCTCGCCTTGGCGCGTACGAACACGCGCTGCACGCGTTTGATCGACTCGATCGTTTGGCGCTCACTGATGCCGGTGAACACGGACGCGCTGCTGTACTCGCGCTCGACATTCTGCGCGGCTATTTGTCGGCGCGCATTCCGGCGACTTCGCGTGCGCAAACGAGCGCCGAGTTGCTGTCGGTGGTCGGCGACGACACGCGTGTACCGCTCGCTCGTCTGATCCAACTGCTCGTTGCGGTTGATGCGGTCAAGTTTGCGCGTCGCTCGCTCACCGCAACCGACGCGCGACACCTGACCGCGGAAGCGCGCGCGGTGGTGGAGTCGGTGGAAGAAGTGGAGCGCGTACGCAGAGCACACGCCGAAGCCGTGGCGCGCGCGCAGGCAGAAAAGGACGCGCGAAGCAAGAAGGACGCGGAGCCGCGTGAGCCGGCGGGGGTCGCGTGATCGAGTGGCTGAAGGAATGGTGGGCGACACCCATGCCCACGTTCGCGAGCATCGAGTTCGCTCGGCCGTGGGTGCTGTTGCTGCTGCTCGTGATACCGGTGTTCATCTGGTGGCGCCGACGCACGCGCCCCCCCGCGCTGATTTTTTCGCGCGCGGGTTTGGTCGCGAGCGGCCCGCATCGCGCCTCGCGACTCGCCCGCGTTGCACCGTGGTTTCGGTGGCTGGCCATTGCCGGGCTGATTGTGGCGCTGGCGCAACCGCGCAGTGGTGCCCGCACGCAGAACGTCACGCGTGATGGTATTGATATCGCGCTGGTCGTTGACATTTCGAGTTCCATGCTGGCGGAAGATTTTCAGCCGCAGAATCGCATGGAAGTCGCGAAGGACAAGGCCAAAGCTTTTGTGTCCGGTCGCACGACCGACCGCATTGGTGTGATTGCGTTTTCTGGTGAAGCACTCACGCAGGTGCCGCTCACGGCCGACTATCCCGTGGTGTTGGCGGCCATCGACAACTTGCAGCCCGGGCAGCTGCAGGATGGCACAGCCATTGGTACGGCCATCGCAACATCCGCCAATCGGCTTCGCAGCGCGGGCGGTCGATCGCGTGTGATGTTGCTGCTGACCGACGGCGAAAACAATCGTGGCGATATTGATCCGCGCACCGCGGCCCAGGCGTCGGCGCAGTTTGGAATTCGCATTTACGCGATCGGCATTGGCAGTGAGGGCATGGCGCCCATTCCGGTGGGTCGTGGCTTGTTCGGTCTGCGGTACGAGAACCGTCCGGTGCGAATCGACGAAGCCTTGCTCACGGAAATCGCCGAGTCATCGGGCGGCCGATATTTCCGTGCGCGCGATGCGGAGGCGCTGGAAGCCATCTTTGGGCAGATCGATCAGCTGGAGCGTTCGCCGGTGGACGCACGAAGTTTTGTACGGTTTACCGAACGTTTTCACTGGCCGCTTGCGGTGGCGATTTTCGCGTTGCTGGGTGAGGTGTGGGTGCTGGCGTGGCGAGGAACTGTGCCATGAATGAAATGTTGTCGTCATGGCCCGTGCGTTTCGATTTGCCGTGGCCCATTGCGCTGGCGTTGGTGCTGGTGTTGCCGTTACTGGTATTCATCGCGGTGAACGGCGCGCGCCAGCGTCGGCGCATTCGTCTCGCACGTTTCGCCGCGGCGGGCACGTTGCCCAGGCTTGGCGCATCACCCGCTTCCCGTCGTGGTCAACTGTTTCGTTTAACCGGCGTGGCGCTGCTCTGTGCGATTGCGCTCACCGGTCCGCGGTGGGGCGTGTTGAGTTCGCAGGAAACACGACGCGGCATTGATGTGGCGGTGGCGCTTGATGCGTCGCTGTCAATGATGGCGCGCGATGAGCGCCCGTCTCGCTTGGAGCGCATGAAGCAGGAAGTACGACGGCTGCGCGCCTCTTCACGCGCCGATCGCATGGCGCTGCTCGCGTTTGCCGGACGCAGTTACATCCTCACGCCGCTCACAGCGGACGACGGTGCGCTTGAACTGTATCTGGAGAATCTGTCTCCCGATGTGGTGGGTCAGGCGGGATCCTCCATTGCACGCGCGATCACGCAAGGCACCGAGTTGTTGGCGGCGTCAACCAGTACGTCGGACAAGGCGCTGGTCATCATGAGCGATGGTGAAGCGTTTGAGCCAATTGAAGACGTTCGTGCCGCGGCTGCCGAAGCAGGAAAGCAGGGTGTGGTGCTGGTCACGGTTGGCTTTGGCACACCGGAAGGTGCCACCATTCCCGAGCAAGTGAACAACACCACGCGCGAGAAGCGCGACGAGCAGGGAAATGTGGTGATCACGCGGCATATGCCCGAGCTGTTGCAGGCGGCCGCCGAAGCGTCGGGCGGCGTGTACGTGCCGGCTGATGTCACCGACCGCGCGGGCCGCGTACGCGCGGCGCTGTCATCGCTGCGAACGGAACGGCGTTCCGTTTCGTCGCGCGAGGATCACGTGTCTCGCTTTGCGTGGTTTCTGGCACCGGCCTTGTTGCTGTTGCTGCTGGATACGTGGCTTATGCAACGTCCGGCGCGCAAAGCGCGAGCCGCGGCGGCAATCACGCCGTTGCCCAGTGCGCTGTCAAAGAGCGCCACGTCGTCGGCGGCGATGTTGCTGCTGTTCGCGCTTGGTGCGTGTGCGCAGGCCCCGGACCCGGCGCGTCGTCTTGAAAGCGGCGACGTGCTCGGCGCAGTGCGCGCGTATCGAGCGCAGTACGCCGCCGGTGATACCACAGTCAAGACACGCTATAATCTTGCCACGGCGCTGCTCGAAGCCGATTCGCTCGCGGCAGCCAATGAATTGTTTGAATCTGTTCGTCGCGGCGCCGATGGTGAAGTGCGCGCACGCGCGCAGTACAACGCCGGACTGTCCAAGCTGCGCGAGGGTCGCGTTACGCAAGGCGATAGTGCCAAGAGCGCATTCGCGGCGGCACGCGCATTGCTGCGGTCGTATCTGTCGGATCGTTTCAGCGACATCGACGGCAAGTGGAACTACGAGCTTGCCCTGCGCCCCGAACCGCCGATGGGTGGTGGCGGTGGCGGTGGGCAGAATGATCAACAAGGTGGGCAGTCCGACCAGACGGACCCGCAACCAGGTCAGCTGGATCAATCGCAAGCCGAAGCCCTGTTGAACAGTGCCGCGCGTGATGAGCGTGATGTGCAAGGACGGAAGCAGCGCATGACGCGGCAGCCACCTCCGCCGGGCGGGCGCGACTGGTGAAGACGCGCGCGACCCTTGTGATGTTCCTGCTGCTCTGCGGCCTGACAGGCAACCGCGCTGGCGCGCAAGCGCGTTCGCCCGTGATTCAGAATCGTGTGCAGCTGAATCCCGGACAGCCGGTTGGTTTTCACGTGCTGATGGTGCCTGACACCGTGTACGTGGGGCAACAGGCCACGTATGAAATGGGTGTGTTCATTAGCGAGAGTGCGCAGGCGCGCATGCGACGAAATCCTGAAGTTGTCCCTGCCGAACTGCGTGGTGTGCTGGCGTATGATCTCGGCGGCCCGCAGTCGTTGGCGGCGCTGCAGGTTGGTGGGCAGCGCATGTTTCCGCACGTGCTGCAGCGTGCGCTTTTTCCGTTGGCCAGTGGCGTGGTCACGATCCCCGCGTCGCAGCTCACGTACGCGCTCCCTCGCTCCTCGAGTTATTTCAGTCGGGAAGAATCTGCCGTGGTGCGCGCGGACGCTGTCACGCTGTACGCGAAGCCACTGCCGCTCGAAGGACAGCCCGATGCCTTTGCAGGCACTGTGGGTCAAGTCAATCTCACCGCGTCTGTGGATCTCAAGTCCGCGCGCGTCGGAGAAACGGTCGTCCTGACGCTGCGTCTTGGCGGCCGCGGGAATGTCAAGCTGTGGCCGAGACCGTCCGTGCAAACGGCCTCGGCATCGCTTGTGCCTGCGGGTGAACGTGTGCGTGTGGACACCACCGGCCAGTACGTGCGCGGCACCAAGGAGTTTGACTGGTTGGTCACACCGGAGCGTGAAGGACGTCTGGTCATTCCGGTGGTGAAGTATCCGTACTTTGATCCGTACGCCGAAGAGTATCGCGTCGCGAGCTCCGATTCACTGGAGCTGCCGATCACCCGCGGACAGATTATCGCTGACGATGCGGCTGACGCGGAACGCGATGTGCTTCCGATTCGTCGCACGAATCGTGGTGAACTCTCGGCACCGCTGTCTTCACAGCCGCTGTTCTGGGCATTGATTGCACTGATGCCTGTGCCCGCCATCGTGGTGCGTCGCACGCGGAGTCGCGCAGCGCGTGAGCTGCCGGTTGAAACGGGCGCGGTTGAGATCACACCGCAACGCGCGGTCAGCACGCAGGTGCACACGAATCCAACGCGCGTCGCCGCGGCTTCACTGCGTCGCAAACTGCTGGATCAGCTCGCGGAACGACTCGATACCACGTCGCCAATGCTGGCGGAACGTCGTGTCTTGCAGCAGCGACTGCGCCGGCGCGGTGTCACACGCGAGACCACGCGCGACGTGATGGCGTTGATCGACGAGCTCGACGAAGCGGCGTGGTCGGCCAGCGGTACGCCGTCTGCCGCGATCGAGCGCGACGCGCCCACGTGGACAGAGCGGCTGCGTTCGCTTGTGGTGCGCGTGCACGACGAAGCAATGCCGGCGAGGACACCGTTCACAGACGGGCGTTCAGCGTCGACCGCGGGCAAGTCGGGCACCGGCACGCGAAGCTCTCGCTCGCCGGTGTTACTGGCCGCGATGGCAAGCGGTGCGATGTTGCTCGGCGGCGCGCAGCTGCTCGCCGCGCGTGCCGACACGTTCGAGGAGGCGATCGCACAGTATGACGCGGGCGCGTATGCCGATGCCGCGGAGTCGTTCCTCGCGCTCGCCAATGTGTCGCCGCGCAACGCCGACGCGTGGGCCAATACCGGAACGTCGGCCTGGGCGGCGCACGACAGTGTCACGGCCGTTGTTGGCTGGCAACGCGCGCTGCGGCTTGAACCTACAGCGCTCGACTTGCGCGAGCGTTTGGAGCTGCATTCGGCACTGGCACGTGACGGTGCCGCGAGCGTACCCCAGATCGGCCGTCAGACCCCGACGCTCGTTGCACTCGCTTTGTGGTGCACGGGTTGGGCGCTGTTCGCGTTCACCATCGTCGTTACTCGCGCACGTCGTGGCGGCGTACTCGACGAGTATGCGGGCCTGGCTCGCGTGACGGCCGTGGCACTGATGGTTGGTGCCGCAGGAAGTGCGCTCTGGCAGCGACAACTTTCAGCACAACTCGACAATCCCTCGATCGCTGTGGTCACGCAGCTTGAACCGCTGCGTGTTTCTCCGTCGCTCGACGCGGATCTGAGCGGCAATACGGAACGGGGTGATGTGGTGGTGCGCGCGGAAACGCGTGTCGACGCGGAGCGCGGCGAGACCTGGGTCTCGGTCACCCACAGCGATGGTCGCCTTGGGTGGTTGCCGGCCCGCGCGCTGCGCGGCCTGGGTACGGGTTGAATGCCACGCATCAAAGTGCTCAGCGGGCCGGTGGCCGATCAGATTGCGGCCGGCGAAGTGGTAGAGCGTCCTGCCTCGGTGGTGAAAGAGCTCGTGGAGAATGCGCTGGACGCTGGTGCAACCACGATCGACATCACAATTGAGGAAGGTGGACGGTCGCTGATTCGCGTCGCCGACAACGGCAGTGGTATGTCGCGCGACGATGCGGTGCTCTCGCTTGAGCGTCATGCCACGAGCAAGATTGTTTCGGCCGAAGATCTCGTTGGCGTGTCAAGCTTTGGCTTTCGCGGCGAAGCGCTACCGGCGATTGCGTCGGTGTCGGAGTTTGCCGTGGAGACGGCGCCCGAAGATGGCGCGGGCACGATCGTGCGAGGGCAGGGCGGCGAAATCAGTTCGGTCGAAGAGGTTGCGCGTCGTCGCGGCACAACGGTGCACGTGCATCGACTGTTCTACAACACACCGGCACGACAGAAGTTCTTGCGTGGCGCGCGCAGCGAATGGCGCGCGATCGCGGAGACGGTCGGCAGCATCGCGCTGTTGCGTCGTGACGTGCATTTTGTCACCCGTCACGATGGCAAGGTCGGCCTGGATCTTCCGGTCGCACCAACGCTGCGCGCGCGTTTGGCTGCGTTGTGGGGCGCTGATTCCATCGCACGATTTGTTGATGTCGACGATGTGTATGGTGTGGTGCATGTGCGCGGGCTGCTTGAACGGCCGGCTGATGTCGGCACGCGCACGCGACGCGTGCTGCTGGTCATCAACGGGCGCATCGTGCGGGACAACGGCATCGTGCGAGCTGTAGAGGCCGCGTATCGCTCCACGCTGCCGTCTGGCGTGCGCCCGTCGCTGGTGCTGGAGCTCACGCTGCCGGCCGATGAAGTGGACGTGAATGTGCATCCGGCAAAAGCGGAAGTGCGTTTGCGTGAACGCTGGCCGATTGAGCGCGCCGTGGAGCATATGGTGCGCCGCGCGCTGGGCGAGTTTGACGCATCCGCCAGCGCAGGTTGGCGCACGTGGACGCCAGGCGCCGCCACGAACGGCACGTTGCAGCCGGCCGCAGAGCCGCAACCGTGGATGCTTCGTGTCCCCTCGGCGCCCGAGGGATTGTTTGCAGCGGCTGCGGCGCACGAATCGGTGGATGCGATGTCAACTGCACCAGCGAGGAGCGCCGCAACGTACACAGCGTCTGCGTCTGTCTCGGATATCGCCCCACCCGAAGAGGTGATCGTGCCGCCGCTGATGCAACTGCGGCGCACGTTCATGATGTTTGAACATCCGGATGGGGTGGTGCTCATCGACCAGCACTCCGCGCACGAGCGCGTGTTGTACGAGCGGTTCCTCGACGCGATGGCGCGCGGCACATCGGCGGGGCAGCGACTGCTCTTTCCGCTCACGCTGCATATGTCCGCGCCGGAAGCTGACGCTTTTGAGCAGCACGCGAGCATTTTCGCGCAGCTCGGTTTCGAGATCGAAGCCTTTGGTGGGCACACGCTGCTCGTGCAGGCGGTGCCCATGCCCCACGCACGCTTTGATGCGGAGCGCTGTCTGCGTGATACGCTGGCGTCGCTCGCTGGTGATCGACTTCCGTCGGCCGCGGCGCGACATGAGCAACTCGCCGCAACGGTGGCGTGTAAAGCGGCGGTCAAGGCCGGCGATCTGTTGTCGCCCGGAGAAATGCGTGCGCTCTACATTGATCTGGCGCGCACCACGCTGCCAGCGCACGACGTGCATGGCCGCGCCACCATTGTGCGCCTGTCGTGGGACGAACTCGAGCGACGGTTCGGACGGAGCTAGTGCGCGGCGTACTCACCAGTCGAACGTCTCGTTCGCGTCGCTGATGTGGGAACATCACGAACCGCTCCGCGTGATTTGTGGGCCAACGGCGGCCGGCAAGTCTGCGGTGGTCATGCGATTGGCCAGTCTGCTCGAAAGCACCACACCGATCACGATCATCAGCGCCGACTCACGGCAGATCTATCGCGGGTTCGATATCGGCACGGCCAAACCCACGCCTGAGGAACAGGCGGCAGTGCCACACGCGTGCATTGACGTGATCGACCCCACCGCGCGGTGTTCGGCGTGGCAGTGGGCGGATCTGGCACGTGAGGCTATCACGCAGGCGTACGCCACGGGCCGTACGCCGGTCGTTGTGGGGGGCACCGGCTTCTACATTCGGGCGCTTACCGAGCCGCTGCACGAAGCGCCCGAACTTGATCCCGAGCGACGCGCTGCGTTGAACGCCTGGATCGACGAACAATCGCCGGAGCTGCTTCGCGCGTGGTGCGAGCGACTCGACCCCGAGCGGGCGCAGTTCGGGCCGGTGCAATGGCGACGCGCGATCGAGGTGGCGCTGCTCACCGGTGAACGCCTGTCGTCATGGCATGATCGGCCCCGTGCGGCCGAACCGATTCCGGTACGCTATCTTCTGGTCGATCCCGGTCCGTCGCTCGCGCATCGCATTGCTGATCGCGTCAACGTGATGCTGGAGCACGGCTGGCTGGAGGAAGTGGCGCGGCTGAGAGCGCACGTGCCTGAGGACGCGCCGGCGTGGCTGGCGACCGGGTATGCAGAGGTGTTGGCACATGCAGACGGAACGTTGACGTTCGATGAGATGCGTACGCGCGTGACCATTCGAACGCGGCAGTACGCGAAACGGCAGCGCACATGGTTTCGGCACCAGTTGGAGAGCGACCGGGTAACGCGCATCGCCCCTGATGCGGCGGCAGCAATGGAATCGGCGTGGCGCTGGTGGCACGACCAACACGAGGAGAGGCTGTGAAGATCGGGATTACCTGTTACCCAACGTATGGCGGTTCGGGCGCCGTCGCGACTGAGCTGGGCATTGCGCTCGCGGCGCGCGGACACGAGGTGCACTTCATTACGTATCAGCAGCCATTCCGTCTGCCGAGTTTTTTGCCCAACGTGTACTTCCACGAAGTGGAGGTTGGGCGATATCCGCTGTTTGAGTTTCCGCCGTATGATCTGGCACTCGCGGTGAAAATGCACGAGGTCGTGCGCGATCACAGCCTCGATGTGCTGCACTGTCACTACGCGATTCCACACGCAACCAGCGCGTGGATTGCACGTGAGATGTTGCGCGAATCGAACCGTGATGTGAAGGTGGTCACCACGCTGCACGGCACGGATATCACGATCGTCGGACAGGAACGTTCGTTCTTCACGATCACCAAGTTCTCCATCGAAAAATCGGACGTTGTGACCGCGGTGTCGGATTATCTGCGCGACGAAACGTACCGCGCTTTCGGGTGCACGGGCTGCGCTGTTGAAGTGATTCACAACTTCATCGATCCGGTGCTCTTTGAACGTGCGCGCCACCCGGCGCCATTCCCGGAAGCCGTACGGTCCGGAAAGAAGGTGCTCATGCACATCTCGAACTTTCGTGCGGTCAAGCGCGTGCGTGATGTCGTGAAGGTGTTTGCGCAGGTGCACAAGGCCATCCCGTCAACACTCGTCATGGTCGGTGACGGTCCGGAGCGCGTTGAAGCCGAAGACGAAGCGCGTGACCTCGGCGTCTTTGGCGACATCCGATTTCTCGGCAAGATCGACTCAGTGGCGCCGCTGCTCGCGGGCGCGGATTTGTTCGTGTTGCCCAGCCAAACGGAATCATTCGGCCTGAGTGCGCTCGAAGCACTCGCGGCTGGTGTGCCGGTCATCGCCAGTCGGGTGGGTGGATTGCCGGAGGTTGTGCGTCACGGTGTCACCGGCTGGTTGCATCCGCTTGGGGACGTGGATGCCATGGCTCGCGATGCGATTGCGGTGTTGTCAGATAGCGCACTCTGGAATGCCACGAGTACTGCGGCGGCAGCTGATGCGCGCGCGCGTTTCTCCGAAGCCGATGTGGTCGGTCAGTACGAAGCGCTGTATCGCCGCACGCTGGGTATCGCATGACACTCTGGCAGGCGATCGTTCTTGGATTGGTGCAGGGGCTTACGGAGTTTCTGCCCGTGAGCAGCTCGGCGCATTTGTCACTTGCACCCTGGCTGCTTGGTTGGAGTACACCGGGACTGGCGTTCGATGTGGGATTGCATCTCGGTTCGCTGGTCGCCGTGGCGTGGTACTTTCGCGCCGACTGGATCGCGCTCTTCGGCGCGGCGATTCGCATGCTGCGCACGCGTCGTGTGAGCAGTCCGGTGGACCGTCGTGTGTTATTGCTGATGGCCGCAACCGTTCCTGCGGGCGTAGGCGGGTTGTTGTTGCAGGACTATGCCGAAACCGTATTCCGGCACCCGGCGATCACCGCGACCACGTTGATCGTGCTCGGCGTTATTCTCTGGGCCGTGGACCGCGCCGTCGCGCAGTCGCGATCACTTGATGTGCTCACCGCGCGCGATGCCTGGTTGATCGGGTTGGCGCAGGTGTGTGCGCTTGTGCCTGGTGTGTCTCGATCTGGCGCGACCATGACGGCGGGGCGGGCGCTCGGACTTGATCGCGCGTCCGCGGCACGGTTCAGCTTTCTGATGAGTTTTCCGATCATTTGCGCCGCCGTGATTTTCAAGTTGCCTGACGTGCTACGAGATGGCGGTTCGATCACACCTATGGTGGTCGGGATTGCGGCCGCAGCGGTCAGCAGCTGGTTGGCGATCACGGTGCTGCTGCGCTATGTGGTGAATAACAGTTTTGGAATTTTTGCGGTGTATCGCGTCGTGCTCGGGCTGGTGGTGTTCGCGCTGCTGGCGTGGCGCGGGCAGCCGGTGGCGTAACGCGGTGCCTACGCTCGACGGTGTCTCGCTCAATCTTGCCCGCGCGAGCATCACGCGCTTTGTGCATGAGCATTCGGTGGCGTCAACGATGGATCTTGCGCACGAGCTGGCATCGTCCGGCGCGCCAAGCGGCACGGTGGTCGTAGCGGATGTGCAAACCGCGGGGCGCGGCCGCGGTGGCAAAGCGTGGCAATCGCGGGCTGGCGATGGGTTGTGGTGCACTGTGCTTGAGCGCGTACCGTCGGTCACTGCACTCGACGTCCTTTCGCTGCGCGTTGGTCTCGCGCTACGTGAATGTGCGCAGGTTTTTTGCGACGAACCACTCGGCATGAAGTGGCCGAATGATGTGGTGGTGCGCGACGCCACGGCAGGCGGTGCGCTGCGCAAGCTCGCGGGCGTGTTGATTGAAGCCCGCTGGCGAGACGCGCAGGTGGAGTGGGTGGCCATTGGCATGGGCATCAACATGCGCGAGACGCACGGCGGCGAGCAGGGCGGGGTGCTGGCATTTCGCGCTGCGACGCTTCGACACAATGTGCACCGTGTGGAGCTACTTGAGGCGCTGATTCCTGCCGTACGCGCGGCCGCACAGTGCGATGGTGTACTCACACCCGAAGAGCGCGCGCGTTGGACGGCGGTTGATGCGGTGGCGGGGCGTCGATGCACCTTGCCAAGTGTGGGCGTGGTTGCCGGTGTGGAAACGGACGGCGCGTTATGCGTGCTCGGCGATGACGGGGCGGTGGCCCGCCATCGATCGGGCTCGCTGATTCTGACTGAGGAGAACGCCACATGCTGATCGTGTTCGATGTAGGTAACAGCGAGACCACCGTGGGTTTGTTTGACAAAGCGCATCTGGTGGCGCATTGGCGCATCACCACCAGCATTGAGCGAACCGCCGACGAATTCGGTTTGCTGATTGTGGGCTTGCTGAACACCGCCGGTGTTGCGCAGGAGCAAGTCTTGCACGCCGCGATTGGCTCGGTGGTGCCGCCTATTACTGGTCCGCTTTCGGCCGCATGTACGCAGTATCTTGGCGCACCGCCCGTGATTGTTGATGCGCGCGCGGCGTTGCCGATTACGGTAGCGGTGGATGAGCCGCTCACGGTAGGTGCGGATCGCCTGATCAACACCTTGGCGGCGAGTCGGTTGTACGGGCGCGATACCATCTGTGTGGATCTTGGTACGGCCACCACGTTCGACTGCATCACGTCCGACGGTGTGTTTCTTGGCGGCGTGATCATGCCTGGTGTGCGCACCTCCGCAGACACGCTCACGCGTCGCACGTCAAAACTTCCGGCAACGGAAATCGTTGCGCCACAGCGTGTGATTGGTAGGCGCACCGAGGAGTGCATTCGTGCCGGCGTGTTGTTTGGTGCCGCCGACGCGATTGATGGCATTGTGCGTCGCATCAAGCGTGAATGGCCGCGAGCCACGGAGCCGTATGTGGTGGCCACGGGTGGGCTGGCCGAGGTGCTGCAGCCGCACTGCACCAGTTTTAATCTGGTGGCACCGTATCTCACGTTGGACGGGCTTCGTCTGGCGCACGAGATATTGGCGGGTCACGAACCGGCTGCCGAATAGGCAGTTCGAGACGCCCGGTTGACAGGATCGGCTGTCAGAACGACCGGAATTATACGAGCTAAACCGTTACAGCATAGTGGTTTAGCTGATGCGTATGGGTCTTGGCGGGGGGTTGACGATACCACCGGCGAGGGCTAGTCTTATGCGAGCGTTAGCACTCACATGAGGTGAGTGCTAACCGTTGTGCCGTCAGTGGATTTTATGTCTGACTCACCTTTCGGAGGCTTCACCCTATGACCACTCAGAGTGCCGCGAAGGTTGCGCCGCTCGCCGACCGCGTCGTCATCAAGCCGCTTGAAGAAGCGGAACAGATGCGCGGTGGCTTGTATATCCCCGATTCCGCCAAGGAAAAGCCGCAGCAGGGCGAAGTGATTGCGGTTGGACCGGGCCGTTTCGAGAAGGATCAGCGCGTCCCGATGGACGTGAAAGTCGGCGATAAGGTTCTCTACGGAAAGTACAGCGGCACCGAGGTCACGCTCGACGGAGGTCAGTACCTGATTCTCCGTGAATCCGACGTCCTCGCCGTTCTCAACTAAGCGTACCTACAACCGTATCTGATACCATGGCTGCCAAAGAACTGCATTTCAATATCGAAGCGCGCGCAGCGCTCAAGCGCGGCGTTGATCAGCTGGCCGAAGCCGTCAAAGTCACGCTCGGTCCGAAGGGTCGCAATGTTGTCATCGACAAGAAGTTCGGTGCCCCGACGGTGACGAAGGACGGTGTCACGGTGGCGAAGGAAATCGAACTGTTTGACCCGATCGAGAACATGGGCGCGCAGATGGTGAAGGAAGTCGCGACGAAGACCAGCGACCTCGCCGGCGACGGCACCACCACCGCGACCGTGCTCGCGCAGGCGATTTTCCGCGAAGGCATCAAGAACGTCACCGCTGGCTCGAACCCGATGGCGCTCAAGCGCGGCATCGACAAGGCCGTCTCGGCGATCGTCGAAGAGCTCAAGCGCATCTCCGTGCCGACCAGCGGCAAGAAGGAAATCCAGCAGGTTGGTTCCATCTCGGCGAACAACGATCCCGAGATTGGCGCGCTGATCGCGGAAGCGATGGAGAAGGTCGGCAAGGATGGCGTCATCACCGTTGAAGAGGCCAAGGGCCTTGAGACGACGCTTGATACGGTCGAAGGCATGCAGTTCGATCGTGGCTACCTCTCGCCGTACTTCGTGACCGATCCGGAGAAGATGGAAGCCGTCCTCGAAGACGCGTTCATCCTGATCCACGACAAGAAGATCGGCGCCATGAAGGATCTGCTGCCGACGCTTGAGAAGGTGGCGCAGGCCGGCAAGCCGCTGCTTATCATCGCCGAAGATGTCGAAGGTGAAGCGCTCGCGACGCTCGTCGTGAACAAGCTGCGTGGCACGCTGCGCGTGTGCGCGGTGAAGGCGCCGGGCTTTGGCGATCGCCGCAAGGCGATGCTGCAGGACATTGCCGTGCTCACGAAGGGCCAGGTGATCTCCGAAGAAGTTGGCTTCAAGCTTGAGAACGCCGTGCTGTCCGACCTCGGCCACGCTGCACGCATCGTGATCGACAAGGACAACACCACGATCATCGACGGCTCGGGTGAGCGTGAGACGATCGACGGCCGTATCAAGGAAATCCGCGCCGCGGTCGACAAGAGCACGTCGGACTACGACAAGGAGAAGCTGCAGGAGCGTTTGGCCAAGCTCTCCGGTGGTGTTGCCGTGATCCAGGTGGGATCGGCCACGGAAGCCGAAATGAAGGAAAAGAAGGCCCGCGTTGAAGACGCCCTGCACGCCACGCGCGCAGCCGTCGAAGAAGGCATCGTCCCCGGCGGCGGTATTGCGCTCATCCGCGCGCAGGTTGCGCTGAAGACCGTGAACCTCACCGATCGTGACGAGCAGATCGGCGTGGAGATCATCAAGCGCGCCATCGAAGAGCCGCTTCGCATGATCGTGCAGAACGCTGGCGGTGAAGGCTCGATCGTCGTGGAGAAGGTGCGTCAGGCGAAGGAACAGAACTTCGGCTACAACGCGCTGACCGACACGTACGAAGATCTGGTGCAGGCGGGTGTTATCGACCCGACGAAGGTCACGCGTACGGCGCTGCAGAATGCGGCCTCGATCGCGTCGCTGTTGCTCACCACGGAAGCGCTCATCGTTGAGCGTCGCGACGACAAGCCGGCGGCGCCGGCTGGTGGCGCGGGTGGTGGCATGGGCGGCATGTACTAAGCGATCACTCGCTGGTACGAAACAAAGGGCGCCTCGAACGGGGCGCCCTTTGTCGTTTCCGTTGACCCCTCAAAACACAAGACGAGGGCAGCATGTCCGCCCCCGCCTCCAGCGGCTTACGCCGGCACCGTGTCGTGATGAATCTCTGACACGTAGCTCCGCACCGGCAGGGTCTGCGCTTTCGCGACGGTCTCCGCATCCATCAACCCGGAAATCAGCGGCCGCAGCAACCCATCATGCGAATCGTATACCATGCCGTGAATGATCGGCCGCTTGCCACGCGACCACGCGCGTTGAATGATCGGCGTGCGCGCGAGCTGGAAGACCTGCTTCACCACGTTCAACTCAACGAGCCGGTCTTCGCGCGACTGGTCATCGGGCAACGCCGCGAGTTCATCTGCGTGACGCAACTTGAGTTCACGCACCACGTGCAACCAATGATCGATGATGCCATGGCCCATCGGTCCCATCGCCGCTTTCACCCCACCGCAGCCGTAGTGACCACTCACCGCGATATGTTTTACGTCGAGCACTTCCACCGCGTACTCAATCACTGACAGCGTGTTGAAGTCGCTCGGATGCACCTGATTGGCAATGTTGCGGTGCATGAGCACTTCGCCGGGCAGCGTGCCGGTGATGGACTCGCTTGGAATACGCGAGTCATGTCCGCCGATAAACAGAAAGTGCGGTTCCTGACGCGCCGATCGCCGATCGAAATAGCCGGGATCGGTGGCGCGCATGGACTCGGCCCACTTGCGGTTGTTCTCGAAAAGATGGAGAAACTGCTCCATGATCAGTGTCCGGAAGAAGAGGGGCCGGTCAGCTCGGGAACGCCAACCAGTCGGTAGTCGATTTCACGCAATTGCGCCGTGGTACGGAAGTCGTGCAGAATCTCCAGCACGTCGTGATCGAAGCGCTTGGTATTGCGTCCATCAATTTCGATGCGTGATCCGGGCGGCAATGCATCGAGCGTTTGCTCAATGTTTGCTTTGCTCAGGAACGTTGCCTGGTCGGGCAACCGGAAGCGCTGCAGCACGGCATCAGGCGCGCTCACGCGGCTCAGCGCCGGTTGGCGCAGATACTCTGTGAGAATGAACGACAGACCCACAAGCATGCCCACCGCGATGCCGATCAGCAGATCGGTCAGCACGATCGCCACCACGGTCACGGCGAACGGAATGAACTGCTGCATTCCTTGCTGATACGACTGCTTCCACAGCGCCGGCGCCGCCAGCTTCCAGCCGGTGTGCAACAGGATCGCGGCGAGCGCAGCCAGCGGGATGTAGTTGAGCATCTTCGGGATCGTGATCACCGCGATCAGCAGCAGCAGCCCGTGCAAGATTGCGGACCAGCGTGTGCGTCCACCCGCGCCAATGTTCGCGGCGGAACGCACAATCACTCCCGTAATCGGAAGCGCACCAATAAATCCGGCGAGCGTGTTGCCGATGCCCTGCGCGAGCAACTCCCGATTGGTGTCGGACTCGCGCTTGTACGGATCCAGCTTGTCGGTGGCTTCCAGGCTCAGCAGCGTTTCGAGACTCGCCACGATGGCGAGCGTTACGCCAACTCGCCACGTCTCGGGATTCGCGAGCGCCGAAAAATCAGGGAAGATGAAAAAGCTGAGCAGATCGCGCGCGGTTTCTGGCAGCGGAAGCTGCACAAGATGCTTGACGCCCAACTGCCAGTCCGGCGCAGCCGAGCCAAACGCGAAGTTCAAGCCGATGGCGGCGAGTACGACGACGAGCGGTCCCGGGAGCAGCTTGATCTTCTTGAGCGCCGGCACGGCCGCCCAGGTGAAAAGAATCGCCAGCGACACAAGGCAAATGAGCGCGGCGCCTGGCTGAATTGCGTCGAGTGCGTTCTGAATAGCCGTGAAACTGTTCGCGCCATCGGGCTGCAGGAATGACTCGTCGCCCTCATAGTCGGCGTCGTAACCAACGGCGTGCGGCAACTGCTTCAGAATCAGGATCACACCGATGCCGGCCAGCATGCCCCGAATGACCGCTGATGGGAAGTAGTATCCGATGACGCCCGCACGCAGAACACTCAGCACGATTTGCAGCGCGCCGCCAATGATCACGGCGGTGAGGAACGCGGGGAACGAACCAAGCGCCGTAATGCCAGCAAGCACGATCGCGGTGAGCCCGGCAGCCGGTCCGCTGACCATGAGATTCGAGCTCGATAGCACGCCCACCAGCACACCGCCGATCACGCCAGACAGCAAGCCCGATGACAACGGTGCACCCGACGCGAGCGCAATGCCCAGGCACAGTGGCAGCGCCACAAGCAGCACAACGATGGAGGCCGGGACATCCTGCTTCCAGCTTTCGGAGAAGGGCGGCGTCGAGTGATCCACAGCGGGAGCACCCTTGCCAGCGTCACCGTTATTGGACGACGGCCCACCGTCCGGCGCGCCAGCGACTCGGCGTCGGCGCGGGGGAACGTTCACGGCACTCGTATCGATCATTCAGTTCACTCCAGACGGAAAGCAGAGAAGGGCAACCGGGAAATTTACTCACCGTCGGGGTGCCCCGTCTATGAGGAACGTCCGATTCAGAGTGATAGCTCCAGCTGCGGTGCTCGCACCGCGAGAATGCCCTGTCCGGAGACGGGACCAAGTGGTACTCGCTGCGATGCCGCGACCACACGCGATGCCAGCGCGGCTGCGACACGGCCACGCGCCGCAAGCGCACAACCCACCGTGTGTACGGCTTGCTCCGGTGAATTGTTGGTTTCACTTAAGTGTGCAAGCACGATCGCCCGCAATCCCTTGTGTGCGCACGACGCGATGAATGCGGCCGCCTGCGCGTTGCTCAAGTGCCCCGTATTACTACGTATGCGTTGCTTCAGCAACCAGGGATACGGTCCCGCCATGAGCTGATCGAGATCGTGATTGGCCTCGACCACCAACAAATCCAATCGTTCGAAGGCAGACGGGAGCGAGTCGGGGACATGCCCGAGGTCGAGAGCAATGCCTAGTCGTTCGCCGGAAGCCTGTTGTTCGAACACAAACGCCGCGCAATCGCTCGCATCGTGCGGCACCGCGTACGACGTCCCGACAACATCCCCCACCGACCACGGGCTCCCGTGCGCGATGGCGCGCACCGGTACGATGGGAGTTGGTAGCTGCGCCAGCGTTGACGACGTGGCAAACAGCGGCCACCCCCAACGAGCGCACGCAGCGAGCGCACCATGCGCATGGTCTACGTGTTCGTGTGTGAGCACAAGGGCGCTAATCGATTCCGGTGCACAGCCTAAGAGCGAAAGTCGCTGCGCGATGGTGCGTACACCAAAGCCGGCGTCCACCAGAATTCGGGTACCACCCGCGTCGACAAGCATCGCGTTGCCGCGGCTGCCGGTGCCCAGAACGCTTACGCGCACGGTGCGGCAACTCTTCGGTGCGGTGCTCGCACCTGCTGCTACTCCGCCTTCCAGCTGCGCGCGTACGCATCGCGCAAATGCTGCTGCATGCCCTCGCTTAGCGTCACGCCACGTCGCTGCACGACACGCGTGGCCGTTTCCAGAAATTTGTCGAGCGCGTACAAGTCGTACGGTGTACCACTGCCGAAGGCAAACGGCGCGACCACCTTGGGAGGCATGCGATCCACCACATTCGCGCCGGCGCCAACCACGCAACCCGTGGTGAGACGCAGTCCAATCCCGGTCTTCACATGATCGCCAAACATCGTGCCGAGAAACTGCAGGCCGGTGTCGCGCAACCCATCGGGAGTCCAGAGCGCAACAGGACCGTAAGTGTTCTTAAGATTGCTGGTTGTTGTGCCCGCGCCGAGATTCACCCAGCGTCCAAGTACGGAGTGGCCAACAAATCCATCGTGCCCCTTATTGGCGTGGCCAATGAACACGGTGGTGCTCACCTCGCCGTTCACTTTGCACTGTTCACCGAACGCGCTGTTGGCCACCCGTCCGCCGCTGATCGTGGTGTCTGCACCCACATAACACGGCCCCACGAGTCGCGTAAACGCCTGAACAGCGGCGCCCTCGCACAACATGATCGGTCCGGCCGCCGTGTCGAACACCACCTGCGGTTCAATGCGCGCGCGTTCGTGCCGATACACCGCATGTTCGCCGAGCACGGTGAACGCACCCAGTTCGCGGTGCGCGTTGCGGACCGTGTGTAGCCCGGTTTCGAGCGTGTGATACTGCGCCGTGATTTGTAGCGCGAGAATGTCAGCCGAGAGCAACACGCCGAGCGCGCGCGAGACGTCCCACAACTCGTCGCACCACATGCCGTCGAGCGCGGTGAGCGCCGCGTTGTTACCGTGGTGTTCACGGGCCAGCACGTCGAGCGTGAGCGTACCGTCAGCAAAACGTGACGCGTGCTCATCGCGCGCAAGTCGTACGGCGGCGACGCGCTCGGCGCACGCGAAAATCGATCCGTACTCGAGCGGCGTGCCGAGCGACACCGCACACCGGCTGTTCACGATCAGTGTGCCCGCCGGAATGTTCTCCGTGACCGCGCGCGGACTCGTGAACTCCTGAAAGTGCGTATGCCGGTCGCCACTCAAAAACCCCGTCGCGTTGGCGCCTGAGATCGTTTGCCACCGTTCGCGCACGAGCAACGCGCCAACGCGCATTTCGCTGAACGGGCGCGTGTGCGCAAACGGCTCGAACGTGCGCGCTCGCGCGTCGTCGTAACAGACGATCGCGCTCACGGCGTGGCCAGATCGGGCGGCAGGGAATCGAGCAGCGACTTGAGATCGGCGGCCTTGTCCCGCGTGGTCACGAGCACCACGCTGTCACGCACAACCACCACCAGATCATCCACGCCGTACAACACCACCGGCGCCCCTTCGGTATGCACCACGTTGCCGTGGCTCTGCAGCGCGTGCAGTCGGCCGGACGCGGCATTGTCATTCGCGTCACGTGTACGCACGCGGTGCAGTGCGGCCCATGTGCCCACGTCGTCCCAACCGAAAGCGCCCGGCACCACAAGCACGCGGGCGCTGCGCTCGAGTACACCCACATCGATCGCCACGCTCTGTACCGCCGCAAAAAATGCGTCGCGGTCGTGGGCGTGCGCCGCGAGTGCCGGTGCGACTTCTGGTGTGAGCGCGCGAATCTCGTCGAGGAGATCACCAACACGCCAGGCAAAAATTCCCGAGTTCCACAAATAGCCGGCGTCCACCATTTCAGCGGCGCGTTCGCGCGTGGGCTTCTCAACAAACCGTTCCACGCGCTGCACACGCGCGCTGACGGCCTCACCAGGTTGGATGTAGCCGAATCCTGGATCGGGTCGCGAGGGCACGATGCCAACGGTCACCAGCGCGCGTTGGTCGTACGCCACCTGCGCCGCAAAGGTGAGCGTTTCCTGAAACGCCGGCACATCACGAATTGCCCAATCCGCATGCACGCACACCATCACGGCATCCGGACCATCGGTCTGTTCGATCACCGACGCGGCCCATGCGAGCGCGGCGCAAGTTCCGGCGGGCCGCGGCTCGGGAATTACATTCTCGCTCGGCACATCACGCGCCAGGTCACGCACCGCCGGTGCGAGCGACGCATTCGTGAGGATCAGCGTACGCTCCGGTGGTGAGAGCGGCGCCAGTCGCGACAACGAATCCGCCAGCATGGAGTCGGACGTGATGAGCGGCAGCAACTGCTTGGGCCGCGTTGGCGTGGAGAGCGGCCAGAATCGCGAACCAACGCCGCCTGCGAGCACAACACTCCAGCGAATCACGACAACGACTCCGCTTCGGTTGATGCGTGCAGATCATCGGTGCCGGTGAGCGCCAATGCGCGTGCGTACAAACGACGGGGACTGAATGGTTTGGTCATGAATTCGGCAACGCCAAGTGAATCCGCTTCACGATACGCGGCGTCTTGTCCGGCGGCGGTGAGAATAAGACAGGGCAACGTGAGCCAGCGCGGGTCCTGACGGATGGTGCGCAGCACGTCAATGCCACTCATGCCGGGAAGCATGAGATCGAGAATGATCAGGCGGGTGTCGGGCTGCGCTGCGAGCGCTTCGAGTGCCGCCGCGCCCGTTTCGGCGAGCGTGACCTCGAAGGATCCCTGTTCGAGGCGCGTTTTGATGATGCGCCCAATGTGTGGCTCATCGTCTACCACGAGAACCGGCGTGGCAGTTGTCACTTAGCGTTCCCGGTGCGCGCGTTCGTCACGTCAGATCAACGCCGCGATTTGCGGCCGATGGCGACGAAGATCGAAGAGCAACTGCGCGAGATTCGCTTCGCGGCGCACGAGTACGAGGAGGAACGCGTCCGTCGAGACCGCGGCGACCACGGCGAGGCCTTCTTCGTATTCCAGCACCGACAGTCCGAACGCGCCGCGACCGAGCGCCGAGGCGAGCTCTGTGGCGGCGCCGACCAGCGGCGGCACGTGCGCGGCCAGACCGTCGGCATCAAGGCCCGACTCCACCGCGCCATCAATGAGCAGTCCATCGCGCCCCAGCACGACCACCGCGTCTACGCCTTCTCGGCGCCTGAGTGCACTTACCAGATCGCGAATCGTGGCCATTTCGAACAGCTCCTGCGCAAAGAAGAGGACGGACCCAGTCCCTCGGTGGAACGCGATGGTCGGCGCTCACGTGTGGTCAGGGTAGTGATCGGGCGGGTAAGGCGTCAAGACCAATCGTCAGGCGCGTCGAGGCACAGCGGCCGCGGCGCTTGCTCGGACACGAGTTGCTCGGTAAGCTACCGGGTCTGTTCGTGTGGTCCTTCCCGAAGCATTTGCGAGGCATCCTCTGCTGCTCCAACATCGTCGACCGTGGCGCGCCATGGCGGTGCTCGCCTCCGCCCTGATCGTCTCAGCCTGCAGTCAAGACGACCCGTTCCGCCCCACGGCAACGTCTGCCAACGTTATTACCGGCGTCTCACTGGCCTCGTTCTCCACGGGCGCCGTCGCACAGACCGCCATCGATCTGGTCAACCTGCGCGCAGTGCGGCCGGAGGTGCAGGCCAACGGTCTGGTCAACTTTCAGCTGGCCGTTGATCTCGATGCGACCGGCAAGGTGAATCTGCTGCCGGTGCTGGCGGTGCTGCGACCGCCCGGCGGCGCCAACACGGTGGGTTTGGCCCGGTCGACCGCTTCATTCGATGCCCTCAATCGGGCGCCAACGGGCGGCTTCCGACCGGACACGGCCATGCTCGCCGACGTCGGCGAAACGATTCTGCTGCAGGTGCAGGCGGGCACGTGTGTATACGGCGACCCGCTGTACGGCAAGTTGGTGGTGGACGGCGTGAACACGACCACGCGTCGTGTCCTCCTTCGCTTTATGCTCAACCGCAATTGCGGCTATCGCGACCTCACTGAAGGCATTCCGCGCAACTGAGTCTCTTATGCACGATATCCGTCTCCTCCGCGACCAGATGGACCATCTCCGCGAGGGGATGCGACGCCGGGGCAAGCTCGAAGAGCTGGCGCCGGTTCTGAACCGCGCGGAAGCGCTCGAAAAAGAGCGTCGCGATGCGATTCGCGTGGCCGAAGAAGCGCAGGCGCGTCGCAACAAGTTGTCGCAGGAGGTCGCGCAACGTCGCCGCAGCGGCGAGAACGCCGACGATCTTGTTGCCGAATCGCGCAAGATCGGCGACGAACTCACGGCGCTTGAGGAAAAGCGTGCCGCCGTGGAAGCGGAGGTGCAGCAGATTCTGATGGAGCTGCCGAATCTCACGCTTGACGAAGTACCGGCTGGCGGCGAAGAAGCGAACACGATCGTTCGCACGTGGGGCACACCACGTGCCGGCGATTCCGGCATCGCACCACACTGGGAAGTGGGGGAGCGGCTCGGCATGATCGACCTGCCGCGCGGCGCGAAGATTTCGGGCAGCGGGTTCATTGTGTATCGCGGCGCCGGTGCAAAACTGGTGCGCGCGCTCATGAACTTCATGATCGACGTGCACACGGAAGAGCACGGCTATGAAGAGTTGTGGGTGCCGCTCGTGGTGAACCGTGCCACCCTCACGGGTACGGGGCAGTTGCCCAAGTTTGAAGACGACATGTACGCCATCGCCGATGACGATCTGTTTCTGATCCCGACGGCCGAAGTCCCGGTGACGAATCTGTATCGCGACGAGATTCTGGATGCGACTGAGCTGCCGCGCTCGTTTGTGGCGTTCAGCGCGTGCTTCCGTCGTGAAGCCGGTTCGGCGGGCAAGGACACGCGCGGACTCTTGCGTGTGCATGAGTTCGACAAAGTGGAGCTCGTACGTTATGCCACTCCGGAATCGTCGCGCGATGAACTTGAAGTGCTCACCGCTCACGCGGAAAAAATGCTGCAGCTCCTCGAGCTGCCGTATCGTGTGCTGCGACTGGCCGCCGGCGACACCGGTTTTTCGAGCGCCATGACGTACGATCTTGAAGTGTTTGCGCCCGGCGTGGGCAAGTGGCTTGAGGTGTCGTCGTGTTCGGTGTTTACCGATTTTCAGGCACGTCGTGCCAACATTCGCTATCGCACGGCGCCCGGTGAGAAGCCCCGGTTTGTACATACGCTGAACGGATCGGCACTCGCGTTCTCACGCATTATTGCGGCGCTGTTTGAGCATCACCAGCAGAGCGACGGCACGATCACGGTACCGGCCGCGCTGCGTCGGTATCTGGGGCGCGATACACTCGGCTGAGATGCCACGCAAAGCGCCGCCGTTCGCACTCGTCGCGCTGGCCGTGGCGTTGTTGCTGGGCTGGTATGTGGTGTACACGCAATCTGTCGTGGTGGAGTTGCGTCGAGCGGCGCAGCTTCAGGGGCAGATGTCGTCGCGCGTGTATACGGCGCTTGTCGACACCGTCACTGCTGAGGGCGATGTGCTGCTCGCGCTTGCGCAGCAGTTGCGCGCCTCTGGTGTCCCGCAAATCCTGGTGTCTCCGGATGGCACCGTTGCGGACACGGCCAACCTGCCCACGCTCGCGGACAGCGCGGCGCTGGCCGCGTACATCGACGAGCTTGATGCGCTGAACGATCCGATCGAAGCGCCTGGCGCTGGCTCGATCCACTACGGCGACAGCCGCCTGGTGCGCGGTCTCGCCACGATCCCGCTGTTGCAGGCGGGTGCGATTGGACTGTTGCTGTTGCTCGGCCTGTGGGGATTGCGTGAGCGCGGTCGCGCCGAACGTGAGAAAGTGTGGGCCGGTATGGCGCGTGAATCGGCGCATCAACTCGGTACGCCGCTGTCGTCCATCTCGGGCTGGCTCGAACTGCTCGAAGACTCGGCCGGTGACAACCCATCCGTGGCGCGCGCCGTCACGCAAATGGGGCAGGATCTCGCACGTCTTGATCGTGTCGCCCATCGTTTTGAACGCATCGGTCGTCCACCGCGCCGCGATGAGGTGGAGCTTGGCGCCATGGTTGATCGGATCGCCACGTACTTCGAAGCGCGCGTGCCGAAGATCGCGCGCAAAGTGACGGTGCGCGGCGTGCGTCCCGATGAGCGGCTTGTTGTCGCCGGCGATGGTGTGCTGCTCGAGTGGGTGCTGGAAGTGCTGGTCAAGAACGCGATCGATGCGCTTGGCGGACGTGACGGCGAGGTGGTGATCAGCGCGGAACCGCTCGCCGAGGGCGGAGCACGCGTGCGTGTCACGGACAACGGCCCCGGTGTGCCACGGTCAGTGCGCAAGAAGATCTTCGAGGCGGGGTTCTCCACCAAGGAGCGCGGCTGGGGCATTGGTCTCTCGCTTGCGCGCCGTATTGTGGAAGAAAATCATGCGGGCAAGCTGGAGTTGGTCGACTCTGAACGAGGCGCGACGTTCGACGTTATCTTGAAGGCATGACTTCTGTTTCGTACGGCTCGTTGTTCGATCAGCCTCCCGAGGCGCCCAAAGTAGATATGTCGCGCACGCTCGCCGGACTGAATCCGGCGCAGCGCGAGGCGGTGCTGCACGATGACGGGCCCATGCTTGTACTCGCTGGCGCCGGCTCTGGCAAAACGCGCGTGCTCACCACGCGCATTGTGCGATTGATCGCGGAACGTCGCATTCCGGCGTCAGCCATTCTGTCGGTCACGTTCACGAACAAGGCCGCCGGCGAAATGCGCGAGCGCATTGGCCGGCAGCTCGGATATGAGCCGAACGGTATGTGGAGCGGCACATTCCACAGCATTGGGGCGCGGTTGCTGCGTCGCATTGCGCCACTGGTCGGGCGGACGGCACAGTTCACAATCTATGATGAAGACGATTCCATTTCGCTGGTCAAGCGAGTGATGGAGCGTCGTCGGATCGATGTGAAGCAGTTCCCGCCCAAGGCAGTGCTGGGTGCGATTTCTGATGCAAAGAATGCACTGGTGTCGGCCACCGAGTACGCCACCCTCGCGCGCGACCCGTTCGCGCAGGCGGTGGCTGGCGTGTACGTGGATCTTGATGACGCATTGCAGCGCGCCAACGCGGTGAGCTTTGATGATCTGCTTGTGCTCCCGGTGCGCGCGCTTGAGCAGAACGAACCCTTGCGCGGCGATTTGCAGCAACGCTTTCGGTACATTCTGGTGGACGAGTATCAGGATACCAATCGCGCACAATATCGGTTCATTCAACTGGTGGGTGCCGCGCACGGCAACGTGCTCGTGGTGGGTGACGACGATCAGTCCATTTACGGCTGGCGTGGCGCGGATATTCGCAATATCCTCGACTTCGAACGTGATTTTCCCGGCGCCGGCATTGTGCGCCTCGAAGAGAACTATCGCAGTACGCCGCAGATTCTTGATGTCGCGAACGCTGTGATTGTGGGGAACACGGAACGGCGCGGCAAAACGTTGCGCGCCACGCGGCCAGCCGGTGAAACGGTCATGCGCGTGGGGGCGCTCGACGAGCGTGACGAAGCCGATTTTGTGGCGGACACGATTGTTGATCGCACGACACGCGGCGGGATGGGACGCCGTGAATGTGCGATTCTCTATCGCACCAATGCGCAGAGTCGCGCGTTTGAAGACGCGTTTCGCCGTCGCAGCATTCCGTATCGTCTTGTTGGTGCGGTGCGGTTTTATGACCGTCGTGAAATTCGTGACCTGATGGCGTACCTCAAACTCGTGGCCAATCCGAGCGACGATGAAGCGTTTCGTCGCGCGGTGTCTGTGCCGCGGCGTGGGCTTGGCGATACCACGATTGCCGTGCTCGCCGAAGCGGCCCAGCAGGCGCGTATCCCGATCTTCGAAGCGGCAACACGGGCCGATATTGTGGGCGGACTGCGAGCTGCCGCTCGCACCTCGCTTGCGGATTTCGTGGTGCTGATCCAGCAGTTTCGCGAGAAAGCGGTGGATGCATCGGTCGACGAGTTGCTGCGCGATCTCGTCATGGCGATCCGGTACGAAGACCACCTGCGTGCGGAGGGCCAGGAAGGCCTGGAACGCATCGAGAACGTGCGTGAGTTGATTGCCGGTGCTGCCGAAGTGGTCGCGGATGAAGGCGGAGAAGTTGGCCTGACACCACTCGACCACTTCTTGCAGCAGGCTACGCTGGTCGCGGGCACAGACGCACTCGATCCATCGGCCGATGCGGTCACCATGATGACCATGCACAACGCCAAGGGACTGGAGTTCCCGCTGGTGTTTGTCACGGGATTGGAAGACGGACTGTTTCCGCTCGCGCGCGCGGCCGAAGATCCGTCGCAGCTCGAAGAAGAACGGCGCTTGTTCTACGTTGGCGTGACGCGCGCTGAGCGCACGTTGTATCTCACGCACGCGGAGCAGCGCCGTCGCAACGGTGAGTTCATGGCGTGCATGCCGTCGCGTTTCATGCGAGAAATCCCCAAAGAGTTGATTCGTCGCGCCGACACGAAACGCGTGATGACCGAAGGGCGTGGCCGTTCAGCGTTTGGCGACCTCGATGATGCGCCGTTTGGTTCGCGCGGAGGGAGTAGCAGTGGCTGGCGCGATCAGCCGCGTGGTGAGGGCGACGCGCGTCGGCGTTCCGCGCCTGGCATGTATGGGAGCGCCGGCTTTGGTACGAATGCGTTCGAAGGGAAGAGCCGCCTGGACGCTGGGCGTTCGAATACGCGGCGCATCGATCCCTCGTCGTGGAGTGGTGGTCGAGACGCGGACGTGTCACCGGAAGACGAATCGCAGGACGCACCGGAGTTGCGCATTGGCGAGCGAGTCAAGCACGCGAAATTTGGCAGCGGCACGATCGCCGAGTTTACCGGTAGCGGGCGTGACGCAAAGGTGCGCATTGACTTTGATGATGAAGAAATCGGTCGCAAGACACTGGTGATTGCGCAGGCCAAACTCGAACGAGGGTGGGAGTAACGTGGCCGTTTCAGAAAACGATGTGCGACATGTGGCGGCGCTTGCGCGGCTTGGTCTCGCTGATGATCGGGTGAAGTCGTTGGTGGGGGAGCTGAACAGCATTCTCGAGCATATGGATGTGCTGCAGGCGGTCGATATTGGCGGCGCCTCGCTCGATCCTGATGCTACGCAAGGCATGCCTATGCGTGAGGACGTGCCAAATCCGATCGCGTTGCATCGCGCGCGCGAAGAGTTTGCACCGCTCATGCGTGACGGATTTTTTCTGGTGCCGCGACTGTCAACGCACGGCACCACAGATGATGAGGGCGAAGGATGACCGACACTTCGTTGCTCTCGCGTTCGGCTGCGGATGTTGCCGCGGATATCGCGTCTGGTCGATTGACCCGTGACGCCGCACTTGATGCATCGCTTGCGGCCATGGCGGCTGCGCATGCGGGACCGGGCGGCCTCAACGCCGTGTTGTGGACGGACGAAGACGGTGCGCGTGCGGATGTCGCCGCGATGGACATCGACACTCACGCGCTCCCGTTAGCGGGCATTCCCGTCGCGATCAAGGACAACATCGCCACGCGCACCATGCCCACAACGTGCGGCTCGAAGATCCTCGAAGGTTATGTGAGCCCGTTTGAAGCCACAGTCATCGCCAAGCTCCGCGCGGCCGGCGCCGTACTGCCCATGAAGACCAACATGGACGAGTTCGCGATGGGATCCAGCACGGAAAACAGTGCCTGGGGCAGTACCAGACATCCCATGGATCACACGCGTGTGCCGGGTGGATCGAGCGGTGGTTCGGCGGCAGTTGTTGCGGCTGGTGTCACGCGCATTGCGCTGGGCTCCGAGACCGGCGGCTCCGTGCGTCAACCCGCGGCCTTCTGTGGCATCGTGGGTGTGAAGCCCACGTACGGCCGCGTTTCACGGCACGGGCTCGTGGCGTTTGCGTCAAGCCTCGATCAGGTGGGCGTGTTCGGTCAAACCGTCGACGACGCCGCGCTCGCCTTGCAGGTTATTGCTGGCGCCGATCCGCTCGACAGCACAACCGTCGCCGTACCGGTGCCGGACTACCGGCTGTCGCGCGACCGTACTGGAGAGAAGCCGCTCGACGGGGTGGTCGTGGGTTTGCCCACAGAATACTGGCCCGAGTCGCTCGATCCGCGCATGCGCGCATTGCTCGATCGCTCGGTGCAGCGCCTGATCTCGCTCGGTGCTGATGTGCGTGAAGTGTCCCTGCCGCACACATCACTCGCGATCCCCGTGTACTACATCGTGGCGCCCGCCGAAGCGAGTTCCAACCTGGCGCGTTTTGACGGCGTGCGGTACGGCTTGCGCGTGGAGGGTGATGGGCTGCGCGGCATGTACGAGGCAACGCGGTCACAGGGGTTTGGCCCCGAAGTGACGCGCCGTATTCTGCTCGGCACGTACGTGCTTAGCGCCGGCTACTACGATGCGTACTACAAGCGCGCCATGGCCGTCAGAAAGTTGATTGCGGCGGACTTCACCAACGTGTTTGCCAGCGGCGTGCACGTGCTCTTCACGCCAACGACGCCGACCACAGCGTTTGTGGCTGGCTCGAAGAACGATCCCTACGAGATGTACATGAGCGATATTTTCACGGCCACCGCGAACCTCGCCGGTGTGCCCGCCATGTCGCAGCCAATTGGCCGCTTGGATGGATTGCCGGTCGGCGGCCAGCTGCTTGCGTCGCACTTTGACGAAGCCACGATGTTCCGTGTGGCGTATGCGCTCGAGCGCGCGCTCGGCGCGGAGGCACACGCATGAGCGCGACGAACGTGACTGACGGCTACGAAATGGTGATCGGCCTCGAAGTGCACTGTCAGCTTAAGACGCGCAGCAAACTGTTCAGTGCGGCGAGCGCACAATTTGGTGATGCGCCGAATGCGAACACCGACGCGGTGTGCCTTGGTTTACCGGGTGCGCTGCCGGTCTTGAACAAACACGCGATTCTGCTGGCGACGCGCGCGTCGCTGGGCCTCGAATGCACCGTACACGAAGTCTCGGTGTTCGCACGCAAGCATTACTTCTATCCGGATCTGCCCAAGGGCTACCAGATTTCGCAGTTTGATCGCCCGCTGGCCACGGGTGGCAAGGTGGTGATTGGTACGCACGCCGATGGATCAGAAAAGTTTATTGGTATTACGCGCGTACACGTCGAAGAAGACGCGGGCAAGTCGGTACACGATCGCTTTCCGGGGTTCTCCGCCATCGATCTCAATCGCGCCGGCACGCCGCTCATCGAGATCGTGAGTGAGCCGGATATTCGCTCCGCGGCCGACGCTGGTCTGTATCTGCGCGCGCTCAAGCAGATTATCGAATACACGGATGTGAGTGACGCCAGCATGGAAGAAGGCTCGCTGCGAGTCGACGTGAACATTTCGGCGCGCCCTATCGGTCAGCAAGAGTTTGGCACGCGCACGGAGATCAAGAATCTCAACTCCTTCAGTGGCGTCGAACGATCCATCGAAATTGAGTTTGCGCGTCACTGCAGCGTGCTGCGCGCCGGTGGGGTGATTGAACAGCGCACCATGTTGTGGGACGGTCACAAGGGTGAGGTACGTCCCGCGCGCGCCAAGGAAGGCAGTCATGACTATCGCTATTTTCCTGAGCCCGATTTGCCACCGCTCGTGCTGAGTGCGGAGTGGATTCAGGAACAGCGCGATACACTGCAAGAGCTGCCGGCAGCCAAACGTGCACGCTTCGCATCACAGTACGGATTGAGCGCGCACGATGTGGAGCAACTCACCGCAACCGTTGCACTGGCTGACCGGTTCGAAGCAGTGGCGGCGGCGAGTGGCAATGCCAAACGTGCGGCCAACTGGATGCTGGGTGTGGTACTCGCGGCGGTGAAGGTGCAGGGTGGCGATGTCACGTCGCATCCGGTGAGCGTGGCGCGACTTGGCGCGCTCATCAAGCTTGAAGAGTCCGGCGCGGTCTCGAACACGGCGGCCAAGCAGATTTTTGCGCTGCTCGAAAACGAAGACGCGGAGCCGAGTGCGATCGCCGAGCGAGAGGGACTGCTGCAAGTCAGTGACGACAGCGCGCTGGTGGCGTGGATTGACGAAGTGCTGGCGGAAATGCCGGAGGAAGCAGCGCGTTTTCTGGGCGGGGAAAAGAAGTTGCAGGGCGTGCTGGTTGGTGCGGTGATGAAAAAATCGAAGGGTAGTGCTGATCCGAAAAAGGTGAACCAGTTGTTGGGCAAGCGCGCGGGGTAGGCGGGTTTCTGAATGACCAACTCGAATAGCACCCCAAGCAGCCCACGAGGCAGCCCGCTCAAGCCGTGGCACCCCACGCAGATCGGGCGCTATCGCATTGTCAGCCTGCTTGGTGAAGGGGGCATGGGCTCCGTGTACGAAGCGGAGCAAGACCAGCCGCGCCGCATGGTGGCCCTGAAGGTGGTGCGCGAAGATTTTGTCACGCCCGAACTCCTGCGCCGCTTCGCGCTGGAGTCGCAGGTGCTTGGTCGACTGCAGCATCCGGGTATCGCGCAAATCTTTGACGCGGGCACGTTCGAAGAAGAACATGCAACGCTGCCGTACTTTGCGATGGAGCTGGTGAAGGGCCAGCCGCTCAACGAGCACGCCACCGAAAAATCACTCGATCTGCGGCAACGGCTGGAACTGTTCTCGCGCGTCTGCGACGCCGTGCAGTACGCGCATCAACAGGGCGTGATTCATCGCGACCTCAAGCCCGCCAATATTCTGGTGGACGACAACGGTCTGCCCAAAGTGCTCGACTTTGGTGTCGCGCGTCTCACGGATGCGGATGTGCAGGCCACGCGGCAAACGAGCGTGGGCGAAGTGATCGGTACGCTGCAGTACATGAGTCCTGAGCAGGCCAACGGGGACGCCGCAGCGGTTGATCGACGCACCGACGTGTACTCACTGGGCGTTATGCTCTATGAGTTGATGACCGGTCGGCTGCCGTACGATCTGTCGCGCAAGATGATCCATGAAGCAGCGCGCATCATTGTGCAGGAAGAACCAGAGCGACTGAGCTCGGTCAACCGGCAGTTACGCGGCGACGTGGAAGTGATCGTTGCGAAGGCGCTCGAGAAAGAGAAGGGCCGTCGCTACGAATCGGCGGATGCCATGGCGAGCGATGTACGTCGCTATCTGAACGACGAGCCCATCACGGCGCGACCCGCGAGCGCAATGTATCAGCTGCGCAAGTTTGCACGCCGGAACCGTGCGCTGGTCACCGGGCTTGGAGTGGCCGCCGCCGTGCTTGTTGTTGGCACGGTGGTCAGCGTGTATCAGGCCGTTCGCGCAACCGCGGCCGAACGCCTGGCGGAAACACGACTTGAAGAAGCCGTCAGTCTCCGCGCGCTTGCCGACCGCAGACGCGCCGAGGCAGATTCTGCACTCTTGGTGGTGGATTCTGCGCGACAGATCGCTGACTCCGCGCGAATCGCCGCAGATTCCGCACGCCAGGCCGCGCTGGATGAACAGGCGTTGGCGATCGCGAGTGCACGGCGCGCCACGGATGAAGCGGCCAAGGCGACGGCGGTCAACACGTTCCTGCAGGACATGCTCGCGTCTTCGGATCCGTCGAATGCGCTCGGCAAGGATCTCAGCGTGCGTGAAGTGCTCGACCGCGCAGCGTCGCGCGTCAATACGGGCGATCTCTCGCGTCAGCCAGAGGTACGCGCTGGAATTGAAAATACGATCGGGCGCACGTACTACGCGCTTGGCCTGTACAACGAATCGCAGACGCACCTGGACTCAGCGTACGCGATTCGCCGTCGTGTGCTCGGGCCTGCGAACGCGACGCTTGGTAGCACGGCGGCGGACGTTGCGCTGGTGCAGCAGGCCAAGGGCGACTACGCGTCTGCTGACCGTACGATCACCGACGCCTTGGCCGTGATGCGGCGCACGCTGCCGGCCGACGATGATCAGATCACGGCGGCGCTGTCCACGCTCGCCGATATTCGCTACAAACAGGCGAAGAACGTGGAGGCCGAGCAGCTGTACCGTGAGGCGCTGCGTCTCGCGCGACTGCGTTACGGGAACACGGGACCGGTTGTGGCAACGCGCCTTTCCGCGCTGGGCAACTTCCTCACGTACACGGAGCGTCTCGCAGAAGGCGAAAGGGTGCTTCGTGAAGCGCTCTCCATGCGACAGGCCCTGCTTGGCGCCACGCATCCTGACGTATTGCCCGTGATGGTGTCGCTGGCAGACGCGTTGCGGAACCAGCGTCGTTTTCCGCAGTCTGAAGCCATGATGCGCGACGCGTTGCCAATCGCGCGGGCGCTCTACGGTAACTCGCATCCCACCACGGCCAACGTGGAAAGTCGCTTGGGCACTGCGCTCGCGGACCAGGGCAAGAACGAGCAGGCCGAGCCGTTATTGCGCAGCGCGCTCAACACGCGAATACAGCGTCTGGGAGAACGCCATCCCGATGTGCAGCTCTCGCGCACCGAGATTGCGCGCTTGGTGCAGTTCATGGGGCGATTCGACGAAGCAGATACGCTATTCACCGCGGCGTTGCGTGCGCGCCGAGCGGAGCTTGGCGCAAACAGCCCCGCGGTGGCGTCGTCACTCAACGATCTCGGCTATCTCTCGAAGTTGCAGTCGCGTTGGGTCGACGCGGAGCAACGCTATCGCGAGGCGCTGCCAATCTGGAAGGCGGCTGACATTTTCGACATGGCCAATGACGCGCAGGCGGAGATCGGCTGGGCGCTACTCAAGCAAGAGCGGCTCGACGAGGCCGAGTCAATCTTGAACGAGGTGTTGACGCAACGTCGCGCGCGCTATGGTGACAAGAGTTTTCAGGTCGGCGACGCGTATGAAAAACTGGCGCCGATATTTCTGGCGAGAAAGGATTTCGCGAAGGTTGAGTCGCTCACGCTGTCCGGTCTTGAGATTCGACGCGCCGTCTACGGGCCACGTTCGTTCCAGGTGGCTGGTCCGCTACAGAACGTCGCGTTTCTTCGCGAGGCACAGAACGATACGGCCGGCGCGGTGAGTGCGCTGCGTGAATCGCTTGATATTTTCTCGAGTCTTCGCCCCGCGACTGATCTGAACGTCGTTTCGGTGCAACGCTGGCTGTCGACGGACTTGTGCACCGTTGGTGCCGCGGCTGAGGGCGATTCGCTCGCGCAGGTGGCCTTGTCACACGTTGCCAAAGATGCGGCGTCGAACGTGCCATTCCGATTGCAGGGCGTGCGCGGCTACTGCCTGACCAAACAACGCAAGTTCGTGGAGGCAGAACCACTCTTGCTGGCGGCTGAGCGAGGGTTACGGGAGCTGCCGACCGCGTTGCCACCCATGCGCGCCGAGGTCGCGCGATGGCTGGCAACGCTGTACGACATGTGGGGGAAGCCTGACGAAGCAGCGCGCTGGCGAACGCCGCGCTAGTTACGCGCGAGCGAACGCCACGCTAGTCACGCGCGAGCGATGCGTCAGAGCGTGCGGATCGGTGTGTTGTCAAATCGATCAACGCGTTCTGGCGTGTAGACGGGATCGCGGTGCGATCGGATGTCGCCGCCACGATTCGACATCCACATCGCCGCGAGCAGCACGGTACCGACGAGCGAAACTCCAGCGCCAATGAGAATCATGAAGATCTCCTGTCGTGAGTGTCCCTCACGCAATCGTCGACCACGGTGTCAACCTGTTGCGGTCAGGACCAGACCTCGTTCGAGTGTATCGCGCGGCGCGGTCCGTTTTGTATTGTCCGAAACGCATACGTCCGGCGAGGGAAACCTTGACCTCTCCACAGGGCGCCGGTCACCGTATTCCTTTCGAGTCAAACGCGGAAGGAAACTCCGAGGTTACTCCCTGCGTACTCGCTGACATGGCTACACCCACGGACCCCCTCGACGCCAACGTTTCCCACCGCGAATCCGACGCGTCGTGGGTTAACGCACCATTACCGTCCGCACACGCGCTTGCCACTCATCGTGATGCGACGTTGCCCGCATCGCGCAACGCCGACTGGCGGGCGGATCTCCCGGCTGCGCGCGCGTTCGTCTCCGGCACAATCGGCGTGGGCGCATTCGCATCTGGCCTGCTTGAGTACATGGGCGGACAAATCGTGCGGCGCGCGGCGGCGAACAACGAAGTCTTCCCACTCAGCGAGTGGGCCATTGGTTTGGTGCGGAATTTTGCCGGCGCCGTTGGTGTTGGACTCGCGGTCGCGCTACTCGCACTCGTTCTCACACGATTCAAGAAGCGCCCGCCACGTGTGGCCTCGGCCGGCTTCGCGTTTGGCGTAGGCGGGTTTCTCATGTTCCTGTTCTTTCTGGTTTCGATGGCACCCTAGCGCCACCGCGCCGCATCGCCGCATCGCCATTGCGTAAATGGCCGATCACAACGCGTCCATGTCACTCCCGCCACCGAGAAACGTTGGCCGCGCAAGTCCGTCGGTATCGTCGTAGAAGCGCACACTCTCAGGCGTGAGCCACTTGGCAATCAGAATGAGTTGCCCAGTATGGCCCGAAAAATGTTCAACCACATGATAGACGGCGGCAAACACGGTCGTCTCACGCCCTTGTATGCGGCGTGATGCAATGAGTGCATCGTGGTCCAGCGACTCCAGTACGCGCACCGCATCGGCGCAGGCCGTATCGAGTTGGTCGAGTAACTGCGCACGAGTCAGTCCGCCGGCGTCGTTCGCCGAAAACTCGGCGTCACGATGTCGAACGTCGCTCGCGCCGCCAACACCGCTTACGATCCACTGGCGCACATTACCGGCCAGGTGCAGCAACAAATTGCCCGCACTGTTTGCGCTGTCGTTAGGGCGCCACCAGATGCGCTCCTCCGGAATGGTGAGCACAGCGGCGCGAATCTTGGCGGGGTATTCCACGCCGAGGTAGTAACGGGAGCGACTGACAAATGACGACGCGAGATCGTTTGGCATGTGTACCTGCGGGGTGAGTGTCGATCGGCTGTGGAGCGTGAGGCGCACGTCTGCGTTGAATTATATTCCGGTATACCCGGGCGGGAGGTACGCTCTGCCGGCTCGCGCTTCCACATCGAATTTGATCCGTTACCTGTGACTGCTTCGGTCCGCGCTGTTGTGTTTGACATGGACGGTTTGTTGCTCGACACCGAACGCCTCTCCCGCAAAGCCTGGTTTTCGGGCGGAGCAGATCTTGGCGTGGAGCTTCCAATGGAAGCGCTGAACGGCATCATCGGCCGCCGACGTCCGGAAGTGGAGGCCGAGTTCCGGCGCGTGCTCGGCCCGGACTTTCCTGTGGACGCGCTGTATGCGCGACACGCCGAACACTACTACGCATCTCTTGCCGCGACATCGGCGGATCAGCTGCGCAAGCCGGGCGTACTCGCGTTACTCGACTGGCTTGATGAACGCCACGTACCATACGCGATTGCAACGTCCACGCTCGCCAAGGGTGCGGCCTCAAAGCTCGTGCTGGCGGAACTGGCGGAGCGGTTCCCGATCGTGGTGAGTGGCGATCAGGTGGCACGATCAAAACCCGCCCCCGACATTTTTCTTGAAGCTGCCGCACGACTCGACGTAGCGGCGCAGCACTGCGTGGCCTTTGAAGACAGCGACCTCGGTCTTGAAGCGGCGCTCGCTGCGGGTATGCGTGCCATCTCCGTGCCAGACTTGAAGCCGCTGCCCACACATGTCACCGATCGCGCCGCGGCCGTGCTGACATCACTTGATGAGGCGATTCCATTGTTGACCCGTTGGATGTCATGAATACCGTCACGAACATGTTCCCCTATGGTTGGACGCACTACCTGATCGGTGGATTGTGCATCGGGCTGGGTGTGTCGCTGCTCTTTGCGCTCACCGGTCTGATTGGTGGCATGAGCTCCGTGTACACCACCACGTGGAGCTATGTCACGCGGCACGCTTTTTTTCAGCAAATCAAACTGGTGTCGACGCGCGAGTGGCGACTCGCCTACGCTGGTGGATTGATCGTGGGCGCCGCGGCGTGGTGGGTGTTCTTTGGCAGTGGTGAACGCGTGAATGTACCGCTGCATCCGGTGCAGCTCTTCGCCGGTGGGCTGCTGGTGGGTTACGGTGCGCGTCGTTCGCGCGGATGTACGTCAGGCCACGGTATTTGCGGACTTGCGTCGCTGCAGAAACCTTCGCTGGCGGCGGTGCTCACATTCATGACCACCGCGTTTGTGGCGGCGAACGTTGTTGCGCGAATCGGGGGACGGTGAACAATGACACCAACATCGAACCTGCTCGGCGATTTGAGTGGAGATACCACGACGATTCCCGTTCCGCACGTTCGCTCCGGAAAACAGTTGCTTTCCGCGCTCAGTGCGGGCGTGTTGTTCGGGTTTGGGCTGGCACTTTCCACAATGATTCAGCCTGGCGTCGTGCTGGCATTCTTGCGCGGCCAGGATCTTGGACTGATGCTCGTGCTTGGCGGTGCGGTCTTCGTCACGTTTCTTGGCTACCGAATCATCCCTCGCCTGTTCAGCAGGCCGATTATCGGTGGCACCTTCTCACGTCACACAGCGGTAATGGATCGCGATACAATCGGTGGCGCTGCGATTTTTGGCATTGGTTGGGGTATCAGCGGCGTGTGCCCGGGCCCGGCGATTGCCGGACTCGGGGCTGGTTCATGGGAGCTCGGTTATGCGATCGCAGGCATCGCATTGGGCGCACTCGTGCAGGGGCTCACAGCGCGGCTTAGCGCTTAGCGCCTCGCGCCTCTCGCTTCGCGCCTATCCTCGCGCCTATCCTCGCGCCTATCCTCGCGCCTCGCCTCGCGCCTCGCCCGCAGCGCCCAACGCGTTGTCTGTCCGTGGCGGTGTGACGCATCACGCGGCCACCGCGTTGGCGCCCTGCATGGCGTTCGCCAGCGCACTATACGACAGCGTCCACGCGTCGCGCGCGGCGGGCGTAAATGCCGGGCCGAGTCCATGTTCGAGCGTCCAGAGTAACGCTTGCGCCACCGTTGTGTAGTGCTCCGACCGTACGCCGTAGCCGTTGTGCCGCTTGCCAAGCGCTTGCACCGCCGGAATGAGCACATCGGGCATCTCAAGCTGCGCCACGGCCACATCGAGCATCTGCATGAGCTTCGCGCCTTGCGTGTCCATATCGCTGTGTGCAAACAGCGCTCGCAGAGATGGATCAAGTTCGAAAAGGCGCTGATAGAACAGCGCGGGTGATGAGTCCCCACGACCGACATACGAAACTTGCCTGCAACCTCGGACATGCTTCCTGAATCTCACGCTGTGGCTGCGTTTGTCGCGATCGGGCGCAGGACCAATCGCACGACCAGATGCACTACTCGCCTGCCAGCTCTCGCGAAAGAAAGAGACGCGCCTTGAGCCAGTCGCGCCCCACCGTGCGCGTGGAGACCTGCAGGAGGTCGGCAATCTCCTCGTCGCTGAGGCCGGCAAAAAACCGCAGCTCTACCACTCGACACAGACGCTCGTTGAGCGCACGCAAACGATCGAGCGCTTCGTCGAGCACCAGCAGATCGTCAACCTGAACGGCAAACGCGGCGTCCGCGCCCGTCAGCGTGATCGGCGCTACGCCGCCGCCGCGCTTGGCGGCCTGTCTGCTACGCGCGTAGTCCACCAGCACCTGGCGCATCGCGCGCGCAACGCTGCCAAAGAAGTGCGCACGATTCTCCCACTGCGAACGCTCGCCCCCGAACTTGAGATAGGCGTCGTGCAGGAGATCCGTGGTACTCAACGTGGCGGCGCTGGATCGCGTGCGCAGGTAGTTACGAGCGAGCCGCTTCAGCTCCCCGTACACTGGGTCGTCCAGCGAGTCCGGCGCGGGGGCTGCGCTCTCACTCATGCACGAGGGTGGGCTGAGGGGAACTCAGGGCCGTGGGGCGCATCCGCATAGTATGTGGCCAAGGACCATGCTTCGCCAACGGGGTCGGTACGCGCGCGTCTCGATAGTTGAACTCCGAACCGTTTTGATCGATACTCTACGCTCTGCGTCTCACATCCCACGCGCTGGAGCACCGATTGACGGTTGCCATATCCGCGAAGTCCGAGCCTGCGTCTGCCGAAGCCGAGTCCTTGGGCGACCGCGAGAGCGCCGCGTTCCCCAAGGCTGCTCGCGTGTCGCTTGGATCCGTCCCCGTTGCGGCGGCGCTACTGGATGCGCACGGGCGAGTGGTCGACTGCAACGACGCGTTTCTCGACACCTTCCGCATGTCGTCGGATGCGCGGCACGGCCTGCGATTCAGCGACTGCTTTGGCGTCGATACCGATGTCGACGCGGCGACACGAGTGCACGCGGCCATCACGCAGGGTGGAATGTTCGTTGGAGAGCTGCTGTGCTATACGCGCACTGGTTCACTGTTCTGGAACGACCTGACCGTGGTGCCCGTCGAACGTACGAGTGCTGACGCTGCGGTGGCGCTTGTACTTGTGCGTGACGTGACCGCCCGTCGCACCGCGGCCTCTGTGCTGGGATCAACCAGTTCGGCTGATCGCCTGTTGCTGGACCGCATTCAAGCTGGCGTCGTCGTGCATTCTGCGAACACAGATATTCTGTATGCCAACGCCAAGGCCAACGAACTGTTGGGTGTATCGCACGAAGCCGCACTCGGCGCAGTAAACAGTGATGCGCGTTGGTCATTCGTGCGCGAAGACGGCTCAGACATGCCGGTCGATGAGTATCCGGTCGCCAAGTGTCTGTTCACGGGCGAGGCGATCCGTGACCTCACGGTTGGCGTGAAACGTGTGAACGACAGCAAGCTGCTCTGGCTGCTGGGCAATGCGTATCCCGTGCGTGATGCAGACGGACGCATTGCGGAAATTGTGGTCAGTTTCACGGACATTACCGAACTCAAGCAGGCCGAACGCGCGCTGGGCAAGTCGGAAGAACGACTGCGCTACGTGTTGCAGGGAAGCAAGGACGGTTGGTGGGACTTGGATATCGAGACAGACGCGCTGTACTACAGCCCAAGTTGGTGGGCGATGCTCGGGTACCAGATGGAGGAGTTGCCGGTGGATTCGTCCACCTGGGTTCGTCAGCTGCATCCAGACGACAAGTCCCGCGCGCTTTCACAGCTGCAGAGTTGGCTGGATGCGGATCGTGATTCGTTCGAGTTTGAGTTTCGACTGCGACATAAAGACGGCCACTATGTGCGCGTCCTGTGCCGTGGATTTGTCTTGCGCGATCACGACGGCCGTCCGCTGCGCGTTTCGGGTACCAACACCGACATCACCGAGCGACATGCACTTGAGGAGCGACTGCAGCAGTCGCAGAAAATGGAAGCGATCGGTCAGCTCGCCGGCGGTGTGGCGCACGACTTCAACAATCTGCTCGCCGTGATCGTGGGCAATCTGGAGTTGATCGACGAGGCAGAAACCGGCAGTGCCGATGCGCGGGTTGGATTGGCGGATGCGATGTCCGCGGCGCAGCGTGGCGCGGATCTCACGCATCGCCTGCTCGCCTTTTCGCGCCGACAGCCGATGCAGGCGACTACCGTGGAGACGGGACGCGTGGTGCAGGGACTCAGCTCAGTGTTACGTCGCATCATTGCGGAGTCCATCAATGTGCACGTAGACGTTGCCCCCTCGCTTCCTGCTATTCGCATCGATGGCAGTCTGCTGGAGAATGCCTTGCTGAATCTCGCGATCAACGCGCGAGACGCGATGCCATCGGGTGGCGCCTTGCGCATCAGCGCTGCGTTGGTCGAGATCGAGGAGCACACCGACTCCGAACTTGCGCCTGGCGAGTACGTACACATCTCCGTGGTGGACACCGGCTCGGGGATGACCGAGGAAGTGCGCCGTCGTGCCATGGAGCCGTTCTTTACGACCAAGCCTGCAGGGAGCGGCACCGGACTTGGGCTCAGTATGGTCTACGCGTTTGTAAAGCAGTCGGGCGGTGGCATGCGCATTCACTCGCAAGTCGGCCAAGGCACCACGATTCACTTGTATCTTCCAGCCGTTGCGAACGCGGACGAAATCGCGATGCGAGTCGCCGAGTTGTCGCCCAAAGAACTGCGGGGCAATGGCGAAGTCGTGCTGGTTGTTGAGGACGATGCAAGCGTGCGCCGACTGTGTGTGCGCTCGCTCTCGGCACTCAACTATCAGGCGGTGCCCGCATGCGACGGACCCGATGCCCTCGCGGTGCTCGAATGCACGCCGGGTGTGCGGGTGTTGCTCACTGATATGGTGATGCCGAACGGGATGAGCGGCAAACAGCTCGCCGACGCGGTGCAGGCGCGGTGGCCCGACGTGCGCGTGGTGTATATGTCAGGCTACACCGCCAACATGTTGAACGTAGAACAAGCCGACGCCCCTCCGCTGCTGAGCAAACCCTTTTCCAGCGCCGAACTGGGCCGTGTGTTGCGCGAGACGCTTAGGGGTGCAACGACATAGCGCTGCACCCCGCGTGGCCCAGTGATCGTGAACGAAACGCGAACTCAGTTGTCCGCGAGGATCACACTTTCCAGCGGCGCGCCGCTGCCCGTCTTTTCGACCGCGGCAATGGTGCGGATCTTTCCGGCGGCGACCTGCACATTGTTGATCGTCAGCACCGGCGTCTTTGTGCCCGCTGTTGTCATGATCACCACGAACGTACCGGCATCACGCACGATGTAGTCCGACGCCGTTTTCTCGGCGAGATTCGCCCGGGCCGGCGTTGCATTGGCCAACTCGTTCGCGTTGGCCAAAATGTACACATCAACCGCGCCAGCACCGACCGCTGCATGCACTGCCCGCAACTTCACTTTTCCGGCGGCGGGCACGGTATTGTTGTCAGTCAGAATGAAAGACTGAGGTGCCGCCTCGGTCCCAGCGGCGAACACCGTGTAGTCAACCGCGTTGGCAACCGTTTGGTTTGCGGTGAGCAAGTCCGTCGCTACGCCGGCCTTGCGGAACTTCACCGCAGTGGCGCCGGTCGCGATGCTGCGATACCCGTCGCTCGACTTGTACGCAAGATTCGTTTTGTAGCTGGTGGTGTTGAGCAACACATCCACGCCCGTCACATTGCTCACGGCGTGCACCGCACGAATGCGGCCGGTATTGGACGGCCCTGACGGATCGTCATCACACGCCGCCAGCGCGGCAACGGCAGTGACGGCAAGCACACTACGGGCGATACTGCGAAACGATAAACGCATGACAGACTCCGTGAAGAAAGGGAAATCACAACGCACCTCGCGTTGCCATCTTCACGGCATTACTTGTCGACCTAATCGCGCATCACAACTTCCGCACGCGTGCTTTCCGCCACCCCCAAACTCCAATCGCCAGCAGCGCGATGGTTGGAATGATGATGCCAAGCATCGCAATGAAGCCGGCCACAAATCCAACAAAATTTCGCCATGCCGCGCGTACCGCATTAAGCAGTACATTGTCTCCCGCCGATGGGTTCATGAGCGGCGCGGGTTCGTGGACCGTCACGTTGAGCGTGCTGATCGCCACGCGTGATTGCAGGTAGCGAATGCGCCCCGTATACCGTTCGATTTCTTCGCGCACGCGCGCGAGCTCCCGTTCCACAGCGAGCACGTCTTCAAGCTTGCCGGCGCGGGTGGCAAGCAGGTTCACCATTCGCTCCTCCAGTCGACGCGCATTGGCAACACGCGCGTTCACATCGACAAACTCCTCACCGACATCTTCGGCGGTTGATGAGATTGACTCGATGTTACCAAGCGACTCCAGTCCGGCGAGTGCGGAGTCGAACCGCGCGGCCGGAATCTTGAGTTCGATCGTGGCGCTACGCCCCTGGTACTCGGCCGCCGAAAGCGATGAGTTGCCAACGTAGCCGCCATACCGCGTGGCGAGCGCCTGCACCGCGCGAATCGCCAGCTCGAGTGAATCCACTTCAAGCGTCGCGGCCCCATTGCGGATGATCATGCTGGGAGCAATCACCGTGCTCGCGGACGCATTACCCGGCGTAGACTGCGCCAAGGCGTCTGCGTTCCCCGCCGGCCCGGCGCTCTTGGAGAGACTCACCGGAGCAGGCGACGACATCACGGCAAGTTCCTCGGCGCCAGACGAGGGTGATGCGCTGATGGGCACCTGAACGTCGTCACCGCACGCGCTGAGGGCGAATGCGATGACGCCGAACGCAACGATACGCGTCGTGGTTGCTGAAGCAGTGTGCATGGTGTGGAGAGGGGTGAAGCGCGACGAGCGAAGCACGACGTGCTACACCGCGGGCAACACCTTTGGATCCCACACCTTTTCGGACTTGGCAATAAAGGTGGTCGCCACAAGATCTCCCGTCACGTTCACCGTGGTGCGAGCCATGTCGAGAATGCGATCCACGCCGAGAATCAGCGCAATGCCTTCACCCGGAACACCGAACATGGCAAGAATGCCGATCAGCAGCGGCAGCGAACCGCCCGGCACGCCGGCCGCTCCAACGGCCGTGATCACGCACATCACCATCACGATGGCCTGATCGCCCAGTGACAGCGACACGCCAAACACTTGCGCGAGGAACAGCACCGTCACGCCCTCAAAGAGTGATGTGCCGTTCATGTTCATCGTGGCGCCGAGTGGCAGCACAAAGCCAGCGATCTGAGGCGGTACACCGAGCCGCTGCTCGGCGCAGGCGATGCTCGTAGGGAGCGTTCCGTTGCTGGAGCTCGTTGAAAACGCCGTAATCATCGGCGAACGCACGCGCGAGAAGAAGGCCAGCGGAGACATACCCACGAGGCCGCGCAGCAACAGGCTGTAGTTCACTACAACGTGCAGCAGCAACGAGAGCAGCACGACAACCACATACACGGCGAGTGGTTTGAGCAGTGCCAGACCGAAACGCGAGGTAACGCCGAACACGAGTCCGGCCACGCCGTAGGGCGCGATCTTCATGGCGAAGTCAACGATCTTGAGCACCACATCGTTCAGCGCCTCGAGCACGCCGATCATGAGTTTGGCGCGATCCGATGCGATGAGCGTAAGCGCTGCGCCAAACACGATGCCGAAGAAAATGATGCCGAGCAAATCGAGATCGACCGCTGACTTGATCGGGTTGCGCGTGACGATGTTGACGACGGTCTGCACGCCAAACGTGCTCTGCTCCGCGGCCTGCATTCGAGTAGCGGCGTCTCCCGCGTACGTCTCAAGTAGCTGAGTTCGTACTTCCGGTGTGATGCGAGTGCCGGGCTTGAAAATCTGCACCATCAGCAGTCCAACACTGACCGAAAGCGCAGTCGTCACCAGGAAGAAACCGAGTGTCTTGGCCCCGATCCGCCCGACGCGCCGCAGGTCGCCCAAGCCGGCCACACCGAGTGTGATTGACGCGAACACCAGCGGTACAACAATCATGAACAGCAGGTTGAGAAAAATCGCACCGATTGGTCCCGCAACGTATTTGTTCGCGCCCGCGACAAACGGATGCGTTCCGCCAAGCGTGAGATTGCAGATCACGCCAATGACCGCGCCCAGCAACAGGCCGCCGAGAATTTTGGTGTGTAGCGGAATTCCACGTGACTCGTGGGAGGAAGCGCTCATCGGATACCAGCCTCAGGTGAATGCGAGCCAGATGCACGGCGGCCTGCCACACTGTGGCGACGGCCGTAGAAGAAGTAGATGGCCAGCCCGATCGCCAACCACGCGATCAGTCGTTCCCACGCCTCAATCGGAAGACGTGACATCAAATACACACACACCGCAATGCCGAGGATCGGCACCAACGGCACAAACGGCGTACGAAATGGACGCGCACGGTTTGGCTCTTTCACGCGCAAATACCAGACACCACCGCACACGATGGCAAATGCCAGCAATGTCCCGATAGAAACGAGATGTCCGAGAGTTGAGACGTCGTACAAACCGGCCAGCAGCGCGCACACCACGCCGGTTAACGCACTGGAGATGTGCGGCGTTCGAAAGGTTGGATGGAGCCGCCCGAAGATAGGGGGAAGCAGCCCATCGCGCGACATGGTGTAGAAAATGCGAGGCTGACTCATCAGCATCACCAGCATCACCGAGGAAAGACCGGCGATTGCGCCCAGTTTGATGAGTGACGCGAGCCACGTGAATCCGGTTGCCTCGATCGCGACGGCGATCGGCTCCGCCACGTTGAGCTCGGGGTACGGCACGATGGCCGTCATGATCGCCGATACGAGGATATACAGCAACGTACAGACGAACAGGGAGCCAAGAATGCCAATCGGCATATCACGCTGCGGGTTCTTCGCTTCCTGTGCCGTCGTGGACACCGCGTCAAACCCGATGTACGCAAAGAAAATCACGCCGGCGGCCGCCACGATCCCGTCCAATCCAAAAGCCCGTGGGCCCGTGGCCGTCGGGATGAACGGCGTCCAGTTTGCAATGGCCTGATCCATGTGCGTGAACACGAAGTAGCCACCCGCACCGATGAAGAGAAAGACCACGGCGAGTTTGATGATCACCGCCACATTGTTGAATCGTGCGGACTCCTTGATCCCCCGGATCAGCAGCACGGTCATCGCGAAGACGCCGAGCGCGGCGATGATGTTGAATCCGCCCTGCGCCTGGGGAAGGGTGTCGATGTTGACTCCTTGCGCCGCAAGCGATTGCGCCAGCTCTTCCGTGCGGCGCACCCAACTGTCCGAGCCCGGTGGCTGGATCAGCGCGCCCGGCGCGTTGCTCAGGCTTGGAGGCAGCACCACGCCGATGTCTTTCAGGAACGAGTTCACGTAGCCTGACCATCCGGCAGCAACTGTTGCCGCGCCGAAGAGGTACTCGAGGATCAGATCCCAGCCGATGATCCAGGCAATAAGCTCGCCCAGCGTGGCGTAGCCGTACGTATACGCGGAACCAGCCACGGGGATCATGGCGGCGAACTCAGCGTAACACAGACCCGCGAATACGCATCCCGTTCCGGCGAGCAAAAAGGCCAGCACGATGGCGGGCCCCGCATGCTGCGCCGCTGCCGTACCCGTCAGCACAAAAATTCCGGTACCGATAATGGCGCCGATGCCGAGCGTCACGAGGTTGAGCGGACCAAGCGATCGTTTGAGCGCGTGCTGGCCCTCGGCGGTTGCGTCGCCCTGCAACTCGTCGATTGATTTTCGGACAAAAAGACTCATGGAATCACATGCCTTGGTCGGATGAAGTCGTCGACGATGCCGACGAACCGTAGGCATTCACCTGCGTACGACAGCGCGACCTCACGTCATGTTGACGAGAGGCGGATTAACGGAGCGAGTGAATGCGGAGCGCGAGATCAACCCCAACGACCTGGCGCGATGCGCGCAGGGCGCTAGGCGAGCGCCACTCGAGGCGGAGGGTTCGCATAGCGAACCACCTGTGCACCGGCCAGACGCCGGCATTGCACAAGATCTGCCCAGCAACGGCGACCGCACGGCCCGCATGACATCGGCAGGTGCTTTCGCGTGACCGTGACGAACAATCCAGTCTGATCTCGTCCAATCCCGCGCTGTTCGGTCGAGAGCAGCTCAATGCGTTCCGACTCGCGGAGGTCTGACGACGGCCGGTTATTCGACGCGCTGACGGTCGGCACAGGCGCGTTCGCCTGACCCTCTCTTTGCCTTGCAACCGCAGATCCCAGACTGGCGTCTGCCCAAGCGAGCGTGAGCCATCCCAGACACAAGGCGAGCATCCAACGCTTACCCATCGCTCGCCTCATCGGTTGTTGGTGGTAGGGGGCGGCCACGCACGGCGCAGGGAACGCCGCAATAACGCCGACGGCCAGAAGCCACGCAAGGCGGGTGCCTCAGTGGCAATGAGCCGATTGATGCGTGAAGTTCCGGGATGGCCCCTCACTTCCTGCCTGTCGATGCCCCGCTCGTGGACTATGAAACACAAGCGGCCAGGCTACTCGATGAGCACGTTGGCAGTGCGGCGATGTCTCTTGACGACGCCCGCCTGGCCGTCGCGCGTGGCTACGGCTTCCGCGACTGGGCCGCGCTTTCGCGCACGGTGCTCGACATGCAGCATCACGAGTCCGCCGTTCGGGCGTTCGAGCTGGCGGCCGACGCGGTCATCACGGGAGACATGGTCACCTTGTCGCGCATGCTGCACACGAATCCCGATCTCGTGCACGCACGCTCATCTCGCATCACATGTCATGACCCGGCCGTGCACGGCGCCACACTGCTGCACTACATCGCGGCGAACGGCGTAGAGAACTATCGTCAGCGCTCTCCGACGAACGCCGTTGAGATCGCGCGCGTGCTGCTCGACGCCGGTGCCGGCGTCGATGCGCTGGCCGGACTGTATGGCGGACAGTGCACCACGTTGAGCCTGCTGGTTTCGAGTTCGCCACCCGCGCGGGCCGGTGTACAGGTACCGCTGGTGCATGTACTTGCGGACTACGGCGCGAATCTGGACGGCGTGGGAGATTCTGCGTGGCGGTCACCACTGCACACCGCGCTCGTCTTCGGATTCACAGACGCCGCGCGGGCACTCGTGGCGCGCGGGTCGCGTGTTGATGCTTTAGCCATTGCCGCGGGGCTGGACGACCTCGAACGGTGCCTCGCAATGATGCCGCTGGCGAACGCGGATGAACGACACCGCGCGTTGGCGCTGGCCGTGGAGAATGATGCGCTCAACGTGCTGCACTACCTGCTGGACGCCGGCGAACGCCCGGATCGCTTCAATCCCACGGGCATGCACGCGCATCAGACGCCACTCCACAGCGCCGCGCTGCGCGGCAATCTCGCCATGGTTGAAATGCTACTGCAGTACGGCGCGTCAACGCACGCGGAAGACTTGCAGTGGCACGCCACGCCCATGGGATGGGCGCAGCATGCTGCTCAGTTACACATCATCGACTATTTGCGAACTCGACAGCGCGGCGCTTAACCCGTCCTTTTTCCACGGCATGAGTGGCGCGCTCATGCGATCGGCGAAATCGAGCGTCGTTACGGGCATGCCGAACGTGCGTTCGGCCTCCAGGGCGGCTCGCACGTCACCACCCTGGCGGCGCGCCAGTCGCCGCAGGGCTTTGGCATTGCGAAGCGGCGCGTCACCACTCGGATCAAACCCGTACGGCTCGCTCGCATCCCACCGCACCAGCATGTCCATCACGTAGTTGAAGGAGCGCGAGAGATAGCGACTCACTTCCGCGTCACTCAAATCCCATCGGCTATTCTCGGAGATCAACTTGAAGACGCGCTGCCACGAGTCGGTGTCGGTCACGTGCACCATGCCGCGAAAGATGCGGCGGTTCGTTGGCGTGCCGAAAATTGTTGGCGCGAGAATACGATCGAGCAGCTGGTCCGCGCGACTGTGATCGATCGACAACAGCTCCCGCGCTCGTCGCGGCCACGCATCGCCGATGTGCGTGTCCACGCGACTTTCCCAATAACTGTGCCCAAGTGCGGCCGTGCTCGACGTAATGGCAAGCTGCCGCGGCACATAAAAGTTGTGCGCCACGACATCGGCCGCGAGGTGCGCGAGATAGCCTAGACTGAACGCGCGCAACGCGCCATCCGGCGACTCGTCGTGAATCTCCAACCCCACGTTCCACGAATGACAGTGGCGCCCGACTGCCGCATACTTCTTGGCGATGCTGGTGTCGGCGGCGATCGAACCGTACAGAAAATCAGCGGGGAACGCCGCCAACAGTTCGGCGAGACGCGGTGTCAGAAAGTGCAGATGGCGCAGCACGGCGTCGCCGAGAAACACATGAGTGCCAGGCGTCCATGCCCAGGCGTCGGATGGCAGCAAAACGATCGCTACCACGGCGACAACAGCGCACGCGGCAAAGCGAACAATCACGTGCGCTTCCGCTTCGGCGCGTCGGAGGTGTCATCGACCTCCAAATCGGTCAACGCATCCGGTTCCAGCTCAAGGTCGTACGCCTCGTCGTCTTCGTCGTCGAAGTCGTCAGCCTCGTCATCAAAATCGTCATCGTCGTCCCCTTCAAACGGATCCTCGTCGGGATCCTCCTCATCCTCGCCATCGGCGAGTTCGTCGTACAGCTCGTCGTCGTTGTCATCCGTAGGCGCGTCTTCTTCTTTTTCGCGGCCTCGCAGGCCCAGCACGGCGCCCAGGGCCACAGCGCCAACGCGCGCGCCGCGCAGTGTAGCGGCGGCAGAGAGTGCGGTGTCCTGCACTTCATCCTGCATCACATCAAGCAGTGCGTTCACGCTGTCAATGCGAGCCTCTGCGGCGTCCGACAGATCCAGCAATCGTTCGCTGACTTCAGACGTTGCATCGGCGATTTTGTCCACCTCACGACGCACCGTCTTCAGAATGTCACGTGCATCTTCGCTCGTGCGTGTGGCCTGCTGCAACAACGGTTTCGCGTCGGCAGCCAGTCGGTCGACGGTCGTTTGCAGCGAGATCACCGCTTGGCGCAGCGTGAGTGTCATCGCGGCCATCGCGGCCAGCGCCACGAGTCCGACCACCAGCACCAGGATTTGAAGCGTTCCGCTGGCGTAGTCAAACGCAGTGCGTTGCGCCGGCATGGTCAGCGTGACGATTGTGTCACGTATCACACCAGACTGCAGCAGCGCGGAGAAGTCGAAGGGAAGGACCATATCCGGATCGTACCCCGCACCGGTCACAGGGTCAAGCAATCCGTGGTGACATGCGTACATTATCTCCGTGCCAGGTGCCGCAGCGTTTCCTCGCGTGGCCATTCACCAACCGCTTCCATCCCAGCGTGCATGTCGTCTGTCAGCTTTTTGGTTGAAGGGGGCCACCGACTCAGCGGCTCGATCCGTCCCACGGGGAACAAGAACGCTGCGCTCCCGGTCGTGGCCGCCGCGTTGCTCACCGAACATCCCGTGCGGCTGGAGAATGTGCCGCGCATCCGCGATATCGAAACGCTGGTGCAGCTTGTGCGCAGCGTTGGCGCGTCGTGCGAGTGGACCGGCCCGGACGTCCTCGAGATTCACGCCAAAGAGGTGAAGGCGGCCAGCCTTGATCCGGACCTGTGCAAAAAAATCCGCGGCTCGATCCTGCTGGCCGCTCCCTTGCTCGCGCGTTGCGGCGAAGTCACCCTCTCCCCGCCAGGCGGTGACGTGATCGGACGGCGACGTCTCGACACCCACTTCCATGTGCTGCAGGCCCTCGGCGCCACGTACGAGTTGGGTGAGACGTTCACGTTTCGCGCCACGCAGCTTGTTGGCGCTGATGTGTTCATGGACGAACCGAGTGTAACCGCCACCGAGAACGCGCTCATGGCGGCCGTTGCGGCGAGCGGCACCACGATCCTGCGTAACTGCGCCAGTGAGCCGCACGTGCAGGATCTGGCCAACTTCCTCGTCGCGCTCGGTGCGCGCATTGACGGAATCGGCACGAACACGGTCACCGTGCACGGCGGTGCCACGCTCGGCTCAGCCACGTTCGCGATTGGTCCGGATCACATCGAGGTGGGTTCGTTCATTGGACTCGCCGCCGTAACGCGCTCCGAGATCACGATTGAAGCGGCGGGTGTCAGACATTTGCGTTCAACGCTCATGGGCTTTGAGCGACTCGGTGTGCGTTGTGTGATTGACGGTGACAATCTGATCGTGCCGGCCGAGCAGTCGCTGCAGATCGAACCGGATCTCGGTGGGCACGTGCCAAAGCTTGAAGATCAACCGTGGCCCGCATTTCCGGCCGACGTCATGTCGATTGCGATTGTGACCGCCACGCAGTGCGAAGGCATGATCCTCATGCATGAAAAGATGTTTGAATCACGCCTGTTTTTTGTGGACAAACTGGTCGCCATGGGTGCGCGCATTGTGCTATGTGATCCGCATCGGGCAATCGTATCCGGTCCGAGCCGTCTCCGCGCACAACGTGTGGAGTCGCCGGATATTCGAGCCGGCATGGCGATGCTGCTTGCGGCGTGCTGCGCCGAGGGAACCAGTACCATCAACAACGCCGGTCAGATTGAACGCGGCTACGAGCGGATTCATGAACGTCTTGGACGTCTCGGCGCGGTCATCGAACGCGTGGAGCGCTGACCATTCTGAACGCCAGCAGGGACAGCGAGGGCCCCTTGTCGAGTGCGTTGGTGGTGGAGGAGTTCGCGGCCTTCGGCGTGACCGCGTTCACGACCACGCGCCAGGCCGGGAGCTTTGGCCTCGGCTCAGACGAGCCAGTGGGTGACGTGATGGCCCGTTGGAGTGCGCTGCTGGATGACTGTCGTGGGCTTGGTGTACCGGCGCTGGCGTCGGCGGGGCAGGTACACGGTGCCGATGTGATTCGGCACGAGGGTGGCTGGCTCGGCTGGCTGCGCGGCAAAGATCGCGACGGGCACGTCAGTCACTCCGCGCACGTGGCGATGGCCGTGACCGTCGCCGACTGCACGCCAGTGTTTCTGGCGCACGAGCGTGGTCCGATCGGAGTACTGCACGCGGGCTGGCGCGGTACGGCAGCCGGCATTCTCGAGCGTGGGCTGAGTGAGCTCGGCGTGCCGGCCGAGGAAGTACACGTGCATCTGGGGCCGTCGATCTGCGGGCGCTGCTACGAGGTCGGTCCGGAGGTCATTGAAGCCGTGTGCGGCACGCGGGTCACAGAACCAACGCTGCTCGATGTCCGGGCTAATCTGGCGGAGCGGGCTGAACGAGCGGGCGTACGCCACCTGTCCATTAGCAGCTGGTGCACAAAGTGTCACAATGACCGATTGTTTAGTCACCGGGCGGGTGATGCCGGTCGCCAGCTTGGGGTCATTCTACGGTCGAGCCCGCTTGGTTCTCAGGTGCTCCAAATGATGAAATGACTTGACCTTCCGCGCTCCACTTCGTACGTTACCTGACTACGCCCGGTCGCTCACCTCGAGCCGCCGGGCGTTGTGAAGTGTGGGGATGGCCCCCACACTTTTTTGTTCTCTGGAGTTTCTTGTGGCCGGGCACGCAGGCGATCCGCTGGATCCAATCATCACAGAAACGCTCAACGAGCTGGCGTTCGACCTGGTCGAACTTCGGCGCGGTGGCTCCAAGGCGCGACAGGTGTTGGAGATCCGGGTAGAACGGCGTGACGGTGAGAAGGTAACGCTGGAAGATTGTACACGAGTGAGTCGGGCGCTGGAGGCCCGGTTCGATGCCATGGAATCGATGCCTGCACAATATGTGCTTGAGGTGTCGTCTCCGGGTGCGGACCGTCCGCTGCGCACGGCTGCAGAATGGCGACGCTTTGTCGGGCGCCGCGCCACCGTCACCTGTGGCGCGCTGCCCGGGGGACGTCAGGAAGTCGAAATCCTCGCGGTTGAGGGTGACGAAGGCGCGGCAGGCGCGGTCGTGCGCGACGGCAAGGGTGTGGAGTACCAACTCCCGCTCAACACCATCACGCAGGCGCGACTCGCGTTTCACTGGAAACGATAAGGGGTGTCACGGATGGTCGGGTCCGCCGAGATTCTCGCTGCGATTCGCGAGTTGTCAAACTCGAAGCAGCTCGATCGCACGGAACTGCACGAGCTGCTCCAGGACGGCATTCAAGCCGCCCTGGCAAAAAAGCATGGCCCTAATGTGCAGGCCGAGATCGAGATTGACGAGGACAAGGGCGCGATCAAAATCGTGCTCCTCAAGACTGTGGTCGAAGAAGTCACGGACGCGTCGCGCGAAGTCCTCCTTGAGGAAGCGCGCTTCGAAGATCCGGACTTCCAGCTCGGCGACGTCATGGAATTGCCTGTCGACTTCAACGAGTTCGGTCGCACCGCGGTGCAGGCCGCCAAGCAGCGCATTCTGCAGCGCGTGCGTGAAGGCGAGCGCACGCGCATTAAGGATGAGTTCAGTGAGCGCGTGGGCGAACTGCTGAGCGGAGAAGTGCAGCAGATCGAGCGCGGAAAGCTTGTGATCATGCTGAACAAGTTCCGCGAAGCCGAAGCCATCATTCCGTATCGCGAACAGAATCACCGCGATCGTGCGCATCAGGGTGAAACGATTCGCGCAGTCCTCAAGCGTGTGGAAGACACGCCCAAGGGCCCGCGTCTCATTCTGAGTCGGAGCGACGCGATGTTCGTCACGGCACTGTTCAAGCTCGAAGTGCCGGAGATTCAGCAGGGCATTGTCGAGATCAAGGCCGCGTCACGCGAAGTTGGCAGTCGCACCAAGATTGCCGTTATGTCGCGCGATGCCGCGATTGATCCCGTCGGCGCCTGCGTTGGTCTCAAGGGAGCACGGGTGCAGGCCGTCGTGAACGAACTGGGCGGCGAGCGTATCGACATTGTGCCGTGGTCGGAAGAGCCAGAGCGCTTCGCGAAGCTGGCGTTGGCGCCGGCGCGCGTGGCGCGTGTGTTCAGCGACCCGCTCACGCGGACGATTCAGGCGGTTGTCGACGAAGATCAGTTGTCGCTCGCGATCGGCCGAAGCGGACAGAACGTGCGGCTCGCGTCGGAGCTCACGGGTTGGAAAATTGATCTGTACTCAAGTCGCGAGTGGCTGGAGAAGGGCGGTGACATGCCTCTCTTCGCCCCGCTGCCAGACGAAGTTGAGGGCGACGAAGATCTGCCACTCAAGGACATTGCGGAGTTGCCACCGGCAACGGTCGCGGTGCTCGAAGAGGCGGGCTTCAAAACGCTCAACGACATCCTGGATCTGGATCGCGACGACTTCTTGCGGTTGCCTGGCATTGCGGCGGCGGAAGCCGATCGCATCATGGCGATCATTGATGAGCTCACCACGGAAGATGACGGTAGCGATACCGCATCCGACGGCGGCGCAGCGTCACCAACCCGGTGATGACCGACGCGGCGGTTCCTCCGGTGGAGATGCCCGAGGCGATACGCCGCAAGGTGTTGGGTTTGATTGGACTCGGCGTTCGCGGACGACTCGTCGTTGTGGGCGCCGAGCAGGTGAGGGAACAGGCCCGTAAGGGTGCACTCCGGTTGGCGATTGTGGCGCAGGATGTCTCGCGTCATTCGCTCGACAAGGTGGTGCCTATCCTGCGGGCCACACGTGTGGCGATTATTGAGTGGCCGAGTGCGGCCGAGCTGGGCGCGGTAGCTGGACGAGATTCCACGGCTGCGGTCGGTATTGTTGATCAGGCGCTGGCGCGCGGTATCCGCGACGCTGTCGAACCGAAGCCCGATGTGGTGGGCTCGGCCGATGTTGGCGATGCGGCGCGACAAGCGCAGAGGAGGAAGGGTTGAGCAAGCTTCGTGTGCATGACATGGCAGGTGAGTTCGGCATTACCGCCGATGAAGTGATTTCCCTGCTTCGCCAAATGGACGTCCCGGTGCGCAGCCATATGTCGCTGCTGACGGACGACCAAGTCGCGCGTGCGCGTGTGCGCTGGGAGCGCGAAAAGCGCATCCGCGCTGAAGCGGCCAATCCGGCGCCGGAAGCGAAGCCGCGTCGTCGTCGTACCACGGCGGCCGCTGCGGAAGTGGCGCCAACGCCGGCGCCAGAAGCCGTGGACGATGCGCCGTCGGTACGCCGTCGTCGTCGTGTCGACGTAGAAGCGGCGCAGCAGCAGGCCGATGCGGAAGCCGAGGCCATTGAGGCCGCGGCAGCGGCCGAGGCGGCCAAAGCAGAGGCCGAAGCACAGCGTCGGGCCGAACAGGCCGCCGCGGAGCAGGCGGAAGCCGATCGTGTAGCCGCCGAGCGTGCGCTGCGTCGGGCTGAGGCTGAGCGTCAGGCGGCCGAGGCCGCTGCGCAGGCAGCACTCGAAGCGGCGAGCAAGGCACCGGTTGCCGAATCGTCGCCAGACGAACCGGGCGAAGCGGCACCGGCCGCGCCGGTGGCATCGGTTGAGGTCGCCGCGCCCACGCCTGTTCCGCAGCGCCCCACGCCGGTTGCTTCGGCTTCGCCCAGTGCGCCAGCTGCTCCGGCCGCGCCTAGCGCGCCGTCGTCGGGCGGTGAGCCGGGTCGTTTGCGTCCGCGTCCGATCGTGCCAGGTGCACCGCGCGGCCGTCCGTCGGCGCCATTTGGCGCGCGTCCAATCGCCAGTGCGGCACCCGGCGGCGGCCTCGCCGGTGGCGCGCGTCGCGATGATCGTCGTCCCGCCGGCGCGGGCAGCGGTTCAGGCGGCCCGAGTGGCCCGTCTACGCCGAGCAGCAACACCGGATCGCAGCAGAGTGGCGCGATGGGTGGTGGTGCAGGCGCGCGTCGCGGCAAGAAGGGAAAGCGCGGAGCGGTGGATCAGGAAGCCGTGTCAGCAAACATCACCAAAACGATGACCGCCATGCGTGGCCCAGCTGGCCGCCGTGGACGTGGACGTTTTGGCGATGGTCGCGAAGAGCTTGAAGCACAGCGTGCGGAAGCGGCTGAGCGCGAGAAGAAAACGGTGCGCGTGAATGAGTTCATCACCGTTTCCGAACTCGCGCAGATTCTTGGTATCTCGGCTACACAGATTGTCGGCTTTGCGTTCAAGACGCTCGGCCTGATGGTCACCATCAATCAGCGTCTCGACTTCGATCAGATCGAACTCATTGCGAGCGAGTTCGGCTTTGAAGCCGTGCGCGAAGAAGAGTATTCGGCCGATCTCGGTGAAGAAGTTGTCATTGATACGCCGGAACAGTTGGTCTCGCGCCCCGCGATCGTCACGATCATGGGTCACGTTGACCACGGAAAAACGTCGCTGCTCGACTACATCCGCAAAGCCAACGTGGTGGCGGGTGAAGCGGGCGGTATCACGCAGCACATCGGTGCGTATCACGTGTCGCTTCCGGGCGGCAAGATGATCACGTTCCTCGACACGCCGGGTCACGAAGCGTTTACGGCCATGCGTGCACGTGGTGCGCAGGTCACCGACATCGTGGTGCTTGTTGTGGCCGCTGATGACCAGATCATGCCGCAAACAATCGAAGCGATCTCGCATGCCAAGAGTGCCGGCGTGCCACTGATCGTCGCGATCAACAAGGTTGACTTGCCTTCCGCAAACCCGGGCAAGGTGCGGCAGGATCTGTTGCAGCACGATGTCGTGCTCGAGGACTTCGGTGGCACTGTGCTCGCGTCCGAAATTTCGGCCAAGCACGGTACGGGCGTACCGGGGCTGCTCGACCAGATCCTGCTGCAAGCCGAAATTCTCGACCTCAAGGCCAATCCTGTGCGCAACGCGGTTGGTACGGTTGTTGAAGCGCAGCTCGATCCGGGCAAGGGTTCGGTGGCAACGGTGCTGGTGCAGAACGGTACGCTCAAAGTTGGTGATGACTTCATTTGCGGCATGTTTTCGGGACGCGTTCGCGCGCTGCTCGACGAACGTGGCAAGATTGTGAAGTCGGCTGGTCCGGCTATTCCGGTGCAGATCCTTGGTTTGCCAGGCGTACCAATGGCCGGCGATCAAATGATCGTGGTGGAAGACGCGTCGCAGGCGCGTGACATTGCGCAGCGTCGTGAGCGCCTGGATCGTGAAGCACGCAGCCGTCGCACGTCGCGCGGCAACGTGTCACTCGAAGACTTCATGTCGCAAACGGCGGCTGGCGAAAAGCGTCAGTTGCGGTTGCTCATCAAGGCGGATCAGGGCGGTCCGGCCGAAGCACTGGCCGACTCGCTGGGGCAGCTGTCCACCACCGAAGTGTCGGTGGACATTGTGCATCGCGGCGTTGGTGCGATTACCGAGAGCGACATTCTGCTCGCGAAGGCATCAGGCGCCATCATCATCGGCTTCCACGTGCGTCCGGACAACAACGCGCGTCAGGCTGCCGAACGTGAAGGCGTGGATATCAAGCTCTATCGCATCATCTACGAAGCCGTCGCCGATGTGCGTTCGGCGCTCGAAGGCATGCTGCGTCCGGAGTCGCGCGAAGTGGTGGTGGGCGAGGCCGAGGTGCGCGATGTGTTCAAGGTGGCGCGCGTTGGTACGATCGCCGGCAGCTACGTACGCAGTGGTACGATCACGCGTGGTTCGCGTGTGCGTGTCATTCGCGACGGCGTAGAGATCTACGCGGGTACGCTGGGTTCGCTGCGTCGCTTCAAGGACGACGCGAAAGAAGTCAAGGAAGGGTACGAATGCGGTATTGGCGTTGAGAACTTCAACGACATCAAGGTCGGAGACATTCTCGAATGCTACAAGACGGAAGTGGTGGCACGCACGCTCGACGACGCGACGCGCTCGTCGTAAGGGAGGCCGCACATGACCGGTGGAGACCCGAGACGCGCTGAACGCGTGGCGGAAGGCATTCGCACAGAAGTGGCCACGTTCCTTCGAGGTGGGGCAAAGGATCCCCGCCTCAAGGGACTCGTCACGGTGACTGCGGTTGATGTCACGCGCGATCTGCGACACGCCAAGGTGTTCGTGAGCGTTATGGGCACGGACGAAGAACGCAAAGCCACGTACGAAGGACTCGCGTCCGTCGCGCATCATTTGCGGGGTACTGTTGGCCGCGCGTTGCGTTTGCGCGCCGCTCCGGAAATCGAGTTCAAGATCGACGAGAGCATTGCGCACGCGGCTCGCATCGAGTCACTACTGGCGCAGGTGCGGCACGAGACCGAAGCAGCGGCGGCCGCTGATGCTGCGCCAGAAGACGAAAGCGAGGCCAACGTCAACGGCGGCGTGGACGCGACCGATTCACCGTCCGGTGACGACGACCGCTAGTCTCATGTCGTTGTCCGAACGGCCAGCGCGCACGACGCCGCCGGACGGATTGTTGCTCGTGGACAAACCCGTCGGCGTCACATCGCATGATGTGGTCGCGCAAGTGCGCCGTGCCTTGCGTACGAAACGCGTAGGACATGCGGGTACGCTGGACCCATTTGCCACCGGCCTGCTCGTGTGTGCGGTAGGACAATGCACACGCCTGCTACCGTACGTGCACGGCGAGCCCAAAGTGTACCGTGCTCGCATTGCGTTTGGTGTAGCCACGAACACCGATGACGCCACCGGCATTCCCGTTGCGCACGGCGGCGCGCCGGATTTTTCGCGACTTGGCGATGCATTGACGTCATTGACGGGCGCACTGTCGCAAACTCCGCCGGCGTACTCGGCCAAGCATGTAAACGGTGAGCGCGCATACGCACGCGCACGACGCGGTGAAGACGTGCAGCTCGCTCCGGTGCAGGTGACCGTGTACGAATGGAAGGAACTGGCGCGCGGCGACGACTGGATCGATGTCGACATCACCTGCGGTGGTGGCACCTACGTGCGTGCACTGGCGCGCGATCTTGGTGTGGCGCTCGGCACGGTTGCGCACTGCGCCACACTGCGGCGGTTGAGCAGCGGCGCGTTGTCGGTACGTGATGCCGTGCCGTACAGCGCACTGGTACGTGATGCGCAATTGCCGGTACTGAATCCGCTCGCGTCACTCAGTGAACTGGCCACACAGCCACTCACGTCAGACGCCATGAACGCGTTGCGCACCGGTCGACAGATCGCAGCCACGGTTGTGGGCGAACGGGCCGCGCTGGTGGCACCAGACGGGCGCGTTGTGGGCGTGGCGGAGCGTGTGTCCGCGCCCATCGGTGATCGTTGGCAGCCGCGCGTTGTGCTGCTCGGCGAGGATGCATGATGATCGTGGTGCAGGATCCGTCGGAGATTGTGTGGCCGGCTGAGCGGGAAGGGGCCGCGATTACGGTGGGCACGTTTGACGGCGTGCACCGCGGACATCAGGATGTGGCGACGCGACTGGTGCAACTTGCCCGCGCGCGAAACCTGATGAGCGTTGTGATCACCTTTGATCCGCATCCGCTTGACATCGTGAATCCCGCCGCCGCTCCACCGCTTCTCACCACGCGTGAAGAGAAGCTTGCAGCGTTATCGCGCACGGGGGTGGATGTGGTGGTTGTGCTGCCCTTCACGCCGGCGCTCGCGGCGCTGAGTGCTGATGCGTTTGTGGACGAGATTTTGCGTTCACAGTGCAAACTGCACGCGTTGCTGATTGGACACGATCACGGGTTTGGTCGCAATCGCATGGGTGACGCGAGTGTGCTGCAGGAGTTGGGCAAGTCGCGCGGATTTACCGTCGACCTGGTGGAGCCGGTGCAGGCCGGGGAAGGGCATCCGGTCTCGTCCACAGCGATCCGCCGTGCCGTGGCTGGAGGCGATCTGGCGCGGGCCGCGTTGGGGCTCGGGCGGCCGTATTCTGTTGCCGGAACCGTCGTGCACGGCGAAAAGCGCGGTCGGCTGCTGGGCTTTCCCACGCTCAACGTGGGCCCGATTACCGACCGCAAACTGCTACCACCCGACGGTGTCTACGCGGTGAGGGCCATTTTGCCGGATGGCACGTATGGCGGCATGGTGAACCTCGGTGGGCGTCCCACGTGGGACGAGACCGAGCGTAAGCTGGAGGCGCATTTGTTCGACGCCGCCGGCGACTGGTATGGCCAGCCCGTGCAGATCGATTTTCTCGCTCGGCTCCGTGAAGTGCGTCGCTTTGACAACGCCGAGGCGCTGCGGGCACAATTGGCTATGGACGAGGCCTTGGCGCGAGACGTACTGAGCCTCTAAGTTACAAGGCTATATCGCACTTTCCTCGTCGCGCGCCTCAGGGGCGCCGCGACGGTCAATCACGTCTCCAGCCACAAGCCGCGATGGCGAACATCAGGAATCGCCTCCTAATCATTCTCGGATGCGTCCTCGTTTCTGTCTGGGCGCTCTTTCCGCGAACCGTCATCGAGCGCGTGAAGCGCGACGGTGTGTTCGTGTATGACACTGTGCAACGCGTCCCGCTCAAGAAGGGACTCGACTTGCAGGGCGGCATGCACCTTACGCTCGAAGTCGATGAATCGCGTCAGGCTGTCGCCGACAAGTCGGAAGCACTCGATCGTGCACTCAAGGTGATCCGTCAGCGCATTGACGAGTTCGGTGTGTCCGAGCCCGTGGTGCAGAAAGTTGGCGATGATCGCATCGTGGTCGAGTTGCCTGGTGTTGATGATCCGGAACGTGCGCAGTCTGTCGTGTCTGAAGCGGCGTTCCTGCAGTTCCAGATTACGGATGAATCCGGTGCGCTTGAGCGCGTGATTTCACGTCTCGACGAAGCCGCGCGTGCCGCTGGCGTTGGCACCACGATTGCACTCGCCGGTGGTGACACGGCGCAGCGTGTTGGCGTCACATCGCTGTTCGGCGCCGATAGCGCCGCGAAGGATTCCACGCCGGCCGATTCCACCAAGGCCGACACGGCTGCTGCTGCGCCGAATGCTCGTGGCATCTTCTCGAACGGCATTTCGCAGGGGCAGTTGCCGGGCCAGTACATCGTGCGCGCTGAAGCGTACGACGCGATTGCGGCAGCGCTGCAAGTGCCGTCGGTTCAGGCGGTGATTCCGCCGGGCAAGGCGCTCAAGTGGGGCACCGAAGAGATTGTCGCGCCAGGTGGTGAGAGCTACCGCGAGCTGTACATGCTCGATGCGAAGCCGATCATTACCGGTGAGTACCTTACCGACGCGCGGCCGAGTACGGATCCCGTTGACGGCAACGTAGTTACGTTTACGCTGAACAACGAAGGCGGCCGTCGCTTCAAGAACGAGACGGCCAAGAATCTCAAGAAGAACATGGCCATCGTGCTCGACGATCAGGTCGTCACCGCGCCAACGATTCAGAGCCCAATTGGCCGCAATGGTCAGATCACGCTGGGCGGCTCCACGCTGCAGCAGGCGCAGGACCTCGCGCTGGTGCTGCGCGCCGGTGCGTTGCCGGTGCCGCTCAAGATCACGGAAGTGCGCAATATCGGTGCAAGCCTGGGTCAGGACTCGATCGATAAAGGCATTATGGCTCTCGGTATTGCCATCGCGCTGGTCGTGATCATCATGGTCGGCTATTATCGTTTTGCCGGCATGCTGGCGGTTGCCGCACTTGCACTGTACGTGCTCTACACGTTGGCTGTGCTGGCCGGCTTTGATGCCGTGATCACGCTGCCTGGCTTGGCCGGGTTTGTACTCTCCGTTGGTATCGCCGTCGACGCGAACGTGCTGATTTTCGAGCGCATTCGTGAAGAGCTCGACGGTGGCAAGTCGGTTCGACTTGCCATCGATGAAGGCTTCCGTCATGCGCTCTCAGCGATTGTTGACTCCAGTGTCACCACGATTCTGTCCGGTGCGGTGCTGTATCAGTACGGCTCGGGACCGGTGCGTGGTTTTGCGGTAACCCTCATCGCGGGCGTGGTGGCGTCGCTCTTTACGGCGCTGTTCGTCAGCAGGACCTTCTTCATGCTCTGGCTGCAGCAGACCCGCGGCGCCAAGGCGTTGAGCATCTGAGTCGTCCATGATCCGCATTTTTCATAACACCACGTTCGACTTCATCAAGCATTGGCGCACCGCCGCAATTGCGACGGTCGCGTTCATTGCACTTGGTCTGGGTTCGTTTGCCGTCACCGGCGGCGTGAAGTACTCCATCGAGTTTACCGGTGGAACCCTCATGCAGCTCGAGTTCAAGTCGCCGCCTGATGTCGCGGCCATCCGCTCGACGGTCGAATCCGCTGGCGTTGCCGGCGCCGAAATCACGCAGTACGGTGAAGCCACGTCGTACACCGTGCGCGCGCAGGACGAAGCATCCGTTGAAGCACAGGACTCGGGCGCAGCAAGTGTCGCCAAGCGTATCGAGGATGCGCTTACGCAGCGTTTTGGCGCCGATGAGGTGACCGTCGTACGGACCGAGGGCGTGGGTCCAAAGGTCGGTGCGGAGCTGCGTCGGGGTGCTATCCTGGCAATGATCATCACGTCCTTCATCTCGCTCATCTATCTCGCGATTCGCTTCGACTGGCGCTTCGGTACGGCGGCTGTGCTGTCGCTCGTGCACGACGTGTTGCTCACGTTCGCGTTTATCAAGCTCTTCAACATCGAAGTGTCCCTCACGGTCGTTGCCGCGATCCTGACGGTACTCGGTTATTCAGCCAACGACACGATCATCATCTTTGACCGCGTTCGCGAAAATCTGAAGAAGAATCGCAAGGCAAACCTGTACGACACGGTCAATCGTTCAATCAACGAAACGATTGGTCGCTCGGTGCTCACGCATGCCACAACGTTGGCGGCAACGCTCGGCTTGTTGTTCTTTGCCGGTCAGGTGCTGCGTCCGTTCTCCATCGTCATGGCGTTCGGCGTGATTGTGGCCGTGTTCAGCTCCATGTACGTGGCATCGTCACTGCTCATTTACATCGAGCATCGCTACCCGCGCGACACGGACGACAAGAACATGCGCCGCGAATCGACTCCGCCATCAAGTGGTAAGGCCGCCGCGCCGAAGCCGCGCACACCGGCAGCCGCGCGCTGAACGCCCAGCCGAGTGCTGATCGCGTAGCCGCACTCGGCGACACGGGAATCGCGTCAGACGCGTTCCCGTTCGCCGACAGCCACGTGCATCTCGCATCGGAGCAGTTCACCGTCGATGTTGATCTCGTAGTGGCGCGAGCCCGGGAAGCCGGTGCTCGCGCCATTGTGTGTATTGGGGAGTCGCCGGCCACCGCGAAGCAGGCAGCCGCGATTGCGGCGCGTCACGCCGGCCTGGTCTGGTTTACGTGCGGCTTGCATCCGCACGATGCCACGCACTGGCACAACGGGCACGCCCCCGCCATCCGAGACGCGGTCGCCAACGGGGCGGTCGCGATCGGTGAGTGTGGGCTCGACTACTTCTACGACCACAGTCCGCGCGCCGTGCAGCGCATCGTCTTTGAAGACCAGCTGTTGCTCGCCAAGGAACTCGATCGACCCGTGATCGTTCACACGCGCGAAGCAGAAGATGATACGCTCGTCATGATGCGCGAAGCCGCAGCAGCCGGCGTGCGTGGCGTGTTGCACTGCTTCACGGGCTCGCACACACTGGCCGAAGCCGCGATCGAGTGCGGCTGGTTCATCTCGTTCAGCGGTGTGGTCACGTTCAAGAAGTTCACCGACGACGCGCTCTTGCAGCTGGTGCCCGACAATCAACTGTTGGTGGAGTCGGACGCCCCCTATCTGGCTCCTGTTCCGCACCGAGGGCACCGAAACGAGCCGGCGTGGGTATCCCATACCGTGGAACGTGTTGCCCGTGCCCGTGGCGTCTCGGCCGAGACGCTCGGGGCGCTTGCACTTGCCAATACCGAACGCTTTTTTCGCTTGAATGCTGCCGCTGGCTCAGCGACTGACTGACCGGCGCGATTTGTCACCACCTTCTATTCTTTCGCTCGTGTCACTCGAAACGATCCACTCCGATCACGCCCCGGCGGCCATTGGCCCCTATGCGCAGGCTGTCAAGGCCAATGGATTTTTGTTCACCGCAGGGCAGATCGCGCTGAATCCGGCCACCATGGAAGTCACCGGTGCGACGGTTGCTGAGCAGACGGAGCAGGTGATCAAGAATCTCGAAGCCGTGCTCGCTGCTGCCGGATGCGATTTCTCACATGTGGTCAAGACAACCGTGTTTCTGCGCGACATGGGTGATTTCACGGCAATGAATGAAGTGTACGCTCGCGCGTTTGGCGCCACACGTCCCGCGCGCTCAACGGTTGCGGTGGCTGGTCTCCCGCGCGACGTGCGCGTAGAGATCGAGTTGGTTGCGGTGCTGAACGCGTCGCAGCAGTAACTCGCTCACGATCATCTGCATCGATCTTGTGCCACTCTTGTCGACACACTCCGTGAAGTGCTTCACGAAGTTCCTCGTGCCAGCATTGGCAGCGCTCCTGGTGCTGCCGCTGCAGTCTGTCGACGCGCAAGTGATTCCCGATTCAACGCGCCGCGACTCATCCGTGATTACGCCTGTCATCACCGTGCGTGACACGGTGGTGCGTGCGCGCCGACGCTCGGCATTGGTGCGTCCACCGTTGGCGCCAGGCCGTGCGTTCCTGATGTCGTTCGCGATTCCTGGCTGGGCGCAGTCCAGATTGGAACGCTCCACGTCGGGTGCACTGTTCGCGGGCGCGGAACTCGCGTCGATTGCCATGTTGCGACGCTCCATGAACGACGTGCGCGCCGTGCGTGCGCTCAGTCGCGATACGGTGGCAGGTGACTTCACCGTGACACCCGGTACCGGTGCAGTGACACCTGGCGAACGCGTGTTGCCTGCGTACGACGAGGCGCTGGAACGCACGCGCAAGCTCCACGTGGAAGACTGGATTGCGGCCATTGCATTCAACCATCTCATCTCGGCGGCTGACGCGTTTGTCTCTGCGCAGCTCTGGGATGTGCCGGCGCGTGTCACGATGGTCCCCACGCGTCAGGGGATGATGCTCACCGCGACGTTGCGGTTCTAGACGCATGACAGAGCCCGAAGCGACCGGCAGCGCACGCGCCGTGAATCCAGCCGACAACACCGCTGCGTACGGTAGCGTATCGAGTACAACACACGCGCCTCGATCCAGCGCTGAGAGCCTGGCGGCCGATGCGATCGATATCGCATTGGTTGCACGGCTGAGCAATCGGGATACCGACGCACTGGCGGCGCTTTACGATCGATGGTCGTCTACGGTGCGCAGTCTGGTCGCGCGTATCGTGGGAGATCCATCGGATACTGACGAAGTCGTCGAGGAGGTGTTCTGGCAATTGTGGCAGCAGGCGGATCGCTTCGATGCGACGCGTGGACGCGTGGCCGTCTGGATGCTCACGATTGCACGCAGTCGTGCACTCGACCGCGCGCGTGCGCGCAAACGGCGGCGCGATGATGTGGCGGACACGCGCGACGATGGATCGTCCAGGCTCGCGCAGATTCCGTCGAATGAAGACGCTGTTGATCCCGGCGAGTTCGCGGACCAGCGGGAACGTGTGGCGACGGCGCTCGATGCGCTGCCGCCTGAGCAACGCGACGTCGTGATGCTCGCGTATTTTTCGGGGCTGAGTCAATCGGAAATTGCCGAACATCTGGGCGTGCCCCTTGGCACCATCAAAACGCGCACTCGACTCGCCTTTGGTAAATTGCGGGAGACGCTGTCCGTACTCTGGGATGATCCATCATGAATCGCGATCCTGAACGTCAGGACTTGACTGATTTGCCGCTGGTTGATGCAGCGCTCGGGCATTTGTTGCCCGAGCAGCGTCAGCCCGTGCGTGAGCAGCTCGCGGCAAATGAGGATGCCCGCAAGGAGTTTGACGGCATTGAGGCGACCGCGGCGGCACTCGCGTTCGCGGCGCCGGTGGTTGCCAAGCCTGCCGTAGACGGGGTGCGAGCGCGACTGCTTGCACGCGCCTCGGCCGACGCCGCAGCGCACAGCGTATCCGCGGCTTCACCCGCAGCGTCGGAAGAAACCGCGCCGAGCGTTGCGGCACCGTCCGCGCCGCCAACACTCACGGTATCGTCGGCCAAGCCAGCCGACAGCGTGCGCGTGGCTGTTGATCGTCCGGTACCGCGCAACACCGCGGCCTGGTGGGTGGCCGGCCTTTCGTCACTTGCGGCGGCGGCGTGCTTGTTGCTCGTGTTGCGCGCGCAAACGGAACGCGCGTCGCTGCAGTCCATGGTAGCCACGCTTGAATCCTCGCGTGCCGCGGATCAGGCGAAACTCGATTCACTCGCGGTGGCGCTCAGTGAGCGCGAACAACAGTTGCTCAGTGTCACCGGCCCGGATGTCGCCGTCGTTGAATTGGCGTCAACGGCATCGCTGCCGCCGGCCGGCCGCATGTTCTGGGATCGGGCATCGGCGCGCTGGACCTTTGTCGCGAACAATCTGCCGCAGCTTGAGGCGGGGCGTACGTACCAGCTTTGGCTCGTCACGGCGAACGCGAAGATCTCCGCAGGCACGTTCACACCAGATGCAAGTGGCATTGCCGTGGTGCGCGCCACGTATGAGTTGCCACGTTCCGCACTGGCTGCCGTTGCCGTAACCGAAGAAGCGGAGGGCGGCGCACCGCAGCCCACCGGCGCGATTCTACTCGTCGGCAGCACAACCAGCACCGATACCCGATGACCACCACGGACGCGCCAATCGGTGTGTTCGACAGCGGTATCGGCGGACTCACCGTGGTGCGTGCGCTGCTCACACGTTTGCCGCATGAGCGCATTGTGTATGTGGGAGACACCGCGCGCGTGCCGTATGGTCCGAAGAGCCCCGATACCGTGCGCCGATACGCGCACGAGATCGCGCAGTGGCTCGTAGACCAGGGCGTCAAGGCAATCGTGGTCGCGTGCAATACCGCCACGGCACACGCCCTGTCTGATTTGCAGCGCACGATGCCGGTACCTGTGATCGGTGTGGTCGAGCCGGGTGCTCGTGCTGCGGTGCGTGCGGCACACGGAAAGCCGGTCGGTGTGATTGGAACGGTCGGCACCATTGATAGCGGGGCGTACGACCGCGCCATTCATGCCATTGCACCGGATCTCACCGTGTTGTCACGCGCCTGTCCACTCTTTGTGCCGCTGGTGGAAGAAGGGTGGCTTGAGCACCGCGTCACGCGTGACGTCGCACAGGAATATCTCTCACCCTTGCTGGCCGATGGCGTGAGTGCACTGGTGCTCGGCTGCACGCATTATCCGTTGCTCGCGCCGCTGCTGGCTGATCTCGCGGGCCGGAACGTTGCGTTAATCGATTCCGCCGATGAAACCGCGCTCGCCACGGCGGACGTGCTGACGCGATTGAACATTGCCGCCCCGGAGCGCGCCACACCGCCGCGTCACCGCTTTGTCGCCTCAGACGCGCCCGATCGATTCCTAGCGCTCGGCCAACGATTTCTCGGCGGGACGCTTGATCACGTCGAGCACGTCACCTTCGGCTGATCCGTTCCAGCGAAGTCGTGTGATCGATTCGTCCGTGACGCGCAGCAACTGGCGGTCGAGATACCACGCGCCGGCGTTCGCATAGATGCCGAGTCCCGCTGGCGCGAGCGCAGGTACGTGCGAATGACCGAAGATTACCAGCTCAGGATCGCCCGCCTTGTGCATCCACGTACTCGCCACCGCGTGCAATCCGCGTCCCTCGTCGCCCGCCCGCCGATCCCGACTGGTGTGCGATGAGCGTAGCGCGAGCCACGTTGCCCAGTTTGGATGCAACCAACTGTACAAGGTGATCGCCAGCGGATGACGCAGGACGGTGCGCAGACGACGATAGGGTGCGTCCTCCACCGCTCGCAGTCCGTCGCCGTGCGCCAATCGCACGCGCCACGGACCAAACGTGCCAGACCATGGCTCCAGAGTGTATGTCGCGCCCGTGAGCTCCTGCAGCGTGTCGCCGCCCCAGCAGTCGTGATTTCCGCCAATCCACACCACCGGAATACCCGCGTCACGGAGATCCGCCAGCGCGGCGAGTACGCGAAAACCGGATCGCGGCATGACGTGACGCCACGAAAACCAGAAATCGAACAGATCGCCCATGATCACGAGCGATCGTGCCTGCGACGGGACCTGTCGCAGGAAACGCAGTAAATCTGCTTCCGCGTCGGGCGGCGCGATGCCCAGGTGCGCGTCGCCGAGGATCAGGACAGGAGTAGGGAGCACGCGAAGAGTCTAACGTCTGGACTGTGCCAGAACAAATACTGCGGGAAATGAGGACATCGCTTGAGCCGGATGGGGTGCCGCTGGCATCTTCCGTGCAAGGCTGATCCCTCCACCCACCGAACGCATGAACGATTCGACAGACTACGAGCACCTTTCCGAAGTTCGCGTTCGTTATGCCGAAACCGATCAGATGGGCGTGGTCTATCACGCCAACTATCTGGTGTGGTGTGAAATCGGCCGAACTGATTTTATTCGCGCGCTGGGTCGATCGTACGCCGACATGGAACGCGATGGCGTGACGCTCGCGGTGAGCGATGCCGCGCTGCGCTTTCTCGGGTCCGCACGCTACGATGATCGCGTGCTCGTGTATACGCGGCTTGAGGAGCTGCGATCGCGCGGAATGAAGTTCGCGTATCGCCTGGTGCATGGTGACACGGGACGCATCTTGGTCACGGCGACCACGTCACTGATTGCGCTCGATACAAACGGTCGTCCGTCTCGCTTGCCGGCCGCGGTGGTTGACGTGCTGCAGCGTGCTGCAACAATGGGTGCCAACACATGAAGCGTTGTCTCGCGGGCTTCCTGTGCTTGCTCTCAGCGTGCGCCAGCCAAACCGGCTCGCGCCTTTCGCCCATACGCGACGCAAGTGCGTTGGCACTCGACGCACGATTGCTGGCCATGGCCGACACACGCGTTGCCGACACCGCGCTGCTCGATTCGTTGCTACAAAACACCCGGATTGATTCGCGAGCGCACGCGTATCGTGCGCGCGCTGCGTTGCTGGTTGGTCAGCTGCAGCTGCGTGCGCGATATGCGTCGGCGCGCGCGTTGCTTGTACATGCGGACACGTCGGTTGCGGCAACAGCGGCGTTCGCACTCGGATTGGTGCGTGACACAACATCACTCGTCGCGCTTTCACGCGCCGTGGTGGGTGCACCCGATGCCGTCGCGGCGGAAGCGGCGTGGTCGCTCGGTCGCATCGGCGAACCCGCACGCGAGGTGCTGGTGAGCGCGCTACACGACGCATTGCCGCACCGTGGCGCCGATGCGCGCGCGGCGCTGTTGCTGGCCGCGTCTACGTTGCGTCCCGTGCCAACACCGCAGGTCACGCCGTATCTTCGCGATGCTGACGCGAATGTTGCGTTCGCCGCAGCGTACGCGATTGCGCGTGCACGTGCCGCCGACGGTGTGCGGGCGTTGCTCGCCGAAGCGACGCATGCCGACGCGATGGTGCGTGTGCAAGTGGCACTCGCCGCGGCGTACAACGCAAGCGGTGACAGTCTCGCGGATCCCGCGGTGGCGGTGCTGCGAACCCTGCTGCGCGACGGCGACGCGCGTGTACGCGTGCAAGCCACACGATCGATTGCCACACATCGCGCGCTTCGTGATGCGCGTGATCTGGTGTTTGCCCGTTTGCGCGATTCCGCGGCGTCCGTGCGCGTGACGGCCGCGGAATCACTCGCACCACTCGTGGCCGCCGATACGGCACTGTGGCGAACCGCATATGCCGTGGACACCACGTTTGCCACGCGGCGCACACTGCTCGATGCCGCGGTTCGTAACGGCGCGTTGCTCGATGTGCTGCGCGAGTGGCGAACGCACACAGATCCGTGGGCGCGTGTTGCGTCACTCGAGTTCTCGGCCAATGTGGGTGGCGCCGAGCCGCCCCTCGCAAGATTGTCGTGGGCGCGACGCGATACGGCGGAGCGCGTGCGCTCGGCCGCCATCGCGGCACTCGGACCCATGCTCGATTCCGCGGGGGTGCGGGACACCGTGCGAGCCTACCTCGGCGACCGGTCGCCCGCAGTGCGCGCCGCTGCACTGGGCGCACTCGCCGCTCGCGCGTCAGCCGACGATCTGCCGCTTGCCATGGTCCGATACGCCGCCGACACCGCACCGAACGCGCATGCGGTGCGCAGCGCCGCGCTACGATTGATTGCGGCCGCGTGGCGTCGTGACAGCGCCCGCATTGACGCCGGAGGACGGGCGCAGTTGTCGCGCCTTCGTCCGCCACAGGACCCACTGGTTCGCCGGAGTGTAACTCAGGTGACGCCGCTGGCGGCGTGGCGTGAGCGGTCGGCGGAACCGGACATGAGTCGGTATACGGCCATCGCTCGTGAGTGGGTGCACGGTCCAAGCGTGCGCACCGCCACCATGCGTACCGAGCGCGGCACCATCACCATCGAACTCCTGGCCCCCGACGCTCCCATGACGGTGCACAACTTTGCCACGCTCGCGCGATCGCAGTACTACAGCGGCACGCGATTCCACCGTGTGATCGCGAACTTTGTAGCTCAGGACGGCGATCCTACTGGCACCGGAAGTGGTGGGCCCGGTACGAGCATTCGTGATGAGCTCAATCGCCATCGCTATGCGCGGGGAGCCGTGGGCATGGCGCTCTCGGGACCGGATACCGGCGGCAGTCAGTACTACCTCACGCTCACCCCGCAGCCGCATCTCGACGGCGGCTACACCGTGTTTGGTCGCGTGGTTCAGGGGCTCGACGTGATGGACGCGTTGCTGTACGGTGACCGAATTCTATCCGTGAGCATTCAGTGATGCGTCGCACGGCGCGCAATGCGCGGCGGGTCGTTGCATTCGTGGCCATGGTTGCGGGCGCGTCGGCGTGTGCTCCGAAAGCGAGGCCATTGCTTGGCGTGGAAGCGCGCGTGCCGGTGCCGGTCGCGGAGCTTCCCACCACGCCGCAAATGCTGCGATTTACCTGGACATACGCCGACGAAACCTTCGACGTCAAAGGCGATGGCGTGGTGCGCACCGGCCCGCCAGACCGGGCGCGCCTTGATCTGTTCATCGCCAACGGGTACGGCAATGGCCTGGCCATTCTCGAGGGCGACACGTTGTTCGTGCCCGGCATCGACCTGATTCGACGCTTCCTCCCACCGCCGCCGCTACTGTGGGGCACCCTCGGCAAGCTGGCGTTGCCGGCGGGGCGTGATACCGTCGTGCGCATCGACGGGGACACCTTGCGAGCCGATATCTCCGGCACCGACACCGATCAGCGCACCTGGCGCATACATTACGCGAATGCCCGTCTTGTGCGGCTTGAGCGCATTGAGGGCGGCCGCGTGATTGAATGGATGGAACGTGTGCCCATTGCCGACGGCACACTGCGCTTGAAGTACGTGCACAATACCGGTCGCCGTTCGCTGCAGCTGTCCGTGACCGAAACGCTGAATATTGAGGAAGGGTTTGACAATGCCATCTGGCGACGACCGTAGCGTTGTGCTTCGTGGTCGGCTGCGTGCGCTTGCCGCGCTGCCGCTGGTCGCGCTGTCGGGATGTCTGTACGGCTTCAGCGGCGGCGGCCTCCCCAAGGAGTTGCGCACGGTCGCGGTCATGCCGTTCGAGAATCTGACGCCGGTGCCCGAAGTGCAGCGCGAGTTGCTTGAAGCCATGCGCAAGGCCATGACCGATCGGCTGAATCTGCGTGATGGTCCCGTTGAGCGGGCGGATGTGCTTGTCACCGGCACGATCAAGGAGTACGAGGTCGACTTGCCAGTGGGCGTCACCGCAGATCCCCGTCAAGCCACCTCAGCGCGTCGGAAACTGCAGCTCGTGGTGGACTTTCAGATTGTGAATCAGCGCACGGGTGAAATCATTAAGGACGCGCAGGGCAGTCGGCGTGAATCGCAGTACGCCGAAGGTGGCGAAGCGAAAGGGCGAAAGGACGCGATTGATCAGCTGATCAACACCGTGATCGACGACATGTTGTCGCAGTGGTAATTGGGTGTCGTCACTGACTGCGGTGGGCGTGCGTCATCCGGCGCACAAGATCATGGACTGGGCGAGCGCGGCGCAGTGGCGCGCGCGTGTGGCCGGACCGCTGGTATTTACCAACGGCGTGTTTGACCTCCTGCATCCCGGACACGTTGATGTTTTGCTCGGTGCGCGCGCTGAGGGCGCGGCACTGGTGGTCGGGCTCAACAGCGACGCGTCGGTGCAACGACTCAAAGGCCCGTCGCGTCCGGTCCGATCCGAAGCAGAACGCGCGTATGTGCTGGCGGCGTTCGAAATGGTCGACGCCGTCGTGGTCTTCCACGAAGACACGCCGTTCGAGCTCGTGCACCAACTGCAACCCGATGTGATTGTCAAAGGCGGTGACTATTCGCCTGAGACCATCGTGGGTGCGGATGTTGTGCGCGCGCGTGGCGGTCGCGTGGTGGTCATTCCGCTCGTGCCGGATCAGTCAACAACGAGTATCATTGCCAGACTGCAGCGCGATACGGCGTGATCGGCATCGGTCACGTGTGTGCGCATCGCTGACCCTACTTCCCGGATTGTGAACTGTGAGTGAACTCCCGACCAAGCTGGTGCGTGCGTCCGACGTGATGCGTCCGGTCACCATAGAGCGAGGCACGGCGCCGTATGCCGAAGGATCGTGCCTCGTGTCGTTTGGTGACACGCGTGTATTGTGTGCCGCCAGTGTCGAGGACAGCGTGCCGGGTTGGCGTCGCGGCAGCGGTTTGGGTTGGCTCACGGCCGAGTACGCGATGTTGCCGCGCGCCACACGCACGCGTACGTCGCGTGAGCGCAGTCAGCTGGGGGGGCGCACGCAGGAAATTCAGCGATTGATCGGTCGCAGTGTGCGCGCCATGCTCGATGATTTTGCGTTCGGTGAGTTTACCGTGCGCATCGACTGCGATGTGTTGCAGGCCGACGGTGGTACACGTACCGCCGCGATTACGGGCGCGGCGGTAGCGGTGATCGATGCCTTCGACTGGCTGGTGAGCAGCGGTCGTGCCTCGGTGTCGCCAATCAAGCGTCGCGTGGCGGCGGTGTCGGTTGGTGTGGTCAAAGGTCAACCACAACTTGATCTCGACTACGATCAGGATGTTGGTGCGGATGTTGACATGAATGTGGTGATGAGTACCGAGGGTCGATTTGTTGAAGTGCAGGGCACGGGCGAGAACGGCACGTTCGATCGTCGTGAGCTCGACACGTTGCTCGATCTGGCGGTGCGCGGTATTGCTTCGTTGCATGACGCGCAAGCGGCGGCGCTGGCCTTGCCGCTCAGCGCGTCTTCAACACGGTGAGCCGCGACAGCGCCATTGCGGCATCGCACGAGTTAGTCCTTGCCACGCGGAACGCGGGCAAGGTGCGCGAGTTGGAGCCGCTTGTACGCGAGTTCGGCTTGCACGCCATGTCGCTTGATGATGCCGGCGTGTCTGTGCACGCCGACGAAGACACACTCGAAGTGTTTGATACCTTCCGCGAGAACGCGCTGGCCAAGGCGCAGTACTACTTCGCGCGCAGTGGCGGCCGCGCCGTGCTTGCGGAAGACAGCGGACTCTGTGTTGATGCGCTTGGCGGTGCGCCGGGCGTGCACAGCAAACGATGGAGCGCGTCCACTCGGCCGGACGGCGTGCCTCTCGACACGCACAACGTGTCGCACCTCGTGCACGTGATGCGCGAACAGGCGCATCGATCGGCGCGATTTGTTTGCGTGGCGGCGCTCGTCTGGCCGAGCGGTACGCTGGTCGGCGAGGGGAACACTGAGGGCGAGATCCTGCGCGTGCCGTCAGGCGCCAGTGGTTTTGGATACGATCCGGTGTTCTGGTCGACTGAACTGCAGGCCGGCTTTGGTGAGGTGTCGCGCGAGGAGAAGCAGCGCGTGAGTCATCGCGCGCGCGCGGTGCGTGCAGTGTTGCGCGCGTTTTTCGATCGTGCGTGAAGGTTCGTGTGACGCAGCAGTTGACCGGGCGCGTAGTCCGGTGTAATGTCCCAGACCGCTGCGGGGCGTAGCGTAGCCCGGTATCGCGCCTGCTTTGGGAGCAGGAGGTCGCCGGTTCGAATCCGGCCGCCCCGATTGAGTATGCAGGTGTGGCAGCAGGGTTCGAGCAGGCCGTCTGGCGAGCACGGAGCGCCAGTAGCTCAGGTGGATAGAGCGGCAGCCTTCTAAGCTGCGGGTCGGGGGTTCGAGTCCCTCCTGGCGCGTTAGAGAGGCAGGATGTAGTGGCAGGACATGCAGGATGTCGGCGCCCTTAGCTCAATCGGTAGAGCAGCTGACTCTTAATCAGTAGGTTCTAGGTTCGAGTCCTAGAGGGCGCATTGTAGCAGAGGTCTGGTGGTGGCAGGTTCACCAGGCGAATGGAAGATCTGACTGGTGGTGGCAGCATCATCAGGCGCAGGGAAGGGAGCAGGAAGCCCCGACCGCAGTGGCTCGGGGCTTTTTTGCACCAGCGGTACGGCTCAGCTCGCCAGGACGGGAGCGGGTTTGGTGAGGTGTGACGGACTCGTGGCATGGAAATGCGGACGAGGGGTTGCGCGGAGCTGAACGGGTCGTGTATGTTGAGAGGCTCGGGGGTGATTGTATCGCTCTTGAGGATGAACGGCTCGTTGCTCTTTGGAGCAGTGACGCGTTTATGAGGGACGCACAGCGCGAAGGCGGTATGGTTAAGCGGGTGCGTGTGGTCGCAGAAGGTACGGAACGGTGGCGCAGTCAAACTGACTCTTGCGAAACTTGACCGGATGTTATACCTTCGCTTCCCCTCTCTGTCCGGCGAGTGGCCACGCGACGACGATCGCGAACAGGCGCACATCGTGTGGGCGGTCAGCCAAAATGCTTGTCACGATCGCACAGCGAATCGAAAACAAGTTGGTCTGACCCCCTTGACGGAAAGAGATCGGAAGGTTAACATTGTGATCTGCCGCTGAAAACGCGGCGCAAAAATAAAAGGTTGATCGCGCGGCACTGACTGCGCTGATTCATACGCTGATTGACAATCGAAGTCGAGATCATTGGATGTGCGGGGCGGACTCATTGATCCGCGGATTCATCATCCGCGAGAAGAGTTCAACCTGATGATTCCGGTGAGTTGGTAGATATCTTCGGATGTCTGCTGACATGCCAGATTAAGTGATAGAGCTAGCAAACACTCATTGGAGAGTTTGATCCTGGCTCAGGACGAACGCTGGCGGCGTGCTTAACACATGCAAGTCACGGGGGCCCGCAAGGGTAACCGGCGAACGGGTGCGTAACACGTGAGCAACCTACCCAAGTGTGGGGGATAGCCGGTCCAACGACCGGGTAATACCGCATACGCTCTCCGAGGGACATCCCTTGGTGAGGAAACCTCCGGGGCACATGGAGGGGCTCGCGGCCTATCAGCTAGTTGGTGCGGTAACGGCGCACCAAGGCTATGACGGGTAGCTGGTCTGAGAGGATGGCCAGCCACATTGGGACTGCGACACGGCCCAGACTCCTACGGGAGGCAGCAGTGGGGAATATTGCGCAATGGACGAAAGTCTGACGCAGCGACGCCGCGTGGGGGATGAAGCATTTCGGTGTGTAAACCCCTGTTGCTCGGGACGAACAAGCCTTTTCGAGGGCTCTGACGGTACCGGGTGAGGAAGCACCGGCTAACTCTGTGCCAGCAGCCGCGGTAATACAGAGGGTGCGAGCGTTGTCCGGAATCACTGGGCGTAAAGGGCGCGTAGGCGGCCGATCAAGTGTGTGGTGAAAGCCCGGGGCTCAACCCCGGGTCTGCCGTGCAAACTGGTTGGCTTGAGCACTGTAGAGGCAGGTGGAATTCCGGGTGTAGCGGTGGAATGCGTAGAGATCCGGAAGAACACCGGTGGCGAAGGCGGCCTGCTGGGCAGTAGCTGACGCTGAGGCGCGACAGCGTGGGGAGCAAACAGGATTAGATACCCTGGTAGT
>JBHYGA010000006.1:0-315590 GCA_051859245.1 Gemmatimonadaceae bacterium
AGGCCGAATGGCCAGATGGCCGTGGGCTCCCGCTCAAGGGCCGAATGACCGAATCAGGAACTGCAACAACTCCAAAGCGTCACGCCGAAAGCATCACCGCCCAAACGCAATCCGAATCGCACGAATGCTGTCGCCAACGTGCGTCACGTGGAAATCAAATGTGCGGCCGTCATCCAGTTTGCCACTGGCCGTGATCACCACGAGATGATCTTCCACACGCGGCTTGAGTGTTTCGTTGTACTTGTTCGCGATGCCGCGCAGTGGCTTGAGTGCTTCGATTTCGCCGATGGTGACAACATTGTCGGCCATGGCCGCCTGATAGTCAGCCCAGCGCACGAACCATACGGGGACGGCATTGCCGCTGGTCACGGCGATGAGCGGGAATGTGCCAAGCGGCGCATTCGGCTCGATCAGGAAAAAGCCATTGAGCAGGGTGGGTGAGGCAAATGCACCTGGGCCATCGGGTCCGGGGAAATGGAAGAACTCGAGCAGGTTGAAGTTTGCTGGGATTGCGCTTGGCGCCCGATAGAACGGAATCGCGATCCACTCACCGTCGTGAAAAAACTGGTTGAGCCCCGGGAAGGCACGGGCATAGGCGGGAATGCCGGGATCGGGGTTCGGCACGGTGACGCGTGTCATGCCGGCCTGTTCGGCGGCGCGGATCATGGCGGCGGTGTCGGGCGCGTCGAAGAGTGGTTCAGCGACTTTTGACTGGCTGCAGGCCGCGAGCGACAGGACGAGCACGAGGGCGGGAAGCTTGGACATATGAGGCTCCGATAGCGGTGAAGCGACGCGCGATCGTGCGCGCCGCTGGAGCCGACACAGTGGTAGCAGGGGGTAAACCGGCCGTGATCCGGGTGTGATCTGACCGCTTGCACTCTTTCCCCTGCCGAGCGTACGCTATGGCCATGCCCGCGCACTCGCTCGACTGGAGGGCGGACGCGGCAATCGCGTTGCCGGCCGATGGTGATCGGTACGAAGTGCTCGACGGCGAGTTGTTTGTGACGGACGGGTGGCGGAGCTGTTAGCCGAGATGCTTCGGTACGCTGTTGCAGTTTCTGATTCGGTCATTTGGCCCTTGTGCCGGCGCCCACGGCCATCTGGCCCTTCGGCCTCACCGTTTCGAACGGTTGCAGCTAGCACTCGTCTTGCATGAATAGCCCGTGCACGTTCGCCAGATGGTCAACCAACATTTGTGCTCGGTGCGGACTAACGAAAATGCGAGGCCGAAAGGCCAGATGGCCGTGGGCGCCGGCACAAGGGCCGAATGACCGAATCAGGAACTGCGTGATGCTCCGCAGAAACAAAACGGGGGCGCGGATCACTGTCCGCGCCCCCGTTCGACTTACCACACCACCAGCGCTAGAAAATCACACTCGTCCCCGTCAACGCGGGTACAACAATCGGCGCGAGTCCGAGTGAGCGCAGTTTCTCGTTCAGCTTGGCCAGATCCTTGTCGAACAGCGCCTGCAGTTTGGTGAGCTGCGCATCCAGCTCGCCCGCAAGCACCGTGAACGCTTCCTGCGCCTGCGATGTGGGGCGGTTATCCGAGCTTTCAATCACGCCGCGCAGCGCCGCGAGCTGATTGTTGAGTTTGATCGGATAGTTGAGCGGATCCTGTGATGCCTGCATGCGTACCTGATAAATCTCGCCTTCCACCGCAGCGGTGTTCGTCTTGAACGCTGTGGCTTCCGTGCGCAGCGAGGCATCGGTGCTCTTGCTCAGGCGGTCATCAACCTGCGCGCGCACATCACGCACCTGCAGCACCGCGCGATGGGCATCGTCAACACGCTGCGCAACCTGCGATGACAGCTTGAACTGCGCATCGAAGTCGGCCTGCGTGATGGTGGTGAGACGCGGATCGGCGACAATGTCAAACGACTCCGTGAACGTCTGTCCGTGCGCGGTCAGGCGTGCGGCATAACGGCCCGGCGGTGCGAGCGGGCCCTGCGTATTGGCCGACCACATGATGAGACCAGGGAAGTCGCGCGGGCCCGGATAGCGCATGTCCCAGCGGAAGCGATGCTGACCGGCTGTGGCACGTGGGCCACCGCCACCACCAAACCCACCGCGTCCGCCGCCGCCAGCCGCGGGCGCGGCGCCAGCGTCTGCAGCGGCGCGCGGCGGCGTGCCAACATACGTGCGAATCACACGATTCTGCGCGTCAAGAATTTCAATGCGCACCGTGTCGGCGTCTTTGCCAAGGAAATAGTCAATCTCGGGCGTGAACTGCTTGCGACGCGAGTACGACTCCGCCGAACGCGACAACGTGCGTACGGTCGTTGCCGGCTTGAAGAGAAACGCATCGCGCGACGCGACGTCTGCCGCCGCCTGCCGCAGCGGCGTGATGTTGTCGAGCACGTAGTACGACCGACCGTGTGTCGCGATCACAATGTCATCGCCCTTGAGCTGTAGCCCCGGGACCTGTACGGTGGGCAGGTTGAGTTGCAGCGATTGCCAGGAGAGTCCGTCGTCAAAGCTCACGAGTACGCCGCGCTCCGTACCTGCGTAGAGCAATCCGGGACGCTTGAGATCTTCGCGCACCGTGCGCACGTAGTGTCCTTCCGGAATCGTGTTCGTGATTTTCGTCCACGAACGACCGTAGTCATTGGTGCGATACACATACGGCTGAATGTCCTGCGAACGGTAGCGCACCGCCGCCACGTATGCTTTGCCCGGCGTGTGCGGCGAGACATCGATTTCGTGAATGCGACTGAACTTCGGCAAGCCCATGGGTGTGACATCGGTCCATGACTCACCGTCGTTGCGCGTGACATGCACTTTGCCATCGTCGCTTCCAACCCAGAGCTCACCCTTCGCGTGTGACGATTCGGTAATGCGCCACACCGTGCCGTAGTACTCTACGCTCGTCTGGTCGCGCGTAATGTCACCGCCCGACGGACCGAGTGTCGCGGGATCTGCGTACGTGAGATCGCCGCTGATGCGCTTCCAGCTTTCCCCACCATTGTCAGAGCGCCACACATGCTGCGAGCCGACATACACCACTTTCGTGTCGTGCGTAGACGCCGTGATCGGATGATTCCACTGGAATCGTTCCTTGATGTCGATGGCCGAGTTCCCCATGGGATTCACCGGCCACACGTTGACGGCGCGCTGCTGTCCGGTGACGCGTGACATGAAGCTCATCGATCCGCCATAACACGCGGCGTAAAACAGATCGACATCACCTGGATGCGGAGTGACAGGGCCGGTTTCGCAGCCGCCGGGCGCATACATGTATGCGCCGTCGCCATCCATGGGAACGCAGGCGGTGCTGTTGTCCTGCTGGCCGCCACAAATTTGGTACGGGAAGTGATTGGTGAGTCGAACGTCGTACATCTGCGCGGTGGGGAACGTCTGACCCGTCCAGGACGCGCCGGCATTCCAGCTCACGTTCGCACCACCATCGTTGCTCTGAATCATGCGGCTCGGATTGTCGCTCGCGATCCAGAGATCATGATTGTCGCCGTGCGGCACGCCAATCGTTTGCCACGTTTTACCGCCGTCGCGCGAACGATGAAAGTTCACGTTCAGCACGTACACGGTTTCCTTGTCTTTTGGATCCGCCACAATGCGCGTGTAATAGAACGCGCGCTGACGCAGATTGCGGTTGTCGCTCACCTGGGTGAACGTGGCGCCGGCGTCATTTGAAACAAACACACCGCCCGAATCCGCCTCCACAATGGCGTAGACACGATTGCGATCCGCACCGCTCACGCTCACGCCCACTTTGCCCCACGTGCCTTTGGGCAATCCTGCGTTCTTGGTGAGTTCGGTCCACGTGCTGCCACCATCGGTGCTCTTGAACAATCCGGAGCCCGGCCCACCGGACGACAGCATCCATTCTTTGCGATACGCCTCCCACAAGCCGGCGTACAGCGTGTTGCTGTCAGACGGATCAATGAAGAGATCCACCGCGCCGGTTTTGTTGTCGCGATGCAGCACACGCTCCCACGTGGTTCCACCATTCATGGTGCGATACACACCGCGTTCGTCACTCGGCCCGTACGGATCACCAAGCGCGGCGACAAACAGTCGTTCGCAGTTGGCGGGATCCACGCGAATGCGACCGATCATCTGTTGACCGGTTTTTGACGCGAGTCCCATGTGTTTCCATGTACGACCGGCGTCGGTGCTCTTGTACACACCGTCACCCGGAATCACGTTGCCGCGGAATTGCACTTCACCCATGCCGGCCCAGATGATGTCCGGATTGGCTTCACACTGCGCGATGGCGCCAACGGATGATGTGGCAAACTGGCCGTCACCAACGGCGGACCACGTGTTGCCGGCGTCGGTGGTTTTCCAGACACCACCACCAGTGGCGCCGAAGTAGTACTCGAGCGGGCGGGCTGTTGTGCCGGTCACGGCGATCGAACGGCCACCACGATTGGGGCCAACGTTTCGCCAAGACAGGCTGCCGTAGAGTGACGCGGGAACGGCCGCGGCGGTGGCAGCGGGCGCCGAGCGCGCGGCTGTTTGCGCGTGCGCCGGCGAGAGGGCGAAGGAGGCGAGCACGCCGGTAGCGGCGAGCGCTCGTGCGGAGAGGCGAGGTAAGGCGGGCATGGCAGGGCCGAGTGAGGGTATCGAGGTCGGCGGGTGGGACGGGACGATTGTTGAAGGTGTCAGAGGGTGTACGGCGAGGCAAGGTTTGGTGCAAAGCGAGGATCGACGGGATATGTTCTGGCGACCCGATGACCGGAGATTCTGATGATCGACGTATCACTTCGCGCGACGTTGCCGATTATGGTCGCGATTGGACTGGCCACGCTTTTCACTGTCGACGCGTCAAACACGCAACGAGCGGCACCGAGTTTTCCGTTCGATGAGCGCGTTCAGGATGCGGTAGCGCGCGCCGTGCCGCTCATGCAAAACTCGGCGGACACGTGGTTTGAGCGACGGTCGTGCGCATCGTGTCATCATCAGGGTTTGGGAACGATCGCGATGTCGGTGATTCACGAGCAGGGCTATCCGGTCGACACGTCGCGACTGTACGCACAAGCCGTGCGCACGATGCGACAGCCGGCGAACTGGCAGGAGCGATTTCTTGTCGCCGATGTGAGTATCAATCAATCGATCGGACAAACGTATCGCGCGATTGGTGCGGCTGCGGCCGGATATCCTAACAACGATCGCATGCAGGCGGTGGCACACCTCACGGCCGGTCAGCAGCACGCCAGTGGTCGCTGGAGTTCCAACTCGCGCCGACCGCCGTTGGAAGATTCGGAAGTCACCGCGACGGCGCTTGGTATTCGCACGCTGATGCTGTTTCCAATAGAAAATCGTCGCGCCGAGTTTGCCGAGCGAATTGAACGGGCGACCCGCTGGTTGCTCGCGATGACGCCATCGTCAAATGAAGAGCGCGTGATGCAGCTGCTGGGTGCGATGTGGGGTGGCGCGGACCGCGCGGCCCTCGCGGCGCCGGCGCGCGCGTTGCTCGCCGAACAACGCGCTGATGGGGGCTGGGCCCAGGTCGCGACGCGCGAGTCCGATGCGTATGCCACGGGTCAGGCGCTCGTGGCACTCAGTCAGGCGGCGGGCATCAGCCTGCGCGACGCGAGGCTCGCACGCGGAGTTGCGTATCTGCTCAACACGCAGTTTGACGACGGCTCGTGGCGCGTGCCAACGACTCGCACGCGCGCGGAGGGCCTGCCGTACTTTGAAAGCGGATTTCCACACGGACGAGATCAGTTCATTTCGTACGCGGGTACCGCATGGGCAACCATGGCGCTTGCTCTCACCAAACGTGACGCGCGTTCGTTGGTCTTCACGACGCAAGCATCACACCGGATCACGATGCCTGCGGACACCACGGTTGATGGATTGACCGCACTGCAACGCGCCGGTATGTACGGTACGCTCGATCAGATGAAACAGCTGCTCGCGGCTGGCGTTTCGGTGCACGATACGAGTCCAAGCGGAGCCACGGCGCTAATGGCAGCGGCGCATGATGTGGACAAGGTGCGACTCTTGCTGGACGCGGGTGCACCAATCAACCCGGAATCGCGCGGCGGGCAGACGGCGCTGCAGCTGGCCGCGAACTATTCCGGTGCATCCGCGAGCGCGCGATTGTTGCTGGAGCGAGGTGCGACACAGGAGCGCGCGATTCGCACCACAAGCAGTGCGCCCGTGACTGCCTTTACATTCGCGTTACTACGCGGCGATACGGCGCTCGCGCAACTACTCCTGGATCGTGGCGCGAACGTGAATGGACCGGAGGGCGCATCAGTTTCGCCGCTTATGGCGGCAACATGGCACGCCGATGCACCCGCGGCACGGTGGCTACTTGCGCGCGGCGCCCTGGTTGACGACCGTGAGCGACCGCAAGGACAGGCTGCCATGACGCCTCTAATGGTGGCAGCTGAGGATGGCGGCCTGGAAGTCGCAAAAGTGCTGCTCGAATACCGGGCGAACGTACACCAGCAAGATCGAGAAGGTCTTACGGCTTTGCATCATGCAGCCGCGGCGCCCGACCGCGGCAACACGGCGATCGTTGACGCGTTGCTCGCGGCGGGCGCAAATCCGCGAGCGTTAACTATCAAAGAGGAAACTCCGGCTGCGCTTGCTCGGCAATATCAAAAATCGCTGGTGCTTTCACGGCTTGAAAAGCTGCCGTAGATACAGACGATCAGCGTGTCAGACGCAGTTCGACCACCACCGGTCGGTGATCCGAGGCGAGCACCGGCGGCACCATGGCGGTGTGCGTGCGAAAATGTGGTGTTGCGAGTACGTAGTCGATGCGCCGGAGCGGTTCGGTGGCCGGATAGGTGAGCCCCGATCCAAACTCGGCGCGCCACACGTCGGCAATGGCGTTGAAGAGTGGCGCAAGCTCTGGTGCATCTGGCGGCGCGTTCAGGTCACCGAGTAGCAGGGTCGGACCGGTCGAGGTTTTCAGCGCCTCGAGCATTTCCGTTACTTGCAGCGTGCGCACATCGGGCTCGGTGCGATAGTCAAGATGGGTGTTCAACACTCGCACACGCATGCCGTTCACGTTGACAATAGCGTCGAGCAATCCCGGCATGCGCTCTGGCGTTGTAGCGGGCGTTTGCGTGGAGAGTCTCGACAGCATCTGATTGTTGAACTCCACGATGGGAAATCGACTGAGCAGCGCAACGCCGAACTCACGCGCCGGCGCGCCCGGTGTTTCCGGCGGATTGCGATAGATGTACGCAAACCGTACCTGCATGTTCAGCGATTCGCCGAGCAGCGTGGCCTGGTCGGCAAAGTTGCTCCGTGCCGACCACCGTGCGTCGACCTCCTGCAGCGCGACAAGATCTGGCGCTGCGGCGCGGATCACATCGGTAATCGCATTCAGATTATTGTTGCCGGCCGCAATGTTGTACGACATCACTTTGACCGGTATTTCGGTCGACCGGGAGAACGGCTGGCGGCAGGCGGAGAGGACGACCAGACTGGCGAGACTGAGCGCCCCGGCAAATCGAAGGGCGCTCCGCAGCGTGTGATGAACTGAATGAGCAGCCTGACCGAGTCTGTACATCGCGCGCTCCGTAGAAGCAGTGTGGCAGCCAGGGTGAACACGCCACGAGCGCAGAGACCGTGGAGATCTGCGCGCGAACATGCGTGCCTCGACTATACACCACAGACGCACAGATCGACACGCGAGGCCAACCGAACCAGCGTCCGTCGCTCGCCGGCGCCGGGCAGTGGGGCGTCAGGTGCCCTCGGCTGCTGACCCGAAGGCGATGACATGTCGCTGCTCATCGAGCACTTCGAACGCGTGATCCTGCATGACAAACTGCAGCGTCTGACCGAGATACGCGGGGTTTGCGAATGACATCTGAAAGCGTGTGAGCGGGAACCCCGCTCGCACGAGTTCACGGAGCATGGCGTTCCGCAGTCCGAGTCCCTGCAAAAATGGTCGTTTCATGCCAAACATTCGGGCGGCCAGTTTGGTTGTGTGTACGGGATTGAAGTCGCCCGAGACGGCGCCGAACTTGCGCCCCATATCCTGCGTGATCACGATCGGTGCAACACGCGTTCCGCTGGCGCTGATATCGAGCTGTGGTTCGCGTTTGCGAAGTCCCGAAATGCTGCGAATGAGTGCACGACCACTGGTGAGTGCGGCCAGGTCAGCGGCGGGAACCGAGCGAATCATGAATCGGTCATTCACCGTGCCGAGCAGTTCGCCGCCCTGTTGACGCGGACGATGAATGGCAATGCGGAGCGCGATCATGGCTTTGCCGTCACCGAGTCGCCAGGCTTCCTGGAGGCTGGCGTGCAGTTCCTGATCATCGGCCTCGATCCAGTCATGCACCTGCGCGTAGTGCGTGGTTTGATGCTGTAAATGCAACAAGTGCCGGAAATTGATGCCGAGATCGCGAAAGATGCGCGTGTACAGCAGTGTGCCCACACTCTGGTTGTACAGATATGGCACCGCAGTGTCCGGCTGACCATCTGCTGTCACGGTACCAAACAATGTGTGCCACTTCGCACGCAGCGCTGGTGTGATGTGTACAGGTGCCGCGTACGATTTGACACGCGCCGTTTGCAGCCGGTGGGTCGTTGTGAGATTTCGTATTGTGGTCGCCCAGTATTCACGTGCGTAGCGAAAGCCATCGCTCACGCAGGGCAGATTTACCAGTGACTGCGCATCAGGCGCGATAGCCACCACACCCATCGCGGCGGTGTGCGTGGAGATGCGTTCCATCGTCATGTCGTACGGTCCTGGGCCAACGGTGGGAAGTTGCCCGGAATATGCCTCTCGCGCAGAAATGCGCTATAGTTTCCCGCCATGCGACTCTCCCCGGTTCTCGCCGCGCTCTTCTGTAGCGCCTCTGTTCTGCACGCGCAGCCACGCACGCTGCTGCCAATTGACTTCACGCAGTCTGCGGAGTTCGGGTGGTTGCAGAAGCCCGTGCTTGCCAGCCGCACACTCGACGACATGACAGACTCAAGTCGTTGGCGTTTCAGCGGTACCGGGCGAATGACGTTTCCGATGCAGGCCCGATTGGGATCCATGCGCGTGCTGCGCGTGGACATGCAGATGTTTCGCGATACGCCGGCACCGAACCGATCACGTCTGTCGTCCGTGAACCTGCAGCGCCCGATCGACAACGAAGATTGGAGCAGCTACAATCGCATCTCGGTGTGGATACGACCCGATTTTGCGGGTGTGCCGGTACTTCCGCTGCAACTGGTGCTGCACAACAACGGCGACGTGAAGGTGCCGGACCGCTACGGTCGTGAAGGGACGCATTACGTCACATTGGCACGCAACGGATGGCAACAGATTGTCTGGGAGATTGAGCCGCTCGCCCGTGACCGCATCACACGCTTCGAGATTGGTTACTGGGTGAACAAAATGTTTGCCGGTGCCGATGATCACGTGGCGTTTGAGCTGGGACCCATCGAGTTGCAGCGCGTGGCGCCAGATCAACACACCGGTTGGAGCGTGGCGCCCGGAAAGTTCGCGTTCAGCCACAGCGGCTATCCGATGAGCGCGAGCAAGTCCGCAATTGCCAGCGGCGTTATGGCAAAAGAGTTTGAGCTGCTGAACGTGACCGACAACGCGTTCGGTGAGGTCGTGCTCCGACGCCCGATCGAGGCGATCACCACAGCGAACGGACCGTTTCAGCGTTTTGACTTTTCTGACGTTCGCACAGCCGGTTCGTATGTCTTGCGTGCTGGTGGTGTGACCAGCAAGCCGTTTCGCGTTGGTGATGACAACTGGAAATCTTCCGTCTGGAAAACGCTGAACTTCTACTACGGCAATCGTTGCGGATTCGATGTGCCGGGGGTGCACGGCATTGATCATCTTGACTGGTTCGCCACACTCGGCGAGCAGCGCATCACGATGAGCGGTGGGTGGCATGATGCGGGCGATCTCAGTCAGGGCCTGATCAATACCGGCGAGGGCACGTACGCACTGTTCGCACTCGCCGAACAGATACGATTGCGTGGCGATGATCCGGCGCTGGTGGCGCGCCTGCTCGAAGAAGCGAGGTGGGGGCTGGACTGGGTGCTCCGCGTGCGGTTCCCCGGCGGGTACCGCGTGGCCTTCGGTAGTCACAATACATGGACCAACAACGTGGTTGGTGACGCTGACGACCGAAGTGTTGAAGCCAAGAACAATCCCAATGCGAACTACATTGCGGCCGCCGCCGCCGCGATCGCTGCGCGCGTGCTGCGGGAGAGCGATCCGGTACTGGCCGAGCGCAGTTTGCGCATCGCACGTGACGACTGGGAACACGCGATTGTGGGTGTTGATAACCCGTCCACGTGGCATACACCGGCCTTTGCGGCCACACGCATGGAGTTAGCGGCAATCGGCATTACGGCGTCGATCGAGCTGTTTCGCGTAACCGGCGAGGCAAAGTACCGTGACAAGGCGGTGGAGCTGGCGCGCATCGTGTCAGCGTCGCAACAAGTGACACGCGTTGGGTCCGCGCTTCCACTCTCCGGGTTTTTCTACACCGGACCGGATCGTGACACATTGTTTCATCAGTTCCATCGCGCCGTGGACCAGGCGCCTATTGTTGCGCTGTCGCAGCTGGTGGAGACGTTGCCGGACCACCCAGAGTGGATGACCTGGTACGCCACCATCGCGCGCTACGCCGAGTACCAGAAGCGTACGGCGCAGCAAACCGCCCCGTATCATGTGTTGCCGGCCTACGTGTATCGTGTGGCCGACAGTGTGCAGGTCACCGACTCGGGTGGTCGCTACCTTGAACGTCAGGACGAATACGCAGCGCAGGTGCGAGCTGGCACATCGATGGGCGATGGTTGGTATTTACGCACGTTCCCGGTGTGGTTTTCGCGGCGCGGCAACTACGGCGTTTTGCTGTCGCAGGCCAAGGCGCTGTCCGCTGCTTCACACCTGCGCGGCGATAGCGCTGGCCTTGATCTGGCGCAACAACAGGCGCAGTGGGTCGTCGGACGCAATCCCTTCACGCAAAGTACGATGTACGGTGAAGGCTACGATTGGGCGCAGCAGTACAGTGTGTCGTCGAGCGACTTCGTGGGATCGCTTCCCGTTGGCATGCAGAGCCGAGGGATGAGCGACCTGCCCTACTGGCCGTCGCAGAATATGTACGTGTACAAAGAAGTGTGGGTCCACTCGAGCAATCGGTGGATCTGGCTGATGCAGGATCTCTTGCCGCGTTCAGTCCGCTCAGACTCCACGGCCACGCAGTTGGAGATGTCCAGCAGCACCGCGCGAGACGGCACCGTGCGAGTGCAGCTGCGCGCAACGAATCATGGCCCGCATGCGCGCACGCACACATACACGTTGCGTGTCGATAATCTCCGGGTCGGCAAGGGCGCGCAGTCCGTGACCATTGCGCCTGGCGCTTCTGCAACGCTCGAGTGGTCGGCGCGACGAATTGCACGCGATGCCCCATGGGTTGCGGTGGTGATCGAAGACCACAACATCGAGCGGCGACGAGAGATGTACGTGCACTAGCAGGCTCGAAACCGAACGATGCACGCGTTCGTTTTGCTGCCCTATGAAGGCGTTACTCCCGCTCCCACCTGATAACGCACCTCCCCCACCGGCCGCGGCCAGTTCCGTGCGCGCGGGGCTTGTTGGTGGGGCGGTCGGCGCGGGCATCGGCCTGGCATTTATCGGCGGCGCCAGCCAACTCCCAAGCGGTCTGATAGATAGGGCGCTGACGGAACTGCCCTCGGGATGGTTACTGCTACCGCTTGCACTGTTCGGGCTTTTCACGGTCGTGCTCGTGCACGAACTGGGACATCTGCTCGGCGGCCGACTGCAGCAGTTCCGGTTTCAGATGCTGGTGGTTGGTCCGCTGGCGATCGAGCGTGACCTGACCACCGATCGTGTCGCGATCAAGCGCAACCGTAATCTTGAGTTGGCTGGTGGTGTGGCGGCCTGTTTTCCGGTGGGCGAGCACGACCTGGTTCGCCGCATGCGGTGGATGGTGATGGGTGGACCGATGGCCAGCGTTGCGTTCTTCCTGTTTGCGATGGCGATTGCGGCACTCGTGCCATCGGCACCCTGGAGGTCCGTGCTCTTGCTGTTGGGTGTGATCTCGCTCCTGCTTGGTGTGGCGACGCTGATTCCGATGCGTAACGGAAGTTTTGTTACCGATGGAAAGCGCTATCTGCAACTACGGCGTGGCGGTGCAGAAGCGCGGCGGGACGCGGCGCAGCTCACGTTGATGGTGCAAGACCGCGCGGGACTTCCGGTTCACGCGCAATCGCCCGCATTGCTCGCGCAGGTCTTGGAGCCCGTCGATGCGTCCATGCAGGAACTGTTCGGCCGATTGCAGGCGTATCTGTGGCTGGTCACGCAAGAGCGCGTGCCCGAAGCGCTCCTGCAGTTGACTCGCGCCGTGGAACTCAGTCGGGGACGTCCGTTTCATCTCGACGTGAGTCTCGTGTACGAGCACGCCTTTGCGGTGGCGTTTTTTGAGAACAACGCCGTGCTGGCGCGCGAGATGCTCTCACCGTTCACGTCGCGTGAACCGTTCGTGCCTGAGTCCGAGCGACTACGCACCTGGGCCGCGATTGCGCTTGCTGAACACAATGGCTCGCTCGCCGCGACCCACGTTGAGAAGTCACGCGCACTGATCGAATCATCGGCCGCGCGCGCGTCTGGCGCGTCGCAATGGTCACTTGCGCGACTGCGAGAGATGCAGCAACGTCTCTGACGACACCGATTTCGCGGAGCGAGTGATGACAAATAGCCTGCTATGGGTCGCGGGAGTCTGCGCGTTGCTGACGGCTGACATCAATGCAGAAGCGCAGCCAACACGCGCCCTGCCTGCTCCCTCGGTTGAATACGGCGAGCCGTTCACGGCCATCACCGATGTGCGGGAGCTTCGCGACGGGCGTGTGATCGTGGCCGATTCGCGCGAGAACACCTTGCAGCTGATCGATCTGACGCGAGGCGTCGCACGACCGATTGGACGGCAGGGTGCCGGCCCCGCTGAGTGGTCCATGCCGTCGCAACTGTTCGCACTTCCAGGCGATACGACGTGGATGATCGACCCGAGCAATGACCGCTACTTCGTAGTGCATCCTGATGGCAAGCCGGGCCGAACGATTCCCTTTGATGCGTTCCCAGAGGTGGTCACCGACGGTTTGAGCGGCGTGGACAACAATGGCCGCATGCTGACGATCAACGAGCGAAGGACGGCGAGTTTTCAGGATGGCACGTCGGGCGTGGTCGATGTGATGCGATATGATCGCAGAACGAAGCGTGTGGACACCGTGGCCAGATTGGCGTGGCCAACGGGTGAGATGTCGGCCGCGCGCATGCTTCCAAATGGCATGCTGCAAATGTCGACCAATCTCCCATTCGCAGCACACGACATTGCCCTACTGGCACCCGATGGACGCATAGCGATCGTTCGGGCATCCCCGTATCGCGTTGAGTGGATTGCGCTGAATGGCGCAGTCACGCGAGGGCCCGTCGCGTCTTCACCCGCAATCTGGATTACTGACGCCGAACGTCAGGCGTTTGTTCGATCGCGGATTCGGCCCGGCCGTATCATCTCAAGTGCGCCCGTGTCGCCGCCCGCACCGACGCCAGGCGTACCCAATGCGCGAGTCCCAATGCTCACGAGCGGAGAGCTGGACGCACTCATGAACCCGGACATGAAGTGGCCGGCGCAGAAGCCGCCTTTCCTGTATGCCGACGGCGCGCGCATGGCACCCGATGGAAGAGTGTGGGTGCACCGGACACGCGCCCACAACGATTCCGTTCCGGTCTATGACGTTTTCGACGCCACCGGGCGCGTGGTTGAACGGCGCTCACTGCCCAAGGGAACGCGACTCGTTGCCTTCGGAGCCAAGTCGATGTATCTGGCGCGAAAAGACGCGGATGATCTGTTCTGGCTGCAGCGCGTTCCGATTTCGCCGTAGGCGCCGCTGCAGCCATGCGCTGACCGAGCAATCTTCGCCTACCGATTTGTAAAGATTGTGTAACAACGAGTAGAATGAAGGCTTCGCCGCGTGCACCGCAGGACTGCCTTTGTCGCCAATTATGCGCATTCTACTGAAATCGAGCTTGCTCGCCTCGCTGTTGATCTGCCCGCTCGCTGCTGAGTCGCAAACTACCGCGGCGCCGGCGTCGCGACCATGGTACGAGAAGATACGCGTCCGTGGGTACGGTCAGGTGCGCTACAACCGTTTGCTCGAGACCAACCCCGACCTGAAGTGCGAGCAGTGTGACCGCAGTTGGGGCGATGGCGGCGGATTCTTCATTCGTCGGGCGCGCATCATCTTCCAGGGGCAGGTGCATCCGAACGTCTTTATCTACCTGCAACCAGACTTTGCGAGTTCGGCCGGTACCACCGGGAACGTCGCCCAGATGCGCGACTGGTACGTAGACGTTGGCTTTGACAAGGACAACGAGTTCCGCGTTCGTCTTGGGCAGAGCAAAGTGCCGTACAGCTTTGAGAATCTGCAGAGCAGTCAGAATCGGCTGCCCCTTGATCGCGCCGATCCGACCAACAGTGCCGCCGCGAATGAGCGAGATCTCGGTGCGTTTTTCATGTGGGCGCCCAAGGCCGCGCGGGCGCAGTTTGCCGCACTCGTGAATGATGGACTGAAGGGCAGCGGCGACTACGGCGTATTCGCGATTGGCGTGTTCAACGGGCAAACGGCTAATCGGCCGGAAGCGAACGATGCACCGCACGTAGTGGCCCGTGTGTCGTATCCGATGGCGATTGGCGAGCAGATCATTGAAGCGGGCGTGGCCGCGTACGCCGGCGACTATGTGGTGACGGCAGATCAGCGCAGCGCCGGCATCAAGGGCACGTCCGACTGGAACTACCGGGACGAACGCGTGCTCACATCATTTGTGCTCTACCCACGCCCGTTTGGCATCCTCGCGGAATACAATGTGGGGCGCGGTCCGGAGTTCAATCCCGCAACGGACAGCATTGAGACGCGATCGCTGCGCGGCGGTTTCGTGACGGCGAGCTATCAGCTGCAGATCGATGATCACGTGCTCTTTCCGTTTGCGCGGTATCAGGTCTACGATGGTGGCAAGAAACATGAGCGCGACGCACGAAGCTATTCGGTGCGCGACTTCGAACTCGGTGTGGAGTGGCAGCCCAATCCGTCATTCGAGTTGGTGGGTGCGTATTATGCAGGGGACCGGCGTTTTGAAGACCTGCAACTGCCCGTCAACAAACAACAAGGTCAGCTGCTGCGGCTGCAGGCGCAGTTCAACTTTTAGCTTTCGCGCTTCGCGTCATGTCAATCAACGCCGCAGTGCTCGCGCAGTATTTGCTGCCCAAGCAACTGCTTACCACGGTGGCCGGAAAGTTTGCGAGCGCGGACGCGGGCGCACTGACCACCACGGTTATTCGCTGGTTCGTGGGTCAGTATGGCGTGAACATGCACGAAGCGGCCGAGCCCGACATTACGCGGTATACCTCGTTCAACGCGTTCTTCACCCGTGCGTTGCAAGAGGGGGCGCGACCACTCGCGTCGGCTGATCTCATTTGCCCCGTCGACGGTGCCATCAGTCAGTTCGGTGCCATCGACGGCGAGCAAATTTATCAGGCCAAGGGGCATTCGTACTCAACGCGCGCATTGGTTGGTGGTGACGCGGCGTTGGCGCGGCAGTTTGACAGCGGAAGCTTCGCCACGATCTATCTGAGTCCAAAGGACTACCACCGAATTCACATGCCGTGCGCAGGCGAGCTGACGCGCATGATTCATGTGCCCGGTGATTTGTTTTCAGTGAATCCGGTCACGGCACGCGGTGTGCCCGCACTGTTCGCGCGCAACGAACGCGTGGTGTGTGTGTTCAACGGTGCGCGTGGTCCGTTTGTCATGGTGCTCGTGGGCGCCACGATCGTTGGCAGCATGGCCACCACATGGCACGGTGTGGTCAATCCTCCACGGCCGGGAAACATTCGCACCTGGGACTATGCACGCGGTGATGTCAGTCTCAAGCAGGGGGATGAGATGGGACGTTTCCTGCTCGGCTCCACTGTGGTGCTTCTGTTTCCTTCGCCGGCCGTGACGTTTCGTGCTGAGTGGAAGCCGGAACTCGCGGTGCGCATGGGTGACGCGATGGCGTCATTCGCGGCGCGTCCGTAGAAGCCGTCAGGGAACGACCACCAACGAGTTCGTGCCGCCGAGTCCGTCGTTCACGCGGGCAAGTCCCGAAATCGCGCGCCATGCACTTCCGTTTACGCGCACGGCAACACGATGCGCGCCGCTGGCAAGTGAGAGGCGCAGCGTGAAGCGCGAGCCGTTATGCGCAAGCGGAATGGCCTGCCAGTCATTAAACGAGCCTGCGACTTCCACAACGGCGTCTGGCGCCGCATCAATCTGCAAGACGAGCTGACTACCACTGCTGTCGGTTTCGAGACTCGCTTCGCGCAGCGGGGCATCCGTCGAGCTCAACGCGGTGCGCACACGATCACGTACGGGTCCCGCAAATCCTGAACGCGCGGGCGCGCGCTGCCATCGCAGCGACAGCGTGCGAATCTGTGCTGCTGGCAAACCTCGCAGCACGTCAGCCAGTTGTGAACCAATCGTTCCCGACACCGACCAATGCGAGAACACTTGCCACGTTGCGCCCGCGGTGGTTGCTCGGCTCGCACCACTGGTGGACCCAAGACCGCGTCGCCACGACTGCAGCACAAAGGCATTCACGCGAGCACGCTGCGCTCGCACTTCGAGATTCACGTCTTCAACGTGATACGCACGCGCTGGTGCAGTGAGGAAGTAGCCAGCCGCTTCCATTAACTGCCAGTCGGTCGTGAGCGCGCGCTGCGCGCTTACGCCTGCGGTGACTCCGGTTGTCACACCGGCTGTTTCCAGGTTACGAGTGCCCCACAGACCCGCTTCAACGTTTGACGCGCGTGCACTTTCTACCTCGCGACTGACTGACGCACGTCCACCACCAACGAAGAGTCCGACGTTCTCGCGGCGAAGGTGCTGTCGACCAATCAGCGTGGATTGCGATCCACGTGCACTTTCGAGTTCACCAAAGCGCGTGCGTGAGCCAATCACCTCGATGGGCGCAAACGCGAAGCCCGGCACGCGCAGCTCGGCGCGTGCACCGAACTGCGATGCGGACGCGTTGCCTTCGTCTTGTGTGGGCGCGTTCACGAGCACCGCGTACAGTTCGGTCGTGATCTGCGGCCACGACGCGCTGGCCAACACCGATGCCATCGTGGCCGATGCATCGATTCCCGTGGACTGGCGCGCGTTGAGTCGGGCGATCTCCACCAGGAGATCGTGGTGCAGCAGTTGGGCCGACGCGTCAGACGTCACGCTGCAAAGCAGCGTGACGCAGGCGATGATCAGGCGGCGCTTACCGCGGCCGATACGTGAGCACGCCAGTCGGCGGCGTGAGCGCGGAGGAGGGACCTCGTGCGAGCAGTGACATGGTACCTCTGGCACGCGTGTCAAACGCCGTGCCTGGCGACCGACCGCTCGCGATATCGCGCTGTACGTTGACTCCCAGTTCCACCAACTGCGCATTCGTTGCACCGCGTTCCATGAGTTCGCGCACGCGTATTGACGCGCGTGATGCCGGCACGCCAAACGCGACCAGCTCCGTCACAACGCCGAGGGGCACCACCAGCGACTGCACGGGCCACGCACGGCGAAGCTGCTTGAGCGACGCGACCGACGCGCCGGACTGCAGCGCGTCGGCGCCGGCTGAAATCTCACGAGGGGAGCGCGATGGCGCGAGTGCTTCCTGCGCCTGCGCAAGCCGAGCGGAGAGCTGCTGTACGGCCGCGGTGATGCGATCGGGCGACGACTGCTTGGCGAGTCCTTCCCGGATTTTCTCGCGCAACGGTTCAACCGGAACACCCCGGTCCTCTGCTTCTTGCATTGCCGCGAGCCATATGGCGCGCGAGCGCGGGTCGGCCACGTTGTCGAGCTCTGACGAAACGGCGCGCGACTGCGCATCGAGCGTGAGCGGCGAAGCCAGCGCCAGCAACAGGGCACTGACCAACAGAGGATGCGGGCGCGCGATGAGCGGACGGTTCATTTTCTACCCACCAGAATCACGGAGCCGGGTTTGCCAAAATCAGAATCGGGCGCGGGCGGCGCGGCGGGATCCGCCACCCATCGCGTGCCGTCAATCACGAACGAATAGGTGTGTCGGCCTGGCGTGACCGGCAGACTCACAATCCACACGTTGCCCGTACTCGCACGCTGCATGGGCGTGCTATCAAGAGCCCACCCATTAAACGTACCCACGAGCGAGACCCGTTCCGCCTGGCCCTCGTAGACAAAGCTCACTGGTACCGGCGCGCTTTCGTCGCCCGGGTCGGTCATGGCCTGCAAGACCGGCTGCTGTAAACCCAGGCCGAGCGGAGACACGGTATCGAGCGCATCGTTGCTGGCGATCTCTGATCCGCTCAACGGCGCCGCGCTGAACATGGTGGCGTCTTCGGAGCGCTGCACCATGAGCTGCGGGGTGTCAGCAACGCCACCATACATGCCATCACGCGCGAGAAAGCCAACGGTCAACGCGAGCACGGCCAGCGCGCCCGCGCCGCCGAGCGAGAGCGTGGGCGTGCGCAACCAATGGCGAAGCTGGTCGAGCCACGTGCTGCGCACAATCGCGGGCTGCGGTGTTGTTTCGTGTGCGACCGCGGCGAGGATGCGCGCTACCGAACGGGGATTTGTATCCGGGAGCGGCGTGAGCGTACTCCGAACCCGTTCAATCATCTCGTCGCGTTCATCACCGATCATGGTACACCTCGGCGAGTTGCAGGCGCAGCGCGTCGCAGGCACGCTTGACGCGCATGCGCAGTGCAGAAAGGCTGGCCCCGGTAATATCAATCATGTCGTCGTAACTCAGGTCTTCAATGTGTCGTAGCAAAAAGGCTTCGCGTTGTTCGGCCGGCAAGGTGTTGAGCACTCGAAACACGGCCATGCGAAACTCGTCAGGTAACGGCGTGCGGTAGTCGGCAGCGGCATCGTGCGGTACATCGCCGTATTCCACAATCGCGTGATGTCGTTGGCGCTTTTCGATCATGGTCCGGCATCGGTTCGCCAGAATGCGAAAGAACCACGGGTCGAACGGCGCACCAAGCTGAAACCCACCGATGTACCGATGGACGCGTACAAACGTGTCTTGCACCGCTTCTTCTGCATCTTCCGTATGGTTCAGCATTTGCGCGGCGAAACGAAGCGCTCGCGGGTACAGCGCGTCGACCAACTGCGCAAAGGCCGTGCGGTCGCCGCGCTGGGCGCGTTCAACGATGGCAGAAAAATCTGGTGATAAAGACGACACGCAGGTTTAGTCCAATCGAACATCAAGAGTGTTAATCGGTCCACTCACGACGGATGTGCCGTTTGGACCGGGGATGTAACTCCAGTACAACACCTTCGCGACGCGCGACTTGGCGGTGTACCCATCAATCGACGCGTACGGAATCGTGATCGAGCCGCCGGGCACCAGCTTGCTGCAGTTGTTGAGGCACGGTGGATACAGCGCCACCAGCATCTGCTGCTCATCAATCGCGAGATAGCCGATGGTGAGCTCGGTACCATTACGAATCGTCAACTGCGGCCGTTTCGCGGTGGCCTGGACCTCGCCCGCCACGATCCCGGTGTTCTGTGGGGGCGGCGCGGAGACGTCAGCCGCGCCCCCCGAGGAGCAGGCGGTAGTGAGGACCAGCGTGAGCAGGGTGGTGGTGAGAAGGCGCATGGGAGTGTGTCTTCCTGAGAATGCGTGACCGTGGGGAATATCGAGACAACTGGCATTACCCGGCGTGGGTCATATGCATCACGGACGTCGCGAATTCGCCGGACCAGGAGGCCCGTAATCCGACCGAACGCGATAGCTTTTGGCGATACCCCCTGAGGTCGGACACCGCTTTCCGGGTCCGCTTACCCTTCGCCACCGAGTTTGTATGCGCGCTCGCCTTTTCACCCCGGCCATCTTGCTCAGCGGCGCTGCGCTCCTCGCCGCCTGTCAGCGTTCGACCCCGAATACGGCCCCCGCCATGGCGGCCGCATCAAGTAGTAGTGCGACGCCATCGCTACCCAATGGAGTCACTCCACAAATGGTGGCCGTCGGCGACTCGCTGTTTAACGCCGGTTCGTGTCAGCGCTGTCATGGCAACGGTGGCGTGGGCGGAGAGAACGGTCCGAGCCTCAAGACGGGGAGCTGGCTGCACGCCGATGGCTCCTTTGATGCGCTGGTCCGCGTCATTACCGCAGGCGTCCCTCGCGAAGCGCTCAAGGACTCGACCCGCCGGCCGATGCGTGGACGCGGCGGCCCGATGAATCTGACGGACGAGCAGGTACGCGCGGTGTCAGCGTACGTGTGGACCGTCTCGCGCGAGAAAAAGTGAGCGGCGCGCAGCTTCGCGACTCGTGGTTGGAGTGACTGTGCGTTCGTTTGCGGAGGACTTACGGCAGGCAACGGCGCTCCTGGAGCGCGTGGCAGCAGACCGATCGTTGCTGGTGGGCGTGTCCGAAGCGGATCGCGTGCGCTTCCTTGAGCTTGTGGCGCAGGTGTTTCACCCCGACGCCAAGGCGCGCCGTTCCATGGTGAAAGCCACGGTGCGCGAACGAAAGGCCGCGGCCGCTCGCCGTGACGACGAAGTGCTGCAGGAAACAGGCATTCGTGAGTTGCGCCGTCGCCCGGTGTTTACCACGCCGAACGTGTATCGCCTCGAGTCTGGCGCGACGGCGACCGAGCGTATCCCCGATGACATCGTCAACGGCGAACGCGAGGCCATCGTGCCGCAGCATTGTTATATCTGCAAAGAGAAGTTCACCACGATTCATCACTTCTATGATCAGATGTGTGGCGCGTGTGCGGACTTCAATTTCGCCAAGCGCAGCGAGCTCGCGGATCTAAGTGGCCGAACAGCGCTGCTGACCGGCGGACGCGTCAAGATCGGTTATCAGGCTGGGCTCAAATTGCTCCGCTGCGGTGCTCGATTGCTGGTGACCACCCGGTTCCCGCGCGACTCCGCCGAGCGATACGCCGCTGAGCCCGATTTCAATGAGTGGAGTGATCGGCTCGAAGTGTTCGGGCTCGACCTTCGGCATACACCAAGCGTCGAGGCGTTCTGCAGCGAGTTGCTGCGCACAGAATCGCGACTCGACTACATCATCAACAACGCGTGTCAGACCGTCCGCCGTCCGCCGGCTTTTTATGCGCACATGATGTCCGCCGAAGCGGCGTCGCTCCATACGCTCTCTCCACAGGCTCGACGCGTCCTTGGCCGCTACGAGACGTGGCGAGAATCGCGGGCGATCGGTGCCGGTGACGCAGCGCAAGCGGCGAGTGCGTCCGTTGCGAGCCTCACCGACGCGCGCGGGATCTCGCGCGATCACATCGGACTGACGCACGCCGCCGCGCTTTCTCAGCTGGCGCTGCTTCCTGAAGACGCTGTGCACGAACCCTCCCTGTTTCCCGCCGGACAGCTGGATCAGGATCTGCAGCAGGTGGATTTACGCGAGCGCAACTCGTGGCGCCTCCTGATGCACGAGGTGCCGAGTGTGGAGCTGCTCGAGGTCCAACTGGTCAACGCCGTTGCACCGTTTCTCATCAACGCACGTCTCAAACCCCTGATGTTGCGGCACCCATGTCGGGATATGCACATCGTGAACGTATCTGCGATGGAGGGGCAGTTTTACCGGAACAACAAGACAACACGACATCCGCACACGAACATGGCAAAGGCGGCGCTGAACATGATGACGCGCACCTCAGCGGCGGACTATGTGCAGGACGGTATTCACATGAACAGCGTGGATACCGGTTGGGTGACGGACGAGGATGTGGCCGAGATTGCGGCCCGAAAAGTTGAGAACCATCGGTTTCATCCACCGCTCGACATTGTGGACGGCGCCGCACGAATTGTAGATCCGATTATTTCGGGCGCGCTTACCGGCGAGCACGTCTGGGGCCAGTTTCTGAAAGACTATCGTCCCACGGACTGGTAGTCGTCACATGGTGTGAGCCGTGTTACCACCGCGACCTGACGTCGTGCGCGCACACGCGCACGACGTCAGCAACAAATCACTGCGTGACGCGCAGTTTGTCGATCAGGCGCTGCACATCGCGCCAATCGTAGTAGTGAAACGCGCCACGGTTTGACATCATCACCAACAGTCCCTCAGGGAATGCAGCACCAACCGCCTGCGACGAGACTTCCAGTCCGTCTGTTTCACTGGCACGCGTGGGAATAATGGCCAGTAACTCATGCGTGTGTGGTGCTCCTGGCGCCCCTTCACGCGTGTAAATGTGAATACGGTTCGCACCCTGATCAGACATCACGATGTAACCGGTGTTCGCATCGCGCTCAAAAATCGCGAGTCCTTCGTGATCGTCGATCACGTTGCTGGTGGCGAAGAGCGCCAACTCCGTATTGCTGCTGTCGGGATCGGCGTAATACTTGCGAACACCCACCCCTTCGTCACTGAAGTAGACGTAGCCGAGCGCGTCGTCCACGGTGATCGCTTCGATTTCCTTGCGACCGCTGTACGTGCCGAATTCGCGCACCTTGGTGCCGCGCACCACACCACTCGCGTCGGCCTCCAGTCGGTACTGCCACAGATACGTGCCGTTCGTTGGCCCCGCTTTACCGCCAACAATCGCGAACGTTGCGCCGTCGCTCGGTCTGCGATAGACGCTCACGCCCATTGGTGCGCGTACCGTGTCGCCGTCGAACAACAGAATGCCGCCGTTATCGATTGGTCGCATGTCGGGCATTGAAAACACACGCAACATCTGTCGATTCCGTTCCGTTGCCACCGCGATATCGAGTGTCGCACCGCCCAGTGCCGCGCCTTGCACAACGTCCACATTGTTCATGCGCTGCAGCGGCGACACGCTGCGTGTGCGGTCGATCTTTCCGGCCAGATCAAACACGTACACACCACCAGTCGAGTCGCCTTTGTCGGTGCCCAGTACGAGACTCAATGACGAATCCGACGGGTGCAGCCAGAGGGCCGGATCGTCACTGTCACCGGGGAGTGTATCGGTGATGACAACGGGAGTCAGCGTGTCGGTGGCCAGCGGTACTGCGGACAACGTGACATCTGCTGTTGCCGCTGGCGTGGTGTCAGCGCCAGAGCAGGCGGTCAGCACGATGGCCGAAAATGCGACGTATCTGCGAAGCATGTGGTGTTTGGGAGAGGGTACGCCCAAAGATTACGTGCGTCGCTCACTTGGCACAGCGATGTGATGATGCCGTTACAATGCGTTCAGCGACCGCCAACGCGCCAACGCACCACAATAAGCGCGCCCGCTGATGCGGCAATCGCAATCACGGCGCCCATGGCGACACCCGTCCCATTAAACAGCGCGGCCGCGATCGCGCCTGCGATGGCGCCGATCGCGAACTGCACCGTGCCCATGAGGGCCGACGCACTGCCCGCCGCCTGCGGAAACGGCGCCAGTGCGGCGGACGATGCATTGCCGCCGATAAATCCGAGTCCTGACAACATGAAAAAAATCGGAACGGCGACTGCGAACAGTCCGCCCCAGCCCGTCAGTAGCGCGAGCATCAGAGCAAAACCCGACAGCGTGACCATGGCGGCCCCGAAGCGGAGCAGAGCACCGGGGGAGTGCACGCGGAGCTGTCGCGCATTGATCTGCGCCGCGCCGATCATGCCGGCCGCGTTCGCTCCAAAAAAGATGCCGAACGCTGTTGGCGACACATGAAACATCTCCATGTACACAAACGGCGCCCCGCCGATGTACACAAACATGGAGCTCCACAGCAGGCCGGCTCCGATAACAGGCGCGAGAAACCGCGGGTCGCGTATCAGTGCAGCGTAGGTTGCCACGATCGTGCGCAGTCCCGCTTTTGCTCGGCGTTCCGGGGGCAACGTCTCATCGAGCAGCAGCGCCTGCGCGACCAGGCACGTGGTGCCCAGCACGGCGAGCGTGACAAAAATTCCGCGCCAGCCGAACATCGTGAGCAGTGTACTGCCGAGCAGTGGCGCCAGAATCGGTGCCACGCCCATCACGAGCATCAGCTGCGAAAATATGCGCGCCATTTCACGCGGCTCGAACTTGTCACGCACAACGGCGCGCGTGATCACCATGCCGCTGCATCCGCCCAGGGCCTGTGCGAAGCGCCAGATAGTCAGGGCGCCGAGCGAGGGCGCGGTGGCGCAGCCAATCGCGGCGATCACATAGAGTGTCATGCCGCCCAGCAGCGGTGCGCGGCGACCGTACCGATCCGCAAGCGGTCCGTAAATCACCTGACCAACGGCGAGTCCGGCAAAATACATGGACAGCGTTTTCTGCACCGCCGCCGCGTCGGCACCGAACGCCTGACCGATCGCGGGGAACGCTGGCAGGTACGTGTCGATCGAGAGCGGTCCGAACGCCATCAAGGTGCCAAGCAACAGCACAAGCCCAAGCGGCGCGTGCGTTGCGTGCATGTCAGATGGAGCGGGAGCGGCTGGAGCAGACACAGAAGAAGAACCTAGTAGAAACCCACGTGAATCCGAAAACCCGCTCGGTCATTCTGACCGAATACAGGTGCTGATTGTTTGTCCGCAGCATAGCTTGCGTGGCTGGCCCACCCCAGACGTCACGCGCCGTAGGACGGCGCCGTTCCCCTCAGCCCCGCTTGCGTGAGCGCTTCGCTGGTCCTGATCATCGTGGTCGCGACGGCTTACCTCGCGACGCACCTTCTATACGAGTGGTTGGCGAAACGCCTGCTCATCGTATCGGGAGCGGAGTACCTGGTGCTGGGCATTTTGCTCGGACCACAGGTTTCCGGGGTCATTTCCGTGGAGTCGGCCGAGTCCTTTGGGCCCATCGTGGTGCTGGGAACCGGTTGGATCGGGCTCACTGTGGGTATGCAGTTCTACCTGCCTCGACTCGTGCGCATTACCGGGCTGACCTTTCGGCTGGCCGTCGTTGAATCGCTCGTCACGTTAGCCGCCGTGACCGGGGCCATGTGGTGGGCACTTCCGAAACTTGGACTGACGTCCGAGTTCTGGGCGATTGTGCCAGCGATTGCGCTTGGCGCGATCGCGGTAGCCTCGACGCCGTCCGGGCTCGATATCGCGCTTCGTGATCGCAAACGTCGCGAGCCGGTGGTGAATCAGCTCGAGACGTCGCTCGGCGTGAACGCATTCGTTGCGGTGATGACGGTGGGCATTCTGTTCTCGTGGGTGCACCGCGCGCCCACGAGTGCGTTGCGGCCGCCCACACCCACCGAGTGGGCGGTGATCACTGTTGGTGTCGGCGTGCTTGGTGGAGCGCTCTTTCATCTGTTCTTGGGCGAAGAGCGCAAAGTGGATCGACTTGTTGTGTCGCTCGGCGGCGCGATCATTCTGGCCAGTGGCGCAGCGGCGTATCTGAATGTGTCGCCCGTTCTGGCTACGCTGGTGGTTGGCATTGTGCTGGTGAACACGAGCCGCGGTCGCACGGAACTGCGTACCGTACTCGCCGAAGCTGAACGTCCGTTCTACTACGTGTTGTTGTTGTTGGCGGGATTGTCGTGGCGACCGAGTACGTCATTCACCGTGGTGGCGGTGGTGTTGTTGTATCTCGTCACGCGCACGATGTCCAAGGTCTACGCCGCGCGCGCGTCCACCATCTGGAACAAGGCGACCCCGCAGTTGGGTCGCGACTGGGGCAAAGCGTTGATCGGGCAGGGTCGACTGACGGTGGCGTTGGCGCTCGACTATGCACGGCGTCCGGAGTTGCCAATTGGTGACGTGGTGTTCACTGCCGCATTGGCTTCGGTTCTGCTCACCGAGTTTGCAGCCGCACGGCTGGTGCGCGCGGCGTTGCTGCCGATTGTCGAACCGTTGCGTGATCTCGCGCATCGATTGCCGTGGCTGGATCCCGCGGACGAAAACGGTGCGAGCATTACATCGGAGACTGCGGCGGTAAGTGGTGTCTTCGTGCCACCGCAGAACGAAGGGGCGACCACGCTGTTTGGTCCGGAAGTTGATGCGCCGTCTGACGCATCGAAGAGAGCGCAGCCCTGATGCGTCGCGTCATCGTGTTGATGCTGCTGTACCTGTTGATGCAGGCGGTGCTTCCACTCGGCGAAGGAACGCCGGCGGCGCTCGTGCTGATGGCGTTCGGCTTTCTGATTCTTGGCGCGTACAGTGTGGGCGAGTTGGCCACAACGGTTCGGTTGCCAAAGATTGTGGGTTATCTGGTGGCCGGACTCGCCGTTGGTCCCGCGGCCCTGAACTTCGTGTCAGTGCCGGTGATGGAACAACTCGCGCCGGTGAGCGAGCTGGCGATCGCCTTGATTGCGTTTCTGGCCGGCGCCGAGCTGCAGATTGACGAAGTACGCAAGCGCGGCGTGCTGTTGCTCAAGATGATGACCGCCGAACTGTCGGTGTCGTTCATTGGCATTGTGGTTGTACTGGTGTCGTTGCACCACTATCTGCCGTTTCTTGATGGCGCACCGTGGGCTGAAGTGATCGGATTTTCCATTTTGTTTGCGTCGGTGGCGGTAGTGCATTCACCTGCGGTCACGATGGCGCTGTTGAGTGAAAGCGGCGCCAAGGGCGTGGTTGCACGAACAACGCTTGGTGTAGTGTTGCTCGCCGATGTGGCGGTTGTGCTCACGTTCTCTGGTGCACTGGCGTTAACACGTATTCTGGCGCCGCCGACCAGTGGCGGGGCGGTCGTGTCGTCGTGGGCCGTGCTGTGGGAGATCGGTGGTGCCGTGCTCGTTGGTGCAGTGCTTGGCGCCGTGGTCGCATTGTATTTGCGCTTTATCAAGCGCGAGCTTTTTATCTTTGCGATTCTTGTGGCGTTTTTTGGCGCAGAGATCGCTGGCCTGCTGCACGTGGAAACATTGCTCACCCTGCTCGTCGCCGGATTCGTGGCGGAGAATGCAGGCGGCGGTGAGGGCGAGCATTTGCGACACGCGATGGAGCGTGCCGGTGCGCCGGTATTCGTGGTGTTTTTTGCATTGGCAGGTGCGAAGATCAAACCCGAAGCGGTGATTCAACTCTGGCCGCTGGTCATTCCGATTGTTGTAGTGCGCGCCGCCGGCATCTGGGCGGGAACACAGCTCGGTGCGTGGTGGGCCAAGGCTGAACCTGCGGCCGCGAAGTACACGTGGATGGGTTTGATCAGTCAGGCCGGCGTGGCGATCGGGCTGTCGAGCGTGGTGGCCAGTGTGTATCCGGAGCGTGGCGAAGAAATGCGCACGCTCTTTCTGGCGATTATTGCGATCAACGAAACGATCGGCCCAATTCTGTTTCGGATTTCGTTGCTGCGATCAGGTGAAGCGAAGCCCGAGTCATTCCGGGGTGGGGGGCACTGACGGTTGTGTCTTGTCCTCGACGTCGCTGGAGGATTGCCGACGCCCTCGAATCGCGGACAGAAACAACACGCCGAGCGGCAGCATGAGTGTGCGGAGAACGAAAAAGAGCACGAACGCCAGAAACAGTACGATCGCGCCCTGGGCGAGGAAGTTCGAAAGTGGACTAGCGTCTTCCATGGGGAATTTCAGTGTGGGGCGAGAGTAACTCTTCGCCAGAAGCGGTCCGCGTGGGGGCTGAGGTGCTCATAGAATGCTCTCCTCGAGTTGCTGAAGCGCCAGCAGGGCATCGTCCGCAGTGTCGCACGCCGCGAGTGCTGTGCACAAGCCGCGAGCCGCGAGACGTGCACAGTGCACGATCATGGCACGTCGCATCGGATCCTTGAGTGGACCGGCGAGCAGTACGACAGTGCGCAGTGGAACGCCGTCGGGTGTGCGGGCGCGTAACGGCGGTCGCAGTGTGAGCAGGACGGCCTGCGGCACGGCACCGGGCCAGCACACAATCGGCAGCGCTACGCCAGCGCCGATTGCGCTGGGCACGTCTTCTTCGCGGCGCAACAGCTGCGCCGACAGTGAGACGAATGAGAGACCCGCGTCAATCTCGAGTCGTTGCGTGGCAACGTCGAATGCGTCGTCAAGATCCGCGCATGTCAGATCAAGGACGACACGCGACGGTGACAACAATGAGTGCAGTGTCACACGTTGCGCGTGCGCGATCGTTGACGAGGGAGTGGACCGCGGCAATGCCGCACGGAGTGCTCGTATCGCCGTGGCGTCGAGCGAACGGTGTGCAATCTCCAGAAAGAGTGTGGCCGCTTCCGGAACGCGCTCGATGTAGTCGAGCACCAGCGGACTGATGCCCGGCGCCAGATCGAGCAGCAGTTCGGACGGCACTTGAAGCTCGCGCGCCAACGACTCAAGTCGCGCAACCGTGGGTGTGGCATCGTGACCGTTTTCTACACGGCTGAGATACGCGCCCGACACGTCAATCCGTCGCGCCAGATCCCGGAGTCCAAGTCCGGAGTCCAGCCGAAGCAACCGGAGGATCGGACCCGGATGTAGCGTCAGCGAACTGCTCATGGGCGGGCAAACTTTGTCGATGTCGCAGCCGCCACGACCGCGATCTCGTTTTCCGTCGGCAGATCGGTTGTGTTACGACTGACCAACGGCTGCGGTTCGGCGCGTACAGGTGCGGCGCCGGCAATAACGAGCACTGATCCCTTGCAGGCGCCAAGTATCGCGCGGAACCGCCGTGCTGCGGCGCTCAGGTCTAACGCGCTTAAATCGACGGCGCTTAAATCAATCGCCCGAGCGTCCGGCGCAGCGACGATCACCAGATCCACGTCTTGAGCAAGTCGTTCTAACTCGGTCAGGGAGACTCCCTCAGATGCTGTAGTGACCTGAACGTGCGGTGATTTCGCGAGTCGTGCGACCACCACGTCGACCGCAGCGTCATTTGTTGAGTCCGTTCGACACATCAGAACGCGACGCACGTCGGTGAGACCGCGATCAATCAGCACTCCCGTAATTCCGGGAGGATTCGCAAGTACGGATGACACCGTGCCACCTAACTGACTTTCCAGCAGCAACGGTTTGTGGGCGCCAAGCAAGAGAATATCTGCTTGCTTCGCCTCCGCAGTTCGCACGATATCTTCGGCCGGGTCAATCGACACAAAGCTGAGCGATCGCACCTCCATCATCAGCTGTCCCGCGCGTGCGAGCAGCGGCGCAAGAATCGGATTGTTGCTTGCGTCAGTCGCATGGTGCTTTCTCTCCACCGATGGACGACCAGTCGATGATCGCAGGTGCAGCGCAAACACGCGCGACGGTTCGTCGCGCTGGGCAAGCAGTGCCGACGCCATCGTCACCAGCCCGGGGCCGGCCTTCGCGTCTGCGACGGCGATCATCACGGTGCACTGCGGAACCAACGCCACGGCTTCACCCGATGCCCTCAGCACATTTCCAACAGGACGGTCGCGCGCAAACTCACGGTCTGGATAAATCCATGCCAGCACCGGAGTCGTGGCAAACGTAGTCGCGAGCGCCATCAGCACCAACATGGTAAACAGCGTGGGAGAAATCACCCCCAGATCGAGGGCGATATTCAATACGATCAACTCCATGAGCCCACGCGTGTTCATGAGCACTCCGATCGCACATGCCTCGCGCCAACGCAGTCCTGTGATTCGCGCCGCGATCGCACTGCCACCAAACTTTCCGAGCGTTGCGATCAGGATGATTCCACCCGTGACCAACCAGTCCGTCGCACCGCTGATCAACCCAATCTCCGTGCGAAGTCCGCTGTACGCGAAGAACAGCGGCAGCAGCATCATCACGGCGACGGTTTCAAGTCGGTCGGCGAGGCGTTCCGCGAGTCTGCCTTCCTTCGGCAGCACCGCGCCGAACATGAAGGCGCCGAACAGTGCGTGGATTCCAATGACTTCTGTAATTGCGCTACTGATCAGGAGCAGCAACAGCGCAATGGCCACGACTGTGGTGGGCAGCTCGTCGCTGCTCTCTGCGCGCGCCGCGAGTCGACCAAGAAACGGTCGAACCAGCCACACCATTACCGCGATGTAGGCGAGGGCAAATGCTGTCGTCCACAGCGCCTGCTCAATGCCACTCGATCGTGCCACCGCCACGACGAATGCGAGCAGACACCACGCCGTCACATCATCGACCGCGGCGCACGCAATCGCGATCGCGCCAACGCGCGAATGCAGCAGATTGCGTTCCGACAGGATTCGTGCCAGCACCGGAAACGCCGTGACACTCATGGCCACGCCCATGAACAGCGCGAACGCGAGCCACGACACGCCGCTCACGCCATAACCGTCATGCAGCCACCACGCGGCTCCGACCCCGAGCGCAAACGGCACCAGGATGCTGGTGTGGCTGATGATCACCGATGCGTGTGCTTTGCCGCGCAGCAGTCGTGTGTCGAACTCAAGCCCGACGAGGAACATGAAGAGCACGAGCCCGATTTGGCTCAACATCTTCAGCACGTCGAGGGATGCTGCCGGGAACAGCGTGGCCATGCCTTGTGGCCAGAACAGCCCGAGCAACGAGGGGCCGAGCACAATCCCTGCGGTCACTTCGGCAATGACCTGTGGCTGCCCGATCGCCGCAGCAGCGCGCCCAAGCAAGCGACAGACCAGCAGGATCACGGCGATCTGACACAGGAGCAGCGCGAGCGCGCTGATCTCAAGCTGTGGCATGGTCGTCTCCTCCGATTAAGCGGCAGGACAGGTCGATCACGCCAACGCGGATCGCTTACGGAGCGAAGCCGAATGGTGGAGTGTTAACCCGTTACTTAACGAATGAGTAGCCGCCTGCTAGCCGGAGTGTCAAGCGTCGGAGATAATCGGCTGTGGCGCTCGTCGCTTGGGTGGCTTGCGCAGCAACAGCAACCAGCCAAGCAATCCTGCCACCAACGAACCGGCAAGGATGCCGAGCTTCGCGGCTTCAAGCTTGGAGCCTTCGCCAAAGGCGAGTGCGGCAATGAACAACGCCATCGTGAAGCCAATGCCGCCGAGTGCTCCCATGCCTGCCACGTGTCGCCAGTCGGCGCCCGAGGGAAGATCGGCGATCCGTGTGCGCACGGCGATCCATGAAAACAGCAGGATGCCAACGGGTTTGCCGACTACGAGGCCAAAAAAGATGCCAAGCACGGCGCGATCGACGAGAGCGCCCGACATCTCACCGCCGAACGCGACGCCAGCGTTGGCCAACGCAAAAATTGGCATGATAAAAAACGCCACGACGCCGTGCAGTTTGTTTTCGAGTCGAAGCAGCGGCGATTGTGCGCGGCGCGTGGTGTCTTCGAGCGCGAAAATCGGTTCCTGGTGACGCTGTGTGGTGCTGAATTCTTCCGGGTCGTTTTCGCAGGCCTTGTCGAACTCGTTCAAGTGCGACCGCGCCTCTTGCACGAACTCTTCACCATCAATGCGTGTGCTGGCGGGAATCGTCAGTGCGAGCAGCACACCGGCGATGGTCGCGTGCACACCACTCTTGAGAAAGGCCACCCAGAGGATTGCGCCGAGCAGGAAGTACGGAATTGATGAACGCACGCCGGCCACATTGAGACCAACGAGTAATGCCATGACGCCGGCCGCAACGAGCAGCGCGGTGGCTTGAATGGATGCGGTGTAGAAGAGCGCAATGACCAGTACGGCGCCGATGTCGTCCACAATGGCGAGCGCAGCAAGAAAAATCTTGAGCGATGTTGGGACGCGCGATCCGAGCATGGCCGCGATGCCGAGCGCGAACGCGATATCGGTGGCCATGGGAACGCCCCATCCACGAACATCCGGCGTGCCGGCCGAAAAAAGAACGAAGACTAGCGCGGGCACGACCATGCCACCGAGTGCTGCGATCAGAGGCAACGCCGCCTGGCGCACCGAGGCCAGCTCGCCGACCAGGACCTCGCGTTTGATTTCCAGCCCCACCACAAAGAAGAACACGGCCATCAGACCGTCGTTAATCCAGTGGTGCAGTGTTTCGGTCAGTCCAAACCCGGGGGTGCCAATGGTGACCGGCAACTCCCACAAATGGTGGTACGAGTCGCCCCAGACTGAGTTGGCCCAGACAAGCGCCAACACGGCATTAAAGAGCAGGACAATTCCGCCCGCCGCCTCGGCATGGGCGAATCGCTGAAACGGTGCCAGAACCCGCTCAACGAGCGGCTCCGGGTTGGACGGGGTTTCAGGATGGCGTGTGGACAGCTCCGACGACTGCGGGACCGTCACGAGACCACAAGTGGAGACGTGAACGTAGGCATCGTGTGTTCATGAAATGGGACCGACGCGCGGTCGCGGACCTGCGGCATGGCGCGAGGCGATGGCCGTCGATACCAGCAATATGGCGACTGGTTCCGTTCATCTGGAACCCAGCCATGCAAACGGTGACCGAACTCTGACGACTGCCGTCGTACAGATGCGAGCGGAAACGGAACGTGCGACTATTCTGGGCGTACAGCGATACAGTGTAATGCTGCCCCGTTGACTGATCGGAGATTTTGGTGACAAAGGACGAGACGCGACACAGGGTTCCTCGACAGTTGTGCGACAGCAAGGTCGCGCAGCGGGAGCTTGTCGCGTGACGTCGATGCGATCGGTCTGGTGGCGCGTGGCGGGCATGAGCGCCGTGTTGGCGGCGTTTGCAGGTGGCATGTGGCTCGGCGAGCGGCGCGAGCAGTCGCGCCAGCCCTGGGCGCGCGAACGGCTGCTGTCCACGGCGCTCGATTCGGTGCGGGTCAACTACCTCGACTCCTTGCCGGAAGGTGAGTTGATGCGCCGTGCGGTGAGTGGCATGCTGCGCGAACTCCACGACCCGTATGCCGCCTTGCTCGAAAGCAGCGGTGCGTCGACGTACCGCGGCACACTGCGTGGCGAAAGTCAGGGGCTTGGCCTGCTGCTGCGGCTGCGCGGGCAGTCGGTGGTGGTGCGACGTGTGGTGCCCGGATCGCCGGCCGCGCTGGCAGGCGTTCGGTCAGGTGACGTGGTGGTGGCGGTCGATGGCCGAAAGGCCAACGAGGCCTGGAGTTCGCCCCGCCCCGAAATGACCTCGGATTCCGCCGGCGCGCGGTCGGCAGAAATGTTGAGCCTCGACATCGTACGATTTGCCGCACGAGACACGGTCACTGTTGGTATAGTGCCATCTTCATGGCGTGCTTCTGCTGTTACAGACGTGTCGATGATTCTGCCCACGGTTGGCTTCGTCACGCTGGCGTCCTGTTCTACCGGCTCCACAGAGGCGCTCGAGGAGGCGGTTGAAGGACTGATCGACCGCGGCGCCAAATCGCTCGTGCTTGATTTGCGCGGCAACATGGGCGGGCTGTACGAGGAAGGGGTCAAAGCGGCGTCGCTGTTCCTGTCGCGTGGCGATCTGGTGGCTTCGCTGGACCGGCGCGGCAGCGCGGATCGTCAGGAACAGAGCGCCCGCCACACGCGCTGGCCCAACCTTCCGCTCGTCGTGCTCGTTGATGCAAACACCGCCAGCTCGGCCGAGCTGATCGCCGCGGCGCTGCGCGATCATGGACGCGCACTGCTTGTAGGCGACCACACCTACGGCAAAGGCTTCGTACAGCGGGTGGTCAACATCAATCCGGAACTGTCGCTGCGACTGACGACGGCGCGCTGGCTGTCGCCCGCTGGTACAGCGCTCACGCGTCGTGAGGAAAAGGGAGGGGTGGTGACAGGGGGGCTGGCGCCAGACATCAAGGTATGGCCCGCCGCTCGCATTGACCCATCGGCAGTACCTGCATCGTTGTCGCCGGTGATGGCTCGCACGTTGAGCGAGGCCGTGGATGCGGTGGTGGTGCAAGCCATGCTCGATGGGTCGAGCAACGCGCCGCTCCCATTGCTTGAGCGTCGTTTGCGCGACTCTCTGACCTCGGTGCTCTCGCGTTCGGAGTTGTCCACCGAACGACGCGAAGCGCTGCTCGGCGACGGCACGCGGGTGGCTGTGCGTCGGCTGCTGGAAATGTCCCGCGGCGAAGACGCGTTGTGGCAGTACGCAGCGCTCGACGATCCGGCGTTGCGCGCCGCGATCGATGTGGTCGCACCGGGCCGATTGACGCCGGCTGGCTTCGAGAATCCGCGTTCAATCGCGGGTGACAGTGGCGCCGCGCAGGGCGATAGCCTGCTGGTTGCGCGTCTCTCGCAGTGGACCCTTCGGCGATACGCCGAGAGCGAAGTGATCTCGCCTGACAGCATTGCGCAGGCCCGGGCCGCCGGGCGCGAGTCGCCGTCGTCGGCGCGCATCATGGGGATTGTTGGCAACACGACACGTGACACCGTCATGGCCGTGCACTTCGGGGATCTCCCGTTCGCGCCGCCGCATGCGGCCGGTCGGCGGGTGCTGCTTGAGGATCCATCGGGCAACATGACCACGCTGGAGGCGCAGGTTCTGGCGCGCATCCCGGTGCGAGCGCCGGTGGCGCCGATCCGTAGCTCGGATCGTGGTGTTCGCTGGCGACACGGGTGGGCGTATCTCGTGGTGCTGCCTGAAAAGAGCGCCGCGGTACACGCGGGCGGTTATCCAGGGTGGCGCCTCGGTCCGCCACCTCGTGTGGCCACGCGGCCTCGGGCGAGAAGTTCGACGCGTTCGCGCGCCGCGAGCGAGCCGGTCGTGCGCGACAGTTCTCGCTAGGAGTCCGGTGTTCGCATTGTCGCGTGTGAAATCAATGTCCCGTCTCGGTCGCCGTGCGGCCGTGCTCTCCGCACTCTTGCTGCTGCATGCGCCAGTCGCATTCGCGCAGCAAGCGGGGGATAGTACGCCGATGAAGCGGGGCGACACATGGAATGATTCGGTCGCCCTTGCACGGGTCGCGAGCGCGATTGATCGCCGCGGTGTGCAACTCGCCGACAGCACGCTCGTGGACTATCAGGCGACCGCGCGCGGTTTTCTGGCGTTCCTTGCGCAGTTGGGCGAAGATTTTGCGGATCCGCCGCGTGTGGTGCAAACCGAGCAACTCGCACTGCGTGTGTCATGGTGGCAACCGGGACGCAGCGCGCAACAACTCGTTGGCCGACGTGACACCACGTTGATGCCCGCCAGTGTGGGATACTATCGAGACCGCTACGGCGTGGTGCTCGACAACTTGCCGGATCGCATTCGACTTGGTGACGGATTTGATGTTGCCGATGTCCCGCATCCGCTCGCGCAAGGTGCCGACAGTCTGTACGAATATCGGCGCGGCGAATCGTTCTCCATGCGCTTGCCCGATCGATCCGTCATTGTGCAGGAAGTGCAGTTCAGACCACGCGATCCAGCGAAGGCGCGTGCCGTTGGCAGCGTGTATCTCGATATTGAAACGTCGGCGGTCGTGCGGTTGCAACTCACGTTCACGCGCGCGGCAATTCTGGATCGGCGCATTGAAACGTTGGTGGTCACGCTCGAGAACAGTCTGGTGCGCGGACGCTACTGGTTGCCGCGCCGACAGGAAGTGGAAGTGGTGCGACGCAGCACGTGGATGGATGTCCCGGCGCGCGGCATTGTGCGCGGTCATTGGGAAGTGTCGCAGTACACGGTCAATGAAGGTGTCGACGCGCTCACGCTCATTCTGCCAAAGTGGAGCAGTCTGTCACGTGATTCGCTTGAGAAGTGGGCGTTTGAGGGCGAAGTCGTAAACGTGTTGCCGCCGGATATGCTCGTCGCGCGCGATGCTGATGTACGTGACGCGCAGCTGCGCGCAGAAACGGCATTGCGCTCAGCGGCATTGTCTCGACCCATGACGCTGGCGGCGGCAGGCCGCGGTGTCTCAGACGCGGTGCGCTATTCTCGCGCTGAAGGATTGGGGCTGGGATTTGGGTTGGCGCATCGTTGGCCGCAAGCGATCACACTGAGCGGTCGTCTGCGCTACGGCGTGGACGACGTATCGGCCAAGGGTCGTATCAGTCTGGACAAACGTCCGGCACTTGGCGGCGCACCGATTGTTGAACTGTTTGCGGAACGACAGTATCGAGAGCTCGGCACACCGGAACGCGCGGGCGTGACCAACTCGTTCGCATCGCTGTTCTTTGGCAGCGACTACACATCGCCCGTAGATCTTCGCGCGATTGGCGTGCAGTGGCGACCGGGTAACGCGCGACACTGGTCGCTGCGCGCAGCCTACGAAGATGAACGTGCACTGGAGCTTGTGGCGCGTCCTCTCTCGGGAACGTTCGCCCCGATCAAGCCGGCGTGGTCGTTGCAAGGCGTGCGCGCCGACCTGGCACGCACGGGTCGTTTTGGTGAGACGGGCTTTCGAAACGGCTCGTGGACATGGCGTGCCATTGGATCGTCTGCGTCCGGTCGCGATGAACGCGATGTCATCGTGCGCCCGCTCGCGTTGCGACTTGAAGCCGACGCATTCATGCAGTGGCCGTTGTCCAATGGCGGATTGATCGTTGCCAGCACGCTGCTGGGTACATCGATTGGCGGCGGTTTGCCACCGCAGTGGCTGCAGTACGCGGGTGGTCCGCGTTCAGGTCCCGGGTACGGGTTCCACGATTTTGTCGGGCGTGCGATGGCGTCACCGCACCTTGAGTGGCGCATACCCGTGCCGTTCCCGTCGTTACCACTGGGGAAATACGGCGCCTCGCCGTCGCGAATTCTGTTAGCGCCGTTTGCGCACGCCGTACTGCTGCACGGTGCGGATCCGAGCCCCACCGTGTCGCGCTATCAGGATGGTGTGTATCCGGCGGTCGGTCTCGGTGCCCTGTTGTTTTACGACTTGCTGCGCGTGGACGTCTCGCGCGGTCTGCACCGCGGCACGTGGCGCTTTGCGATCGATGTGGATCGTGCGTTCTGGGGCATTCTGTAGGGCCGCTGATGTAATTTGTGCGACGTGCGTTACGCTCCCACGCCTTTCGCCCATCATCGCATGCCCAAGTCATCGCCCGCGAAAACGTACGATCAAAAGTACTTCGAGAAATGGTATCGCGACCCGGTGCATCGGGTGCGTACGCCAGTGGAGTTTGCTCGACAGGTCGACTTCGCGCTGCATATGACAGAATGGGTGCTGCAACGTCGCGTGACGAGCGTGCTCGATGTGGGATGTGGCGAAGGGCAATGGGGTGTGGCGCTGCGCAAGCGTCGTCCGAAGTTGCATTACGTTGGTGTGGACCCGAGCAACTGGGCGGTGGAGACACACGGTGCGCGTCGAGGCGTTCGCTTGGGTGGGATCACGGATCTGGATGCCGTGCTCGATCCCGACGCGCAGTTTGACCTTGTACTGTGCGTTGGCATGCTCAACTATCTCGACGCGGCCACACTGCGTGTGGGACTACGTCAGGTAGCGCGCCGTACAGCGGGTGTCGCGTATCTCGAGATTTTCGCGCACGGCGATGAATATGTGGGTGATACGGCGTGGCCCAAACCGAAGCCCGCCGCGTGGTATCGCACCACGTTGCAGAGCGCTGGATTTATCCCGCTTGGGATGCAGTGTTACGTGACGCGTGCCGAAGCGGATCGGCTTTCGGCGATGGAGCGCGGATAGGCGACGCGATGTTCTTCGGCGGCGTTGGCGTTGGCGTTGTGCCGATGTGGCGTGCGAAACCCTCGCATCGTACGAGCGTAGGAGTGGAGGACGGACGTTCACTACACTCCCGGAGATCGTGTCATGCGATGGTCAAGTCTGAATCGCGCCGCTCTTGCTGCGACGCTATTGCTCGTTACCGCCACGAGTCAGGCGCAGGCGCAACGTGAAGAAACACTGATCGGGCGCCGCGGTGGCACCAGCTACGGTGGATTCGGCGGTCCTGTCGTGAAGATCGGGCGAATCGCGGGTGAAGACGCCGTGTTCTCTGGCGGGCGCGGCGGTTTGATCATCAATCACAAGTTCGTGATCGGTTTTGGCGGTTACTCACTCGCGAGGGAGAATGTGCGGACCGGCTTTGCGTTCTCCAACGGAGACGAGCCCGCGCTCGGCCTCGACTACGGCGGTCTGGAGTTCGAATACGTTTTTCGTCCCTTCCGCCTTGTGCACGTCACCACTCACATGACGCTCGGCGGCGGAGAGGCCACGTACGAAACGCGCCGAGAGGTGGATGGCGCGACATCAACGCAGCGACTGGCGTCAGAGGTGTTTGTGCTGGAGCCTGCCCTCAACGCTGAAGTGAACATCACGTCGTGGTTCCGCATGGGACTGGGTGCCGGCTATCGATACGTCGACGGTAGCGACCTCCCGCGCGCGAACGACGGGGCGCTGAGCGGCGCGGTGGGTACGCTGACGTTCAAGTTCGGCAGCTTCTAGTCCGCGCGGTGCTCGCGCGGCGCGTGTTTGCGCGCTACGTATAGGAGATGACTTCTCCCACCCAGTTTGCAGCAGACGTGGCCGCCGCGCGTCTCGCACATCGTTTTCCACCGCACCTTCGGGAGCGGGCCGAAGTGTTGGTGCGGCACTCGTTGCAGTTGCTCTTCCCGCATTTTGGTGCGCAGCCCTCCACCGAACCCGACGCGGTTCGTGTGGAGGTGGAGCAGCTCTCCCAGTTGGTGCGAGAGACCGTCGCGTCGGTCAGCGATGATGCACACGCCGATCGATGCGCATTCGCCTACGCGGCCTCGCTCTTCGAAGTGCGTCACGCACTCACCGACGATGCGAACGCCCTGTTGCTCGGCGACCCAGCGGCCGGCAGTCTGGATGAGGTGATTCTGGCCTATCCGGGCTTCCTCGCGACGGCAGTGCATCGCATTGCGAACGTACTGTATCGGGAGCATGTGCCGTTATTGCCTCGCCTGATGAGCGAATGGGCACATCGAGAGACCGGCATCGACATTCACCCCGGCGCAACGATCGGCAGTGGGTTTGCCATCGATCACGGCACCGGTGTTGTGATTGGAGAAACCACGACGATCGGTGACCGCGTTCGTGTGTATCAAGGCGTCACACTGGGCGCGCTCGCCGTGCACAAGCGTTTGGCGCACAGTAAACGACACCCCACGATCGAAGACGGCGTGGTGATTTACGCGAACGCGACAATTCTCGGTGGCGACACGGTTGTTGGCGCCGACAGTATTGTCGGGGGAAACGTGTGGCTCACGCATAGTGTACCACCACGATCGCGTGTGCAGTTTGAAAGCACGGTGGACACGCGGCCCGCAGACGATGGCATTGAGTTTCACATCTGACGCTACCCAGCGTCTTCTTCCGGAGGATTCATGCGCGCCGAATCGATTCTCGAGACCATTGGACGTACGCCCCATGTTCGCTTGCAGCGCATGTTCGATTCGCGGGTGGAAGTCTGGATGAAACTTGAGCGCGCCAATCCGGGCGGCAGCATCAAGGACCGCATTGCTCTTGCGATGATCGAAGATGCAGAGCGCTCCGGTGCGCTCACGCCTGGCAGCGTGATTGTTGAGCCAACGTCGGGCAATACGGGGATCGGGCTGGCCATGGTGGCGGCGGTCAAGGGCTACAAGTTGGTGCTGGTGATGCCCGAGTCCATGTCTGTGGAGCGCCGTCGCATCATGGCCGCGTATGGCGCGACGTTCGAACTCACGGCGCGCGAACTCGGCATGAAGGGCGCCATGGCGCGCGCGAACGAGCTCGCGGCATCGATGCCGAATGCATGGATGCCCCAGCAGTTTGACAATCCGGCCAACATTCGAGTGCACGCCGAGAAAACGGCGCGCGAGATTCTTGAAGACTTTCCATTGGGCCTCGACTGCATGATCACGGGTGTGGGCACGGGCGGACACATTACCGGCTGTGCGGAAGCACTCAAGGCGAACTGGCCCGGATTCCGCGTGCTGGCCGTGGAACCGCTCAAATCACCGGTGATCAGCGGTGGCGCGCCATCTCCGCATCGCATTCAGGGCATTGGTGCGGGATTCATTCCGGCCAATCTGCACACGTCCGTGCTCGACGGCACTGTACAGGTAACGGAAGAAGACGCGATGCTGATGGCGCAGCGGGCAGCGCGCGAGGAAGGCATCTTCATCGGCATATCCTCCGGTGCGTCGCTTGCGGCCGTTGCACAAACGCTGCCGGATCTGCCCGACGGCTCACGCGTGATCACGTTCTGCTATGACACGGGCGAGCGGTACTTGTCGATTGACGGACTGTTTCCGGTGTAGCGTTGTACGCTAGCTGAGCAACCGCGCGAGCACGCTCCACAGTGCTCGTGTGCCCAGCGTGAGTGTGACGACGACAATCACTGCGCCGGCGATATTCGCGCTCACGCCGTTCGCGTGCTCGCCAAGTGTATTGCGATCATTCATCACGAACACCAGAAAACCGGCAATGATTGGCAGCAAGAATCCATTTGCTGCCTGAGCGGCGAGAATTGCGGGCAGTGGTTGTACGCCACTGATTGCGACCAGCAATCCTGTGGCAATTACGGTGAGCCACACAGCGCGCAGGCGTGCATCGCGCAAATCGCGTGGCCAGCCGAGCACGCCGGCTACCGCCCATGCCGCGGCCATCGGCGCGGTGATCGCGGATGTCATGCCGGCTGCAAACAGGCCGAGTGCAAAGACAACCGTGGCCCATTCGCCGAGCAGCGGTGTGAGTTGCGCGGCCATGCTGCCTGCGGAATCCACTGTGGCGCCGCGCGCACCAGCAGCGGTAGCGGTGACAACGATCGCCATGGAAACGAGTCCACCGAGGCCAATCGCGACGACCGAATCAAGTCTCGCCGCGAGCAGTCGATCGCGTGGTGTTCCGTCGGTAAATCGTTCGGCCGCTGCGCTGGCGTGCAAGAACAAGTTGTACGGTACGATGGTGGTCCCGATCAAACCGAGCGCCAGCAACGCGGAGCCTTCGGGTAGCCGCGGCCGCACGAGGTCACGCACAATCGCGCCCCAATCGGGAGAGACGGCGACGGCAGTAATCAGAAACAGCAACGACATGATGATCACAAGCGTGACCAGCACTCGCTCGATCACGCGATAGCGACCCGTGAACAACAGGAGCGCCGCGCAGCATGCAACAACTGCGGCCCAGATGCGCGGTCCACCGGTCAACGCGATATCGAGACCGAGTGCGGCGCCGAGCAGGTTGCCGGTCTGGTAGGCGGCGTTTCCGCCGGCGATTGCAAAGATGACAAGTGACACGACGAACGTACGTGCCACTCGTGCTGTCACGCGCTTGCGCAGCGCCTCACCAAGTCCGAGACCGCCGATCGTGCCAAGTCGCGCGGACATTTCCTGCAGAATGATCGTGCCGATTGTAGCAAACGCGAGGGCCCAGAGCAGCGTGGTCCCGCTGCGCACGCCCGCGAGCGTACATGTGGTGACTGTGCCAGGTCCAATGAACGCGGCGGCAACCAGCGCGCCGGGACCGATGCGAACTCGGGCCACGCGAGTAGGCGCGGCCTCAGCCTACAGTGAGTCGAGCAAGTCGTCGATCGCGCGCTTATCTGCGTCGCGCAGCTCGTCTCCGCCACCAATGATCTTTTGCAGAATATCAACCGCTTCTGCTGCAAGATCTTCGGGATGGCGTCGGTCTTTTTCGAACCGCACGATATGGCCGAGCAAAATGGTCTCGTACGGATGCGCGGGCCCGTTGTCTTCGTCGCTTTCGCTCTCTTCGTAACTCGGCACACTCGCCTTCCACGGCTCATGCTCATGGGCGGCTTCTTCGAGCGCATCGCGCGGGACCAGCGCGAACAACCGACACTGCAGGCCAGGCGATTCTTCAAACGCGAAGAGTCCAATCGGCAGCGGCTCTTCGAACAGCTTCAGGGCAACAAGGCGATCAATTGCCTCGGGGGGCATCGCGCATCGCGCGACCAGTCGCCCGTCGATGTACGCGGCGAGCGCACTTGACTCGGGTGCGCGCGGATCCTCGAGGCGTGAGACAGACAAGCGAATGGGCTCCCGCGTGGTGACAAACACGGCGGGGCGCGATTCGCTGTCGTTCTCGTCGTCGCTGTTGGTAAAGTCGAGCGGATCGTCAGCCATGGCGGCGAATGGGATGGCACGAAATGAAGACAGGGCGTTTTGGCGCCACCTGCAGGTTAGACACCGGACGTCGTGATATAAAGCCCATCGTTAGCCCGCACGCGCGGAACCTCGCGCGGGTCATGATTTCTGGCCGGGGACGTCACCGGGTTCCGTCTTCTCGAATACGCTACCCAACGCCATCCAGATTGGCACCAGTTCCGCCAGCACGATCGCGAGTGCGATGGCAGCGGCCACCGGTACGCTCCACGCGCCCCACCACATGCGGCCGATGAACGCCATGGCCAGACCCAGCAGCGCCGGAAACACGAGCGCCACGGCTGCAACGACCAGCGTGATGCCGAAGGTAAGCATGGTCTGGCCCATGGCTTCAAAGCCTCGGCGGTCGGTCCCCAGTTGCACCCACGCCGGATACAGAAGCGCCAGGCCGTTTTGCACGGTGAACGTGAGCAGGTTGAACATCGGAACCAGCAACAGCACGGTCAGCGCGGCTGGCCACGGCGCACCCACAAGGTCAAGCGCGCTGGCACGCGTGGATTCGTTGAAGATCGCGAAAACCACTGGCACCATCAGGAGCGCGAAGATCGTGATGGAGTGCAGGATCGACACGCCCACAATTTCGGCGCTCACAATCGCGCGCCCACTGAGTGGCAGCGTGCGAATGGTGCCGAGGTCGCGCAGATCAAGGCGCAGATCGAATCGCGTCCACACGGGTCCGAGCTGCAACAGCATGAAGCCCCAGATCACGGTGATCGACAGCACCGCCTCGAACGGCATGCCGACAGACGCCTGTAGCGCGAGTAATGATCCGGCGAAGACCACAATGAAAATGGCAAGTTGCCGTAACCACCCGCCGCCGCGCAGCGCCGCCGCGTGATTCTTCCACGCAATCATGATGGCGGGATGACCGAAGCGCGGGATCGGCAGAATACGGGCGACCGATCCGCGCTTGGAGCGCTTGGTGGAGAGCTGTTTGCCCGACAGGGAGGCAATAGCCTTGGCCCGTTCCTGCGACGCTTCAAGGGCCGCCTCTTCGAATGCCGCGTCGGTGCGTACTACCCACATGAAGTGCAGCAACAGTACAAGCAGCGCGGGTCCGAGAGACCACAACCACGCGGTACCTGACGTGGCGAACACGGGTGCGACCAGCGCTTGCACTGGTGCGAGTACGATGCGCGCGGCGGGGTGCTGCAAGGCATCGTGCACGGCGCCGAGCACCGTACCAAAGCCGAGCACCCACGAGGACGTAATTGCGGGACGTGCTTGCCACAGCAGCGTGGCGATGGTGCCGAACATGACGACAAACACCATCACAGGCAAAGCAGCGCGTTTTCGTCCTGCACTGCTGTTCTGCGCGGCACTCAGTCGCACGAGGGCTGCGGCAAGCCGATGCAGCGTGAAGGTGGAGAACAGAATCCAGAGCGCGATGCCACGTTGCCAGCCTTCAATGGACGCACCGCTGCCACGCAGCAACACAACCCAAATCAGGACGTTCAGCAGAATCGCCAGTTGACCGCGCACCAGTTTGGATTGTACCAGCTCGCGTCGCGAAATGGGCGCCGGAAACAACAGGTGCACTTCTGCGGGTGTAAACGCGAGCGCCGTTCGATCGGGTTTGCTTAACCACCAGCGTGCCGACAGCAACAGCAGCACGGCCGCAACGACCGTTTCACCGGCACCGTTCGTATTGATCGAGGTAAACGGCGAAGACTCGGGATTGCCGTTGGCCTGGACCACGAACCACAGGTACAAGCCGCCGAGCAACATGGCCACGACGTAGCGTGGTTGCCGAAGCTGCGCCTTCTGCGCGAGCACACGATTTCGCGCGGACGCAAACCAGAGATACGTGAGTGCCGATGCCGTGGTGCGCGTGCTCACTCGTCGCGCGCAGGCATGTGTTCAACCGCGACTGGCGTGGTCTCGGTGGACGCGTCCGCGCGCGTCGCGGTGTCTGCACTGTGCGGGTCAGTGCCGGTGAGCGCAATGAACATGTCTTCCAGCGACAAGCCCGCGAGCTCCGGACGTTCGGCCACGATCTCCGGGATCGTGCCGTACGCCACTCGTTCGCCACGGCGGATCACGAGCAGACGCGTGCACAACTCCTGCACCAGATGCAGCAGATGTGAACTGAGAATGACGGCGGAGCCTGCGCGCGCTCGCGCCGCAATCGTTGCTTTCATGCGCCGAATACCAACTGGATCAAGCCCAGTGAGTGGTTCGTCAAGCATGAGGGCGACAGGATCGTGCAGCAATCCGCACGCAATCGCGAGCTTTTGTTTCATACCACGCGAGAGTTCCGTAGGCAGCGCGTCGCGTTTTGCATCGAGTTCGAGTTCAACGAGCAGCGGATCAATTCGCGACTCCGCATCGCGAACACGATAGAGCCGCGCCATGAACCGGAGATGCTCAACAACCGTGAGATACTCAAAGAGTTGCGGTTCATCGGGAATGAACGCGAGGTGACGCTTGGCTTCGACCGGATGCGCGACGAGATCAATACCGTTGACACGGATCGTGCCCGATGTGGGCTGCAGAATCCCTGCAAGCGCACGCAACGTGCTGGTTTTTCCTGCACCGTTCGGGCCAACAAGTCCGAGCACATCACCCGGAGCAACGGTAAACGACAAGTTGTGTACTGCGCGAAAATCGCCGTAAAGTTTGTTGTATTGCGAAACTTCAATCACACGCCCGTTCCGTTCGTAAGCAGTGGTTCCGTGAGCACCACACGAACAGTACCACCGGCCGCGAGACATCGCTCGGTCGTTCCGCCACGTCGCGCTGCTACAGTCCCGGCCGCCGCACCACCCGCGGCGCCAATCACGGCACCCTTGGTGTCGCCACCCAGAATGCGTCCGGCAATCGCGCCAGCAATCGCGCCGCCAATGATTTTGGCTTTATCGTTGCCACCGGCAACACGCGCGTTGCTGAGCTCGCTTTCGATCGCGGCGGTGGCAGTCACCGGTAACAGTGCACCATCTATTGAAACGGACAGCACGCGAAAAGTGAGTGTGCTATCAGTCGCTGTAGCGAGCTCAAGCAGAACGGGTGTGCCCGCCGCCAAGCGTACGCCGTCCGCACCCGCCACATCGCTGGCGAGTCGCATCACCACACGATCGCCGGGTCGATTGGTGGTGTTGCACACGCGAGTGCCGGTCGCTCCAACCAGCGCGGTACCCGCGCCGAGCATGGCGCGTCGTGCGGGTGCGGGAGCCGGCGCGTTGACCGGCGCAGGTTCTGCGCTGGGCGCAGGTGCGGGCGCGGTCTCAACCACATCGGGCGTTGGCGCTGGACGCGGCGTTGTGGACTGGGGGCGCGCTGCTGGAACGCGCGCCGGTGATGGCGCCCGTGACGGCGGTGCCACCGGCGAAACGACAGGCGTTGGCGTGCGCTCGGAGGTGGCCGTGTCGCCGAAAGTGGACAACGGTGTGGTGGACGGCGCCGTGGCAAGACTCAAGTCGCGCTCGAGCGCGGGATCGAGTGACGATGCCCGGTCGCCGGACGTCTCGCACGCAGAGAGCGCGCACACGATTCCCGCGAAAAAGAGGCCTCGCGTAAACGGCTGAGCACGATTGGCGAAAAAAGCCACGCTTTTGTTCATCATGTGACGATACTCCCTCTGAGAGCGCGCCGCGACTGCCGTGATCCACGCGGGCGTAGCTCCACTACTCGCCGCGAGCGTTCGCGGTTCCGATTGCCACTTCCCGAGACACCGCCGCATGGCATCTTCGTCGCTGCCACTTCCACCGACTGCACAGGACGTCTGCCTCGCTCGGCAGCCGATCTTTGACCTGGGCAATCGGTGTGTGGCCTACGAGCTGCTCTATCGCGCCAACGCGGTGTCGACGAGCGCCGGCGGTTTTTCGGTGGACGCCATGTGCAGCGACACAGCCTTGCATGCGGTCGTGTCGATCGGACTGGATCGGCTGACCGCCGGTGCGCCCGCGTGGATCAATCTGGGGCGCGAACACCTCGTGGCAGATCTATACCGGGTGTTCAATCCGCGCGAAGTCGTGCTCGAACTGCTCGAAACCATCACGCCCGATCAGCAGGTCATTGACGCGTGCCGGCGTGCGGTGAGCGAAGGCTACACCATCGCGCTCGATGATTTCGAAGGAAAGTCATCGTGGGTGCCGCTGCTCGAAATCGCGTCGATCGTCAAGGTAGATGTGCTGGGACATGATGCGGTCAGTCTGTCCTCGTTCATTGCACCGCTGCGTCGCTACACACATCTCACGCTGCTGGCCGAGCGGGTGGAAACCGGATCCATGCGCGTGCTCTGCGCAAAGCTCGGATTCAGTCTGTTTCAGGGCTACTACTTCAGCCGACCGGAAACCCTCGGCGGACGCGCACTGTCGCTGCAACAAGTGACGATTGCCAATCTGCTGCAGCTGTTGAGCGATCCCGAAGTGAGTGAGCGTGCGCTTGACGAGGCGTTTGGATCGCACCCGTCGTTATCATACGCCCTGCTGCGCATTGTAAACTCGGCAAGTCTTGGCTTTCGGAATGTCGAATCCATTCCGTACGCGGTACAACTGCTCGGCCGCGCTGCGCTCTCGCGCTGGCTGCTGATCCTGCTCGTGTCGGGTGTCGCGTCGCGCAATCCGATTGCACAGGAAGCCGTGAAGCACGCGCTGGTACGCGCACGGTTCTGCGAGATCGTGACAGCGGCAACCGGATCCGGCGATCCGTCGGCGCGATTCCTTGTGGGATTGCTGTCGCGCTTTGATGTGTTGCTGGGCCTGCCAATGACAGAGGTGCTTGATCGACTGCCGGTCAGTGCCGATGTGCGCGACGCGCTGCTCCACGGCGTGGGCCCACACGCCCATGTGCTCTCGCTGATTGAAGCGTACGAGCACGCTGCGTGGGAGACGGTATCGGAGTTGGGCGCAACGACCGGCGCGTCGCTCGGCGAAGCGTACGTGCAGGCCGTAACGTGGGCCGAATCGCGCCTGTCGGTAAGCCCAACGCCGTAAACGTTTGCTGACGGTTGGTGAACGCTAACAACGTCCCGCGTGTTTACGGGGTTTTGGCGTTCGACGAACCTGACGGAGGACTCGGCGCCTCAACGGCCGGCGGTCCCTGTTCGATCGGTGCGTCGCCAACGACCCCTTCCGGCACATTGGTGAACGGAAGCAGCAGCGAAATACGACGATTCGCCGGCGCCGACGGATCATTGGGCACGCGCAGTCGCTTGTCGGCGTACCCGCGCACTTCGACCAGACGTTCCTGTCCAACACCAGACGCTTCCAGAACTCGACGAGCCGCGTTTGCACGATCCGAGCTTAGCTCCCAGTTCGTGTACGAGGCATCAGGGCTGAACTTCGCGGCGTCGGTGTGTCCTTCCAGCACGATCGGATGTGAGAGTGTAGACAGTTCACTGCCCACCACTTGCAACACGAGCGCGATCGCCGGCTTGATCGTGGCGGAGCCAAGCGGGAAATACACATCGCCGGCGCCACTTTCGATCAGCTCGATGCGCAGACCTTCGCTCGTGACGGCCACTTCAACGTCCGCCTTGAGCTTGGCGAGCGAGTCGTTGGCCTGCAGCTTGGCCAGAATGCGCTGTTTGGCGGCCTCGAATGTTTTTTCTTCATTGGCGCGAACCACCAGGCGCAGCGGCGTACGTTGCATGGTCGTGATGGTAGAGCCCACGGCAATCGGGCTTGATCCCGCACCGTAGCCTTTGCGATAGCCAACGGGATTCGAGAAGTAGCCCTCGATCGCGGACTTGGTCTGGTCGTCCATGCCAAGAATCCACATCACCATGAAGAAGGCCATCATCGCGGTCACGAAGTCGGCGTATGCCACTTTCCACGAACCACCATGGTGGCCGCCGTGCCCGGCGACCTTCTTCTTGACGATGACGATTTTCTTGCCGCCGCGAGCTGACATGCTTAGGCCGCCTTCTTGCGCGTCATTTCTTCGAGCTCCGAGAAGCTAGGACGCTCGTGTGGCTCGACGTTGCGACGGGCGAACTCTACTGCGGTCATGGGCGCATCGCCGCGGGCAAACGAGAGCAGAGCGGTACGGATGCACAACATGTAATCGTTCTCCGCGTGAATCCGTGACGTGATCGCCGCAGCGATTGGGCTGAGCAATCCGTAAGCGAGAAGGATTCCGAGAAACGTGCCTACAAGTGCAGCAGCAACCTTCTGTCCGATCTCTGCGGCCTCACCACCGATTGACCCCATGGTGATGATGACGCCGAGCACGGCGGCTACGATGCCGAAGCCCGGCATGGCGTCGCTTACAGCAGAGACCGCTTGCGGCACCTTCATTGCTTCGTGATGATGTTTCTCGAGATCGAGGTCGAGGATTTCCGCGAGGTTGTGGTCTTCAACGGCGCCGGTCAGCAGCACTTTGAGTGTGTCACACAACAATGACACCGCATGATGATTGTTAAGAAATGAGGGATACTTCTGAAAAATGTCGGACGCTTTTGGATCTTCAATGTGTGCTTCAAGTCCAACGAGTCCGTCCTTTCGTGCCTTCTGAAAGATTTCGTAAAGAACCTGCAGCAGTTCGGCGTACGCTTGCGCGCCGAACGGGGTAGGCTTCACGAGTGCCACTAATTGTCCGATTGTAGCTTTGATGACTGCCGGAGGGTTCGCAGCAATGAGTGCGCCGAGTCCGGCACCACCAATGATCACGAACTCGCTGGGCTGAATCAAAACTGCCAGTTGGCCGTGGTGCATGACGTAGCCACCCAGCACGGCACCGAAGACGATGACTAATCCGATAATGACGATCACGCGGTCGTACCTGAGCCTGAGTGGTGATTACACATGGCGGTTCGCCAGATGAGTGGTGTCCAGGGGACGCCCAATGATGCGAGTGGAGATGGGCTGCCAGCGCTGAGTACCGGTCCCGAAAACGGACTGGCCATGGCGCGCTCGCGTTGGCTCGATCTGCACGACGAGTTGTTGCGCGGAGTGACGCATGCGCTGAGCAATCGCATTGCGACCCTCTCGGCGAGTGCGTACATGCTGGAATTCGAAGACGTGAGCTGCTCGCAGGCCGCTGAATCGCTGCGGCAGGAAACCGATCGCATGGACAGCCTGCTGCAGTTGCTGCGACTGCTGCCGTCCCGCGACGATGCCGCGTTCGAACCGGTGGTCGCGGCCGACGTCGTTGAACAGGCCGTTGCCTTGCACGCCCATCACTGCGACTTGCGCGATGTGGTGGTTGAAGTGCGTACGGATGCCGACGTGCTGCCCGTGTGGGTAGAGCCGCACACGCTCATGCAAGCGCTGCTGCTCGCGCTGAGCGCGGCGAAGCGCACGGCGTTCCCGCACATGCTCGGCGTGCAGTTGCACGTGCATGGTGACGCTGATGTCGTGCGATTCAGTGTGTACCCGGACGCTGTCGTGGCCAACGTTGATACGCTGCGAACCGCGCTCGACGCCGGTGCCGCAGACCGCAGTCTGCAATCCGCGCTCGGCAGTGCCCAGGCTCGCGCGGACGGTGGCTGTGAGCTCACCCTCCCCACGCTGCCAGCCGCGCGACGCGCGGGTCGGTGACACGACGGCGGTTCGCACAAACATCAGGTTGCAACCTTCGGAGTATTGACCGCGGGCGTGGTGGGCTTGGCGCCACGCGGGGCGGCGCCAAGTGATGCGAGCCACGAGCTATCAGCGGGGACCGTCGCGCGCTGATTTTCACTCGCGACGGACTGTGCGATTTCGCCGCGCAGAATTCGCAGCTCGGCGGGCGCTTCAATGCCGAGGCGCACGCCGCCCTTGTCGCAGGCCACCACCACAATGCGAATGCCGCCCTCAATGAGGATCGATTCGCCTTCTTTTCTGCCGAGTACGAGCATGTGTGATCGCTCCGTCAGATGAGATTGAGGAGCGTCTGCAGCATTTCGTCGGCCGTTTTCACCAGCTTGGTGGCGGCGACATACGATTGCTGCACGCGCATGAGTTGAATGAGTTCTTCGTCGGTGCTCACACCGCTCACGGACTGCCGGCGCGAATCCGCCTGGTCAACCAGAATGGTGCGAACCGAGCTGTCGTCGGTCGCGCCGCGTACATCGAGGCCGAGTCGCGTGACCGTCGTTCGGAAGAACGTGGCGAAGCCGGTGTTTTCGGTTTGGCCGTTCGGACCAGTGTACGAAATCGCCGAGCTGTTGTTGCGGAGCGCGCTGAGTGCGAGCGCGACACTGTTGTCGAGCGGCGCGTTGGCGTTGCCCGATGACGCGATGTTAGCCGGATCGTTTGCGACATCGGCGAACAGTTTGATGGTGCCGGCGCGTACCGGATCACCAACCGTGCCCGGATCAAAGAAATCGCCTGCTGCGGTGCCGGGAATCGCGTTGCCGCTAAACACAAAGCCGGCGGAGTGCGCCGTGTTGACCGCGCTGACGATCGTGGACGCCATGGTATCGAGGCGGCCGCGCAGTGTGGGCACGTCGGTGTTGATCACGTCCACGAGACCCTTGAGCTCACCGGCCAGTGGCGCAAGTCGGTCCACGCTGTTGCCCAGGCGAAGACGCACTGGAATGTCTGACGGCGTAACCGCTGGCGGTGGCACCGGCGGGTCCATTTCCAGCTTGAGTGGACGTGCCGACGTACCATCAACGAGTGTGGAGTTCGCCACCATCACGGTAATCGAACCATCGCGCTGCGGCTCGGCGCGCGCGCCGACCATTCGCGACAAGTCGTCGATCAACAGATCACGCTGGTCTCGCAAATCGGACGCGACCGTGCCAGTGGCTTCAGCCGTCGTGATGCGACCATTCAGTTCGGCAACCTGCTCGGCAAACTGATTGACCTGCGAGACAAGCGCGTCGAGTCGAGACGTGACCTGTTCGCGTGTCTGTGTGAGCTGCGTATCGTAATCGTTGAACAGCTGCGCCAGCTGCTTGCCGCGCTGCTGCACAACGGCTTTCGCAGAAAGACTGCCGGGTGATGTGGCGAGATCGCTGAACGACGCCCAGAACTGATCGAGTGACGCTGACATGCCAGCGTCGGCCGGTTCACCAAAGATTCCTTCCACCTGCGACAACAAGTCACGACGAGTGGTGGACTCGCCAAGCAGGCTTGAGGCGGTGCGAAATGACTGATCGAGCAGCGCGTCACGCTGACGTTCGATGCCGTTGAACGCGACACCGGTTCCGATGTTGCCATACGGCATACGGATTGGCGTGTTGGCGGACAACAGCGGACGTTGCCGTGAAAAGCCCGGCGTCTCCGCGTTCGCCACGTTGTGCGACACCACCTGGAGCGAAGTCTGGTGTGCCAGCAGCGCGGTACGGGCAATGCTGAAGAGGCCGGAAGACATGGTATCAGACCGTTCGGTTAACGACGAGTCCGCGCGGCTGCGACGTTGCGGGTGCACCGCCTTCTGCCGCGTAGGTTGTGGGCGTAGTGGGTTCGCCTGACATCACGCGCACCTGCTGCGTGTTGTGGGCGAGCGCTTCACGCAACAGCTTGCGATTCATTCCCACTTCACGTGAGAGCGTATCGGCAGCCGCTTGCAAACGGACGCGCGCTTCGCGCAGGCGATCGTCGACCTGTGCGCCAAGTCGCGCTTCGAGATCACGCAGTGGCATATCGGCTGTGCCACCGAGCAGCTCGTTCAGTTGACGACGACGCTGACGCGCCTGGCCAAGCGTGGCCAGAATGCGGTGCGTTGCGAAGACACTTTCGTCGACGCTGTCGATATCATCAGCGCCAACGGCGCTGCGCTGCCGGCGCATTTGCACGACAAGATCGTCCAGCAGTCGACGCTCAGTGGAGAGCGCGTCGTGCAGGGCTTCGAGCATGGCCGGCGCGATCTGCGAGTAGGCCATGGAAGCGGGTTCGGCGGTGAGCAGAGCTGGAGACATCAGAGGTCTGGCTGGCTTACGGTATCGGGATGCGATGCAGCGGCTGCTGCTTCGCTGGTGATCGGCGTAACGAGGTGCTGGCTGAGCTGCCGGTACAACGCCTGCGACAAACCGCGCTCCCAATGCTTGGGAGTCTCGGCAGCAAGGTGCTGATCCATCATCGCGGTAAACATGTCTTCTCCGGCCCCTCCTGAAACGATTCCTTCCTGCTGCGGAACGGATTCGCGCATAGCCTTGTACAGCTGTTGCACGAACACACCTTCCAGCTGCGTCACCGCCTGTTGCAGCTTTGCATCACGTGCAGGCTGAGCACCGTTGCCTGGCACGGCGGGCGTTTTAGGCGTAACGGGTGAACTACCGAGGCGATTGATCATCGAACGATGATCTCCGCTGTGATTGCACCCACGTCGCGCAGCGCGGCAAAGATGGCCGCGATTTCCTGCGGCGGTGTTTGCACTGCGTGCAGCGCACTCGCCACTTTTTGCACGGGTGTGCCAATCGCCAGGCGAACACTGCCCGCAGCGGCTCCCGCTTCATCGGCGGCTGGTGCGTCACCAATGGACAGCGTGACCCCACCGTGGCTGACCGTGGCCGGCCCAACCGTGATATCGCCACCAACCACCACGGTGCCGTCCTTGCCATCAATCACAAGTCGTGGTTTGAGATCAGGACGCACCGCGAGTTCAAGAATCTTCGCGAGCGAAGTTGCACGCTCCGCGCCATCGGGGAGCGTGAGCCTGATCGCGCCTTCGTCTTCAATCGCCGCCACGTCACCCTGCAACTGACCGTTGATCGCGGTCACAATGCGAGTGGCCGTGCCAAGATCCGGTTCGCGCAGAAACAAGCGTGCACTTGAGGCTGCGAGTGTAGGACGTGGCAGATCCGCTTCGAGAATTCCGCCGCTCGGGATGCGTGCCGACGTTTCGATTGTTGGTGCATAGCGCGTGGCCGAACCGCCTTCGCTCACGAGCAGCGGTCCTTGTGCTGTGGCCATGGCTGGTCCGCCTGGTTCGGCCACGAGCGGTGTCATGTACAACACACCACCACGCAGCGAACGTGCGTCACCCATGCTGGCCACCTGAATCTCAAACCGCCCACCAGCGCGCAGATACGGCGACATTTCAGCAGTCACCAACACCGCGGCAACATTGCGCATGCGCAAGAGGTTCGGTGGTACTTCAATGTCAAATCGGCGCAGCAAGTTGACGACCGACTGCACGGTCTGTCCGGCCGTTTGTCCACCAATCGCGCGGTCGCCTGTGCCATCAAGGCCAACGACGAGTCCGTAACCCATCAGGCGCACCGGCATTGCGCCTTCGGCCGTCGTGAGATCGCGAATACGTGCTTCCGCCTGGGCGGCAACAGTGTTCGGCAGCACGAGCGTGAGCGCCGCCGACAAGAAGAGGAGACGGATCATGGGAGGAAGATTCCCAGGATGCGCGTGAGCAGACCTGACTTGGTCTTGCCGAGCGGTCCCGGCGAGTTGTAGCTCAGCGTTGCGTCAGCCACACGATATGACTCTACAAGATTCTGCGGTGACACATCCTGCGAACGCACCCATCCCTCAAACACGACATCCTGTGCGGCTTTATCCACGGTGATGTTTTTGGTGCCGCGCACCTGCATCAGGCCGTTGGCACCAAGCGCGACAACGCGCACACTCATTTCGTTCTGGAAACGATTCTCACGGCGCAGCGCACCACGCTGTTGCGTGTCAGAATCATTGCGCGTGTCAATGCCTCCCGACTTGGTACCTGACGATGGCAGTCGAATAGACGCGCCCATATTCTTGCGACGCGTATCTGTGGCCATGTTGTCTTTCACGGCCGTTGAGATGGTGTAGTCGTCGATCAGGACGGTGATCACATCACCAACCGCAAACGAGCGGCGATCCGCAAACCATGACTGACGCGGTGCGCGTGCTGGCGTTGCATCAGCGACCGCCGTTGAATCGACAACGGGCGGTGCAGCCTGCGCACGCAACGTTGGTGCGCCGATCAGCAGCGCAGCGAACGTCGCGGTAACCGCAGCGAGCAACAGATCACGTGTAGTGGTGCTTGATGAATGAGTCACGGGCAGCTCAGCGAAGGCGAACAGAATCAGGTGCGATCGCAATGCCAGTTAACCGGCGATTGCGACCAACGCGAACGGAGACGGCACCACCAACGGGCGCATTCCCCAAAGCAACAGCGGAGACCGCAAGCGAGACGGTCCCATCACTCCACAGCGCGAACACCGGCCGCCCAGCGGTCACCACGGGGCGCGGAATCACGGCCGGTGCGCGCAACCATTCGCCGGCTGAGACCGCACGCTGCACAAGCCAACCGGCGCGTGGCGTCGTGGTGTCGAGTCCGAATGGCAAACGTCCCTGAATCGCGGTATCGGCCACGATGAAATCATCAGCGCGAAGCGTGTCGCCGCGCACAAGCGCGCGTGTCGCTACAGCACGCGACCACGTGACCAGCGGCGCGCTCACGGCCCGGGCATAGGTCGCCGACGTGCCCTGCGCGTGCGCTTCGAAATACGCCGACGCGAACGCCGGCGCCACGAGCGTGGCGACAATGCCGCTCAACACGGTGGCAAAGAAGAAGATCACGAGGCGAGGCAACGAAGACACGGTCACTTAGCGCGTCAGATTGTTGGCGATCTGACCCATCTCGTCGGACGTCTTGATGGCCTTCGAGTTGATTTCATACGCGCGCATGGCGGTGATCATCTCCACCATTTCCTGCACGATTTCAACGTTCGAGGCTTCCAGACTTCCCTGCTGCAACCGACCCATGCCTTCTTCGCTCGGAAATCCGATCGCCGGCGTGCCGCTCGCGGCCGTTGGTGCATACAGATTCTGACCAAGGGCCAGCATGCCGCTCGGATTCACAAACCGCGCGAGTTCAATACGACCCACTTCGCTCGGCTGCGTGTCGTTGGAGCGAATCACGCTCACAATACCCGTGGGCGAAATGGTGATTTCACTTGCGTCGTCGGGAATGCGAATGGGCGGCACCAGACCTTCGCCGCTGCTCGTTACGAGCAATCCCTGATCGGAAATACCGAAGCTTCCATCGCGTGTGTACGCGATGTCGCCGTTGTTCTTCTGCACCTGGAAAAAGCCATCGCCTTCAATGGCGACGTCAAGATTGCGACCGGTCTGGTCAATCGCGCCCTGCATGTGCATGCGCTGCACCGCGGCGAGACGCGTTCCGCGCCCAACCTGAATGGCCGGATTCGTAAACGAATCACCGGTGCCGAGCACTTGCGTGCCCTGTACGGTTTGATACAGCAAGTCTTCGAACTGCGCGCGGCTTCGCTTGAAGCCTGGCGTGTTCACGTTGGCCAGATTGTTGGCGATGACCTGCGTACGAGTCTGCTGGGCCATCATGCCGGTAGCGGCAGCGCGGAGTGCGGGATCCATGGTATGTCTCGTGTGAGTGACTTAGACAGGCTTGCCGAGATCGTTCACGGCAATCCCGCGCACAGCATCAAGTGTGGAGATTGTTTTTTGCGCAGCGCCGAACCGGTGCAGGACCTGCAGCATCGAGGTCATCGCATCCATCGGATTCACGTTGCTTTCTTCAATGAAGCCCTGCTTCACGCGACGTTCCGCAGGCGGCACATCGGCGCGCGAAACGTCGGGGAGGAAGCGCACACCACCTTCATGTTGCGGACTGACGCCTGCGGCAATGCGCTCAACGCGCAGCTGGCCCATAGCGCGGCCGTCAACCGAGATTTTTCCAGCGGCGTCGATTTCAATGTTGGCGGTGCCGTTGGGCGGCACGCGGATATCGCCGGTGTCGCTCTGCAACGCGTTGCCTGCGTTGTCGACCACTCGACCTTCCGGATCCAGACGAAAGCTTCCGCCGCGTACGTGGCGTTCGCCTTCCGCCGTCCGGACTACAAAGAAGCCGTCGCCCTCGAGCGCGAGATCGAGCGGGTTGTTGCTTTGTGCCACCGTGCCCGGCGTGAGGTCCACGCGCGTGTCGGTCGCTGAGACCGCGTCGCCGACCAGACGGGCGAACACCTGCTCGCGCTTGAAGCCGGCGGTGCTCACGTTGGCGAGGTTATTGGCCAGCACCTGCTGCCGCCGCTCAAGCATGGCGAGCGACGCCGCGGCACTGGTCATTCCGTTAATACGAACGGGTCCTGGGGGCATTGGCAGATCAAGTTGGGCCGATACGGTCCGTGGACTATCCCGAACGGTACTGGCGTCTGCCCCTCTATAAAGCAACGGTCGGGCCACAGTGGCCCGACCGTTATTGCGTTGCGTAAGTCGTTTATTTTTATTGCTTTAGAAGTGCAATGGAAAAATATGCCTATCTCTTGATGAGCGCCGCGATGCGGCAAATCATGCCGTTGTGGGCGGGAGTTGCCGTGCCGGATCGGCGATGGCCAGTAGAACCGAGACCGCGTCCACCGGCATTCCCGTGCGGCGTGCGATATCAGTGAGCGACGCACCCTGCTGCGCCAGCGTGAGCACCTGCTTCGGCGTGGGATGACCACCGCGACGGCTGCTGGTCGCAGGCACGACGTTCAGCGACAGATTGCCAACGGGCGCGGCGGGCGACGCGGAACGGCGGCTTCTATAGGAAAGCACAGCCGCTGTCAGGCCAAACACGCCGGCGAGCAGCGAGATCACGATCATGGCAAGCGTGCGGGGGGAAGTCTCGCCGGAGAGGATCGATGAGACGCCACGCGAGGTCGCACTGGCCGTTGCTTCAGTCCAGGTGAGCGCGCTGCTGAGAACCGGTCCGCTTGCGTCCAGCATCGCGGAGGCGGCCGAGCGTGCCACGGGCAGCAACTCGCCAGGCGCTGCGACGGCTGCTCCAGCCACGATGCCAATCGTCATGACGCCGAGCGTGATCGCCGCGAGTTTGCCCCACGCGACGGAATCGGTGCGAACCGCAGACGCGCGATGACGCGGCGCGCGTTTCGTCATGAGTCGGGCAATCATGCGATACGCTCGCGGATTGGCTGCAGATCCGTGCGCAACTTGCCGAGTGCCTTGCTGCGAATCTGCGACACGCGCGACTCAGTCAGTTCGAGCACCTTGGCGATTTCGTGCAACTTGAGCTCTTCGAAGTAGTACAGCGAGAGCACAATGCGCTCCTGCTCCTTGAGGCGCAGAATCGCGTCCTTGAGGTGATGCACTTCCATTTCGTGATTCATCGCTTCTTCCACTTCGGAATCTTCACTCGATGTGAGGATTTCGATGGGCGCGGGTGCATGGCTTTCACGCTCGCCTGGTGCACGATCGAGCGGAATGTGATGCGCGCCCTCAACGTCGGCCTGCCAACGCCACAGCGTATCGCGATCCACACCCAGATGTTCACACAGCTCTTCATCGTTGGGAATGCGACCGAGCACCCGCATGAGCGTTTCGCGTGCCGCAGAGATCTCGCGCGTCTTGCGACGAATCGATCGTGGCACATGATCCTGCTTGCGCAGTTCATCAAGAATGGCGCCACGAATGCGCGGTGCGGCGAACGTGCTGAAGGCCAGTCCTCGCGCCGGTTCAAAACCCTCAAGCGCCGTCATCAATCCGATAGTACCCGCGCTCACCAGTTCGTCAAAATCAGCGCGCACGGCGAGTGTGCGTGACATCTGACGCGCGACATGATGCACGAGTCCGAGATGATCCTGCAGCAGACGAGCGCGCGAGGATTCATCGCCCTGCTTGAAGGCGTCCCAGAGTGTGTGGTTCATAACGGACGTTCCTCGAGGCGTGATGACAGCCATGGTTCAAACACCGGAGCGAGTAGTGGAAACAGCAGGAACCATGCGAAGCACGGTATCGTGAGCGGCGACCGCGACCGGAGATCCGGTGACGGCGTCCAGGAATGGCATGCCGGCAAGTAGCGCGGCATCAAGCGCGAAATCGTTCGGCAACGCTCCGGCAAACGAGAGCGAGCGGCCGAGAAACTGCTGTGCGCCCTGGGCGAGCGTGTCGGCGACACGAGAGGCGGTACTGTCATCGAGTCTGTTGACCAGCACATCGATGTCGAGGCGGGGTTGGCGTGCGTGTACGGCTTTGAGCAGCGCGTATGACGACGCCATCGCAATGGGATCCTGTCCTGCAGTGACAACAACCAGTCGGACATTGGCTCGGCTGCCATCAATAGCGGCAAGCACTGCATCGAGACGCGAGCCGGCGTCGATCACCATCAACGCGTAGCTGTCGGCAAGTGTATGCAGCCGCGCAAAACAGGCGCGGCGTTCCGCCGTCGTGAGTGGCGCGACATCGCTGGCACTGTCTCCACGACCGCCGGCCACGAATGACAGTGTCTCGGAGATCTGCAGCGGCAGTTGTGCGGCTTGCGTGTTTCCGCCGAGCAGTGACGGCCAGCGCAGACGAGGGGCAACGCCAAGCAACAGCGCGTGCGGACCAACCAGTTCATCGCCGTCAACCAGCAACGTGCGATGACCGTCTCCTGCAGCTGCCAGAGCAAGCAAAGACGCGACGAGCGACGTGCCACTGCCACCGCGTCCACTGGCGCATACCAATACTGTTGGACCGGTCGCATCTGCTCGGCGCGACGATTCAACACCACCGCGTGCGGCGAGCGCACTGCGGAGTCCATCAAGTTGCGACCCGCGCGCGGGCGTGGAGAGCAGGGCGGACATCAGGCGGCGGTCCACGCGTCGTCGGCGTCAACGCCGAGTCCAAGCGAACGCAGCAAGCGCGGCACCGCTGGCGCGAGGTCGGCCGGAACGTCTTGACCGTCGGTGATCCAGCGTGTTGGGAGCGCCAATGAGAGCGCGAGATCCGTGACCCCACGCTCACCCGGCACTTCATCGAGTTTGGAGAGCATGATGTGCGTGGCGCCAACATGCGAATTGCTGGTGCGATACGCGCGCTCCGCGTCCAACGCCAGATCACCACGGATCGTGGCCGGTAACACGAGATGCACTTCGTCGGGCTTGAGCGCGTCAAGCAGAGTGCGCCAGCGATCCGTCACATCGGCCGCATTGGGCGATCGGCCCGGTGTGTCCACAATGATCACATCGCAGTCGCGCAAACGCGAAAACGCATCGGCGATTTCGCTTGCATCGTAGACCACATCGAACGGCACATTCGCGAGCTCGGCGTATGTCGCCAGCTGATCCATGCCGCCCACGCGATACGTATCAATCGTGAGTAGTCCGGGGCGTCCAATGCCGAACGTTCCTGGGCGCACCGCGAGTTTGGCAGCCGTTGTTGTTTTGCCTGCGCCGGTTGGGCCAACGAGCGCGATGACGTACGGACGGCCCGATGCGCGGCGCAGCGGCGTGGGCAGCGGTGCTGCCTGCAAGCGCTCGCGCACATGTTCGAGCGTATCGGTAGTGGCGGCGAGCACTTCAACACGCGGCACACCGTCATCACGTACCGTACGCGTGTGCAGAATCATCGCGTCTTCGCCCAACGCTTTGCGCGCCCGCGCCGACACCTGGCTGAAGTCCGCTCCACGAAAGCACTCAAGTTGCATTGGTCATCTCCCAGGTCGCGACGCTGTGCAACGTGATGGTGGCCGGCAGTTCACCGAGCGACACCACGGGCAGCGAAGGCAAAACAGGTTCAATCAGTCGACGCACACCAACGCGAAGCGATGGCGGTGTAATCAGCGGCAGCGGACGACCATCAACGGCGTGCGTGGTGGCCATCTGATTCAGCGAGCGCAGCAGCATGGCCAGTGAATCCGGCGTGAGCAGCGGCACACCCTGCGCCGCAACACGCGGTGAGAACAGACCGGTGAGAGCGCTCTCAAGCTTTGGTCCAATCGTTACGCCGCGCACAGTACCCGTGGCATCAGCGAACATGCGTGCAATCACATTGGTCAGTGCACGACGCGCTGCTTCCGTGAGTGCTTCCGGATCCTTTGTGGATTCCGCACCATCGCCAATCGCCTCAAGAATCGTGACGAGATCGCGAATCGGAACGCGCTCACGCAGCAGGCGTTGCAGCACACGATGCAACGTGCTGAGCGAAATCTTGTTGGGGACGATTTCGTCAACGAGCGCCGGATGCGACTTCTTGAGCGTCTCGATCATGCCTTGCACTTCCTGACGGCCCAGCAGCTCGGCGGCGTTCGACTTGAGCGTCTCCATGAGGTGCGTGGCGACGACGGTTGTCGGTTCGACGACAACAAATCCAAGTGCTTCGGCTTCGGTGCGACGCGGTGATGCAATCCAGCGCGCGGGCATGCCGAAAGACGGATCCACTGTCTCCATGCCTTCGATGTCACCAACCACGCCACCCGTATCGAGTGCCATGAGGAAGCGCGGCAATACTTCACCACGCGCAACTTCGGAGCCGCGCAGCTTGATGAGGTACTCGTTGGCCGGCAGGCGAATGTCGTCGCGAATGCGAATGGGTGGCACGAGAATACCGAGCTCAAGCGCAGCCTGCTTGCGCAGCAGTGAAATGCGCTCGAGCAAATCGCCGCCCTGGCCTTCATCCACGAGTGGAATCAGCGCGTAACCCACTTCCAGTTCGATCGGATCGATCTGCAGCAGATCGCGCATCGGATCGGTTTCCTGCGGCTCTTCCGGCTCCGGCGCAGGGCCGAGCAGTGCGAGTTCTTCGCGGCGCACTTCCTGCTTGCTGCTGGCTCGTGCGAGCAGCGCCGTACCACCGGCGAGTGCAATGAACGGCAGAATCGGCAGCCCGGGAACCAGCGCAAACGACGCCAGCAGTCCACTCGTAATCCAGAGCGCGCGTGGGTGTGCGCTGAGCTGATTGCTCAGCACAACGCCGATCCGATCTGTTCCAGTCGCCGCGGTGACCATGATACCAGCCGCGGTGGAAATGATCAGTGCCGGAATCTGCGAAACCAGGCCGTCGCCGACGGTAAGAATCGTGTACGTCGAGGCAGCGGTTGCAAAATCCATGTCGCGCTGCACTACACCAATGAAGACACCGCCGAGCACGTTGACCACGACAACGAGGATGCCAAGAATGGCGTCGCCTTTGACGTACTTGGATGCACCATCCATGGCACCATAGAAGTCGGCCGTGCGCGAGATGTCATCGCGACGACGACGGGCTTCCTTTTCGTCGATCAAGCCGGCGCTGAGATCAGCGTCGATTGCCATCTGTTTGCCAGGCATGGCATCGAGGGTAAAGCGTGCCGCAACTTCAGCAATACGGCCAGCACCCTTGGTAATAACAATGAAGTTGATGCCAATGAGCAGCAAAAAGATCACGATACCAACAGCGTAGTTGCCGCCGATCACAAACGCGCCAAACGCTTCAATGACTTCGCCGGCTTCGCCCTTGGACAGAATCAGTCGCGTGCTCGACACGTTCAGTCCGATGCGGAAGAGCGTGAGCAGCAGAATGAGCGACGGAAATGAGCTGAAGTCGAGCGGATTCGTGTTGTACAGCGACACGAGCAACACCACCAGCGACAATCCGATGCTGGCCGCGAGGCACAGATCGAGCAGCACGGGTGGCAACGGAATGACGATGAGCGCGAGAATGAACACCACGGCCATCGCGAGGCCGATTTCGGCGATCTTCCGCCCGCCAGCTTCCATTGGAATCGGAATTGCAGCGCTGGTCATGATCAGGCCGCCGCAGTGCCGCGCCAGGCATTGCCATGGCGTTGTTTCTGACGCATCACGAAGGCCAGCACTTCAGCCACCGCGAGATAAAAATCAACTGGAATCATGGAACCAACCCGCGCCACTTTCACGAGTGCGCGCGCCAATGGTTTGTTCTCGATCACCGGCACACCTGAGGCAAACGCGAGCGCCTTGATTTTTTCGGCGATCTTGCGCTGTCCAATGGCGAGCACGAACGGTGCAGGGGCGAGATCGGTGTCGTACTTGAGCGCGATCGCGATGTGGGTTGGGTTGACAATCACCACGTCGGCTGATTTCACGTCGGTAAACATCTGCCGACGAATGCGCTCGCGTGCGATTGCACGACGACGCGCTTTGATGTTGCCATCGCCTTCGGCGCTCTTGCTTTCGTCCTTGATTTCCTGCTTGGACATTTTCATGTCTTCGGCGTTCTGCCAGCGCTGATAGCCGTAGTCGATCAGTGCGAGCACCAGGAACATCATGCCCGCGTTACGCAGCAGCTTGAGCGTGTATTCGCCAACCGTACTCATGAGCGCCGTGGGCTCGAGCAGTGGCAATGTCTCAAGCGCCGGGAGCGCGCGGCGCATCGTCATCCAGACCACGATCGCGACGATGCCCATCTTGACGAGCGACTTGATCAACTCCACGACCGAACGCGCTGAGAAGATTTTCTTGAAGCCGCTGATCGGATTGATGCGCGAGAACTTTGGCGCCAGCGTTTTGGTCGTGAAGAGCGCGCCAACCTGCGCACCATTTACAGCAACTGCGATCGCGATGCTGGCGCCGAGCACTCCGGCCATCGCGGCCATCGTGCGCCAGCCCACACCCTGCAAGTTGGCAATCGCACCGCCGTCCATACGCGCGGGATCTCCCGCGTACATGAGGCTCTGTCCCATCGCGTCAAGCAGAAAGCGCCACAGCGGCGGACCGGCCATGGTGAGTGTCATGCCCATCGCGAGCAGGAACGCCGCAGTCATGAACTCGGGGCTTTTCGCAATCTGTCCTTCGTTACGCGCGTCTTCTTTTTTCTTGTCTGTGGCGTCTTCGGTCTTTTCGCCGCCCTGTCCTTCCTTCGCCATACTCAGCGACCTCCCGGCAGCGCAAACGCGCCCATCGTGCTCTCAAGCGAGCGACCAAACTCCGTGGGCCACTGTGCGAGCGCACCGCCAATCACCGACAGCGTGAGCGCGAGCGTGAGCAGACCAATGCCGATCTGCAGCGGAAACGCAACGCTGAAAATGTTGAGCTGCGGCGCCGCTCGGCTCAGTACGCCGAGCGACACGTTGGCCAGCATGATCGCGCCGAGCACCGGCGCAGAGAATCGGAGGGCCGCGGCAAAGATTGACGAACCCGTGGCGGCGAGCGCCTGTGCACCTTCCGCCATATTGATCGGCGCGCCAAGTGGCAACACCGCGAAGGTGTCCGCGAGTGCGTCGATCATCATCACGTGCCCGCCCGCGGTGAGCAGCAACGTGAGCGCGAGCAGTTGCATGAACTGACCGAGCACCATCGTCTGCCCACCTTGCGTGGGATTGAAAATGGCGGCGCCGGAGAGACCGATGGAAATGGCCATCATATCACCGGCCGCTTCCGCTCCGGCAATGATGATCGCGCCGGCAAAACCAATCGCGAAGCCAATGAGCGTTTCGCCAATGAAGGCGGCGGGCGTAATCACAATCTCACCGGCCGGCGCGCTCGCAAGCGCGGTGGGCAGCAGCACCACGGCGAAGAGTGCGAGGCACGCCGTGCGCAGGCGCATCGGCACCGTCTTGGCCGACCAGAGCGGGGCGACCATCAGCAGTCCCCCGACGCGCAGCGCGACGAGCACGAGAGCTGACGCCGTTCCAGGCGCGAACAGGTCGGGAAAACCGCTCACGCCACCATCCCGGGAATCCCCTGGATGAGCGCCTTGGTGTACTTGATCAGGATCTGCATCAGCCACGGCAGGCCGATAATGAACGCCGCGCCAACGCCCACCAGCTTGGGCACGAACGAGAGCGTCTGCTCCTGGATCTGCGTTACCGACTGCACCACGCTCACCAGCAGACCAATGCCGAGCGCGATGATCAGCATGGGCGCTGAGATCATCAGGGCGGTCAGGATGGCTTCGCGCGAGAGGTCGATAACGAACTGGTGCGACATGCGGAGATCTGGTGGTCGATGATGATGTTGCCATGACGGAACGAGTCCGCCTCGACCACAACAGAAAGCAGGAGTCGTACCACGACCGTTCAGCTTGTTCAGGATTACGGAAAGTGTTGCAAATAAACGATTTGCATTGTTTGTATTTGGTTGTGCGCCAACGGCTGTTCGGCGCCGGACCGGCATTTTCTTCCCTATTGCCGAAGCGGCGCAAAGGCGACCAGAGCCACTAGGAAGGAGATGCCGATCACAGATTCACTCCGCGAAAACCAAAAAGCCGCGACCCTCAAGGGTCGCGGCTTCGATTTCTGATGGCGGGTCCAGACAGCCCAGCAGTTGCCGGTCGCTATTTGAAGCTTTGGATCAGGCTCTGCATGGTGAGGCTCCATCCGTCCACCAGCACGAACAAGAGCAACTTGAAGGGCAGCGAAATCATCGCCGGAGGCAGCATGAACATGCCCATGGCCATGAGGACGGACGCCACCACCGCATCGATAATGATGAACGGCAGGTAGATCGCGAATCCGATCTGGAACGCGGTGCGCAGCTCACTGGCCACAAAGGCCGACATGAGCACGTGCAGCGGTACGTCATCCGGCGTTTCCGGTTGCTCGATGCGGCTCATCTCCACAAAGGTGCGCAGATCTTTCTCGTTCGTCTGCCGCAGCATGAACTCGCGGAACGGGACGACGCCGGTTTTCAGCATCTCCGTTTGTTCGATGCGTCCCTCAAGCCAGGGGCTGATCGCGGTGCGATTGGCTTCCGACAGGGTAGGCGCCATCACGAACCCGGTGAGCAAGAGCGCGAGGCCCGCCACGAGGTGAGCCGGAGGCGCGCTTTGCGTACCCATCGCCTGCTTGAGAAAATGCAGCACAATCAGGATACGCGTGAAGCCGGTCATCATGAGTAGCAGCGTTGGCACGAGCGTCATGAGTCCCATCATCAACACGACACCAACGGTACCGTTCAAGCGCAGTCCGCCATCTGGACCGTTTCCGACACGCAGGTCGAGCTGGGGCGCCAGACCTGAAACAGCGTCAGCCACCGAGGCCGGCTGCGTCGGATCGGGCTCGGCGACAGTCGCGTCGGCCGGCCGCGCCGAGTTGCTGGTCGCGGCATTTGCGGCGGGCGCTCCTGCGGTCTGGGTTCCTGCGGTAGCCGCGGCGGCGTTCGTGGCATTGGCCGGCCGTGCGGCACCGGCCGCTGGTCGCGTGTTGCCAACCGGTGCGACGGTTGGCGCTGCGGGTGTGTTCGGTGCGGGCGGAGTTGGGCGAACGACCGGCGGCTGAACCGTGGGTACCGGTGCTCCGCCTGCGGCTGGTGGCGCCTGCGCTCCGGCTCCGAACGGCGACGTGAACTGCGAAAGCACCGCAAACGCCGCGATCGACAGCAGACGAGTGGACGGTGCGAGCGTCATGGACAGCACGCTGTGCAGATCGCGGTGTGCTGAGCGCGGGGCTGCCGCTACAACAGTCGGCGTTTGCACCACGGGCTGCGGCGACGTGACCACGTGTTGGCCGAGCGATGCGTTCGTGGCTTGCGAGAGGGCGCGATCAAATGAAGGTGCTGCAGCGGCGACGTTGGCATTCGCGCCACGCCGCGCGACCAAGGCGCGCTGCAGCGGTGCGGTAAACGCATTCGTCAATGACTTGGTGAACGCGGCGTGTGCGGTGGCGCTTGACACCATTGGCATTGGCAACTCGCTGCCGGCCACAATGCGCTGACGGTCGGCTTCGTCAACTTCAAACAGTGTGTGTACGCCACCATCGCCAACGGAGACGGCGAGCACTTTCTCACCAACACGCACTACGGCCAGTCCCGACTTGGGGCCAAGTGGCAGTCGTTGCACGATCTCCACTTGCAAGCGCGAACGTCCTGACAGCGCACCACCACCCACGCGCTTCAGCGCCCACACCGTCAGTGCGATGAGACCAAGTACAAACACCAGTGCTGCGAGAATTCCGATGCCAGCCGAAAGCATGAGCGTGTTGTGTGTTGCGAGGACGACGTGAACAGCGCGGACTACGCGGCTTCTTTCGCGGCACCGCCGCGCGACAGAATGCGCGTTACGCGCACGCCGAAGTGTTCGCCCAGCACCACCACTTCACCTTCTGCAAAACGACGATCGCCAACAAAAATGTCGATCGGTTCACCCGCGAGGCGTTCGAGCTGAATCACCGAACCACGTCCGAGGCGCAGGATTTCCTGCACCGACATGGACGTGCGTCCCAGTTCAATGGAAATCGGCAGTGACAAGCTGAACAGCATGCTCAGTGGCACTTCGGTGCTCGATGCGGCAACGCGTTCGAACTCGGCGAGTTGTGGTGCGGCTGGCTGATTGCCAGCCGGTGCAGGTGTTGATTCTGCGACCGGCTGGGTAGCAGGTTGACCGGCCGCTTTCGCAGCCTGTACGCTCGCAACGAGCGCGTCGATTTCAGCGGGATTCATATGCGTCTGGGTTGGCTAAAGCGTGTTCGGTGTCACCGAGTCAACAATGCGTACCGCGAGCATTCCGCTCACTCGGCCCGCCTGGCCTACAAACCGTTCCTGTTCACCGGCGCGCACGATCAATCGTGCATCCTTCGGAATTCCGGTTGGGATGACGCTGCCAACGGAGAGTTCGGTGAGATCCTGCAGTGTCATTTCAAACTGTGGCATGCGCACCGAGATCGGCACGCGCATATCACGCACGGCGTTTTCCGACTTCAGGCGTGCGGCTTCGCGTTCCGCGTCGTTCGAATGCAACAGCGCCAGTCGCTGCTGACCACTCGACGTGAAAAACTTGTCGAGCACGGAGAACGGCAGACAGATGAGCATGAGGCTGCTCTGATTGGCTGCGGTGATTTCCACGTTGGCCACAAGCACGGGATCTTCGCGGTTCGCCACCTGCAGAATTTCTGGCGATGATTCGAAGCCCGTGATGTTGATGCCCATGGGAACGTGATCCTGCCAGATTTCTTCGGTCAGCTGCGCCACGCGGTCGGCAACCGTGCGAATCGCCATGCGTTCGATCGGCGTGAGCGAACGATTGGGTACGGCGGCCTGACCCGTACCACCAAACACGCGATCAATCACGTAGAAGCCGAACTCGGGACCGATGTCGATGACACCTTTCTGACCGGTTTCGGCGATTTCAAAGACGAATGACGAACAGGGTGTTGGCAGCGACAGCGTGAACTCACCAAAGCTGAATTGCTCGACGCTTTGCAGACGAACTTCGATTTGTCCGCGCACGCGTGAGATCACCCACGCTTCCAGATTCTTGACCAGTCGCTCGTACATGGCTTCGAGCGTACGCAGACGTTCCTTGCTGACACGCGCTGGTCGACGGAAGTCATACACCTGCACGTCCACACCGGCGCCGGCTTTTGGCGTGGCGCGTCCGGCGCCACTGCTGCCGAGCAGTCGGTCAATGTCGTGCTGCGAAAGCGTCTCGGAGCTCATGCGTGGCCGCTCACTGAACCACGTATTTGGGGAAGTACACGCGCAGGACCGTCTTCTTACCGAAGCGTTCGTTGATCGCGTTCTGGACTTCGACCTTGATGGAGTCGCGAAGGGTGATGTCGGTGAGCTCCTCGACCGTTTTGCCGCCGAGCGTGGAGAGCACCACGTCACTGAGCTCCGCATCACGGGTCTGCAGCGCGGTCACGCCGGCCGCGTTGGCGCATTCAATGGTGAGGGTCAGCAGCAGGAATCGCGTGCCACCAGATCCGGCTGGATTCAGCGCCAGATTGTCCAGCGTATGCAGCGCGGGCGCTGCGGCGCCGGCGGCTGCGGAGTCGCCCTCGGCCAGTTCGGTTGAATCAGTGGCCGCGGAGTCCACGGCGACCACACCAAAGCCCAGAGCTTTTGCTGCCGCTGGACCTACCACCACAGCACCGGTGCCCACGCCAACGGCGAGGCCCACTATGATGGCGACCATGAGGGGCAGGCGCGCCTTGATACCGCTGGGCGCTGCCGCCTGTTCTGGTGCCTGTGTTTCTGGAGAGTCGGCCATAAAGTAGAATCGGGGAAACGAGAATATCCGATTCTGTTAGAAGCATACCTGATGCCACGCCGATTTCGGGCGCACCGGGCGGTGCTGAAGCCGATTTATCTATATATACTGTATATAGTTAGCCGATATTTGCGGGCTCTGGGGCGAAGTGGGGACCTCGCGCTACTCGGCTCGAAAACTGGGAATAAATGGCGCCGGAGCGGCAAATGCTGCCGATCGGTCTGGGCCGGAAATTTATTCCCGTCCGACTGATTAGAACTTCTTGCTGGCGCCGCGGAGCCAGTAGATCACGAGCTCGCAGGGCTGCTGCCCGGATACGAGCACGTAGCTGCGAAAGCGGGCTGGCACCTTGATAAACTCGTCGTAGTACTCGATCGCGACCACGTCGTTGGGTCGCCAGTTCATATCTGGTGGGAATGAGCCGGGCTCCGCCAGCATCGGCGGTTGCCCATTCCAGAGTTCAACGAGGCAGCGACTGGGTCGGGCCATAATGCGCCACTCGCGTCCCATGGGGCCGAGTACCATGTTGCGCCGCAGCCCGGGCATGCCCTCGAACATGTCGGCCCACTGATCTGATCGCAGGGAACGCAGGGTACCGGCGTCGCGGAAATAGCCGAGCCCTGCCTGTCGGCGACATTCGAAGCCTTCGAGCGTCGTGGTGGCGCAGCGATCGGCGTCGGCCATGGCACGAACGGTGTCGAGCGTGTTCGAGAACTGGGTCATGACCAGCACCAACCCTTCAGCCATTCCGGGCCTGTAGTTGAAGGACGCACTGAAACTGATATAGCCGACTTTGCGGACGCGAATCTCGTACGTGCCGGCTTTCCCCAGCGGAAGTACAAATCGGCCGTCCTGATCAGTGCGGGCGCGGATCGGCGTGTTGGCGATGCTGACATCAGCATCAGGTAGCGGTCGACCGAGGGTGTCCACGACGGAGCCGCGGATGGGCTGCGCGTGCGAGATCGCCGGCATGAGAAACGCCAGCATCACGGCGACAATCGCCAGCGCGGAAACGTTCGACGTGAGACGCATCACAACCGAGTACTCAGATCAGCGGTCGTTGATCCATGCGGCCTCGCGGGCAACCGGTTCAGCCCGCCGTACGCACTCTCGGTCAGCCGCACTCAACTCCCCATGCCACCGGGAGTGTCGCACGAGCAGCCCACAGGTTCGCCCCCCGCACACAGCCGCTTCCGTGTTTACTCCGCTTCTGCTCGCCGCCGCGCTGGTCGTTGACGCCGACTGCTCGTTGACCCTCTCTCGGCTCGCGACGAAAGTCGTGGCCAACTACGCTGGCTATCACCTCGAGGTGGTGGGCGCACGTCGTGTTGCGTACGACTCGATGCTTCGCGCACTTCAACCGCGCGCGGCGTCCGCCGCGGTCGACCAATGCCTTCCGGTGCTACGCAGCTACATCGCCTGGTTCAACGATCCGCACCTCGCGATCATCGAATCCACGAACATTGACAGCGCGGAAACACGACGACGCTCGGGCAGCATCAGAACAATCGCGTTGACTGAAGCCGAGGTGCTTCGTGGCCTGAGGGCACGCAGCACGATCGATCCAATTGAAGGCATCTGGTATGATGGGTCGATGCGTCTGGCAATTGTACCGGACCCAGACGCGGCACGCGGCACGTTCGCCGCGGTGGTTGTGGCGAGCGACACGATCACGTTGCCAATTGGTGCTGTGCGCGGGACCTTCACACGCCAACCTGATTCGACCTACGCGTGGACGCTCCACACGCGCAAGCTGGCGCGTCAATCGGGAACCGCCACGATTCACCGACGAAGCATGCTGCGGTTATCGCCAGGCATGTGGGGAAAGACCGCGCCGCTCGCGCCAGCCGATACGGGATGGCTTGATCCTGCTGATGTGCACCGTGCGACGCTTCGTGCGTGGGACGATGTTGTCGTCATCTCGATTCCCTCGCATGACTATGCGTTCAAGGCGCACTTTGACAGCCTGCTCACCGCGAATCGCAGCACGCTGGCTTCCGCGCGACGTCTGATCGTCGATCTCCGTGGCAACGAGGGCGGTGGATCGCAAATGATTGCGCGACTTCATCCATACCTCGTGGGCGATTCACTACGCCGCGACGGATTTGATCAAACGGAGGCCGTGATGTGGTCATCTCCGGATCAGATTGCGTATGCACGCCGTGCATTCGGTGCAGATACGAGCGCGTTCGTCAGGCGCCTCGTGGCGGCACTGGAAGCGGCTCCCGGCACGCTGGTCCCGATGTACGATTCGTCGGTGCCAGCTCCCATGCCGCGCCCGATCATTCCGATTTACGGGCCACGTCGAGTTGGCGTACTGATTGACGGCGGCACCGTCAGCGCGTCGGAAGTGACGGTGCAACTCGCGAAGCGCAGCGGACGTGCGATTGTGTACGGCGAACGCACGGCCGGTGCACTCGACTATCAGAGCACATCATTCACGCGCTTGTCACCGGACGAAAATCGGTGGCTGCTGTTGTATCCCACGATCACTGCGTCAGCCAAACTGCCGGCTGGTGGAATGCGCGGCGTTGGAATTGCGCCTGACGTCAGCGTTCGTTGGTCCATGATTGGCGATCCAATCGCGCACATCGCGGAACTGCTGCGCGCGAAGAACGAGTGATGTAGTACACGTTCGATTTCCGGCGCGAACGAAGAGTTGAAACGACAAGTGGCCCGGCGAGACAACGTCGCCGGGCCACTCGTCACACTACGGCACTACCTTACCGCTTCACGTTCATCAGTTCCTGCAGCATTTCATCCGACGTCGACACGACCTTGCCGTTCGCCTGGAAGCCGCGCTGCGCGACGATCATGCTCGTGAACTCCTGCGCGAGGTCAACGTTCGACATTTCGAGTGCACCGGCCGTCATCTGCGACTGTGAGCCCTCGAGTGCGAAGCCGAGCACCGCGCTGCCGGAGTTGGCCGACTCCTGATACATGTTGTCACCAACGCGGAGCAAACCAGCCGGGTTGTTGAAGTCGGCGAGCACGATCTTGCCCAACGGTGACGTGGTGCCGTTGGTGAAGAAGCCGGTGATCAAGCCGAAGCGGTCGATCGAGAAGTTCTGCAGCGAGCCGGCCGTGTAACCGTCCTGATCGCGCAGTACGGCCGTTGATGCCGTTGACGCGAACTGCGTGAGACCGTTCACGCCACCAGCAAGCTTGATATCAACCTGCACCGGATTCGCACCAGGCACGGCGAAATCAATCGCGGCTGTGATATTCGTAGTCATGACACCAGTCGGGTCGAACGTGAGTGTTCCACCGTTCACGCCCGGGTCCGCCGCGGTTGGGCTCATGAAGTACGACACTTCAATCGCGGAGTCGGACGGCATGTTGGCCGTGAACGACACACCCGGCGGCGGGCCAGCCGTGAACGACCAGGCAGCGGGCGATTCGTAGTTCGCGCCGGTCGGGCTCGTGACACGCACATTCTCTGGCAGGATTTCATAGCCAGCGGGCGGCGTTGGCAACTCGATCGCCGTGGGCGGCGAGTTGGAATCCGTCTCAAATGTCTGACGCGATGCACTCGTAGCTGGATCGAGCTGCCACGACCATTCGTTCGCGCCCGTCTTCCACATCTGAATCTTCACGTCGTGCTTGGTGCCTTGCGAATCGTACACGGCAATCTGCGTTTCCGTCCACGCCTTTTCATTGGACGGCAGCGCGCGATCCGCCGGATCAAGGAAGTCGCCCTGAAAGATCGGCGACGACGCATTGAGGTTACCGGCAAGCGTGACTTCGCTCGTGGGACGCGCAGACACTTTCTGTCCGAACGGCAAACGGATGTCCTGAATACCGTCCTGCAGCAATCCGTTTTCGTACATGCGACCCTGCACCACGAAACCGTTGGTTGGCGACACGAGCTGTCCGAGCGCGTCTACCTGAAAGTTTCCTGAACGCGTGTAGAAGCTCTGGTTGCCTTTACGCACAACGAACAGTGAGTCACCCTGAATCGCGATGTCGGTGCCAAGACCGGTCGTTTCAATGTTGCCCTGATTGAAGATCTGATCGATGGAGCCGATCTGCATACCAAGTCCGATCTGAATCGGATTGATACCACCCTGATCTCCAGGCGGACGGCTCGCGCCCTGCAGCAGCTGAGCGAAACCTTCTTTGAACGTGACACGGCCTGCCTTAAATGCGACGGTGTTGACGTTTGCGATGTTGTTACCGATGACGTCCATGCGAACCTGATGATTGCGCAGGCCCGATACACCGGCGAAGAGAGAACGCAGCATGTAGGAATATTCCTCTGGTGATAAGTGGCCGCAGACTTAGCTGCGGATCTGAAGCAGTGATGAGAACGGAACGCTCATGCGATCGCCGAGCAGCAATGTGGGAACGCCTTGTTCGTAGCGCAGTCCGGTAATACGTCCGCTGGTGTACGTCTTGGCGGGGAGCCAGTTGGCCTGAGCGTCCGCCATGTCAAATCGATACGAATACTGACCAGGCTCGAGCGGCGGCGTGATGCCGAAGTCTTCGAGTTGAAACGACTGCATGCCTTTGCTGACATCGCCGATCACGTAGCTGCCGATTGCTTCACCTTTTGCGTCAACAACCGTGAGACGACCAATGCCTTCCTTCTCGCCAGTGTCCACGGTGATGGAGCCTTCACCATCGCGATCGACAAACACCTGATCACCCGCGACCACACCAGTGCGCCCGACCGTGTTAATCGCCATGGACTGCTCAAGCAGTTTGGCCATTGCATCGCCCTGCGCGATCGTGATTTCACTGAGATCTTCAATCGCGTTGCCCAGCTCGACCTGGCTCTCGGCCACAACCTTCATGTTCGAGTTGATATCAATGAGCTGCTCAACCTGCGAGAACTGCGCGAGCTGTGCGGCCATTTCCTGGCCGTCCATCGGGTTGAGTGGATCCTGATTCTTCATCTGCGCCACGAGCAGCTGCAAAAACTCATTGCGGCCAAGCGCGTCGTTTTTCTTGCCAGTACCGGCCTCTTTCGGCGGCGTGGCCTCGGCCGGCGCCTGCACCGGCGCGTTCGGATCTGCCGCTGTGTTGTTAAAGCGCGGTGCAATCGCGGTTGGCGTGCTGATCGCGCGCGTGATGTCAAACATCAGTGATTCTCCTGCCGGTTGTTGCGCCGGCCCTGCTGGTGATTGCTCTCCTGCTCGTCGCGCGCATCGCGGCCCGGCTGCTGCTTGGCCGCTGGACGATCCTTCGTGCCCGAGTCGTGCGTGTGCTGCTGGCCCATCTGCTGTCCGTGCGACGCACCCGCGGTCTTGAGCACTTCTGAACGGTCAGCCATTGCCTGACGCATGGCGTCTCCTTCGCTGCTGCGTGCAGTCTGCTGGACGCGCAGCGGTTCTGTTTCCAGGCCGTGTCGGCCGAGTGCGTCTTGCAGGTCAGCCGTTTGCATGCGCAACCGATCGGCGAGCGCCGCATTGTTGGTGCTGATCTGCGCGCCAACCGCGCCACCGCGCAGGTTCACGCGAATCTCTTCAGCGCCCGTTGGCGTGTCGATCTTCATGGTCAGCGACGAAACCGACGGCGCCGGCGCGTCTTCACGCAATACAGCGATCGCTTCCGCACGTGCGGCGGCAGTACTGCCGGCCGGTGCCTGCACACGCGGTGCGCCGGCGTCGAGTACACGATCAACGCTTGCGTTGAGCGCACCGATGGCACTACCCGCATCGGCTACACTTGCCGCGCGATCAAGTCCACGCGCGCGTTCGCCGCTATTGCCGCGCGACTCACGGTCTGATGCGCTGCTCGTGCCACCCTGACGGGCGCGCCCCTGCGATGCAATCTCCGAAATGCGCGCACCAAATGTGGACGCGGTGTCAGACGGGCGTGCGTTGTCGAACAGCGGTACGTTCTCGGCGTCGGCGCGTAGCGATCCCGCGCGCACGCCATTCCCCGGTCGAGCTACCTGTGCGACTTGAGCTACCTGCGCCACGTGTGCCACACGCGCAACGGATGCGACCTGTGCGATGCCGCCCATATTGGCGACGCGTGTGCTCTGTTCACGAACGCCATCTCGCAGCGAGTCATCGCCATGCAAGCCGTTCGCTGATCCGCGCAACTCCAGATGTCCAGGATCGCGCATGCCGAGCGTCTTTACGCCTTCTTCCGCGGCAATCGCGTGCAGGCGCGCATACGCGACCGGATGATTCCACTTGCCATCAATGATGACGTCGGCGGCTTCACCTGACTCGTGCGCACTGTTGGTTGTCCAGGTGACGATCGGTCCTGGAGCTGTGCGCCCCTGCGCATACAGATGTTCCTGACGCTCCCCGGAACGCACGGTCTCGACCACCTGCACATCGTGTCCGAACTCGTCGCGCATGCGATCGACAATCCGGTCAAGGCGCGCACGGAACTCCGGTGCCAGACCCTCAATATCACGAACCGGCGTTGCCACGTTCTCGGCTGATTTTGCGACGGCGTTGGCGAACTCTGGACGCGCGGTCTCCGCGATGACGCGGCCACGCGGCGTGCCGGCGACATCAAGCAAAGCGTCGAGCGCCGCACGGACATCGGCCGCGCGCTGATCATTGCGCGCCATCAACTCACCGCGTCCACGGCCAGCTGCCCGCTCAGCAAGGGCCAGCAGATCCGCGTTGGCCATTCCCGTATTGTTCAACTCGCCCTCGTTCTGTGCGCCAGCGAGGGCTGCGGCCAACTCGGCGGCGCGACCCTTGGCGAGTCCGTTCACACCGCGTGCTGACTCACGTTCTCCAATAGAGGCTGCGGACCGATTCTCGACATTGTTGGAAACCAGAATCGCCCGTGCGGCACGCATCGCGTCGGACTGCAGCGCTCGCGCCAGTGCGCGCTGATCCGCGTCGGGCATCGAGGACGGTGTCTCAGCTTCCGACGTTGGCTGCTCGGATTCGCTTTCGTTGTCTACGGTGAGGACCTGCACGTCCGCATCGCTCTCTTCAGCGTTCACGTCGAGCGAGAGCGTGTCTGGTGCGGCATTGGCCGGGGGCTTCGGCGCTGTTCCGCCGAGCAACGCGAGCAGCAGCGAGAAGTCAGGCGGTGTGTGTTCGCGGTCCGCCTTGTCCGTACGCGACGTTTCATCGGCGCCCTCATTGCGCGACGCTCGTTCAGCCGGTTGCGGCCGATCGGTGTGTCGGGCACGAATGACCGAGGGTCCGGCAGAAGTTGCCGAAACGTTTGATGTAAACGGCAACAAGCTCACGGTGTGGTGCTCGCTGGTGTTGTGGTTGCGGCCTTCGTAAGCGAAGCCGCGCGGGACGCGGGGAGCGCGGTCAACACGGCCGCTGCCTGGCGATCTCCCATCATGGAAAGAATCGTGCGGATGTCTTTGTCCGACATTTGCTCCAATACCTTGGCTGCATCTTTGGATGACATCGCGCTGAAAATCTTGGCGAGTCGACGTTCCGGCAGCACTTCGGCCACGGGCACCGCGGGTGCAGTTGCAGCCGGTGTGCCCTTCGCAGACGCGGTGACTTCCGGTGTCAGTGTTGCAGCGGGCGCGAGAGGTGGTGACACCGAAGGCGTGACGCCGGCCGTCTGCTGATTTCGCTCTGACACGAGCGCACGAATCGAATCTGCTGGAGTACTGAGTGCGTTGAGTGCAGAGTCGGCGCTCGCACTATCGGCCTGCGCTTGCAGCGCGGCCTCTGCGAGTGCGGCGCTATCGGCCATGATGCTATCCATCCGGACCTTCGCGATCGAATCCTGCACCACAACATGCGCCGCGTACGTCGTACGCGAATGCATGACGGAGTAGCCAGCACTTCCGGCCAATCCGACCACGATCGCGAGTATAGCGGGGAGAATAGCGGTCTTGAGCATCAGGATGCGACTCAGATGACCGGCGAAGCCGGCGGTGTAAGTGAGCGGTCGATGGCGAGCGGTTCGGACGAATCAGCGGGGGCATTCATGTCAGTGCTTCTACGCATGGATCGTGCCTGCGTGAATCGCGAGAGCGCGATTTCATCCATGTGCATTCGGTCGCGCTGTTGCTCGGCGTCAAACCAGCGTTCGGAATGCCGCTCCTTCAGGCGTCCGATCACGCGCCGATCCCGCGACGCGAGATGCAAGGCGGCTTGTGCTTCCGCAACCACGCGCTCGGCTTCCTGTACGTCATCCGAGGCACGGGCGAGGCGGTCATCGAGCTGGCCGATAATGAACGACAAATGATGCAGTTCTCCGGCCGTGATGACACCGCGTGCCGCGGCCTGCAACGTTTCACGCTGCAGCTCACGAAGCGAGTGCATGGCCGCCTGCTGCCGCTTGCATTCGTTGGCCTGATCCGTTGCAGACGCGAGCGTGCGTGCACGGGCTTGCTCGGATTCTTCACGCAACTCAAGCACACGCTGCAATCGAAAGCGAAAACTCATGACGGTCTCCGCGTGGCATTGGCAATGGTGCCACCAAGCTGGGTCAGCGCCGCATACGTGTCGCCATACAGCGTGACGTCATCCGGTGCCTGGCGGAGAAAGCCAAGGGTTGCGTCCCGGTGCGCGATGGCCGCATCGGCGTACGGATCACTTCCGCGCTGATAGGCGCCCACCATGATCAGGTCTTCCTTTTCGCGATATGCGGCTTCGAGGCGTTGCACTTCGCCGGCCGCTTCACGCTGCGCCGGCGAAATGATCGCGTCGCGCACTCGGCTCTTGGATTCCAGAATATCGATAGACGGGTAGTGATTCTGCGCCGCGAGTTTTCGCGTGAGTACGATGTGTCCATCGAGAATGGAGCGCGTGGCGTCGGCGACTGGTTCGTTGAAGTCGTCGCCATCCACAAGCACGGTGTAGATGCCGGTAATGCCACCGCGCGTGCCATTGCCTGCCCGCTCAAGCAAGCGCGGCAGATTGGCAAACACGCTGGGCGGATAACCCTTTGTTGTTGGCGGCTCACCCGTGGCCAGTCCGATTTCGCGCCAGGCCATCGCTACGCGTGTCACGGAGTCGACCATCAGCAGCACCTGCTTACCCTGGTCACGAAAGTATTCCGCAATCGCGGTGGCAACGAGCGCACCACGCGCACGCACCAGCGCGGCCTGATCACCAGTGGCCACAATCACCACACTGCGCGCGAGTCCCTCTTCACCAAGTGAGTTGTCGAGAAACTCGCGTACTTCACGGCCGCGCTCACCAAGCAGCGCGATCACGTTGACATCCGCGCGTGCGTGACGCGCGATCATGCCAAGCATGGTGCTCTTGCCAACGCCGGAGCCGGCAAAAATTCCAACGCGCTGTCCGCGTCCAATCGTGAGCAGTCCATCAATCGCGCGCACACCCGTTTCGAGCGGACGATCGATTGTCTGGCGCTCCAACGGATTCGGCGGTTCAGCGGAAAGTGGTACACGATCCACTACATCAAGCTTGCCTTTGCCATCAATGGGATGACCCAGTCCGTTGAGCACGCGTCCGAGCAGTCCTGGACCGACGTCCACGCCAAAGGAGCGGCCAAGCGGCTGCACAATGCTGCCCTGATGCAGTCCATCCATTTCGCCCAGCGGCATGAGCAACACGCCGCTCTCATGAAACCCAACAACTTCCGCAAGCACCGAACGATCACGCGAGTGGCTGGTGACGCGACAGAGCGCACCCAAACCGGCCTCAAGGCCCGTGGCTTCAAGCACGAGTCCGACAACGCGCGTCACACGACCGTACGTGGCGAAGCGATCTACATCGGTAAGGCGCGACGCAAACGTATCTGCGGCGTGATGCAGTGCGGCGCTCATGACTGCACCTGTCCGAGCGCGCGGTAGGCCCGCTCCAGCGCGGTATCAATGCGACCGTCAAGCACACGTTCGCGTCCGTCCACGAGGCAACCGCCACGCACAATGTGCGGATCGGCAAACCAGTGAATGGCGCGCTTCTCCGTTCCGACCAGTGCGTGCTGCGAAATGACCTCCTGCACAATGGCAAGATCGTCGGGGTGCAGTCGCACGGTGATCTGTCGCTCCATGGGGAACTGCTGCAACGAGCGCGTAACCAGATCGGTCACGACAGATGGTTCCATGGTGAGTTCGCGCTGAATCAGATGGCGGGCGATCGAGACGGCGCTTGCGGCAAGATTCTCCTCGATGTTGCCAAGCCAGCGCTGTTCGTGCGCCTGCACCAGCGACGTTGCGTCGATGAGCGCCTGCAGCACGCGCGATATCTGATCCGCGGCAGCGGTGTGCGATTCTTCAACGCCAGCGGCGTGACCACGCGCGTAGGCGTCCTTCTCGATGCGGGCCTTCATTTCTGCAACGCGCGCCGCAACTGCCGCCTCGAACGCCGCGTTGTCGAGACGCGGCTCCGGATCGGACTGCTCGGCGTGTTCGCCAATCGGCGTGGACATGTCGATGGGCATGAACACATCTGGCACCTCGAGTTCGTCGAGGTACCACGCGGACGCGTTGTACGGCGAGAATCCGTCAGACAATGACATCTTCTGACCCCGCCGAGAGTACGATCTCGCCCGTTTCCTCGAGCGCCCGGACCTTCGCCACAATGTCGGCCTGCGAGGCTTCCACGTCGCGCATCTTGACCGGTCCCAGGAACTCGATCTCCTCCTTGAGGCCTGCAACCGCACGCTGCGACATGACACCCATGATGCGCTGCTTGAGCTCGGGACTTGCCGCCTTGAGGGCGAGCGCCAGCTGCTTGACGTCGATTTCGCGCAGCAACCGCTGCAGCGACTTGTCGTCGAGCGCACTGAGATCTTCGAACACAAACATGAGATTCTTGATCTGATCGCTGAGTCCAGGATCGCGATCGGAGACGGCCTCGAGCACTTCCTTTTCGAGGGACGTACTGACCAGGTTGAGCACCGCAGCAACGGCCGCCGGTCCACCAACACTGCTCATGCCCTGCGTGAATGCGAGTTCCGCCTCGCTGCCGATGGCCCGCTCAACGAGCGAGATCATTTCCGGTGCGACTTTTTCCATGCGAGCAATTCGATACATCACTTCGCCGCCGAGCGCCGTGTCAAGTTCGCGCAGAATCTGGGCAACATGCGCGGGATCAAGGTGGGCGAGAATGAGTGCGATTGTTTGCGGATGTTCACCACGCAGCGTGCTACCAAGCTGCTGCGGATCGGCGCGACGCAGACGACCGAACCGATCGCTGTCGGCGAGCTGGCCCTGAATGCGCTTGAGAATCTGCATGGCTTTGGCTGAGCCAAAGGCTTCTTCCAGCACTTCGCGCGCAAACTCAACGCCACCGGTGGAGAGCGAATCAACGCCGACGGTAAGTTCAAGCCACTCCGACAACACCATGGAGATGGTCTCGGACGGCACGCGGTCGAGCGTGGCCATTTCGAGCGCCACGATTTCCGCTTCTTCAGGATGCAGTTGTCCCGTGACTTTGGCCGCGTGCTTCGCGCCGAGCGCCATGCACACGATGGCAACTTTCTGCCGCCCGGTCAGGCGATCAGCGGAATACTTATCACCGCCGCGCGTGGGAACGATCGCTGTTGCCATGATCAGTTCCGCAGCCAGGTGCGCATGACACGAACGGCCGCATCAGGACGCTGTTCAACAGTCGCGATGGCCTGCTCGCGTTCCGGCGTGGTCGCAGGTGGCGGCAACACCACGGGCTTCTTCACGGCGAGTGCAAGGTCGGCGTCCATGTCCGGCTCGGGTTCGCGAAGCTGTCCGCTACTCAGCGCCGGCTGGTTCGACGGTGCCGCGGCCATCAACACCGGCGCTGGCGCGGGTGCGGGCTTCAACGCACGTACCGACACCATGGCGATGATCAACAGCACGACCAGCGACGCGATCGCCACCACCGGCTTGGGGTTGTCGAGCACGCGTGACACCATGGTGGGCGTCGGCACGGAATCCGCGACGGTCTGCTCAATCACCGGCATGTCAAACGGTGCGCTGATCACCGATAGTCCGTCACCACGCGCGGTATCAATACCGAGTGCGTTGCGGACGAGCGCTTCGATGCGTGTGAGTTCTTCGGCGCTGCGCGGCGTGACCACCGGCGGTGTGGTGGAGGCACCGTCTGCATCAGGCGTGATCGTGACTTTGTCCGCGACCAATACGGCCACGGTCATTTTTTTCACGTCGCCGACTGCACCGGTGAACGACTCCACGCTGCGCGTGGTCTCAAAGGTGGTGGCGACATTGGTTGACGCCGCGCCCGCCTGACCTGCTTGCGGTGTGATCTCGGACTTGTGTTCAACGCTGACCACTTGCTGGTCCGGATTCACGGCCTGCGTGGTGCGCTCGATCTTGTCAAAGTTGATCGTCGCTGCGACTTGCACGCGTGCGTTGCCCGCACCCACAATCTGCGACAGCAACGCTTCCGCCTTGTCTTCGAGATACTTCTCCACGTCGCGCTGCATCGTGACCTGACGACTCGACAGACCAACACCTGAGGCATCGTCGAGCGTGGTGAGCGCGTTGCCGCGTTCATCGATAATCACCACATGATCGGCTTCGAGCCCGCCCACGGAGCCAGCCACGAGGCTGGCAATTCCGCGCACCGTTTCCGGACTTGGCGTGTCTCCGCCCGTCATCGCGAGCGTGACCGACGCTTTTGACTGACGCGCGTCCTTCTTGAAAATCTTGTCGTCTTCGAGCGCGAGGTGCACCTGCACGCGCTCCACATTGCGCATGGTGCCGATGTTGCGCTCAAGTTCACCTTCAAGCGCACGACGGTAATTCACTTTTTGTGTGAAGTCCGTCATGCCCCACGTGGGCTTGTCAAAGAGTTCGAGTCCGGGACGACCGCCGCCAGGCAGCGCCTCGCGCGCCAACGCCACGCGTGCGGTTGCGACCTTGGAAGCCTCCACCATGACGGTGCCACCGGCATTCTCGAGCTTGAATGCGATGCCAGCCTCGGTGAGTTTATCCGTAATCACACCGACAGACTCAATCGGCACATCGGCATACAGCGGCACATACGTGGGCTGTGTTGCCCAGCGCGACAGGCCAAACACCAACGCCGTCGCAACCACGCCGACGGCAATGATGGCCATCTGGCGATTGCCTTCAACACGTCCAAACACTGAGGGAAGCAGGGAAGCCATACGGATTGTTTACGACTGCATGTTGATGAGCGTGCGATAACTCTCGACCAGCTTGTTGCGCATTTCGATCAGCATGTCGAGCGCAATGCCCGACTCTTCCTGCGCGGCCATCACCTGATGCAGCTCGACATCTTCACCGGCCACAAACCGGCGCGTCATATCGCCAGCGTGATTTCGCACTTCGCTGATGTTGTTGAGCACGCTGGAGAGAGTGTCGCCAAACGACGGCCCGTCTTCATCCATGCCCGGCAGCGACAACGGACGAGCGCCCGTGTCGAGTCCTGGCTGCTGAAACTCGGGCAGACTGCGTGTGATGAGATCAATGCGTGATGACATGGCGTATTCCTCAGGCGCGGACGTCGAGACGACCACCGCGCATGGCGGGCGGCGTTGGCATCGTGGCGTTCTTGATCTTGCCGTACGTGAGCGGGCCGAGTGACGCGGACTTCGAGAAGAAGGCGCGCTCTTCCGTGGTGAGCACATTCCACAGCGCGGGATCCGTTCCTGCGGGGGCTTCAGCGGGAACCGATGTGGGCTGCGATGCAATCGTCGGGCGCGCGGTCACCGCGGCGCGCTCGGTTATACCAGCGCGCTCCGTTGCCGGACGAGCGGCCGGTGCGTTGCCATTCTGAACACCCTGAGTGCCGTTCGAACGAACCAGCGGACCGAGTGAGTTCAGCAGCGGATTGTTGTTGATGCCGTTGATGCTCATGACAGGCGAACCGAAAGAGAGAGGCGATGCATGGTGAATCAGATGTCGAGCGCGGCGCGCAACATGGATTTCGTGGTCTGAAACACCGTCGCGTTGGCTTCATACAAGCGCTTCGCGTCGAGCAGATTCACGAGTTCCTGTGTGGGATCGATGTCGGGATACCGCACGTAGCCGTTGGTGTCGGCGTCCGGATGACCGGGTTCGTACACGAGCTTTCCGGCGTCTGCCGGTCCCATTTCCGTTCCGGCAACTCGCACGCCATGCAGGCCGTCGTCCGGTGGATTCATGGGAATCGGAATCGCGCGATTCACATCGCCAATGGCCGGCAGCTGAAACGGCTGCGCACCGAACGGTCCGCTGGCCGTGGGCAGCGTTCCGTTGATCGCCGGCTGGTTGCCATTGCGCGTGTTCTCGCGCGTGGCGGTTTCAATGACTGTCGTGCGACGACGGTACGGTCCGCCTTCCGCCGTACGCGTCACGTCAGCGTTTGCAATGTTCTGGGCGATCGTTTCCATGCGCGCGCGCTGCGCTGACAACCCGCTCGCCGAAATGCTCAGCGAGCGAAAGTGTGGGCGAGGCGGCTGTACTCCGGCCGCAGGCAACAGACCGAGACGACGTGGGTCAGTCATCAGGTGCCCTTGATCGCGGTGCGAATGCTCTGGTACGTGCGCTCGAGCAGCTTGGCGGTAGTCAGAAACCGCAGCTGCTCATCCGCCAGGTCCATCATTTCCTGCTCGACGTCTACCGGATTGGCTTCGGCCAGTTCGGCGTCGCCCTCACCGGCCTTGAGCGCAAACCCGTCGCTATTGCCAAGTGAGGCTTTGGCCACGCGGTCGCTGATCGCACGCGACCGGGCAACACTCTGGTCGAGTGCCCCTCGCAGCGGCGACGCATTGGAAACGCGATCAATAAATCCGAAGAGCATTTGTGTAGCCTCGTGGAACGGCGTGAGTGTCCACGAGTTACAAAAGCAATGCTTGGGCCACAAATCTGACGGGTCTGATTCAGACTGTGCAGAAGTAGTCTAAGTGCTTGTATTTAAAGGTTTTTGACCTTCCATATCAGCCCGGACATGTGGTTCGAACGGCACTATTTGCCGCTCTTGAGCAGTGCCGAACATCGGTCCGAATGCGGCACAAACTTCCGCACTGGGAATTGATGGCCGAGTTTGCCGGGTCGGCTAGCTCTGGTTATTACCCGGATATAAAGTGCGGTTGCGTCCACGCCATATCGCCGTTGGACTCCAGGACCCGCACGCGCACGTAGCCTTCGCTGCCGCGAAATCGGTAGGTGGCCGGACTCGTCAGCGTCTCCTGGAGCACCGCGCCGCCGCGGCCGATGAACTGGATGCGGTATTTGCTCCACGCCGTCACACGCACGGTGACCGTCAGCTCGGTGGTCGACGCGGCAATCTCGTTGAGCTCGACACCGGTGGAAGAGTAGAAGTCGCCTCGTTCCATGGCCTCCAGAATCGCCGCCGTCGACAGCGTATCGGCCCGCACATAGATCCAGCCTTTACCAGGGCGTGAGGCGGTGCGGTCGTCGTGGCGCTTGAAATGATGAGCGTCGTCCACCGCGAGCCCGTAGATCCTCACGTTGCGGGTGAGAATCGTGTCCCACATCGCTTCTAATGAAGGGACGCCGCCGCCACCGAGGTTGTTGACCTGCGGGTGACCGTTGAAAATCTCAAAGAGCCGGGTGTTGCGGACGCGCGCCAGCTCATCGGCCGACAGGGCCCAGCCGAAGCTTGGGTGGTTGATGTGCGGTACGCCGCCCGCCGCGCGAATGGCATCGACGTTGCGCTGCACCACCTCGACAGCACTGGTCCCACCCTGCGGCGCGACCAATGTGGACACGTTGAGTCCATTGATGTGAAGGGGCCGACTCTCAAACCGGTCGGTCACTTCTTCGCCCTTGATGACCAGAAAACGATTGTCCAGCCCGTGCAGAGCGTTCAAGCCATCCACGCTGGTGATCACGTTGTGATCGGTAAGCACAACAAACTGGTACCCGTGCGACCGGTACCATTTCACCACATCATCAGGGTGCGAGTCGCCGTCGCTGTTGAGCGTATGCGTGTGCGTGTTGCCCTTGTACCAACGTGGCGCGCGCGCCTTGAGGGGATTTTCCGTGATCGGCCGAAGCGCCGTGATCGCGGCGCCGAGTGACACCACGGTGAGCAGCGGCAGCAAGCGGATTCGCATACAGTCTCCTGAACGGTGAGATTGACACACACGCAGCGCTTCCGGAACCGGATGCTCTGAGGGTAAGATGCAGGTCAGGTCACCAACGCGCTGGTGCTCGCGCCAGCCGCAGGGTCCTCTACCATTTCTCCCCCCGAATGATGGCTATCGAAAACAAGCCCAGTCGTAACGAAGAGGAATATTTCGCACGACTCGACGCAGACTTGCGCAAAGAGTTGCGGCAGCGGGCGGATGACGAGCGCGCCGCACGAGTGGCTGCCGATCGCAACAAGTGCCCGCGTGACGGAGCGACGTTGGTCAGCAAGGAGACACATCACGTCACGATTGATCAGTGTCCAGAGTGCGATGGGATCTGGCTGGACAAAGGTGAACTGGAAATCCTTGCGAAAGGACAGATTGATCGCACCGGTTTTGTTGGCAATCTGCTGAATATCTTCAAGTAGCCTTTATGTGTATCCGCTGGCCGTGCCGTAGTGCGTTGTTGGCCAGCGGTTACCTGCTGCTTGCCGCCTGCAGCGGGAGCGACGCGGTTGATCCCGGCGCAGCGCCGAGCGCCGTCGTTGTTACGCCGGCCGCTCAAAACATCTCGTCGCTTGGTGTCACCGCGCGATTGAGCGCGGAAGTGCGTAGCGTCAACGGTGCGGTGCTTTCCAGCCGCGCGATTACGTGGACGCGGAAAGGCAGCGGCGCAACGGCGGTGAGTGACAGTGGCGTCGTGACCGTTCTCGCGAACGGTGTAGACACCATCACGGCAACGAGCGGATCGCTTACGGGCACGGCGGTCATCACCGTGAATCAAGTGGCCGCGAGCATCACGCTCACGCCGGCGCCATCGAACATTTCGGTGCTCGGCGCGTCGCAACAGTTGAGCGCGAGCGTGGTCGACGCGAACGGGCGTTTTCTCCCGTTGGCGGTGGCAACGTGGACTTCTTCCAACAGCGCGAGTTTGCCGATCACCGCTGATGGCGTAGTAACGGCTGCTCGGCCCGGCGCGAGCGTGATCACGGCCACGTTTGCTGGCGTGTCGGCGACGCGCGACATGACCGCAACGCTGACGTCACCGGTGGGCGGCCCCATCCTTGGTGCAACCGTGCCGTGCGCTGGTGGCATGGCTGGCCCGTTCCCCTGCGAGAATGTGGATCTGCTCGCGTTCCTGCCGGTGTCTGGCATGGGCGGCGGTCCAGGCGTGGACCTGAATGATCTGTGGGGATGGACGGACGAGACGAGCGGCAAAGAGTACGTGATCGTCATGCGTCGTGATGGCACCGCGTTCGTAGACGTGAGTGATCCGCGCAATCCGATTTTTCTGGGGAGCCTGCCGATCACACCCGGTGCGACGCCGAACATATGGCATGACGTGAAGGTGTATCAGGGATATGCGTTCATTGTGGCGGACGCGGCCGGACCACATGGCATGCAGGTGTTCGATTTGCGCCGGCTTCGTGAACACGCGGGTTTCCCGCGCACATTCACCCCGGATGCGACGTATACGAACATCAACAGCGCGCACAACATCGCGATCAATGAGGCGACCGGCTTCGCGTATATCGTAGGCGCAAGCGGCGGTGGTCAAACGTGCGGCGGCGGCTTGCACATGGTCGACATTCGCTCACCAGGTGCGCCAGTGTTTGCGGGTTGCTTCGCGGATCCGATGACGGGCCGAGTGTCAACCGGCTACACGCACGACGTGCAATGTGTACGCTATCAGGGACCGGACACGCGATACACCGGTCGCGAAATCTGCCTCGGCAGCAATGAAACACACTTGAGCGTTGCCGACGTGACGGAAAAGCAGACGCCCGTAGCCATCAGCCGCGCGAGTTATCCGCAGGTTGGTTACACGCATCAGGGGTGGTTCACACAGGATCAGCGATACTTTCTCGTGAATGACGAGACAGACGAGACACGTTTTGGTCTGCGAACGCGAACGCTGATCTGGGACGTGGCCGATCTCGAAGATCCCGTGCTGGTAGGCGAGTATCTGGGACCGAACCCGGCGTCCGATCACAACCACTACATTCGTGATTCGCGCATGTATGCGTCCACGTACCAGTTTGGGCTTCGTGTCATCGATGTGAGCAACCCGAAAGCGCCATCGCAGATTGGCTACTTTGATACGGCGCCGAACTTTCCCAACACGCCGGGCTTTGGCGGGTCGTGGAGCAACTATCCGTACTTCAAGAGCGGCATCATTGTGATGACCAGCCGCACCGAAGGTTTCTTCGTGTTGCGCCTGCGGCCGAACTAAGCACGCGCTACGCGCAGCACTTCGTCGAGCGTGGTCACCCCCGCACGCACCAAACGCAGGGCATCGTCGCGCAGCGTGCGCATGCCGTTCCCAATCGCGATCGCGCGCAGTTCTTCCGACCCGCGACGGGCCTGTGTCTCAAGGCGCAGCTCGTTGTCCATCACGAGCAGTTCGTATACGCCCTGACGCCCGCGGTATCCGGTATCCCGACAGTACTCACAACCGGTTCCTTTCCACACGGTCTCGAGTCCCAGTGCGGCGAGATCAAACGAACGCGCGGCTCGTGCGTCTGGTGTGGTGGGTGTCTTGCACTTGGGGCAAATCACGCGCACCAGTCGCTGCGCCAGCACCGCGTCTACAGTGCTGGCCACGAGGTACGAGGCAACACCGAGATCCAGCAAACGCGTGAGTGCCGTGGGCGCATCGTTGGTGTGCAGCGTGGACAGGACAAGATGGCCGGTGAGCGCAGCTTGCGTGGCAATCTGCGCTGTTTCTGCGTCGCGAATTTCGCCCACCAGAATGATGTCCGGGTCCTGCCGCAGCAGTGAGCGCAGCGCTGCGGCAAAGGTCACGCCCACTTTTTCATTAACGGGTACCTGCGGCACGCCGGGCAATTCGTACTCAACCGGATCTTCAACCGTGAGAATTTTCTCACGACCGGTGCGCAGCAGCTCAATGGCGCCGTACAACGTAGTGGTTTTTCCGGAGCCGGTTGGGCCGGTCACGAGTACGATGCCGTGCGGACGCGAGATACTTTCCCGAAACAGTTCGAGTGTATCGTCGGCCATGCCCATGTCAGTGAGCGAGATGCGACCGCGCTCCTTGTCGAGCAGTCGCAGCACCACACTCTCACCGCGCAGCGTGGGCGCCGTTGAGACACGCACGTCTACCTGACGATTCTGCAAGCGCAGCCGAATGCGTCCGTCCTGTGGCATACGGCGCTCCGCAATATCCAGCTCGGCCATGATCTTGAGGCGGCTGACAATCGCTGCCGTGAGATGCGGCGGGGGCGACGGTGCGGGCTGGAGCACACCGTCAACGCGGTAGCGAACATGCAAACCGTCGGCGTAGCCCTCAAGATGAACATCGGACGCACGCGCGTCGAGCGCTTCAATGATCAGCAGGTTCACGAGACGCACCACTGGCGCTTCGTTCGCCAGATGCAGCAAATCATCCAACGGAATTTCATCAATACCCAGCGCGCGACTCTCGGACGACATGCCGGCGATCATGCCTTCTGCTGTTGTCGCATCCTGCGCGTAGACGCGACGAATCGTGCTGCGAACGTCGTGCTCCGTGAATCGCACCAGTGCCACGGACGCGTTGAACTGCAGGCGCAGCTCGTCTAATGCGAGCGGTTGCACACGATCGAGCCACGTGGCAACCGTGAGTTCGCCGGCGTGCAGCTTGAGCGGCAACACCGCGTGCTGCTCAAGCCAGTCTGCCGACAACACACCGGACATCCGCTCGACTTCGAGCAGCTCACTCGCCGAGTGTTCCGCCGGGCCCGCGCCGTTGACTGCGGTCATCAGAACTGCGGCTCACGCAGGAAGAACTCCGGCAACACCGGTGGGCGACGACCGACCGTGGAGTCCGGGATACCTACATTGATTGTGTCGCCGCCAATGCGAACGCGGCCCTCAATGCGCAGGTCCTTCAGAAGATCGCTGCTGTTTCGCACCGATTCGCGAAGCCGATCAATATCTTCGTCGCTTGAGACAATATGCGGAGTGAGGAAGAGAAAGAGCTCCGTGGTGCGATTGCTGCGCGACGTATTGCCAAACAGCCAGCCGATCAACGGAAGTCGGCTCAGGAATGGAATGCCAGAGGTGGATTCGTCCGATGTGTTGTCGGAAAGCCCACCGATCACCGTAGTCTGGCCGTCACGCACAAATACCGACGTTTGCGCTTCGCGCTCATTGATGATCGGGGCATCGAACAGCAAGTTGTTGCTCACGTCGTTATTGGTTTGCACCACTTCCATGTTCACATACCCATCGGTGTTGATCGTGGGAGTGATGGTGAGCGTTTTACCAACCGGCAAATACTGAATGGTTTGCACACGCGAGTTAGGATCAATGCCACCCGCCTGCGTGACCTGAACAAACGGTACGCTCGAGCCAACGTTGAGCACCGCTTGTTTGTTGTTTTGCGCAATGATGATCGGTAACGCCAGCACCTTCACGTCACCACGCGTTTGCAGTGCGTTGATTGCCAGATCGTAGTTCACCGAGCCGCGTCCGCCGGTGAGTAAGTACACAAAGTCGCGCGCGGTGCCAGCGCCCGGCAGGCGAGCCGCCGTGTCACCACTTGTACGCGTTGCGGTACCCGAGACACCCAGGCCAAGATCACTACTGCGCTCAACCTGCGCGATGGTGACTTCGATGAGCACCTGCAGCGGGCGCAGATCCACGGACTGCACCAGCGATTGCAGCGCCTGAAAATCTTCTGCGGTAGAGCGAACAATCAGTGAATTGGTAGTTTCGTCTGCGACAATGCGAATATCGGAGAATGCCAGACCGTTGTTGCTCGATCCGTTCTGCAGTCCAAACGCAGCGGCCATTGCTTCCCGAATCGCAACCTGCGGATTGTTCGGATTATTGTTTCCTCCACCTCCCTGCTGCGCGTTCCCACCAATAATCCCTACAACGCCAGCACCACCACGTCCGCCTTGCTGAATGCCCTGAATCCCCTGGATGCCACCGGGCGCGGTGACATTACGCGTCGCCCCCCCCACGTTGCCTGAGCCCGTGAGCAAGTTCATGAGCATCGGCGCAACGGTGGTTGCGGTGGAGTGCTTGAGTCGCACGGTGTACAGATTCAGCACGCGATTCTGCTGTGCCTGCTGCGCCATCTGCTGCGGCGTGAGACGAGGCGGCGGTGCAACACGCGGCGGGCCAACCAGGCGAATCACCGACGTCCCTTCTGTGACCGTGATTTCGCTCCCCTCGGCCACGGCCTTGATCGCCTCGATCGCGGCTTCTCGATTCATCTGCTGCGCCATACGCAGCGACACTTTCGCGGCCGGCATGTTGCTGAGCGTAATGTTCAGTCCACCCGCTTCAGCAATGGCACGAAGGACAACCGCAACGTCCTGCTCGACAAAGTCGAGCACCAGACCATCGGGGCTGTTGCGCAGCGCGGCCGAGTCACGTCGCGGCGGCGCGCCACCGCGCTGCGAAAGCAGCGGCGACGCGCAGACGGCCAACAACAGGGTGACGTGGAAAAACGATCTCATAGTTCGGTACCGCGTTTAAGTGGGGTTCGCATTGATTGCGAACCGCTCGCCGGACACAGTGGAGAACTCCACCACGCCGCGCTTGATCGACCGCACGGTGAAATCACCAACCTGGTCTCCCACACGCACGATCACGGTGGGTGCGCCGTTGAGCGAGCACATGGCGAAGGTTCGATTGCCCGTGCCAACAACGGTGCCCAGCACGAGCAGTTGTGACACGTCAACTGGCTCTGCTTCAACGTAGGTGTCCTCATTGCCAGGCAGTCGATATCTGGTCACGGGCGGGCTACGATCCGGCGAGAACAGATTGTCTTCGACCACCGCACTCACATTGAGTGCCTGCGCGGTTTGCCTGGCGGCCAACGCTGCGGCCGTATTGAACTGCGGTGGTGCGGCGTCGGGTACAGGCTCGATGCGCAGTGCCACCACGAACGACCAGACCGCGAATGACGCGGCCAGAATCAGCGCGCCAATCGCTGCCTGCACGCGCTGCTGCTTCAATACATCGCGGCTCATCATTGCGCGCCTCCCGCAGGGCGAGGCGCGTCTTCAGGAATCGCGTACCCAACAATCGACGCCGAGATTGAAACGGGTTCGATGCCGTCTTCCGTGACCGGACCCTGGGTGACCGACACATCCAGTCGCTCGATGCGCACCAGCTTGTCGCCGCGCTCCAGGGCCTGCAGAAAGTTGAGCAGTCCCTGCAAGTCTGACTCGGCACGCAGCGCCACGTGCAGCGTTCGCACGCCCGCCTCGCCAACGGTTGCGGGACGCGTCGTTGCGTTCTGCAACCAGACATCATGCTCGCGAGCCACAGCGCCGAGGTGCGAGACCAACTCGGCCGTGGCCATGACATCATCACGTCCGGCAAAGAGCCGCGGCGACATCGCTCGCATGAGTGAGTCGGCGAGCGCCTGCATGCCGGGGTTGCGTTGCGCGGCCGTGACGGCCGCACGTTCACGTGCCAGTGCGGCGCGTTCAACGCTCAGAAAGTCGCGCGACTCTTCCAGCGACGAGCGAAACGGCTTCACGCCCCAGATGAAAAACAGCGCGGGTGCCAGAATCAACGCGCCGAGCGTGAGCGCGCGTTTGTCGCGCGCTGACATGGCCGTGAGCCGACTCATCGCTTCACACCCGATGAATCAACGGAGGCACGTTTCAGAAGCGCGGTAATCTGAAAGCGCTCAAACGCTTCGCCTTCGGGTGTTGTTTCGCGACGTACCGGTGCTGATGCGTGTACACCGCTCAGCTGTGGCACCTGTTCAATTGAATCGAACACGCGCGCTGCATACATCGCGAGTCCATCAATTCCAACGGTATCCGCGCGACCACGAAATCCCGTGAGATGTGCCTCAGCCGGCAACTGCTCAGACACGCCACCGATCACCGTGGACCACGCCGCCGCATCTCGCTCAGCAGCAGCGAGCACTGCCAGCTGTCGAAATGCGGTTTCAACCGTTGAACGACCAACAAGTGTGGTGGCCAGCTGCGGCCGTAGCAGTTCACGCTCGGCACGAACGGCCTCAAGTTCCCGACGAGTGTCCCACAGTTGCAGTGCGGCACCAATCAAAGCAAGCGCCGCTGCACCGGCAAACATTCGTGTCGTCAGCGAGCGAATCGCACGAGCGCGCACCGCGCGCTTGGCGTCGGTGACAAGTGCCGGTGTCAGTGTTGACTGCACGTGCGCCGCAGCGAGCGCGTCTGGTGCGGCGATCAACTCACGTTCGCCCACGGTTGGCACTCGTACAGGAAGTCCGCGCGCCTGTAGCGCACGTTCCAGCACGGTCCGCGGCTGGGCCGCGCCGACCAGAAGCAGGGGGCCGCCAAACACGGCGTGCTCCTGCGCAATCTCGGCGCTGTCAGCATCTCCGGCGCGCAGCCGACGCATCGCAATCAGCTGATCGCGGTTGAGGCGGAGCAAGTCAGTGTGCGTGTCATGCACCACGAGCAGCGTTGTCACGCTGACATTCCGATCACTGAACTGCGCGGCGGCTTCGCTCCAGGCCGCCACTGCGGGAACGATGACATCGACCTGCCAACCGGCGGCTCGCGAGGAATCGTAGAGCGTTTGCAGCAACCGCGTAGCTGCCGATACCGCCAGCCGTGGTGCGGGATCAGCTGCGTTTGAGCGCTTGCGATCGGTTCGACGGACCGCTGGGCGCGGTGCAATTCCAACCACCTGCGCGCCGCGAGCCTGGACAAAATATCTGCTGGCGTTCCTCGTCAGCAGCTGACGCAATGGTTCGTCTGCAAGCGGTGGTGTGTGCACAAACTGCACCTCCGCGAGCGGTGGCATCAGTGCGATCCGCAGTGATCCGTTTGATACGCCCGATTCGGCCGCCAATGTGCGGAGCGCGGCCACAAGATCAGGCCATACGGCGCCGACGTCTCCGTTAACCGGCGCCAGCGGTGCGCGCCACGTGTGTGCGGTCGCACTGCCGGGGCGCGTGAACACCGCGCACAGTTCGGCTGCCGAGACCGCGATGCCAACAGACGCCGCAGAACGTTGGGCGACACGGGAAGGGCTCACCATTGCTGCCATCGGATCTGCGCCGTGTTGTTGTTTCCGCGCTGAATCAATGCGATCAGGCGAGCAGGTTGTGCGGTGAGCGTGTCGTGCACAAAGATGGTGAGTTGCACATCGCGTGTATCGACCGTGGCGCGTTGACTGAGCTGTTGTTCGGCGCGCGATGTCTGACCGCCGCCGCCGGCTTGGCCTTGAGCGGACAGAACAGATGCAATCGATGTAATGCGGCGACCGCCAGAGCGCATGGCGAGAATGTTGGCGATGGTCACATCCGTCATGCCAGGCAATGCTCGCAGGACTGCCTCGGGCGCCGTGTTCAGGTTGACGCGTGTTGCCGTGCCGTAGGTGGTGAGATATGGCTTGACGGCCGCGAGGATTTCGTCGGTGATACCGGGAACATGAATCAGATCGTCGACTTCGCGAAACGGACCATTGGTTGGCAACACCAGTCGGTCGTCACGCATATACTGCTCGCGTTCCGCGCCGGCGATGCGCGGTAAGTCGTCTACGTCAATCCAGTCCATGATCGACTGCGCGATGCCGTCCGCTGCCTGATAGTCGCGCAGTACAAATCCAAACAGCTGCTTGAGTTCTGTTTCGCTGAGGTTGTTCAGATTCAGTTGCGTGCCAAGGTCCGTGACGATCACATCAATGGGCACGTCGCCAACTTGCAGCGGACCGGAGTACAATGAGTCGGCGTCGAGCCACGGGTCAGAAGCGCGCAGTGCGGCAGCGCTGCCGCGGGCATTCAGCGTGCGCAGGTCATTCTCGAGTCGCGCCATCATGGTGGCCAGCGCACCGGTGGTTGCGGCACGATCGCGGGCGCGATCACGCGCGGCGAGGCCGAGCACGTGTCGTTCGCGCGCGGTGAGTGAGAACTGCAGCGCAACGCTGGCAATCATGACCACGAGCCACATGGCCGCCAGCATTGCGAATCCGCGTCGTGGGCGACGAGTCGTCATGGTGCACCACCTGGCGTGGGCGGAATCGGTCGGCGGGCGCCGCCACCGGGTCCGCCCGCGCCTCGACCACCGCCACCTCGTACTCCGCCGCCTTGCATTCCGCCGCCGGCACCGCCGCCGCGCACACCGCCGCCACGACCGCCGCCTCCGCCACCTCCGCCGCCGCCGCCGCGTCCACCACCACCACCGCCGCGAATTCCACCACCAATGGCGCCACCACCACCAGGGCCAAGTTCGGAGTCATCAACGCCGGCCGCTTGTCCCGCACCGGGCATCGCAAACACGAGTGGCAAGGAAAGCAGCGGGTGCACCTCACTCGTATCCGAAGCAAACGAAAGACGTGCGGCAATCGGTCGAATGGCTGCCACTTCAGATGCAGGTGTCCACCGATTGGTGGTGCGGTCCAGATACTCCACCGTGATCTGAGTAATCGCCGAGTCCAGCTGACGACGTTGCAACGGCGCGGCGGCGTTCTGCTGATACTCGATGGTGAGTCCCTGCTCAAGCGTATTGGGATCGCCATCCACAAACAGTCGCACCAGCACGTTTGGTGTGAGCGCCGGTGTGAGTGCGCTCGTACTGAAACGCAGTTCATCGCCGCTCGACACTGCGGCGGTGATTACCGGCACGAGACTCGAGCTGGAGGTGGCCGTCCGAACAGCCGACGCTCTGGCGGAAACGCCAGGTGCGCCCTGCGATTGTATGCGAATCGATCCCGACGACACCCAGCTTCGCAGCAAGTCACGTAGTGCCGCTGCGCGTTCGACTTGCAGCGACGAGTCGACCACAACGCGACGATGATCTATGATGGTGCCAAAGGCCGCGGCACCAGCGGCCGCCATGAGGCCCGTGATCACGACACCCACCACCAGCTCAACCAGCGTCATTCCCGCTCGCGACGCGCGTGCGACGCGACGGGGCAAGACGGCGTGCGGCGCGCGGCTCACGAACTGCCTCCGCGCGTTGCAAACGGTGGGCGTCGATACTGCGCGGTGTGGACGGTACTCGAACCGTCCATCCAGCGCAGTGTGATCGTCACATCGTATAGCCCCGGATAAATCGCATGCGGTGCTGATTCCGTCGTCCACGTATAGCCGTCGAGTGGCGCGTCGAACTGACCCTCCGCGATGGAATCCGGGAGACTCTGGAGCTCTCGATCGGTCGCCAGATTCAACAGGTTGACGCGTTCGCTCAGCAATGCTTCCACTTCGATGGCGCGACGCGCGCGCTCTGACGTGCGCATCTCCGCGCCGACCGTGGCCAGCGCGCTGATAGTGGTCACGGCCACAATCGCCAATGATGCGATGGCTTCGAAGAGCGAGATGCCGCGTCTAGCGCGCATACGCACCTGCAACTCCGCTCCAGGGGTCAACGGCGATGACTGACGTGCCGCGCGTTCCTCTCACAAGCAACGTATCGGCGAACGCGGCGCCGCTTGGACGAAATACGAACTGCAAGCGAGGACGATCCGTCTCCATGGATTCCACTACGCCCAGATCGAGTTGGCCCTCGGCGTACAACCCAGAACCCGAAATGCCTGTCGTGTCCACACGATACAGGCCGTTCACCGGATCGATGCGCAGCGCCACGGTTTGCGACGACACGATGGCCAGCTTGCGACTATCGCGCAGCACACCGAGAATCGCGTCGGTGAGACTCGGCGGCTCATCGTTTCTGAGCGACGCCCACTGCGGCACCACGAGCAACGCCGTGACGGCCATGATCGCAAACACGATCGTCATTTCCCAGAGCGTGAATCCGCGGCGCAGGCGTGTGCTCATGCGAACGACGTGGCGTTGATGCCGTAGATAGCCTGCAGCAACGACAGTGCGATCAGCGCGACAATCGCGCCGAAAATCACGATCATGACGGGCTCTGCGAGTGTGGCCAGTCGCTGTGTCGCACGTTCCGTGCGCTCTTCAAAAATATCAGCCGCCTTCATGAGAAACTCACGCAAGCGACCGGCCTCTTCACCAACGCCGATCAACTGCGCGAGCAACGGGGGAAAGATGGCGCTGTCCGCCACGGCGGCGCGCAGCGAGCTGCCTTCACGCACGCGCGTGCGAATGCGTTCGGCGTGCTCGCGCGCGATCGGATCGCTCAGGGATTCCACCGTGTCATCGAGTGCGGCCAGCAACGGCGCGCCGCCGCCGATCAGCACGCCAACAAGTCGTGCAAAACGCGCCGCCAGCGCATACATGCGAAGGGTTCGTACCAGTGGCAGCGCCAGCATCAGCTGCGCGGCCGCACGTCGTCCTTCTGCACTCTGTCGCATCCAGACGCCCAACAACACCGCACCGGCGGGAATGAGCATCAACGGCATCCAGAAGCGACGCAAGAACGCCGAAGCGCCGAGCAGAAAGCGCGTGGACGTTGGCAGCTGTGCTCCGGTGCCCTCAAGCAACTCCACGAACTGCGGCAGCACAAAAAACAACAAGACGATCACGGCGATCCCTCCGGCCGCCGCGAGCAGCAGTGGATAGATCGCCGCGGACAACACGCGACCGCGCAGCTGTTCGTCGCGTTCCAACTGAATCGCCAGACGATTGAACGCACTGTCGAGGTCGCCACTGCGCTCCCCCGCGCGCACAACGCCCACGTACATGCGGGAGAAGAGAGCAGGAAACGCCGTCATCGCGGCCGAGAGCGTTTCGCCGCGTTCCACGCGCGCACGCACTTCCTGCAGTGCATCGCGCACCGAACCGGACGCAACGCCGGTCGCGGCATTTAGCGCTTGCGCCAGCGGCATGCCCGCTGGAAGCAACGCCGCCATCGCGCGCGTGACCTCCAGCACTTCACGTCGACTGCCGAAGCGTGCACCGCCCGTGCTCGCGGCCGCGCCATCGGGTGCATCGGCGATTTCGAGCACCAGCAAGCCACGGTCTTCCAGCGTTCGCGACAACGCACCGGCGCTGGCGGCGTGTTCAACGCCCCGCAGGCTGGCACCGGCGGTATTGACCGCTTTGAACGCGAAGGCAGGCATGCGTGTGTGGCCGGATGGAAACGTCTACTGCCAGCTCAGAATGTCGGCGTCTTCACCGTCGCCGCCAGGCTGGCCATCGGCGCCAAGCGAAATCAGATCGAAGCCAGTGGGATTGGACTGTCCGGGGAAGATGTAGATGTAGGCGCGTCCCCAGGGATCAAGCGGTACGGCCTTTCGCAGGTACGGTCCGCGCCAGTTTGCCGGCGGCTGAATCGACGGCAGCTCCCACAGAGCGTTTAGTCCCTGCTCGGACGACGGGTACGAGCCATTGTCGAGTCGATAGGCGTCAAGCGTGGTGGCGATCATTTCCATTTGCGACTTGGCGGTCGCGGACTTGGCCGCGCCAACGTGCTGAAAGACGTTTGGCGCAACCAGCGCGGCCAGGATCGCAATGACGACGATGACGACCAGAATCTCAATCAACGTGAAAGCACGTCGACGAACGCGCACGTGAGGACCGTACATGGGAGGGAGCTGCGAGGGGAGGGAGAAGCCGTGTCTTTGGACACGCGCCGCGACACCACGGTTTGCGCTCATCGACCGTAACGGGAGACGCCTGTGTATCGTCAACGTTAGCGCGTTTCGTGGGCCACGACTACGGGCGCGTATGGCAGGGTTCGGCAGGGCCATCCGTGTAATAGCTGTGACTCGATCGCCCGTGGCGTTCCGGCCGGAGGGTGCGCATACTCCAGTCACTGCTGGTCATCTCAATCCCGCCGTGAGCCCATGCCAGCGCGCCCCGTGTCTCCGTTCTCCCAGAGGAAGTGAACATGCCTGTGCAGTCGGACACCGCGCGCGATGTGAATGTTGCGAACCGTCGCGATTTCCTGCGTCAGGCGACGGGTCGGGCGCGAGCGTCGGTTGCGTCATCCGCTGCCGAATCGCTGAACATATCGGCGCTTGTACCAACGCCCGCGAGCTGGGCTGATCCTCGATTGCGTTTGTTGCGACGTGCAACCAACGGACTGCGCAGCGGTGATGTGCTCGACGTCAACAATCGCGGGTATCAACAGTGGTTGAACGAACAGGTCAACTACACGCAGATCGACGATGCCGCCGTCGAGGCGACCGTCGCGCAGCGCTGGCCGCTTCTCTCGCAAACGGAGCTGCAGCTGGCACCGGTGAACGCCGGTACTGTTCGCACGCAGTTGCAGGATGCCACACTCTACCGTGCGGCCTATTCGCGTCGGCAGTTGTATGAGCGCATGGTGGAGTTCTGGAGCGATCACTTCAACATTTCGATTGACAAGGTTGGCTATCTCAAGGCGATCGACGACCGGGAAGTGATTCGCAAGCATGCGATGGGCAAGTTCGGTGATTTGCTCAAGGCCAGCGCGCACAGCCCGGCGATGCTGGCGTACCTCGATCAGAACTTGAGCCGCGTTGGTTCGCCCAACCAGAATTACGCCCGTGAGCTGATGGAGCTGCACACCATCGGCGTAGATGGCGGATACACGCAAGCAGACGTTGAGCAATTGTCGCGTGTGTTCACCGGTTGGACTATCTCAGGAGCGGGCACGTTTTTGTTCAACGCGTCCCGACATGATTTTGGCGCGAAGACGGTGCTCGGTGTACAGATACCCGCCACGCCGACATCAACGGGCGCGGCCGGCATCAACGAAGGTGAGATGATGCTTGACGTGCTGATCAACCACCCGAGTACGGCGCGCTATCTGGCAACAAAGTTACTCAAGTGGTTCATCACGCCTGAGCCCACCGAGGCACAGATCAGCGCCATCGCTGGTGCGTACAAGGCAACGGGCGGCGACATCAAACGCATCGTGCGGGCCGTGCTGAATGAAGGATTCGTCACGAACGCGCCGGCCAAACTCAAGCGGCCTTTTCATCTGGTCGCGTCGGGCCTTCGTGCAACGAACGCCGAGATGACCACAGCGACGTCCATGACGGGACAAGTGCGGGTGATCGGACAGCCCCTGTTTCAGTACGAGACGCCAGATGGCTATCCAGATCTGATGGAGTACTGGGTTGGCAACGTGGCCCCACGCTGGGCGTTCGGCACCACACTCGCCAACTCGGCATCGGCGACGTCACTGAACGTGGATGTCGCGCCCTACCTGGCCGGTACACCAGACGCCGCGATTGATCGGATTCAAACCGAGTTCTTCGGAGGCGAACTGGCGACGCACACTCGTGAGGCGCTGCTGACGTATTTGCGTGGCGGCACGTTCAACGCGACGCGTGTTCGGGAAGTGATTGCTCTCGCGTTGTGCAGCTACGAATTCCAATGGTACTGAGCCAGGAGCCACAATCATGAGTCACGACGAACACGCCGACGACACCGGCTGCTCCGAGTATCAGCACCTGTCGCGGCGGCGCTTCATGGCCACCTCGGCCCAGTTGACTGCCGCCGCTGCTGTTTTTCCGGCATGGCTGCCGCGGATCACGCTCGCTGATCACTACTCGGCGACGCGCGATGTAATGGTATCGGTCTTCATGCGAGGCGGAACTGATGGTCTCGCGATGGTAATTCCGCACACGGATCCACGCTACTATGCGATCCGGCCAACGATTGCGACACCCGCGCCGGATTCGTTGTCGCAGAACAAAGCGATTGCGCTCGACAATTTCTTTGCATTCCCTCCGGCCATGCAGGGGCTGTTGCCGGCGTATCTGAACAACGATCTGCTTGTGTTGCACGCGGTCGGGCAGCTCACGAACACGTCGCGCTCGCACTTTGACGCGCAGCGCTACATGGAGGTGGGCAAGCCGGTCGATCCCGACTTGACCACAGGCTGGCTTGGTCGACATCTCGCGAGCGTGCCGCCGATCAAGAGCGACAGCAAACTGCGCGGCATTGGCATCGGATCCGGTTTGGCCAAGACGCTCGTGGGTGGGCCAAAAACGTTGCCGATTGCCGATCCGGCGAACTACTCAATCGGTGGGTCATCCTCCACCCGTGCAGCTCGCACCGCAATGCTGCAAAACAACTTTGGCAACACGGTCGATCCGCTCAAGTCGGCCGCGCTTGATGCAATTGGCACGATGGAGTTGCTGTCCACCTTGAACGTCAACGGGTACACGCCGGCTAACGGTGTCACCTATCCGAATACGTCCTTTGGTCGCGCATTGCGTGCGATCGCGGTGCTGATCAAGTCGGATATCGGTCTGGAAGCCGCGTCGATTGATATCGGCGGTTGGGACACACACGCCACACAGGATCCGAACGCTGGTCAGATGTTCACTCTGATGCTGCAGTTCTCAACAGCACTTGGCGCGTTCTGGGCCGACGTGATTGCCACGAGCTATCCGGTCACTGCCGTCGCGGTATCAGAGTTTGGTCGCAACGCCAAGGAGAATGGTAGCGCCGGAACCGATCACGGCCGTGCAACCGCGATGTTTGCGATGGGTTCACAGATTGCCGGCGGCCGCGTGCTGACGGCCGGCTGGCCCGGGCTGGCAGAGAATCAGCTGGAGAACCGTCAGGACCTGCGCGTGACGATGGACTATCGTGATGTGCTGGCCGAGATCGTGGAGAAGCGGTTGGAAAACTCGAATCTCGGATTTGTGTTCCCGGGATTCACACCAACGTTTCGCGGTGTGGTGGTGTAGCGGAACTGCTTAGTGCACGATGACTTCGCCGGTCATGCCGGGGTGTACGGTGCAGAAGTACGAAAACGTTCCCACGGTGGTGAACGTACGTGATACGGTCGTGTCCTTCACAATGGGAACGTCGATAGGAGCGCCCGTGACACTCCGGTTGAACAGTGCGTTATGTCCGTCACCATCCGGCGACTCGGTCATGCGAAAACGAATGGTTCCGCCAACAGCAATGTCGGCGGTTGCCGGACTGAAAATGTTTCCTGGAGTGAAGACATCCAGTGACATGGGGTATTCAGGATCCGGCTGGACTGAATCCGAACCGCTGCACGCAATAATGGCCGAAAGGCTCACCACTGCCACCAGAACCCGCTGATGCATCGAACGTCGAATGAAGTGTGTCATGGCTCGTGTGTGACGCGTGGGAGAGGCCGAACGTTACGGTCTCGTACGCGGAAGCTACTGCTTGCGATGTCGATCGTCACGCTGGCCGCGTGCGGAGGCAGTGATTCGGGCGGACCGACTGCGCCGCCGCCACCGAGTGGGACCGACCCCGTAGTCGGTGCATTCACGTTGACAACGGTGAACTCCGGACCACTCCCGTTCACGCTCTTCAACGAGGGTGGGTTCAGGCTGGAAATGACCGGCAGCACAATGGCCATGCAGGCGGGTGGCCAGTTTGTCATGGCGACCACCACGCGCGAAACCGTCGCAGGGTTTCCCTCGACGTACGTGGACTCCACGCGCGGCACATGGACACAGAACGCTGGTGCGGTCACGCTCACGGCAATGAGTGGTGCGAGTGCGGCGGCAACGTGGGACGGCACACGTCTGTCGTTTCAGATGACCGGTGATCCTGGCGTACTGTCGTTGGTGTATCGCAAGGATCCCTAGTCAGCGCGGTGTTTCGCGAAGCGCCTGCTCCATCACGTGCAGAATTTGCTCGGCATCGTGTAGCGACAGACACATCGGGCCACGAAGCTTGATCACATTATGATGCGGGCCGTCGGTGCCAGCCAGTACACCGTGTGCGCGCATGCGCTGCACAACGTGAGAGGCCTCGTCGGCTGCTGGAGTGCGCGTTTCCCGGTCACGCACCAGCTCAACGCCGAGAAAGAGTCCGGCGCCGCGCACGTCACCGATAATATCGTGGGTGTGTGCGAGGTTGCGCAGGCCTTGTAAGAGAGAATCTCCCACGCGCTGCGCATTGTGCTGCAGCTTTTCCTCGAGTGTCACCGCCAGCGTTTCGCGCGCCGCTACGCACGCCGCCGTGCTGCCACCAAACGTGCTGAAGTACTCCATGCCGTTGTCAAAGCGATCGGCGATCGCACGGGTGGTAACAACGGCGCCCATTGGATAGCCGTTGGCAATCGGTTTGCCGAGCACCACGATGTCGGGAAGCACCTGGTGCTGTTCGAAAGCCCAGAAGTGTGAACCGATACGACCGAAGCCCGTTTGCACTTCGTCGGCAATGCACACGCCGCCGGCCGCGCGCACACGGTCATACACGGCGGCGAGATACCCGGTGGGCAGCATAATCTGGCCGGCAACACTCGGGCAGGTTTCGGCAATGTATCCGCACAGTGCGCGATCCGTTTGTTGCAACTGATCAATCACCAGTCCTACCTGCGCTGCAAACCACGCGCCGGGCTCGCCGGTGTACCCGCGGTTCCGGTAGGTATCCGGAATCGGTGATGCGTGCACCCAGTCCGGTGGCCCCTGCCCACCCGGACCATTGTGCTTGTACGGGCTGAGATCGATGAGTGTGGTCGTGTGTCCATGATACGCCGCGTCCATCACGATCATGTCGCGCGCGTTTGTGTAACTGCGCGCGAGTCGTAGTGCGAGCTCATTGGCCTCGCTGCCGGATGCGGTAAAGAAGCAGACGCTCAACGCATCGGGAAGCGTTGCGGTGAGCGCCTCTGCGTACTCCGTCAGCTGTTCCTGCAAGTAGCGCGTGTTGGTGTTGAGCACGGCCAGCTGATCGCTCACCGCGCGAACGACCCGGGGATGCGAGTGACCCACATGGGCCACGTTGTTGTACGCGTCAATGAAGCGATGCGCGTGCTGATTGTAGAGATACTGACCGAAACCACGCACAATATTGAGTGGTGCGTCACCGTACGACACACTCACGTTGTGCGACAACAAACGGGCTCGTGCTGCGGCAATCTCCGGAGCCGTATCGTGTGTTGCGAGATGCGCCGCTGGAATGCCGAGCAGCAGGTTTGGATCCGGGCAGATGCTGTGCCACACGGCGCGCTGACTGGCCCGCACGGCACCGTTCACGTTGCACGGCACGTCGAGCATGTCCACAATCAGCTGCACGTGTACATGGGCCCACCAGTTCCCATTTGTGGGCGCACTGCCGATGCGCGCGAACTCGGTACCCTTGGTGATTTGCTGCCCGATTTTCAGCTTGCTCAGCGAGTCGAGCGAGAGGTGACCGTAGAGTGCGAAAAACTCCACGGGATGCTCACCCGTGGTCACGTGCCGTAGCACGATCACCGGGCCGTAGTCGTGGTGCGCGTCTGCGAACTCAAATCCGTACACCTCGCCATCAAGCGGCGCAAAGATAGGTGTACCTGGCGGTGCGGAGAGATCGAGGCCGATGTGAATCGTACGCGGTTCCGATGCGCGCGGTTCGAGCGGCCAGTGATAGATCAGCCGCGCTTCATCGTATCCGCCTGCGCCAATTGTTGCACCCGCGCGATCGAGCAGGTGCTGAATGCGTTGATCCAGGAGCGCAGGTTCGTTCAGCGCAGTTTGACTGCTGATGAGGGCGCTGCCCGCGCTGAAGTCGAGCGGCACGACCGGTGTCACGCGCAGGTCCTGGCCCAGCACCGGAGCAAACTCCGTGGCGTGCTGCACAAGCCACTGCACGATGCGGGGTGACTGCGGCACAGGTGACAAGCCACATGCATGACGGAATGTGTAGCGCGCAAAACGTGGGTGTACAGCCGAAAGCCGCGGGAGCGTTCGCTCGATCGGCTGCTGACTGATTGCGAGATACGGATCGTCTGGTCGCTCCGCACGTTGTGTCGCCGCGAGGCATGTACTTACGCACAAACGCGTACACATCAGCGTGAACAGCACGTCAATTTCGGTCTCGTTGAGTGCACGCACTGCGTGATACCCATGCAAAACCTGAGCCGCTGCGGCGAGCGGGTCATCCGCTCCAAGCGCAACATACGCCATCGCAATTGCAAGGTCATTCACCGTATGGCTGAACACGGCATCGCCAAAATCAACGAGACCCGTGGCGCGCTGCATGCGCGCGTCCACCAGCACGTTGTAGTCGTTGACATCACCGTGAATGACACTCATTGGCAGTTGCGCGAGGCGTGGCGCCACATCTCGCTCATACTGCGTTTGAAAAGCGGTAACAGCGTCGCGAACCGCGTGGTTTGACACGCGTGACGCGTGTTCGCGGATCACCTCCGGGGCTCGTGCTAGATCCCAGTGAAAATCGCGGTGCAGGGCCGCGTGGTCGAACCCGCTGAGCGCGTTGGTGAGTGCTGCAACGGCACGCCCCACGTCGCGGCGCAGGGCATCGGTGTGCAGCGAGACGGTGCCAAGCGGCTCACCAGGAAGCGCGGTGATCAGACGCACCATGTGTCCATCGTGCATGCAGATCAGCTCACCGTCTAACGCCGGCACAAGCGTTGGACAGAGGGCGGTCGCGGATACGTGGCGCAGCATTGCGCACTCCGCCTCGATGATCGCGGCGGATGTGTGTGCGTTCGACACCTTTAATACAAACTCGCCGGCGTGCGCAGTGCGCAGGCGGAAGTTCTGGTCGCGTTCGCTCGGCAGCATCAGCACGCTGCCTGTGACCCCCAAATATCGCTCGGCCAAGAGCGCCGCTTGTTCGGCCGTAAACGCTGGCACACCAGTGAGCAGAGACATGCAAAACTCGTGGAAGTCAAACTGTGCGTTCGCGCAACTGGCGCAATATGGCGAACCGGACGCGGTTATGTGATCCGATTCGGTGTTGATGGCGTTACGCCAGCACGACGGGAACTACTGGCCGTCACGCCGGATACTTGTGTCACCCCCAGCCTCTGCCGAGTATCTGCAGCTTGAAAAAGGCACCGCGTCCGCGCGTTTCACTCATCATTTTTCCGGGGACTGGGTCCTATGAGCAAGCTGTGATTGTCATGATCGGCGTTCCGTTAGCTTCGCTCATTCTCTCAGTTGCTGAGCCGCGCGAGTTTTTGCAGTTCGCACCGGGCGACGGTGGGCGCGCGCTGCCTGCGGAATGGCGAACGCGCGCAGTTCGTGGTCAGTCTGCGCCCGTGTCGATCGTGGTCACCGATACGGGTGGTGCGCTCCTTCGAGTGCAGGGGAAATCACAAGCCGGTTGGTTTGTCCGACAGGTTGCGCCCGTACTGCGTCCCGCCTCGGGTCGACTCTCCTGGTCATGGCGAACGTTGATTCATCCGCAATCCGCCGATCTGCGTTCGGAAGCGACGGATGATGCCGCACTTCGGGTGTTCGTTGCATTTGGACCGATTCGCGCGATCGGTCGCGCACCCAAGACGATTTTCTACTCGGTGAGCGGCGCAGAGCCCGTCGGGTACGAACGCGCCGGATTTGCGTCGCGCGACGTGTTCGTAATCAGCATTGAAAAACCATCGGCCGATTGGCGCCGCGTCGAGGTGGATCCGTTTGCTGACTTCGAACGCATCTGGAAGACACCTCCGCCCGCCATCGCTGCGGTGGGCTTTCTGCAGGACACCGAACAAACGAGGGAGCGTGCGATGACTGACATCAAATCTTTAACCTGGGTTCCCGGCCGTGAAGATTAACCGTAGTGCATCATTGCTCATGGCGCTCTGCATTGTTTCCGCCGCCGCGTGCAACTCTGCCGAACCTCCCGTGGCGCCCGATGCGGTGCCGGTTGCGCCGTCTCCGACGGGACCGATGGTGCCAGCGGATTCCGTCTCCTCCGGTCGATTTGTTCGCACTGGATATCCGGTGACGGGAGTCGCTACGCTGGCAATTGCGAACGGCGTGGCGCGACTCGAGTTGAGTAGCGACTTCACGCTCGGCAATCCACCAGGCCCGGTGTTGTACCTCAACACCACCAACAATCCAAACACCGGCCAGCCGCTTCGTATTGGCGCGCTCCGAAGTCGCAGCGGAGCGCAGACCTACACGTTTCAGGTGCCCGCCAACGTGAGTTATCGCTGGGTCATTATCTGGTGTGATCCATTCAACGTGCCGATCGCAGAAGCATCGGTGCCTCCAACGCCGTGAGCGAGGAACCATCCATGCGCGCGTCACATCTATAGCTTGGACTACTCGTCGCTGTCGTCGTCTTTCGCGCCCGGTCCATTGAGCTTGTTGCGCAGCGTACGCACCGAAATGCCAAGCAGCTCGGCGGCCTTCGTGCGGTTGTCGCCACTGGCGGCGAGTGCATGCTGGATCAGCACGCGTTCAGCGTCGGCAACGTTCAAGGAGCCGAGTGAAATGCTGCCGGGTTTTGAACCGGTGGGCGGAGTGGCCGCGACGCCACCCGGTGGTGTGGCCACGGCCCCGTTACCACTGTTCGGCGTGGCGCGCATGCCGCGCGCCGTCGTCGCACCCAGCGAGTGTGCGAGCCCAAAGCGCGTGCCTTCGAGGCAGTGTGGCTGGATGATCGGATCGGGTGTGAGAATCACCGCGCGCTCAATCACATGCTGCAGCTCGCGCACATTACCCGGCCACGAATACTGCTGAAGCGCGTGCAGCGCGTCGGGTGAGAGTCCTTCAATCTTCTTGCCAAGTTCGTGCGCGACTTTCATGGCAAAGCGAAGCGCGAGTACCGGCACATCTTCCGCACGATCACGCAGCGGCGGGATCTGAATGGGAATCGTGCTCAGTCGATAGTACAAATCCTGACGGAAGGTGCCCGCCTCCACTTCAGCGGCGAGATCGCGGTTCGTTGTGGCGATAATGCGCACGTCTACCTTGATCGGACTGGTACCGCCGACGCGTTCAAACTCCTGCTCCTGCAACACGCGCAGAAGTTTGGCCTGCAGGTCGAGACGCATTTCGCTGATTTCGTCGAGGAGCAGCGTGCCACGATGCGCTCGCTCGAATGCCCCCTCAACCCGTTTGATGGCGCCGGTGAAGGCGCCTTTTTCGTGACCGAACAGCGAGCTCTCAATGAGTCCTTCGGGAAGCGCCGCGCAGTTCAGTTGAATGAACGCCTTCTCGCGACGCTCGCTCTGATCATGCAGCGCGCGGGCGAACAGTTCTTTTCCGGTACCCGACTCGCCCTGCAGCAACACCGTGGCGCGCGTTGGTGCTGCCATGGCCACCGTCTGCATGATGCGACGGATCGGTGCGGAATCACCAATGATCTGCCGTTCATTGCGATACTGCAGGACTTCTTTGCGCAGTGCTTCGTTTTCACGGCGCAGTCGCACGAACTCGAGCGCCTGATCAACCGCGAGCTCCATCTGCTGCGGTCGCACCGGTTTGGTGATGTAGTCGATGGCGCCGGCCTTGATCGCGGCCACGGCATGTTCAATAGATGCGTAGCCGGTGAGCATGATCAGCGGGATGTCGTAACCCTCCCGCGCCAGCATGGCCAGAAACTCGAGGCCGGTGAGGCCTGGCATGCGATAATCACTGATGATCAGGTCAATATCGCCGCGCGGCAATATCTGCAGCGCCTCTGGCACGTTACGCGCGCCGATGGCCGTATGTCCCGCCCGCTCCAGCGTATCCTGAAGGATTAGTCCGACACTTGGTTCGTCATCAACGTACAGGATGGTTGCCATGCGGCCTGAGCGGATGCGTGAGGGGACATTCTTGCCGAGCGCGACGCCGTGACGGAACCGGCCGATCGTGAAATAGACGCACCTCTGGTGTGACGTGCAACCCTGAACGGGAGATCAGGGCGCGGGTTTGCGAATCACGATTGCCTGCTGAATGCCAAAGCCACCCCCGGAGAACTCCCGTTCGAGCGCGAAGAAGCGCTCGTTCACAGGGTTGCTGAAGCCGGGATACGCGGAAGCATCGGTGACGAGTTCCCGAAGAAAACGCGAACCGAGATAGTAAATCGACGAGAAGTCTTCGACCTCGTATTGCAGATGGCGCCCGCGCAGAAACGCGTCGAGCGACGACATTTTCAAATAGCGGTTGAAATCGTGCTCGACCAGTGGCGGCAGCGCCTTGAGCGCCCGCATGGCATTCAATAGAACAAGCGGCTCCCAGAACCCTTCGGAAAGCACCACGAGACCATTGGGTTTGACGACCCGCAGGCACTCGTCGATCCCCTGCTTCTGTTCTTCCCATGTGGGCAGGTTGATCAATACGCGCGTGGTGTACGCCAGATCGAACGTGTTGTCGGCGAAATCGAGAGCGCGCACGTCTCCGACATGAAAGTCGAGAGCGGTGGTATCGGATCGGCCTTGGTTGCTACGAAGGGCGGCATCGATCATGGCCGGCGCAAAGTCGACGCCAGTTATGGCCGCCGGCTTTCGCACTTCGGCCTGCCGGAACGCGGAATATCCGTTTGCGCAGCCGATATCGAGCACCCGATCATGTGGCCCAATATGCTTGCCGATCGTCTCGATTTCGAGATCGATCATCCAATGATCACCCCAGGAAGCCCAGTGCGAGTCGGCATGCGTATGTGCTTGCTGCTCCCAGTATTCCTTGATGTGGTCCTTGCTCATCGACACCTCTGAAGGGATTCCTGTGCCGACGCTCAAGATCTGCTGAGCCCGGCCGACACTGTAATAGACGTGCGCCATCTGTGACGTGCAACCACGCTGGCGCGTGATCCTGTTTCCCGGTTCTCAGTCGCCGATGCGCGTTACCAATCAGACGGTTCTTCGCAACAGCATCAGTCGTCTGCAGCAGAATCTGCAGTCAGTGGAACGCGCGCGAGAAGATATCGCGTCGGGTCTGCGGTTGCGTAAAATGTCGCAGGATCCGACCTCCGGCTCCGAAGTGGTGCGCGTTGGCAGCTCCATGCGCGCCATTGAGCAGTTCCGTCGCAACATTCGCATGGCGACGGCCAAGGTGGATACCGAAGAGCGCGTGCTCGACAGTCTGACCAACGGACTCGGCCGCGCCCTTGAGCTCGCCGTGTCGCAGGCGTCAAGCACAGCGACCGCCGCAACGCGCTTGTCGGTAAAGGACGAGGTAGATTCGCTGATCGGCTTCGTAGTCGGACTCGCAAACACCCGTTTTGGCGACGACTTCCTGTTTGGCGGCACACGCGGCGGTGAGGCACCGTTTCAGAATCCGCCCACGGCCGGTGGCGACTTTCGCGCCTTGGAGAATCCGCCTGGTACGCTGGTAGATCCGTCGGGCACGATTCCGATCGAGATCAGCGACGGCCGCTTCATGGTGCCCAATCACGACGGCACGCAGGTGTTTCTCGATACGAACGCGCTGTCGAGTCTGCGCGATCTGTCAGAAGCACTTGGGGCCAACGATGTCGCCGGAATTTCCACCGCGATCGACAGTCTGCGCGAATCTGCGTCCAGCGTACAGTCGTTGATTGGTACGCAGGGTGCGCGTGCGAACGAACTCATGGCGGCAGAAACCTCGCTGGGCGATCTCGAACTCACGCTGAAGGCATTCCGTTCAGAGCTGCGTGACACCGAGGTCGACAAGGCGATGGTCGAGCTTGTAGGACGCCAGACGATGTACCAGGCCGCCATGTCGGCCACCTCGCGAGTGCTTGGATTGAGCCTCGCCAACTATCTATGAGCGCTGGCTTCGACGGATCGAACGCCAGCGTCCCGCCCGACCCTTCCATGCTTGTGGCACCATCTGCTGTTGAAACGTCAGTTCCCGAGCGCGTTATCGAATCGCTCGTGCTTGGTGATACCGTCATTCCCGCGGAAAGTCTGTACACGTTTCCAGAAGGGATGCACGGATTCGAATCGCACCGAGAGTTTGCTCTGGTTCCGTGTGAACGCCCGAGTTTCTGGTGGTTGCAGGCGACGGACGAACCAGGCCTCGCATTTCTGCTGGTGGATCCGTTTGTGGCGCACGCCGGCTACGAGGTGGATCTCGGCGCGGGTGACGAGAAGTTTCTTGGACTCACGAACGCCTCCGATGCTCTGGTGCTCACGGTGGTGACCCTGCCTGCCGCGAAGGGACAGCCTGCCACGACCAACTTGCGCGGTCCGCTGGTGTTCAACACAGCGCAGCGTCGTGCACGGCAGATTGTGAGCAACGTGGAAAGCTACAGTCTCCACGCCACGGTAAACGTTACGCCACGCGATTCGTAGCAGCGGTGAGCGCCGAGTGGCGCCGCCGCTGAGCGGCCGCCACTCGTGCGACATCCTTCGGCAGCAACAATCCACGTGACGCAAGCGCACGCGCGTCGATGTCCGCCGGCATTCCATACTGTTCGAGCACCGCTGCGGTGAGCTGCTTGAGATAATCCGGAATGGGCTCGTTCGTCGGCGCTGCGAAATGGCGTGCAAAAAACTCGGGATGGTGCTCAACGGTGCCCGCCGGATCCGTGAGATGCGCAATTGCGCGCGCACCAAACTTCACGTGATCGTGCCACTGCTGCACATACGCGAGCCCCTCGTGCGCTAACTGCGTGCGAGACTCTCGGTTTGTGAGCAGTCGACGCAGTTGCTCCGTTGTGGCTCGCACGTCAGGGGTAATGCGGCACAGTGGACGCGGCGCGGGCAATCGCTCGATCTCCGGTGAGTCGCTCGTCGCCACTGCACACCCACTCGCCCATGCGTCCACGGTGGTGCGGCCGTGCATGGCATTGTTGGTTTGATCAATCACAACGTCCGCATTGCTGAAAATACTGAGCAGCTCGGTGTGCGGAACGTTCTCGATCAGCTGGAGCTCAAATGCCACGCCCTCGGTTCGAAGTTGCTCCAGGGCCGCGAGAATCACATGTGACCCTTTGCGCCCTCGACTCGACGGTGCATGCACCACCAACGGTACCTCACGGCCGTGCACTTGCGGCAAGTATTTCGCCAGCTGAATCGGAACGCTGGCGTGATGGTACGGTCGGATGGCCAGTGACGCGAAGTTCGGCTGCGCGTACACCACATCGGCAAACAGCTCCATCATGCGATGCGCGTGCATTGTCGCCGCAAGCGGCATCAGCTCGAACCCTTCGGCGAGTGACAGGCCGTGCTGCTCGTACAACTGCGAGTACGCCGCGCCGGCGCGAATGTCACAGCCAAGCGCCGTATAGATGATGCGCTTGCCCAGTTTGCGGTACAGCGGCAAATCGCTCAAATCATCTACGAAACTGTGACGGGCCCACTGGAAGTACAAGACATCATGCTGCGAGACGAGGTTGCCGAACTCGATGGCGTCGAGGGCAGTGGTGGCGCGATTTGAGTAGTCGTAGTCGTACGTGTCAGGCCACCACTCGTTGCGCACCTTCACAACCGTTGTTACGTGATGACCGTTGGCGCGAAACGCGTCGGCAACAACAGGAAGTAGTCCGGCGATTTCGCAGGTGCCAAGCAGAATGCGCAGCGGTCGGTCTGTGGGAAGCGGCTGCATGGTTGGTCAGATGCTCTGAAAATGCTCGGCGCCAACACCAGGAACACACACCGCACGGTGTGATGCGGCCCAGCGTTCAATGCTGTCGACAACTTGCGGCACGTGTTCGTGAATGCCGTGCCAGAGTGGTAGTCGCACGAGTGAGTCTGACGCACGAAGCGTGCGTTCAAGCGAGCCGTGTGTTCGCGCGTAACGATGGCCGGCCGGCGTATTGTGCAGCGGCTGGTAGTGGAACGTGGCGCCGAATCCGTCTTGTGCGAGAGAACGAATCAATGCGTTGCGTTCGGCTGGCGAGTTGCAGCGCACAAAGTAGATGTGGCCGTTGAGTGTTGCCTCAGACGGAACGACGGGTCGCATGAGCACCTGGTCGTGCTCCAGCGGTTCGAGCAGGTCGTGGTATGCGTACCAGCTTGCACGCCGGGTTTCGGTCACCATCGCACATGCTTCAAGCTGCGCCAGCAGAAAGGCGGCCGTGAGCTCGTTCGGCAGATACGACGAGCCGAGGTCACGCCAGGTGTAGCGATCCACCTCGCCGCGCAAATACTGCGAACGGTCCGTGCCTTTCTCGCGCAGCAGTTCGGCGCGCGCCATCCACTGGGGGCGCGACAAAAACGCGCCGCCTTCGCCAGCACCAATGTTCTTGGTGGCGTGAAAGCTGATACACCCCATGTCTCCGACTGCACCCAGCGGTACGCCGCGCCACTGCGCGCCAATGGCTTGCGCGGCATCTTCAACAAGTGCGAGTCCGAACTCTGCCGCAATCGCGCCCAATGCATCGAGATCAGCCGCGATACCGGCGTAGTGCACCACAAAGATCGCCTTGGTGCGCGACGTAATGGCGGCCCGCACGCATTGAGGATCAATGTTCATGGTGCGATCATCGATGTCGACAAACACTGGTGTCGCACCACGCAATGCCACCGCATTGGCGGTAGACGTGAAGGTGAACGACGGCATGATCACTTCGTCACCGGGCGACAGGTCCAGCAGCAGCGCGCACAGCTCCAGCGCCGCCGTTCCGGAATGCACCAGCAACGCACCGCGCCCCGGGTGCGCCAGCTCCAGCCACGATCGCACACGTTTGCTAAACGGCCCGTCGCCCGACAAATGTCCGTGGGCCATCGCCTCGGCAACATACGCCGCGCCGAACGGCGACACGTAGGGTCGTGTGAATGGAACGCGAATCATGCGGCGACACGTGGACGTGATGTAAGCGATGCATCAGCCACTGGCGCGACCATCGTATTCGTAAACGATTCCTCGCGCACGATCTGCCGCAAATAGGCGCCGTAGGCCGAGCTTCCGTAACGAGCGGCAAGCCGCTCCAGTTGTTCGGTAGAGATATATCCCAGTCGAAACGCGATCTCTTCCGGGCAACTCACCTTGAGGCCCTGCCGCTCTTCAATCGCGTGCACAAATGCGGAAGCGGCCATCAACGATTCGGGCGTGCCCGTGTCGAGCCACGCTGTGCCGCGACCCAGGCGGTTGAGACGCAGCGTTCCTTCGCGCAGGTAACGCGCGTTGAGGTCAGTGATTTCGAGCTCACAACGTGGGCTGGGCGTGAGTTCGCGTGCATAGCGTGGCGCGTTTCCGTCATAAAAGTACAGGCCGACCACAGCGAGCGATGAACGCGGTACGGCGGGCTTTTCCTCCAGCGAAAGCACCCGTCCTGCGGCGTCAACTTCGGCCACGCCATACGCCGATGGATCACGCACCTGATAACCAAAAATCGTGGCGCCTTCGCGCTGCGACGCGGCCTCGCGCAGTCGTGGCTCAAGGCCGCTGCCGTACAACACATTGTCGCCGAGCGCGAGGCACACACCGCGATCGTCAACGTGATGTTCACCAATGCACAGCGCCTCCGCAATGCCGCGCGGTGCATGCTGCACTGCGTACGTCAAGCTCAAACCCAGCGATGAGCCATCACCGAGCAGTTCGCAAAAGCGCGGCAGCTCAGACGGCGTACTGATAATGAGCACGTCGCGGATGCCAGCCAGCATCATCGTGGAGAGCGGATAGTAGATGAGCGGCTTGTCGTACACCGGCAGCAACTGCTTGCTCACTACCGCCGTGAGCGGATACAATCGCGAGCCGGCGCCGCCGGCGAGCAAGATGCCCTTCATACGCGCGCTCCAAGTCCGAGGCGCGATGCGTCGTACGCACCGCCAAGAATCGATTGCCACCAGCTGGCATGCTCGAGATACCACCGCACTGTTTGCTCGAGACCGTGCTCCATTGACGTTCGCGGTGCCCAGCCCAGCTCACGCTCAATGCGCGAGGGGTCAAGCGCGTAGCGCGTGTCGTGTCCCGGTCGGTCGGTGACAAACGCAATGGCGGAGGCGTGCGATTGTCCATCCGCACGCGGCGACAAACGATCCAGTGCAACGCACAGCGAGTCAACAACACTGCGATTTGACCGAACTTCACGCGCGCCCACAACGTACGTGCGGCCAACCGCTCCTGCTGCAGCGATCCGACACAACGCGTTCGCGTGATCTTCAACGAAGATCCAGTCGCGTTGCTGCAATCCGTTACCATAGATCGGCAGAGAATCGCCGCGAAGCGCGCGCACCATCAGATGCGGAACCAGCTTCTCGGGAAACTGCCAGGGGCCGTAGTTGTTGCCACAGTTCGAGATCAGCGTGGGCAAGCCGTAGGTGGCGTGCCACGCCCGCACCAGATGATCCGACGCTGCTTTGCTGGCCGCATACGGCGACGACGGCGCGTAGGGTGTTGCTTCAGTGAAAAACTCGTCTGGTGCAGCGCAGCCGAACACTTCATCAGTTGAGCAATGCACGAACCTGAAGGTGTGCGCGTGCGGTTCCGGCCTTCCGCGCCAGTACCGCGTGCAGGCGTCGAGCAGTACCTGTGTGCCGACCACATTCGTTTCGATAAACGGACGCGCCGAGTCAATCGAGCGATCCACGTGCGTTTCAGCCGCGAGATGAAATACGACCGTTGGTTGATGCGTTGCGAGCGTATGCGCTACCATATCGGAATCGCAGATATCACCCACGACCAGTTCATGGCGCGTGTCGTGCGGCCACCCCTCGCGCGCCAGAGGATTAGCCGCGTACGTGAGTTTGTCGAACGACACGACGCGGTCGTATTGCTCGGCCAGCAGCGCGCGTACAAGTGCGCCGCCAATGAAGCCCGCTCCACCAGTGACCAATGCCACGCAGGGCGCATTAGTCATGCTGCCACCTTGCTGAGCGCGAGTTGTTGCATGAGCTCCGCGAATACTGGTGCACGTTTGTGCCATCCGAGTGGCGCAACGTGCCGAGCCGCAGCCACACCACGACGCCGTGCGTCGGCGGTATCGCTGTATGCCAGCTCCAGTGCGTCCACGATTTCATCAACGTCTGCTGAGCCCCATCCATCAGTGCCACGCACGCCAGCATCCGCTGCGTTTACGGGGGACAACGAGGTAAGCGGATAGGCAAATGCTGGCTGCGCAAGTTCCTTGTGCGCCGTGTTGTGCGATACGATGCAGGGTACACCGCTAGCCATGCACTCCAGCATGGCCGTTGACGGCGTTGCTTCCGCGCGATTGGGGAACAACCCCACATGCGCCTCGCGAACGATGTCTGGCAATAAACCGTTGCTCACAAGGCCAACGTCCACCACGCTGTCGGCTGGAATGCCAAACTGTGAGAGCCACGGCGCAATCTGGAGCTGCCCTCCAACAAACGGTGGAAGCCCGAGCGAAGGCGTGGTTCCTGGAAAGGTGGAAAGCTGTTCGGGCCACGGATGTTGCCACGCGCAAACGAGCAACGCATCAGGATGACGCTGTCGAAACGCGCGCACTGCGTTGATGACCAGATCCTGCCCCTTTCGATAGTCCAATCGCCCTGCAGAGTAGATCACGAAACGACCGGCGAACACGTTGCGCCGCGCGCCGGGATGGAAACGACGTGAATCCAGACCAGTGGCGAACTGCTGAACGTTTGTGAGCCCTGCTGACTGCAGCAGCTCGGTTTGCCACGGCGATGCCGCGAGCAGCGTCGATTCACGCTTGCCACGTTCCAGCGTTGCCGCGTCGATCACGGTGTCGGTAAGCGATGCAAAACCGACTGATCGGGCGAAGTCCCGATCCAGTGGATTGGGCAGCGCACGCAGCTCGTCGCCCAGAGTACGCACCAGGGTTGCCGGAACACGAAGCGACGTTGGCGTACGCAGTAACCGATCCAATGCCACGGCACCATGCTGCATGAACTCGCGCAGTTTGGTAATCTCCGCGTCGCTGCAAAACTGAACCCATGAACTCGCCGCGAGCTTGGGTACAACCTGTAGCTGCGAAGATTCGTGAAGCTGCAGTGACAGATGCAGCGAGCGCAACTCGGCGCTGGAGATCGTGCCCGCCGGGCAGTCAAGCATGATTTGCGGAACGGTCCTGGTTGTCATGCCGCGATTCCCCGTGAACGTCGTGCCTGCGAGGCGAGCACCGCCTGTTCCACTATTGACAACCACTGCCGGCCTTCGTGCTCCCACGTGAATCGTGCGCTGACTTCGGCGGCGCGAGCACGGTAGGCATCAAGAGGTTGGCTCATAAATGCCTCAATCGCCAGCGCGAAGTCGCGCGGTGTGGCCAGATGCGCGTTTACGCCAACGCCGAGATCACCCACAAAACGACGAAGCTCAGGACCGTGGGACGCGAGGATCGGTAAACCAGCAGCCAGAAACTCGTACAACTTGTTCGGCGACACCAACCACGTGTTCAGGTCAGAGTGCGGATACGGAATGATGCCGGCGTCTGCACCAACCGTCCAGCTGAGCAGTTCAGCGGCCGATTTCTCCGGCACGAAATGCACGCGAGTGCCGAGCAGTCCACGTTCGCGGGCGCGCTCCTTGAGCGCTTCGCCAACCGCTGAACTTTTGCCCATGAACGCGAGGATCACATCTGGCGATTGCACCAGCGCCATGCCGTCAACGAGCTCTTCGAGGTTCCGGCTTGCAGCAAGGTTTCCCTGATACAGCAGCACACGCTGATGCGGTTGCGCACCGAGAAAGGCGCGCATGGGGCTGTCTTCGGCGCGCAGCACAGCGCTGTGTCGTCGGCTGGGACAGTTCAGGACCGTGTGCGGACGCGGACAGGCATAGCGCATGGCCATCAGGTCGGCGATGCTGTCGTTCACCGTAACGAGCGCGTCTGCGTACGGCACCAACGCCCGCTCCATGGATTCGAGCGTTGATTCCTGCGATTTCGTGAACGGCTGCGACGGGTAGTACTCGTGCGCGTCGTAGATGAGCGCGGCGTTGTGATGCTGCGCGGCAATGATGCCGGCTGCGAGCTGCGGCAAGTCGTTCGCGATCACAACTTCGGCGCGAAACGCAAGTGCAGCACTGAGCACACGTCTATGCCAGGCAAAGTGTTTGCCGGCCGCAATGACCGCGGCGTCGCCGTGATCAGTAGTTGGACCGGCCGGCACGTGCGGGCCCGTCACCCTGAAGATTGGCACATCCGGATAACTCGCTTCATCGGCCAGATCATCTGGCGCCGGACCGGCAATCACGAGTGTAGGCCAACCCGCTTCCGTCAGCAATCGTGCGCCGTCGAGAATACGACGATCAACCCGATCGTCGATGCAGAGCGTTACGATGCGATACTGCGCGCGGAGATCCATGATGTGAAGCGGACGGAATATCGGGTGTCAGGCTGCGATCGCTGAGGACTCAGCATCACGAAAGCGTCGGAGCCACCATTCAAAGCACAGGAACGACCAGATCACCAGACGATGATTCACGCGGCCCGACACGTGTTCATCGAGCAACGTGTGCACAACCGAGGGTTCGATGAACTCGTACAGGCGGGCGTCGCGGCGTGAGAGCAGTGTGCGGATGTAGTCAATGCTTTGTCCGCGAAACCAACTCCCGTCAGGTGCTGAGAACCCCTGCTTCTTGCCGTTCGCATACGATGCGGGCACGTAGCGCGACAACGCTTTGCGCAGAATCAGCTTGCCGTCGCCCGTTTCGTTGAAATACTTGTCCGCCTTCGCGCCGGGCGTGTTCTCGTCAAAGCGTACGATGCGATCCACATGCTTGAGCTTGTACTTGACTGGTACGCGCATCGCAAAGTCCACCAGATCGTTGTCAAGGAACGGGACACGCGTTTCCAGGCCGTGCGCCATAGACAGCTTGTCTTCGACCAGCAGCAATCCGGGAAGAAACGTGGAGAGCTCGAAGTACAACGAGTGGTTCACGTAGTCATCGGGCGACATCGCAAGAAACGAGCGCCGGCGCAGCACATCGCGAAAGGCTCGTTCAGGAGCTTCGTGATCCATCTGTGACGCGACAGATCCGCGAAAGAATCCGCTGCGGTGCTGATCCGGAATGAGGCGCTGCCAGTATTCGTAATACTTGGCGAGATATTGTGCCGCGTCATCATTCTTGACGGCGCGATAGTAACGCCACGGATAGCCAGCAAAAATTTCGTCACCGCCGGTGCCTGCAAGCACCACCTTCACAAAACGTGAGGCGAGTCGCGACACATAGTAGTTCGGATAACTCTGCCCCACGCGCAGGTCTTCCAGGTGCCACACCAGCTCCGGCAGCACCCGTTCCATGTCGCCGGCCTTGAGCACGACCTGATAGTGCTCCGTTTTGTACGCGTTCGACAGCATCTCGGCTTTCGCACGCTCGTCAAACCCGAGCTCCAGTCCCGACGCAGACGACAAATCAAAACCGGCGGTGAAGCTTTTCACGTTCGGAAACCGACGCGCGGTCACGCAGGTAATCGCGCCTGAATCAATGCCCCCGCTCAGATACGTGCCCACTTCGACATCGGCGTCCATTTGCCGATTCACGGCCGCCTGAAACAGACGATCGAGTTCTTCCACGTACTCCGCCTCGCTCACACCCTGTTCCTGTCGGAACTCATAGTCCCACCACCGACGCACGGAGAACGTGTCGGGGCGACCCATGGTCAGCGTGATCGCGTGCGCACGCGGCAGCAGCTTCACGCCAGCAAAGAGCGTCTGGTCGGAGAAGACGTTCTGAAACGTGAAGTACTCGCCGAGTGCGGCGGCATTCACCCGAACCGACATGGTCGGATGTTGCAGCAGCGATTTGATCTCGGAGCCAAACAACAGCGTGTCGCCGTCCCAGGAGTAGTAGAGCGGCTTCACGCCAAACCGGTCGCGCGCGAGCAGCACGCGCGACTCACGGGAGTCCCAGAGCGCAAAGGCGAACATTCCGTTGAACTTCTCAAGACATTTCACGCCCCACGCGCGATAGGCCTCAATCAGTACCTCGGTGTCGCTCTGCGTTCGAAAAGTTGACCCCAACTTTTCGAGTTGCTGCCGGAGCTCCCGCCAGTTGTAAATCTCACCGTTGAAGGTGACGACGATGGTCCCGTCGGCCGATCGCATGGGCTGGTGGCCGGCGGGCGACAGGTCAACAATGGCCAATCGACGATGCCCAAAACCCACGCCAGCGTGCGACCACTGGCCCTCACCATCGGGTCCGCGGTGCCGCACGATATCGGTCATGGCGCGCAGCACGCCCGGCTGAACCGGGGCGCCGAACACCTGAACGACTCCGGCTATTCCGCACATGGAAGATCTGTGGTGACGCGAGCAGGCATGCGACTGGCAGAAGGTGGACAACGCGGGCAGTTCTGGCCGCCCGTCACGGATCACTCTACAAGCACAAACTGTGCCGTTTGCAAGTTGATGTTATGCAATGACTTATCGAACAAGTCGCGCAGCGGTATTCGGCAATACTTGCCGGTTCTAGCGATTTTACAGGCAGAGATCGGCTGGGGAGCTTAACGCGCGGTACAGTGCTTTCTTGATCGGCAATAGTTGCCGATGCTGCCCGCAGGATCGGCAAGAGCGTCGCAGGGCGCTCTCGTGTAAAATCATTTAAATCTTTGCTATTGAACGACTTGGGCTTTGGCACGAATCGTGTATTTATGAGTCGCGTTCGCGTGACGCATTCACCGCTTCGCACCTAGCCATGACAAGTTCTGCCGCCTCAACCTCCGCGCCTGATCGCATTGACAGCGTCCAACTCACCGCGGACGGCGCGCCGCGTTTTGTTGTGCCGGCCCGTCCAGACCACCCGGATTGGGCGCAGGCCGCCGAGCTCGAGCCCGCGGGCGGCGTGGCGGCGGAAGTGCGCGTGTTCCTTGACGAGCAGATCAGCACCGGTGATCTGGTCATCGACCTCGCACCCGGACTTGGCTTCGTGGCGCTCAGCGCGGCCACCGCGCCGAACGGTGTGGCCACGGTCTTTGTGGCCGGCCTCGAAGAGTCGGACCTGACCGCGATGCAGGATGCAGCCGCGGACGCTGGGGCCTGGGTGGAGGGCATGTCGAGCGAGCCGTGGGAAGAAATCGCCGACGCCCTGGCCTCGCGGCTGGAGCCGGATGGTGGTGTGTTTGTGCATGCCGCGGCCTCGGATGTGGTGCTCGTATGCGATCGACTCAGCGCGCTCTGTGCGTCGGGCCGCCTGCTGGCGCTGTGCGTGAGTGATGTGATCGATGATGCGCAGTGGCCCGCGCTTCAGGCCGCGCTGCAAAGCGCCAAACTTTCCGCCTGCCAGTTGGCGGAGCAGGATGGGGCCGTCGTGCTCGTTCCGGTGCATCACGCGCCCGCGTCGGCGCTGATCGCGGTGCCGGCCAACCTGTTTGAGGCGGCGCCAATTCATGATGATGTCAGCGCCGCGCCCAGCAACTATGAAGACGCGATCTTTTCTGTGCTGCCTGAAGCCGAGACCGGTCGCACGGCACTGCACGAGTCATGGGATGCCCTGCGCGACGGACTGGCACTGAGCGCGCCGCACTCGCGAACCGGATACGGCGTGACGGGTGCACACCTGCTGCGCGCACTGCAAGCCCAAGGTGTTCCCGTCGCGTTCTTTCCGATGGGCGCGGTGGATCGTTCCATTACACACAACGCCGCACTTGATCAGGCGTTGCAGGCGCCCGCGGCGTTTCGTGCGGATGTGCCGAGTGTGCGCCTGGCACAGGCGTTTGATCTCGCACAGCACGCGGGGCGCGGACCACGCGTTGGCTTCACGATTTTTGAGACGGACGCATTCAGCGACAGCGAAATGCAGCATCTGCGTATGCAGGACGCCGTGATTGTCTGTACGCCGTGGGCGCGCGACGTGTGCTACGCAAACGGACTTGCTGATCGTCCGGTGTTTGTCGTGCCATTGGGTGTCGATCGCGACATCTACAATGAACATGTGCAGCCAGTGCGCACGTGGCCGGAGACGGTCTTCCTGCAAGTGGGCAAGTTGGAGACACGCAAGGGCCAGCTGGAATTACTGCGTGCTTTTGAAGCGGCATTCACGCCGAGCGATGCTGTTCGTCTGGTGCTCGCCTGTCACAATCCATTTGTCAAAAAGGACGCGTTCGAGGCCGAACTCGCACCGTTCCGGACCTCGCCGATGGCGGCGCGCATCACGATTCTCGGCAGTGAGCTTGCGACGTCACGCGATGTGGCGGCGCTGATGGCGGCCGCTGATTGCGGCGTGTTCCCCGCGCGTGCCGAAGGATGGAATCTTGAAGCGCTCGAGATGCTGAGCATGGGCAAACCGGTCATTGCCACGGCAGCGACTGCGCACACCGCATTCATGACTGAACACAATGCGCGTCTGATCACAATGAATGCAATGGAGCCCGCGCTTGGTGGTCGCATTGCGGGCCGCTGGCCGGCGTGGGGCGCGGCGCAGCACGAACAGTTGGTGGAGCGACTGCGCGACGTGCATCGCGAACGTACGAGTGGATCGTTGCAGCGAAACAACGCAGGCATCGCCACGGCACAGGCGCACAGCTGGGATGCGAGTGCGTCCGCGCTGCTATCCGCGCTTTCTCACATCGCGTAACCTGCACGGGATGATCGCGGCCGACATGCGATTGTTGACGATTGCCTTTGCGGGCACGGATCAAGGCGGTGTGCACCGAAAGCTCGGCGAGCAGGTGCGCGAGATTCGTTGCACCGTGCCGCATACACGGTCACTGGTGTTCGCCGATACGCGAGTAGCGGCAGCTTCTGCAGATGCTCCGTATGAGCTGATCGATCTGGCCGGTGGTGGATTTGATCCGGTCAGTCGCGCCCGCGCGTTTCAGATCTGTCGCGACGCGGTGGCCGAACACAAGCCGGATGTGGTGTATATGCGCTATCCGCTCTACGATGCGCATGTCGAACAGTTTGTGCGTGAAGCGCCGCCCGTGGTCTTTGAGATTCAAACAAAGTTTGATCTTGAAATGCCGGCCTCAGCCGGTGCAGTAGAACGCGAGTGGGCGACGCGCATTTTGCCGCTCAGTGCGGGTGTTGTGGCGGTTACGCCCGAGATTCTGGCGTACGAACGAGGCCGAGCCGGTTGGAATATTCCGGGGCACGTGATGTCAAACGGCGCCGATCCCGCAGCGATTCCGTTCGCGTTACCAACACTCGCCAGTGATCGTGTTGATCTGTTGTGTGTGGCGTCGTTTTACCTGTGGCACGGCATTGATCGCGTGATCTGCGGAATGGCCGCCGAACCTGATGTGCGCGATGTGCATCTCAATCTTGTGGGCGACGGACCTGCGCTCGCGCCGTTGCTCAAGCTGGCGCACGAGCTTGGAGTGGCTGATCGCGTGCACTCCGCGGGACTCAAATCTGCGAATGAACTTACGCCGTCGTTCGAGCGCGCACATCTGGCGCTCGGTGTGCTTGCACCACAGCGCAAAGGATTGACGGAGCTCTCGGCGCTCAAACATCGCGAGTATGTACTGCGTGGTGTTCCGTTCGTGACCGCGGGCCGGGACATTGACTTCGCGGGCAACGTGCCGTGGATGCGCACAGTCGACTCCGACGACTCCCCGATTTCGCCGCGCATGCTGCGCGCGTTCGCCATGTCGTGGACACACGAAAAGCGTCGCCGACAGATTCGCGCGTGGGGTGAAGCGAATGTGAGCTGGGCCGCCAAGATTCCGCCGCTGCTCGAGTTCCTCTCGGCGCGCCGGCGCGTGGCATCACTCGTAGACGCGGCCTGAGACGGACATGTGCGGAATCACCGGACTTCTTGACTTCACGCGTGGTGCCAACGAGAGCGCGATTGACGCGTTCACCGACGCGCTCGCGCACCGTGGACCTGATGGTCGCGGTACATGGTGCGCTGGTCCGATCGCCCTCGGGCACAGGCGCCTTGCGATTCTGGATCCGTCGCCGGCAGGTGCGTGTCCTATGGAGTACCACGCCCCCGATGGACACATCCTGCGTATCACGTTCAACGGTGAGGTCTACAATTTTCTTGAGTTGCGCGCCGAACTGCAGCGCGATGGCTACCCATTTCGTACCGACACGGACACGGAAGTTGTCGTGGCCGCGTGGCATCGCTGGGGCGCCGCGTGTCAGACACGATTCAACGGCATGTGGGCGTTTGCTATCTGGAATGATGTCACGCAGACACTGGTGCTTTCGCGCGATCGATTTGGCGTGAAGCCGCTATATGTGTACGGACAGGGCACGATGATTGCTTTTGCGTCGGAGATCAAAGCTTTTCTGGCGCTGCCTGGTATCACCCGTCGTTTGAATGCAGAAGCCGCGTCGGCGTTCTTCACGAATCCCAGTGCCTATGATGGAATCAGTGCCGGCACTGCGCTTGATGGCGTCATGCGAGTGGCACCTGGACATTCGCTTACCATCAGCCCGAAAGGCACAGCCGGATTTGAACGGTGGTGGGACACGTCCGCGCATCTGCCGGAGGTGCCGACGCGCCATGAAGAGCAGGTCGCCCAGTTTCGCGAACTGTTTCTTGATGCCGTGCGCCTTCGCATGCGAAGCGATGTGGCGATTGGCACATCGCTGTCCGGTGGTCTCGATTCGAGCGCCGTTGCCTCAGCGATGGCAGAAGTTGCACGCGCCAGTAGCAGCGCCGAACGCACGCGATGTGCAAGCGATTGGCAGCGCACATTCATTGCCACGTTTCCTGGTCATCAGGTGGACGAGCGTGTGTTCGCGGAAATGGTGGTGCAGCACACAGGCGCGTCGCCGCACTACTGGAGCTTTCATCCGGGTGCCGCACTTCGCGATTTGCCGGCCAGTGTGCTCGCGCTCGACGACCTGAGTGCCGCACCGGCGGTTCCGATTCTGAATATCTATCGGCTCATGCGGACGCACGGCGTGGTCGTCACTCTCGATGGACACGGCGGCGACGAACTGCTCGCCGGTTATCCGTGGTATCGCGACATTCCGCTGGCGGACGTAAACGCCGCACTGGGCCGCGATTTTCACATCACGCACTTGCCGTCCATTCTGCGCAACTACGACGGTTGTTCGATGGCGAACGGTGTGGAGGTGCGCTCACCCTTCATGGATTGGCGCTTGGTCACGTTCGCCTCGGCGCTGCCCGCTCAAGCGAAGCTCTCGCCCACGTACACCAAGCAGATTCTGCGCGATGCGCTGGTCGGCATCTTGCCTGAAGGCATTCGCACACGCGTAAGCAAGCTGGGCTTCGAATCACCCCTTGTTTCGTGGGCGAACGGAGCGCTCGGCCCGGTACTGCTCGCCGCGAGCAAGACGGATGCGTGGCGCGAAGCGCCGGCGTCGGCGCAGTCAGCCGCCGTGGCATCCATTGTCGCCGAACGAACGCGCAGCCGCAATTTTACCGAGGCTGATCGTGTGGCGGTCGCATTCGCCTACCGCTTGCTGAACTTTGTGCTGTGGAGCGAACACTATCTTGGCGCGGGTGATCGCATCACCCGAATGCTCGGCGGTGCTGCGCCGTTGGCACGCGCTGGATAACGGTTCGTGAACGCCTCGAGTCAGCATGCCGAAAGTGCGTCGCGCCTGTTCGTGGGCATTCTCACGCACAACGGATTGCATCACACAGTGCGTTGCCTCGATTCGTTGCGGGAGCACACACAGTCGCCGTGGCAAGCGCTCGTGCTCGACAACGCGTCGAGCGACGACACGCCCGCGTACTTGCGGCAGCTTGATGACGCGCGCATCACCGTGCACTGTGGCGACCAGAATCTCGGTGTAAGCGGCGGTCGCAACTGGTTGATCACGCAGCTGCTGCCGCAGATGCAGGACAATGACTGCATTGTGCTTCTCGACAACGATATCGAGGTCTTCGACGGCTGGGATGCACCGTTTGTTGAAGCCTTCGCCGCACATCCGAAACTCGGCGTAGCGGGTCGTTGGGCATTTTCCATGCGCGTACACGACACCTGGCGCGACATTCTGGGTGAAGACAGCGCGACGTCCGGACCAGTGGACACGGTGCAGGGATGCTGCTTCTGGATTCGCGCCGCGACTGCTCGTGATGTTGGCGTGTTCGACGAAGCACTCGGCGGATTCTGGCATGAAGACGACGACTACTGCATTCGTGCGCTCACTGCGGGATGGGACGTACGCCGCGTTGCGAGCGACGCGATTGTGCATCACGAACACGGCTCGGGCGTGGCGCTACGTCCGGACAAACTCGTTGGTTCGTGGCGGAATCAGGCGTACCTCGCGAATAAATGGCGCTCCATGAACGCCATTGGGCTGCTCGGCGTACCGATTCGCCCGCTCACTGACGAGCTACAGCCAGTGTGCAACGCACTGTCGCAGCGCACGAAACGACCCATACTACGTACCGAGGTCAACTCGGCGATCAACAGTGCCGCGCTGCTGATGCACGCGACACTTGAGGCAGACCATGTCGCAGCGATAGCGACACCGCTCGCGCGCATGATGCTCAGTGATGCAACTGCAGGTGAAGGTGAAGTCGCTGAGAAGGCCAGAGCCGCACTGGCGAGCGTGACGAATACCGTCGCCGCACGCAGAGTCAGCGCTCCCGCCGGCGCGGCGTCCCGCGCGTTCAGCAGCGTGTGTACCCCCGAGAGTTGGGAAGACGCACGCTGGTCCGATTCGTTCACGCATGGATTTCGCAACGGAGCCGGTCTCGATTTTTCAACGCGCACTGAATCCATGTGGCGTGACGGGCAGTTGCTGCATGCACTGCGTGCAACCGGCGTACTGAAGCGCGACGCGCGCGTACTGTTTGTGGGTCAATCGTTTGAACCGCTGATCGCGGCACTGTCGTACCATGTGCGCGAGCTGGTCATTGCTGACCGCGAGCTGCTCAGCGATGCTCAAGTGATCGGGCGTGCGCAACAGATGTTGGGGAACGCGCGGCTGACGTATGCAACCTGGCCGGCTAACCCTGCAGAACAGTTCGATGTGGTTGTTTGCGCCAACGCGTCACGCTATGCACGCGCGGGAGACTTTCCCGAACTGCTACGGGCACTCGCGAATCATACGCGGTCTGGTGCGCTGACTGCCGTTGGCGTCTCCGTGCGCGTGGCAGGGCCGGCCGACGGAACGTGGGTTGAGCTCGACACGCTCGCGGATGATCACACGTTGCAACAGTCAGGTCTTCGTCGCGTGGGCGGATTAAATGCCGATGTGAGCGACGAAGTGCTGCGCGCGGCTGTTCCTGATCGATTGCGGACAACGTTGCGGCCATCACTCGCGCGGGCGATCGGTGCGCACTGTGTCTCAATGGCAACGCTGGTCGCAAAGCGCGTTTAGGCTGTCGCACTACAGAAACGCAAAACGCTTGATGCTTGTTATCACGGCGAAACAGGGAGCTGCAACACTAGAACCTTGAAGCCATTCTGCATCAAACCATCAGCGTAAACCGTCAGTGTTCTGGCCGGTTCAGTCGCGATCATCAGCGTGTGCCGAAATACACGGTTCGAATCAGTGCAAGTGCGCGATCGCTCGGCGGTCAACCGCACAAACAACGAGTCATTGCGGTAGATGTCGCTCGCGTCGACTATTTGCGCGCACGCTTCTGGCTCGAAGCGCCCGTCTACGTACACTCGGAGACGTTCTGTTGCCGACTGATTCGAGGGCACCCACACGCTATCTACTCGCGCCGCCACGAAATCATTCGGCGGGCCTAGTGAACGATCGCAGCCGCCAAACGGCAGCAGAGCCATCAGCAAAACGCCGAGGAGGGCTGGACGCATGGAGATCTGTCTGCGCACGGACATGATCGTTTCGCGCATCATCCTGCTCATCCAGGGATGAAAGAAGCGTGCGAATAACAGCGACTGTTGCATTCCAGATAGTCGAACGTAACCCAGACTACACCGCGGGTTCCATTGATCGCTCGGAATTGGGCCGCGTCCGAATCTGAGGCGACAGCTGGTCGCTCAGCGGCGCGTGTCAAGACTGTGCGCTTGAATTCGCGTACTGACCTGCTCCACCACCGAAGCCCAGTCACCACTCGTGGGCTGACGTATAAGTTCGAGCGTGGGGTACCAGACGCTTTGCGTACCACGCAATCCCCAGCGCCAATCGGGCACGTGCTGCAGCATGACCAGCGTACGCACGCCCATCGCGCCAGCCAGATGCGCGATGCCGGTATCAGTGGTCACTAACACATCAAGCTCGGCAAGTTGTGCGGCGGTATCGGCCCACTCTGATAGCGCGCCAACTGTGCGCACATGCGCGGGCAACGCCGAGACATCGGTGCCCTGTTGCAATGACAGCACCGAAAGGTCCGGTACCTTAGCGAGTTGCTCGAGCAGCATCAACAACGCGTCCGAACTCAAGTCACGCGTAAATCGCCCGGGAAAGGCGGCGTTGCCAGACCAGACAAGGCCGACGCGTCGGACAGCCCGGTCAACCTCCGTTGCAACAACGCGCGCTCGCAAATACGGTACGCGTGTTGCCTGCACATCGACATCGAGCTCAAGGCGATACGGCAGCGACAGCAGCGGCACGTGAAAATCCGTCTCCACACGTGAACCGCGTGCGACGGCATCGTAGCCGTTTGCCACGAACAACTCGACCGCGTGCGGGTGACACTCCACCACGACTCGAGCCGCGCCGCGCTCGGCCAACAGGTGCACGAACCGCAGAAACTGAAACTGGTCTCCCACGCCCTGTTCTGCGGTCACCAGTATCGAGCAGCCGGCAAGCGCTTCACCGTGCCAGGGACGCGCGCTCGTGGCCGGAACAGGCAGCGGCCGGTTCTCAAATAGTGCCCACCCGTGCGCCGAGATGCGGTCGATGAGCGACGTGTACGCTGCTTGCACTCGCGTGGGCGCATGTCCGGGTCGCACCTGCTCCGCCTGTTTCAACCACCGGCGCGCACCAACCAGGTCGCCGAGATCGTGTCGGACCTGCGCCGCGGTGAGCAAGAACGCCGCTTGCCTCGGCGCGAGTTGCGCAGCGCGCTGCGCGAGTGGCCAAGCTTCGGTCACACGACCCTGCGTACGAAGTGCGCCAGCAAGCGCCGACAGCGCGGCTGGATCCTTACCATGTGATTTCACCACGTGCTGCAGACACATTGTCGCTTCAACCGGCGCCCCCGCGTCGAGCAGCGCGGTGCCAAGCGCGTACGCGGCGGCGCTGTCTTGCCAGTCACCCGACGCAAACGCGTCGAGCAGCACCGCGCGTCGGCTCACCCCATCGTCCCGCAACGTGTGCACGTTGGCCAGGGCAATCGCGATCGAGACATCGGATGGAGCGGCAAGTCGAGCGCGTTCAAATGCTGCGGCGGCCGCCGTTAGGTCCGACGCGGTCATTGCCGCCTCGCCCTCGAGCAGCGCCCGCACTAGCTCCGCGCTCACAAAACCCGTCCTTCTATATGAAAGAGCGTAGCGTCATCGAAAAACGTGGCAAAATGCACGATCAACGCACGTTCAGACGCGCCGCGTAACGGTGGGTTCCCAGGCCGTGAGAGCGCCAAAACTTGTTGAATCAAAACGCTCAAGTTCCTCGCCGATGTGTCGATAGAACACTTTGACCGCGATCCACTTCCCGGATCCGGACGAGGCACGGATGCCTCAATCGACCATCACGGAGGATAGTCACCATGAAGATCAATACGAATGTCGGCGCGCTCGGCGCCTCCCGCAACCTGTTCATGAATACGCTGGCCGCCGAAAGCAGCATGCGTAAGCTGAGCTCGGGCCTTCGCATCAGCCGCGCGGCAGACGACGCCGCCGGTCTCTCGATCGCGAACCGGTTGCGTACGCAGAGCCGCTCGCTCGTGCAGGCGTCGAACAACGCCCAGCAGGGCAACGCGATGCTTCAGATCGCGGAAGGTGCAGCGCAGGTTGTGCAGAACATCATCGAGCGTCAGAAGGAACTGCTGGTGCAGGCCGCGTCGACGGGTAACAACGGTTCCGTGTCGGCCACGCTGACCACCGAAGTCTCGACGCTTGGCGCCGAAGCTTCACGTATCATCTCGTCGACCAACTTCCAGGGCACGAACGTGTTCGCGTCGTTGGCCTTCCAGGTGACGGACGCGGCCGGTGGTACGATCTCGGTTGGTGCGGCGCTCTCGTACACGTCGCCGACAGACCTCGGCGGTGCAGACACGCAGCTCGCGGCGGTGAACGCCACGCTGGCCGCGATCGGTGCCGGTCAGAACACGCTTGACTACACGGTGACGAACCTCAAGAACGCCGTCGTGAATCTCCGCGCTGCGGAATCCTCAATCCGTGACGTCGACATGGCCGACGAAATGGCGAACTACACGAAGAACAGCGTGCTCCAGCAGGCCGCGACGGCCATGCTCGGACAGGCGAACCAGTCGAGCCAGGGCATTCTGTCGATCCTGCGCTAAGCCGCGTAGTTCGACCGTAACGCTCACCCCGGGGCCAGCATCTGCTGGTCCCGGGGTTAAGGCCTAAAGGGAGGAAGTACCGATGACTGCACCGATTGCGAATTTCAGCGGTCTGCAAAGCGGCATTCAGTGGAACGACGTGGTCGACTCCATTGTGAAGGCCGACGAAGTACGAATGGTCACGCCGCTTACGCAGCAGATTGAAAAGCGAACGGCTGAACGCGCTGCCTGGACCGAGTTTCAGAAGCTGGTTCTCAATCTGAATGAGAGCTCGCGTGCGCTGCGCGTATCCGGATTTGGCGGATTTCTCGCCACCGCGCCAAAGAGCCCCACGTCTGGACAGACGTTGTTCGGTGCCACCGCGTCCAACCTCGCCGAGCCCGGTCGCTATCGGGTAGAAGTCGTACAACTCGCGGAAACCGCCAAGCTTGGTGGCAAAACCGTAGCCGATCGTACCGCTGCACTCAACCTGACCGGCGATTTTGCGATCAACGGCACATCGATTTCCATTGACGCGGCTGATTCGTTGCAAGCGATTCGCGACAAGGTCAACGCCGCAAACACGGGCGCGTCTGCGACCGGTGTGAGCGCCAGCATTCTGAACGACGGCACAACAGGCGGACGCCTGGTGCTGACTCGTTCCACCGCCGGATCTGAGGGCATTACGCTCACGGACGGCACGGGTGGAATCGCGCGTGAACTCGGATTTCTCGATTCTCGTACCAAGCCGATTTCATCAACAACAGAATCGATCGCCGCGGCACTCGGCATTGCGGTGTATCCACCGCCAGCGTCAATCCGTGTTGGCGACAAACTGATCACCGTTGATCTGAGCACCGATTCGATTTCATCAATCGTTGCAAAGATTCAGGCGGCGGGCGGACAGGCGTCGACCGAAACCATGCAGTTCGGCGACGAGACACGCTATCGCCTCGTCGCCGACGGCAACGTGCAAGCGGTAGACGGCGACGCCGACAGTGCGGCGGTGATCAGCGCCCTCGGCTTTGCCGCTGGATCAACGAGTGCGGTGCAACAAGTCAGCGCCAGCGGCGTGCTGAGTGATGCGGGCGGCACACCCGCCACGGCCGCTACGGAGCTGGCCGGCCTGCGTCTGAACGGTGTGGATGCAGGGCTCGCCGCCGGCGACGCGATCAACATTCGTGGTACGCGCGGTGATGGCAGTGTGGTGAACATTGGCATTGCGATTGATCCCGGTGAAACGGTGCAGGACCTGCTCGACAAGATCAACGATGCCACGAGCGGATTCGGTGCCGGTACGCGCACGGCAACGGCGTCGATTGGTGCCGATGGGAAGATTCGCCTGGCCGACAACACCGGTGGATCCTCGCGTCTTTCGTTCACGATGGACATTGCGCGCGCCGATGGCAGCGCGGGTTCTCTTGGTACGTCGACCGTTGAAACGGCCGGACGCGCGCGTGAACTGCAGGCGGGACGCGATGCGATCATTGTGGTGGACGGTACCGAGTACGTGCGAAACACGAACTCGATTACGGACGCGATTCCCAATGTTACGCTTTCGCTGTCAGCTGCCGAAGCTGGTACTACAGTGGATCTCGACATCTCGCGCAATGTTGATGGCGCGTCCGATGCTGCGAAGAAGCTGGTGGAGTCGTACAACGCGGTGCGCACGTTTTTTGACGCGCAGCGCGAACTGGATGCACCGCTCTACAGCAACTCGCTGTTGCGTGGTGTGGTGGAAAGCTTTACGGCATCGCTGCGCGTAGACGTGACCGAGAATGCGACGTATGCGCGGCCGACGCTGGTTGGCATGACGCTCGATCGCAACGGTCGCCTCACGTACGACGCCGCAAAGTTCAAGGAAGCGCTGAACGCAGCGCCAAAAGAAATCGAGTCGCTGTTCGGCTTTACCGGTGTGGGTGGTGCGTTTGTCACCGCCACCGACAAGGCCACCAGCTTTAGTGAAGGCACCATCAGCACCCAGCTGCGCAGTCTGGCGGAAACCTCGACGCGTCTCACCACGCGCGAAGCGGAAGCCAAACGTCGACTCGAGCTGCGACGCACGGCGCTGGTGGCGCAGTTCACACAGATGGAAAGCGCGCTTGCCAAACTGAACTCGCAGGGAACAGCACTGCGTGGTTTGATGGGCGCGTCGCAGTCACGCTGAGATCGCAAGGCCCGCTGATTTTTCAGATCGTCTCTCACTCAGACCCACCTCAGGAAGACATGTCGTACGCGAGTCAGGCTGCCAACTATCGTGAACTGGAAATTCTGAGCGCTTCGCCGGAGCGTCTGGTCGTGATCATGTTCGACGCGCTGGTGGTGCAGTTGGAGCGCGCGCGCATTGGCACGGAGCGCAATGATCTGGAGATGCAGGTGGTCGGACTCACCAAGGCTCGCGCCATCATTGGTGAACTGCTGGCCACGCTCGATTTTGAGAAGGGTGCGGATGTCGCAACACAGCTGGCGGATCTCTATCAGTACATGCTGGCTGAGCTGGTCGACGTAGGACAGCGCAAGGATGTCGTGATGTTGCGCCGATTGGCGGGCATCGCGTCAACACTGCGCGACGGCTTCGTGGGGGCGTGCGAACAGTTGCAGGCCGTCAAAATGTCAGCGTGAGTACGATGGATACCAGGAGGGTGATCGCTATGGCAGAATCGTTCGAAGCACTCGGGAACGACGTGTTGACCGCATTGTCCAGAGATGCAGAGACGGATGTAGATGCGTCGCGCGAGGCCGCGCACGTGGAGTTGTTGCTCGCCGAACGCGATGCCCTGCTTGCCCAGTTGACGGCGGCACTGGCCGAATCAGGCGCTGCGGTGCCGGCCGACGCATTCCAGCCGGTCGCGGCCGCGTTGTCCAATGCATCCACCAGCACGGCCACCTTGATCGCCAAGGTCGCGGATCGGACCGACGCACTGCGGACCGCGCTCCGCGAGATGAGTCGGAGCGCACAGGTCGTGGACGCGTATCAGAGCTCGAGCGCGCACGTGGGGCGGATCAATGCGCGACGCTGATCACACGCGCGCGTTGGCCGCCGCCGCCATCACGTCGATCGCGCCGCGTCCGGAGGGCGAGCCCCATCTCACGTTTGAGACGCTGCTCACCGACACGCTGCACGAGATGGCGGCTGATGAAGCGGGCGTTGAGGCCGAGCCAGACGCCGTCACCCTGCTAAGCGACGAGGCGGTGGCCACGATGCGCGCCGAAGGCACCGCGCCGCTGGCCCGTCCGTTCCATCACTCGTATCTCACGCCAATCGGCACGCCCACGTTCCCGTCTCGCCCCTCACGCCTCGACGTTCGATCCTGACGAACGAGTCGCGCTGCAAGCAGCGGTCACAATGACCGCTAAAGTTACAGCGCGATTGTGCCGATAGTCAGAGAACGGAGGAAACCCCACTATGAAAATCTTCGGAAGTTACGACCAGATTCGTCCCGACCGCCCGGCCAGTCCGGTGGCGCCGACGAACAATCAGGGCCAGGCCGCAGCGACCCCCGTTGCTCCCGTGCCCAAAACCGATTCGGTGCAGTTGTCCGAATCGGGCAAGTCGATGGCCCGCAAGCTCGATGTCGAGCACCGCGAAACGCTTGACCCCGAGCGTACCGCTGAGCTTCGCCAGAAAGTGCTTGAAGGCGCGTACAACACTCTTGACGTGGTAGATCAGGTTGCCCGGCGCATTCTGCAGCGCGGCGATCTCTGATTCACTGGCGTTATCACTGAACGATCCCTTTCCGGAGACCCCGCGTCATGAAGTTCCTCGTAGTCGATGACTCCGCGACCATGCGGCGAATCGTCGTCAACTCGCTCCAGCGCATCGGCTTTACCGACACGGTGGAAGCCGGCGACGGACAGGAAGCCCTGGCGCGCTTTGATTCCTCGGTGCAGTTCGTGATCACCGACTGGAACATGCCGAACATGAGTGGCACCGATTTCACGCGCGCGCTGCGCGCCCGTCCCGACGGGGCGAATGTGCCGGTGCTGATGGTGACCGCACGTAGCGTGAAAGAAGACATTCTCACGGCCATGGAAGCCGGTGTAAACAACTACATCGTCAAGCCGTTCACGCCGCAGGTGCTCAAGGAGAAGATCGACGCACTTCTCCCGGCTGCTGCGGCCTGAGGCGAGGCCACTGAGTCATGAACACGCAACGAACTGAGGAAGTGCTGTACGAGACGGAGGCGGCGCTGCGACTGGTCGACCACGGATTGCTCGGCCTTCGTAACGACGCCCCGGACATTGAACCGGCTCCGCAATTCTCTGTGCAGCAGGGAGGCTTGTCCGAATTGCCCGCAATCCTTGAACGCGCGAATGCGCAGATCCTCGGCGTGCTGTCGCGTTTGCGTCAGACGCGCGCGGCCATTGAATCGACGGCCCTCGAGAAGCTTGCGTCAACGCACGAAAAGATCAAAGAAGTAACGACGGCCACGGAAGACGCCGCGATCAACATCATGGACGCGTGTGATCGCGCCACCCAGATGGTCGATGAGCTCGATACGATCGATGCCGAACCCACGCCGGATCGTGAACGCGCGACGGGCGTACGATCAAACCTTCGTGATGAACTGTTCCTCATGATGGGTGCGCTGCAGTTCCAGGACATCACCTCACAGCAGCTGGCGCATGCGTCGGCGGTGTTGGTGGAAATGGAAGCACGCTTGATTGACATTGCCCGCCTCTTCGATGGCAAGGCGGACTTCTCCGAGCAGGCGTTGCGTGTGGAACAGTCGGCTCCGGACCTGCAGACGTACGATCCGAATGCGACGACACGCGATTCTGAATCGCGTCAGGCGCTCGCGGACGACATCTTCTCCACGGTTCGCGCACCAGCCGCATAGGCGTTTGCACAAAACTGACGGCGATACGCCGTCGCACACACGGGGCGAACTCACAGTATGAGTTCGCCCCGTGTGCGTTTTCTGCACAAGCACTCAACTAACGAACACGTCGTCCGATACTCCAATGCGTTAGTGCGCGCTTCTCTGGCGTGTCACTCTGCACGTTCCTCCACGCAACGTACGCCACGTGTCACACTTAACTCTCGACGACGCTGCCACGCTTCTGCTTCAGATTGAAGCGGGAGACATCGATGATCTGGGGCGCCTGCGCGACTCCCTGATGACGCTCGTATTTGAGAACCACGTGCCGATCAGCGCCCAGCCGCACGTCGCACGTGCCACGCGCCTGCTCGGCACGCTCGTCGATGGTTCAGCGACCGAGCCCGAAGCCGTGTTCTCCGATATCAGTCGCACGCTCGAAGCCGCAGTAGCCGCGGCCGACGCCGCCGCGATGGCCGCACCGGCTGCGCGCGCGAAGAGCAAAGCGTCGACCAAACGCTCGTCGCGCAACACGCCCACGCGATCTGTCGCAATCGAAGACATTCCGCTAGATGCGGCACCAGTTGCGGTGACCCCAGCCGCGCCGGTTGCGGTGCCAGCCGCGCCAATTGCCGCGCCAATCGTCGCGTCAATTCCGGCAACAACGGTAACCGCGATCACGTACGATCCGGCCATTGACGAGCTGCCCAGCGATACCGATCTCGACCTGCTCGGTGACTTCATCACGGAAAGTGTGGAGTGCCTGGTTGGCGCCGAAGCGGCGCTGCTCGCCCTTGAAGCGGACCCGTCGCACGAAGAAGCGATCAACACGGTGTTCCGCGCGTTTCACACGGTCAAAGGCACGAGCGCGTTTCTCGGGTTGCAGCGCATTGCCGCGTTTGCGCACGAAGCAGAATCGCTCTTGAGCCGTGTGCGCGACAAGCAGATCAACTACACGCGTGCGTGCGCTGAGCTTTCGCTGGCGTCGTCGGACATGCTCAAGGCGTTGCTTGACGTGGTCAAGGAAGCGGCCGCCGACACCGGCCGTCTGAACATCCCGAACGGATACGCCGAGCTGCTGCACGCGCTGGCCACGTACGATCCGGCGCACGAACCGAAGGATATTGCGCGCGTGCTGCACGCGCCGCGCGCAGAAGAGAACACGTCCGCTTCAACCCCCGTGGCCATCACTCCGGCTTCGGCACAAACGGCCGCACCGACTGCCGCACCGACTGCCGCACCGACTGCCGCCAACAATGGCGGCGCCTCGGAACAGGCGGCGCGCAAACGCGGCGATGCCACCGGCGAAGCCACAATTCGCGTGCGCACAGATCGCCTCGACCGCTTGATCGACATGGTGGGTGAGCTCGTGATCGCGCAGACGATGATCTCGGGCGACGAAGAGCTGGATCGCACGCGGCAGCACGAACTGGTTCGCAAGGTCACGCATGCAGGCAAGATTGTACGTGAGTTGCAGGATCTGTCCATGTCAATGCGCATGATCGAACTGCGTCCAACCTTCCAGAAGCTGGCGCGTGTTGTGCGCGACACGGCCGTGAAGGCCGGAAAAGAAGTCGCCTTTACCGTGACGGGCGACGACGTTGAAATCGATCGTCAGCTCGCCGACTTGCTGGGTGATCCGCTTGTGCACATGGTGCGAAACGCCGTGGATCATGGCGTGGAAGGGCCGCAGGAACGCATTGCCGCAGGAAAGGCACGTACGGGCTCGGTGAAACTGCAGGCGTATCATGCGTCGGGCAATGTCGTTGTCGAACTCGTGGATGACGGTCGCGGACTGCATCGCGAAAAGATTGTGGCCAAGGCCATCGAGAAAGGGTTGATTGAAACCGACAAGGGCATGAGTGACAGCGAGGTGTTCAATCTCATTTTCGCGCCCGGTTTCTCGACCGCCGAAAAAGTCACCGACATTTCAGGCCGCGGTGTGGGCATGGATGTGGTGCGACGCAATCTCGAGCTCATCCGCGGTCGCATTGATATCAGTTCTGCGCCAGGTAAAGGCACCACGTTCGCGATTCGGTTGCCGCTCACGCTCGCCGTAACCGACGGCATGCTGATCCGTGTTGGCGAAGAACGGTTTGTTGTGCCAACCACGAACATTCACATGAGCTTCCGTCCGGAACCGTCCATGCTGTCCACGATTGTTGGACGTGGTGAGGTGGTGTTGCTGCGCGGTGAGCTCATGCCGATTGCGCGCTTGCATGATCTGTTCGACGTGCCGAACGCTGTGCAGAGTCCGCTTGAAGGCCTGCTGATGATCGTTGGCGACGCGGAGAAGCGTACTGCGCTGCTCGTTGACGAGTTGCTCGGACAACAGCAGGTCGTTGCCAAAACACTCGGTGAGCAGCTCGGCAAGGTGCCGGGCGTCAGCGGTGGCGCGATCCTCGGTGATGGGCGTGTCGGACTGATTCTCGACATCTCGGAGACCGTCGCACTCGCGCAGGGTCACGGCACGTCACCTGGTCGACACGCTATGGATCGCGCCCGAACAGCAGTGGCCGCGTGAGTCACGCCAGGGGCACGCCGCGGCTGCCCCACTCAACTCCAGCAGTGAACGCGCCGAGATTCGAGACGCAGCGGCCGCGATCATTCTCATTACCACGCACAGCAGAGAGCAACACATGAGCAGCACCAGCACCCCAGAGGCTCGCACCGACAGCCGCGCCGGAAAGTATCTCACGTTCTTCCTCAGCAATGAGGAGTATGGGCTGGAGATCCTGAAGGTGAGCGAAATCATTGGCATGCAGCCAATCACGCGTGTTCCGCGTGTGCCGGAGTTCGTGCGTGGCGTGATCAATCTGCGCGGCAAAGTGATTCCAATTACGGATTTGCGTACAAAGTTTGATATGCAGGTGGAGGAAGGCCGCGACTCGTGCATCATCGTGGTGCAGATGAAAGGCATGCAGACGGGCGTTATTGTGGATCGCGTGAGCGAAGTCGTCGCGATCGCTGACAATGAAGTGGAAGATGCGCCGAGCTTTGGCGCTGGTATCCGCACCGAGTTCTTGCTCGGCATTGGCAAGACCGGAGGTCGCGTTCGTTTGCTCGTTGATATCGACAAGGTGCTGGAGTCCGCGGAACTGGCCGCGATCGAAGCAATCAGCTCGAACAGCGCACTCTAAGCCGTTCTTCACGCCTTGCCGAGCCGGGAATGACCACCACGCTGTCGGCGTCGATCGGGTTGGGAGAAGCCACGCTTTCTCCGGCTCACTTCGCACGCATAATTGAGATGCTGCACGCGCATTGCGGAATCCGCATGCGCACCGGTAAAGAAGGACTCGTGCGTGCTCGGCTGGCCAAGCGACTGCGGCTGCTCGGGCTGTCAGACTATGACAGCTATCTCGATCTTGTGGAAGGAGATCCCGCACGAATCGAGTTTACCGAGATGGTCGACGCGCTGACCACGAACAAAACGAGCTTCTTTCGCGAGGAAGCGCATTTCGACTTCCTGCAAGACACCGTGTTCCCGGCGTGTACGGGACCGATTCGTTTGTGGAGTGCGGGTTGTTCCAGCGGTGAAGAGCCATACACGCTCGCCATGCTGCTGAACGAATCGCTGCCGGAGACAGCGGCGCGCAATGCGAAGATTCTCGCCACGGATATCAGTCATCGCGTGCTCGCCACTGCGAAAGCTGGTGTGTACGCTGCGGATGCCTTGTCGGAAGCGCCGCGCGCGATGGTGCAGAAGTACTGGACGCCTGTCGCGAGCTCGGGCGGCGCACGTCTTGAAGCGGCGCCGTCGCTGAAGCGGTTGATTCAGTTTGGCCGTCTCAACCTGATGGCGCCGTGGCCCATGCGTGGTCCATTCGACGCGATCCTGTGTCGCAACGTGATGATCTACTTTGACAAGGCCACACAGCAGGAACTGGTAGCGCGCTACTACGCGCTGCTGCGTCCGGGTGGCTATCTGTTTGTGGGACACTCGGAAAGCCTGACCGGACTGGACCATCGTTTCCGCTACGTTCAGCCGGCTGTCTATGTCCGCTAGTCACGCGCTGGAAACGGTACCGGCAACGCGCTCCCGCGCGGCCCAGGTGATTGTCGGCGTGGCGGATGTCAAAGTGTCGAACGACCCTACGGCGCGACTCATCACGTACGCGCTCGGAAGTTGTCTCGGCATTGCTGTGCATGATCCGGTGGCTGGCGTGGGCGGTTTGCTGCACGTGATGCTGCCCACGGGCACGATTGATCCGGCCAAGATGCAGGCCAAGCCGGCCATGTTTGTGGATTCCGGCATTCCGTTGCTGTTCAAGGAGTGCTATCGACTGGGCGCGAAGAAGGAGCGCATGGTCGTGAAGGTCGCAGGCGGCGCGCATGCTGGCGCGTCGGAAGAAGGCGATCGCTTTCAGATCGGCAAGCGCAACATGATCGCGTTGCGAAAGCTGTTGTGGAAAAACGGCGTGCTGGTGCACGCGCAGGAAACCGGGGGCGTGCAGACGTCCCGCACCATGTGGCTTGACGTCGGATCGGGAGCGGTGACGCTCAAGGTCAACGGCGGCGAGTCCCCGCTCTGACCCCCTACGTTCATGGCATTCAATGTACTGATCGTCGACGACAGCGCTGTCATGCGCGCCATGATTGTGCGCACGCTGAAACTCAGCGGGTTGCCGATTGCGGCAATCTATGAAGCGTCTCACGGCGAAGATGGCTTGCGCACGCTCAATGAGGAATGGGTGGATCTGCTGCTGCTCGATGTCAACATGCCGGTCATGAATGGCGAAGAAATGTTGCGTCGCATTCGTGAAGAAGAGCGCACGCGCGATCTGGCCGTCATCATCGTGTCCACCGAAGGCAGCGAGACGCGACTGGCGGCACTGCAGGCCATGGGCGCGGCCATCGTTCACAAGCCGTTCCCACCGGAAGTTTTGCGCGACACCATCTTGCAAGTGACTGGAGTGACCGATGTCGAATATTACGGATCAACTGCTGCGGCAAGCGACAGCTTCGACTTTTGAAGAACTCGCGTTCCTCTTCCCCGAGGACGAGTGTTCAGAGTCGCAGCTGGACGCGCCGCTTGATGCCACGGTAACGGTGGACTTTCATGGACCGATGCGCGGCCGGCTGGTGCTGCGCGTATCGTCTTGTCTGTTGCCGGCGATCGCGGCCAATATGCTGGGCGAAGAGGAATCGCAGCGCGTGCCGTTGCAGCGCGACGCGCTTGGCGAGATGACGAACGTGGTGTGCGGCAATCTGTTGCCTGCGCTTGCTGGCGCCAACGCCGTGTTCCGTCTCGACGCACCGCAGTGGCGCACCGAAGCAATCGATGCGCGCGAAGGCGATGCGCCGATTGCAACGGCGGTATTCGGGGTTGAAGAAGGACGGGTTGATGCGCAGCTGTTCGTGTTCTCCGGACGTGAATGGCTCGAGTCCGTGCGTTCGCCGCACGTGGTCGCGTGATCAGCGCGTCGACGGTTGAGCGCACCAAGCCTGGTGCCATTCGCGTGCTGGTGGTCGATGACTCGGCCCTCGTGCGGCGCATCATCACTGAAGCGCTCGATCGTCACCCGGATATTGAGGTGGTGGGCACGGCAACGGATCCGTATGTGGCGCGTGAACGCATTGTCGCGCTGCGCCCCGATGTGGTGACGCTGGATGTGGAAATGCCACGCATGGACGGCCTGTCGTTTCTGGCCAAGCTCATGCGGCACTTCCCGTTGCCGGTGATTGTAGTGAGCTCCGTGACACCACAGCACTCGGACGCGGCGTTGCGAGCACTGTCGCTGGGAGCTGTTGACGTGATCGCCAAGCCAGGTGCCATGACCGCCAGCTCAGAAGTCACCGACGAGCTCGTGCGCGCAGTACGCGTTGCGGCGCGTGCGCGCGTGAGCAAGCTCGTGGAACCCGTTGATGCCGCGCCTACGCGCGTGCCAACCATCGCGTCACTGAATTCCACGCACAAAGTGATCGCGATTGGCGCGAGCACAGGCGGCACGCAGGCGATTGAAGCCGTTCTGCGGCGCTTTCCTGTTGACGCTCCAGCCACCGTGATTGTGCAGCACATGCCCGAGCATTTCACGCTGTCGTTTGCCAAGCGACTTGATTCCGTGTGTGCTATCACGGTACGTGAAGCGAGTGATGGTGATGTGCTCACACCTGGGCTCGCCCTCGTGGCGCCTGGTGGCAAGCATCTGGTGATTCAGGCGAGTGGTGCGCGCTGGGTCGCGCGCGTGAAGGACGGGCCGAAAGTGCATCATCAGCGACCTGCGGTTGATGTCACCTTTCAGAGCCTCGCGCGCTGCGCGGGTCGCAACGTCGTCGCCGCGTTGCTCACAGGGATGGGAGCCGATGGTGCCAAAGGCATGCTGGCACTGCGTGAAGCCGGCGCGTACACGATTGCGCAGGACGAAGCCTCATCGGTGGTGTGGGGCATGCCGCGTGAAGCGGTGAAACTGGAAGCCGCCGTGGATGTGCTTCCGCTCGGCGACGTTGCGCAGGGCTTGCTGCACGCGCTGGGTCGCGAGGTCGCGCTCGTTTAACCGCTTTGCCGTTCCCGCGTGCTGCGCCGCGTGTCCGTTCAGCCCTGCGGCAGCACCGGTAAGTACACACGACACACGGTCTGCCCGTTAGCGTGCTGGATGGTCATCTGACCACCTGCGGCCCACGCAGCCGCTCGCGCGATGGCGAGACCAAGGCCAGCGCCACGCACCCCATTTTTTGTGGTCACGAACGGATCGAACAGATTGTTCGCCACAGATTCGTGAATACCGGGGCCGTGATCGATCACGTCGATGATCGCCCACACGCCGGAGGCGATCGGTACGCCGCTGTCAATGCGTTCAGTGCTCACGGTCTCTTGTGCGACAGCAACGGTTATGCCCGCCGGCGACGCTTCGCGTGCGTTCTGAATCAACTCATGCAGCGCTTCTCCGAGCACGGCCGCATTCATGTGCACGTGCGCGTGTGAAGCGCCTGAACTCGTGATCGGAACGGCGGAGGCCAGTTGTTCCTGCCGAATCACATCCGCGAGCAACGCATCAAGGTCGAGTGGCGCCGCCTTGCTGACCGCCGCGCGACCAAACGCCGAGCAGCGCTGCATGTAGGCCACCGTGGTGTCGGCCGCCTGCGCAATCTCGTCAAGGTCAGCGCGATTCGGATGATCCTGCGGCAGATCGGCCAGCATCAGCTCGGAGTACGTGCGAATGACCGTGAGAAAGTTGCTGAGGTCATGCGCCATACGGCGTGAGAAGTACGCCAGCGCGTTGGTACGACGATGCGCTTCAGCCAGTTCGGCCTGGGCAGCGTGAATCTCGGGTGACATCGAGTTCATGAGCAAAGCGGTGCAAAAGTGAGGACGCCCGACGCGGCAACACCGAGCTGGCTGGCGCACGCCGGCCGGTTGAGCGCCATATTTCCAGCCAACAATCTCGCACATACCGGCTGAGTTCGCCTGCCCAGTCGGTCGCTCCCTCCCCTGTTTCGCACCCTCTCACGGCTAACGCTGCCTGTAAGCCGAGCAGGTAATTCACGTGCCGCGACCAGTCCGACTGACCCGAACGACGTTGGCCCAGGCCACCACCGAGTTGAGCGCCCGCGATGCGCGGCTGGCGCGTGTGATCGAGGCGGTTGGTCCATGTACGATGATCGCGCGGCGTCAGGGCACACACTTCGAGCATCTCTCGCGAGCGATTGTCTATCAGCAGCTGTCGGGCAAGGCGGCGGGCACGATACACGGGCGCGTTTGCGAGGCCTTGGGCGGTGCGCTTGTGGCCGATGCCGTGGTACGTGCCGATGATGTGACGCTGCGCAGCGCAGGGCTGAGTCAGGGAAAACTGCGTGCACTGCGCGACCTGAGTGAGCGCGTGCTTGACGGTCGCCTTGATCTCGACGCGATCGAATCGCAGCCTGATGACAAGATCATTGAGGATCTTGTGCACGTGCGTGGCATCGGACCCTGGACCGCGCAGATGTTTCTGATGTTTCGACTGGCGCGACCCGATGTGCTGCCGGTGCTTGACCTGGGCGTGCGCAAAGGTGCACAGCGGATGCATCGGTTACGCTCGTTGCCTGACGAAGCGCGCCTGGAAAAACTCGCGCGCCCCTGGCAACCGTGGCGCTCGGTCGCCAGTTGGTATTGCTGGCGCGTGCTGGACCTTGAAGCCGAGGGGAAGTGGCCGCTCTGAGCGTGGCGCGCGTCACGCGGCGCAAAAGCGCTTCGGAACGGAGACGAGAACCGCGCGTTGATCCGCTGTGACTACTCACTCGTTTGTCCGATCTATTCGCGTTCCGGTTCCCGTTCGCGAACTCTTTGCCTGGCACGAGCGCGAGGGGGCATTTGAGCGCCTCTCGTCACCGTGGCAAACCGTGCGCGTGGTGTCGCGCAGCGGCGGTATTCGCGATGGCGCGACGGTGGCGCTCGATGTGAAAACACTCGGTGTCACCTCGCGCTGGAATGTGGTGCACCGTGATTATCGTCAGAACGAGCAGTTCGTTGACGAAATGCGTGGCGGCCCGTTTGCGAAGTGGATTCACACGCATGCCTTCGCGAGCGACGGTGATCACGCCAGCGTGCTCACCGATACCATCGAATACGCGTTACCACTCGATGGATTGGGTGACGCGGCCGCCGGCTGGTTTGTGCGCGACACACTGGAACGTACGTTTCGGTATCGGCATGCCGTCATGGCCCACGATCTCGCGCGTCACGCGCAGTTCGCGTCGCGAGATCGCCTCAAGATTGCCATCACCGGGGCGTCGGGATTTGTTGGCAACGCGTTGTGTGCGTTTCTCACCACCGGCGGACATCAGGTCCTGCGAATCGGTCGGGGGGCGGTGCGAGCGGGAACGACGGATATTTCATGGGATCCTGCACGCGGTGTGCTCGATGCGTCGGCGCTTGAAGGGGTGCACGCCGTGATTCATCTCGCGGGCGCACCAATTGCCGAACGGTGGACCGATGAGCACAAACGCGCGATTCGCGAGAGTCGCGTACAAGGCACGGCGCTCATTGCCCGCGCCATTGCATCGCTTCGCACAAAACCCGCCGTGCTGCTGTCGGGCAGTGCGATCGGTGCCTACGGCGCTAATCGTGGCGCTGAAGTTGTCGATGAATCGAGTGCGCTGGCCGATGATTTTCTGGCCGACGTGGTGCGTGACTGGGAAGGGGCAACACGTGTGGCGGAGGATGCCGGTGTGCGTGTCGTGCACTTGCGCACCGGCATTGTGACCGGTGTGGCCGGCGGCGCACTCGCCAAACAGTGGCCGCTCTTTCAACTCGGGCTCGGCGGTCCGCTGGGCGACGGACGTCACTACATGAGCTGCATCGCGCTCGATGATGAAATCGGGGCGATTCATCATTGTCTCATGGATGAACGCATCTCGGGCCCGGTGAATCTTGTCGCACCCGAAGCCGTCACGAATGCGGAGTACGCCTCGCAGATCGGGGAGGCCATCGGGCGACCTGCGTTTCTGCCGGCGCCTGCGTTTGCCATGTCCCTGTTGTTCGGACGCGAAATGGTGGACGCAACGGCGCTCGCCAGTCAACGCGTACGTCCCACCGTGCTCTCAAAGCACGGCTTCCGTTGGGGCTGGCCCACGGTGCGGCAAATGGTCGCATTCGAAACCGGACGCGCGGAGTACCACGCGCCGTAACCTCGCTCCCTCGCCGCGTGCTAGTTTGCGACGATGATCGAGACGCTGACTTCCGCTCACGCACTGACATTGGCCCTGTTCGGGTTGTTGTTGTTGTTGAGCGTGGTCTCGAGTCGGGCCGCGGAGCGCACCGGCCTGCCGCTCTCGCTGCTGTTTCTTGGCGTCGGCATGCTGGCCGGGTCCGAAGGCATTGGCGGGTTGGCCTTTGAGGACTACGCCTTTGCCTATCGCATGGGTTCGTTGGCGCTGGCGCTGATCCTGTTCGACGGCGGGCTGAACACGCCTGTCTCTGCCATCAGAAGCGTGATCGGACCGGCAGGGGTGCTGGCATCGCTCGGCGTCGTGCTGACCGCCGGCCTCATGACGGGCGGCGGTTATTTGCTCGGTCTGCCGCTCACCATCGCGCTCCTTGTGGGCGCCGTGGTCTCGTCGACGGACGCCGCGGCCGTGTTCGCCGTGCTTCGTGGTGCCGGCATCAATCTCAAACGGCGCGTTGGCCTGACGCTGGAACTCGAGTCCGGTCTGAATGATCCGCTGGCGATCATCCTGACATTCGCTGTTGCCAGCTGGGCAATTCAGGGCGGCCGGCCAGATATACCAGGGATTCTGCGCGACATCGCCTGGCAGGCGTCCGTGGGTGCCGCACTGGGTTTGGGTATCGGCTTCGCTGCCAGTCGCATGCTCCCGCGACTCGCGCTGCGCGCCGCGGGGCTCTATCCAGCCTTCACCCTCGCGGTTGCCTGCCTGGCGTATGCGATCCCCACGCTCCTGGACGCGAGCGGGTTTCTGGCGGTCTACCTCGCCGGACTCGCGATCGGACACGGTGCGGTGCCGTACCGCGCGAGCGTTGTGCGCGTGCACGATGCGATTGCCTGGCTGTCGCAGATCGTCATGTTCCTCGCGCTTGGTCTGCTCGTATTCCCCAGTCGCCTGTTGGTTGCTGCTCCAATCGGATTGGCGCTTGCGGCGCTGCTGGTTGTTGTCGCGCGACCGATTGCCGTGGCCGTGTGCCTGCTCCCATTCCGCTTTCGTGCGCGAGAAGTGGGCTACATCGGCTGGGTAGGACTGCGTGGCGCGGTCCCCATCATTCTGGCGGTGGTACCGATTCTGTCGGGCGTGCCCGATGCGCTGCGGGTCTTTGACGTGGTATTCTTCGTGGTCGTGATCAGTGCGCTGGTGCAGGGGGCGACGGTGCCTTGGCTCACGCGACGGTTGGATCTGGAAACAGCGGAGCCGCCGCCCTCAATGGCGGTGCTCAACATTGAAGCGCGCGAACCGTTCACAAGCGATCTGCAATCGTATTTCGTAGACGAACTGCTGCCAGTAGCCGGGTGCCGCCTGGCAGATCTGCCACTGCCGCAGTCGTCCAGTGTCATGCTGATCGTGCGAGATCGCGATTTGATCGCTCCTCGAGGTGATACGGTGCTGACGCCCGGAGACCACGTCTATGTCCTGTCGCGGCCGGATGACCGGTCGATGGTGCAGATCCTCTTCGGCCACGCCGAAACTGAATAGCACGCGCGCTCCCGTGCGCCCGACTGACTGCAATCGTTTATGCCAATCGTAGATTTTGCTTCGCTGCCCGATGACGCTCGCGTCTGGGTGTTTGCCGCGTCCGATGTGTTGCCGCCGGAACCCGAGGCGTTGCTGCTGCAACGCGTCGACGAGTTTCTGGTACAGTGGCGAGCACACGGCACACCACTGCGGTGCGCGCGAGAGTGGCGTGAGGGGCGATTTCTGTGTATCGCGGTTGATCAGCGTTCAGCTGCCGCGTCGGGTTGCTCCATTGACGGACTGTTTCGCACGTTGCGCGAGCTCGAACCGCGGCTCGGCGCATCGCTCACCAACGGCACGCTCGTGTATTGGCGCGATCAGGACGGCCTCGTGCAACGGGGCACGCGCCAGGAGTTTGCGGCGCTGGCGGCAAGCGGTGTGATACAGCCGATCACGCGCGTCTTCGATCTGACGGTCAACACACGCGCCGCGTGGAATGGAGAGTTTGAGCGCGCCGCGCTTGCGTCGTGGCATGCGAAATACCTTGCCGTCGACCACCGGGGCGCACCAGAAGGATGAGCATGCAAGCGGCGCGCGCGACACGGGCAGATATCACGCGTGCCGCGCGCGACTTCCGGGCGCTGTTCTGGTCGCGGGAATGGTTTCACCTGAATCAGCGACGAGCGCTGTGGGTGTCCATCGCGTTGGGTCTGAACCTTCTCATGTTGGTCACCGATGTGGGCTGGACGTCGGCACCCATCGTGATCGGCTACGTCAGCTGGCTGCTCGCCGTTGGCGTGCTCGAAGTCATTCGTCGCCGACTCGATGATCGTGATGTCATCCTCACGTGGAGCGCCATTGCGTGCTGCGTGGATGTGCTGTTCGTGGCCGTCCAGATGTACAACACGGGCGGCGGTTGGTGGTTGGGTGTGCCATTTCTCGGAATCGTCACCGCAATCGCTGCGACATCGCTGCCGCGCGGTTATGGAATTTCCGTGTTTGTGGCAGCACTTACTGCGTGGACGCTGCTGCTGCTATTCCTGCTCGTTGGCGTGCTGCAGCCATTGCCATGGTTCGGATTGCCATCGGTGCAAAACAACGTTGCACTGCTCAGCACGCAGTACTTGCTCGGCGGTATGGCGCTCTCCGCGATCTGGACACTGCTGCGAGGGCAAGCCAAACGATCGCGTCGACCACTCGAGTCGTACCGTCGCATGGTGGAGGCGTCACCATTCGCGACCTTCACCATGGGACGCGATGGACGGGTACGTGACGTGAATCCGGCGGCACTGCGACTCACTGCGATGCGCGCCGATGAGCTGCTGGGTCGCGGCGTACTCCGGTTTGTGAAGACAGAGCAGCAACAGGAAGTCTTGAGGGCATTTGAACGCACGCTGGCGGGTGAGACATCGCGAATCGAACACGGGTTCCATTGTGGCGATGGCGTGGTCCGCTGGTTCAGCGTCACCTACTCACCAATCGACACCGGCAGTGACGATCAGGTCGTGCTCGCCATTGCCCAGGATCTCACTGCCGAGCGTAATGCAGCGATTGCGAACGAAGCGTTGCAGCGTGAACTCGCCGAGTCGCGTCGTATGCAGCTGGTGGGACGATTGGTATCCGGCGTGGCGCACGAACTGAACAACCCGTTGGCTGCGGTCATGTCGTTCACCGAACAATTGTTGCACGAGGCCGCAGATGACGACCAGCGTTTGGCGTTGAACACGGTACACGAACAGGCCGGGCGCGCGCGCGCCATCGTGCGTGATCTGTTGCAAGTCGTGCGCGATCGCGGCGAGCGAGAGCGGCAGGCGATTTCGATCGAGCAGCTGTTGGCATCGTGCGTGAACGCTTTACGGCGCGATGCTGAGCTCGCGCGCGTGGCGATCCGCTCGCAGACGATCAACCCGGGTCCACTGGCGATCGCCGACGCCACCGGACTCGCACAAGTCTTCGACAATATTCTCCGGAACGCGCTGCTCGCGTCGCCGCCGATGAGCACGGTGACAACAACGCTCGACTATCTTCCAGATGGCTGGCGCATCTCAATCAGCGATCAGGGTGCGGGCGTTCCAGAGCACGTGCGGGCGCATTTGTTTGAGCCGTTTTTCACCACGCGTTCGCCGGGCGAGGGCACCGGCCTTGGCTTAGCTGTGTCACAGGGAATCGTTGACCAGCACGGCGGCACGCTCGTCCTTGAAGAAACGCCGCGTGATTCCGGTCTCGGCGCCACCTTTACCGTGTTCCTGCCCGCCCGGCTGGCCGATCGAAACGAAACGGGTGAGCCGTCGGTTCTTTCGGCATCGCGCGAGATCACCGACCCTTTCCCGATGTCTGTTTCGGAGTCCGCAGTGAGTCAAATCCCGTGCCTGTTGCTGATCGATGACGAAGCCGCCATTCGCATGGCGCTCGAACGGTTTTTGACGCGTCGCGGATGGCGCGTGGAAACGTGTGCGTCGGGAATCGAAGGGCGCGACGCACTCATGGCCGCAGACGCGGACTCGCGGTACAACGCCATTGTGTGTGATCTGAAAATGCCAGGCATGACCGGCATCGAACTCTACCGACATCTCGAAGCCAACCGTCCAGCATTGATCGACAAACTGATCTTTGCGACTGGTGACGTCGCCTCGCAGGATGTCGCCCTGTTTCTCGAGTCAGTGCGTTGTCCGGTGCTCGAGAAACCATTCTCGCTCGCGAGTCTGGCGGAACTTCTTGAATCGCGACGCGCCGCTGCCACGCCGCACGCTGCCACGCCGCACGCTGCCACGCAGCACGCAGCTGCGAGTGCGGTGCCCGTTACGGCCGCAGCCAATGATCCCGGCGCTCCCGCACCCACTCGTCATCAGTAAGCTCCGGAAACTGTTGCGCAACGCGGGCGATGGCGTCGGCCTGTCCGTCACTTAGCCGTTCCGACGTATCCAGTGTCCACACGCCGCGCACTAGTCCTTGTGCGCGCAGAACCTCGAGGATGCCAGGCAAACACCCGTGAAACTGGTGTGCCGCATCAAAGATCGCCGCGTTCGCTGATGTCAGCGACGCGCCGTACGCGAGCAAATCCAGCGGCACATGAGTCGGCACATCGCCACCGCCTGCGCGCCACGCCTTGATCTCGCCAAGCAGCTGCACGGCACGGTGTGTCCACACCGCCCACTGTCCGAGCAGGCCACCCACAAACGCGCGCGACTCACGCACACCGCCTACCTGCACGGGAATGTTGGTCACCAGATCACTGACAATTGCATCGTCGTTGCCAGTATACAACGCGATATCCGTGCGACCACTGTCCGCGACAGCGCGAACTACATCGAGCGTCGCGTAGCGGTCGAACGGCGCAACCTTGATTGCCACCACACCCGAGATCTCGGCGAACTCACGCCAGAAGCGATACGACAGCGCGCGTCCTCCAACGGCCGGTTGCAAATAGAAGCCAAAGAGCGGCATGGCTTCGGCAACGCGTGCACAGTGCGTGAGAATGGCCGCATCACTCGCATCGCGCCACGCACCAAGCGAGAGCAGGCCGCAATGATAACCGAGTTCGCGTGCGATTGCGGCTTCGCGCAGCGCCTGATCGGTTGAACCGATCAGGCCGGCCACGCGAACAAATGGTCGCGCGTTGTGATGCGCGAGTTGTGCAGTTGCGGTTTCTGCTGCGAGCTGCAGTACCGGGCGGTACAGGCCAACATCGGCGTCGTGAATGCGAAAGCCTGTGGTGTGCACTCCGACCGCCATGCCGCCAGCGCCTGCGTCTACGTAGTATCGCGTGAGTGCACGCTGATGCTGTTCATCAAGCGTGCGACTTGGCGTGAGCGCCAACGGATGTGCGGGAATTACCTGGCCGGCCAGCAACTGTGCTCGAACATTCACAGCTAGTACGCTCCCGATCGCACATCGAATCGTGTGGGTTTGTTCAGTAACCGGCCACCGCGCGCCACCCACTGCGCGCTATGCGCAATGAGCGTGTCCAGCGACATGCCGTGATATGGCAACACACGCGTCAGGGTATCCACATTCACGACCAATGCATCCTCTGATTCTGCGCCCTCGAATATCACATCGCGTTGCAGGTGACGGCCGAGCTGCTCGGCGATGTAGCGAACGGATGCAATCGGGCCCGACACATTGAGCGCCGGCGCGGTGTTGCTGGCCAGCGCCAGCGCGCGCAACGCCAGCGCGTTCGCATCTCCCTGCCAGATCACGTTCGCAGCTCCTGTTGCCAGCGCAATCGGCTCACCGTTCAGAATACGCGCCGCGATATCTGTGACCACGCCGTAGCGCAGGTCGCACGCGTAACACAAACGAAACTGCAGTACGCGCGTACCAAACGCCGATGCGGCGTGCTCAAATACGCGTTCACGACCGATGCAGCTGGCGGCATATTCCCCGTCCGGCACCAAGGCGTGCGATTCTGTGGCGCCGCCGAGTGCGACCGGAGTTCGCGGATACACGTTACCGGTTGAGAACATCACGATACGAGCGTGCTGATAGCGTTCCGCCACGTGTACGGCCGCAATCACATTCTGCGTCCACGCACCGATCGGATTGTTCTGCGTGCCGAACTTTTGCCCCACCAGGTGTAACACGTTCGCGGCGTCAGGAAGTTCTGCGAGCGCGGTTCGGTTCGTGAGATCCGCGCGCAGCGGTACAACGCCGTGTGCCTGCAACTGCTCCGGCAACGTGGCATCAGTAAATCGCGCGACCGCGTAGACTCGTCGTGCACCGGCACCCTCACGCGGGATGCCGGCATCATCCAGTGCGCGGCGTGCCATGCGCGCGAGCGACGGGCCCATTTTCCCACCGGCGCCCAGCACGACGATATCGCCGTCAATCGATTGCAACGCGAGCCTGACGTCATCGTTCGCTTGCGACAACGCGGTCTCAAGCGCCGCTTCGTCAATCGGCGCGTGTTGCATCAGGACGCGTCGACGACGGCTGTGGTAGTCGCGATCGGTGCCGCCGTGCGGTCTCCTGCCTCCGACGCCGATGATGGCGGAATCGTGCCATCTCCAAGCGGTGGCGGATCGGCCAGGCCGAGCTCGCGCGACAACTCGCGTCGGGCGGCATCAATACGCTGTCGCACATCTTCGCGCAGTCGTGCGGTGTCTTTCAGCGACAACCCGTCGGTGGGCACGGGATCAAGCACCACCGCCAGTGCGCGTGCCTTACGAAACTGAAATGTGCCTTTGGCCATCGCGTGTCGCGTGCCGGCAACCGCGATTGGCAGAATCGGCACGCCTTCCTTGATGGCGAGTCGAAACGCGCCGTCTTTAAACGGCAACATGGCACCGTCGCGTGAGCGCGTTCCCTCGGGAAAAATCATCACCGAGACTTTCTTCTCCAGCCGATCACGGCACTGCACCAACGCCTGCACGGCGCTGTCGCGACTGCCGCGCGTGAGCTTGATGTCGCCAGCCATCTGCATCATCCAGCCCATGCATGGAATCTTGAACATGGTGTCCTTGCTCAGCCATTTCATTTCCCACGGAAACTTGCTGATCAGAAACACGTCCGCATACGACTCGTGGTTGGCCACCACCACGTAGGGTCTGCGCGGATCCTGCGGGGCCGGTCCACGCGTGCCGAAGCGCCAGAACGGGTTCAGTTTGAGCGTGGTGACGGCCACGAGGCGGAACGCACGCCCCGCGGCGTAGCGTCCCGCGTCGAACGGTTTGGTGACAGCGTATACAAGAGCGACAATTGGCGTGCCGATGATGACTACGATCACCGTCATCGCCCACGTCCACCAGTTACCGATCGTTGCCAGCATGTCGGTGAAGACTCAGGGCTTGATGTCGGTCGCGGGCGCGATCACGTCAGCAGGCGCCGAGGTCGCTGCTTGGGCCGCAATTTCCTGCGCGAACTCGCCGGCCAGAAAACCGATTTTCGAGTGCGTGCCGTCGCAGAACGGTTTGCGTGACGACGCACCGCAGCGGCACAGCGAGAGCGGCTTCCCTTCGGGCGGCTTGGGGATCTCGTTCCCTTCGTGATCGACGAGACGCACGTTCGGTGCGTCATCAGCGGTAATGAAGAGCGATCCAGTCTTGCGAACGGTAATCGTGATGGTCATGAGGTCGTGTAATAAGGAACGCGCGACCGGGAGCGGTCGCACAATGCTGTGGGGTCGTTCAGGGCGCCGTGTGTTGTGCCACCGCTTCGGCCGCGTGTCGCTGAATGCGTCGCACCATGGCTGAAAGGCCCGCCTCGCGCGCACCCAGACCGATGCTCTCCATGAGCGTTCGGACAAAATCGGGTGGCAGCGCGAGAGCGACCTCCGGCGGCTGATCGTTCACTGCGGAAAAGGTAATCGACAAGACAGCAGCCACCGTTGGCGACTGCCGAACATTTACGTCGGCCCAGAAGTGCATCGTGCCGTCAGGCTGCCGCTCCGGAAACAGGTCCACCCGGGTTTGGCACTCCGGTACGGTGAAGGCTTCCCGATCCAGCGCCGCAAATCGCTCGGGCAGGGGCTCAAGCTTTTTGGCGTGGCTAAGCAGTGCCTGCATGCGGGTTTCGCGGTCCATGGCGCGAAAACGCTCGAGGGTACGGGCAATTGTGGGCGGCAGCGGAGAAGACATCCCGAATGCAAGCGGTTTGGCGGCGAGGGGTCAACCACATTTACGGAACCCGGGAACCTGAATCCGTTGTGCGTAGTAGGTTCACAGGAACGTCTCACCTCAGCGCCTGCCCATGCTTATTCGTCGACCTGCCGATATCCCGTCCTCGGAAATCACGCCCGAGTCTGACTACATCAACCGTCGCAGCTTCATGGGTGCGGCTGGCGCACTGGCGCTGGCTGGCCTCGCCGCGCCGTCTGTTTTGTCGGCGACGGGTTCGCCCGCGAGGGCGCAAGACGACAAGGTGACCTCGGAAGAAGACGCCACCAGCTACAACAACTTTTACGAGTTCGGATTGGGGAAGGATGATCCCAAGCGCTACGCCGGCTCGCTGAAGACGGTGCCGTGGACCGTGGCCGTGGACGGTCTCGTCAAAGCTCCCAAGCGATGGGACCTGAACCAGCTGCTGGCCGGTCTCGCGGTTGAAGACCGCACGTATCGCCATCGCTGCGTGGAGGCCTGGTCCATGGTGATCCCGTGGCGCGGCGTGAGGCTGCGCGATGTATTGGCACGCCTGGAGCCCCTGCCGAGCGCAAAGTTCGTGGAGTTCACCACGCTGCTCGACCCGCGACAGATGCCGGGTCAGCGTTCGAGTTCGTCATTGGCCTGGCCGTACCGTGAAGGGCTGCGTCTCGACGAAGCCATGCACCCGCTCACGCTGCTCGCCACGGGCATGTACGGTAAGCCGATGCCGAACCAGAACGGAGCGCCGCTGCGCCTTGTGGTGCCGTGGAAGTACGGGTTCAAAGGCATCAAGTCGATCGTGAGCATCAAGCTGACCGACAAAATGCCGAGCACCAGCTGGAGCGACTCGATTCCGAGCGAGTACGGCTTCTACGCCAACGTGAACCCCACGGTGGACCATCCGCGCTGGACGCAGGCGAAGGAACGCCGTATTGGCGAGTTCCTGCGCCGCAATACGCTCATGTTCAACGGGTACGCGAACGAAGTGGCGTCGCTCTATGCGGGCATGGATCTGCGCAAGTTCTACTGAGCGCGCACTGACTGTCGAGACATTCGTCCATGGCTGATCCCGTCGCGCGCCGCGCGGTGCGCGTGCTCGTCTGGCTCGCCGTGCTCGGCCCCATTCCATGGCTCGCCTGGCTCGCGTACTCGGGCGGGCTCGGCGCGAATCCGATTGAGTTCCTGCAGCACCGCACCGGGCACTACGCGATTCGGCTGCTCGCCGCGTCACTGTTTATCACGCCGCTGCGCGTGATCACCGGGTGGGGCTGGCTGGTGGCGCATCGTCGCACGCTCGGCCTGGCCGCATTCTTCTGGGCGATCACGCACCTATGCGTGTACGTGGGCCTCGATCTGTTCTTCGACGTTGGCCAGTTTCTCGACGATGTGGTGAAGCGGCGCTACATCACGGTTGGCATGCTGGCCATCGCGCTGCTCACGCCGCTCGCCATCACGTCCACCAAAGCTTGGATCAAGCGTCTCGGAGGTGCGCGCTGGAATAAGCTGCACCGTCTGGTCTATCTGGCCATGATCGCGGCCACCGCGCACTACCTCTGGGCCGTGAAGAAGGACATCACCACGCCGGTGATCTACTTCGTGGTCGTCGCCCTGCTGCTGGGTTTCCGACTGTACATGCGCGGACGGCGCGCCCGCACGGCGCGCGAGTCGGCCAGAGAAGTGACGGCCTAGGGAGTGTAATGGGGCGTTGACGCAGTCTCGGGACGTGACGGTGCGGCCAATCCGCGCGTCCCTGCTGCACATGAGGTCGCCAGGCGACGTTCAACGGAGCGAACGCGCGTCTGAACCGACTGACTTCCCCAACTGCCTCGGCGCTCGCTCCGTGAGCGCCACCACCCACCCGTTCGCCGCCGAACGCATGACGTTACCCGCCGCGGAGCGTCTCACGCCCCGCCGATCAGGCCCCTATCCGTCACTGAATAGCCTGACGCCTTCCCAGGGCGTCCCGCTCATTGAACCCCCCGCCGAGCCGACCCGGCTTGAAACGGGGTTGCTGGCAGCGTTGGTGGGTGCCTCGGCGCTCGTGTGTACATGGCTGGCGACGAACGCGAATCATCTGCACCCGTCGCACCCCGTCGTGGCCTTTGCGCCCGTGGCCGTCCAGATCGCCGCGATGATGCTGGGATGTCACACGGCGATGGCCCGTTTCCTCGACCGCGGCACGCGTCGCTTCTGGGCGTTCGTGGCCAGCAGTCAGGTGATGATGCTCGTGGGCGCGGTGGTGTCGTTTGTGGCGTGGCACAATGGTGATGCCGCCGCGGCGACACGCGCGCTCACAATTGGCGCGCTCGCCAGCCAGCCGCTGTTGTTTGCGGGTTTGCTGCAACTCTCGGCAGCGCCCAAAACACGTTTGGACCGATCCAAGTTCGCGCTCGACATCGCAACGATTACCGGCGGCGGATTGCTGGTGATCTGGTACGATTTGCGGCGTCCGTTGGTCGAAGGCATTGATCTGGCCGCGTTTGATATCGTGACGGTGCACGCGGCCGCGATCGGCGATCTCATTCTGCTTTTGACGGCGTCGATTCTCTGGCGCCGTACCACGAGCCATACACGCGCGAATGTAATGGTCGTGCTCGCGCTCGGTCTGCTGGTGTACTTCCTGTCGGACATCGCGGCGATTGTCACGCTCCACCAGACGGGGCAGCGTCCGTTGTGGCTGCTCGCGGCAGCGCCCGCAGCAGCGTGTCTCGTAGCCGGTGCCGCGTGGTTGCAGCGCACGACTGCGGCGATCATTGAGCCACGATCGGTCACGGTTGATGTTGGCACGATGGCCGGGCTGAGCGTGATTCCATTTGTTGCGGTGCTCCCCGGTTTTGGCTTGTTGCTCAAAGCCGCGAATGAAAGCGGCGTGCAGCCACTCGCCGGACTGGTGGTCGGCGCGGTGCTCGTTACGGCGATCACCTTTGCGCGCCAGGTAACGTCAACGCGCGAAACCGTTCGCATCCTTTCCGAAGCGTCCGCACGCGAAAACGAAGCGCGCTTTCGTGCGCTCGTGCAGAACTCAAGCGACGTTATTGCGATCCTCGAACCCGACAGCACGATTCGTTTCTTGTCGCCGTCGGCACGCACCGTTTTGGGACACGATCCCAAGCGTCTCGTGGGTACGCGCATTCTCGACCTGCTGCATCCAGACGATGAGCCTGGAGCACGACAGTTCCTCGCGGAACTTGCGTCGGGTGGTCCGTCCGGCACGCGCGGTTCGCTCACACGTGAGTGGCGTCTGGCGCACGCCAACGGCAGCTGGCTTACCGTCGACAATGTGGGCACCAATCTGCTCGACGAAACCACGGTGCAGGGCCTGGTGCTGAACACGCGTGATGTGACGGAGCGTCGCATCATGGAAGAGCAGTACATGCATCAGGCGTTTCATGATCCGCTTACGGATCTCGCGAACCGTTCGCTCTTTCTGTATCAGGTTGGCCATGCGCTCGCACGTGGTGTCCGCCACAACGAAACGGTCACCGTTCTCTTTCTCGATCTCGACAACTTCAAGAACGTCAACGATTCCCTCGGCCATGCCGCGGGTGATCGTCTGCTTGTGGAAGCGGCACGTCGACTCTCCGCCTGTGTGCGCGATAGCGATCTGATTGCACGTCTCGGTGGCGACGAGTTTGCTGTGCTGATTGAAAGCACCGACGACGCGGACGAAGTGCTGAATATGGCGGAACGCATTGTTGCCGCACTTGGGCGCGCGTTTGTGGTGAACGGCAAAGAAGTGTTTGTCAGTGCGTCCATTGGCATTGCGCGAACAGAAGATGGGGCGACCTCCGACGAACTGGTGCGAAACGCCGACGTCGCGATGTACATCGCGAAGACACGCGGCAAGGGACGCTACGTGTTGTTTGAGCCAGTGATGCACGCCGCCGCGCTTGAGCGACTCGATCTCGAAGCGGATCTGCGTCGCGCCACGGAGCGTGGAGAGTTCTTCCTCGAATATCAGCCGATCATTGCAATGAGCAGCGGCGAAATCTGCGGAACGGAAGCGTTGGTGCGCTGGCGTCGATCGGGCCGCGGGACGGTTCCGCCGAGCGTCTTCATTCCGGTGGCGGAAGAGACGGGCATGATTGTGGAGATTGGGCGTTGGGTGCTGCGCGAGGCGTGTCGCCAGGGGCATCGTTGGGAGCAGGATCGCGGGGCGCCGGTGCGTGTGACGGTGAACTTGTCAGGGCGGCAGTTGCAGGATCCGGGTATTGTGGAGGACGTGCGCGACGCGCTGCTGGAGTCTGGCTTCACGCCAGCCGACTTGGTCCTCGAGATCACGGAGAGTATCCTCATGCATCACGTGGAAGTCTCATTGCTTCGTCTCACGCAACTCAAGGAGTTGGGTGTGTCGCTGGCGATTGACGACTTTGGCACCGGATACTCGTCGCTCAGTTATCTGCAACGCTATCCAATCGACATTCTCAAGATCGACAAGGCATTTGTGGACACGATTGACAAAGGCGGCGACGGCGCAGTGCTCGCGAGCGCCATCGTGGCGCTCGGCGAAACGTTGCGGCTTGATACCGTTGCCGAAGGCATCGAAACCGAAGCACAGCGCGGAATGCTCATGGAACTGGGCTGCGAGTTCGGTCAGGGATTCCTGTTTGCGCCGCCACTCAGCGCCGAAGATTTGAGCGTGCTTATGCGCGTGCGCGGGACTCGCGTGAAGGAAACACTGCGTCGTCGCCATGGCGTCGCGGTCGGAGTCTAGCGCGCCGGCGCGCCTGTCCGCATTCGCGATTGCGAGTCCAGGCCTCGCCGAGCTCGTCGCCGCCGAGTTACGTACCCTTGACATTGTTGTATCCAACGTAGAACCAGCGGGCGTCGCGTTCGAGGCAACGCACGAAGAGTTGTTCCGTGTGAACTGCTGGTCGCGCCTTGCGTCGCGCGTGATTGTGCGTCTCGATCGGTTCGACGCGCGCGACTTTGCCACCCTCGAAAAACGATCGCAACGAGTGCCGTGGTCGCAGGTGCTCGCGCCCGGCGACACGGCTGAGCTGTCGGTGACATGTCGCAAGTCTCGCCTCTATCACTCGGACGCGGTGGCCGAACGGGTTGCGCGTGGCATCGAGCGAGGGTTGCCTGGTGTGCGCACAGCTGCTGCACGCGGTGAAGACGATGATGTCACACCGAGCGCGCCTGTCACTGCGGGATCGCGAACACAGCGCATTCTTGTTCGACTTGATCACGATGTCTGCACCATTTCGGCCGACGCATCGGGCGAACTACTGCACCGACGCGGCTGGCGACTCGATTCAGGCAAGGCACCGCTGCGCGAAACGCTGGCCGCGGCGCTATTGGTGGCCGCTGGTTGGCCAAGCGATGCACCGCTCGTCGATCCCATGTGCGGCGCCGGTACGATTGCTATTGAAGCGGCGCTGGTGGCGCGCAACATGGCGCCCGGTCTCTCACGCACGTACTCGTGCGAGTTCTGGCCGCGTGTTGATGTCGCAATCGCCACGCGTGTTCGTGCAGACGCACGACGCGCCGTTCAGAATGCGCCCGCCGTGATTGTGGCTGGTGATCGCGATGCCGGTGCGATTGAGGCCACGCGAACCAATGCGGAGCGCGCGGGCGTGCTAGACGCGCTCACGATTGTGCATCAGCCGCTCTCCGATATTGATCTCGCGCAGTACGGCGCGCGCGGCTGGGTCGTCACAAATCCGCCATACGGCATTCGCACGGGCAACGTGGACACCCTGCACGCGTTGTGGGGACGTCTCGGTGCGGTGCTGCGAGCGGGTGGGCCTGGCTGGACGCTGGGTGTGGTGGTGCCAGACGCGTCGCTCGCCAAGGAAATCCGCGTTCCGCTTGATCGCGTGGTGTCCACGAGCACCGGCGGTCGAAACGTGAGCTTTTCGCGCTCGCGCGTCAGGGCGCGCTGACGCCCTCGGCGCTTTTGCCCATGCGGCATTTGTCGCTGCAATAACGCACCGATTCCCAGTCGCGCGCCCACTTGCGGCGCCAGCTGAACGGCCGATTGCAGCGCGCGCACACGCGCGTGGCGCGTTCGCTCGGCGTTTGCGCTTTTCCAGGGGCGTTCGCGTGTGGGCGTCTCGGCATGGCCGCTCTCAAGCGCTTGGCGTGGGCGGCGGGTTCCCGGAACGCCATCGTCTGTGCCACGCACCGTTACATCCCAGCTCGCCACGCATTACAGCGCTGGCCTGCGTGTGGCGCAGGGATTCCCTTCACGCCCCAAAACACGCACTCTCAAGGGTGACTTCTCCCGACCGCCGCCCCGATTTCGAGCCTGATGATGTCAGCGGCTCGTTCGAGATTGAGCTGCCCAGCGACCCGCTGGGCCTCGATCTCGACGAGGCGCCGGCTGGTTATCCCGCCGATCTTCCGTATCCGCCGCGCCCGCGCACCTGGGAGAGTCCGGCACGTTATGGGCATCGGCCGCGCGCCATCCCGTCTGAGCGTGTGGGCGAAATCGATGCGTTCCGGCAGATTGCGCACAGTCTGGCGGCGGGCACCGACTCCTCGACGGTGCTGCAGGTGCTTTGCGAAGCCGCCATGGATCAGGGCCGCTCGAGTGGGGCGATGGTGGCCGAGGTTACGCCTGAGGGCGGGCGTTTTGTGGCGTGTACCGGCATTGTGTCCGATCTGGCTGGTACCGCGTTTCCACTCGCCGGCTCGGTGACGTCACGCGTGGTCGCGACGCGCGCCGCGATCGCCGTGGAGACGATGCGCGAGAGCTCGCCGTTCTTTGAGTCGCTACTCGGTCAGCGTGGTGTCGGGCCGGCCCTCGTGGTGCCGCTGATTGCGCACGAGGCGTTTCTTGGTGTGCTGATCGTGACGCGTCGCGTGGACACGCCCGTGTTCGATTCGCAGGACGAAAGCCGGCTGTCGACCGTTGCTGATCTGGCGTCGCTTGGCCTCTGGAAGGCGCGTCTGCTCGAAGAAGCGCGCGACGCCGACGCGGCCAAAACGGCCTTCCTGGCCACATTGTCGCACGAGCTGCGTACGCCGATGGCCGCTGTCGAAGGGTACAGCGAGCTGCTCGAAGACGAAATTCTCGGCCCGCTTGTGCCGGCGCAGCGCGACGTGCTCACGAACCTGCGCGCCGTGAGCCGTCATCTCGGTGCGCTGATCGAGGAGATTCTTACCTTTGCTTCCCTCGAAGCGGATCGGCTCGTACCTCGGCTGGCGGCTGCGCGATTGGACGAACTCTGCGATTCGCTGCACCCGATTCTCGCACCACTGGCGCGCGAGAAGGGGATCACGCTGCGCTTTGACGTTGCTCCCGGGCTGCCACTGGTCCATACCGACGAAGACCGTGTGCGTCAGATCCTGCTCAATCTGAGCGCGAACGCCATCAAGTTCACTGACGTCGGTGAGGTCACGATTCGTGTGTCGCAGAGCGCGAGCAGTGATCCCGACGGTTCGATCTCGGCGCGCGACGACGTGCCCAGTGTGTACCTCGAAGTGAAAGACACCGGAATTGGCATTTCGGCGGCGGATCTGGCGCGCTTGTTCAAGCCCTTTTCGCAGGTGGACGACGGGCCGACGCGGCGACACAAAGGGACCGGTCTCGGTCTGTATATCTCCCGCCGCTTGGCGGAGCTGCTTGGTGGTCGGATCGACGTGCTCTCGCGCCCAGGTGAGGGCTCCACGTTTACGCTCGTGATTCCGGTTGGCAGTTAAGCGCCTGCATCGCGCAAGTCGCGTGTCGTCCCGTTAGATTCAAGCGCACTATGCGTGCACAACCCACTACTACCGCGTTCAACGACGGCGTGATCGCCGAGCAGTTCGAACGCTACCGTCAGGATCCCTCCAGCGTCGACGAAAGCTGGCGCCAGTATTTCCGTACCGCCGAATCGCTGTTCGGCAGCGGAGCACCTCCGGCAGCGAGCGCCGCGCCTGGCACGGCGGACGTTGCGTATCTGCGCAAGGTTGCGGCCGCCTCATCGCTGGTGCAGGCAATTCGCAACTACGGTCACCTTGCCGTGCAGGTCGACCCACTCGGATCACCGCCCAGTGGCGCGATCGAGTTGACGCCGGAATTCCATGGCATCACGGAAGCCGATCTCTCGCTGATTCCCGGCACGGCGATTGATGACGAGCGTTTTGAAAACGTGACCGCGGCGGAAGTGGTCGCGCGCAAGCGTGAGGTGTACACGCGCTCGCTCGGTCTCGAAGTGTGGCACATTGAAAACGATGACGAACGCAACTGGTTCCGTGCGCAGTTTCGTTCGGGACACATTGTACGGCCGCTCAGCGTGGAAGAAAAGAAAGCGGTGCATCGCCGGCTGTGCGAAGTAGACGGACTTGAGCGCTTTCTCGGACGCGCGTACACCGGCTACAAGCGCTTTTCCATCGAAGGCACAGACGCGTTGGTGCCGATTCTCGACGAAATCATTGCGGAATCCGTGCAGGCTGGCGCGCGCGAAGTCGTGATTGGCATGGCGCACCGTGGGCGCTTGAATGTGCTCACCAACGTGATGGGCAAGCCGTACGAAGCGCTGTTCGCGGAGTTTGAAGGCCGTCATAAAACCGGCGGTGAAGCGGGTACCGGTGACGTGAAGTATCACCTCGGATTTGAAGGCCAGAAGCGTTTGCTCGGCCGCGATGTGATGCTGCGTCTGGTGCCGAACCCGTCACACCTTGAAGTGGTGAACCCGGTACTCGAAGGCGTGGCACGTGCTCATCAGCGCGTGCGCGGCGAAGCGCCTGGTACGCGCGATGAACTCTCCGTGGTGCCGGTGTGCATTCACGGTGACGCGGCGTTTCCCGGTGAAGGTGTGGTCGCGGAAACGTTCAATATTTCCGCGCTTAACGCGTATCGCACCGGTGGCACGATTCACGTGATCGTGAACAACCAGGTGGGCTTCACCACCGATCCGAGCGACGCACGCAGCACGTACTACTCGTCCGATCTCGCGAAGGGTTTTGAAGTTCCGATTTTCCACGTGAATGGCGACGACGCCGAAGCATGCATTAAAGCCGTGCGTTTGGCGTGCGCGTATCGCACGCGTTTCCGCAAAGATGTGTTGATTGACCTGGTGGGTTACCGTCGCCACGGTCACAACGAAGGTGACGAACCCACGTACACGCAGCCGGCGTTGTATCAGCGCATCAAGGCGCACCCCACCGTGCCGCAGGCGTGGGCGCAGCGTCTGGCTGCCGAAGGGGTGTTGAGCGCAGATGAAGCTGCGGCTGTTGAGAATCAGGTGATGAGCGCGTACGCCGAGCGTCACACGGCGTTCAAGGCGTCACTTGCCGGTTCCGAGTCGCACGCGCCGTGGCCGGAAGAGCCGGCAGAGACGCCTCGGCCAGTCGTTACTGAAGTGCAAGCCGAGCGATTGATTGCGATTAACGAAGCGTTGCTACGTTGGCCCGCTGATTTCACCGCGCATCCACGCCTCGCCAAACAGTTGGAGCGTCGGCGTGAAGCGATGGGCCCCGATGGTGGCATTGATTGGGGACATGCCGAAGCGCTGGCGTTTGGTTCGCTCATTAGCGAAGGCGTATCGATTCGTCTGACGGGGCAGGACGCGGAGCGTGGCACCTTCTCACATCGTCACAGCGTGCTCAATGATGTCGAGACGGGGCGCAAGTACGCGCCGCTTGCGCATCTGCCGGGCGCGGCCGCGGCGTTCGAAGTGTACAACTCGGCGCTCAGTGAAATGGCCATTCTCGGATTCGAGTATGGTTACAGCACCGCTGCGCCTGACACCCTGGTGCTGTGGGAAGCGCAGTTCGGTGATTTTGTGAACGTGGCGCAGCCCATCATTGATCAGTTCATCATTGCTGACCGTGCCAAGTGGGGACAGGATTCCGGTGTCGTGCTGTTGCTGCCGCACGGTTACGAAGGACAGGGGCCCGAGCATTCGAGTGCACGACTGGAGCGTTTTCTGCAATCGGCTGCTGAAGGCAACATGAGCATCGCGTATCTCACCACGCCGGCGCAGTATTTTCACATGCTCCGTCGTCAGGCGTTGCGTAAACCGCGTCGTCCGCTAGTGCTGATGCAGCCGAAGTCCATGCTGCGATTGCCGCAGGCGGCGTCAAAACTGGTGGAGTTGTCAAACGCGGGCTTCATGCCCGTGATCGACGATCCGATCGCGTCGCAGCGTCGTGATGAAGTGCGTCGCATTGTGTTCTGCAGCGGCAAGATCTACTACGACATGGCGCTGAGTGAAAAGCGTCATGCTGGTGTGGCCATTGTTCGCGTGGAAGAGCTCTACCCGTGGCCGCACGCCGAGATTCAGCGCGTGATGGATTTGTATCCCGCGATTGAAGAAGTGGTGTGGGCGCAGGAAGAACCCAAAAACATGGGTGCGTGGACGTTTGTGCAGCCGCGCCTTCGCGTGTCGGCCGGCGCAACCGTTGGCGTGCGATACATTGGCCGACCGGAACGCGCGAGTCCCGCTGAAGGCTATACCGATGCACATAATGTGGAGCAGGCGCGCATTGTACATGCCGCGCTCAATGTGAGTGAAGTGGCAGCGGAGCCGCGCGCTCAGGCACATACCGGACAGTGATGATGCGCTCCATGCAGCATGCAGTACGAAGCGCCGCGGCTCTTGCCGCGGCGCTTGTCGTGTACGGCTCAACCGTGCACGCACAAGGACCACGCCGGCCCGCACCATCGCGCGGTGTGTTCACGGCGCCCTCGCCAGGTGAACCTGGGCAGGTCGTGGTGCAACCACGTGAGCTCGGTGCCGCCGCACTCGGATCGGCGCTGCAATCGTTGGGAACCACGGCGCGCGTCCTCATGATTGCCGCGCATCCGGACGACGAAGACACGCCGATTATTTCGTGGCTCGCGCGTGGACGGCAGGTGGAAACGGCGTATCTCTCGCTGACGCGAGGCGACGGTGGGCAAAATCTGATCGGCAACGAGCTCGGTGATCAGCTTGGTGTGATTCGCACCGAGGAGTTGCTGGCCGCCCGGCGACTGGATGGTGGTCGACAATATTTCACGCGCGCGTTCGATTTCGGATTTTCAAAGAATGAAGTCGAAACGTTCGAGGCGTGGCCGCGCGACAGCATTCTGGGTGATGTGGTCCGCGTGGTGCGCGCGTTTCGTCCGCATGTGATCATCTCGGTGTTCAGTGGCACACCGCGTGACGGACACGGTCATCATCGGGTGGCCGGATTGCTGGCGCGCGAGGTGTATGATCAAGCGGCTGACACGGTCGCCTTTCCCGTGCTCTCGCATGGACTCCCGTGGACCGTGCAGAAGTTCTATCGCAGCTCGCGATTCGCACCAGATGAAATGACACTGCGTGTGAACGTGGGCGAGTACTCTCCGCTATTCGGACGCAGCTACTCCGAGATTGCCTCGGAAAGTCGCAGTCAGCACAAGTCACAGGGGTTTGGTTCGTTGCAGCGTCGCGGTGCGCAGTGGGGCTACCTGAAGCGTGAAGCGTCGCGTGCTCCGGCGCCCGAGGATGCGCGACTCGAGGGTTCGATTTTTGACGGGATCGACACCACGTGGTCTGCACTAACGCGACGCGTGACCGATGCACGCGTGCAGGCGCAGCTTGACAGTGCCGATGCGGCGTTTGTGGAGTCGCGTAATCGCTATCGCGCTGACGGGCCGGACGCCGTGGTCGCGTCGCTCGCGCGCGGCGTTCAGCACCTGCGCAGTGCACGTGATTTGATCGGTGCGCGACCACCGCTACGGCACGCGGCGATGCCGGGATTCAGCGGCAGTCTCATTGATGCAGCCGGGCTCAACATCAGCAATGTGAGCGCGCTCTCGTCGTACGCGGATCCGGCGCTGTGGGATGCGGTCACGCTCACCGAACAGCGCGCTTCGCTGGCGCTGACGCTCGCCGCTGGTGTTGCCGTGGAGGCCACCGCATCGCGCCGACTGCTGCCCATGTTCGAGCTGCGCAAAGGGTCAGCGCCCGACACCATGGATGTGGCTATTACCGTGTACAACCGCGGGCGCCAATCGTTGGTGCTGGGTGGCACGAGCATCAACAGTTCCAACACGCTCGGCGCTCCACAGTTGATTGCGCCGGATAGTGCCATCACCACGCGTCAGTCTGCTCGCGTGAACCTGATTACCACCCCGTGGTGGCGCACGAATGGCCGCGAAAGCGCGTACTTTCGCGCGTCGATCGATGCACGTGATGACGCCGAACGTCAGCGACAAAGCGAATTGGCCGCCGTTGCGCGGGTGATGATTGCGGGCGTGCCAGTCGATGTGCGCGTCCCGGTCGTGAATCGTTTTGCGGATCCGGTGAAGGGTGATCAGCAGATTCCGGTTGCCGTTGTTCCCGGCATCACGATTGGTCTTGATCGTGGTGTGGAGTACGCGCGCGCCGGTGTGCCGATCGTGCGTCGACTGCGCGTGAACCTGTTGTCGGCGTACCCGTCGCCGCAGACCGTATCGGTACAACTCAAGTTGCCGCCCGGCATGGAAGCGGATTCGATCGCTCGCGAGCGCACGTTGCTCCCGGATGTGGGACTGTCGATCACGTTCAACCTGCGCGGCACACTGCCTGAAGGCATGCATGAGCTGCAAGCGGTGGCCGTCCATATGGGACAGCCAGCGATGGCCGGATATTACACCATTGCGTACGACCACATCACGCCGCAGCGCAACTACACGGCGTCCACCATGTACTTGTCGGCGGTACCGGTTGAACTGCGCGCGGGAACGCGTGTGGGCTACATCGCCGGCGTGAGTGACGATGGCATCAGTGCACTGCGGGCGCTCGACATTCCGACGGAGGAGCTTGAGCCGGAGCGCATTGCCAGTACCGACCTGTCTCGGTATAGCGCGATCGTGATTGGTCCGCGTGCGTATCAGGTGAGTGACGCGCTGCGTACCGCGAATCCGCGATTGTTCGCCTGGGCGGAGTCTGGCGGCACACTCGTTGTGCAGTACGGTCAGAACGAAATGCAGGAGCCTGGTGTGATGCCGTACCCCGTGCAGCTGGCGCGGCCGGCCGCACGGGTTACGAACGAGAAGGCGGCCGTTCGCGTGCTCGATGCCAGCGCGTCGTTGCTCCGCATTCCAAATCGCATTGGCGAATCCGATTGGTCGGCGTGGGTGCAGGAGCGCGCGGTGTACATGCCCAGCAGCTTCGATCCTCGGTATCGCACCTACCTGGGGATGAACGATCCCGACGAAGCAGAAAACCGTGCAGCGATTCTCAGCACGCCACTCGGCCGTGGGCTGTATGTGTACACATCGCTGGCGCTGTTCCGGCAGTTGCCGTACGGCGTACCTGGTGGCGCGCGGTTGCTGGTGAACCTTGTGAGCGCCAAAGGAAGCGATCTGATCGTGCCGTAAAGGTCGGGCTCGCCAGGTCGCTATGACCGAATAGTGTCGTAGCGTTGCTACGACAGTGTAATCTTAGCGCTACGATAAACAGCGAGAGCGACCAGGCCGTTGGCCAGATGGTACGCCAGTCTGTCCGCTCGTTACAGACTGTAACGACGGCCAAATTCTAGAATGCTGAACGTGAGCGCCAGAAATGTGATCTATGGCACACTTCTGGCAAAGGGGATGCGTGCGTGCGCGTGTGTCGCGCCGCTTTGACGCATTGCGCGTCGTCACCCCACGTCACTTTCACATGCGCTCGATTTCCCATCTCCTGGTCGGCCTGTCCACCTCATTGCTGGCGGCGGGTTCACTCCAGGCGCAGGTCACCTTCGCGGGCACCACGACGGGTTGCTTCTACCAGACTGGCGATGGACCGTGCGCCGCTGGCTCCAACTCCGCGACCGTCGGTCCCCTCACGTTCACTGGCACCAGCTTCAACGTGAATGGTGGCCCGGGTGGCGTGATCGATCTTTCGAACATTGGCACCTTCTTTCTGGCGGATTCACCGAACTGGGTGTTCGACCGCATTCTGTTCAATGATCTCGACTGGAATTTCCGCCTCTTTGTCGCGTTTTCGTCGCCCGTGACCACACCCGCTGGCGCGTCATTTACCGCCGACTTCGACGGCAGCTTCTACATCAACTCGTCGTCCGATGAGTTGGATATCGATTTCTCATCGTCCAGCAAGTCGTTCGATTACGATGGCGGCTCGTTCTCGCTCAAGATCGACGATGTTGACGATCTCAAGCGCTACAAGGCGGCGGAGTACTACTCCAACGGAAGGCTGAAGCGTGCCGGGCAGTCTGGGCTCGAAGAACTCACCGGCGAAATCACATGCAAGGGAAAGGTCTACAGCAGCACCGCGAAGAAGGGAAAGAAGGGCGGCCATGGCAGCAGCTGGACCTACGTTGACACGTGCGGTCCTGAGAACACACCGGAGCCGTCACAGGTCCCGGAGCCGTCGAGCCTAGTGCTGTTGGCCAGTGGCATGGCCGCTTTTGCGGTGGTCGCACGCCGTCGTCGGAACGCGTAGTACGGATCGCGTTCGGCGATAGGCGAGAACGCGCGACTCCGTATTGATGTACAAAAGGCCCCCGACAATCTGTCGGGGGCCTTTTGTTAAACATGGAGGGGCCGTTCTGATTAAATCCCCACTTCGCTATTCAATCGGAACACAAAGTTGCTGGCGCGCAGCCCGGAAAACGGATCACGTGTGGCGTTATGCGTGATCTCACCCTGCAATCGCACCCGGTGACGATTGAAATACCGTGTGATACCGAGCGTGCGGTGCTCCTGCACCACCGCGCCGATCTCTCCGAGAATCGCGCGGTCTGGTGACGTTTGCGCGTACCTGACGGCGGGCTCCCAGTTATGCAGAAAGTAGCTGGCCTGAAAGAGGCGTCCGGTGCCGGTGTAGACGTAGCGATTGGGAGCACCGTCCTTCGTCGTGACAGGCGCATCGGCCGAGCGAGCAGCGAACTCAGAGTACGCGGCGAATCCACGATATTTGAAGAGCCCATCGATGTACACCGTCTCGAAACTCACGGGCGACCACAGCGCACTACCCAGCTGACCGCCAGTGCGTGACGAACGTGAGTTGGTGCCGTAGCTGGCGCCGAAGGAGATTTTGGGCGAACGCTCACGCAGAACATCACCTTCGAAGTAGTCACCACCTTCGGTGAAGGCGCCAAGCGGCAGCAACTCGACGCGCGCCGTGTTGGCTATGCCTGCCTTTTGTGTGGGCTGATTGCGTCCCTCGCCCAGCGAGATCGCGTACTGGAGGTTCATTCGCGCGCGTCCGATCTGATGATCAAAGCGCGTAAAGATTCCCTGATCGCGATCATACGTAAATCGATTGTTGACAATCGAACGTTCGGCAAACTGCAAATCGCCCGACGACACCACACGCTGACGATTGCCTGGCAGTTTGGTTTGTCCGAAGCCAATCTGAAACGATGGATTGAAACGCCAGTACGCCACGGCATCGCGCACCACGTTCGGCGCCTGCGTGTCGTCGAAGTCCTGGTCTCGGCGTGTAAAGGACAGTTGCAGCTTGATCGACAACCGAGGGTCCAGCACGCTTCCATCCAGACGCAACCGCACGCGGCGCGGCGCCATGCTCATGTCCCTGGCCGCGAAGTCATCTGTTGATACGGTTGTGATTTCGGCCGAGTTCTGAATGCGTGCACGCAACGTGAGCTTTGTGCTGGCATCAGGTGACGAAAACGTGATACCACGAGAACCGACCGTAATCACGGATGCAATCGCGGCCGACGTGGCTGCAGCCTGCGCCGCGATCGTGGCCGAATCTGTACGAGACGCCGCGCCATCAACGCGCCGAAGTTCCCGTAGCGAATCCGCCCGCGTTGCGCCGCGTGCCGCAATCTCAGAGGAACGTGGACGATCCTGCAACGCGTACAACGCTTGTGTGGGCCCTGCTATGCACAGTACGGCGCACACGATGACGTATGCGCGAATAACGGTCGACGGCATGAAAGTGAACTGGAAATCGGTGATGACAACGCGAGGGAGCCTTCCCGAGTGTCGGCACGTCCTGCGATTTCATGACTCACCTGTGACGTTGGCGATACGCAGCTGAACTCAAGAGTCGTGAAGCACGATCCGATACTGGAGCCTGTTCACTGATCCACTGCAAATCACGCAATTTCTGATTACTCCCCGTTCGATGAAACGTCGTACAGTTTCACGCAAGATCAATACAGTCATCGGTTTAGCTATCGGTTCCGGATTGTTGTTGTTGCTCGTGGCACTTTGGCAGCAGTCAGCCGTGGCGTCTGAATATCAGTCCCTGATCAGCGGCACTATCGAAGCCCGACAGCGCTCCATCAAGGCGCAGTTTCATTTGAAAGGTCAGGTGCAGGAATGGAAGAACGTGCTCATCCGTGGAAGTGACGAAACCCTGCGCACCAAGCACTTCGACGCGTTTGTGTTGGAAGAAGCGGCCGTGCAAGCGCAGGCTGATTCACTTGGTTCACTGCTGACCGACTCTACGCAGATAGCGCTCGTGTCGTCCGTTGCCGATGCGCATCGCACGCTCGGCGGTCAATATCGCGAGGCGTATGAGGCATTCCGCGCTGGTGGTGGGACGGATATTGCAGCGGCTGATGCCGCGCTCAAGGGCAAAGACCGGGCGCCGGTTGTATTACTCGATTCGTTGGCTCGTTCGCTGTCCATCACAACGGATGAAGCAATCGCGACGCAGCAGGCGCGTGCCGCACGCGTTCGCACCATGCTTTCGGTCTCCGCGCTGTTCATCTTCGCAATCACAACGGCGGTGGCTGTGCGGATCGGCCGGTCGCTTTCGCGTCGCGTGAATGCCGTTGTCGATCGCGTCCAACGTGTTGCACGCACTGACATCTCCGCCATGTCCGCGTCCGCAACTGGACTGGCCGACGGAGCGCTAGACGTTGTCGCTGCAGAACGCACCGCGCATCTTGATCCGTCTGACAACGACGAGCTCACGGATCTTGCGCATTCACTCAACGGCATGATCGACGCAAGCGCGTCATCCTCGGCGGCATTGACGCGCGCGATCAATACGCTGCAGGCGTTGATTGCCGAAGCCAGTAGTCTGGCTGCTGCTGCACGCGAAGGTCGCCTGTCCGCACGTGGTGACGCGAATCGATTTGCTGGTGGCTACAAGCTGCTGGTCGAGGAAATGAATGCGATGCTCGAAGAAACGATGGCGCCGATCAACGAAGCATCAGCGGTGCTTGCCCGAGTTGCCGATCGTGATCTGACGGCGCGCGTGGAAGGCACGTACCGCGGTGATCATGCGGCCATCGCTGAATCCGTGAATACAGCGGTTGAGAATCTGGATAATGTTCTGCTTGAGATGTCGCGCGCTGCGGATCAGGTTGCCTCCGCCTCATCGCAGATCGCCAGTGGTGCGTCGACGCTCGCTGAGGCGACCTCGGAGCAGGCGGCGTCGATTGAAGAAGTCACCGCCTCGTTGCTTGACCTGTCGGCATCAAGCGACAACAACTCGAACAGCGCGAAGGAAGCGAAGGTGCTTTCTGATGGTTCACGTGCTGAAGCGAGCGAAGGTGTCGCGGCCATGAATGAACTGCACGACGCACTGAAGGAGGTGTCCGCCAGTGCAGATGCAACCGCTCGCATTGTGAAAACGATTGACGAAATCGCGTTCCAGACCAACTTGCTGGCCCTGAATGCGGCGGTGGAAGCGGCGCGCGCCGGTGACGCAGGACGTGGTTTCGCCGTGGTGGCCGATGAAGTGCGTGCGCTGGCATTGCGCAGCGCGGAGGCCGCGAAGCAGACGGCTGACCTGATCGAGAAATCGGTACAGGACGCCCGTCGTGGAACGTCGCTCGGTACGCGCGCGGCAGAGCGGCTGAGCAGTATTGATGCGGGCGTCAACTCGGTCACGGGCGTGATGGAGCGCATTGTCGAGCTGTCACAGTCGCAGCGCGAAGGCGTGCGTGAAATTTCGCGCACGATGGAGCATATGAACTCGGCCACACAGTCAGCGGCGACAAACTCGGAAGAGTCGGCAGCGGCATCGGAAGAACTTTCCAGTCAGGCGGGGCGCGTTCGCGAGCTGGTTGGATCGTTCAAGACCACTGGTGCAGCCTCACGTGTGACTGCGTCGCCGCGCTCGATGCAGCGCGCTGGCCGGGTTTCGGCGGCGCGGTTGGAAGCGTCGATCTTCTAGAATCCAGTGAGCGCTCGCCGTCGGGGCGGTCTGACCATGTGCCGGGCCGCCCCGTTGCTTTTGGTCGTCGGAATTGCCCCGGTACGGCGCTTCCCATCATCCGCGACACGCGTTCACTTACGGCCGTGCCAACTCCACGCGTATTGCCAGGATCCTCGGGCGTGAGCCCGACTCGCGCCATCACAATTGCACTCGTAGCCTCTCTGCTGCTCACGAGTTGCGACGCTGCCACGTCAGACCGTTCACCCGACGCCTATCGTGTGTTCGACGCCTTTTCGGCCGAGGAGATCCGTCGGGCCGTAGCTTCGGCGCGCCGCGAAACGGCCGTTGCCGCCGGCGCGCGCATCGTGTCGGTCACCCTCGATGAACCGGATAAGGCGATCGTACTGGGCGGTGGTGCGGTGGAGCGCGTCGCACGCGTGCTGACGTACAACATGACAGCGAACGTGACGGCCGAAACGCGAGTGCAGGTGACCGACGGCCGTGTACTGTCATCGCGCGTCATTCCCGATGTGCAACCGGCACTCGGCGCGGCTGACGCGATGCGCGCGAGCGAAATTGTGAACGCTGATGCACGCTGGGCGGACGCGATGCGGCGACGCGGGGTGACGGATCTTGCGGATGTTTTCGCTGCCAGCTGGAGCGTGGGATATTTTGGCGACTCGACGCAACGTGATCGGTTGGTTCGCGTGATTCCGTCGCTGCGTGAAGGGGCGCGTGATAATGTGTTCATGCGGCCCATCGAGGGTGTTTCGGCGCTGGTGAATCTCACGAGTGGCCGAGTGGAATCGTTGACTGATGAAGCGGTCACGCCGGTTGCTGACGAGTCGCAGTTCAGCGAACTGACGGATGACGCCTCGGCACCGCGTAATGAAGTGATCAGCAACACGATCGAAGTCGCAGGCGGTTACGTGCGATGGCGAAACTGGAAGCTGCACGTGTCGCCGGACTCGCGTGAAGGTGTGGTGTTGCACCGCGTTTCGTACACAGACCAGGGACGCGAGCGATCACTGCTCTACCGCGCGGGCGTTTCCGAAATGGTGGTGCCGTACGGTGATCCCGCGGCGGGCTGGTACGTGCGCAATGCGCTCGACGCCGGCGAACTCGGGCTCGGTCAGTTCGTGTTACCGCTCCGCGAAGGTGTGGATGTGCCAAACGGTGCGCGGTTTCTCTCTGCAACACTGGTAAACGAAACCGGGACACCCGTAGAGCATCCACGTGCGATTGCGTTGTATGAGCGCGACGGTGGACTGGCGTGGCGATTCATGCAATCAGCGCGGCGATCGCGTCAGCTGGTGATTGAATGGATCTCAACAGTGGGCAACTACGAATACGCGTTCGCCTGGATCTTTCACGAAGACGGTGTGATCGAGCAGCGTACAACGCTCACCGGCATCATGTCGGTCAAGGGCGCTACTCGCGCGAACGATAGCAGTGCTCTGCACGGGCAACGCGTAAGCGATCGGATCGTCGCGCCACATCATCAGCACTTCTTTGCGTTTCGTCTTGACGTGGATGTTGATGGTGCGAATTCGCATCGCGTGCTTGAGGTCGACGCGCAGTCGTCGACGGAGCATGATGTGCACAACAGTCGCGCCGAAATGCACGCGCGGTCGCAGGTACTCGACACCGAACTCGGCGCGCGTCGCATGACGTCTGGCGCCACGGCTCGACGGTGGGTGGTGCAGAACACCGGCGTGCGTAACGCGGTGAATGAGCCAACGGCGGTGAGTCTGCTGCCCGGTGAGAATTCGGTGCCACTGGCCGACACAGCCGCCTGGATACGCAAGCGGGCAGGGTTTATCGACGCGCAGCTTTGGGTTACGCCGTATCGCCGAAGCGAGTTGTATGCAGCCGGTGACTATCCGAATCAGAGCCGGGGTGGCGACGGGCTGCCTGCATTTACGCGTGGTGATGCGCCGGTGGCGAACACCGACGTGGTGCTCTGGTACGTGATGGGTATTACGCACCTGCCGCGAACGGAAGATTGGCCAGTGATGCCGTCGCATGTGGCGGGCTTCAAGCTGGTGCCCACGGGGTTTTTTTCGCGGAATCCGCTGGTTCGTGTGGACACGGTGCGCTAGCGACGTATTCGCACCGCTGTGTGCATTCGTATGCTTGAGTCCGGTACTGTCACAATTTTCGCCTCTTGCACAGACGCTCAGAAAATCGTACTGTCGCGGTCCAACCTGAAGTACACGCCTACCCGAAGTCCGAGAGGTCGCGTATGAAAAAGTTCGCTGCTGCAGTTGCTGTGCTGGCGTTGTCGGCGGGGCCGTTGATGGCGGTTGGCAGTCAGGACCCCTGCCAAATCACCGCGTGTCCGCCAGTGTCCTCTGTGCCCGAGCCCGCCACCATGGCCCTCCTCGCTGGCGGAGCCGTACTGCTCGGCGCCACCGCGTGGCGTCGCCGCAAGAACCGCTGATTTTCTCAGCAGCATGAACACGACGTCGCACGCGCACCGTGTCAGAACGCTGCGACGGCGTGTCTTGTGTGCAGGCGATGCATTCACGTCGCGCAGCTATTGACTCTTGCTGAACCGCTCGGAAAAACGTATTGTCGCCGTCCTACCTGAACTGAACGCCTACCGATTCTTAAGAGGTCGCGTATGAAAAAGTTCGCTGCTGCAGTTGCTGTATTGGCGTTGTCGGCTGGGCCGTTGATGGCGGGCATACCGGTGCCGCAGTGTGGTCAGCCCGGCGCCGCGCCCTGCCCAAGTTCAGTCCCCGAGCCCGCCACCATGGCCCTCCTCGCCGGCGGAGCCGTACTGCTCGGCGCCACCGCATGGCGTCGCCGCAACAACCGCTGATTTTCTCGGCACCGTGAACACGCCGTCGCGCGCGCAGAGTATCGCAACGCCGCGACGGCGTGTTGTGCGTTCGCAGGTCATTGCCGTGATCACGGCCGTTGTCAGCGCCGCGTGCACCGCGCCCGAACGTGAGTCCGATACCGACGCGCCCGCGCTCGACCTCGCACGCTTTACGATGGTCGACCTCACGCACGCGTACAACGCGCAAACAATTTTCTGGCCGACTGATACCAACCGTTTTGCACTGCGCGAACTTGCGCGTGGCAACACGCCTGGCGGCTGGTTCTATTCGTCCAATGCGTTCACCTCGCCGGAGCACGGCGGTACGCATCTCGATGCGCCCATTCACTTTCAGATTCAAGGGCGCACCAGCGAGTCAATTCCGCTGGAACAGCTGATCGCACCGGCGGTCGTGATCGATGTGAGCGCGAAGGCAGAAGCGAACGCCGACTACTTGCTCTCCATCGAAGACGTACAGGCCTTTGAACAGGAGCACGGCGTCATCGCCGCCGGAACGATGGTGCTGCTCCGCACAGGCTGGAGCAAACGGTGGCCCGATCGCCGCGGTTACCTTGGCGATGACACGCCTGGCGACGCGTCAAACCTGCACTTCCCCAGTTTCGGCGCGGACGCTGCTCGGCTGTTGGTCGACGAGCGCGGGGTGGCCGCGATCGGCGCCGACGTCGCGTCGATCGATGGCGGCCAGTCCAAGGATTTTCAGGTACATCGCATCGCCGCGCTGGCCAACGTGCCCGGATTCGAAAACCTGACCGGGCTCGAGGCACTACCTGCCCGGGGCGCATTCGTCATTGCGCTGCCCATGAAAATCGAAGGCGGTTCCGGCGGCCCGCTGCGCGCCGTGGCGCTCGTACCCAGGTAGGCGCCCAACGCCGCTGGCGCGAAGGGCGTTGAATGGGTAGGCTCCGATACGCCTCGCCCTCCTCTCATGACCCCTCGATTGACGGTGAAGTACTTCTCCCTGCGCGGCGTCTGGGCCGCTTCTCTGCTGATCGCTGCCGGTGCCTGCAGTGCCTCGCGCCCCGCTGCCAGCCCTGCCTCACGGCCCGCGGCCGACCCTGTTTCGCGCCCCGCTGCCAGCCCAGCTTCCAGCCCCGCCGCGGCGGAACACCACCACCACATGGAAGGCATGACGCCGGTCACCATTCCTGCGGGGGCGATGATTACCGAGGCGGACGTGCGCTTCATGCAGGGAATGATCGGGCACCACGCGCAGGCCGTGCACATGACACGCATGGCGGCCGGTGCCGGTGCAAGTCCGCGTGTGCTCAAGCTCGCACAAAAAATCGATCTCTCGCAGGCCGGCGAGATTGTGCTGATGCAGGAGTGGTTAGCCGAGTACAAACAGCAGGTGCCCGATACGTCGTCATGGCGCGGCATGAGCATGCCTGGCATGCTCACCGCCGACGAGCTCGCCAACCTTGAGAAAGCACGTGGCGTGGAGTTTGACCGCCAGTTTCTCACGCTGATGATCAAACATCACGAGGGCGCCATCAAAATGGTCGCCGATTTGTTTGCAACACCGCGCGCAGGTCAGGAAGTGGATGTGTCGGTGTTTGCCAATGATGTCGAAACAACACAGACCGCCGAGATCGGACTGATGTTGCAGATGCTCGCCGAGTTGCGCTAAGCAACCGCGTCTTCCCACCACGCCCTTTACCTGGAGTCGCTCCTGATGCGATCCGCCCATCTGGAAAATGTTCGTACGTTCTGTCGTTCGGCATCAGCCGTTGCGTTGCTTGTCGCATCCGCAACGATCGGAATGAGCGCCACACGTGCTGATGCACAGACGTACCCAAGCGCGACTGATCCACGCAATGGACTGAAGACTGGGTTGAACGACGCTGGCGTCGCGATCAAAGGCATGCGTCTCGTGTCCACGGCGCCCAAGGCGGCACCGTTCGATTCCATGCGCGGGCTCACCTTTGTGAACTCCGATCTCGCGTTTAAAGGCAACCTGGTATATCAGGGAAACTTCGCCGGCTTCTCAATCTGGGACGTCAGCAATCCGGCAAAGCCTGCACTGCTTTCGGTCGTGCCGTGCATCACGTCGCAGGGTGATCCGTCGATCTACGGCAACCTGCTCTTTGTCTCGGCGGAAGGCGGCGGTAATCGCAATGACTGTGCGAAAGGCGGCGTGACGAACCCGGCTGACCACATGGCCGGCGTGCGCATTTACGACGTGAGCAATCCGCGCGCACCGCGATTGGTCAAGAACGTGCAAACGTGCAAGGGCTCGCACACGCACACACTGGTGCCGAGCCCAACTGAAATGGGTGTGCTGTACATCTATGTGTCGGGTAGTCAGGGCGCGCGACCGGAGACCGAACTTGCTGGTTGCAAGAATGGCGCGAATCCCGCAGACGAAACCAACTCACTGTTCCGTCTTGATGTCATCAAAGTGAATGTGGCACGTCCGCAGGACGCAGAAGTTGTGACCGGCGCGCGCATCTTCACCGGATTGGGCCCTGCGCCAGCGCGCGGTGGACGCGCACGTGCGGCGCGACCAGTTGCGGGCGCAGACAGCGCCGAAATGGCCGCGCTGATGGCCACGGGACCGCGCAACTGTCACGACGTCACCTCGTATCCCGAAATGGGATTGCTCGCCGGCGCCTGTGGCAGCTACGGATTGCTCGTGGACATTTCAGATCCCATGAAGCCACGCCGCCTCGATGCAGTGGCCGATACGAACTTCTCGCTCTGGCACACCGCGGTGTTCAGCAACGATGGCAAGAAAGTCGTGTTCACCGACGAATGGGGCGGTGGCACCTCGCCGAACTGCCAGTCCATTCATCCGCTCGAGATGGGTGGCAATACCACGCTTGTCATTGGCGACGACAAGAAGCTCAAGCAGCACGCGTACTACAAGATTGCGTCGTCGCAGAGCCCGCAGGAAAACTGCGTGTCACACAATGGCTCGCTCATTCCGGTGCCCGGACGCGACATCATGGTGCAGGGCTGGTATCAGGGCGGTGTGAACATCATTGACTTCACCGACCCTGACAAGCCGTTCGAAATCGGCTTCTTCGATCGCGGCGCGGTTGATGCACCGCCGGCTGGTGATGCGTCGGCGCCAAACAGCCGCGCGCGTGGCACGATTGCCGGTTCGTGGGGCGCGTACTGGTACAATGGTTATGTGTACTCTTCAGAAATGGCGCGTGGTCTCGACATTCTGGAAGTGCTGCCGAGCGATCAGTTGTCGGCCAACGAACTGGCCTCCGCTAAGCTGGTCATGATGAACGAGTTCAACCCGCAGAGTCAGCCGCGCATCACCTGGCCGGCCGCGTTCCCGGTGGTGCGTTCCTATCTTGATCAGCTGGTACGCGGCAACGGACTTGCTGCCGCGCGCACCACCGCCATTGATCGGGCGCTGACTGCGGCAGAGCGCCAGACTGGCGCCGCGCGTCGTACCGCCCTCACCACGCTCGCCGGCGCGGTAGACGCCGACGCGCGGAGTGCGAAGGACGCCGCACGCGTTCGTGCGATGGCGCAGGCGATTCGCGACCTCGCCGCCGCAGCGCGCTGATTATCAGCTGACACGTCGCGGAGCCGGCCGATCGCCCGGCTCCGCGCGCAACACCGCATCAATCTTTCGGCCTTCGCGTGCGACGGCTTCCGGTAAAGCGTCCACGTCGAAGGCTTCTGTATTGAAGTTCACAATGCACGCGCGCAACAAATACCGACCGTCGAGCACCGCGTTCGAGAAAAAGAACTCGCCCGCCTGCTGCACGCGCTCAAGCAGCGCCTCGTTCAGCGTATTGAGGTATCGCGCGACTTCGGCGGTATGCACCGCGCCGCGCAGATCATCCGGCACGAACCGAAATGTGGTGATGCTCAGCGACTGTGTGCACGCTTCAAACTCCGGGTGCTCAGCCAGCGTTCGGAAGAGACGTTCGCTCAGCAGCATGTCGTCGTGAATCATGCGTTCGTAGCCACGCCGTCCAACTTGCTGCAGTGCGAGCCATAACTTCAGCGCCCGAAATCCGCGTGAGTTCTGCGGGCCGAGATCGAAGTAGTTGATCGCTTCCTGTCCGAAGTGATAGTACGGCGGATGATACGCGAACGCGTCACGCAGTCGCGAGGCGTCTCGCACCAGCAGACAACCTGCTTCCAGCGGTGCGTACATCCACTTGTGCGGATCCACGGCGAGCGAATCAGCGCGACCCAGCGCCGCGAGATCGGCCGATACGCCGTCTACACACGCGGCGAGCGCACCGTAGGCGCCGTCCACGTGCAGCCAGACACCCAACTCTTCGCAAACGTTGGCGATCTCCCGAATGGGATCAATGGCTCCGCTGCTGACCGTGCCAGCGGTTGCAATCACCATCATCGGCACGTGACCTTGCGCTCGATCCTCCAGAATCGCTTCACGCAGCAGGGCCGGATTCAAACGATACGTACTGTCTGTTGGAATCCAGTGAATCGCGTTGGTGCCAAGTCCCGAGAGATCAGTTGCCTTGTGTAACCAGGTGTGGGTTTCCGCCGACGCGTACACACGCATTGCCGGCACGCCAGTCGCACCAACGCCTTGGGTGCGAATATCCCATGGCGCGGCTGCGGCACGTGCGGCCCACAGGCCCACGATATTGGCCATGTTGCCACCACTCACAAGCAATCCGCCGCCGTTGACGGGGTAGCCCACCAGCTCGGCGATCCAGCGCACCGTCTGCGCCTCGATCTCAGTAGCCATGGGCGCCAGACGCCACGCGCCAACGTTGGCATTGACCACCGATGCCAACATGTCGGCCAGCATGCCAATCGGCGCAGGCGATGCGGTGATGTAACCCCAGAACCGCGGATGCCCGTTCAGCAACGAATGATCGAACAGCAATCGTGTGGTGTCGTCGAGCAGTGCGCTCGCGTCGCGTCCAAAGACGGGCAATGTATTCGACGCACCTAACGTGGCCTGCACTTCATGTGGCGACTCGCCCGGTGTCACCGGGCGTTCGCGAACGCCGTCGAGAAAGTCTGCGGCCGCGTTGACCAGCGCCAGTCCCGCCGCTCGGAACTCCTGAGGCGACATGCGCAGCGGCGCTGCACGGAGCGGCGCTTCACGCACTGGCGCTTCTCGCAACAACGAGAAAGGATGTTCTCCGAGCGTTCCGTGGCTCGAGGTGGTATCGGCGACGTTCGCGTGCGAAACGGGCATGTAGCACTCCGGCAGATTGACGTGGGTCCTCGTGCCCTAACATGCGCGAAAGGTGCGCGACAGGCGACATGTCTTGCCGGGGATCTACCCGTGCTGCCGTCGCGCGTGTGCGACCGCAGCACGGGTCCGAATGACTGCTGGTCTAGAACACGTTCAGGATGTGCAGATCGTCTGACTCGATTCCGTTTCGCCGATCGGCTCGTACCCGCGACTGCTTCGCTACCGTACGACCACCGCCTGCGCGTGTGGCACTGCCAGCCCGCGAGTTCTCTGCGGTGGTCCGGAAGGTGCTGACCAGCGAGGTGAGGGTCATGGCCTGGCCCGCCAGCTCCTCGGCCGCTGCGGCGGATTCTTCCGCGTTTGCCGCCGATTGTTGCGTTACCTGGTTCAGCTGTTCAACGGCCGTGTTGATCTGTCGCACGCCTTCCTGCTGTTGTTCGCTGCCTGCGGCGATATCACTTACCACCCCGGACACACGCGAGACATCCTGACCAATCTCGCCGAGACGCTGCGAGACTTCGGCGTTGAGTGTCGCGCCTTCACGCGCATTGTTCACCGCTGACTCGATCAACGCCGCGGTATTCTTTGCGGCGTCAGCGCTGCGAATCGCCAGCGCGCGGACTTCTTCGGCGACCACGGCAAAGCCGCGACCTGCATCGCCCGCGCGTGCTGCCTCAACGGCGGCGTTCAACGCGAGCAGGTTTGTCTGGAACGCGATCTCATCGATCGTCTTCACAATGCGCGCGGTTTCGTCACTCGATTTGTTAATCGCGTCGATAGCACGGGACAGCTTGCTCATTGATTCCTGTCCTCGACCGACACGCTCACGGGCCTCGTCAGCAACGCCGCGCGCTTCACGCGAGCTCGATGCAGCCTGTGTTGACATGGACAACATTTCCTGAAGGCTGCCAGCGACTTCTTCCAGTGACGCACCCTGCTCAGACGTACCCTGCGCCAATGCTTGGCTGCCACTGGCAATCTGCTCGCCAGCCGACGCCACTTGTTCCGCGGCGCGGTTCACCTGTTGCATCGCATCATCAAGTGTCGCGGCGGCCTCGTTGACCGCGAGCTTGATTCGCTCGAAGTCGCCGCGATACTCGCCAGTCATGCGCGCCGTCAAATCACGCGCTGCAAGTTTACCCAGAACGCGTGACGTTTCATCCACCGGCGTCGCCATGGCATCCACCAGTGCATTCACCGACTGCACGAGCTCCCGGTACGAACCGTGATATCGCGCGAGATCGCCGCGCACAGAGAGATTGCCGTCCTGGGCTGCGGACACGAGCGTGTTGGTATCAGTAATCAGCGCCTGCACGGTCCGGCGCAAGGCGATGAAGGCGTGACCCAACGCATCCTGTTCGCTACGTGCGGTCACTTGTATCGTGAGATCACCGTTGGTGATGGATGTGGCGGCCGATGCCAAGTCACGCTGCGCGGCGATCATGTCTTGCATGGCGTCGCCGAGCTGCCCCAACTCATCGCGCTGGGCGATCTCGATGCGCTGATCAACATGTCCGAGCGCGAGGGAGCGCGCCGTGGTGGTCAGCTGCGCAAGCGCGCCGGTAATCGGGCGGCTAATCACAACTCCGACGAAGATGCTGAGCAGACACGAGACAACAAGCAGCCCCGTGAGTGTCAGCACAGAGGACTTTACGCGCGCATTTGATTCAGCGACGGACGTTTGCATGAGTTCGATCTTCGAGTCTCGCAGTGCATCCATGAGCGCGTCAATCGAATCCGCCTGCACGCGGATGGTGGGCAGCTGAAGCTGTCCTGCTTCACTCTGACCCTCCAACGCGAGCGCGACAATCGCATCCTGTTGCGGACGAAGGCGCGAATACATCGCGAGCAAAGTGGATGCGTCATCCTGCTGCTCTTTTCGGACGAGCTGCGACTGGTAGCCAGCAAAATTGGCACGAAAACTCGAGTCGTATTTCACGATATCTGCCTGTCGTTTCTGCACGGCTTCACGCGTGTCATCAAGCAACGCGTTGCGTACCGCACGGGACATGCTGATCAGCTGCACGTTGGATTCCATCAGTGCGAGAGCAGGTGTCGCATGCTTCACGTACAGGTCTTTCATCTGTGTATCGATGCTGCGCGCTGTTGTCATTCCCACGCCGCCGACTGCGAGCATCAACACCATCAGCACACCAAAGCCCAGTGCCAGTTTCCGGCCAATTGCCAGGTCTGCGAACCACTTCATGCATTCTCCGTCGTCGCCGCGCGACGTGTATTGTAGGGCAGTACGGGCACCTCGTGCGGTACCATGCCTACAAGTGTCGACCGACGGAACGCTTTACTTAGCAACGCGACCCAAAAGCTTTTGAGAGATAAAGCGCTGTAAGGCAATCCCGTGCAAGCAAGCCGGGTTAACGCCGACATATCTGATCGGCGACGTGAAACGCACAGTGTGTGGCCAGGCGTTTCACGTCCCCGAATCACTTTCGCGTCAGTGCACTTGGCGAGCGGCCACTATTTCGAGAGCGTTCCGGAATATGAAAGCGTAGCCGTAGGCGGTGTGGCGCCAAAATTTGCGTTGCCCGACAACGTCCCAGATCCTGCGTACGCTGTATACTTGCCGGTGGCAGATTCCACACTCCATGTGCCGGCCAGCGCGGCTGCGGTTGGGCTTGAAAACGTCAGCGTTGCAGCGCCCTTGACCACGATTGCTCCATCACGCCCTTGCATGCGTCGCACAAAAGTGACTGGAACAGGCGACTTGTCGAGCGGCCCACCAAAAATCAGCTCTTCGGAGGTTGCCCCTTCGTCTGCCAGCGCACCCGTCATCTGAAAGGTGCCGGCGCTCGTAGTTTGCCCGGTCAAGGCTTGCTGCACCGCAATGGTTACCGCGCCGCCGGCCGCGCTCTCGGAAGGTGAACCGTTGCACGCCGCAAGTGAAAAAATGGCCAACGGTATTGACGCAAACTTCAGGGAATATTTCATGATGAGACTCCGGTCAACGTAAACAGCGCACTCCGTCAGAAGTGACGTGACGCTTGCCGGAGAATCGGTGTATCGCCGGGTGGTGCGCACCACTCACCCCGGGTGGTGGGGCGGGTGGCAGAGTCGCTAGCGCACTTGCAAGAGCCAGCCCTCAACCGCGCCAACTTCGCCAGGCTCGGCCGCCGCAATTTGCGGGGTGACCGCGAGCTGCTCGCCATTGAGAATGTCGTGCAACGTGGTAGACAGTACCACGTGACCAGCCGCATGTCCGTGCACGAGCTGCGCGATTACGGCACGTGCAGCGCCAAGCGGTTGGCCCTCCGCCACCGTGCATTCGCCCACATGCAGCGCGATCACACCGCATCGTCCGCGCCCTGCCAACGCCAGCGCCCTCGCACACGCGAGAGCGCGATGCGAACTATCAAAGAGCACCGTCCAGCCAGATTCTGACTCGCGCAGGTGTTTTGCGTTGTGTGCGTTGAGTACGGCGTGCTTCTCGTCGGAGAGCGAAGAGCCCGATCCGCTCATGTGCAACATGATTGCCAACCAGGTTTCGGCAACCGGCTCCATTTCTGGTGCGCGCAGAAACGGAAGGATGGCGTTCAGCAGTAGCTCGCTATCAACAAAGTAGATGTGGTCTTCACCCGGAATCTCAACCAATCGTGCGTTCGGAAGTTTTCGCGCGAGATAACGTCCAGCCTCAACAGGCACGATACGATCGCCAATTTTGTGCACGATCAGTGCGCGAGTTCGCACGTCTGGCAAAATCGCCCGGACGTCAACGCGCGACGCAGACTCAATCACCGCGCGAATGGAGGACGGGCTCGACGCCGAACGCAGCGCGCGTCCCCACCATTGTCGGAACGCGGGATCATGCTCCCGGAGCGGTGCAAATCGATCAATCGCGCTTGGCTCGCCCCAATGTTTGCGCCAGTTCTCAATCGATGCATTGAGCATCGCCATCGGCTGTGACCACGAAGGTTCCATGCCAAAGCGCGCCACGCGCGCAGTCGCGCCAATCAGCACCAGTGCACTGGTACGCGTGGCGTGCATGGACGCGAAAAGAATGGCCGCTGCTCCGCCCTCCGAGGTACCCATGATCACCGCGCGCTGTACCGCGACGGCATCAAGCACGGCCCGCATATCGGAAATCGTATCTTCGACCGTTGGAGCGCCCGTGCTGCGGTCCGAAAGCCCTGTGCCCCGCTTGTCGAAAATTATGACCCGCGCGTGCCTGCCAAGTGACTCAAAGAATGACACGTACTCCGGCTGATCGTGCGCAACTTCAAGATGTGACAGAAAGCCATGTACAAAGAGCACATCAACAGGACCCGATCCTACGACCTGATAGGCAATGGTACAGCCGTCATTCTCGACAAAGCAGATCGGCGACCATACAATCGGAGACGTGTCGTCTGCGCGGTAGCGATCCAGCAGCCCACGCTCTCGCGCGCGTGCGACAGCGGACTTGCGATCAGATACGTGCAGTCGATCGAAGATCCGTTTGTTGTACCAACGCACCGTCTCAAGCGCGATGCCGAGCTGCTCACCGATCTCGCGATTGTTGCGACCGTCGGCAAGACCGCGCAGGATGTCGAGCTCGCGTGCCGACCACTCGGGAGCCATCTCAGCGTGCACGAAGAACTCCGGCGAACGGGGGTGTATCGGGAGGCCTAAGTCTGCCACACCGTACGCGGAAGCGCGACTGAGTCGGTCGCGGCGCTCTACTGTCGCACAGCCGCGCCTACCGGCAGTTCACCCTACAGCCTGTCAGGCAACCGCCGACTTTTTCGGCGCGCAGTACTCCTAGCTTCCGTGCTGAGTCCACAATGGTTCCTGTACGCCGTTCAGCTGAGGCCAGTGCGCGCTATGAGCGACCTTTTTGCCCTGCGAGTGCTCGTGGTTGACCACGACACCCGGTCGCGTGACGAACTCGCCACCGAGCTGAACGCGCTCGGGTTTCTGGTGGTCGACGCGCCAACGGAGATGACGAGTTCGCCGCCCGAAGCCGATGTCGTGATCCTCGATGTGACACGTACGGAAGAAGGCAGCGCACTGGATATGCTGCCGGCCATTCGCGAAGCGTTCCCGTCAATCGCGGTCGTGTTGTGCACCAGTCATGAGACGGAACAGCTGTGCGCAGATGACGCCGAGCGATCGCACGCGTCGGCTTTGCTGCTCAAGCCCATTCCGGTGACCGTACTTGATGCGACCGTTCGACTGGCCGCGATGCGAGCGCGAGAGCTCGCGAGCGCTCGCGAAGAAGCCGCACAGGCCAAGGCGCAACTGGAAGCGCGCAAGCTCATCGAACGGGCCAAGGGCATTCTGATGCGCCGTACCGGCAGCTCCGAGCAGGAAGCGTATCGCATCATGCAGCGAACGAGTCAGGACAAATCCGTGCCCATGGTCAACATTGCCAAAGCGGTGCTCGACAGCGAACCGGGACTTCACGTCTCCTGAGTCTGCTGCCGCGGCAGGTGCTCAGGCCGCGGCAGGTTTCTTTCGCGGCACAAAGCTCGCAATATTTCGCGCCAACAGAAAAGTGAGCGCGACGATAAACGCCGAGATAAAGAACGGCGACGCTTGACCAATTTCGTCGTACGCGATGCCGAAGATGATCGGAAACGCTACCCGGGAAATCCCGCCGTACGTTTGCTGTACGCCCATGTACAAGCCGCGTTGCGCGCTATTGATCACGCGCGAGAGCAACGCCGTCACACACGGAAACGTGAAGGCGGTGCCCAGTGGCAACAGGCCAACCGCCATGGCCAGCGTGACAATATTTGGCGCGAGCCCGAGGCCGATCAAACCGACCGTCAGTAGCGCGAGGCCAATGCGAGCCAATCGCGCCTCGCCGAACTTATCGACGAGCGGTCCAAGAAAGAGTGCGCGAGTGACCACGGATAACACGCCGATATACGTGAAGAAATATCCAATCGTCAACTCGGTCACACCGAACTTCCAGCCCAGAAAGAGCGCCAGCACTGCCGTCGTGCCCTGAAATGCACCGATCGCAATCGCATAAATCAGAATCAGCCGTGATGCCGGTTCACTCGGATGCGAAATCACCTGCACCAAGGCGGCACGAGATGTACCGCGCGGTGCAACGGCCGCCTTTCTATCGGCCGTATTGATTGTGCGCGCCTCGGTGAGATATTTCCACACAAACGCCATGTTGACCACGCAGAGCATGGCGGCAACGAGACCAGGCCACTCGGCACCCAGCGGTCGGAGCCACGCGCCAAGTGCGGGGCCGATCGCCACACCAGCGTTCGTGGCGGCACTGAGCCAGCCAAGCGCACGGGCACGATCATCAGGTTTGGTGGCATCGGCCACGTACGCCTGGATCACACCAACAGTGCCACCGCCCGCGCCCTGCACAATGCGCGACACGAACAGCAACCACAGTGAGTCCGCATACGCGAAGACCACAAACGCGATAGCCGACGCAACCAGACTGACCATCAGCGCCGGACGTCGGCCGTACCGGTCAGAGAAGCGCCCCCAGAATGGAGCACTGATCAGCTGCGCAATCGAAAACGACGCGACCAACAAGCCAACAATCGCACCGCCAGCGCCGAGCTTTTCCGCGTAGAAGGGAAGCAGCGGCATGATCATCAACATGCCAAGCATGTCGATAAACGCCGACACCATCAGAATGACAAGCTTTCCGGTGGCGTTGGGTTGTGTTTCGTACTCACCGGTTGCTGCGTGTTCGCTCACTCCACCTTCCCAAGCGCCGATGGCGCGACGGATTTTCCAACGACACCCGCCAAGGCCACAATCGTGAGCACATACGGGATCAGTTCAACAAACTGCGACGGCACGAGCTGCGCACCCTGCAGCTGAATCTGCAGTGTTTCGGCAGCCGCGAACAGCAGACACGCGGCGGCTACGCGCATGGGCATCCAGCGCCCGAAAATAATTGCGGCCAAGGCAATGAAGCCACGACCTGCGGTCATGCTATCGGTGAACTGATGCTGATCCAGCGCAAGGTAGGCGCCGCCAAGCGAAGCCAGCACGCCGCACAACAGTAGTCCGCGCAATCGCAGCGCGCTCACGTTCACGCCCAGTGTCGCCGCCGCTTCAGGCTTTTCGCCAACGGCGCGGGCACGCAACCCGAACGGTGTGCGCCACAACAGCCACCACAGCGCCGGGAGCGCGATCAATCCGAGCCACACGAGCGGATTGGAAAAACTCGCCAGCACACCGAGCCCGCTGCCTTCGCCGCCAAACCCGTCAACGCGTGGTGAGTTGGAGGCGCTATCAAAGGCGAGCCGGAGAAAGAATCGTGTTGCACCAATCACCAGCAAGTTGATGGCAATGCCAACCACCACCTGGTTGGCGCGAAAGCGCAGCGTGCACAACGCGAGCAGCAGGGCCACCAGTATGCCGGCCGACACGGCGCAGAGCAGTCCGATCCATGCATTGCCACCGTAGTACGAGCCAAGCACCGCGCCAAACGCCCCGGCGAGCATCATGCCTTCCAGTCCGAGTGCAATCACACCAACGCGCTCGGACATGACGCCACCCGCTGCGGCGAGCAGATAGGGAATGGCGATGCGTATCGTCTGCAGCAAGAATGCAAGCAGGATCATGGCGTAACCTCGGCGGCATCACGGCGTACCAACGCCGCGGCCGTTTTGCGCAGCAATCGCTGCACCTCCGGAACCGTTGTTGCCACCGCCAGGATCACCACGGCCTGCAGAATGTCGACCAACTGTTTGGGCACGAGTGCATTCACGGCCAGGCCGCCCTGCGACAGTGTGGCGAACAACAACGCCGACACGAGAATTCCAAGCGGATGGTTGCGTCCCACCAGCGCCACAGCGATTCCAAGAAAGCCGGAGCCGGCCGCAAAGCCTTCTTCGTAATAGTGCTTGTAGCCAAGCACAAAATTGATGCCACCGAGTCCTGCAAATGCACCCGACCACACCATGGCGCGGAACCACACGCGCGACACGGGAATGCCGCCGTACTCTGCCGCATCGGGTTGCAAGCCAACGGCGCGCAGTTCGTAACCGGAGCGCGTGCGAAAGAGCTTCCACCATGCGAACACAGCAACCAGCACGGCAACAACGATGGTCAGATTCGCCGCGGAACCCGCGAATACGGGAAAGAGACGACCCAGCCGCGCCACAAATCCGGCCTGCATTTCGGCGGTGTGCAGCGTTTCCGGAACGGCCATGTGCGATGCCACCACGTAGTTGAGCAGTGCCAGCAGCACAAAGTTCAGCATGATGGTGACAATGACTTCGCTGGCGCCAAAGCGCGCGCGCAACACGCCAGGAATCGCGCCCGCTGCACCACCGGCGAGCATCGCAGCCGCAATACACAACGGCACTGCAATGAGCCCTGGAATCGCTCCCGGAAGCAGCAGGCCGACCAACGCGGCCGCGAATCCACCAGCCGCGAGCTGTCCTTCGGCTCCAACGTTGAACAGGCCGGCGCGGGCCGCGTATGCAAACGCGAGTCCGGTGCAGGTGAGCGTCATCGTTTTGTAGATCACCTGCCCGAAGCCGTACCAGTTGCCCCAGGTGCCCTCAAGCAGCAAATGGTAGACTGTTGCTGGCGACTCGCCGTACGTGAGAATCAGCAGATCACCAACCACCATGGCGAGTGCCACCGCAAGTACCGGGGCAAGCATCGCCTGCGCGGCGCGCATGAGCAGTCCGTCACCGTTCATGCCAACACCTCGCGGTCGGCGCCGGTCATGAACGGACCAAGCACTTCCGTCGTGCAGTCCGTGGCCGGCAACAAACATGCAAAGCGTCCTTCATACATCACGGCAATGCGATCAGCGAGCGCGAGCACTTCGGACAAGTCTGCCGACACGAGCAACACACCTTTGCCGCTGTCGCGCGCCGCGCGCAACTGCGAGTGAATGAACTCGATGGCGCCAACATCGACACCACGTGTGGGCTGCGCTGCCAGCAAAATGCTGAACGAACGTCCCATCTCGCGTGCAATGACGATCTTCTGCTGATTTCCACCAGACAATGCACGCGCGGGAAGCGATGCGTCGGCGGGGCGGATATCGAACGCGCGAATCTGCGACGCGGCATGCTGCGCAATCTTTGCCGTGTCCAAGCCACCGAGCCGTGACGTGAAATGGTGCTGTCGTCCGAGCAGCAGATTGTCCGACACCGAGTAGTCGAGCACCAATCCACGCCGGTGACGGTCTTCCGGAATGTGCGACAATCCGGCGTCAGTGCGCGCGCGTACATCAAGGGACGTAATGTCCTGCCCATTGATCAACACGTGCCCCGCGTGCGCCTGCCGGAGGCCAGCCAGTACTTCAAGCAGTTCCGTCTGTCCGTTCCCTTCGACACCGGCGATGCCAAGAATCTCACCGGGCTGCACGCTGAAGCTCAGCTGCTCAATCACAGGTGTTCCACGGTCACCGCGCACGGTCAGTCCGCGCACCTCGAGTGCCGCGCGTGCCTTGCCCGCCTCCCTCGAGGAGCCGCGCGATGACAACGTTGCTGCGACACCAGCGCTCTTGCTTTGAGTCGTTCCATCACGTGTCGCAAAATCGAGCGCCAGTGTGACCTCTCGACCCACCATCGCACGCGCAATGTCACGCGGTGTAGTATCTGCGGTGGCCAAACGCGCCACGCTTCGACCGTCACGCATGACGGTAATCGTGTCCGAGATCGCCACGACTTCGTCGAGCTTGTGCGTGATGATGATGATCGTATCACCCTTGGCACGCAGTCCGCGCAATACGGTCCACAGCTCCTCAACTTCCGGCGGTGACAACACCGCAGTGGGCTCATCGAGCACGAGAATGCGCGCGCCGCGATAGAGCACCTTGAGGATTTCAACACGTTGCGCTTCGCCCACACTGAGTTCGGCCACCGAACGTGTGGGATCCACGCGCAGTCCAGTCCGCGTCGCGAGTGCACGCACATCTTCAACCGCGCGCGCTTCGTCCAGCTGCAGACCCCGACGGGGTTCGCGCCCCAGCACCAGATTCTCGGCGACGGTCAGTGTGGGCACAAGCATGAAGTGCTGATGCACCATGCCAACGCCCGCTGCGATCGCTTCGTTGGTGTCCCAGCCCGTGACATCGCGGCCTAGGACTTCCACGCGTCCACCACTGGGCGTGTGTAAGCCGCTGAGAATGTGCATCAACGTGCTCTTTCCTGCACCATTCTCACCAACAAGCGCGTGAATCTCTCCGCTTGCGACTTCCAGTGTGACGTCGCGATTGGCCTGCACGGTCCCAAAATGTTTTGAGACCTGACTCATGCGCACGGCCCACGTTGCGTTCGACGAGGGGACGTTCATCGGGTGTTTGGCACCTTGATGCGACCGGCGATGATGTCGGCCTCCAGCGCCATCAGTCGCGTGCGCACGGAATCGGGAATCAGCGCGCGGTTGTTGTCATCGTACACATAACCAACGCCGCGCTCCGCCAATCCAAACACGCGCACGCCGCCAGCGAATGTGCCGTCTTGCACCGCCTTGGCCGCGTCGTACACGGCGGCGTCAATGCCTTTCACCATTGACGTGAGCACATGGCCTGGTGCTTCGCTGTACTGATCTGCATCGACACCAATCGCCAGTCGGCCCGTGGTACGTGCCGCTTCAAACACGCCGAGACCGGTGGAGCCAGACGCGTGAAAGATCACGTTCACGCCCTGCTGGTACTGCGACAGCGCAAGCTCCTTGCCTTTGCCAGGATTCTTGAACGCTTCCGGTGTGACGCCCGCGTACTGCGCGATCACTTCGCAGTCGGGACACACGTGCAACACACCCGCGCGATATCCGGCTTCGAACTTGTGAATGAGCGCGATATCCATGCCGCCGACAAAGCCCACTTTTTTCGAGCCGCCAGCGAGCGCCGCGAGCGCGCCTACGAGAAACGAACCTTCTTCTTCGCGGAACTTGAGCGCGACAAGATTGGGCGGCAGTGGCAGCGGATTGCCGAGCGAATCGGTCGACACCGCGAAGTCGACGTCGGCAAATTTTACGTTGGGATATTCACGGGCCAGCGTGAGCACGTCATCGGTGAAGATGAATCCCACGGCCACCACGAGGTCCATGCCTTCGGCGGCGAGCAGGCGCAGGCCGGCTTCGCGATCGGAGCCTTCGCCTGGTTCGATGTAGCGAACGCGCGCTTGCAGTGAGTCCGCGGCGAGCAGTCCGCCAAGAAAGGCGCCGTCATTGAATGACTTGTCTCCGCGTCCGCCAACATCGAACACAATGCCGATGTCGAGACCCTCACCCTCGGGCGCAATCGTGGCGCCGGACGGGGAGATGGTCAGCAGCAGGAGATGGGCGGCGACGAGGGCGCCAAGGAGATAGAGGGTCCGACGCATGAGTCGGAAGGATCGCCCTCGGCGCCGTCATGGACAAGGCGACGCCGAGAACGAAATTCCGTCAGGTCAGGTCAGCGGCTTGTAGCGGTACGCGACAATTCCAGCGCCCTTCGCTTCGAGACGTACCTGCTTGCGCTCACCCTTGGTGATCGGCTCCACTTCCTGCGATGCGGACGAGACCACGTTGCCAGAGGCATCGAGGAACTCCACCGAGAACGTGTTGGCCTTCGGCTTGTCAGCGGCGCCTTCGAGCGACACGGAGAACGTCACCGACTCGGCTTTGCGCTCGAACTCATCCACGGTGACCTTGACGGGCAGACTGTCGGCCTTGGCAGCGTAGGCGATCAGCGAGTCCGTCCACTTTTTCTTGTCCGGCGCGGCCGTAGCCGCCTGCATGCGTCCCTGCGCCGCGAACGCGTAGAGCGACCACGCGTCATAGTTGTTCGGATCGATTGCCACGAGCGCGTCGAGCGGCTTGGCCATCTTGTCGTACTGCTTTGCGGCGTAGTACGACGCCGCCAGGTTGCGCAGCGCGTCACGCTGATTGGCGTTCTTGGCCACGGCGGCCTCGAACAGCGAAATCGCGTCGCTGGTCTTGTCAGCCTGCGTGGCGAGCACACCGGCCATCGTGAGCGCGTAGTCAGAGTAGGACGCTGGCGTGGCGAGCAGCGGGGCGTACACACTGGGCACGCTCGCGGTGTCGCCGAGCGCCAGATACGCTTCACCAAGACCCTGCATGATGGTGGGCGCATCGGACGAGGTCGGGTAGTCGGTCATGAAGGTCTTCATGGCGGCAACCGCCCTCGTCAGTCGCGCCTTCTGTTCATCGCCCGAGAGCTCACGCGCCTGGGCGAGTGTGTACAGACCCACGTAGAACAGGCTGCTCTGCCGAATGTCGGCGTAGCTCGAATCGGTACCCGACGCTTCAACCGCCTTCTCCCACTGGCTCACCGCGCTCACAAGATCGCCCTTCTTCTGCGCGGCAATGCCGAGCACCTGGAACGGATACGGATTGTTGTCGGGGAGCAGCGTGAGGGAATGCTGTGCGTAGATCGCGGCCGAATCCGGATCACCGCTCGCCATATCGAGCGCCTTTCGCGTCATCGCCAGCCAGCCCTCGCTCTGACGCATCGTGCGCACATCCGCGGCGCAGGCGGGCGACGCGGCGACAATGGCCTTGAGCGATTCATCGACGGTCTTTACGAGATCAATCGGCGCGTCGGGCGTATCGGTGGCGCCAATCGCACCGCGCGTGGTGACGACCGGCGTGGTCGGATCCGCGATCCACAGCGACAGTGTTTGCGCGAGGACCATGTTGTAGCCCGTCACGTTCTTCTCCCGGAACTTTTCGGGCTTGTTCGTGAGCTCTTTCATGGTCTGCTTGAGTGCCGCCTGGCGGGCGGCTGGATCGGCGGCACCGGCGGCACGCTGGAACGCGAGGTTCGCAACCAGCAGTTCTTTCGGTGAGTTCGCGTCCATCTCACAGCTTGGTCCAACACCACCAGGCTGCGCCTGAGCGATGACGGACAGGGACAGCGTCGCGACAGTTGCCGCGGACACAGGGAGCAGTCGCGCCGTAGCACGACCAAATTGACGAAGAGCACGCATGTCGGAACGATCTCCTGCCGGAAAGGACGGCTGGCACCCACGCGGTGCCGCGATATTGTTGAAATCTATATGACCGAACGAATTCGCACCCGGTATCTCGTCGTCGGCAGTGGAGTGGCTGGATTGCACACCGCCTGGCGTGCTTCTGACCATGGTCCGGTCATGCTCCTGACCAAGCGCTCACTGTTCGATTCCGCCACTGCATACGCACAGGGCGGCATCGCCGCTGCGCTGGGTGCTGGCGACTCGCCCGCTTTGCATCGCCGCGATACGCTCGCGGCTGGCGCCGCGCTCTGTGATGCCGCGGCCGTCCAGGTTCTGGTAGAAGAAGGTCCGGCCCGTGTGCTCGAACTGCAGACGGCCGGCGCTCGATTTGATCTGGCGCCCGATGGGTCGCTCAAACTCGGCCGTGAGGCCGCGCACTCGGTCCATCGCATCGTACACGCCCAAGGCGATCAGACGGGCGCCGAAGTGGCCAGAACGCTGCTGGCGCGGGTTGCGGAGAGCCCAGGGGTGGACGTTCGGGAATGGGCCCGTGTGCTCGACCTGATCGTGCACGACGGACAGTGTGTGGGTGTACGCGCCAGTCTGGCCGGACAGGCGGTGGAAATCATCGCAGACGCGACTGTCTTTGCTACCGGTGGCTGCGGACAGGTGTTCCGCCACACCACCAACCCGCAGGTGGCCACGGGCGACGGGTATGCGATCGCCCACCGCGCCGGTGCGCGTCTGGCCGACATGGAGTTTGTCCAGTTCCACCCCACCGCGCTGGCGACCAGCGAAAATCCGCTGGCGCTCATTTCGGAGGCGGTGCGCGGCGAGGGGGCGATTCTGGTGAACAGTCTGGGCGAGCCGTTCATGGCCAAACGGCACAAGCAGGCCGATCTGGCGCCGCGCGACGTGGTGGCACGTGAGATTTTCCGGGAGCAGCAACGTTCGGGTCCGGTCTATCTCGATGCGCGCAAGCTGGGCCGCGGGTTTGCCAAGCGCTTTCCCGGAATCCAGGCCATTTGTCTGGCGCGGGGTATCACCCCGTCGCGTCAGCTGATTCCCGTCACACCAGCTGCGCACTACATGATGGGCGGTATCGTGACCGATCTGCGTGGACGTTCCAGTTTGCCGCGACTCTACGCGGTGGGTGAGTCGGCGCGCACCGGTGTGCACGGCGCCAATCGGCTGGCCTCGAACTCGCTGCTCGAGGGGCTGGTGTTCGCCGAACGGGTGGCCCGCGATCTGGCGACCACGCCCAAGCGGTTCCCGACCCCGCGGGCACAAAAGTGGGCCGTTCCGTTGCTCGACGATCGCGGCGCGGCGCAGGTGGCGGCCGATGAAATTCGTGCACTGATGTGGAACTACGCGGGTATTGATCGGACAGCGCGCGGTCTGCGCGCCTGCTTAAAAGGGCTGGCGGCAATTGAGCCACGACTGTCCGAGGGGGCCACGGAGGAACGCAACCTGCTCACCACCGCGCAGCTCATCGCGGAAGCCGCGCTGCTCCGCAAGGAGTCGCGCGGAGGGCACTATCGGAGCGACTTTCCAACGCGACAGCGGGCCTGGAAAGGTCGACAGATTACCTGGTAGGACGTACGGCCATTCACGGCGCGCACGGCGCGCCTCTGGAATATTCCCACTTCTTGTGATGATTCCTGCATGACGATTCTTGAAGCGCACTACGATCCAGCGTTGCACGATGCAATTCGCGCACTCGCGGCCGAACGCAACGCCGTGATTCTGGCGCACAATTACGAGCGGCCGGAAATCCAGGACGTTGCGGATTATGTGGGTGACTCGCTCGGTCTGTCGCGCGAAGCGGCGAAAACCAGCGCTGAGGTGATCGTATTTTGCGGTGTGCATTTCATGGCCGAAACGGCGGCAATTTTGTCGCCGCAGAAGACCGTGCTGTTGCCGGATCTGGCCGCCGGCTGTTCGCTCGCCAGCACGATCAACGCCGACGAATTACGCGCGTGGAAGGCCGAGCATCCGGGTGCGGTGGTGGTGTCGTACGTGAATACCACCGCCGAAGTGAAAGCCGAAAGTGATTACTGCTGCACCAGCGGCAACGCGGTCGACGTGATCAACGCGATCCCCGCCGAAAAAGAGATCCTCTTTCTTCCTGACATGTTCCTCGGCGCGCACGTGCAACGCGTGACGGGCCGCGAGAACATTCACGTGTGGATGGGCGAGTGTCACGTGCACGCGGGCATTGATCCGGAGCACATCAATCTCACCCGCTCACAGCACCCAGGCGCCGAGTTTCTGATTCATCCGGAATGCGGCTGCGCGACGTCGGTGGTTGACGCGATCTCGGCCGGTGCCATTTCCAAAGACGGTGCGCACATTCTCTCCACCGAGGGCATGATCCGTCGCCCGTCGCAAACGGAGAACGATACGTTCATCGTGGCCACGGAAATCGGTATCCTGCATCGTCTGCGCCGTGAGAATCCTACCAAACACTTTATCGCCGCCAACGAACGCGCGCAGTGTGCGTACATGAAGGTCACCACGTTGCCCAAAGTGCTGGGTGCGCTGCAGCGACTCGAGCATCGCATCACGGTGCCCAAAGCGATTGCTGATCGCGCGCGTTTGGCAATTGAGCGCATGGTGGCGATTGGCGGCACGCCCGCACCCAGTCCGTTTGGTCCCGACGACCCGGGGGAATAGTGCAACAACCGCACGCTGAACCACCGCTCAGGCACATCACACCGCTCGGCTCACCCGCCGTCACGAGCGTTGGGGCATCCAGGTTTCCGCTCTCCGAAGCGGAAACCGAAGCGTTGGTGCGTGCGGCGCTCGATGAAGACGCAGCGTTTCACGATGTGTCCACGATTGCGACGGTCATGTCGGACCGTCACGTGCGCGGCGCGCTCGTGGCGCGACGTGCGGGCGTGATTGCCGGTGTGCCGCTGGCGTGCGAGGCGTTTCGAATTCTTGATGATCGTGCGTCCATTCGCGCTGAACATGTGGACGGCGCGCATGTAAATGCGGGCGACGTGGTGCTGCGCATTAACGGACACGCGCGTGCCATGCTCTCCGCTGAACGCGTCGCGCTGAACTTCATGCAGCGATTGTCTGGTGTGGCTACGCTCACATCACGGTTTGTGACGGCGGTCAGCGGCACATCCGCACGCATTCTGGATACGCGCAAAACAACACCCGGCTGGCGCAAGCTGGAGAAGTACGCGGTGCTGTGTGGCGGCGGCGAAAATCACCGCATGGATTTGCGCAGCGGTGTGTTGATCAAAGACAACCATCTGGCCGCGATTGGTGGTGATGTGGCGTTGGCGGTGTCGCGCGCGCGTGGCATTGCGGCGCCCGGAACGCCCATTCAGGTAGAATGTGATACGCTCGAACAGGTGGAGTCTGCGCTCAGCGCTGGGGCCGACTCGATTCTGCTCGACAACATGTCGCTCGACGAGCTTCGCCGTGCGGTGGTGATGTGCAAGGATCGCGCAATCACCGAAGCGTCGGGTGGCGTTTCACTCGACACGGTGGCCGACATTGCACGGTGTGGTGTTGACCGAATTTCCATTGGCGCGCTCACACACAGCGCGCCCGCACTTGATCTGGCGCTCGACTTCGACGGTCTCTGACCGTTTTCCGGTGTTCTGACCATGCCTGTTCGCATTCCCCTGATCACTGACCCAGCCGCGCGCGTACTGCTCGATGGTCTGGTCGACTTTGCTGGCCTCTTTCCTCCCGCGTCACTTTCCATGCCCGACGCGGTCAAACAGTATGCGAAAGCCCGTGGCGGCGAAGCGGGTTGGATGCTCGGCCGCTTTGTGTGTCCCGTCGCGCAGCTCGAGTCATTCGGCGCTGTGGCCGAGCCGTTGTTGCCACGTGATGCGGGCGCGATTCCGTGGCGCCTCTCGGCGATTGGTTCCGGTGATCATGCGGCCGACGCCGCTGCGATTGCTGTGATCAACGAGTCGCATCGTTGGAGTTGGGATGAGTGCAGCGCGATCGTTGACACGATCGAGACGCGTGCGTCGTCCGTTGCGGAAATTGAGCAGATCGACCGTGCGTTTGGTGCGCAGGCCACGGTGTATGTGGAGCTTTCCCCAGACGCCGAACTGGCGCCGTTGCTTGCCGCGCTCGCGCGAACGGGTCGTCGTGCCAAATTGCGCACCGGTGGTGTGGTCCCCGATGCGTTTCCGACCGCGGATTCGATTGTGGCGTTCATTGACGCGTGCGTTGAAGCGGGCGTGCCGTTCAAGGCCACGGCGGGTTTGCATCACGCCATGTGCGGGCACTACGCGCTTACCTACGCGCCCGATAGTGCAACGGCGCCAATGTATGGCTACCTGAATATTGCACTCGCTGTTGCGCTGCGATTGGCCAACGCATCGGGTGACGTGATGCTCAACGCGCTGCACGAATCGGATCGCTCCTCAATCACGTTCTCCGACGAAAGTGTGAAGTGGCGATCGCACACGCTTGATCGCACGCGCATCGCGCATATGCGGGAGCATGTGTTTACATCTTTCGGTTCGTGTTCGTTTGCCGAGCCAGTGTCCGAAGGGCGCGCGATGGGTGCGTGGTAATGGCGGATTCGTTGGAAAGTCTGGCGGCCACACTCGATCCGTCGCGCCGCAGTTGGGTGGCGTCGGCGAACGAATCAGATACTGACTTTCCCATCCAGAATCTTCCGTTCTGCGTGTTTGAGCGCGAGGCGGAGTCTCCACGCGTTGGTGTGGCGATTGGTGATCAGCTTGTCGATGTGTCCGCTGCATTCGACGCCGGCGTCTTCACGGGTGCGGCACTCGATGCGGCGCGCGCGTGTGGCGAACGCACTCTGAACACGCTCATGTCGATGGGGCGAGCACCTGCGCGTGCGCTGCGTGTGCAACTGTCCGAGTGGCTCGCGACAACCGCCTCCACTGAACAGCGTGCGCAGATCGAGCCACTGCTCGTTCCGATGCATGCTGTGCGTTTGCTGCTGCCGGCAACCGTTGGCGACTACACAGATTTTTACGCGTCGGTACATCACGCCACAAATGTGGGACGCATGTTTCGCCCGGATCAGCCACTGCTGCCCAACTACAAATGGGTGCCGATTGGCTATCACGGACGCGCGTCCAGCGTGGTCGTGAGTGGTACGCCCGTCACACGTCCGGTTGGACAGCGCAAAGCACCAACAGACGATGCACCAACCGTAGGCCCATCACGCTCGCTCGATTACGAACTCGAACTCGGGGCGTGGGTAGGAGCAGGTAACGCACTCGGGAACACGATTGGCATTGATCGCGCCGAGGAGCATTTGTTCGGGGTCTGTTTGCTCAACGACTGGAGTGCGCGTGACCTGCAGTCGTGGGAGTACCAGCCACTCGGCCCGTTCCTGGCGAAGAACTTTGCGAGCACGGTGAGTCCGTTTGTTGTGACGCTCGACGCACTGGAGCCTTATCGGGCACCGCTGGCACCTCGGGATGCATCTGATCCGGAGCCGTTACCGTACTTGTCTGGCGCGGACGACCGCGCGCGCGGAGGTTTGAACATCACGCTCGAGGTGTGGCTTCGCACGACGCGTATGCGTGATGCGGGACACAACGCGGTGCGCATTTCGCGCAGCAACTCGCTGGATCTGTATTGGAGCTTCGCACAAATGCTCACGCATCACGCGAGCAACGGGTGCAATATGCGAGCTGGTGATTTGATTGGCAGCGGTACGGTGTCGGGTCCGCTGCCGGGTTCGCAAGGCTGTTTGCTGGAGCTCACCAAGCGCGCGGCCGAGCCCATCGCGCTGCCCAATGGTGAGACGCGCGGGTTTCTTGAAGATGGCGATGAAGTGGTGCTGCGCGCGTTTGCGCAGCGCGACGGTGCGGTGCGAATTGGTTTTGGTGCGTGCGCCGGTGTGGTGGTTGGCTCGCAGTAGTGCAGCAGGTCCTGTCTACATTCCTGAAGTGGAGAGAACAATGCAGATGATGAAGCGTTCAATGTTGGCGCTCGCCGCGGCGGCGTTGCTGCCGACCGTGGTGATGGCGCAGGCAGACAGTGAAGAGTCGCGGAAAGTGGCTGGCGGTGGCATTTCAATTCCGGGCTGGACTGGTGTGATCGATGCCAAGGAAAAGGCGGCCGGTCAGGTGCTCAACAACGCCAAGCTGTCGATGGACGGCAAAGTGATGAAGGTGGTGACGGGTCCCGCGGTCACGTACTGGAATCCGGCCAACAAGGCCACGGGTGATTACACGGTCAAGGCCACGTTCAATGAACCGCAGTTCATGAATGTGAACAACCACGCGCATCCGTACGGCATTGTGATTGCCGGCAACGATCTTGGCACGGACGCAGGCAGCTACCTCTACTGCGCGGCGTACGGCGACGGACGTTTCATTGTGCGCGGCATGGGCCCGGCACCGTTCCAGATGAACGGTCGCGGTGAAGCCAACGCGGCGATCAACAAGGCCGCCGGCAAGATGTCGCCGGTGTCGCAGGAAATCGCCGTGTCAGTCAAGGGCAACAGCGTCACGTGCGCGATCAACGGCACGGTTGTGGGCACGTATGACAAGGCCGCGCTCGTTGGCGCGGGCAAGCTCAAGTCAACGGACGGTGTGTACGGAATTCGCTTTGGTCACAATACCGACGCAACGGTGAGCGGCTTCACGATGACCAAGCCGTAACACGCGGCAATCTGTTGCGGGCTCAGTGCGACGGGTTCGGTGTGTGAAAGGAACCGGTGAGGCGCGCGATGATGGCGCGCACACCGGTTTTTTTCTTGCGCGCTGGTTTCGGCGTCACGCCGAGCAATGCCATCTGATGTGCGCGCACCGTCGCCTCGGCCGCCGCCAAACGCGCCAGCGCCTTCTTCTGTTTGCGCAACTTCCAGCGTTTCGCGATCCACAGCACTGATGTGCCGGTCACAATGGAAACGCCCGCACCAATGAGGCCCAAAGTGAGTCCGAGTTCCTGCAGCTGCCCCTGACGCACGTGCTCAGGTACCGCGGCCATGAACGCGTAGCCGAAGCTCGCCCACAGGGCGACGAATTGGCCATTCATGGCCCAACTGCGACGAGTCTTGCGATGCAGCGCCAACAACCCCAACGCTGCACCAGACGCAAGCACTGCAGACACTTCGGAGAGATCACCGGGATCAAACGCCGCAGCACCACCCATTGCGCCGAGCGCTGTTCCGGTTGCCACCGACGCCGCGGTGAGCCAACGACGCCACGAGGAGATCTCCGCCTCGCTCGTCACCACGGGCGCCGAGGATTGCGCGACCGCGCTCGCGAGCGCCGAAAGCTCTTCAGCTTGTTTGACGAGCAGCTGCTCGCTCGCATGCGGCACGCGCTCCAACGCAACGCGATCGAGTACAATGCGCTCCTTGAGCGCCTGCTCGAGTGCGATCGGCGAGATCTGCAGTTCCTGCGCCCGCTCCCGAAGCGCCGAGAACGCGCGCCCCTGCGTGTCGATCTCCGCGGCGCGCGCCAGGATCTGCTCGATTTCCTGCGGCGAGAGGGGCTGGTCGGTCATAGGGTCAGATCGGAGTGCTGAAGTGCGGCGGCAGCGGGGTGGAGAACGTCCGCGCCCCTTCGGAATGATAACCAGACGGCGGGCCGAGGTTGCTCCGGTCGGGTTGGCGAGCGGCCGTGTGTGATCGCGCGCGCGCACTCGCCGTCTCGCGCCACTTCACCAGGAGCCGTCTCGCCTGATGCACCAAGCCGCTGATCGTCGCACTCACACCACCGCCGATGAGCGCCATTTCAAAGGCCCAGCCCTGAAACTCGCCGTGTCCCACGGCCCAGCCGTAGGCGTAACTCGCCCAGAGTACGGCGATGCGCCCGAACAGCGCCCAGGGTCGCGCATCGCGGCGATAGGGCCAGGTGAGCGTGATGCTCAGGGCGATCAGCAGGAACACCGTGAACTCGGTGAGACTGTCGCCCCCTGGCGGTCTGTAATCCAGGCCAGCGGCCATGCCGCTGAGCGCCCCCACGCCAACCGTTGCGGCCGCGAGCCAGCCGCGGAATCGTGACCGCATCGACGTCGGTGTCTTGATCGACGCAGCGATCACAGCCACTTCCTTTTCGCGCGCGATCTCCGCCAGTGCCTGATCCATTGCCGCTGGCGAAATGTTCAGCTGTGCGGCGATGTCGCGCAGTTGAGTAAGCTGCGCATCATTGCGTGTATCAAGTTCGCGCGCCCGCGCGATCACGCGTTGCAGCTCGTTCTCGTTGAGTGGTGTGGGCGACATGGATCAGCGGGTGAGGGTGTTGACAACGGTCACGGTACTGGTGTCGCAAAACTCTGGCCGCTCGCACTTACGTTGCCCGAAGCATCGGAATGCTCTCGCAGCGGCAATCGCGCGATCACACCAGTCGCCATGGCAATTGTGAGGCCAACCGCCGCAAATCCGGCGATATCCTCGTGAAACGACTGCGTTGTGAACGAAAAACCCAAGCACCACGTGAGCCAGAACGTGGCGAGTTGTCGCAGCATTGGCCCGATGTGTGTGCGCTCGCGATAGAGCAGCACAATCAACAGCGAAGCGAGCGTGAGTGCGCCAAGTGTGACACTTGCGAACTCGACACTGATCGGTTGCGTGATCGCACGGCTCGCATGATTTACGCCCGCGATTGCACCCGCGATCGTCCCCGCCGTCGCAACGGCGGCAGTGGCCGTCGCAATCCACCGCCGTGCCAACCGCCGGGTACTGCCAGACACACTCTGCTGTGTTGGCACCGCTGCAGCTTTCACACGCTCGTACTCTGCCAGCGCCTGCTCGACCGCGCGCGGCGAGATATCGAGCTCCGCCGCAATTTCACGCAGTCGTGCGCGCGACTGCGATTCACCACCTGCGTCAATCTCTGCTGCGCGCGCCAGGACGCGTTGCAGCTCGTGCTCGTTGAACGGTGTGTCAGGCATCATCACCTCGTGGTCAGGAGCGTGAGCGCCGAACGATCAGGGGTTCGGCGTGGCGTACGAGGAAGGCAGGGGGGTGATGTACGACGACCCTTTGCGCGTGATGTGGTAGCGCTGCAGGAGTGTTTGCAAGCCAACACCAACCATGGCAGACACGCCGAATCCGCACGTGCCAACAAACAAAATGTCGTCCCAGAAGTGACCGTATGACGTCATGAAACCGTACATCCACGTACCCCAGAACGAGGCGAGCTGCAGCATCATCTGCGCTGGCGAGCGACTTCGTCGATGCGACCACACAAGCAGCAACGAAATTCCGGCGAGCAAACTCAGCGTGGTGGCGATCACCACATCATCGTAGCGGAAGTTCGCGCGCGACGACGCGCCCGTCACGGCGCCCAACGCTGCACCTGCAGCGACCACGCCAGCCGTGATCCAGGTTTTCCACCGCGCTGTGCGACGGGGTGGCGCATCTGCGATATGGTCGGCCGCCTGCACCGCGAACTGCGGATGCCCATCGCGCACGACCGGCACACCAACCCCTGCTACACGCTCCGCAATCGCTCGCTCAATCGCCACCGGCGAAAGATTTAGCTCCACTGCGATTTGTCGAAACCGCTCAATCGTTGGTGCAGATTCCTGCGCGTCAATTTCAATCGCGCGCGCAATCAGTCGTTCCAGTTCCTGCTCGCTCAGCGGTGCATCAGACATGGGCTCTCCGGGGCTCTGTGGTCCACCCACAAATAATACGGTTTCGTTTCATCGCTCGCTCATCGCTCGCTCATCGCGATCACGGTGTTCCACTCGGCTTCCGTGACCGGAACCACAGAGAGCCGCCCCACCCGAATCAGCGCCATCTCCGAGAGCGCCGGCTCAGCCTTGATTTCCGGCAGTGCGACGGCGCGCTTCAGTTTGCGCACCGCTTTCACATCAACCATGAACCACGTTGGCATCTCGGGATCTGACTTGTCGTCGAAATACGCGTGCGTGGGATCCCACGCCGTGTGATCCGGATAGCCTTCGCGCACCACCTCGCAAATGCCCACAATCGCCGAGGGTTCAGCGTTCGAGTGGTAGTAAAAGACGAGGTCGCCACGCTTCATACCGTCACGCAGAAAATTGCGCGCGCCCGTGTTGCGCACACTGTCCCAGCACGTCGTGCGTTTGGGCGCCGCTTCGAGATCGTCAAACGAAAACACATCAGGCTCGGATTTCACGAGCCAGTAGCGACGCTCGCCGTTCGCACGCGCATACACGTGCGCCCACTTACCCTGATCATACGGCATGGACTGCGGAGCCTTTTTCGCCGCAGACTTCTTCCCAGCCGACTTTTCTGATGCGCTGACTGCCGTTTTTGCCACTTTCTTCACCGCCTTCTTCACCGCCATATCCCAACGCTCCACACGTGTGCTAATTCCGAAGGGACCTGCGGCCGCATCGTCGGCCACCGGTCGAACGGCTGAACGTACCTACGGACAACGACCCCCGGAATCTTCAGGTGCCCGCACGCCGCGCTCACCGAATGCCGCTCCAAGCATGCTCCGCGCTAACCGCACGATGCAACGTCCGCACGCACCGGCCCGTAGCTGCACCGAACCTCACGCCCCGCACGCCCGCGCATTAACATCTTGGCCGTGGACATCACGACAGAATCAGCCATTCCGGGGCGCGCGCTCGCGGCCATCGACTTTGGCATCAGCAACACCGACGCGGTCAGCCTCATCGACGGCACCGTGTATCGCTGGACGCGCCCCACCGACGGCGTGCCCAACGATGAGGTCGTGCATTCCGTGCTCGCCGAAGGCGGGTTGTCCCTCGCGGTATTGCCGCATCTCGCGGTGACGGGCGGTCGCCACCGCATTTTGCCCGCGCGCATTGACAGCATTCCGCTGCGGGCTGTGAACGAAGTCACCGCCATTGGACGTGGCGGACAAACCCTCGGTGCTATCGACGAAAGCAATACGACCGCACCAATGCTTGTCGTGAGCGCCGGCTCCGGCACTGCCGTGGTCGCCGCGCGCGGACGCGAATACGCGCATGTGACCGGAACCGGTGTGGGCGGTGGCACCCTGCAAGGGCTGGGACGACTACTGCTGGGGACGAATGACGCCAAGGCGATTGACGCACTCGCACAAACCGGCAACGCCAACGGCGCCGATCTCAGCATTGGCGATGTCATCAGCGGCAAACTCGGTACACTCCCTCCCGATGCAACCGCGGTGAACTTTGGTCGACTCGCGCACCTCGCGCCGGATGCGTCAACGCCCGATCTCGCGGCCGCGCTCATGACGCTCGTGGGACAAGTCATTGCCATCACCGCGATCAACGCTGCACGCGCCGAACGACTCGATCGCATTGTGATGATCGGACACATGACCGACATGCCGAGCTTTCGGTCGGTGGTTGAGCGCGTGGGCGAGTACTACAGCACAGAAATCACGCTCCCGCTGCACGCCGGCTTCGGCACGGCGATCGGCGCGATGTTGCACGAGGCCAACGGCTAGACCAGAATTGAAGGGTCTCCAGCGGTGTCGCTTGAGCGCATGCTGTTTGTCCCCTTCAAGAGCCCACGTCTATGCGGCGTTCTGCACTCCCTCGCACGTTTCTGATGCTTCCGTTGCTGGCCGCGCCAGCCGTGTTGCACGCGCAGTCGGTCAATCGCTACGGTAACCCGGAAAAACTCGCGCCCGCGCCCACAGCGGCCGACATCACCGAGCGCGATCTCAAGATTCGTCTCTATCAGTTCGCTGACGATTCCATGCAGGGTCGACAGGTTGGTCGACTCGGCAATCAGAAAGGCACTGACTTCATTGCCGCTGAGGTCAAGCGACTCGGTTTGCTTCCCATGGGCGATGGCGGCACGTACTTCCAGGTGCTGCCGTATCATCTGCGCAAGTTCACGCCGAGCTCGCGTCTGGCCGTGAACGGTAATCCACTCACGTGGAATGAAGACTTTGTGGCCGTGCCGGGCGCACGTGCACCGCGTGCGATCAGCAATGTTGACGTGATCTTTGGTGGCACGCTCGGCGACACCACCACGCAGATTTCGGCGGCGCAAGCGGCGGGCAAGTTCGTTGTTGTGTTGCCTGCAGCGGGCAGCCGTGGTGCCGGTGGTCCGCAGGGACCGCAGGCGTTTGGTGGACCACGTGGTGCTGCGCCCGCCGCATCACGTTTTGCCGATGCCGCGGCGGTAGCCACGGTTGATCTCGACGCACTGAGCATGGCACAGCGCGCGGCGATCAACACACCAACGGTTGCATCGCAGCCTGTCGCCCCCCGCGTCGCACCACCGGCCGCCGGAGCACAGGTGGATTCCCTCGCGCTGCTCAAAGCACAGCTCGCAGCGTTGCAGCCACAGGCCACGCTGCGCATCACACGCGCGGCTGCCGCCAAGCTGTTCGCGCGCACATCGCTTGATGGGTTGAGCGCTGGTGCATCGGGCGGTGTCGTGAACGCGTCGCTGCATTTTGTCGAAGAGCCCACCAACTTCGGTCGTAATGTGGTCGCGGTCATTCCCGGCAGCGATCCCGTGCTCAAGAATCAGTATGTCGCGATTGGCGCGCACAACGATCACGTGGGTTTCGCCGCGCCGGTGGACAAGGATTCCATCAAGGCGTTCAACGATATGCGCATCAAGTGGCAGCTAGCGAACGACATGAAGAACGCGCCAATCGATGTGATCGCGTCGTTCAAGGTGAACATGGACAGCATTCGTCGCATTCACCCCACGCCGCGCATGGACTCGATCAACAATGGTGCGGACGACGACGGTTCAGGCTCCATGGCCGTGCTCGAAGTTGCGGAAGCGATGATGGCCATGCCGGTCAAGCCAAAGCGTTCCACGATTTTCGTGTGGCACACGGGTGAAGAAGGCGGACTCGTTGGCTCAGCGTTTTACGCGCGTTTTCCCACGGTGCCGATTGATTCCATCGTGGCCGCGATCAATGTGGACATGATCGGACGTGGTCGCGCTGAAGATCTGCCCGGCGGCGGCGATGACTATGTGGGCGTGATCGGCTCCTTCTTTGACTCGAAGGATCTCGGCGACATGGTGCAGGCCGTGAACAAGAAACAGAGCAAGCCGCTCAACTTTGACTACAAGTTCGACGAGCCGATCGATTGGGCCAACTACAACAATATTTACGGCCGCAGCGATCACATCAACTACGCGCGTCAGGGCATTCCGATTGCGTTTTTCTTTACCGGACTGCACGGCGACTATCACCAGCGCAGTGATGAAGCCGAGTTCATTGATTATCCGCACTACGCGAAGATCACGAACTATCTCAAGAATCTGACGGTGGAAGTGGGCAACGGTCCGCGCCCGAAGTTGAACGGCACGAAGCCGCTCAAGCCGAAGGTGATTGGCGAGTAAGGTCTATCTGCACAGGAAACCCCTCACGCTCGGCGGCTTCGGCCAATCGACTGTCGAGCGTGAGGAAAGGGAGCGAGGGCGCGGAAAAACCACTCGCAACAATTGCGGCCGCCAACTGCAAAGCGTCGGCCGCGCGCAGGCGATGTGTGCGAAGCAATCGTGCGGCTTGTATGCGCACGTCATCGATGGCTGGCACTTCGCTCCACCGTGCGGCCAACTCATCAAGTCGTGCTAGTGAAGCGCGTGTCTGTGTAGCAGGCAACGCGCCCTCGCGTTCAAGGCGCGCGATTGCAGACACACATTCAACGCGTGTCCCCCACCATGTCACGATGGCGGAGTCTGCTTCGACCTGTCGTGTGATCACGTCCGACGTGGCCTCGCGCACCAAGAGAGGCAAGATCGCGCTCGTGTCCCAATAGCGCACCTAGCGCGATTCCTCGCGTTCGTCGAGCAACGCCTGGACTGCCGAGGCGCCTGACGTGGGTTCTCCAATCGGCAGCTCCAGCCATGCGAGATCCGGCTGCTTCGCGGGGAGAATAAGTCGGCCTTGCTGCGCCAGCTCGATGGCACTGGCCGACACTCCGGTGGGCGTCACCACCGGCGCCAACTGCGCCACGGGCACCCCTCGATCGGTAATCACGATCGACGCTCCGCCGCGGACTTCCTGCAGGAGGGCACTCAGACTGTTCTTTGCGGCCGAAACGGAGATGGAACGCATCTGGCTATAATAGCCATTTCAATTTTCTCTGACAATGCACATTCGCGTCCGGCCCGCCAGAAAGATCCGCAACTACAAGTATTAAAACGGGTTACGGATTCCCCTGCGCCGTACTCGGCGTCACCCGCCAGATCTCGCCACCATCGGTGGCCACGTACAGGTTGCCATCTGGCCCCTGCGTGAGCGCGCGATACCGCGTGGCCGGCAGCCCCGAGTTCATCGTGGACGTGGTACTACCCGTCGCATCGAGCGTGAGCAGTTCTAGCCGCTGACCGGCCATGATGCCTACCGCCAGACGGCCATTCCACGTGCCCCACTGCACGCCATTGAGAAACGCGATGGGCGACATGCCCTGTGATGCGCCGTTGTTTGTCCACGACGCGCGCATGGCGTTCGGGAAACGCGCCAGATCCGTCATGGGCATGGTGGTCGCGGTGCCCGCGTAGCCGCAGTACCCGTCAGGACAGTTCAGCCCCGTGCGATTCTGCGGATCCCAACCGCCGTTGCCGCCGGCCACAAGCGGCGTGACTTCGTCGCTGTGATTCGGGCCGTGCTCGCCAACAAATACCTGGCCCGTGCCCGGACGAAATGCGATGCCCTGCACATTGCGATGTCCGTATGTGAAAATGCGCGTGTCAAATCCGGCCGGTGGATTGTTGCCCGATGCCGCCGTACCGTCGCGTGTGACGCGCAAGACTTTTCCGCCGAGCAGCGTTGGGCTCTGCGGCAATACGGGGTTGTGATTGTCGCCGGTGGTGATGTACAAGTTGCCGTCAGGACCAAATCGAATGCGCCCGCCGCTGTGCGCACCGGCTGAGCCATGCGCATTGCCCACGTGCTTGAACGCAATGTCCGTCACGATGTCGGTGCGTGCACTCGCCGAAGTAAACCCTTCGTTGAGCTGCAACCGCACCACACGATTGGTGCGCGGATTCGCGTTGATGTTCGACGCCATGTACACGTAGATCGTGCGATTCGTGGCGAACTGTGGATCAAGCGCGACGCCATGCATGCCGCTTTGCCCCTGACACACGAGATCCGGCGCGACAAGCGCCGACCCTGTGGTGCCAAAGAGACGCGTGATCGAACCGTCCACGCGACGCACCGACAGACCGCGACATTTCTCGGTGAAAAACATCACGCCGTCAGCGTTGAACGCGATGTCCCACGGACCCGCGAGCCCGGTCATGAGCACGGTACGCGTGAGCGTTGGCGTGCTGGTTTCCGGCGGGTTGGGCTCGGTAATCGGTGGTTCTATCTCGGCCGGATCGCTACCGCCGCAGGCGAGGGCGGCGAGTGACAACACCAGCACGGGGACGCGCGAGGCTCGAAACACAGAGCGGGATAAAGAGGGCATGCTGAATCATACCGGCCACGTCCAGACAAGTGCCCTCTCGTGACCACCGTCACCCGCACAGTGTGCCGATCAGGGCCCGGGCTGTTGCACTCGCGCGGCGCCGGGCTGAATGGCGCGGAACACCAGCTCCGTGAGGAAGTCGGTGGTGGAGCCGTCGCGATTGTGCTGCGATACGTCGGTCAGTGCCGGCAGGTGTTCGGCGAAGTATTTCTGCATGTGCGAGCTTTCCATCACCGTGGACACCAGCGCCGCCGGATACCGGTAGTCCGGATTGATCTCGGCAATGATGTCCGCCACGCTCCGGCACAGCCGCTTGTAACTGCGAAACAGTCCTTCGCGGTTCTCATCGTCAACGGCACGATTCAGATACGCTTTGGACGATTCGGCCACGACCACCCGATACAACGCGCCTTCATCGATATGTGGCGTGGCGTCGTCGGCGACGATCGGTTGCGTGAGCTCACGCAACGCCAGCCGTAAACGCTGCTCGGCGGACACGACATTGCTCGTGGCCAGCAGCAGCCGATACTCCATCCAGTTCCAGTACCACGACGTGAGGTACAACAACAGCCGCTGCTTGCTTGGAAAGTACCGGTAGACCGTGGCCTCGGTGCTCCCGATACGCTGCGCCAACTTGCGGAACGTGAACGACTCGAACCCGATCTCGTCGATGAGCAGAATACTGTGCTCAAGAATTCGCCGGCCCATTTCCGACGAGTTCGGGTCCTTGCCAAACAATTTTTCGTCTACGTGCAGCGTGACTCGCACGCCACTGACAGACACGTTCATGGTGTTACTCGTGCGGGCAGAAATCAGGCCGCAGTGGCCGGCGCAAGTGCGTCATGGAATTCTACCGTACCTGTCTCCACATCGTACATCCCCCCAACGAGCGCAATCTCGCCGCGATCGAGCATGCCGGCGAGCACCTCGCTGCGCTCGACGATCTGACGCTGCACCATCTCGACGTTGAGCATGGCCACGCGCTCCACGAACTCGCCGTTGCTCGATGAGCGGTTTACTGTCGTCTCACTCTCCGCATCAACGGCCGGCTGAATTTTTGAGAGCAGTGCGGTGAGGTTGCCCATTTGGGCGCCGTCGCACGCACCCTTGATCGCGCCGCACTTGGAGTGGCCGAGCACAACAATCGCCTTGGATCCGGCGAGCTTGCAGGCGAATTCCATGCTGCCAAGAATGTCTTCGTTGAGCACATTGCCCGCGATGCGGCAGCTGAAAATGTCGCCAAGGCCCTGGTCAAAAATCAGCTCGGCCGACGTGCGTGAATCAATGCAGCTGAGCACAATGGCCATGGGGTGCTGGCCTTCGCTCGTGGCGTTGACTTGCTCGAGCAAGTCGCGGTTCGACTTGAGATTGTTGACAAACCGCTCGTTGCCGCGGCGCAGCACGTCAAGCACCATCTCGGGGGTGAGTGCATCACGCACTTCACGGGTCAGTGTCTTCATAGTTTGGAAGAGGTCAGAGGAGTGGAGCGGGACGCAGAATCTGACGAAGCATTTGGTACGGCGGACGACACAATCGCCTGAAACGGCGCGTCGAGTGAGATGCCCTGCAGGTCAACAACGATGCGACGCGCAGGCGCGGTATTACGGAAATCGCGAAGGATTTCGAGCACATCGAAATCCACGACCTTCGAGCGCGATCCGTCGATCACGACATGTGAGTCCTCAGGGATTTCCTGCAGCTGCTGCAGAATGCTTCCCTTGTTCAGGAACGACACTTCTTCAGCGAGCTGGATACGGAACTCAAGCGCTTCCGGGTGACGCATGGTCACCGAGAACGGATTCTTCAGATTGTGGTGCAGCACCACAGCGATACCAACCGCGAGTCCGATACCAATGCCGGTGAGCAGATCGAACGCGAGAATGCCCGCAACCGTCGCCACAAACGGCGTGAACTGCTCCCACCCGTGTCGATACATCTGCACAAACAGCGCGGGCTTGGAAAGCTTGTAACCAACAACGAGCAGGATCGCCGCCAATGTGGCCAGCGGAATCAGATTGAGCACACCGGGGATTGCGATCACGCACAGCAGAATCAGCACGCCGTGCAGAATCGCCGACATTTTGGTGCGTCCACCGAATGAGATGTTCGCGGAGCTGCGCACAATGACCTGCGTAATGGGCAAACCGCCGATCAATCCGGATACGATGTTGCCAATACCTTGCGCCTTAAGTTCACGATTGGTTGGCGTGATGCGCTTCTGCGGATCGAGACGATCGGTGGCTTCCACGCAGAGCAGCGTTTCGATGCTGGCAATGAGTGCGAGCACCAAGGCCACGATGTACACATCGGTGCGTGCAAGCGCGCTGAAATCGGGCGTGGAGAACTGTGCCAGAAACTCGGACACGCTGCCCGCCACAGGAATGGCGACCAGCTGCTCCGGTGCGAGCGTGAACGGAATGGCGCCCGAAGCCATCAGCCCGCTCATCAGGATGCCCACCGCAACCGCGGCCAACGGTCCCGGAATGGTGCGAAAGAACTTCGCCCGCGGTGCGAGCACGTTCTCCCAGCTCACGAGCAGTACTAGCGCGATGGCCGACACCAGCAACGCACCCGGCGTAATCGCGTCCAGCATATGCGCGACAGGATTCAGCGCGGCGTCGCCGCCCGTGGTGACCAGCTCTTCCTGCTTGCCACCCACGTAGCCGAGCGCGTGGGGCACCTGCTTGATGATGATGAGGAGCCCGATGCCGGAGAGCATGCCCTTGATCACCGACGACGGGAAGTAGTACGCGATGGCCCCGAGTCCGGCGAAGCCCATCAGGATTTGCAGCACGCCGGCGAGTACAACGGCCACCAGGAAGGCCTCGAACGAGCCGCCGAGGGTGGCAATGGCGCCCAGCACGATGACCGCCAGTCCCGCGGCCGGTCCGCTCACGCCGAGGGCTGAGCCGCTCACGCCGCCCACCACGATGCCGCCCACGATGCCGGCAATGATGCCTGAAAACAGGGGCGCTCCGGAGGCGAGCGCGATGCCAAGACACAGGGGGACGGCCACGAAAAACACGACAATGCTGGCCGGCAGGTCGTGCTTGATGTTCTTCAGCAGCTCGGACATGGGGTCAAGTGAGCGCGGAGGTGGGGACGCCAATCGATAGTGTTTTACTATGAATAAATAATAGTATTACTATCGAAAGGGGCGTCAAGTACTGCCGCGCTCTCTCGTATCCGGTGGCCCTGCTACCTCGTTGGCGAGTGCCGCATTGTCTAGCGGCAGCGCCTCACGTCAACCACGGCGCGTTCGCCGCGTTTCACGGACACGGCCACCGTCTGCGTTCTTCCGTTCAGGGAGCAGGTGAACGTCCACGATTCCGGGATCCACGCTTTGGCCTTCTGGCTTGGCCTGGGCGAGGGATTCACGTGCCAGTCGATCTGTGTTTTGCCCGCGGGCATGGTGATTGACGACGTGAGCGCCATCGGGAACGTGAACGCCGGATCGGTGGTGCGATCCTCTTTCAGCAGCGGCGACGTTTCCAGCGTGATCGACTTGGAAATGGTGAGCGTTGCTCCAGCTGGCGCGCGCACATCGAGCACCGAGTGTCGCGCCGGATCAGCCGCTGCACCGAGTAACCGAATGAACGCATTGCGTGCACTGCTGGCCGGATAGGCACCGGTGCCGAAGTACTGATCAATGACAAACGAATACGGCGGATGAAACCGTTCGCGTTGACGCGGTGTGTGTTCAAACGTGAAGGCAAACGTGCCGGCTGAGTAGTACGCCGTTTGCTCCATCGTGCCGGCGGCAGTGTAATAGATCTCCGGCCATGGTCCGGCTTCCCACGACATGTCGCGGCCGAGTGCTTGCGCGAGTTCGTCGTACGCGTCCACGTCGGCCGGAATGGGTTCTTCGGTTGAACTCGGCACGCGCAACACTTTGGCATCGGGGGTGTGATTGCTGAGCGCGACGACTACTTGATGTGACGCCATCAAGTCGCGCATCGCACGAGTTTCTGGTTCCGAAAACGGTGCTTCACCGCGTGCACTGCCGCCGCTGGTTCCGATGGTGGCTCCACTGCCGCCCCAGAACGCGCCGTAGTTGCGATTGATGTCAACGCCTGCGTTCGTTTGCTGCGGCGACGCGCACTCAGACCACGTGGGCGTTTGTCCCATCGTGATGCGACAGTTCTTGCGCTTCTGCTCGTTGAGCAGTGAACGCGACATGTCGTAGCCGTCTGGATTGACCACGGGCACAAGAATTACGCGCACGCTGTCGAGCAATCGTGTGATGACAGGATCCACACCATCGTTCTTGAGCAGATCCCACGCGAACTCCATGGTGAGGTCAACGGTGGGCCATTCGCGTGCGTGGTGCAGTCCCGTCATGAGAAACACGGGTTTGCCGGAACTCGCTTGCACATCGTGCGTGATTTCGAGCGCGTAGATGCGCTGACCGAGCAGTGATCGGTGCGAGAGTTCAAAACGCTTCACCGTTTTTGGATACTGCGCGGCGATGCGCTCGAGTTCGGTGGTGGTCTCGCTGAGTGTGCGGTACGTGACGCGGCCGGTTGGCAGTGGTGACGGGTAGGGAATGGGTGGTGGTGCGGGCTGGGCGGCGGGGCGTTGTGCGGCGCCGGGGGGTGATGTGGGTGGCGCTGCGGAGGGTGTCGGTGTTGCGGCTGGTGTCGCGGCTGGTGCAGGCGTGGGTGCAGGCGTTGCCGGCGTGCGTGTGGATGAGCACGCGGTGATCGCGGCAAGGAGTGTGCAGCTGAGCAGGGTGAATCGCGGTGCGTTCACGGCGGTGTGCGGGAGGGATGATGGGGCGAGTTGCGAAGCGGTGGTGTGCAACATGGCGCCACGTGCGTTGACTGGTAATCCTTGCGCGGCGCGTGCTGAATCGCGGCGGTTGCAGTGCGCCCGCATGGCGTTGGTGCGGACGAGCCTGACATCGTCTGTTCAATCGCCGCTCGGCGGCGGCTCGCGTTATGCTGCAATATTCGCAGCATAACGAGTCGCGCCGAGTGCGCGTTTGACGGGGTAAGCCGTTGCAGCGAATGTGCTTCAGCTGCTCGGCGGCGTTACGGACGTAATCGCTTAGGCCGCGAAATCGTGCGACATAACTGGCTGTTTGCAGTGATCGCCTGCAGTCCAATTCTCGTTAGGTCAGCGACAGACATCATCGGAGGGCGTACATGGTGCGGTTTCTTCGCATTCTCCGCGGCGGACTCGCCACCGCGATCGTATGGGCGGGAACGTGGACGCTTGGCACAATTGCGCTCCGATTCGCCATGACGATACCAGGCAATGGAGCTCGCTCGACTGCCATGCCGCCACTTTTGTACGTGGCGATGATTGGGGCGATGAGCGGCCTTTTGTTCGCGATATTCCTCGTTTCCGAGCGGCGCCAGCGGTTGACCGACTTCTCGGTGCGGCGCGTCGGACTCTTGGGCGCTACGGCCGCGCTCATCCTGCCGCTCGGCTGGACGATCGGCTCGCTTGCGCTACATCCTAACTTCTTCTCGGAGGTCAGTCCGATTCCCCTGCTCGTCGCGTACGCCACGGCGGGCGCTCTGACCGCCGCAGGTTCATTCGTGCTGGCGCTCAAGCCGACTGGCACTCCGCCAAGCGACAGCGGCGGCCTTCTGGGTGCGCCGTTACCGGAGATCCATACGGACCGGCGCGCGGGTGCGAAGAGCGAGGCGACACGACCTAACCAAGCGTTGCTGCAGTCAGCCGCAAAGCTGTCGGTGGCGTTCGCTGCGCGAGCGCGTTTCGTTTGAGCGGCTGCAGCAGAACGCCAACTCGTTAGCTGGCAGGACACACGCCCGTGCATCGGCACCGTTGCACGAAGCATCGAACGAAAGCTCTGCCGTCGGACCCAACAACAATGCGACAGGTTAGCGCAGCGAACCCGTCGCGCTCGTGATCAGCCCCGTCGTCCGCAGCAACGCGCTAGGCCTTGGCGCAGCCACGCTCCTGCAGGTGTTACAAACCTGAAAAAGACATCGTCCACCGTATCGCAGGTCGAAGGAAAGAGATATTGCGTCCCATGGGCGCGAGATCTCATTGGGCTGTGGAGCGCAGACAGAACCTTCTAACGACGATCGCGTCGGGAGGTATTGGTGAGTGAATTTAGTGAGAGTTATCATCTGCGCAGCAACTCGTCCGACGACGCCGTCGAACTGCTGCGCCGTATCGGGCGAAAAGGATACGTGTTCCCTCCAGCAAACGGCTGGGTATCGTTTGTCGCAAACGAATGCGAGCTTGAAGCGGACGTGTCCATCGTGGCAACCGCGAAACGGCCTCTGCTGCACTATATGTTCGCCGAAGACTTTGGCTGGTTCTACGAGATCTTTGAAGATGCCAGCCGCACGGCGATGTACTCATGTTCATGGCATGAAGGCCTCGACCCGGAAGACGAATACTTCTCCCGCGGAAAGCTGCTGCAGATTGTTCCTGACGCAGAGTCGCAGCTGCTTGACGCGTTTGAAAGCCATCTTCGCCCCACAAGTCTTGATGACGTTCTGGAGAGCGAGCCAAGCAAGCTGTTCGCACGGGCAGTCAAATTGGTACACTTCGACTGGTTTGCGTACGAGTATGTGGAGATCACGATGCGTGACGCGCCGGATGAGTATCCTGACGTGATTGCGGTTCAATAGGCAACGGAGCATTCGATCGAAACTCCGTCCTGACATTTTGTATGGCGACGTCGTGGCGCTCGCTCCTGCCAGCTAACCTTGCATTGCTGCAGCCAAACGCTGCGACCATCGGTGTGGCGACCGCGGAGCGTTTCGGTGCGAATGCCCCGTTTGCTTTCGTGTGGGCGTTTGCTGCGGAACGCGAGCGTTATGCGAACCCCGGACGTCGACGCGCGTCACGTGACACTTTACATCTCGAAGTGATCAAGTCCTTCGCTGATCCTCAGACCGAAGAGCTGTTCCGGACCGGGAAAGCGAAGCGGGTCCCCACGGACGTGGCGCGCCGCGCGCTGCGCAAGCTTGAAGCGATACACGTGGCCATCCAGCTAGCCGACCTGCGCGTGCCGCCCGGCAACCGTCTGCACCCTCGGAACGGAGATCGCGCTGGGCAGCACGCCATCTCGGTCAACGATCAATGGCGCATTTGCTTCCGCTTCGAAGACGGCGATGCGTTCGACGTCGAGTTCTGCGACTACCACTAGTCCGAGTATCCGCCTATGAGTATGCCCAACACCCGACCGCTTGAGCGGCGCCCGATCCATCCTGGTGAGATCCTGCGCGAGGAGTTCCTGCCGGAGTATGGCCTGTCGGTCACGGCGCTGGCCGAGGCGGCGGGCGTCTCACGACAGTCGATCAATGAACTGCTGCGGGAGCGGCGCGCCGTCAGCCCGGAGATGGCGCTGCGGCTGGGCAGGTTGTTCGGGATGTCGCCCGAGTTCTGGCTTAATCTTCAGCGAAACGTGGATCTGTGGGACGCAGCGAAGGAGTTGAAGCGGGAGATGTCCCACATTCGTCCGCTGCAGGTCGCATAACGAGGGTTGGTGCTGATGGCCACGCTGCGGAAGCGGCGGCTGCGCCGCCGCGTTCTGTTTGAGTATCCGCAGCACGACCAAACGTTAGCTGCCCCATGTTCACTTCAGCGATTCGCGCGATGCAGTTCGAAGATTGGGTCGAAATTGAAGCCGAGTTCAACAGACTCTCTCTTCACAGCGACGACATCCCGGGTGGGGGGCTTGCGATTGGTGGCGATGAGGCGCTTCAGCAGTTTCTGGCGCACCTTCGCGGGCTTTCGCCAGGCGCAACATGGCGTGATGTACTGCCAGATCTGCCGGAGCACTGGTATATCGACGATCCCGAATCATGGACGTTCCCTTATCATCCGATCGGCCCTTTCGACTATCCGCGGTTGCCTGCGGGTCCAGTCATCATGACTTCATGCGGGGTCGAGCACGATGAATCCATTGTGCGCCGAGTAATCGACGACGCGCGCGTTGCTGGCTTCGCCATCTACGGCGCTGGCATCGCCGGCGAGATGAGCGGAGAAACTCGAGAGCGACTCATTCGAATCGTGATGGAGCACGGCACCACCGAAGAACCGCTGTCTGCGTTTACCCAGTGGATCGCTGCACGCGACGATCTTCGTTTCGACGGCGTCTCACGGGGAATAGAGCGGCCGGTGATCTATCAGACCGATGCCGAGTACGCGCCGCTTTCGGAAGCGACGCAGTGGAGACATGTTCGGTTCGACCTGAGTACGAATCCGCCAGTGGATTTCACGTGGGAACGGGAATGGCGCATTCGCACAGACGAGCTCATGTTCTCACCTCACAATGTTCGCGTTGTCGTACCTGATCGAACAGTCCTAGAGTGGCTCCGAGAACGGCACGCGCGAGACCAGGATTACCTTACGCAAGCGTACGGCACGATCATGGGCCAGGAACTCGCTGAAGCATACCGCGAGGACTTCCCGTGGGAGGTTGTCAACCTTCGTCTTGATCAACTCCTCATCGACGATGCTGGCTGACGATGCTTGCTGCAGACGCTGGTGTTAGGCAGACCACAACCATCGCTTTCAAGTTAGCTCCACATGCACGTGATGGTGAGTCCGTGGCGTACCATGCGCTGACCGAGCACGTCATTGTTCCTACGCGGACGTGCTCGCGAGCGCGTCCGTCAAGGCGTGCTCGAACAGGCGCGCACTCTCGTATCGCTCCGACGGTCGCTTGGCGAGACAGCGTTGGAGCACTGCGTCGAACGCCGCGGGCAGCTCCGGTCGCACCGCGCGCACTGACGGTGGCGCTTCGCTGAGATGGGCCAGCATCATCTGCAGCGGTGCACGCCCCTCGAACGGTGACCGTCCGGTGACCAGGAAGTAGCCGAGCGCGCCCAGGCTGTAGATATCGCTCGCTGGTCCCGGCGTTTGGTCCCCCGCGCACTGTTCGGGGGACATATAGGCGGGCGTGCCGAGTGCAATGCCGGCTTGGGTGATGCCGCCCGTGCCGTCGCCTACGACATCACCGTCCGCATTGTGCGCGGTTACGAGCCCAAAGTCGAGCAGCTTGGCCACGTCGGGTATGCCGCCTCGCTCGCCGAGCATGACGTTGCCGGGCTTGATGTCGCGGTGCGTGAGGCCTGCGCGGTGTGCTTCGTGCAGTGCGCCCGCGATCTGCCGAAGCACATGTATTGCTCGCGGTGCGTCCATGGGCCCGTCGCGCGACACGAGCTGCTCGAGCGTTATCCCGGGTAGATACTCCATGACGTAGTAGAACGTACCGTCATCAGTTATGCCGTAGTCGTAGATCGCAATGGTGTTCGGATGCGTGAGCGTGGCGGTGGTTTGCACTTCGCGCTCGAAGCGGCGTAGCACGTCAGAATTCCCGGCGTGCTCAGGCCTGATCAGCTTGATGGCACACGGTCGGCGCAGCAGTCGATGCTCGGCGCGGTACACTTCGCCCATTCCGCCCGAGCCGAGTGGCTCCACCAACACATACTGACCGAGCCGAAGCGCATCGCGCGCCACGGTGGTCGCCGCTTCAATGCGATATGCGCCGAACACCGCGTACGCGGTGAATCCAAGGAGAAGGCTCCACTGTGCTCCGAAGAACGTGGCAGCAACGGACATGGGAATCGAATACTGACTCAGAATCCAGGCATCAACGAGTGCGATTTCGCCAAGCATGAATGCAATCATCCACGCGGTGCGCTGCCATCGATTCGGAATCAGCAGACCGTACGCGACGATCATGAGTGACATCCACGCGGCCTGGCTTAATCCGAGATCCAGCGGCGCCTCGTCGAGGAGCGGGACGATGGAAGGAAAGGCGCCCCCTATGTACAACGCCACCCATGTGCTGAAGCCGGCAATGAGCACGACTTCCATCCGCCGGAGCCGACGCATGGAACGCGGGCGACCTTTGCGCAGCCACCACGCGACGAAGGCGCAGAGCAGCATCGGCACGCCGACAATGACTCTGCCTGTTTGCACGGGGGCACGATCGCCGATCGCGCCCAACAACTTCACGCTCAGAAGTACGAAAAACGTCAGCATGGTCGCGACGATGACGATCGCGATCACGCGCAGTCGCCCCTGCAGCGTCGCAGCAAGGTCGTCGCTCGCGCCGGAGCCTTCGCCGGACGCGAAGCGAAAACGGGATGGCAAGGCTTCAGTGGCGTTGCGCGTCATGACAGCAGAAGATCGTCGGGCGATTTCGTGAGCGCAAACTGCGGAGTCAACGTGTGCCGCGTCGGTGGAGTCACCATGGCGCCGCGTCCTGTCATGCGCGATCCGCGACCGTGAAGCGCGAGCACATGCCTGACGTCCGCGCAGGCAGTCGCGATCGCATTGCGCGACCCGCCATTCTCACCCATGTTAACCTCGTGCTTCGTCAGTTTCTTTTGCTGGCCGCGTTGACTGCGGCCCTCCTCCCCTGCGTCCTTGCCGCCCAGTCGCGCGAGAAGACGACGGGCTGGGCGATCGCGGCGAGCATTGGTGCGGGTGTGGCGGACGTCCCAACATCGCCAACGCCAGTCTACTTCGACGCTTCACAGGTAACGGCCCGGCTCGCCGTACAGCGTTCACTCGGCGCGGGTTTTGCCGGCGGCATCTCGCTGTTGGGGACAATCGGCACCACGGGTAGCGATTGCGCACTCGGTCCCTGCGCACCACAGTTTCGACAGAGCGCGGCGAGCGCCACGATCACCTATATCCACCGCGCCTCGATTGAGCGGTGGATACCGATTGTCTCCTTGGCGGCCGGCTACGCGCGCCTGCCGGAGCAATGGGCGGCGGCTCCCGAAACGCGTACGCCAGCGGCTGGCACGTTGCTGCTCAGTGGCGCCCTTGATGTTCCGCTCGTGATACGATCACGCTCGGCAGTGTTGGTGGGTTGGGAGAGCAGCGTGCTACCGAACGCGCCAGGCGACCGAATCGCCGTCAACACAATCGTCTTCACGGTGCGTCATGCGCTGCGCCCACGCTCGGCGCGATGACGATTGCACGAGCGTTGCTGCAGCCAAAGACGTTTCAGTCCGCTGTGTAACTGTGCGGTGCTTGCGCACCGCTCCGTTCAGCGCTGATTTATTGGAGCCTTCACCGAAGAACCGAACGTGAGATGTTCAAAGACGGAGTATCGATGCGCACGTTCTGGTATGTGATGACGATGACCCTCAGCTGCAGCGCAGCGCTGCTCGCGCAAGCGCCGAGCGAAGATGGCAGGGTTGCACTCGACAGTGTCGTGCTGCAGCGCACCAGATGTTTGGGCGCCTGCCCAGCCTACAGCATGAGCGTTCGCGGGGATGGATTCGTACGGTTTGTGTCGCACAACCGCGAAGATCGCGGACGGGTGGAATCACACACGCGCAGTCCCGAGATCATGCGTCGTATCGAGGGTGAGCTCGAACGTGCTCAATTCCAGACGCTGCCGGAGATCACGATGGGGCGCGCGCCGTACTGTCGAATTGTTGCCACCGATGCACCCACGATTACGGTCAGCGTATTCCGCTCGACGGATGTCCGCTCGCTTAGCTACTATACCGGGTGCATGGGCGAATCAGCGCAAGACACGAGTGCGCGATCGATGATTCGCCGCCTGCGCGCGCTTGGAGATAGCATCGACGTCATCGCTGCCGGGGACGGTTGGAGCCTGACTAAGAGGCCCATTCCGTGAAGATACTATTTTCGGTGGTGCTGACGAGTGCGCTGCTGTCCGCGTGCTATCTGCAACGGTCGGCACCGGCCGTAAGTTGCTTGCAAGAGCAGCTGCCAAGTTCGAGGTCTTACGACCCGATCCGCAACGCTCGCCTCATTGTAACCGATCAGAATTTTCGCAGAAACTTGTCGCTGCCGACTGTGGATACATCACACGTCCAATTCGAAACAGATCCGCGTGTCTGCGCCAAGATCAGCCGGGCGCTGGGGCGTACCCGTGCAAGTTTCGACAGCGCCAGTGCTACGCAGCCAACCTATGTCGATGTCATCGTTGTTCGATTGGGCACCGCCGGCTACTACGTGCAATCGATGTGGCACAGTACGAGCGCCGGAGAATTCCCGTGTCACCAATTCGTGTTCGATGCCAACATCAAGCGCAAGGAAACGCTCTGTGGCTAGTCGCCTTGCACGAAGCGAACAAACGAGCGCTGCTGCAGTCAAAAGTAGTGAAGTGTGCTGTGTGATTGCACACGACTTGGTGGCCCGGTTCACAGCGATATCATAAGAGCCTCTGCTGTAGAGCCGAACGTTAGACCCACAATCGACCTTACGCGCGATGCACAGTCAACGTCGACAGTTGTCTGCCGCTCCTCTCGTTTCGCTGGTGTTTGCGATTGCCTGCAGCGGTCCTGACGCGACTGTGTCGGAGTTCACACTCGGGCCAGCGCTGTGCGGCGTAGAGGTTGGATCTGAGCCATCGGTTGCGGTGTTGCCCAAAGGCAGGATTGCGCTGACCGTGCCAGGTGAAAAGAGAGTGCTGGTCCTCGACAGCCTCTGCAATACCGTGGCCGAGCTGGGCCGCGCCGGTGCTGGCCCGGGCGAGTATCAAGTCGCAGCCCGCGCGTTTGTCGATACTGCAGGTGGTCTCCACGTGCTCGACCCGGTGTTGCAGCGGGTTACCCACTACAACGCAGCGGGCGAGCACCTCGGAGCCACGGCGGTGACCGCCGGTCACGATGTGGAATCGCTGATGATGGCCGCCAACGGTTCGGTCTTCTCCATCGCACCGCTCACCGGTGTTGACGACTCTGTTTCGCTCGTTGTTCACCGCGCCCTCGACGTGTCCGGCGCCATCGAGATTGCTCGCTTGCATCGCCCGGTACCGGTATTGGTTCCGCTCGGAGAGATCGCCATCAACACCCCACCCGAGTACGCGCCGTTCGACGCGTGGGGGACGCTACCGAGTGGTGACGCATGGGTTGCCCGAGGTGCGGATAATCGGCTCGAGCTGATTCGAGGCGACAGCGGAGTATCCGGACCTCCCGTCGCTTTCGCTCGAATCGAGACGGTCCCCGCTGATCGTGACCGTTGGCGCGGCCTGCCGGCTCCAGCGCGCTTCCGCGTCAGTGCGCGCCCTCTCTCGCAGATCAAGGCGCCCTTCCAAGGGGTCGTGCGCGCTGACGACGGCGAGTACTGGATGTGGCTGAACCAGCCAGCGGGGCACAGTGCCGAGCTCTACGCGTGTCGCACGCTTGAGAGTAATGAGTTGTTGAGAGTGATAGTCCCGAACGCGCATAAGGTGCTCGCAGTCGGACCCGATCGCGTGTACATGTACGGCGAGGACGCGGAGGGAATTCCGATGCTCTCCGCGCACAGTCGTCCGCGCTGCGCACGGTAGGCATACAAAGTCTGCCTGGCCAAGCGTCTGACTACGCTTGCTATCAACGAGCGCTGGTGCGGTCGCGGTTCTGGTGCCGCCGATCCACTTTACGAAAGGAATGCAGCCGCCTCACCACCGCATTTTATGGCAGCGCTCGAAACGGAAGCACACGTTACACATCGACAAACTTCGTCGCGATTGATTACGTGCGCACGGCTCGGTCATCGAACTCACGAGGGAATCCATGAACCGCTTTTTGCGTTCGAGCTTCACCCGCGCGCTCATAATGTTCAGTTCTGCGAGCGCCTCCTTGTGCGCAGCAGGAGCGACGGCCGCCGCACAGGCAGCGATCCCCACCGTCGACGTTCGGGAAGAGATTCGCATCCAATCGAGTGATGCCGTCCCAGACATGCTCCTCACCGCGATCGAGCGTCTGGCGGTGCTTCCGGACGGCCGAATGGCTACCTCGCACCCGCAGGAAGCCATTGTCCGAGTCTTCGATCCAAGCGGCCGCCTGATCAAAACAGTTGGACGCCGAGGTGATGGACCTGGTGAGTTCCGCACGATCCGCCAGGTGGGGTACGTCGGCGACAAGCTCTGGGTGGAGGATCTCTGGCGCGGTTTTCTCGTTTTTGACGCGCCCTCTTATGAGCCCATCGGTCGCGTTGTTCGGCCCCCTACCGCCGGGTTCACGCTCGGTCTCACCTCCGACAGTTCGAGCTTCCACTACACGAGTCGGCAGGATCCCACACGCGTGAGTTTTTACGACCGGCTCGGCGAGCGTGAGTTGCCAGTTGACATCAGGATGCGAACGGCCGGCCACCGTTTTGAAGTGCCGTGGTCGGAGGTCACGCCGGGGGGAACGCTTACCGGACGCAGCGTGTCGCGGACGTTGAGTTCACCACTGGGCACCGCAACACAACTCAACCTTGTTCCGGGCGGACGTGAAGTGATCGTGCTCGAGGCGTCCGAGCTCTGGAACGGTCCTCCGGGGCAGTTCACGATTCGCCGGATCGACGTCGCCACCCGACGCATCTCGGCACCGGTGACCGTCGTACTGCCAGCGCGCCGCGTCACACGGACCGAAGCCGACTCGCTGATTCGTCAAGCAACGCCGGTCGTGAGGCAACCTCAGGATGCGAAAGGCGCCGCAGCGTATCGCGCGAAGGCGCGGGTGCCGGCGGTCTATCCGGCCTTCATGAGCGCCCGTCCCTCGGCTGACGGCGTCCTCTGGCTGACGGAATACGCGCGGCCAGATACCCGCCTGGTGGTCGACCTTTCGGGGAGAGTATTGATGCGTGTTCGTCTTCCCGCGGACCTCCGCGTACTTGCAGTAAGTCGCACACACGTCTGGGGGCTCTCCTTGGATGCGGACGATCTGCCGATCATCTCCCGCTATCGGGTGCAGAAGTGAGTGGCGCCGCTCATTTGGCACGAGTCTCGCTTCGACGCTGCGTTACAAACGTGCAGCCGACGGCGCGAAGCGTTGCTGCTCCCAGCGCTTTGCGGAATGCGCGCTGCGCGCACAATTTCACCGCGTCGGCGTCGCAAGCGATCCATTCATCCTGCAGTAGCAAACGACAACGCGCGTGAGGCGCGCAAAGCCATCGCCTGGCAAACCTTATGTCGCGGCCGTCAGGGCGAGACGGAAGGCTCCTTGTTCGCTGTGATCACTGATCGGAATTTGTTGTCAAGCCCGGCTGCGGAACGCGAGCGCTAGGTTGCAACTCGCCGCACCTTGGAGGGGAATGGCCATCACATTTGCAACAAGCCACGGCACCGTGCGCCGCCCCATTTTGCTTGCGCTCGCCCTGTGCGCCACGGAAGCGGCAGCGCAGGGTGTCGACTCAGCCGCTCTCCAGCGATTGGACGCTGCGGCGCGCGCGGCGCACTCCGATGCGCTCGTGGTGCTGCAGCACGGGCAGGTCGTGCGGTCCTGGGACGCGTCCGCCGCGCCCACGCCGATTCCGGCCATGTCGGTGACGAAGTCCATCGCCAATCTGGCGATCGGGCGGCTGCTCACCACGGGGCGGCTGCGTTCACTCGATACGCCGCTCGCCACCTTTTTTCCCGAGTGGCAGGGAGGACCGAAAGCCGCCATCACGCTTCGACACGTGATGGAACACACCTCCGGTTTGCGCCACAACCAGGCGTGGGAGCGCAGCCCGGATCGGCTGCGTCTCGCGCTTGAGGCCCCGCTCGAGGACGTGCCGGGCACGCGATACGTCTACAACAACACCGCGGTCGAGTTGGTGAGCGGTGTGGTCGCGCGCGTCACAGGACAGCCGCTCGATGCCTTCGTCGCCGCCGAACTCTTTCAGCCGCTCGGGATCCACGCCTTTGGCTGGAGCCGCGACAGCGCGGGCCTCGCCGGGGCCTATGCGGGCTTGGACATCCGGCCAGCGGATCTGGCGACGATTGGCCAGTTCGTGCTGCAGCGCGGGGCGTGGCAGGGCGTGCGTCTCATCCGCGCGGACTGGTTCGACCACCCGGCCGCACCGCCGCGTGAGGAACCCCGCGCCGCGCTGCTGTGGCACGGGATCCCGTCATGGCTCGCGTTCGTGATCGACGACGCGCACCTCGCCATGCTTTCACGTGCCGGAGTGGACAGCGGCTTTCTACGTGAGGCCCAGCGCGCCCGGGGCCGCTTCACGTCGATACCCGCGCTCACGGGCGCGCTGGCGACGGTGTTTGGACCCAAATTCTATGAGGTCTTGCCCGCCCAGTTGAACGAGAGTCGCCAGACGCTGTATCGCGTCGAAGCGGGCCCGATGATTGGCCTCGCGGCGTTCGGCTACCTCGGCCAACAGCTCATCATTCTGCCCGAGTCCGGTATCGTCGCGGTCCGTATGATTCGCAGCCGCGCCGACTTTAATGCGGCCACCGACAGCTTCGATGAGTTCCCGACGCTCGTCCGCGCCCTGGTTCCCTCGCGCCCGCCTCTCCCGTCGTTGACCGTTCACGGGCGCCGTGGCGCAGGTTTGCGTCGAGGATCCTGACGCAAAGCTGCAGTGTACCCGATGGAAGCGGCCTCAGCTGGCCGTCGGCCGACAGCGTGTTGGCGCGCGGTCACTTCCACTTTTTCCGTATCATGTCGATCACCGTTTTCCCGATTCGCGCGGGTGTCACGTCCGCCGCTGACCCGGCGTCCACCGTGCTCCGCGTGCGTCTGTCGTCTCTCGTCCGGCGTGCCGTGTCTGCCGCTGCCACCGTTACCCTCGTACTCGCGGTTGCTGCCAAATCGGCGCAGGCGCAGGATCTGTCAACCCATGTACTTGATCTCGCCCAGGGCGTGGGGAGCGTCGGCGTTCCGGTCAAGCTGGAACAGCGTGTGGGTGAGGAGTGGCGGGAGGTGTCACGCGCCGTGACCGACTCCAGTGGTCGGGTGCGCGCCTTCACAGGAACGCGACGCGAAGCCGGCGTTTTTCGCCTCACGTTCGATATGCGCGCTGTTGCGGTCGCGCCAGCGTCGGGTGCGAAGCCGCGTCCGTTCTTTCCTGAGATCGTTGTCGTATTCGAGGTGCCCGATACCGCGCACTATCATGTACCGGTCGTCGTGAGTCCGTTTGGCTACAGCACATACCGCGGCAACTGACGCGCGGACATGCGGTCGACTGCTGCGAAGCGAGCGCTGATCAATGGAGACCGCATACGGACACGAGGTCGTGCGCACCTCATCGTGTGCACGACTTGGAGTCCCGTATGAAGAAACGCTGAAATAGAGCAGCGTACCGCCGACACCGGGGTGTGAAACGGTCTACGGCGATGTTCAACTCACCGCGGCGAACGCTGGCGCAGGTCGTTGAACCAGTTGAGCACCACCACGTTGGGCGTCGCCTCGAGGCGATCGATCGGGGTGACCAGCAGGAAGCGGGATCCGTCCGGCGTCACGTCGTAGCCTGCGGTGCGCCCCTGCGACGTGCGCCCGGCATCGGCGGCACGAAAGAGCAAAACCGGTTCGCCCGCCTCACCGCTGGCTGGATCAAACGGCATCGCGTACACGGCGGATCCTTTGCGGTACACAAGCTCCCGTCCGCCCTTTGTGAAGCGCGGCTGGTCACCACCGTTGGCGGACACCTGGCGCCGCCCACCGCTGCCATTGAGCGCGCGCACGAACACATCGGAAGTGCCGGCCGGATTCATTTCGCCCCACGCCAGCCAGCGGCCGTCGGGCGAGATATCGGCCGTGCGCTGCTCGGCGGCTCCCGCTTCGACGAGCCGTTCGGTGCCGAACACAAGGTCGCCGAGCATGAGCTGGCTGTTGCTGCCGATCCGCGTGAAGGCGACGGTGCGTCCATCCGGCGAGATCGCGAGCGGGACTTTGTCGTCGGGCGACGTGAGCGCAACTGAGGCCGCGGTCCCGTCGATCGGCTGTCGGTACAGGTCGTACTGCGGCACTTCGCGCGCGATGAGCAGCGACCGGCTGTCCGCCATCCACACTGGCGAGAACGACACGCCCTCCTCGCGGGTGAGCTGCGAAACCACTCGGCGGGTGTTGTCGTGCAACCAAACCTGGCGCTGCGGATCGAGACGCGTGATCGCCAGCCATCGTCCATCGGGTGAAAGGCGAGGCTCCGCCCATGCGCCCACGTCAGCAATGGCGGGTTTGGTGCTTCCGGCGCGGTCGGCCCACACCACGCGGCTCTCCGCGCGCCACTCCGAGGCGCGCACGTACACGAGCGTGCCGGTGCGTGAGACAGCGTAGCCCGCCGTGCCATTCGTGACGTTCATCGCGACGTCCTCCAGCGCCACCACCTCCGGTCCGGTAACGCGTCGTGAGCCCACGTCGAACGGCACGGCGAACACCGTGTTGTCGCGCGCGTAGAGCAAGTGGCCGCTCGCAGCGTAGCGCGGAAAGATCGCCCCCTCCACAAGAACGGTGCGCTCGCCGCTCTCTATGTCGACGACCTCGATGCGTGAGCGTGCGAGTGGGGTGGCGTAACTGTTGAAGAGCACCGCGCGTCCGCCGGGCAGCGCCTGCGGATACCAGTGCCCGAACTCTCCGCGCGTCGTATCCAGCGTCGTCAGTCGGCGCACCGACCGACCTGCGCTATCCAGGAGCTGCAGCCCCACCCGACTGCGAACAACAATCGTGCCGCCGTTGGGCAGCGCAGCAAAGCCCAGGGGGCTGGCAGTGTCGCTCACAACCGTGGGCGGACCGCCTGCTACCGGAACGCGCAGGAACTTCCCCCGCGCGCTGAAATAGAGCGAGCTTCCGTCGACGGAAAAGTCGATGTCACGCGCCCCTTCTGTGCCCGGCACCGCAAGGGTGGCCGCGCTGCCAAGCTCGCGAAGGATCACCCGATCGATGCCGTCGTCGTCACGCACGACCTGCGCAATGCGGCGCCCGTCACCGGTGATCGCAACGTTCGGCCAGTCGGGCTGCGAGAGGATTGGACGATAGGCGAACTCGACGCGCTCGGTGATGCCCGTCTCGCGCGACGTGGCGGCACGGATCGCCAGCGCTGTCGAAACAGCGGCCACGAGCAGACTCGCGATGGCGATGGCGCGCCAGGCGCCGGTCGCTGCCGTTCCACGCGCGCTCCGCCCGCCAGCGGCGGTGCGCGCACGTGAGGGTGCGACATCGTGTGCGGCCAGTGCCGTCGCGAACGCCGCGACGCTCGCGAATCGGTCGGCCGGCAGCTTCTCCAGTGCGCGCGCCACGGCATCGGCAACCGCCGGCGGCACCGTCTGACGCACCGACGAGACATCTGGCGCCGGCTCGGTGATGATCTTCATGATGATCTGCTGCGCGCTCGCCCCCGTGAACGGCGGCGCGCCGGTCAGCATCTCGTACAGCACGATTGCCAACGCGAACTGATCGCTGCGCGCGCTGATCTCCTTCTCCGCTGTGGCCTGCTCCGGGCTCATGTACTGCGGCGTACCGAGCGAAAGCCCTGTCTCGGTCATTCGCCCGGCGGCGGCGGCACTCACGGCGAGCGCGATGCCGAAGTCGGCCACCAGCGCGCGCCCGTCCTGCAGCAGGATGTTCTCCGGCTTGATGTCGCGGTGGATCACGCCCTGACTGTGCGCGAAGTGCAGCGCGTCGGCGACCTCGATCGTGATGCGCACGGCCTCATCCACCCCGAGTTGCCGTTCGCGATCAAGGCGGCTGCGCAACGTCTCGCCGCTGATGAACGGCATCACGTAGTACAGGAATCCGTCCGCGTCGCCGCTGTCGAACAGCGGCAGGATGTGCGGATGCTGCAGCGACGCGGTCGTGGTGATCTCCCGCAAAAAGCGCTCGGCGCCGAGTGCTGCGGCAAGCTCCGGCCGCAAGACTTTGACGGCCACCCGGCGCTTGTGCTTCAGGTCCTCGGCAAGAAAGACCGTGGCCATGCCACCCTCGCCGATTTCCCGCTCAATGCGGTAGCGGTCAGCGAGGGCGGTGGCGAGCCGGTCCGTGCGGGCGATGGGTGCGTGCACTCGAAGCGGGCGAGGGTAGCGAGAGACGACTCGCCCGAAAATGCGCGGAGTCGTCGCAAACCGCCACGGATTGCGAAATGCGGTGTCGGGATGTTGCATATCGCGAAGGCAGGAGCGAGGACGTCCCCCTTTCCGGAGTCGATCATGTCTACCACAAGACGGCAATTCCTCGATTCACTGGCGAGCGGTGCCGCTTCGATTGGCGTCACCACGTTAGGCGCCACCACGCTCAGCGTAACCGCGCTGGGCGCCACCGCCGCCTTTCCGACTACCCTCCGCGCAATGCCGGCCGAGTTCACGGACCCCAGTGTGTCCGGGGCCGAGCAGCCGTCGTGGGAGACGCGCTGGACGGAGCGCTTGACTGGCCGGGTGCGCGCTGTGTTTGACGTCCCCGAAATCGAAAGCGGTTATGGCGTTTGGCGCGCGAGCGTGTGGGCTCGCCAGTACCAGGATGTGTTCGGAGTGCCCGCCAATGATCTCTCGACGGCGCTCGTCATCCGCCATAACGCGATCATCCTCGCGATGCAGCAGTCGTTCTGGGACACCTATGGCATTGGCAAGCGGCATAGCGTGACGCATCCAGCGACCCTGGAGCCGACGGACCGCAACCCGGCGCTGATGGGGTCAGGCGACGGGATCGAAGGGCTCCAGGTGGACTTTGCACTCGGCCCGTTCATGCAGCGCGGTGGCGTCGTGCTCGCCTGCAATGCCGCGCTGCAGGACCTCGTCCCTATGGTGCAGCAAGTGGACGGTGTGTCCGCAGACGAAGCCGGAGCGCGCGTGCGGCGGGGGCTCGTGCCGGGTGTAATTCTGCAGCCCTCGGGGGTCTTCGCGGTGATGCACGCGCAGCAGCAGGCAAAGGCGCTGTATATCCGCGCGAGCTGAGCGGGTCTTTCTTGACAAGCCGCCCAGCGTCCCCGCTCGGCTGATTCGCGGAGGATACGAATGAACGCAGCAGTTTTCCTCGTCATTACGCTTCTGGTTTCCTCCGCCTCGGCTGCCACGGCACAGCGCGCCGCTGGCTCCTCCGTTCCTCGCTATCCGCCAACGCGGACCGTGGACGTGGTTGACGACTACTATGGCATGGCCGTCCGAGACCAGTATCGCTGGCTCGAGAACCTGCGCGAAGGAGAGGTGCGCGAGTGGGCGGCTGCGCAGACGGCGTTCGCGATCCCGTACCTGCGCAACAACGACGTGCGCCCGTGGCTCTTGCAACGCGTGAACGAGCTGAGCGCCCTGTTTCGCGAACCGTCCACGCGCCGCGCCGAGCGCGAACCGCCGTTGGTCGATGAAGAATCACTCGCGGCGGGCGAGTCACTCGATGGGATCTGGCCTTCGACTGATCGGCGATACGCGGCCTATCAGGTCTCCAGAGACGGGAGTGATTGGTCGGAGGGACGCGTGCGACGCGTGAGCGATGGCACCGACCTTTCCGAGCGACTCGAGGGACTGTACGGCGACGCGATGTCATGGACGCACGATGGGCGCGGATTCTTCTATGTGCGAGCAACGAAGCCGACGGACGGACGTGCGCAGCGTGCGGGTCGCGGTGTGTACTATCACGCGATCGGAACGCCGCAGTCGCGCGATGTTGTCATCCTGCGCCTGGATGCGAACGTGACCGATGTAAACGTCGACCACGAACTCTCAGCCGACGGACGGTTCCTGTTTCTCTCGGAAGGGACCGGCCCATATGTAGATGATCTTGGCCACATCAACTCGCGCTTGCACGTGCTCGACCTTCGCGATCCTGCGAAGCCAGCGATCGGCAACGTGCTCGTCTCACTCTCTGCTACGCGCGACGCGGCGTACCGCGTCGTGGCAACGCATGGCGACAGCATCTACCTCTTCACCGACCGTGCCGCGCCGCGGCGCCGAGTTGTTGTGTTTGCCATCGGCACACCGAATGCCGAGCTGTGGCGCGAGTTGGTTCCACCAAGTGACGATGTCATCGACCGCGTGGAGGAGATTGACGGCCGCCTCGTTGTGCGATTCGTGCGGAACGTGCAGCACGGCGTACGGGTGTACGAGCGCGACGGGCGTCTCGTGCGCGAACTGCCGATTCGTCCGATGACGACCATCATGAACATTCAGGCTGACACCACGGGCGCACTCGTGGTGCGCGCCGTTGAAGGATTCGCCCCCACGCGCCGTCGCTACGAGCTGCCGAGCGGCCGCGATTCGGCGGAGGTCGACGTGAAGACCCCGTCACCCGCCGATGCGTATGAGGTCAGGCAAGTCTGGTTCACATCGAACGACGGCGTGCGCGTGCCCATGTTCCTTGCGCACCGACGCGGACTCTCACTGGACGGATCACACCCCACTGTGCTCACTGGGTATGGCGCCTCGAGCTCGATTGAGATGCCGAACTTCGGGATCGGCGCGATTGCACTGCTCGAACTCGGCTTCGTACTGGCGGCGCCATCGCTGCGTGGCGGCGGTGAGTTCGGCCGGTCGTGGTATGAGGCGGCAATACTTGGACGCAAGCAGACAACGTTCGACGACTTCATCGCCGCGGCAGAGTTCCTGATCAACGAGCGGTACACGACAGCGGATCGACTCGCAATCCTCGGTGGCTCCAATGGTGGGTTGCTCGTGACATCCGTCATGAACCAACGGCCGGAGCTGTTCCGCGTCGCCATTGCGAACGTGCCGCCCACAGACCTGCTGCGGTTTGATCCGGGCACCCACCGCGCGCAATACGGATCGCCGAACAACCCGGCACACTTGCCGTTCCTGCGCGCGAGTTCGGCGTTGCACAATTTGCGGCCGGGCACGTGTTATCCGGCAACATTGATCACGACGGCGTTCAATGACCAGGTGGTTCCCGCCTGGAACGCGTTCAAGCTTTCGGCGGCGCTGCAGGCCGCTCAGTCGTGCGACCGGCCGGTGCTGCTGCGCGCTGACACGACGGGCGGGCACGGAGGACTCGGACTGGATGACCTCGGTGACGCGTTCGGATTCATCACATCGCAACTTGGCGTGAAGCGGCCGGGAGCGCGTTGAAGCTGCAGATGCGCGGCCGCATCTTACGGAGTGTGGTCAGCACCGCTACACCGTAGTTCTTGCAACTTCAGCCTCTTGGTACACGGTTATGAAACGCACGCTCATCAGTTCCGGCTCGCCGTTCGAAGAGCAGATTGCCTACTCAAGAGCCGTTGTCCAGGGTGACTGGATTTTTGTTTCTGGTACGACGGGTTTTGACTACGCAACAATGACCATTTCCCCGCTCGTTGAGGTGCAGGCGAAGCAGTGCCTCGAAAACATTTCGCAGGCGCTACACCATGCGGGTGCTTCGCTCGCGGACGTCGTGCGCGTTCACTACATCCTGCCGAACGGCTCCGATTTTGAGCGGTGCTGGCCTGTGCTCCGCGAGTATTTCGGGAACGTGCGCCCCGCCGCCACGATGATTTCTGCGCAACTGCTCGATCCGCGCATGCTGATCGAGATCGAAGTGACCGCACTTCGTCAGGCGTAACAACGAACTACTGCGGCAGCGGAATAACTCGCGTCTCGTACACCGGCGTACCGCCCGTGAGATGCGCATTCACAAAGAGCGCGGTTGTTCTAAGCATCGACTGGCCATTCAGCGAGAGCGTGGCGAAGGCGATTCCTGAGTAGTCGTGCTCACCGCCAGTGACGGTGTAAAACGTGTACGGCACGCCCACGCTCCTGGCGCGCTCCGCGAGCTCGATCGCTTCGGAATACGCGACCACGTCATCGGACGTGCCGTGCAGTACGAACAGTGGCGCCTCACCGGTCTCGATATCGGTATCTCGGGCCAAGGCACCCCAGTTGTTCACCACCACGCGCGGCGTTGGTCGTTGGATGCCGTACGCGTTGAGCGAGTACGCGACATGCATGACCGTGTAGCTCCCCGCTGAGCCGCCCCACAGCCCAATCCGATTCGCGTCAATGCAATATCTGCTCGCGTTGTTCTGCATCCAGCGCATCGCGCGCACGGCGTCCTCCGCTGCCGCCGCGAACGCGTTCATCTTTTCGTCGGTCTCCGTGGGAATCAATGCGCGGTAGTCCGCAGCGAATCGCGCAAACTCCGGCGAGATCACCGCTTCGTCGCGCACCAGGCGGTAGTCAATCGAAACCATGTTGATACCGAACGACGCGAGTTCTTCGGCGAACGACGCAATGCGCGCGCCTCGCTTGCTGCCACTCTGAAATGCACCACCGTGCACATACATCATGGTGGGACGCGGGACGGTGCAGGGCTGGTCCGGCTGGTAGACATCCAGCAACAGCGGAATCGACCCGCTCTTCGTTGGGCCGGTTCCGTACTGGACGTTTGGATCCATGACGTAGCCGGTCGGAGTTGGCACAACGTCAACATCGTCATCAGGCGCGATCGGATCGTCAGCGCCTCGGCAAGACGCGGCCAGAAGCGTGAGGTGGAGTAGCAGCAGGCTAGCGATTTTGGACTTCATGTCTGCCTCAGAGCAGCTTGCGTAGTCAGCACACGTCGAGATTCCTATCACGACGCGTCACCCGCGCCGTGGGTATCAACCCAGCAACCGACGCACCTGTTCGCGATAGCTGCGACTTGAGGTGAGCTTCGCGCCGTCAGTCAGCGTGAGCTCGTACTCGCCGTGGCCGCAGGGCTCCAGCCGGCGGATCCGGTCAATCCTCACGATGTGCGACCGATGCACCCGCACAAACTCTTCCGGGTCGAGACGCGATTCGAGCTGCTGCAGCGATTCGCGCACCAGGTGGCGTTTTCCTTTCGCGATGACCGCCACGTAGTTGCCGTCGGCCTCGATGCGGTCCACGTCGGCGACGGCCACAAAATACATCCCTTGGGCGTCGCGGATTACGAATCGTTTTGTGAACGCACCCTCTCGTGGCGGACGGGAGACGGAGCTCGCAGCATCGCTGGCTACAGCTGCCGCGTTACCGCTGAGTGCCTGCAGCGCCAGTCGGAGCGCCGCATCGGCGGCCGCGATGGCGCCGGTCTCGGGAGCTCGCGATGGTGTGCCAAGGGTCTCGAGCAACCGACGCATGGCCCGGTCGAACCGGTCAATGTCAACCGGCTTCACGAGGTAATCGACGGCATCGAGATCGAACGCGCGGATCGCGTGCTCCTCGCTCGCCGTGACAAACACAATGTGCGGAGGCCGCTCCAGCAACCACGGCGCTTCCTGCGCGAGGGCCTCGACCGTGGCGATGCCATCGAGACCAGGCATGCGGATGTCGAGCAGCAAAACGTCGGCGGGTCCATTGCGAAGGGCGGCGAGAACGGCCGTACCACTCCCGCATTCCGCCGTCAGTTCGAACTGGGGGTGTCGCGCGAGTAGCGCGCGCAGCCGAGCGCGTGCGAGTGGCTCGTCGTCGGCCACCAACACTTTCCATGTACGTGCGCTGTTGGCGTCGGCCACCATACTCGGAGTTCGCGGGGCGTCGCTCATTGATGCGTCTTCACGTTCGTGTACGAACTCTCTTCGACTGGCAGCGTGACCAATGCACGCGTGCCGCCACCCTGCGGTCGCTCGAGGATCAGTGAGGCACGTGTGCCGTAGAGCAGCGCGAGACGATCGCGTGTGTTCTGCAGACCAATGCCACGCACCGCGTTCACATGCCCGCGACCATTCGTTGACACGGCCGGCACATCAACACCCAGGCCATCGTCTTCCACGAACAGCATGAGCAGGTCGCTCACCCGATCCGCGCCGATGCGAACGCGTCCGCCCGACTCGCGCGCGGCGAGCCCGTGTTCGTACGCGTTCTCGACCAGCGGTTGCAGCACAAAGAACGGCACGCGTGCGCTGCGCGCCGCATCGTCCACGTCCCATTCCACCACAATGCGATCACCAAAACGCAGTTGCATGAGTTCGACATAGCGCGCCAGCAAATCGAGCTCGCGTTCGAGCGCGTGCTCCTCCGTTTCCTCGTGCAGGGTCACGCGCAGCAGGTCGGCAAAGCGCGTGAGCATGCGGTCGGCGGCCATCGGATCCGCGTGCACGAGCGTTGTGACCGCGTTGAGCACATTAAACACAAAATGCGGTTGCAACTGCGTTCGCAGCGCCGCGAGCCGCGCCTCGGCGAGCCCGCGCGCAAGTCCGGCCTCGCGCACCTCGCGGGCGCGTTCCGAGCGATAGTAGTGAACGGCGTGTAGTAGTGCGACCATCACTACGAAGACGGTGAAGTAGGTGAGCGTCCGCGCGGTCGCGCTGGCTGCGACGTCGGGAACACCGGCGATGGCCACGACGACGGGCGTCATCAACACGTGCCGGAGCCAGGCGGCTGCCAGCGTGCCGAGCAGCAGGATGCCCGCGTTCCGCCACGGCCGCGGGCGTCCGATCGGAAAGCGGCGAACGAGCGCGGCGAGCGGTGGCAAAAGCGGCAAACACGTCCACCACATCGCCAGCGACCAGACAATCTGTTCGACCCAGCGCGGGTCTTCACCACGGTCGAGGTTCGCAATGCTTCCGCGCAGCGCGTAGAGCAGGGCGAAGAACGTCGTCAGCACGACGGCGCCCACGGGCACGATGCGCCGTTCCATGGCGGACTCCGGAGAGCCGATGTCCCCCTGTTCCCGCGCGCGTGTCGTCACGTTGCAGTATCGGGGCGGTGAGTTGGCGCGGTCAAGAGCGTTCGCACCACTGGGTGCGCTCAACTCAGCGTGCCACGACGGGCCGCGTGCGTCGCGTGGCCGTCATCGGAAGCAGCGCGCCACCGTGATACTGGACAATGCCTTGCATTGAGCGCCCGTTGTCGGTTAATCGCCCGTTGAACGGTACGTCGCCTTCGCGAGACGCAACCACCATCTGCACGGAGTCGCCGCGCACGGTGAGCAGGCGGATCGCCAGCGTGTTCGTTGAGTCCGGCGTGAGCGATCCGGCCCACCCGTGTTCCACGGGACCGAGCGCAAAGAAGCCGCTCGACGTGCGTTCACCCACACGCATGGTGAAGTCCCAAATGCCCTGCAAGTCGGGAACGCCGCCGAGTGTGGTCGCGCGTGCGGCGGGCTGCTCGGCGGGCGTCGCGGCGGGTGAACGGACCGGCTGTGCTCCAGCCGTTCCGGATGCCAGCAGGATGGCGGCCAGCGCCGCAACGGAAGGCGCCGAGCGTTTTGCTGCGTAAAGGTGGTGGTCGTTGAAAACGAGTGACATGCTGACGCTCCGGTGCGAGGTTGAGGTATTTGCACAGAGTAGGCGCAACCGGCACGAGGTGTCGAAACGAAGACGTGAAGTGGACGTCGCGCGGGCTCAGTCGGTCCTTAGAGCATGTTGACGGCGCGCTCGTCGCCCAGACACTGTCGGGCTGAGCTCACATGACGATCTCTGCAGCTATCGCTCCGGCGTCTGCGCGTCCTAGCAATAGCCACGGCAACGTCGCCGTGGGTGACACGCCCAGATTGCGCATGACGTTGCCGGAGTTCGGGCCGTACATGGAAAAACCTCGCGAGGTGTGAGATGGCGTGTTTGAGAATCACGAGCGGACGGGCGAGACAGTCTCCCCGCGTCTGTAAGCACACCAGCAAACTCGTACGCCACCGTCACCGGGCGATCGCCTCACAATCACCTGACGGTCACCAGACGTTACGAAGGCTGTGCTTCGCAGGCATTTAGAGGACGAATCCTCCGAGCGGTGCGAGTTGCGGACGATCGCTTCGCTAGCCCATGATTCCTTTGTTCGCCGCCGAGCATCAAGGTGAGTCCTCACGCCAAAAGCATATGAGAGCGCGAAGGCCTCGTTCAAGCAAACCGAACTGGATACTATCCATGAAGCAGACAGCGCCTGCGCGCACCTTGCTCTTCTTCTCACAAATCGTCGGCGCAACGCTGCTGCTCGCGGCGGCTTCGCTTAGCGCCCAATCGCCCACTCCCGGCACCTATCGACTGCATCTCTGCGCAGCGCGTTGTGCAGCGGCCGATTCAGCGCAGGCACTTGCCGCTGCGACCATCGTGATTGCGGATGATTCAATGGCGAACAGCACTGCATGGAAGGATGCAATGACTGCGATCCGCGGGCGCCGACTGATGCGTCAATCCAGTCCAACGGACAACGTGTGCTTCAATATTGAGCAGCGAAGTAGCAACGTGGGAGCAGAGGAACTTTTCTTTGGTATCTACAGGAATGGCAGCACGCGCTGGAAGCGCACGAGTGCTGACACACTGACACTGCGCGTTTTCCAGTCGCCCGACGCGAGCTATGACCTGCGATGGGTAGGAACAGGAGACAGCATCAGCGGCGAAGGCTGGTCAACGGGGTGGCAGGCAAACAACGCGCCGCACCGCAACGCGTTCTTTGTGGCCGTGCGTACCGGTTCGCCCGCGTCAATCGCGTGCCGATGATTGCGGAGACCACGTCGTGCGTGTCGAAATCGCGACTGAGCCCTGCCTCGCAGTTGAGGCGCTTGGTGGTCGGTATTCGAGGACGAAGGCACGCCGTGTCAGGGTTTTGATGGCAGCGGGCGCGAGCCAGCGCAGCTAGCCTTGCACGGACGCACTCTCGTCGGGTAAACACGATGCCCGATCAACCTACCGAACGCAGTGTCAGCGGGAGATGTTCGTGATCGACCAGCTCATCCAGACGCCCCGCGACCTGCTTTATCGAGGCCTCTTCGAGCATTCGCTTGTGGAGGTACACATGTGGCGCGTCGTTCGCGATGCGTCCGGTGAAATCGTCACGTGGAAGCTTGTGGACGCCAACCCGAACGCACTCAAGGTCTGGGGGAAAACCCTCGACGAGGTGGTTGGCCTCACCACGGATGAAATTTTCCCTGGTGTCGGTGCGTCCCGCACCTTCATGCCGATCGTGCGTGACATCATGACGACGGGCGCGCCGCACGAATGGGAGATCGATTTTCCAGTGACCAATCAGATACTGCGCATGGTGAGCTTTCCCGTGGGCGAGTATTTCGTGAGCACCGGCTTCGATGTCACAGACCAACGTCGACAGGAGCAAGCACTCCGCGAGGCGCTTGACAGTTTGGAGCAGGCGTCTCGCGCTGGTGGTGTCGGTCTCTGGGACTGGGATCTGCGCACCAACCAAGTACACTATTCCGACGAGTGGAAACGGCAGCTTGGCCACGAACCGCACGAGATTGCCGACAACTATGATGAGTGGCAATCGCGGGTGCACGCCGATGACCTGGTCGACGCACTCAAAAACACTCAGGAGCAGATCCAGTCTCCAGGCTCGCAGCAGTCAATGAGCTTCCGCATGCGGCACAAGGACGGATCGTATCGGTGGATCCTTGCGCATTCTACAGTCTTCACGAATGCGGAAGGCGAACCTGTCCGCATGCTTGGCTCTCACATCGATGTGACCGAACGGCGGCGGCTGGAAGAACAGTTACTGAAGTCGCAAAAGCTGGAGTCGGTGGGAACACTGGCCGCAGGTATCGCGCACGACTTCAACAATCTGCTTACCGCGATCATGGGCAACCTCTCGCTGCTCAAGTTCGGTGCGCCGTCAACCGCCGAGGGTCGCTCGCTCCTCACAGAAGTTGAGGAGGCTGCTGGACGGGCAAGGTCTCTCACATCGCAGCTGCTCACCTTTGCGAAAGGCGGCGCTCCGGTTCCACAGGTGGCCTCGATACAAAACGTGATTGTTGACTCCGCATCGTTTGTGAGCCGAGGCTCGCGCTCACGGTGCGAGTTTGTCATTGATGCGCAGCTCAAGAACGTCAACGCCGACGTGGATCAAATCAGCCAGGTGGTTGAGAATCTCGTGATCAACGCGGCACAGGCCATGCCACATGGCGGCATCATTACCATCCGCGCATCCAATGTCGTCGTGCATCGGCAAAACGAGTGGGACCTTGCACCTGGTGAGTACGTGAAAGTGTCAGTGACAGACTGTGGCAGCGGCATCCCGCAGACCCAGCTGGCACGGATCTTTGATCCCTTCTTCACGACAAAAGCCACTGGCTCGGGATTGGGGCTGTCCACTTCATATTCCATTGTCGCTCGGCACGGCGGCCGATTGACCGTTGAGTCACACGTTGGAACAGGGTCCACGTTCACCTTCTTCCTTCCCGCATCGAACGCCGATGCGCCTCAGCGGGAAGAACGCGCCGTTGTACGAGGTGCAGGCCGATTGCTGGTCATGGACGACGACGCGCAGTTACGTCGCTTGATGAAGCGGCTGCTCGAGGGGCTGGGTTACGAGTGCGATGTTGCGGAGGACGGCGACGAGACGCTGGCCCACTTTCGCAAAGCGGTGAGCGACCGTCGCCCCTACGCGGCCGTGATTCTGGACCTGACGATACCCGGAAAGGACGGGGGGCGCGAGACACTGGCGCGTCTCAGGAATCTGGATCCCACGGTGGTCGCCGTTGTCGCCAGCGGCTACGATGATGACAACCTGCTTTCGGGATACAACAATCAGGGCTTTAACGGTCGTCTGAGAAAACCGATGGACATCGCGACACTCAGTGCCGAAATCGCCCGGGTCATCCGACAATCAGGGCGATCGGCGTGACGGTCAGTGATAAAGCACCTGGTTCGAGGGTATGGGACATACGGCGGGCGTGTTGCTCGTTGTAGAATTTTCTGGGAGCACCCATGCAGATCGACGTGCACATCGTCAACGCGTTCATTGACGGACCAACCGGTGGGAATCCGGCCGGTGTGGTTACGGATGCCAATGCACTGACGGCTTCACAAAAACTCAAAGTTGCGCAACAGGTTGGCGTATCCGAAACGGCGTTCGTGTCGAAGTCGGATTCTGCCACCATCAAACTCGATTTCTTCACGCCGACACGACAAATCGCGCATTGTGGCCACGCAACGATCGCGACATTCGCGCTCTTGCGCCAAATGGGTTTGGTAGGTGAAGGTCGACTTTCCAAAGAAACCATCGACGGCAACCGCGACATTCTGATCGACGGCGAGATGGTCTTCATGGAGCAAGGCGCTCCGGCGTACACACGTGTTGCTGCGGCGTCGGATCTGGGAGGGCGGATTCTGCAGTCCCTTGGTCTCACGCAATCGCCGTTGCTCGAAGGAAGCGATCCATATGTGGTGAACACCGGGAACTCGTTCCTTGTGATTCCGCTACCGGATGAGCGCACCGTCTCGGAGCTTCGACCAGACCTCGCACTGGTGGAGTCCGTCAGCGAGGAGCTGGATCTGATCGGGTATTACGCGTTCTCTTTGGAGACGCGCGTACCAGGCCGTCACGCGGGTACGCGCATGTTTGCGCCACGCTACGGCATTCCGGAAGAAGCGGGAACCGGAATGGCCGCTGGTCCGCTGGCGTGCTTCCTGCACGATCATCTCGGCGTCGAAAGTCGAGAGTTGTTCATTGAGCAGGGCTGGTTGATGCAGCCGCCATCACCGAGTGTGATTCGCGTGGTGCTCGAAGGCGGGAACGGAGGAATAGCGCGTCTGATGGCAGGCGGTTCGGCACGTGCTCTGTCATCCATTCGCGTAGATGTGTGATCCGAAACAACTTCACTAATGACCGACATCCCTGATCTTGCGCTCATGCAGCAAGCGCTTGTTGGTGCGCCCGCTCCGGACATCGTGGCGCTTGAAGCGCGCATTCGCGCCGCACAGCTGGAGGCCGATGTGGCGGCGCTCGACGTGCTTATCTCTGAAGATCTCCTGTTCACCGGGCCCAACGGACAGCTTGGTACCAAGGCGGAAGACCTTGCTCTCCACGGCTCCGGGGCGGTGCGCTTTCGGGAGCACGAGCCCGAGGAGCTGCGAGTGCGCCGAGTCGGTCCTTCGGTCGTGGTGAGCGCGCTTCGTGCTCGACTGGCCGTTGATGTTGACGGCACGCGCGTTGAGGGGACGTTTCGCTACACGCGCGTGTGGGCGCAGGAGGACGACGGCGTGTGGCGTGTGGTGGGCGGACATGTGAGCCCCGCATGACACCGCACCTCTTGCTGCTGTCACTCTCCCTGCTGCGTGCGGCGACGGTCGACACGCTCCACGCGGTCGACGTGTACGGTCTTCGCGCAACGTCGGAGGCCGATGTTCGCACCGCAATCGGTCTGCGTGCCGGTGATCCGCTGCCACAATCGCTTGACGCTGTTCGTGCGCGGCTACAACGCCTTCCCGGTGTGGAGGACGTGGATCTCTCGCCCGTGTGCTGCAGTGAGAACGGTCGCACGATTCTCTATGTTGGCATCCGCGAACGTGGCACGCCACCGATCACCTATCGACCAGCTCCTGTTGGTGCGGCGCGGCTTCCGTCGGACATCGTGGGCGCCGGCCGCCGATTTGAATCGGCATTGTTGCGCGCCGTACAACGCGGTGTGACCGGTGAGGACCACGCACCAGGTTATGCGCTCGCTGAAGACTCGGCGCTGCGATCAGTGCAGCAGGAGTTCATTGCACTCGCCACTGAGCACACGGACACGTTGGTTTCCGTGCTCCGGAACGCAGGTGATGCGCGTCACCGTGCGCTGGCTGCACAATTGCTGGCGTACGGTACAAGTCGGCAAGTAATCGCGCGTGAATTGTTGCACGCGGTCAGTGACCCAAGTGATGATGTTCGCAACAACGCCGTACGCGCGTTGGCCGTGCTCGCCGATTGGGTGAATCAACACCCCGATAGTGGCGTTGCGATTCCGTCCGCGCCGTTTGCGGAGTTGTTGCACTCGGTGTCATGGACGGACCGCAATAAGGGCATCATGGTGCTTGTGCCGCTCACGGCTCCTCGCGACTCGACGCTGCTCGCCGATCTTCGCAGGCGCGCGCTCTTGCCGCTTGTTGAAATGGCGCGTTGGACAAATCCTGGACACGCGCTCGGTCCGTTCATTGTTGTGGCGCGGATTGCAGGACTCACCGATGGCGATGCGTTTCAGGCCTTTCAGTCCGGCGCGCGTGAAGCGGTGATTGCGCGGGTGCTCAACAAGTCTGGCTCACCGCCAACGCATCACGTCTTCACGTCGCGACACACTGATCGCATCGAGCAGCGCCTCGTCGTGCGAGGCCACGATAATCGCACCGTCGTAGGAGCGCAGCGCGGCTTCCAACCCGTCCAACTGCTCAAGGTCGAGATGATTGGAGGGTTCGTCCAACAGCAGGCACCGTGGCACGTGTGGGCCTGCCATCACACACGCGAGCGCTGCGCGAATCCGTTCGCCGCCGCTCAATGACGCGACCGGCTGCAGCGCCGCGTCAGCCCGGAAATGAAATCGCGCGAGTGCGGCCCGTATCTCCGTGACGTCGGAGGTGGGATGATGCGCTGCGAATGCGTCGAGCACCGTCGTGCCAACATCGAGCAGGGTGGCGTGCTGGTCGAGGAACGCGATCCGATGCGTTGGCACTCCTCGGTGAATGCTACCAGCAAGTGGGGCGATGTGACCAGCGATCACGCGGAGCAGGGTGCTCTTGCCGGCCCCGTTCGGTCCAACCAGCGCCACGCGCTCAGGCCCTCGAATGGAGAGCGTGACGTCAGACAAGAGTGGTATTCCGGGTGCCGGCCCGGCAACGACACCGTCAAGTGAGACCACCGTGGTGCCCGCCGGCAGACCACTCGGAGGCAGCGTCACGGCGATCCCCTCGTGTGTACTGGCCAACATCGCCGCGTCGCGTCGCCTGGTCTCCGCCGCGGAAACCAGTCGTGCGGCGGTATCAGTGAGGCGTGCGGTGGTGCCCTCGCTGCGCTCACGCTTGGCGTTGAGCACGAGTTTCGGTTGGCTTCCCGTTTCACGCGTCCGCCGACCTGCGGCCTCACGCCGCGCCTGACGCTCGCGCACTTCCTGTGCGTGTTGTCGCGCGCGCGCCGCCTCGGCTTCTGCATTCGCGGCGTCGCGGAACGCTGCCGCGCGTTCAATCTCCCGCTGTTCGCGATAGAAATCCCAACCGCCACCATAGCTGCGAAGTGTCCCGCGTTCGATCGCGACAATGCGCTCCACGCGCTGCAACAGTGCTCGGTCGTGCGAGACGACAATCAGTCCGCGCGGCCAGTTTTCCACGAGGGATTCAACAGCCAGTCGGCTCTCGCGATCGAGGTCGTTAGTGGGCTCATCAAGCAGCAGCAGATCCGGTGCGGCAATCAGCTGCGCGGCGATGGCGAGACGCGTGGCTTCGCCGCCGCTCACCTCGTGGATTAGCCGCTCGAGCGGCAGATGTCCGAGGCGGAGGCGCGCAAGCGCGGCGTTGGCACGCTCTCGCGTGTCCCAGGCATCCCCAATCGTGAGCAGATCGTCGGCTGAGGCGAGTCCTTCGTCGGCACGGCTGAGCGCGTCAACGATGGGCGCCACGCCGAGACCGTGCGCCACCGTCTCGCCAAGAGCGCTGATTGCACGCTGGGGCGCGTAGCCTACGCGTGCCGGTCGCATGACATGCCCCGTCGCAGGCACGAGCTCGCCGGCGACCACTCTGAGCAACGTGCTTTTGCCAGAGCCGTTTGCGCCGATCAAGCCGACCCGTTCGTTCGCCATCGCGAACCGCGGGATTTCCAGCAACGGTCGACCATCGGGCAGCCGCAGAGAGACCCCGTCCAGTATGAGCGATGAATTGGCGTGTCTAGACATGCGACCAGGGAACTCGTTTCTCAGGGGCCGGTGATAAGAGCTGCGCACACGTGACTAAACTTCAGTATGTCCACAAATGCTCTCTCGGCCGATGTCGGCCGCGCGCACGTGGTACTTGATGCTACCACGCGTGACGCGAAGCCACACGTGGTGATCCTGGGCGGTGGCTTCGCCGGTTTGTCGGCGGCTCGCGAGCTTGAGGATGCCCCGGTTCGCGTGACGCTCATTGATCGCGCCAATCACCACGTGTTCCAGCCGCTGTTGTATCAGGTTGCCACCGCCGGACTTTCGCCCAGCGACATCTCCGTGCCGATTCGCTGGCGACTGCGCAAGCAGCGTAACGTGACCGTGTTGCTTGCGAGCGCGACACGCATTGATCCGCAGGCGAAGTTTGTCGAGCTCGACAGCGGTGAGCGACGGCTCAGCTACGACTATCTGGTGGTCGCAACGGGTGCACGGCATGCGTACTTCGGTCGCGACGAATGGGAAGCGCACGCGCCAGGACTCAAGTCGATTGAAGACGCACTCGAAATGCGGCAGCGTTTTCTCATGGCGTTCGAGCTGGCTGAAAAATCAGAGAGCGAGGCCGAGCGCGATGCACTGTTGACGTTCGTGATTGTGGGCGGTGGTCCGACGGGTGTGGAGTTGGCTGGTGCACTCGCCGAAATCGTCAAGGGTGCACTCCGACGGGACTTTCGGCGCATTGATACGCGTCGTGCACGTGTGTTGCTTGTGGAAGCGGGTCGGCGCATCCTGCCCACGTTTCCTGAGAAGTTGTCGTCTGTTGCGCAGCGTGATCTTGAAAAGCTTGGTGTTGAGGTGCGTTTGGGTGTACCTGTGACGCACATCGAAGATTCGGTTGTTACCGTTGGTGCGGAACAGATTCGCACCGGCGCGATTTTCTGGGCCGCAGGCAATGCTGCGTCTCCACTTGGCGCCATGCTCGGTGCCACTACTGACCGATCCGGGCGCGTGCAGGTAGCACCTGATCTGTCCGTGCCATCGCATCCGAACGTGTTTGTGGTCGGTGACCTGTGCACGATTGCGCGACGCGACGGGACGCCTGTGCCTGCCGTTGCGCCGACAGCAAATCAAACGGGCGCGCACGCCGGTCGCATGATTGTGCGCAGTGTGGCGGGCGAATCACGCGAGCCGTTTGTGTATTTTCACAAAGGGGATCTGGCAACGATCGGACGGCATAAAGCCGTCTCAGCGTTCGGACGTGTAACGGTCACCGGATACATCAGCTGGTTGCTCTGGGTGTTCGTGCATCTGATGTACCTTGTTGGATTCCGCAATCGTGTCACGGTGTTTGTGCAGTGGGCGTACGCCTATCTCACCTATCAGCGAGGTGTGCGGCTGCTGTCCACCACATGGATACGCGGTGCGCGTCTCGAGCCTGCGGTCACTGCGCCCGCACCGCCTCTGACGGATCAATCCGTGACGCGCGCACCGCCGGAAGCCAGCACGCTGCCACACCAATCGCGGCCATGATCACTGCGACCGACAACATCGTGGCGGGGTCGTTCGGCTCCACGTTGAAAAGCAGTCCCTGAATCAATCGTGAGAGCGCGAGCGAGCCCACAACGCCGAGTGTGAGCCCGAGGCCAACGAGCAGCCCGCCTTCTTTCAGAATCATACGTTGCACGTGACCCGGCGACGCACCAAGGCTCATGCGAATGCCGATTTCATTTGTGCGGGCGCTCACCGAGAACGCGAGCACCGCCGCAATGCCGATGGCCGCGATGACGAGTGCAAGCAAACCGAACGAGCCCACGAGCATCGCGTTGAGTCGACGTGGCCCCACGCTCTCGTCACGAATGGCGTCGATCGTGAGCACGTTTTCCACCGGTTGTGTGGGCGCGACCGAACGCGCAATCTCGCGCGCTGCAAGCGCGAGGCTCGAGGCGTCGACGGTTGAACGCAGCACCATACCGCCTGACGGGAAATCACCCTGCGCAAACGGGATGAAGGTGACGGGCACCGGATTCTTGTCGAGTCCGCCGTCCTTGGTGTCGCGCACAACGCCCACCACTTCGCGCCAGTCGCCCGAGATGCCGGTGAAGCTCAGCACTTCACCCGTCCACGCCACGCGTCGCCCAATCGGATCGATGCCGGGAAACAGCAGCCGCGCGAGCGTCTCGTTGATGATCACCACTTTCGCGCCGCCTGCGCGATCACCGGCGGTGAAATCGCGCCCTTTGAGCAGCGTTATGCCCGACGCGCGGAAGTAGCCCGGGTCGGCGGTGCGATACTCGCTCTGCGGCACCGCTTCACCCTGCGCGGTCACGCGACCTTCCGCTTTCATCTCGAGTTGAAACTGCGCGGAACGCAGCGGCATCGTGGAGCCCACGCCTACCAACTCAACACCAGGCAACCGCGAAAGCTCGCGCTGCATGCGCTCGTACATTCCCACCGCGCCCTGAAGGCTTGCCTGTTCGGTAAAGTCGATCGGTACTTCCATGGTGAGCACATTCCCTGGCTCAAGACCCGGGTCCACCGCCGCTAGGCGCTGCATGGAACGCACCAGCAATCCCGCGCCAGTCAGCAGCACCAACGACACCGCGACCTGCGTGACGACCAACGCCTGCTGCAGTCGCTTGCGCCGCGAACCTCCAGTGGATTTGGTGCCTCCGGCTCTGAGCCCCGCACCCAGCGCGCCTTCGTCACCAATGCTCGGCGCGAATGCCAGCATGAGCGCGACCAGCATCGAGAGTGCAAACGTGAAGAGCAGCACCGTGCCGTCTACTACAATCTCATCCGCGCGCGGACTGAAGCGCGCCGCGAATGTGGACAGCATGCCGACGCCCGCAAACGCGACGACCAGGCCAAGCGCCGCACCCATCAGCGCCAAGACCGCGTTCTCGGCGAGCAGAAGCCGACGGAGCCGACTGGTGCCCGCACCGAGTGCGGCGCGCACTGTCATTTCATGCTCACGACGCACGCCGCGCATGAGCGTAAGGTTGGCGACGTTGGCACACGCAATCACGAGTACAAACGCGGCCGCGCCCATCAGCAGATAGAGCGTCAGTCGCGCGTCTTGTCCCAGCACTTCCTGCAGTGGCGTCATGGTCACTTTGTAACCGGAGCCGGCGTCGTACGATTCCGGACTGGCCGCGTGCATGCGTTGCGTGATTGTCGCGACTTCGGCCTGCGCCTGTTCCACCGTCGCGCCAGGCGCGAGCCGCGCGATCATTTCCGTCATGCGATGCGTGCGTCCCTGCACCATCATCGCGCTCACGTGGTGTTCGCTGATGGACATGTTCATCAACGCTTCAATGCGTCCCGGAAAAAACGGCGCCGGCTGAAGCACGCCGATGACTTCCACCTGTCGGCCACCAATTCGCAGCGAGCGGCCGACGATCGAAGAATCGGCCGCGTACTGCGATCGCCAGTACCCGTCGGTGAGCATCACCACGGGTGCAGCGCCGGCCCCGTCGTCAGCGTCATTGAAGGACCGGCCAAGCACCGGGCGCAGTCCCATCACGGAGAGATAGTTGCCGGTGACGAGACCAACGTCGATCTGTCGGGCGTCCTGGTCCTCAACCAGGTTGAGGGTGAGCGGCGAGTATTCGGCGATCTGGCCGAGCGTTTTGGACTGTTCGCGAAAGTCGTTGATCTCGGGCACGGAGAACGCCGTGTTCTCCATCGCATTGGTCGCGTGCCGCAAGTACATCAGGCGGTCGCCTTCCTGATGTGGCAGCGGGCGCAGCAAAACGCCGCGTACCACGCTGAAGATTGCCGTGTTGGCGCCAATCCCGAGTCCGAGCGTGAGGACTACCGCCGCGGTGAATCCCGGGGAGCGGGCGAGGCTGCGGAGGATGTAGCGGAGCATGATCTTCATGGTGGTGCCCGTTGCTCGAACGACTGGGGAGGATGCTGGTCGCTGGTATATGCGCGCCGCCGCAGAGTGCCGCCAGCTGACGGCGAGCCTTCCGTGTGCGGTCGCATCTCAAATCAGTCGATTGGGGCGTCCGGAGTTCGACAGCGGGGCACCCAACGGTAGTGTCCACAGTCTCGCGGACCGGCGGTTCGATGCTATCCTGCAGTGCATGAGCAGCGAACTCGATAGCCGGCGTAGCGCACTCGGCGCAGAAGTCCAGCCGTGGGACGGTGTGGCAGCCGGCTGGAAGAAGTGGTGGCCTGTGATCGAAAAAGGCGCGCAGTCCGTGAGCCAGCGCATGCTCGAGCTCGCGGTTGTGTCACCGGGTCAGCGCGTACTCGACATCGCCACCGGCATTGGCGAGCCCGCACTGTTGGCGGCGAACCGCGTCGGTCCCACGGGGCGTGTGATTGCAACGGACATCTCAGTCGCGATGCTCCAAATCGCGCGTGAACGGGCCGGCGCGTTGGGGCTGACGAACGTTTCGTTTGTGCAGGCCGATGCAGTGCAGCTTGATTTCGCGGATCGCAGTTTTCACAAGGTGCTGTGTCGCTGGGGCGTGACATCGCTTCCCAATCCATGGCACACGTTGGGAGAGATACGACGCGTGCTGAGGCCCGGCGGATCGTTCGCCACGGCGATTTGGGAATCGGGGCCGCGAGCGCGCCCGTTGGCGAGCATCGCGAACGTTGTTGCCGATGAGATGTTTGCTGAGAGAGCGTCGAGATCGACAACAGCTATTGCGTATGGCGCCGCGCGCAAGGAGCTCGTGCGAAACATGCTCGACGCGGGTTTCCCCGATGTGCGCGCAGAAGAGTGGACGCTCACGCTTGAGTGGCCCTGCGCCGACGACTGCACGCAATATGTCGTCGATGTCTCACCGGAGATTGCGGCGCTTCTAGCCAGCAAGACAATCGAACAGCAGACCGAGTACCGGCGACGCGTCGCCGAGAAGTTGATGCCGTATATCAGCGCTGATGGGCGCGTTCTCATTCCGAACAAAACGATCTGTGCGGTGGGACGGGAATGGTGACGGCGAGCGACGCACCGTTTCGACTGCGATGGTTCAGCACGCTTGTTTCCGCGCGCACCGCTGGCACGTTGCTCGAAGTCGGTTGCGGCAACGGACAGCTGCTTGAAATGCTGGCGCTCCGTTGTACGAAATGCGTACTGCACGGCATCGATCGCTCGCCGCTGCAGGTGCACCGCGCCATCGCGCGACTGTCGTCGTTGCCGGAAGGAGTCCGACCGACCGTGCGTGAGTGTGCACTCGAGGATGCGCCGAAGGTGTTCGGCTCGAGAAGTGTGCAACTTCTGGTCGCCATGAACGTGAATCTGTTCTGGACGGACCCGGCCCTCGCCGGTTCGGCAACCCGCGAGCTTCTCTCATCGCGTGGCCGCGTGCTGCTCGGCTTCGAACCGCCAACAGCGCACGGACGGCAGGCGCTGCGAAAGCGAGTGTTAGATGCGTTGCCGAGCGCTGGCTTCAAAGTCGACAGCGAATGGGTTCCTGCTGATGCGGCGTCGGGTGCGTTTGCGCTGTCGCTGCGCCGTGCGTGATGCGCGTCTGCGCCGGGAAAAATGGCCGTTCTGACGCAACCGCTGTTGGCGAGTACGACTCATGGTGGCTCTGTCTCAGGTTCGCGTCATAAGACAATTCTGTTGCCGGCAGCGCGGCGGCGGAAGAGGAGCAGGCGAGTGGTGGTGTCCGATATGAACACGGAACTGCGTACGTCCATACGCAGTGTCTTGCAGGTCAAAGACATGCCTGCGCGAAAATCCAATCCCGTGATCGAGGAATACCGCACATGAAGAACGTATTGAAGGCCGTGGCGTTGACCGCCGTCATGGCGAGTGTTGTTGCAGCACAAAAGCCATTGCGAGCGGCGCCTGGTACCGCTGTGAAGATCGCGGTGGTCGAGTTCACTCCGGTTGATGATGCCACAATCATGACCGACAACGCCAAGCGCTGGTTGCAGTCACAACTATCAGCCACGTTGCACGACACCCGAAAGTTTGATGTCTACGATACACGTCATACCCGGCGCGCAACGCAGAACAATCTTCCGGCGATCAACCATGACAGCTCCACGGTGGCCGCGGTAAACGCAGGCAAAGAGCTCGGTGTCGCCTACGTGCTCACGGGCGTCGTGACCAGGTATACGCCCAAGGGAGACGGCGACTTCGGGTACACCACGATTCGCACGCGTCTGGTGGACGTTGCGACGGGCAAAGTCAAACACGTTGGTGAAACAACGCAGAAAGGCTGGGGCAAGATGAACACCACCGGTGAAGCCGAGATGCAGGCGAAGGTGATGAAGCCCGCGATTGACTCGATCACGGCCACGCTGTTCGCGGCCATGTGAAACAACGTCGGCCGCTGTCTGAATGGACAGCGGCCGATTGCCCCATACGCGAATGCTCAGGCGTGTCTGCGCGTGCGTCGCACGGCAATCAACGCCGCGGCGCCGACGACCAGTAGCGCGATCGAGGAAGGTTCTGGTACAGTGATCGCCGCGCTTTCGAAGGTGGCGACGAACTCGTTGTCGATGTCCGCGGTATTGCTCTCGGCCCATTGACACGTCGAGAGGAGCTCGGCCGTATCATCACCGCAGCTATATGCAAAAATCGAGGCGCCGCCGTCGTATGAGTTGAACCACTCACCATCGAGGCGGACACGTCGGTATGCGAGATTGCCCGACGTGCTGAGCAGAAACGCAACGTACTGCGCGCCTGGCGTGACGGTCAGCTCGCCAGTGGTGAAGTCCACTCGCTCCTGCGGACAGCATTCGGGTGTATCCCTCGGCCCACTGCTATACAGCACTTCTCCAACCGGCATCGAGCCGTTCCACTGCATCAGATACGCTTCGTAGCTCGAGACCAGACCTAGGCCGCCGCCCGAAAGCCAGAACGAAAACTGCGTCAGTGTTGTTGCGCCAGCTGGTGCGGTGAACGTCTGACCGAAGCCACTGCTGACGCCGCTGGTGAGGTATTCACCCGTTCGCGTGTCGATCGTTTGTGCACTTGCGACACCAGCACCGGCGAGTGTCGCAGCGCTGGCGACAAGCGCAACGGTCCATCGTCGAAAACTCATGAACATATTCACTCCTCGAAAGAATCGATAAAGATGAGCGCGCTGAGCGCCAGCGTCTCGCCACTCGTCATACGGAATTCTCGCGTCCAGCCGGACATTGTGATCCGTGTGCTTCAGCACGCGCGATGCGTGAGGTGTCAGCGGTGTTCGTGGTCGATGTCTGAAGTTCAGCCTGCTTTCCGTACGCAGGTGCAGGAGCAGTGCTTGTTGCTCCTTCGATACATCCACCATACGCGTTTCAGGAGTTCTCGTGAACATCAAACAACTCGCGCGGCGAAGTGTGCTCGCGGCGTCCGGCCTCGCGCTCGTTGCGTGTCAGGACGCGCCGACGACACCATCGATCCGTGAGGTACCAGTGTTGGCCAAGTCAAAACCGCAGTCGGCACCGACCGTCGTGCCATTGAGTCCGTCTGCGCTGCGCGTCGATGCCCTGCGCGATGCATTGGACCGCGTGCAAACCGCGTTGGTGTCGGACGATCGCGCGAAGGCAATTGCGGTTGGTCTGCGGCAGGCGATCAGCGCCCTTGAACGCGGCGATTCGCAGAGCGTCGCGCGGGCGCTCAAGGGCGTCGAACAGACACTCGAATCGTACACCGCAGCCGACGCGGCAATGGCTCCTGATCTCGATGTGCTGCGCCTCGCCTTGCGCACCGCCGCCTCAAGCTGACCACACCACATCACACGCCAATTCCATGACTATGCGCGATACGCCATCACGCGCCGTTCGGCGGCGATTCTCTCTGCCGTTGCTGGCGCTCACCATCACCGCTGCCTTCGCCCTGCGTGCTGCACCAGTCTCCGCCGCGGCACTGCCTGAACGATCAACCGATTCCGATGTGCTGTACGCCTGCTTCATTCCTGGCAGCGGCACCATCTATCGCATCAAGACCACGGATCCCGCCGAAACCTGCAAGTCGGCCAATCACATCCCGCTGCAGTGGCTGGCGGATGGCCCGCAGGGGCCGCAGGGTCCGATCGGCCCACAGGGGCCGCAGGGACCGGCAGGCCCCGCTGGCCCGATCGGGGACGCGGGTGCCATTGGCCCCGTCGGACCGGTGGGTGTCCAGGGAACGACGGGCCCGATCGGACCGGCCGGTGAGCGAGGACCGGGCGGATCGGCGGGCATCGAAGTGATTGAGGTGTCGATTGAGAACGCCGTTGGCGCCGAGGACCAGTCGCTGCTGGCCGAGTGCCCGGCCGGCAAAAAGATCATCGGCGGTGGATTCTCTCAGAATCCTTCGAACGGCAATGTCGGCGAGTCACGGCCCACCTCCGACAACACCGGCTGGTTCGTGTACGTGAACGACCTCTGGCTCAGCTCACCAAATATCAAAGCGTTCGCAATCTGCGCGGTCTGGCTGCCGTGATGCACGTCAAGCGCTCTCCACATTCTCAACCTGCGGAATACATCACGATGTCTCTCCACAAATCTCAGCGCGTGTGGCAACGGTGCGCGCTTGCCCTCTTGCTTGGTAGCGCACTGGCTGCGCCCGCTCTTCACGCCGATTCGCTTCGGTCAACGTCCGCGCACGACCCGGAAGCCATCTACGCCTGTTATGTGCCTGGCAGCGGTGCCATGTACCTCATCAAGACCACAGATCCGACCGAAACGTGCAAGTCGGCGAGCCACATCCCGTTCCAGTGGCAGGCGACCGGACCGGCCGGTGAGCCGGGTCCGCAGGGACCCGCTGGCACAGTGGGTCCGCAAGGGCCGATGGGTCCAATCGGTCCGGCGGGGCCTGCCGGACCTCAGGGCCCGACCGGCCCGGCCGGGCTTCAAGGCCCGACCGGCCCGCAGGGAGCCGCTGGGCCAGGCGGATTCTCCGGCGTTGAAAAAATTGACGCGGATATCTGGAATGCGTGGGCCGACACCGACGGGACCGTCGTTGCGCAGTGCCCTGCCGGCAAGAAGGTGCTCGGAGGCGGATTCACGTTCCATCCTATCATTGGCCGGGTCGCCGAGTCGCGCCCCTCTGCTGACCGGACCGCGTGGGTTGTCCACTACACGCACCTTGGCGCCAGCCAAGGATGGCTCGGCGCTTGGGCTTTATGCGCCAATTGGGTGCCATAACAAGAGCATCATAAATACACTCGCTTTACACAATAGCTCACACATAGGAGTTCACAATGTTGGCTTTAGAATCGAGACGCCGTCGCACTGATGTACGGCGATCCGTGCTCGCCGCAGTGACAGTCTGCGTCCTGGCGCTGCCGATCGCTCGCGCCGGAGCCATGCCGAGTACGCATCTGGATGACGAGATCATCCACGCCTGCTTCGTTCCGCAGAGCGGCACGCTGTACCGCATCAAGGCCACCGACCCCACGGAGACGTGCAAATCGGCCCAGCATGTGCCCATTCAGTGGAACATCACGGGAGACGTTGGGCCGGAAGGCGCGACGGGAAGCGCCGGGCCGGCGGGTCCATCGGGGGCGAAGGGTCCGCAGGGCGCTGCAGGACCCGTCGGACCGCAGGGCGACGCCGGGGCGGTGGGACCGGCTGGCGCCAAAGGCGCGCTGGGACCCGCCGGACCAAACGGCGTTGTCGGCATTGAAGTGGTGAAGGTCACGGAGCAGCACGACTGGATCAGTTTTGATCATCAAGTCTGGGCGTACTGCCCTGCCGGCAAAAAGGTGATCGCCGGTGGCCATTCCGTTGCCCCGAACGTTGGGCGCGTCACCGAATCGCGGCCGGAACCCGACAACAAATCGTGGTATCTCTACGTGGACAGTCTCGCTGGCAACTCGCCGGATGTCACGGTATACGCCGTGTGTGCACCGTGGCCGTAAGCTACCAGTCCGTTGGCTTGTAGTCCTTCAGAAACTTGCCCCACACATGCGTGCCGGTGTTGATGCCATCAATGATCGGATCAACAATGCGCGCAGCACCATCGAGAATATCCAGCGGCGGATGAAAGCGATGCTCGGCCACCTTGCGCGCGGCAATCTCCGCTGGATCCTCGTCGGTCACCCAACCCGTGTCCACCGCGTTCATGTGAATGCCGTCGGTGTAATAATCCGCCGCCGCTGTGCGCGTCATCATGTTGAGCGCCGCTTTCGCCATGTTCGTATGCGGATGACGCGTCGTCTTGAACTTGCGGTAGAACTGTCCTTCCACCGCTGACACATTCACAATGTGTTTGTCGCGGTTTGGCGTGCGCAGCATGAGTGGCTTGAGACGCGCATTGATCAGGAACGGTGCGACCGCATTCACCAGCTGCACTTCGAGCAACTCCACGCTCGGTACCTCCGCCATCAGCATGCGCCACGAGTTGCGATCGCGCAGATCCACCTGCTGCATGTCCTGATCCAGCTGTCCCTGCGGAAACAGATGCGCCTGCGGTGACGCTTCGTCTGGCAACAACGCGATCTGCGACAGCTCGGCGGCGTGCGTGAGGCCGGCAACACTGCCGAGTTGTTTTGTGGCAATCGAGGTGCTGCTGTCGGCACCCGTGCTCTCTGGCAGCATGTTGTACGAGCGAACGCCCTCGTACGCGCCGAGCACTTTCTGGATGTGCGCTGGCATGTTGCCAATCGACGCCGTTTCCAGATCCATCATGTGCTTGTAAAAGTCAGGCGGGCGCCGCACCGTCTGACACGCATTGTTGATGATGAAGTCAAGACGGTCGTGCGTTTCGTTCAACTGATGACAAAACGCTTCAACACTCGGCGTGTGACGCAGATCGAGACCAAAAATTTCGAGCCGGTGTGACCATTCTTCAAAATCCGGCTCCATCGCGTAGCGCGCCGCGGAATCGCGCGGGAAACGCGTGGTCACAATAAGATGTGCACCGGCGCGCAACAGCTTGATGCCCGCCTGGTAGCCGATTTTTACGCGACCACCGGTGAGCAGGGCGACGCGTCCAGACAAATCCGCCAGCTCGGTGCGCTTGGCGTAGTTGAACGCCGCGCAACTCGGGCAGAGCTGGTCGTAAAAGTGATGCAGTACATCGAACGACTGTTTGCACACATAACAGTGCTGCGCTTCAATCGCCTCGCGAAAATCAGGATCGTCCACCGTTTCCTGTTCATCGCCGCTCGGCAGGGCGTAGTTCGGCGTGGTGAACACGGTTTGCCGGCGCAGCGAGCGGATACCGGTGCTATTGAGTTGCGCCTCGGCGTCTTTCACGCGTTCCTGCCGCTCCGACTTTTTCTGGCGCTTGGTGGCTTTGACCAGCTGGCGCCGCAGAATGGCATCCGGGCGGGACACCTCACCGGCGGCGCGCAGCAGGCGATTGCGCTCCTCTTCGGAAATCTCAAGCAGACGCGCACGGTCCGTGGCCAGCGCTTCGAGCAGCGCCGTGGCTTCGCGGACCTGGGCCAGGAAATCGGGGGACTGGGGCATAGCCTTCAAAGATAGCCAATTCGGGGCTTCGCCGTCGCACTTCGCTTACCCGGAAACGACCGTCCGCACCTGACATGTGTCCCATTACAGACCAGCCGCGACACTTGTCGGATACCGCCGTTGGGCATTCCCAACGATGCTGGAGTCGAGGGCGCGGGAATCACCCGTGCCTGCGTTGCATGCGACATTCGACGGGAGCCTGAACCATGTGCACACATCCGGATGACACTTCGACCGCGAACAGCTCGTCGCCGGCGCTTGATCGCCGAACCTTCCTGCGGAACTCGGCGCTTTTCGCCGTTGGCGTGCTCGTCGCGCAGGGGCTCTCGCCCGACAGTGCGCTGGCTGACCACGCCCGCTTCATTAAGCCGCTGGAGTCGACCGCGCGCGAGCGTGCCTACGGGCTGCCCACGCACGACAGTGTCTCGGTCGACGAAGCCGAGCGCCTGATGCTCGTGCGGTCGAACCGCAAAGTGTACGCGTTTTCGCTGGAGTGCCCGCACCGGGGCCGTTTGCTGGAGTGGCAGCCCGATGGTCCGCAGTTCTATTGCCCCAAGCACAAGGCCCGGTTCTCCACCGAGGGGGCGAATATCGGGGGACGGAAAACAAGCGCGCTCGACCGCTACGCGCTGCGCCGCGACGGGATGCGGGTGGTGGTAGCGCTTGACCAGCTACTCTCCATGACCGACGCGCCAGCAGAATGGGCGGCGGCGGTGTTGAACGTATGACTGCGCCGACGTGCGGCGCGACGTGTGTGATCACACGCCGCGCCGTTCTGTCATTGACGCCGCTGCTGAAAGCGCAGCCCCAATCCGAACGACACGATCTGATACCGCTCGCCGCGAAGGGACGGGAGTAGCATTCCGCGCACGTTCGCGGTCATCGCCACGCGCGTCTGTGCTGGTACGGCGAGATCAAGACGACCGGCAACACCGATGGTCGCCTGCTTCTCCTGCGCCAGCGTGGGACCAGCGAACACGCGCAGTAATCCGTTGGCGCTACGCCAGCCGGCAAGTGCCGTCAGGCTGGCGATCTCTCGGTGCGTTGGCACGCAGCCGCCGGACCCATCTGGTGTGCAGAGCAGATCGCGCGCGGCGCCCCCGTCAGCGGAGAGTGCCAAACCGAGCACGAGCCCAGACGCGCTGCGTTCCACATTCGATCGTGCGAGTAGAATGTTTCCGCCGTACCCATCTCCTTCGCCGGAATACGCACGCGACGACGCGCGTGTACCACCAAGCGTGACATCAGCGGAGTATCGTGCCTGTGCGTGCGCAGCGCGTGCGCTCGCACCCGAAGTCAGGACAAACAGACACAAGACACACGCTGCGCCAACTGTGGCGCGCACCGTTAGCACGCGGGTATCGGAGAAAATCGTTCGAGATACACGGGCGTCCCTTCACGTTTCGGTACCAGCGCCATCGCCACCGGAGAACCAACCATAGCTTGTATGGCGGCGGGAACGCACTCGGGATTGCTGCCGTAACGTAGCACGAGTACGTAGAGCTGCCCGGAGTTCTCCATCACACCGGCAATGCCAACCTGCTCCCATGGCGCAGCTACTCGGCCGATCGCTTCAACAACGATCATTTCCGAGTCAAAGTCTACGGCTGGCTGCGGGCTCGGCGCTCGGAGCTGCTTCCACAAGACTTCCCACTCGCTTGATGTTCGCACGACAAAGCGAGATGGCGTCACGAGATCAGTGCGTCGCGGCAGTCGACTGACAATTTCATTGAACTCCGCATTGCGCGTGCTGTTGACGATGAGCTGCACCGACCCGCTGGGGAGCTCTGTCGTCCAAGGATCAGACGGCAGTTCCCGACACGACAGCACAACGAGCGATATCGCCAGCATCGACATCACGGCACCGCGGATACGTTCACGAGTGCGCATCGCTGTCTCAGGGAAAGAGATTCAACGGTGGAGCGCCGCATGCGGTCCCGCTGCACATCCGCCGCGCCTGGGCCATACGATCCGCCAAACGTGCCACGGAAAACCGCTGCTCGCCAGCCGACATCTCGATCGCTGCACGCGTATCGATCAATGCGCGCAACGCCGCGCCGTCCGATGTGTTGCGCACACTCGCCACCTTGCTGTCCATGCGCAGTGCCGCCAGATCGTGCAGCACCCAATAGTTGTACGCGTTCGCGCCCTCGGCAATCGGAACGGATCCGTCGCCACTGGCCAGACGATTGGCAATGTCGCGCGCATTGGTGAGCGTGCTCAGCGCGGCGCTTGCATTGCCAGCTGCAACCTGCATAGCCGCTTCACCCAGCAAGTACGACACTGACTCACGCTTGATCGTGCGCGGTACATCGAGGCCGTCATACGCACGTTTGTGCAGCGCCCGCGCGTCGCTCACACGATTCTGTCGAGCGAGCCATCGCACATAACCGTCAACGGCATTGAGATCCCCCGGCTCCGCCATCTGCACCGCTTCCTGATACGCGACATCCGCCGAGTCGGCCCGCTTGAGCAACACCGCAAACACTTCCGCCATGCCCAGACGCGCCGCACTCGCCAAGCCCGGATCGCGCGCCGTACGCCCCTGCGCAAGCGCCCGCGTGTACGCCGCTAATGCAGAGTCCGCCTGGCCAGCCACGGCCAACTCCTGCCCGCGCGCCCACGCCACCTCACCTGACTCGCGCGTCTGCGCCGGAACATCCTGCAGCGCGATACTCAGTCCAAATACCGCTGTTGCGAGCGCGCGCGCAGCGGCAGCGATTGATGCATGAGGACGATTCACGAGCATTGTTCTACTCCGGTTTCAGGGTGGGCCACTCGCTTCCTACCCGTCGCTCGACTTGGCGTTCACAACCCCCAAATCTGTTGCAGTTTTCGTGTTCTTTGTGCCTTCGTGTCCTTCCCGCCGCTGTTCCCTCAGCACTAGGAGCATCTCGGCTTCAACGCCGGACGCTCTCCTAATGCAAGAGAACAGCGGGCAGGAAGGACACGAAGGCACGAAAGACACGAAAACTGCAAAGCAAATAAAGGGGAGTCGCAGCCAAATGATGGCGAAAAAATCAACGCCCCGCCAACTCGCAAAAGCGAACTGGCGGGGCGTTGATGTGAACAACGTTACCGGCGCGAACGCCGGCGAACGATGTGATTACATCACCGTCACCTGCAAATCCTGCAGCGCCTTCTTGAGCAAGTCGACGCGCTTGGCATCACAGCCACGCTCTGCTTCGATTTCCGTGCTCAGCTTCTGCAGCGCCGAGTTGCGCGCGGCACCAGAGGCGCGCTCGGCGCCCGCGATCGACGAACGAATCGCACTGATGCGCGTAGCGTTTACACAGCCTTTGCGCTCGATCTGATCAGTGTACGCCTTGGCGAGTGCGAAGCTCGGCGGCCACACAATCTTCGGCTGACCCTGCGCGTTCAGGTATTCCCACTTCACCGTCTTCGCCGCGTCGATTTCATTCTGCGACACGTACTGGCTCGGCACGAGCTCAGCAATGTCGAGACCACGTGCGATTTCGGAGCTGATCATCGCGCCGTTGTACCAGTACACGGACCACGAACCACCGCTCACCATACGCGTGGAGTCCACCGGACCACGGTCGAACGAGGCGATTTCAAACGGCTTGGCGGGGTCCGTCCAGTCGAACACCGAAATGCCACCCTGATACCACGCCTGCACCATCACGTCACGACCCGGAATCGGAATCAGTGAACCATTATGTGCCACGCAGTTTTCGAGCGACGACTGCACGGCCGGCAACTTGTAGTAGCTCTTGAATACGAGCTTGCGATTTTCAATGGCGAAGATCGCGTTCGAACCCCACTCCGGCTTGTCACCTTCGCGGCACTTCGGCGAGCTGCCACCGCCCCACTCGTCGGAGAAGAGCATCTGCGTGCCGTCGTTGTTGAACGTGGCCGAGTGCCAGTACGCAAAGTTCGAGTCAGCCACGGCGTCGAGACGACGCGGGTTCACCGGATCACTGATGTCGATGAGCAAACCATGTCCTTCGCACGCGCCACCGGCGAGTCCAAGCGCCGGATACACCGTGATGTCGTGGCACTGTGAACGATCAGAGACCGACTGATTGCTCGTGCCCGCCGTTGGCGCTGCGGCAAACGTGCGATTCATGATGTTCTGCAGTGCGCCGCGCAGCGTTGCACTGTCAGCAGCCGTTGGCGCGCCGGTTCCGCCGCGCACCTTCACCAGGCTGTCGAGCAGTGGTGCGGCCTGACGCGGGTTCAGTGCGGCCTCTGCACCAGACTGCGGATTGCGATAAATGAAGGCACCGCTGCGACGCGCGGCATCAAGCGCGGCCGAGGCGGCGGCTTTGTCAGCGTCAGACAGACCGTGACGCGGCGGCGCGGACAGGCCGGCAAAAATGTTGGCGCGACCAACAACCGCCGACTTGGCCGGATCGGCGAGTGGCACCTTGATGATTTCAATGCGCAAACGCGACGAGTTCGGATCGCTGGCGTCAAGATCGCCCGCGCAACCGGCGAGTTCCGCGGCCGGACGAATGCCCGACGAACCCGACACGTAGATGTAGACGTTCTGCTTGTCCTTCGGATCTTCGAGCACCGTGTGCGTGTGCGAACCGCGGCACGTCTGCACATTGGCCACCAACTTCGGCGCCTTGATATCGGTGATGTCAAACACGCGCACGCCACGCATGCGGTCCTTGCTCACCGCTTCACGCACGCCACCCGGCATGCAATCGGTGCGACCGTTGGCCGCTTCAGCCGACATGAACATCAGGTTCTTGTACACGGACACGTCGTTCTGCGACGCCGGGCACGAGAACGCCGTGACGAGCTTGGGCGCGTTCGGGTTGCTCACGTCCCAGATCACGGGGCCGTTGTAGTTACCCTGAATGGCGTAGTTGCCCGTAAATGCGAGATCGGAATTCGTGACGCCAAGAAATCCGGCCGGTGACTGCGCCTTGGCCGTCACCTTGAGGTTCGACACGGCTTCTTCCGCGTCAAACAGACCCGCCTTGAGTCCGACGCGCGGATCATTCTGCGGCGACGGGGCGGTGTTGGGCTTGCTGCTCGAGCAGGCCGCGAGTCCGGCAAGCGCCGCAACCGTCGCGGCACGCGCGGCGAATGCGACAGCGGATGCGACGGTGCCGCGATGAGAAAGAACGGTCATGCGTGATCCTCAGAGTGAACGAACGTGAACACAAAACACAACAACGACAGTGTGCTGAGCACGCCAATGTCGCGCGCCCAACTATTCAAACGGCGGTACAAACCCAAGTTCGAGCATCATGGTGAGCATGCGACGAATTTCTGTGGACTGATCCACTTCCACATCGTTCGCAAACTTGAACACGGTTTCATCCTGGCCGGCGCCCGGTGACTTGAACAGCTCCTTCACCATGCTCACCGCGCCACGGTGATGCGCCATCATGAAGGTCAGAAAGAGCCGGTCAAACTCTTCGCCGCGAGCGGCATTGAGTTCCTTGAGCTGCGCATCGGTCAGCATGCCCGGCATCGTCATGCCACCCATCTTCGACATATCGTGACCCGGCATGTCGTGTCCCGCATGCGCATCACCACCACCACTCACATTGCCCAGTGAATCGATTTCCGGCGCGGACTGATTGCGATCCTTGAGCCAGGTCTGCATGAGTTCGATCTCGTCTTTCTGCGCATTGATGATGCGTTCAGTGAGTCGAATCACGGCTGGATCGGCGCCATGTGAGGGCGCCCATTTGGAAATCACAATCGCCTGCGCGTGATGATGAATCATGCCGCGCATGAAATCGATGTCGGCCTGCGTGTACGGATAGCGCATGCTGTCCGCGCGCGCGCGGAGAATCGCGCCCTCCTGACCCATCACAAAGGCGGGCGTGGCAGAGCGCGAGGAGGCGCAGCCAGCGACAAGGAGCAGCGACCCAAGCGTCGCGCCGAAAAGAGCGGTGTGGCGAAGCATGTAGCGTTGGGGGACGGACGAGGCGGGCAACGTGGGCGCAGGTACTCGGCGCCATCCTGAGGGTGCGTCAGGGGTAATCCGAAATCTACCGTCTCGTGTCGGAATCCCAACCCGCGAGGGACGACAGGCTGCTGCTACCCGTTGGTACGCGCCACCCGGGCGGGGCGCTGATGCACGGCGGGCTAGGCCGCGAGCGCCGTCAGCACAAACGGCACGTTGTCCCGTCGAATCATGATCGTGTGCTCATGGTGGGCGCTGAGCGAGCGATTGCTGGTTCGGAGCGTCCAGCCATCCGACTCTTCCACCACACGGGCCGGTTTGGCCGATACCATGGGCTCGAGGGCGATCACGAGTCCCTCGTGCAGGCGATCCTGACAGGTCGGGTCGGCCCAGTTCGGCACCATCGGATCTTCGTGCAGCTTCCGGCCGATGCCGTGCCCGTAGAGCGTCCGAAAGACCGATGCGCCCTCCGCCTTGGCCGCGGCTTCCACCACGCCGCCCACTTCACGGAGGGTACGCCCAACGAGCGCATGCTCCAGTCCGCGCTGAAACGCCACCCGGGCAGCCCGCATCACACGTGTGCCGGCCTCGCTCGCCGCGCCCACGGGCACGGTGAGGGCGCTGTCGGCCAGATAGCCCTCGAACTCAAGCGTCACGTCGAGCGTGACCAGATCACCTTCGGCGAGCGCCCGTGCGCCCGGAATGCCGTGCACGATCTCCTCGTTCACACTGATGCAGGTGAATCCGGGAAAGCCATAGGTGAGCTGCGGCGCAGACCGGGCACCGGCTGCACGGGCAAAGTCTTCACCAATAGCGTCCAGCTCGCCGGTCGTAATGCCCGGGCGAACCGCGGCGCGCATGGTGTGAATCGTGCGCGCCACAAGCTGGCCCACACGCTGCATGCCTTCGAAGTCGGCGGTTGAAAGAATCGTCACTATTGAGCGTCCCGTCTGGTTGGGGTGGTCATGTTCACGTTACACTGTGAGCAGAGGCACTGCTACTCTCGTACTCATTTCGCTCGATCATGTCCGATTTGCTCGCCGCGCGAAGCCAAATGGCGATGTCGCTCGGTTTTCACATACTGTTCGCGGTGGTTGGCATCGGTATGCCGGCGCTCATGGTGATCGCTGAGTACCGCTACCAGAAACATGGCGATCCGCTGCTCAAGGAGCTCGCCAAACGGTGGGCCAAGGGCACCGCGATCCTGTTCGCGGTGGGAGCCGTCTCCGGTACCGTGCTGAGTTTTGAACTCGGTTTGCTCTGGCCCACGTTCATGGAGCACGCGGGCGGCATTATTGGCATGCCGTTTTCTCTCGAAGGGTTGGCGTTTTTTACCGAAGCCATTTTTCTCGGCATTTATCTCTACGCCTGGGATCGCGTCTCGCCGCGCGCGCATCTCGCTGCCGGTGTGGTGGTGGCCGTGAGCGGTGCGCTCTCCGGTGCGTTCGTGGTGACGGCCAACGCGTGGATGAATGCACCCACCGGCTTTACCGTCACCAACGGGGTGATTGGCAACGTGGACCCGATCGCCGCCATGCTGAATCCTGCGGCGTTCACTCAGGTGCTGCATATGACACTCGCCGCGTACGCCGCGACGGGTTTCGCCACGGCGGGTATCCACGCCATCGCACTGCTACGCAACACGCCGCATCGCGTGTTTCATCGCTACGCGCTGCAGATCGGGTTGCTGGTGGGAGTGCCGGCGGCCTTGTTGCAGCCGCTGTCGGGAGATCTCTCTGCCCGACATGTGGCCGAGTATCAACCGGTGAAGTTCGCCGCCATGGAGGCGCATCATCACACTGGTCCGATGCCGTTTGTGATTGGCGGCTGGCCGGATGTCACCGCCGGCACGAATCGATTTGCCATTGAGATTCCGGGTGCGGTATCACTGGTCATGAAAGGTGACGCCAACGCCAGCATTCCGGGATTGGACAGCGTGGTCGAGGCAGATCGTCCACCCGTCGCCATCGTGCACGTGGCATTTCAGATCATGATCGCGTGTGGTGTGATCATGGGATTCGTGGGACTGTGGACCATTGTGCGCATCTGGCGACGCAAGCGCGGTCTCGGCGTGTCGCTGCCCAATGATCGACTGTTTCTGCGTTTGCTCGCGTTCAGTGCGCCGTTAGGCTTTGTTGCGGTTGAAGCCGGTTGGACGGTGACTGAAGTTGGGCGACAGCCGTGGATCGTGCAGGGATTCATGCGCACGGCTGATGCCGTGTCGCCCGTGCCCGGACTCGTGGTGCCGTTTATCGGATTTACGTTGCTCTACATTGGCTTGGCGATCGCGGTGGTGTGGTTGCTGTATCGTCAAATCATCAAGACCGGTGTTGGCGCCAATCCGCGCGCCGGATTTACTGAAGAGCTGCCAGTGCCGGTGCGATCATGAGTACCGACACGCTGTTCACACTGCCGCACGCAGTCGCCGGCGTGATGGTGTTGTCGCTCAATGCGTATGTGCTGCTCGCTGGCGCCGATTTTGGTGGCGGTGTGTGGGATTTGCTCGCAAGCGGTCCGCGTCGCGAGCAGCAGCGTGCCACCGTGGCCGACGCGATCGGCCCGATCTGGGAAGCCAACCATGTGTGGTTGATTCTCGTGGTCGTGTTGCTCTTCTCCTGTTTTCCGCGCGCGTTTGCGCACTACTCCACCACGTTGCATGTGCCGCTCACGCTCATGCTCGTTGGGATCGTGTTGCGTGGATCAGCGTTCACGTTCCGCAGTTACGACAGCAAGGCCGACAACGTGCAGCGCCGCTGGGGTCGCGTCTTCGCCATTGCGAGCGTGGTGACACCCGTGCTGCTCGGCGTGTGCCTGGGCGCGGTCGCGAGCGGCCGCGTGCCGATGGTACCGCTCGATTCGTCGCGGACGTTTGCCGAGCTGTATCTGACGTCGTGGCTGAATCCGTTTGCGCTGGCCGTTGGTGTGCTGACGCTGGCGCTGTTTGCACATCTCGCGGCGGTATATCTGGCGTGGGAGAGCACCGAAGCTGAGCTCAAGAACGACTTTCGGGAACGCGCGCTGCACGCGGCGGTGTGTGTGTTTGTTGCCGGCACGCTCACGATTGTCCTGGCGCAGCGGAACGCACCGCTGGTGTACGCGGGTCTGACCTCGGGAGTCACGGCGCTCGGCATGCAGGGTGTGACGGCGATTGCCGGCCTCACGGGTGTGTGGGCGCTCTGGAAACGCAAATGGTTTCTGGCGGTGGTGTGTGCGGCCGCGCAGGCCTCTTTCCTGCTCTGGGGCTGGGCCTGGTCGCAGTTTCCGTGGATGGTGCCACCGTCGCACACCATCACCGAGCTGTCGGCACCACGCGTCACACAACAGCTCGTGCTCGGCGTACTCGGGGTTGGTACGGTGATCCTGCTGCCGTCGTTCGTCTACCTGTTTCGGATTTTCAAGCGACGTGAAACGGCGTTTGAACGGCTCGACGCATAGCGTAGACTTCAGCTGCTCGTTGCCGACGCCGGTGCGACTCTCGTGAGTATACCCTTGCTACCTGCACCAGCGAGCGCGACATTGCCCCCATGCGACCAGACCTGATTCGCGTTGTGCTCATTGATGATCACGCGATTGTTCGCGCGGGACTGAAAGCCATTCTCGCGACGGCCCGTGACATCATGGTGGTTGGCGAGGGCGGCAACGGACGCGAAGCGTTGTCACTGGCTGAGCGGCTTGATCCGCACGTCGTGGTGATGGACCTGTCCATGCCGGAAATGGATGGCCTGGCCGCCACGCGTGAGCTGGTCAAAGCCAACGGCAGTCGACCGGTCGTGAGCGGCACACCACAAACACGTCGTGTGCTGATGCTCACCATGCACAGCGAAGACGAACATCTCGTGGCCCTGCTCGAAGCGGGCGCGGGTGGGTATTTGCTCAAGACGGTTGCCGATCGCGAACTGGTGGACGCGGTGCGCACGGTCGCGGCGGGCGATATCTACGTGCAACCCTCGGCGGCCCGCGCACTCGCACGCGGCCTGGCGCGCAAGGAAGAGCACGCCGACGATCGCACCAAGTTTGAACGGCTCACCGAGCGCGAGCAGGTGGTGCTCAAGCTGTTCGCCGAAGGTTACACCGCGCCGGAAATTGGCGAGCGGTTGTCGATCAGTCCGAAAACGGTGGATACGTACAAGCAGCGCATCAACGAGAAGCTGCACATCACGCATCGCACGGATTACGTGAAGCTGGCGCTGCGGCTCGGGTTGCTGAGTTCCGAGGATTAGCCGCAGCGCTGGAAAATGCTTTTGCCGTTAGTTGGGCGGATGCTTGTGCCCACCCACCATTTCGCCCCAGCCCATGCCGGTGTGTTTCCCGGTCTGATCATCGTGCTTCATCACAGCACCGCGTGACACAGTGGGAACAGGAAACTCCGCCGTGAACCCCACCGCCGGCCCTCCCTGATTTTCCACGCCCATCTCCTTGGACATCACCAACCACGCGGCCGTTGGCATCACATACGACGTGTCGTCGCGATAGCGCGACGCAGCGAGCATGATCTCCCGACGTTTATCGCGATCGGGCACGCTGTCGTTCGCGAGGATGTCACTGATGACATCGTGCATGGAATGCAGATTATCAAAGATGATCGCAACCGTCGGATAACGTGCGGCGAACGTTGGCGCAATCGTCGCCGTCATGGGCATCACTACGGGCATGTGCATCGGCGCGTGTTGAATCATGCCACGAAAACGATCGGTCGTTGCACGCACCAGACTGTCACGCTCAGCGTCGGTCTTCGCCACCATCAGCGGCTCGTACAGCCCCACCTGCAACCAGTGATACGCCCAGATCAGTCCGTTGAACTTGGGATACTGTTTGCGAAACGCCAGTGAGTACGGCATCTCCTGCATCAGCCGCATGCTCTTTGGCTTCGTGCTGAACGCGAGGTCGGGACGCGCGAAATAGGCGGCGATAATCCGTTCGGTTTCCCGATCCTTCGCCGCTTCATCGAGTCGCTGGTCTGACCAGATGTCGTAAATCTGGCGGTGCAGAATATGCGCCCACTCGAACATGAGTTTGGCTTCGGGCGCCACACGCGCGTACGACGGCATGATCGCTTCTTCCGCCAGCGGCAAACGCGGCGGATTCACGAGCAGTTTGTTCACCAGAAAATTGAACTCACGCTCTTCGAGACGAGGAATCGCCTTTTCAACCGGTTCCTTCCACAAGACTTCATACAAAATCGCGTGGCCGTAGTCGAACGCGTTGAAGAGTTTGGCCGCGTCTGGATAGGTGCTCAGAAAGCGCCAGTTGAAGCTGCCGCCAGGGTAAAACTGTTCGGCGGTCGTGACCCACTGCGCGTGCAGTGACTTCGCCGGCGTAGACATCACCGCAGCAACGGCAACCAGCAGCGTGCTGCGTCGCACGATTCGTGACAGAATTCTCTCAGGCATCTGTTGTGTCTCCATGATCAGAACAGGCGACGACCGAGGCCAAGCGCAATCGCGCTGCCCACGGTAAACGACCACTGCTTATGCGTACCGCTCAACTCTCGGCCCACGCCCACATCAAACACGATCCGCGGCGAGACCTGATGACGAACACCCGCGCCGGCCGCCCAGACCACGTCGGCCTCTGCCTCCAGACCGCGCTGCGCAAACACTTCCGCAGCGATCAGTGTGGACTTGAGCGGGAACGCACGATCCATCGAAACGCCTGCCATCCAGCGATGCGGCAGTTCAGCGATGGGTCCATTGTCGCTCAGTTCATCAACGGTTGGTGCATCTCCAAACGTGACGGACGCGTTGCCGTGCAATCGTACCGCGCCAAGCGCCGGGAGCGTTCGCGTCACGATGCCGGTGAGCGCGGGATAGGCGCGGTCTGGCGAGAACGCACCAACTGGCAACAACACTTCACCGCGCACGGCAAACGCAGGTATGCGCGTCTCCACATTGAGCTGGTGAAACACTGACATGTGCAATCCCGAGAGGCCAGTTGTTCTCACGCTGCCATCAAACGGGACCGACGACGGAGACGGCGCGCGCAGCAAATCGCCGGTGGGCACGGACACCATGGGAAAGCCAAGCGACACGTGCGTGCGGGGAAACAGTCCGAACGCGAGCTCAGGTTCAACCTCGGCATGCCACGCGTCGCCGGCGCGTTCAAGACGTAACGGAGCGAACTGGAGCTCGATCGCACGCCACTCAATGGAAAGCGCATCCTGCACGCGCAGTGGACGTGAACCGTCGGTGTTGAAAAAGTCCGTTTGTGCCTGCGCGCTTCGGGGCGCAGCCGCTAAAACGATTGCAGCGCCAAGCGCAGCGGCGCTGGCAAATATTCGTACACGCGCGCGTCGTAGCGCACGAAGAGTGTACCACATGCAAACCTCAGAATTGTGAGTGATCGATCGCGGCGATTGTCGCGCGAGCAGAATCCAATCAGCCGGTCGCTATGGGCCGGCTGGCGATCACTCAGGCTCGTGGCGGCGGTACGTCTGGGGCGTTGGCCGGTCCAGGAGGCGCAATCGGGCTCGGCGCGCGATTGAGCGCGGCCACGATGCGGAGTGCGCCTGACGCACGCTCGTCGTGGTTGCTGACGGCGACGGTGCAGCCAGACGCACCACTGCAGTGTTCGGGTGCGCCCTGCTGCGGGCAGCAATCGTGAGGGGCAGCATCCCCGATGTCGTTCGCGGAGACCTTCGCTGCCACGGAAACTGGTGCGTCCGAAGTCTCGGCTACGGCGTCGTGTCCCGCGTGGTGTCCTGCGGACACCGGTGCGTTCTGTGACGCATCTGCGCCATGCGCAGCGGTCGCCGCGCCATGGGACGCGTGCGACGACCACGCCTCTGCCTCGCCGAGTAAATGCGACAAACAGGCGCCGCCGCCCAGAAGAGACGGAACCAGCACCGCTGCCAACCACACCGCCATCACTCGTCGCCAGATCGAACGCATGACCCAAGGTAGCAAAACCGTCCGGAAAAAGATACCCCCTAGGGGTATTTATCCGGTGGCGGTCACGTTGTGCCGACGGGCTCCGCTGCGCGCGCCGTTTGCGCCGGCGGTGTGAGGGTAGGAGCGGCCCGGTCCGGCGCCGGGATCTCCATGAGTGCACCCGAGATCTGGTACCCGCTGTCCTCGCGCAGCGACCGTGCGATCGAACGGCGTCTATCGTCGATCGTTTCGCCGCCGTCTTCAAGCGCGATGCGGAGATCGCGGAACCGACGCCCGGAACTCACACAGAACAAGTCGCACAAATCGAGCTCGCGCGCGCACGCGTCGACACCCTGCTGCTCGATCAATCGCTGCGTGCGTGAAATGGTGGCCGTGCGTGCGTAGAGCTCCGCCGCCATATCCGCCAGGCGTTCCACGACCATCTGTCGCTCGATCAGCTTTTTCTTGTGTTTCATGACCGCGCGCTCGGTGGCCTGCGCCAACTCTGCGGTGTGCTTCTCGACAAAGCGCGCGTGTGGTTCAAGTCGCGCGTGCAACTTCACGTCAAATCGCTCGTGACGGCCAAGCGCCGATTTCACGCGACCACCTACATACTCGGCCACGCGCTCCCAATGTTGCAACGGACTCTTGAGCGCGTCGGCCACTTCCTGGAGCTGCGCCGCGGGTCCCTGCACACCATTCAAGCCAACATACAATCGCAAAATCTCGTTCGCGCCTTCAAAGATTCGATTGATGCGGGCATCGCGCAGATACCGCTCGTACGGCCATGGTTTCACAAAGCCGCGACCGCCCGCGAGTTGCACCATCTCATCACTTGCGCGCCAGATCAACTCAGACGCGAACACTTTGACAATCGCGGCCTCAAGTGACGCGTCAACGTCTTTACCATCGAGCGCCGCGGCAAGTGCCCCAACCATCGCGTCCGCCGCATACACGTCCGCGGCCATCGTGGCCGCTTTGCGCTGCGTGACTTCGAACGAGGCGAGTGGCGCGCCAAACTGCTGACGTAGCTCACCGTAGGCGATGTACTCGCTCACGAGCAACTTGGCGGCGGTCGTGCAGCCGGCCGCGAGTGACAGTCGACCGGCGTTCAGTGCGTTGACGGCAACCTGAAATCCCTTGCCCACTTCGCCGAGCACGTGATCATCGGGTACATACAGTCCGTCAAAAATCAGCTCGGCTTGTGTGCTCGCGCGAATGCCAAGCTTACGCACGGTACCGTGCACGTGAAACCCGGGCATATCGGGACGAATGATGAACGCCGTTGGGCGTTGCACCATCTTGCCGTTCCGTTCAACGAGCGTTTGTGCAAAGGTGACAATGACGCCGGCGCGCTGTCCGTTGCCAATCCAATGCTTGCGGCCATGCAACAACCAGCCGTGTCCATCCGGCGCACGTTCGGCGCGCGACACAATGTTCTGCGCGTCGGAGCCCGTTTCGGGTTCGGTGAGCGCGTATGCGCCGAGTGTTTCGCCGCGTGCGAGCATTGGCAGGTAGCGCGCTTTCTGCTCGTCGTTGCCAAAGAGTACGATGGCCTTTGACGACAATCCGCAGTGCACGCCAATCAGCACAGCAAGCGACGCATCAACCGCGGCCACCGCGCCTGCAACAACGGCGTAGCCGGACGCCGAGAGCCCAAGACCGCCGTACTCGCGCGGAATGGAGATTGAGAGCATGCCACACGCGGCGAATGCTTCAATCACGGCTTCCGGAATCATCTCGGCTTCGTCCATCGCGGCCGGATCAATCACTCCGTCGCGCACGAGGCGGTGCAACTCCGCCACGAGGCGCGCTGCGACCGCCGCGTCCTCCGGCGCCCGCTCAGTGAGCGGGGCCGGATACGGGAACATCAGAGACTCGTGCAGCTCGCCTTCGAACAGCCCTCGAACGAACGACGATGGCATCGTCACGGTGTGTCGAGCACCGTGACGCGTATCCTCGTAGTCTTGCCTTCAGGGTTTCCGTTGGCGTTGAGCGCACGCACCGAGATCACGGCTTCGCCCACCTTGCCCACGGCCGTGGACTGAATCGTGAGAATGCGCGAGCCCTGATTCCACGTGGCGTTGGCCACGTCCGGGTTGGACGAGCTGATGAGCAGATTGCGGTTGAGTACCGTGGCGCCGTCTGCATCAACCAGCTCGAGCTGTACCAGCTTGCGGTTGTTGGGCAACGAATCGTTGATCACAACCGACGTGTCCGATGTGTTGGCCACGAGGATTGAGTCGACTGAGATTGGCAGTACCGTGACGGTGGCGTTGTCGCTGCGGTTTTCAACCGAGGCGGTGATCGTGGCGGAACCGGTCGCAATGCCAGTTACGACACCGTTGTTCACCGACGCGGTGGTTGGATTGCTGGTGAGCCATGTGAGCACGCGATCGGTGACTTCATTGCCGATGGAGTCTTTGACCACCGCGGACAACGTGATCGACTTGCCCTGTACCACACTGGCCTGCGGCGGTGTGACGGTCACTTCGCCAACGGGGATGCGTGTGACGGTGAACTGTACCGTGTCGGCAGCGCCATCAATGCTGGCGCGCAACCTCGCAGTCCCGAGTGCGAGCGGATTGATCGTACCATTGGGACCAATGCTGGCAATCGTTGGTGTCAGACTCTGCCACTGCACCACACGACCAGTGACCGTCTGGTTGAGCGAGTCGAGCAACTGCGCCGAAAGCTGGCGCGGCACGGCCAATCGCAAGAAGCCAGTGCGCGGCGAGATCACGACGGTCTTAACCGTACGTTCCACCACGTTCACATCGAGAAACGCGTTGATCGCAGGATTCGCAGGCGAGGACACCGTGATGCGTGCTGGGCCGACGCGACGTCCGGTGACGACGCCCGTGTTTGATACCGACGCATTGAGCTCGTTGTTGCTGCTCCAGTCAAGTGCACGGCCGAGCGACTGCAGTACGTTGGACGCCGTGTCACGAAGCGTAACGTCTGGAATGAACGTCTCGTTTACCTGAATGGTCTTGCTTGTCGGTGCAACCGAAATCGAGCCGATCGGAATTTCGGTGACAGTGACCTGAGCGCTACCTGACACCTGATTCACCGATGCCGTGATCACCACGTTGCCCGGTGCGACGGCGCTGGCTTCACCCTGCGGCGAGATGCTCACGATGGCAGAGTTACTTGACTGCCAGGTCACGGTGAGCCCAGAGATCGGCGTGCCGGCGGAGTTTCGCGGCGTGGCCGTGAACTGACGCACATTACCGCGACGCAGCGTCACCGGGCTCGGCGTCACCAGAATACTCGCCGGCGCCTCAGGAATCACCGTGACCGTGGTCTCGCCACGCGCGCCATCGGCTTCACCGGCAATGATCGTCTGACCGGGTGCCACGCCAATCACCAGACCGTCACTCGTGATCGTGGCGATGGTGTTGTTCTGCGACGAGAAACGAATTGTCTTCGATCCAATCGTATTGCCGTCCTTGTCGAACGCCGTTCCCACCACGCGGACGCTCGAGTTCACCGGCACCTCGAAATTGGTCGGTGCCAGCGAAATGGATTCCGCATCTCGTGTGCGCACGATCAAATCCCGGCAACCACCGAGGGTGAGCATGGTGGAGGCGGCAAGCACGGCGGCCGCAATGCGGCGGGAGTGCGATGGGGCGAACATGGGCGTGACCCGCATGCAGGTCTATCCTGGGCTACTGGTAGGGAAGAACGCGGCGAAGCGCCCGGTCAGGCAATTCTGCCTGGCGACGGCGCACACTCAAAGACGCGCGGGCACGAACGGCGGTAACCGTCACACCACGGGAACAATCTCACATACAATATGAACCTCTCAGTCTACCCGATTGGTCACCAGGAGTTCTATAGCGCTGCTATTACGAAACTCGACCGATCTGGGGCTGTGACAGACGCCACCAAGGTGTGACCTTACGCTACGTGTCTGCCCCTGACGATCCGCTGTCGCCCCGCTCGCCCGCCGCCAGTCGGCGGCTTTGGCGCATCGCCGCCCTTTGGTGGCTGGCCGGAGCCGTTACACGCGCCGGTCTCGCGCTACTGGTCCCGTTGCTGCCCGACGAGACCTACTACTGGGAGTGGACGCGTCGCCTTGAGGCCGGCTACTTCGACCATCCCCCCGGCATCGCGCTGCTACTGGCGGCCGGCACACGCCTCCTGGGTGATACGCTGCTGGGCGTGCGCATCGGTCCATGGGTTGCCGGTGGCATTGCCCACGCGGCAGTGATCGGGCTCGGCGGGCATCTGGGCGGCCCGAGGGCCGCTGCCCGGGCCGGTCTGCTCATGTTCGTGCTCCCGATCGCCACGCTCGGCTTTGTCCTGGCCACGCCAGACGCACCATTTCTGGCCATGCTCTCCGTGGCCTGTCTGCTGCTGATGTACGCGCTCTCCTCGCAAATGCGCTCGGTTTCGTCGCTGGTGTGGTGGGCGCTCACTGGCGCGGCCGTGGGCGCGGCGATGGTGTCCAAGTACACCGCGGTGCTTATGCCTGGCGCAGTCACACTGGCCGCACTGGTGCATCCGGCGCTGCGCAAACGATTCGCCGAGCCGGGCCCGTATGTGTCCGTGATTGTGGCATCGCTCGTGTTTGCGCCGGTGGTGGTGTGGAACTGGTTCTATGAATGGGTGTCGTTTGCCTTTCAGTTCTCGCACGGCTTCACGCCCGCCCGTGGATCGCCGCTGCTGCGCGAGCTGGAATTGCTCGGCGGACAAATGGGGCTCGCCTCGCCGATTCTGTTTGTGTTGCTCATGGGCGCCGTGTATCTCGCGCTGCGCGACGGATGGGAGGTGCGCAAACGACTGTCCGCGACGGACATTCTCGCGCGCCGATTTGCGTTGGCGTTCATTGTGATTGTGCCGCTCGGTGTGTTTGCGTTCAGTGCGTGGCGACGCTCTGTAGAAGCGAACTGGCCGGCACCGATCTATCCGGCTGCGGTGGCATTGCTTGCGGCGGGTACCGCCAAGTGGGCGTATGGCCGTTGGTATCGCGCGGGCGTTGTGCTCGCGAGCGTACTGCTCGTTGTCGTGGCGGTGCAGGCGTGGCAACCGGTATTGCCACTCAAGGCACCGCGTGATCCGTTGGCGCGCGCGTATGGATGGGACACGCTGGCCGCCGCCACACACGCCGCGCGTCGCGATCCGTTTCTTGATGGCAGTGTTGACGTGTGGGTTGCGGCCAATCGGTATCAAGACGCGTCTGAGTTGGCGTTTCACTTGCCGGATCAGCCCACCGTGTTCGCGCTCAACCTTGCATCACGCCGCAATCAGTACGATCTCTGGGATACCGCGCACGATCGGGTGCGCCCCGGTGATGGACTGGTGGCGGTGTTCGAAGCCAACGCCAAAGGTGATTCGCTCGCAAGTGTTGTTGGGACCTGGTTCCGTGAGCACCGCGCGGCGAGCACCGTCGATCTGAAGCGAGGAGACGGTGTGATTACGCAACGTCGCATCTGGGTGTATCGCATTGCGGTGGATATTCCGCCGCTCGGTCGCGAAACGTGGTGACGTGGCTGGCGGTGGCTGCGGGTGGCGCGGCCGGGTCCGTCGCGCGCTACGCGGTTGGTCTCGCGCTGTCATGCACCACGATTGGCTTTCCCGTTGGCACGCTCGTAGTGAATGTGCTGGGATCGTTTCTCATCGGATTGTTCGCGCGCTGGCTGAGTGCGCCCGGTCTTGATCCGGTGTGGCGCATCGCACTCACCGTGGGATTCTGTGGTGGCTTCACCACCTTCAGTACCTTCAGCGCGGAACTGATCACGCTTGCCAATGAAGGGCGCGTGACGCGCGCTGCGGTGTATGTGGTTGTTTCGGTGACGTTGGCCGTGCTTGCAACACTGCTCGGTCTTGCGGCCGGTGATCGCATCTCTGGTCTGATGCGTGCCTGACGTTGTCCGTGTTGTTGCGCCTGATTGTGCTTCCGAGATAGCACGCGGTCTTTTCCCTCAGCTCAAGCTCTTGTGACTACGGCATCAGTTCCTTCCGATCTTGATCAGTGGCTGCACGCGCATCGTGACGAAGCGATGCACGAGCTCTTTGAGTTCTTGCGCATTCCAAGTGTGAGCGCGCGCACGGAGCACCAGGCCGATTGTCGCGCCGCCGCGCAGTGGTTGGCCGACAAACTCTCGGCATCAGGTTTCTCTACGACTTTGGAAGAAACGCCCGGTCACCCGATTGTGCTTGCGGAATGGCGCGGCGCGGGAAAGGACGCACCAACCCTGCTGGTGTACGGCCACTACGATGTGCAACCGGCGGAGCCGCTCGAACTGTGGACGTCGCCGGCGTTCGAACCCGAAGTGCGTGATGGTCGCATCTACGCACGCGGCAGTGTGGATGACAAGGGTCAGCTTTACTTGCACGTGAAAGCGCTGCAGGCACATCTCGCGGTGCGTGGCACGTTGCCGGTGAATGTGATTGTGCTGGCAGAAGGCGAAGAAGAAGTGGGCAGTGTGAATCTCGAAGCGTTTCTTGAGCAGAACCGCGAGCGCCTGGCGTGCAACGGCGTGGTAATTTCTGACAGCACGATGTTCGCGCCCGGTACACCGAGCATTTTGTCGTCGCTGCGTGGATTGGCGTACGTGCAGATTGACGTGCGCGGCTCAACGAGTGATTTGCACTCAGGGATGTACGGCGGTGCCGTCGTGAATCCGGCCATGGCCTTGGCGCGCATTCTGTCCACCTTGCACGACGAGAACGGTCGCGTTGCGATTGCCGGGTTTTATGATCGCGTACAGGAATGGCCCGCGGCTGTTCGCACCCAGATGAAATCCCTGCCGTTCAACGAAGCACACTTTCGCGAAGAAGTGGGCTCGCCCGCGCTGGGTGGAGAAAAAGGTTACACGGTGCTGGAGCAGCTGTGGACGCGTCCCACGTGCGAAGTCAACGGTTTGCTGAGCGGCTACACCGGTGAAGGCGCAAAGACCGTGTTGCCCGCTGTGGCCATGGCCAAGGTGAGTTTTCGTCTGGTGCCGGATCAGGATCCGAAAGTGATCGAACAACTCGTGGCCGAACACGTGGCGCGCGTGTCACCACGCGGTGTCACCACCACCGTGACTGCGCTGCACGGCGGTCGCCCGTGGCGTTCGGAGCTCGGTGGCCCGCTGCACGATGCGGGCGTAGCGGCGCTCGAGGCTGCCTTCGGAACGCCACCCGTGATCACGGGCGAGGGTGGTTCTATCCCGGTGGTCGGTGATTTCGAGCGCATACTTGGTGCGCCCGTGTTGCTGATGGGATTTGGATTGCCGGGTGAAAACGCACATGCCCCTGACGAATGGATCTCCGAAGAGAACTTTCGTCAGGGGATGCGTGCGGCCGCCACACTGCTCGACCAATTTGCCGCAGCGGCGACTACTTGACGGCGATGACCTTCACGCCGTCGGTTGACGCACCACCGCTCACGTAACCAATCGCGCCAGGCGTCGACTTCACGAACGCGATGATGTCGGCGTCTGAGTTTTTCACGGCAGGCGGTACTTCCTTGCCCGAAAAGATCTGCTGCTGCCAGAACGTTTCAACGGCGCCAACCGCGCGGCCGTGAACCGCTTTGCTGAATGCTGCACGCACATCGGAATCCTTGGCCAGGTCCACCGGAGTCACCGTGGTTCCGTCGGGCAACTTCTTGCTCTGCTTGAGGAAGACTTTCGAAAGCGCCGCGGCCGGCACATCGGATTCCGTCACGCTGCTGTGCGCGATCACTTTGAACGCCTGCGCGTGCGCGGTGCGCGCACTGACCATCACGACACACGCAACGGCGGCCAGTGCGAACATCTTGAGATGTTTCATGGGAGTCAGTCCTCGCTTAAAAACTCACCGCGACACTGGCCAATGCGTAGAACGCTTTGGCAGCAGGCGCGAGTGATGCGCGGAACGGCGGGCCCGTTGGCGGCACAACGGTCGGCACGGCGGTATCAAACGCGTAGCCTTCCTGACGATGCCCTTCAAGCTTGAACACGAGACCAGGATTCACCGCCCACGAAGCGCCAACTGCGAAGTCTTTGCTCACGGGCACCGTGATCGGCTCCACCGGCGACGGCAGGTTGATCAGATTGTTGGACGCTGAGTATTCCACCGCAAGCGTGAGCTTCTCAATCGGCTTCACACCGGCGAGCACGTACCAACCGTCGTAGTGACTCTTGGTTGTCGGGTTCTTGCTGTTGAAGCTCGTGTATTCGGCGCGCGCAAAGCCCTTGTCACGAACGGCGTCAAACGAATAGAGCGCCGTGGTCGTGCGGCCTGAGCGAGACGCCTTCGGTACGGTCGCGTTCGGTGTCTGCATGTAGTTGTTCACGAACGCACCCAAACGCACGCCGTCAAGCGGCGTATTGAGCCACAGCTGCGTGCCCACGGAGTTCTCCGCGCGCAACTTGATCGCCTGCGAACCCGTGGACGAAGGCAGCACGGCGCGAATATCAAAGCCACCACCAAACGCCGAGGCATCAATGCTCCAGCTGTCGTTGATGTCGATTGATTTGGCGACAACCGCGCCATCGATGTACTCGAGCGTTTCGCCGTACACCGTCGAACCCACGCGATAGAACGGAAGCAACGTGCCGACAAAGCGCACTTCGTTGAAGACGCCACGCGGCAGTGGATTACGACCGAGTTTTACAGTGGCGCCGTTATCAAACTTGCGCTCGTAAAACGCCCACACGGCGCCAACGGCAGGCTCCGTCGCAGCCAACGGGCTCGTACCGATACGACGATGCAGCAACTGCGTGACCACGCGATCCTTTGACGAAATCTGATAGCCGAGCAGCATGGCAACGGCGCGATAATCGCTGGTGCCGTCCTTGTTGATGCCGAACACACCCAGTCCATCCGACTTGGCGATTGCGGCATTGATGGAACCGTGGAACGAAAAGCGTTCGTCCTGCGCATGCAGTGACGTAGAAAGCGCCATGCTGGCCGCTACGGTGACCGCAGCGAGCGCGGCCACCGGCGAATATTTGATCAACATGTTCAAAGTGGTGTTGGGGAGTGTCGTGACGTGCGACGAGCGGGTCTGCTTAGAACTCCGCAAAAATGTCGGTGTCATCGTCAAACGGAATCACGTCGGCGGCATCAGTAGCGCTTGATGTCGTGGCGTGTGCTGCAGCCGCAGCACGCGGCTTCCGGGTTGTCGCAGCGGCCGCCGGCGAGGCGGCGCGAGCCGTCCGACGTGCGGGTGCAGCCGGCTTCGTCGCCGCTGCAGGTACGTCGGGGCGCGTACGCGTGGCGCTGCCATTGCGGGCAGTGGACGCGTCCACGGTGAACTGCGACGCCATGTCGTGCATCTCGCCGGCCTGCGCCTGCAACTCGGCCGCGGCACTCGCCGATTCTTCGGCGTTGGCCGCAACGCGCTGTGTCAGCTGCGCGATCTGCGAAATCGCCGACGTGACTTCCTGCAGTTCCTGCTCCTGCTCACGTGCACCATCGGCAATGTTGGCCATCATGGTGCTCGCGCGTTCCACACCCGTGCGAATCTCCTCAAGACGACGGCGTACACCATCGTTGAGCTTCACACCGGTTTCCGTCTTCTGCACCGACTCTTCAATGAGCGCTGCCGTGTTGCGTGCGGCTTCGGCCGCACGAATCGCGAGGCTGCGCACTTCGTCGGCCACCACTGCGAAACCCTTGCCGGCGTCACCAGCACGTGCTGCTTCGACAGCGGCGTTCAGCGCCAGCAGGTTCGTCTGGAACGCGATTTCGTCAATCGTCTTCACGATCTTGGCCGTTGAGTCGGCCGACTTCTTGATGTCGGTCACCGCTTCGGCCAGCGCCTGCATGCGTTCCACACCCTGCACGGTATCCGTGCGTGCACGCTCCATGGCAGCACGCGCTTCGTGTGCATCTGCGGCACTCGCCTTGGTGCGTTCACCAACAATCGCGAGACGGTTCGACACCTGATCAATCGAGCCGGCCTGATCCGAGGCGCCGCTCGCGAGGTCCTGACTGCCAGAGCCAATCTCGGTCGCGGCCGCATTCACTTGCGCCACCGCCGATGTGAGCGAAGCAAACGCTTCACCAATCTTGGCGAGCGCGGCGTTGAGCGAGTTCTTGATGACCGCGTGATCACCCTTGTAGTCGCCCTGCATGCGCACCGTGAGGTCACGCTCCGCCACGCGCTCCAGCACAGAGCGCGCTTCGTCGATCGGTGCGTTCACGGCGTCAAGCATGGCGCCCGTGCCAGTGAGTACTTCGGCATACGCGCCTTCAACGCCATTCGCCGAGGGACGCTTGGCCAGATCGCCAGACTGCACGGCGCTGATCGTGGTGCTGATTTCTCCAACCACGGTGCGCAGCGCGTCTGAAACACGATTCACGTTGCGTGACAGCACATCGTGCTCTGAACGCGGCGTCACACTGGCAGCGTTCAGGTCACCCATGGCCAGACGATCTGCCGAGTGCGCGATGTCACCGATGTACGACACCATATTGCGGAACGCGTCGGCAAGCGCGCCGATTTCGTCTTTCGACGTGACATCAATGCGCTGCTCAATGCGTCCACTCGCAATTTCCGTCGCCGCATTCGACAGCTCCCGAAGCGCGCCGAGAATGCTGCGCAGCGTGCCCGCGGCAATCACGGCCAACACCGCGAGTGCAATCACGAGTACAGCGGCGGATCCATACAGCGCAGTGCTTTGCATGCCGCGCGCCGTTTCAAAGGCGGCGGCGATGCGCTCTTCTTCGGCCACACGACGACTCGCGAGCGTGGCGGCCAGATCACTGTACTGCGAGCGCATGGCCTGCATGCCCGAAACCAGATCGAGCTCCATGTTACCGGAGATCATGCCAAGGCTGGTTTCGCGCGCGACTTTCGCATACGCCGTAAAGACGGCGGTGACGCTATCGATGCCGGCCTGTTCCACCAGGTCGTTGGCGCTCAGCGTGTCGGCGAGCGCGGCGAACTGCGTCACGAGTGAGTCGGCGCCCGTTGCGGCAGCTTCATCACTCGCACCGACTGCATCGCGTAACGCGCGCTGATAGTTCTCAAGCGAGCGCTCCAAACGCTGACTCACTTGCAACGCGGGCGAGTAGCCGGTCTGAATGCGGCGCTGTTCCGCCTGCGCGGAGAGGCCGAGTGTCACGACGACACCCAACGTCAGCACGAAGCCAACGGCGGCGACAACGGGCAGAGCAAGAATCTTGGCGCGGAGAGTCAGATTGCGAAACATGCCGGATACGGGAGAGAGGGGAGCAAGGCACAGCGCAGCGGCCCCGATGTGTGATCGGGCCCGCGTCCTCCTCTGGGTATCGGCGCGTGCCCGCGACTCTTTAGCCGTTGCGCGAATTGCAGACGGGCTGTGCGCACGTCTGTGCGGTCGGGCGGTCGGGCGGGCGGTCGCACGAGCAGTCGCATGAGCAGTCGCACGAGCAATCGCGCGTGCCAGGAGGTCGGGCGGGGACCGGTCCCTCGCGCAGACGGCCGGCCGGGCGCGCCGGGAGCGGGCGGGGCGCCCGCCCGGCGCTGGCCGACCGATAGCGCGCCGGACCGGCCCCCGTTCGACCTCGGCTGGAGGCGCCACGCCGCACGCGAGAGAGTGGCGTCGCTGGGGCTTGCACAAGCCCCCAGCCCCAAGCAAAGCGTTGGCAGGGCCGAGCCGACCCCAGCCCGGCCCCAGACATCAACGTCGCGGCCGATCGCTCCGAGGGTAGAGAAACGCTGACGGCTCGACGCGCGCGCCCCGCTCGTCGCACACCGCAAACGACGAACCCTCGTAGCACGAGACGCCCGCGTAGCGCCCGTCCTTGGTGACGGCGTAAAAGTCGAGATCAAAAAACGGTCGGCCGCGCGCGTCGAGCAGCCGCGATTCCGTCATCGCGATCACGCGCTCCACCACCTTGAGCAGCGCTTGCTCGGGCGACAGCCCCTGACGCATGAACTCGACCGCCAGGAACGCGCCGCACACCTTGATATTGGCTTCGCCTCGCCCCGTGGAGCCGGCCGCGCCCACGGTGTTGTCGCAATACTGGCCCGCGCCAATCACGGGCGAATCGCCCACGCGGCCAGGGACTTTCCACGACATGCCACTCGTTGTGGTCACCGACGCGATATCACCGCTCGCCGTGACGGCGTTCATGTTGATCGTGCCGGTGTGGAACTTGATGTTCACGTTGCCGTCGTAGTCGAGCCACGCGTCGTTGGCGTTCAGTCGCGCGCGCCAGCGCAGCCAGTCCTGGCGACTCTTTTCGGTGAGCAGATTCTGCGGCGTGAATCCCATTTCGAGCGCGAATCGCTTCGCGTGCGAACCAACCAAAAAGATGTGATCGGTGTAGTCCATTACCGCTTTTGCCACGAGCGACGGTGTGGCGATGTCCTCAATGCAGGCCACCGCGCCGGCCCGCCGCGTGGGGCCGTGCATGCATGATGCGTCGAGCTGCACCACGCCCTCGGCGTTGGGCAGGCCGCCCAGCCCCACGGACTGATCGTTCGGGTCGAGCTCCTGAATGTTGACGCCGGCGATAATCGCGTCGAGCGGATCGGTGCCCGAGACAATCTGATCGTAGGCCACCTTCACCCCCCGAATGCCGTTCGCCGAGCCCACCACGCAGGGACGAGCGCGCACGACCGCGGGCCCGGGCGACATGCGCAGCGACGGTTCCTCCGCCCCCAGAGCACGCGGGAGGAAGCCGGCGGCGGCCAACGCGGCCGCTGTTTCAAGGAAATCGCGACGATTCTGGGACACGGGCGGCGGGGTGGTGAGGAAAGAGGGTCGAGCGGTCGACATTACGATGTGATCCACGATGCGGGAAGGGCGCCGCGGATCAGCGCCCAATGTTCACCGTGCTGATTGCCGATCCGAGGTCAAATCGTCATACCACTGGCACGGCGCCGCGCGGTTCGCCATCGATCAGGCTTGGCGCGCGTTACAGAGCGGCACCTACTCGACTTTCACCCGAAACGCCTTACGGGCTTTCGGTGACGCGCATTCTTCGATCATTCCGCACTCATGTTGAGCCCTGCAGATATCGCTTCACGTCTCGAATCCGCCAGCTTTGTTTCCGGCTTTTCCGAGGCGTATCTCTGGCGCCTCGCACGCGCCGTCAAGTCGCGCACGCTGGCGGTTGAAGAAACGCTGTTCGAGGAGGGCGACAAGCGCACGCTCTTTGCAATTCTGCTGAGCGGCTCCGTCGCGGTGGAAAAGGCGCACGAAGGACGCATCACGCGTCTGGCTACGCTTGGCCCGGGCGAAGCTGTGGGCGAAGGCATTTTTCTCGACGACGAAGAGCACGGCACCACGGCCCGCGCGATCATGCCGGCCGAGTTGCTGGTGATGACGCGCAATGATCTCGACACGCTGATCCGCGAACATCCGCAGCTGTACGCCGCGCTGGTGAATCGCGCCGCGCGCACCATTTCTGGTCGACTGCGCGCCGCCGACGCCACACTCGTTGGTCGCGGCCGAGCGCTCGGTTTTGGCGGACATCGCACGCGCACTGAGAAGGATCTGCTCGGCGAACGCGAAGTACCGTTCGAAGCGCTCTATGGCGTGCAGACGTTGCGCGCGCTTGAAAACTTCCCGATCACGGGCATTCCCATTCGCGAAATGCCGGAACTGATTGACGGACTCGCCGCGGTCAAGGAAGCGGCCGCGCACGCCAATCATGAACTCGGTTTGCTGCCCACAGAGATCTACGAACCGATTGTGAAGGCCGCGCGTGAAATTCGTGCCGGCCGTCATCATGAACAGTTTCTGGTTGACGTCATTCAGGGTGGTGCAGGCACGTCCACCAACATGAACGCCAATGAGGTGATTGCGAATCGTGCGCTTGAACTCACGAATCGCCAGCGCGGTGACTACCACGCAATCTCGCCGAACAGTCATGTCAACCTGAGTCAGTCCACCAACGACGTGTATCCAACGGCCGTCAAGCTCGGCATGTACACGTCGATGGGCGAATACCAGAAAGAACTCTCGCTGCTCGCCGACGCGTTTCTGGCCAAGGGCAAAGAGTTTGCGCCGTACATCAAGATGGGGCGCACGCAAATGCAGGACGCGGTACCGATGACACTCGGACAGGAGTTCACCGCGTACGGCAATACGCTCAAGGAAGATGTCGATCGCATTCACGAAGCGCGTCAACTGATTCGTGAAATCAATCTTGGTGCAACTGCGATTGGTACGGGTATCACGGCGAGTCCTGAATACACCGCGTCGGTGTGTCGTCACCTGAGTGAAATCACGGGCATCAGTCTCATTACGGCGCCCGACCTGGTCGAGGCAACGAGTGATACCGGCGCGTTTGTTCAGCTCTCCGGCGTACTCAAGCGCACCGCGACCAAGTTGTCCAAGATCTGCAACGACCTTCGCCTGCTCTCATCCGGACCACGCGCAGGTTTTGGTGAGATCAATCTGCCCGCCGTTCAGCCGGGTTCGTCGATCATGCCGGGCAAGGTGAATCCGGTCATTCCAGAAGTTGTAAATCAGGTCTGTTTTGATGTGATCGGCGCCGACGTCACAGTCACGCTCGCCGCCGAAGCCGGACAGCTGCAGCTCAACGCGTTCGAGCCGATCATCACGTATCGCCTCATGCGTTCGCTGCTGTCACTGCGCAATGCGTGCATCACGTTGCGTGAACGCTGTGTGGTGGGCATCACCGCCAATCCGGATCGCATGCGGTACTTCGTTGAACATTCGGTTGGCATTGTCACGGCACTCGTGCCGATACTCGGCTATGAAGTCGCCACTGAGATTGCCAAATCGGCGTACGAAAATGATCGGGGAGTGTTCGAGATTGTGCTTGAGCGTGGTCTGCTCACGCGCGAACAGCTCGATGACATTCTGAATCCTGCTTCCATGACCCGCACGAGTAGCTGATTTCTATGTTGAAGTGTTTCCAGCGCCCCGCGCTGCGCGCGTCGTTTGCCTTGGTCGCGCTGCTCGGTTTCGCACAAGGTTGTGGTGGTGGCGGAGACGGTGAAGGCGGCACGGGCGTGCCCACACCGGTTCCCTCGTCGATCACGCTGTCGACGTCTGCGGTCACGATCAATGTGATTGACGGCACGAGCACGGCCTCCGCCGTTGTGCGCGATGCATCGGGGGCCACGATTCCGGGCGCCTCGGTGAGCTGGAGCAGTGACACGCCCGACGTGGCCAGTGTGGCCGCGAGCGGTGCGTCGGCAACGATCACGGCCCGCAATCGCGGCGTGGCGCTGATCACGGTGCGCAGCGGAACCGTTACGTCTAGTGTGACGGTGCTTGTGCGTACCGCGTTCGCGGTCACGGTGTCGCCGCCCGATGGGGCGATTCGTGTGGGCAATTCGCTGCCGCTGCTCGCCACGGTCAGCGCGGATGATGGCGCCGCCAGATCGGTGACGTGGACAAGCAGCGCCCCAACAATTGCGAGTGTGACGTCGCAAGGCGTTGTGACGGGTATTGCGGCTGGCACCGCCACCATCAGTGCTCGCAGCACCAGCGATCCGCGCGTGACCGCATCGGCCACGATCACCGTCGCGCCGCCGCGCAGCATTGTGGTGACGCCATCCGAAAAGAACGTGGGTCGCAACGAATCCATTGCGCTGACGGCGCAGGTGTTTGTTGATCCCGGCATGTCGAGTGCCATCACGTGGCGCACCAACCGGCCGCTTATTGCCACGGTCACACAGCAGGGTGTCGTGACCGGCGTGACAGACGGCGACGCTACAATCACCGCCGTGTCGGTCGCGGATACCACACTGCGCGCATCGGCGCTGGTCCGGGTGCTGAATGTGGTGCGCAGCATTAGCCTGGCGCCTACGAGTGCGACACTGCAGGTTGGACAAACGCGTGAGTTTGCCGCAACGATCGTGGCCGACCAGGGCGTATCGAGAGCGCTTGCGTGGACATCGAGCAATCCCGCAGTCGCCACCGTGAATGCGCAGGGTGTCGCCACCGCGGTAGGCGTTGGCAACGCGGTCGTGCGTGCGCGTGCTGTTGCCGATAGCACGCGCGAAGGCACAGCTACCATCAGCGTGGTTGCGCGTCCGGTTGAGCTCACACTGGCCACGCGTTCGGTTGGCTTGATCATTGGCGGCAGCACCACCATTGCCACCACCGTGACTGGGGATCCTGGCATCTCCACGGCGGTTCGCTGGAGCAGTCGCAACAGTGCGGTTGCCACGGTGAACGATCAGGGCGCGGTGTCGGCCGTGAGCAGTGGCAACACGTATCTCGTTGCAGAAGCCGTTGCCGATATCACCAAACGCGACTCCGTGCGCGTGAACGTGGTGCCGCGTCTCGCGAATGCGTGGACTTCATCGCGTCTTGGTGGTCCACTCATTGAAGACATTGTGTCGATCTGGGCGCCGAGTGGCTCGCTGGCGTACGCCGTGAACTCACTGGGTGATGTGTTTCGCTGGAACGGTTCTGCGTGGGCGATTTCAGCGCGCGGTGCACAATTCAATACACTGTTCAGCGCAGTGCATGGTGCCACAGAGAACGCGATTACCGCGGTAGGCTCAAACGGGGTGATTGTTCGTTTCGATGGAACGAACTGGACGGCCATGACCTCTGGTACCACAGCCGCACTCACGAATGTGTGGATGCAAAGCGCCGATACCGCATGGGCGGTTGGTGCGGCGGGCACCGCGCTGCGTTTCGTGAATGGTGCGTGGACGCAAAGCGCCACCAACACCACCGCGCGACTGCGAGCGGTCTCCGCGGCAGGCAACTCGGTATTTGCGGTAGGCGACGGTGGCACGATTCGCCGCTGGTTGTCGGGCAGCTGGCAACCGATTGAATCTGGCACGTCCGAAGTGCTGCACGATGTGTGGGTATCTGCTGACGGTGGCAGCAACATCATTGTGGTTGGCGACTTCGGTACGATTCTGCGCTGGAACGGATCCGTCTTCCGCAGTGAAGCAAGCAGCACGAGCGGTTCACTGTTCAGCATTACGGGCAACGCGGCTGGTGTGCTCTTCGCAACCGGTGACGGTGTGGCGTTGCGCTTTACCAACGGTGTCTGGGTGGACCAGTCCGTGCCGTACCGCACGCGCTTTGGTTCGAACTGGATTGACGAATCGAGTCGACTGTGGGTTGGTGGTCAGCGCGGGTTGCTGATGACCACCACCGCGCCGAATGTGTGGTCAACACTCAGTCTCACACCCGACTTGCTCGACGTGTGGAGCTCGAGTGCAACGCACGCGATCACCGTGGGTGAACTCGGTTTCATTTTCCATTACAACGGTGCCGAGTGGACGCGTCGCGTAGCACCGACACTTGAGCGATTGAACACCGTATGGGCGGCGTCCTCAACGCTGGCGTTTGCAGCCGGCGACAATGGTGTGCTGATCCGATGGAACGGTACTGCGTGGACGGAACAAGACTCACCAACCAGCGATCACATTTACGCCATGTGGGGCGCATCACCGAATGCTGTGTGGGCGGTGAGTGACGGCGGCGAAATCCTGTTCTGGAACGGTACCGCGTGGACCGTTGCGCTGGCACAGTCGGAACCGCTGTACGGTATTCACGGCGACAGCGAACAAAGTGTGTACGCTGTGGGACTGTCGGGCACCGTGCTGTACTGGAACGGCAATACGTGGAACCGTCGTGACGCGGGCACCAACAACGTACTGGTCGGCGTGTGGGGCGAAGACGCAACGCATGCGGTTGCGGTTGGCGCGCGCGACTTTTCATCAGGCGTCACGCTCCGCTACAACGGCACCTGGTCAGAAGTAAGCGTTGGCACGTCGCGCATTCTGAGTGCGGTGTGGGGAGTGGTGCCGTTCGATCTCTACGCCGTCGGGGATCTGGGCGCGATTGTTCGCTATAACGGTACAAGTTGGAGTACGATGACCTCGGGCACGACTGAGTTCCTGTGGGCGGTAACGGGCGCACCGGATGCATCGGGCGCCGGCTTCGCGGTCGGCCTCAACGGCGTGATGCTGCAGGCACAGCCATCGGCGTCTGCGAGTGTGTCGAACACGCGCGCCGGCGTGTTGCGCAACGCCCGTCAGAATCTCGCGCCAGCGCGAGGCGCGACGCGCACATCACGCGGCGCACTTCCGGCGGCTGCAGCACGCAAACGCGGAATGCGCCAGCGTTAACGCTGGCGGTGGGTGTGCCAGCCGTGCAGTTCAGAACTCGTGTTCATATTCGATCTCCGCTCCGCACCCAGCATCCCAGCGAGCCGCTACTCGCGCTTGCACCGCCGGTCGGCGCGGGGGCGCGGGCTGGGGGCGCGACGCGCTGTCGGTCGGCCAGCGCCGGGCGGGCAACGCCCGCTCCCGGCGCGCCCGGGCCGGCCGTGAGCGCGGAGTCCCCCCAGCCCGCGCCCCCGCGCCCACACCAAAGAGAGTTCAGCGCGAGAAGGACGCGAGCGTCGGCCCCATGGCGTCGATCGTTTCGCGCGCGTTCCATCGATCCGCGCCGTTGTACAGGAACGCAAACGCGAGGATCTCACCATTCTCGGCGGTCACGTAGCCCGAGAGCGAGATCACATCATTCGTGGTGCCCGTTTTCGCGTGCAGGTTGCCCTGCGCCGAGGTACCGCGCATGCGTGTGCGCAGTGTTTCCGACTCGCCGGCCACCGGCAACGATCCGTGAAACACGCTCGACCATGACGCACCGTGCGCGTAACTCATGAGCTGCACGAGAGCACGCGGTGTCACGCGATCAAGCACCGACAGACCGCTGCCATCGGTGGCCGTGATCGCATTCGGCGAGATGCCCATGCGCGACACTGCGAACTCGCGAAGCTGCGAGTACGCGTTGTCTGCAGACCCTTCCTGATCGCGCAGCGGACCGCGGGCCGCCCCACGAAAAATCTGCTCGGCGTACAGGTTGATGCTTTCGCGATTCATCACCGACACCAGTCGCGATAAGGGCGGCGACGGCATGGAGGTCACGAGCAACGAACCCTCGGGCGTGCGTCCCACCTTGATGGCACCGGCGACCTCAATGCCCTGAGCGCGCAACGCTTCGCGGAACGCACCGGCGGTGAACGTGACAGGATCCGCAACCACCAGCTGCACGCGATACGGTGCTGCGTTCACGCCAATCGTGCCAGTCACCACCACTTGGGATTCGCCAATCATGCGCACCGACAGTCTGGTGCTGCGCCCTGGGACCACGCGAACACTCGACACCGTTTTCAGCGCGCTCGATGCGGGCTCCAGCCGCACCTCGGCGCCGCCCTTTTGCGGATACACACCCACGATCACGATGTTTTCGTTGAGCGACAACGCACTGAACGGCGCCGCGTACGACGCGCCAGCGTACCGGGTGAGCCAGCCTTCGGGAATGCGTCGGCCTTCCATGCCACTCGCGTCGGCAATCAGATCACCGTCGATTCTTTTAACGCCCGCACCGGCCACAAAGCGCGCCAGCATGTCCATGGGCGCGTCGGGGCCACCGCGCACGAATCGTGGCGACAAACCCGGATCACCATCGCCGCGCAGAATCAGATTGCCGTGCACCACACCGTCTGGTCCCAACGCACCATCGCGCAGCACATCGGTGGAAAACGCGAAATCGGGGCCCAGCCGTTCAAGCGCCAGCGCGGCGGTGAACGTTTTCATGGTGGAAGCCGGCACCATGGGCGTGTCGGCCGACTGCTTGAACAGCGTGTCACCACGCGTGAGCGAAACAACCATCACGCCCCACTGCCCATTTCGCGTTTTCGCGCCGAGCATGCTCGACAGATCTGACGAAAGCGCCGAAGCGCCGACCGGCGACGTTGCCTTGAGGACCACCGGCGCTTTGCGCGCGCTAACTGGTGTGGCCTTGGGTCTTTTCGCGGGCGCGGGGCGACGCGTTGTTTGCTGCAACGCGGGCATCACACGATGCAGCGGCGATGTTTCGCTCGCGTGCGAACTCGTGGGGGCCACCAGCAGTGCGGCAAGCGCCACAAATGTGGGACCAATCGAAGACAGCGCGCGAAACGCGGGCCGCGAGCGAGACAAATAATCGCTGCGTGGATTCATGAACCAGGACGTGAGGGAACGTTGCGTCGTGCTACACTCAAAGTGTCGACACGTGCCGCACCACGCTACAGCTTGACCACGATTCCTCGTTTGTGCATCAACGACAAGATACCGTACCAAAGCACGACGAAGGCAATCGCAAAGAGCAACGAAGCGTTCTTGGGCGCGAACCACGGCGCAAACACCTCGCGATAGATAAATGCCTGCAGCGACGTGCGACCGGTTTCTGTCTCCCACACAATCATGCCGCCAATGAGTCGCGCCATCAGCCCCGAACCCAGAAAGGCGACGAGCGGGTTGATGCCGTACACCACAAAAAACCGAGTCCAGCCGCGAATACCGAGTCCATCAATGAGCCAGAGGCAGGTCGCAAGCATCACGGACGCCATGCCACCGGCCAACAGTACGTAAGAGCTTGTCCACAGCCCTTTGTTAATGGGGAACACCCAACCCCAGCATGTGCCCACCACCATGAGAATCGCGCCCACCGCGAACATGGCCGCCAGACGATCGCCAAGCGCGCGCTCTCGCTGGGCCAACCACGCGCCGGTGAGTGCGCCGAGCAACACGGTCCCCACAGCGGGCAACGTGGAGAGCAGCCCTTCCGGGTCCCACGTTTTGGTGCCCGAATACAAATGCGCTTCACCGAGGACCGCACGATCCACCCACGCGCTCAGCACGAGTCCGGGTTCGTCGAGCAATGCGGCGCCGATCTGTCCAGTGCCCGGCACCGGTACCAGCGTCATCAGCGCCCAGTAGCCGAGCAGAATGCACGCGGTGAGCACAATCTGCGCCCGCCACGCGAAACGCAGTGTGAGCAATCCACCAATCGTGTACGCCAGGCCGATGCGCTGCAGCACGCCGAGGATTCGCAGATGTTCGATGCGGTAGATCACACGATCCATGAAACTCGGATCAGCAACGTCAGGAATCGCCGTGTACGTCCATCCGGGAAACCACGAGAGAAACAGGCCGCAGAGAAAAATCAGCAGGCCACGGCGGAGCACCTGTCGCACGAGCATGGCATCGCTGTCACCGCGCGCACGTCGACTTTGCAGTGACAGATGCGTGGTGATGCCAACAATGAACAGAAAAAACGGAAAGATGAGATCCGTGGGTGTCCATCCGTGCCACGCCGCGTGCGCGAGTGGCGGATGAATTGCACCCCACGTGCCGGGGTTGTTGACGAGCAACATGCCGGCCACGGTAATGCCGCGAAATACATCGAGCGCGAGCAATCGCTCCGTTGTATTGGCGCGCGGCGCAACCGGATTCGGTCGCGACGCCGGCACTATTTCAGGCTGCGCAACCGCGCTCACGCGCCTCCCGTGCTGTCCATGACCCACGTGGCCACCGAGTCGACCTGACAGCGAATGGTGTATCGACGTTCGGGGCTCTCCCGTCCGTCATGTGGACGTCCCACGTAGCGTCCGCCCACGCGCACCACCGTGGTGCCAGCGCCGTTGTCCGTCAGCTCGCGCACGAGCACGAGCATGTTCGGCCATTCACCACCACTCTCCAGCTTATCGCGAATCTGCTGCTGATTTTTTTCGTTCGGCAGCCAGTAAAACGTGGGTCCCTTTTCTTTCACGACCGCTTCGGCGGCTGGTGGCAGCGCGGAATCGGTCGTGGCTGCATTCAAAAAACGCAGCGGCTTCGGATCAGCCGTGGTGATGTAGTCGAGCACCGCGATCGCCACCGGCGACGGCGTGAGACTGGTGCACGCCGTCGCGGGATCGAGTTGTACCACTTCGCTGGCGCGATCCGCCGTTCCTGCACCGCCACCACACGCCGCACCGAGCATCAGAAGTGAAAGTGACGCGGTGCGAAGGGAACGAAGGACGGTCATGGTGGGGTATCAGAGGGGAGAACGACGATCCTGTTTCGGCCGGTGTGTATCCGGAAACGCGATGTCCGTTAGCCGCGTTGACACAGATGGCTGAGTGAATCTGATGAGCGGAGCGTCAATCGCGCCACTTCTCACGATTTGGCTCTGGCGCAAAGCCTGTACAGTCTGAACATTCGAGCATCCCACCTCGCGCGTGAACGGCATCGCCCCCGCGCACCCTCCGCAAGCCATTCCACGAGGAACGACCTGCATGCCCATGGATCGAAACACGGTCATCCGCGAAGGCGTCTCCGCCGGTCTGATCGGCGCCACCGCCATTGCGATCTGGTTTGGAATTCTTGACGCCATTGCCGGCAGCCTCCTGGCCACGCCGATCATGCTGGGCTCGTCACTGGCCTCGGTTTTTCAGGGGGTGGGCGCACCGAGTGCCCCCGCGTCCTTCTTGCTGTACACGGTCTTCCACTTCGCCCTCTTCGTCGGCATCGGTCTGCTGTTCGCCTGGGTGGTGAGCAAGGCCGAAGAGACCCCGTCGGCGCTGATCGGCTTTATCGGCCTCTTCATCGTGTTCGAGGTCGGCTGGGTGGGTTGGACGTCGGTGCTCTCGCAGGGTTTTGGCCAGCTGACGTGGCTGCAGGTGTTCATTGCAAACCTGATCGGTGCCGCGTCCATGGGTTACTACATGTACCGCCAGCACCCGGCGCTCCCGGGTCGCGTGGGTCAGGTGCTTGCTGGGGCCGACTCGTAACCGCTTTGGATCTGCTCGCTGGTTAGAGCTGGGGTGCTGGAAGTCCCGGCCCCGGTCGGGTGCCCCCTCTTCGCGCCCCCTGCCGGCCGGGCGCGCCGTGAGCGGGCGGAGCGCCCGCCCGGCGCTGGCCGACAGAAGGCGCGGCGCGGGGGCACCCGACCAGGGCCTGCGTTTGCGCGGGGGCTGCGGGCAGCGACAAGACCACGAAGGTAAGTAGCTCCCGCCGCGCAGCGGGTCCGACCTCAAGTCCGGCGCGCGCGCCGGGTTCGGCACCACACTCCGCTGGCACTAGCGCTTCCCCAAGGACCGGGAGCCCGTCCGCCGCGCCTTCTGCAGGCCAGCGCCGGGCGGGCGCCCCGCCCGCTCCCGGCGCGCCCGGCCGGCAGTGGGCGCGAAGGACGGGTTCCCGGGCCGCCGGCCGAGCACCCACAAGGGCGCAGCGCTACGCCGGCTCCCCGAGCGCCGTATCCTCGGCGTCCCGGTTGACCCAGCGGAAGAAGACCACCGTCATCACCGCGTAGAAGAACACCCCACCCGGAATCCACATGATCAGCCCACCATACTGCTGATCATCGAGTGGTGTGATGCCCATGATGCGCGGCGCTGTGGCGTAGGCCGGGTACAACAAGGAGTCGGCCATCACGATGTAGATGGACACCACCGACATCGGAATCACCATCAAAAAACAGAACAACATCTGACCTGGGAACGCGAGTCGCGGAAGCTCCGCCATGCGACTCGTGAGCGGCCACCACATGAGCACCGCGGTGCTGATGAACATCAGATGCTGCGTAATGTGCACCGCGTGAAACTCAAGCGCTGCGTTGTACATCGGCGGCAAGTGCCACACCGCGAGCACCACATTGAACCAGAGAAAACTGCTGGCCGTTGTGGTGAGCATGCGAAAGACGCGGCCAACCACCGGCACGCGCAACAACGGACGCAGCATCCACCCCGGCGTGCCGAACAACAACAGTGGCGGCACCACCAGTGTGAGAATCAAGTGCTGCACCATGTGCGCACTGAACAGGTAATAGTCGCTCAAATCATGCAGCGGACCGTTCAGTGTGAAGAACAGCAGGAACAGCGCCTGAAAAAATGACGCGCGCTGCGCAATGCTTGGTCCGTCGGCTTCGTCGCCCGCCGCAGGCGTGCCAGTGAGTGAATCGCCGTGCGCCGTTGGCGCGAGCGGAAGCGCGGGTTGCAGATCAAGTGCAGACGGCCCTTGACGCGCTCTCCAGAGGTAGAGCGCGCCAAGGGCCGAAAGTCCGATCACTGTACTCGGGTGAACCGTGAAGCTCGCGCCGAGATCTACTGCAGGGTGCAACAGCAACATGATGGTGCCGGAAACGGCCTCAGCTCAGCAGGCCGAGTCGAATCGACAACTTGCTGAACAGGAACATCAGGCCGATCAAAGTGAGTGCCGCAATGATGAGCGGCCCGGTAAACAATGAACGGAACAGTTTGTGATCGTACTTGAGGTGCATGTAGTACATGACCACCAGCACGAACTTGATCGTTGACAGCGTGAGCATGCTCGGCACGTACACCCAGCTCGTTTCCCACGCCGGGATGTAGAACGCGGAAACTTCCACCGCCGTGATCACAAACAGGATAACGGCAATCTTCCAATACGTGCTCCAACCCGGATGCTCGTGACCATCAGCGTGCGCCCCTGCAGCGGGCGCGTGTTCATTAGCCATTTGCGCCCCTTACTTGATGAGGTACACGAGCGTGAAGATCACGATCCAGATCACGTCAACGAAGTGCCAGTACAACGCGGCAATGTCCACATTTGTGGCATCACTCGGCTGCAAACCACGCTTGTAATCAATCGCGAGCAACGAGAACAACCAGCAGACACCAACCGCCACGTGCGCACCGTGGAAACCGGTGAGCGTAAAGAAGCTCGAACCAAACAGGTTCGTGCGAATGCTCAGTCCTTCACGAATGAAGGCGGTGAACTCGAACGCCTGGAAGCCCAGAAACGATACGCCCATCAGGCACGTGACCCAAAGCCACAGCTTGCTCGAGCCAAGAATTTTTTCGCCGAGCGTGTGCTTGGGCAGGTTCTTGTTCTGTACAGCCGCGAGCGCCAGCACCATCGCGAACGATGACATCAGCAGCACAAACGTGGACGCCGATGTGACCGGAATATCGAGAATGGCCGGGAACACCTTCCCTGTCGCGGGCTCCGTCCACGGCTCATGCGGGAACGGGCCCTTGATCGAACGTCCCTTGTAAATCAGGTACGTGGAAATGAGCGACGCAAAGAGCATGCATTCGGACCCGATGAAGGTCCAGATCGCCACCTTGCGGTTGTCGAGACCGAGCGTGGTGTAGTGGCCGCCGTGGCCAGGTTCACCATGTTCGACATGGGGAGCAGTGGTCGCGGTCATACTAGTGTGCATCCTCGAGCGGCGTCATCAGCCAGTTGTACAGTGCAGTAATCCACCACAGCGCGCCGGTGATCATGATGCCGATGGCGAGCTTGATGTTGGAATCGGTGAAGAGCATGCCGCTGAACATGAAGATGACACCCGCTGCGCAGATGAGCGGCATGATCGACGGATTCGGCATCGTAATGCCGAGCTGCTTCGCGGTTTTCTGAACGTGTCCCGCTTCTTCGGCGACCGTGGTCGGCTTGGAGACCACTGTGCCCTTGAGATCCCACAGCGGATAACGCGACGTGATCTTGGGCAGCTCGTCGAAGTTGTGCTCCGGCGGCGGTGAAGGAATCGCCCACTCGATCGTTGGCGCGCCCCACGGGTTGCTCGAGGCACGCTCGCCAGACTTCCACGACTTCCACAGGTTGATCAAACCAAACAGTGTGCCGAGCATGAGCACGAGCGTGCCGATGGACGAGAGCATGTTGAACAGGTCGAGTCCCTGACCGGCGTCGTACTGATACGTGCGGCGCGGCATGCCGAGCAGTCCGCTGAAGTGCATCGGGAAGAACGTCAGGTTCATGCCGATCAGCGACAGCCAGAAGTGCCAGTTACCGAGCTTCTCGCTCATGAAACGGCCGCTCATTTTCGGGAAGTAGTAATACAACCCGGCAAAGAGACCGAACATCGAGCCACCAAAGAGCACGTAGTGAAAGTGCGCCACGATGAAATATGTATCCGTCTGCTGCAAGTCGGCCGGCGGCGACGAGTGCATCACGCCGGAAATACCACCGATCGTGAACATGCCCACGAGTGCCACACCAAACTTCATGGCCACGGTGAAGCGCAACTGGCCGTCCCACATGGTGGCCATCCAGTTGAAGATCTTCACACCGGTTGGAATCGCGATCAGCATCGTGGTGAGTGAGAACACCGCGTCGGCGATCGGGCCCATGCCCACCGAGAACATGTGGTGAGCCCACACGCCGAATCCGAGGAAGCCGATGAGGATACCGGAGTACACCATGACCGGATAACCGAACAGCGGCTTCTTGGAGAACGTGGGCAACACTTCGGAGACGAGACCGAAGGCCGGCAGAATGAGGATGTAAACCTCGGGGTGTCCGAACACCCAGAACAGATGCTGCCACAGCAGCGGGTCAGCGCCGGCGCCAATCGCGTAGAAGTTCGTACCAAAGAATCGGTCGAACTGCAGGAACACGAGCGCCACGGTGATGACCGGGAACGCGAGTGCCACCAGGAACTGCACCACGAACGACATCCACGTAAAGATCGGCATGCGCATCAGGTGCATACCTGGCGCGCGCATGTTGATGATCGTGGTGATGAAGTTGAACGCGGCGGCAAGTGACGAGATGCCGAGGATCTGCAGACCCAGCACCCAGAAATCCATGTTGATCTGGGGCGAGAACTGCTTCGTGCTCAGCGGCGCGTAACCGAACCATCCACCATCTGGAGCCACCGAGAAGAAAATCGGCACCGTGATGAAAATACCGCCCAGCAAATACACCCAGTAACTGAACGCGTTGAGTCGCGGAAACGCCACGTCTCGCGCGCCAATCTGGAGCGGTATGAGGAAGTTGAAGAACGCAGCCGATAGCGGCATGATGGCGAGGAACACCATCGTGGTGCCGTGCATCGTGAACAGCTGGTTGTACATGTCGGCCGACAACACCTGTCCGTTTGGTGTGGCGAGCTGCGCACGAATCAGCGCGGCCTCCAATCCACCAATCACGAAAAAGATGAGCGACGTCACGAGATAGAGCGCCCCGATGCGCTTATGGTCGACCGTGGTGAGCCAGCTCCAGAGTCCCGTGTTCGAGGACTCCGCGGCTGACTGCGTGTACGGCGGGGCGGCGACGATGGTAGCCATCGCGAATAGTGTGTGAGGGTGTTACTTGAGCGCCTGCAGATACGCCACGATGTCGGCGATCTGAGCGTCCGTGAGTCCACCCTTGGCGGGTGTCATGACCGATTTGATCCGGTAATCCATCTCTCCAACACCAATGGCTGGCATCAGACTGCCTGGCTTCATCGCCGTTGCATTCTTGATCCACAGCGCGAGGTGCTTCGCGTCATTCACGTAATACCCCGACGCAATCGTGTGACGCGATGCAACGTGCGTGAGGTTAGGCCCAACGTTCGACATCGACATCGGATTGCCCTTGATCGCGTGGCAACCAATGCAGCTCGAGCGGGAATACAACTCGCGTCCACGTTCTGCATCACCGGCGGCGAGCAGCGATTCGTCGAACGTCAGATCCTTCGGCAAACGCGTGGTCGGAATCACGTACGCTGGCAGCTGCTCGCGCGGGAACGAATAGCCCGTGCTCGGCGCGGCCACAGGAGCCGGTGCAGCCACCGCGGTTGAATCCTGCGTGGTCGCGGCCGCATCGGTGCTGGCCGGCAACAACGGTACCGGAGCGGCAGCTGGTGCCGCCGGTCCCGTAAACACGGCGGGACTCGCCTGATGCTTGGCCCAGCTTTCAAACTCGTCCGGCGACACCGTGTACACCTTGAACTTCATGTTCGCGTGCGACGAACCGCAGTACTCGGCGCAGAAACCGTTCAGCGCCGACATATCCAGATCTTCGTTCGGCGTGAACCACAGGTAGTTCGTGCGATTCGTGATCAAATCGCGTTTGCCACCAAGCTGCGGAATCCAGAACGAATGCAGTACGTCCACCGTGGTCAGCGCAAAGTTGACGGTGCGCCCCTTGGGGAGATACAGCTCGTTGGCGGTGGTGATGCCGTACTCCGGGTAGCGGAACTCCCACCACCACTGATGTCCGATGACTTCCACTTGCAATGCGTCGGGCGCCGCTTTCGCCTGCGTGGCGAAAATCGTGCGCACGTTCGGAATCGCAATGAAAATCAGGATGACGGCTGGAATTGCAGTCCAGAGAATCTCAAGCACCGTGTTGCCGTGCACCGGTTTCGGATCTGCGCTATTTGGACGGCGGCGGAAACGAATGATGACGTACACGAGGCCAACTTCAACGGCAATAAACACGAGCGTGCCCCAGAACAGGAGCTTGTCCCACAACACGTCAGTCGCCGCGTTGAAGTCGGTCGTGTGATTGAACGTTGAGTTCGGATACTCGGTGCTGCAGGCACCGGCAACAAGCGCCAGTGCTGAGAGAAGTGCGACGGTATGCCACCGGCGCCGGCGGAACAACGAAGACATGCCAGTTCCGAGAGTGAGAGAGTCGATGTGTTTCGACGAGATTCGTTGATAGTCAGTCGAAGCTAAACCGCCGTTTCAGCACAAGGCAAGCAACTCCGTGAGAAGTTTGCCTCTGCGTGCGATGATCGTCGTACACGAGAGAGTATCGGCACCCGATCCATCGATCTCATTCGGACCGACTGTTCCGATATCGCACGCAACGCGTTTTGCTTCACTCCGCACGCCATGCATCCAACGCCACCGTCGCCACACTGGGTCGTTCCCGCTCTGCTCATCGCGCTCGCGGCGTGCTCGAATTCCGCCGCGCTGGGTGATGATGTCGCTATTGGCGTCGGCGCGCTACCAGGTCGTCCTGGCTATGAGAATGTCGTGCGCGGTGTGGAATTGGCCGTCGCCGAACTCAATCGCGCGCCGGGCGTTCGCTTTCGGGTCGCGCTGCCCTCGGACTCTGCGTCCAGTGCTGTCGCTGTCGCGGCAGCGCACCGGGCCGATCCGAGCGTGGCCGCCGTCGTGGGACACCCGGAAAGCGGCAATACCCAGCTGGCGATCCCCGTCTACGCCGCGGTGGGCGAAGGCGGCGTGAACGCCGTCGCGGCCATTTCCCCGACCGCCTCCAGTCCGGCCCTGTCCGGCATCAGCCCCTGGTTTTTCCGCGTCGCGCCCAGCGACGAGGCCGGCGCCCGGGACGTGGCGCGTTACGCCTACGACTCCCTGGGCTTCCGGACAGCAGCCATCGTCTATCGGAACGACAGTTACGGTCGTGACTGGACCACGGCCTACGCTCAAACGTGGCGCGAACTCGGTGGACGCATCGTAGTCCGCGATCCGTACCTCGCGGATCAGACGGACTGGGACCTGTACGCCATGAACATCGCCGGCCGGAATCCCGACGTGGTGTTGTTTCCGGGCGACGGAGGGGACGCCGCGATCTTTCTGCGCGCCCTGCGCACCGCCGGCGCCCGCGCCCAGTTCATTGGCGGCGACGGCACGGAAGCCCTGGCGCAGCAGCCCGAGTTTGCGGGCGCGCGCTACGTGACCTTTTTTCAGGCCGATCGCGCCACCAGCGCCGAGGCCCAGCAGTTCCTCAAGGCCTGGCAAGGGGCCTACCGTGACCCGCCAGACATGTTCGGCGCCCTCTCCTATGATGCCGCCATGGCGATCGGCGCGGCCGTTCGCAACGCCTCCCCGCGCACCAGGGAGGGCATCCGCAACGCCATCGCGGCACTCTCGATCAATGGTGTCGCCGGCCGTATTGCCTTCGATCCGACCTCACACGATGTGATCGGGCGCAGTGTTGTTGTCTCGACGGTGAGGCCGTAACCCCCATGGCCGGTTTCCTTCGACTCGGAACGATCCGCGCTCGCCTGCTGGCGGGCTTTGGCGCGTCCATTGGACTGCTGTTGCTCGCCGGAATTCTCGCCTGGCTAGGACTCCAGCGTACTAACCTGCAATCCGAGCAGACGGTGGCGCAGCTATCGGCCAAAACAGAGCTCGCCGAACGCGTGATTACCGGAATTCTCCGTGAAGTGGTTGGTGGACTCCGGTATCTGCAGGTCCGCACCAGCGATGAAGCAGAGCGCTATCGCAATCTCGCCAGCGAAGCCGACCGCCTGCTCCGAGCCGCCAGCGCCGACACCATTCTCGGGGACCGCGAACGCATGGTCCTTGAACGCGTGTCGCAAATGCAGGCGTTACTCGAAGTGCGGATCGCCAGCGCGGCCGCGCTGCAAGCACTGAATCGCAACGCCGAAGCCACGCTGGTTCTCGACCAAACATCGCAGGACATCGGCCGCATCGAGGAACAACTGCGGGAGTTGCGTGACGCCGTGCGAACCGGCACGGACGTTGCCGTTTCCGACATGGCCGCCACGCAGCGCCAAAGCGAATTGTCATTGGCCGTGGTCATTCTGCTCGCGTTTTTTGTGGCCGCGTTCTTTGGTCTGACTACATCGCGCGCCGTATCGCGTCCGCTTGGCGCATTGCAGTCGGAAATGGGCGCGATTGGCGCCGGCGACTTGCGTGTCCCAGACGAACCACTCGACCGCAGCGAGATTGCCGCCGAGTACGCCGATTTGCTCGGCGCGATGTCGCAGGCCCGTGAACGACTGCGCACGCTGTTGCAGGAAGTGAAAGTGGAAGCCGACCAGGTCACGCTCGCGGCAAGTGAACTAACCGCGTCGGCATCGGCTGCAGCAGCGTCATCACAGCATGTGACGTCGGCCGTGATGGACATTTCACACGGCGCCGCATTGCAACTCGACGCGCTGAACGCGGCCAGTGACGCGGTGCGCAAACTGGCCGAAGCGGGCGCGTCGATTGGTGAAGCGGCCGAAGATTCGGGATCGGCGGGTCACGATATCCGCGCCACGGCCAACGCCACGCGTGAACAGGTGCAGAAAGCGCTCGACGTGCTCGCCGCCGCTCGTCAAACGGTGCTGGAATCGCAGCAGGAGATGACCGCGCTGCGCGATGCGACGGGCGTTGTTGATGATTTTGTGAATGTAATTTCTGAAATCGCCACACAAACAAACTTGCTCGCGTTGAACGCGGCCATTGAAGCGGCGCGCGCGGGTAGTGCGGGGCGAGGTTTTGCGGTGGTGGCGCAAGAGGTGCGCACACTTGCCGAACAGAGTGCGAATGCTGCTCACGAAGTCACGATCAGTGTGAAGCGCATTCGTGGACGGCTTGCCAGTGCGTCACAGTCCGTCGAAGCCGGCGCCACGCGCATGCGTGATGTTGGTGGTGTGGCGTCTGACGTCTCGGTCGCGCTCTCGCGCATTGAGAGTGTGGTGGAACGCGTAGAATCGTCCACCAGTCGTGTTGTGTCGGCCGTCACCGCCAATCGTTCGTCGCTCGGTGCCGTTCAACATTCGCTCACCAGCGCGCGCGATACCTCAGAAGGGCACGCGGCGGCCGCGCAGGAAGTCGCCGCCAGCACGGAGGAAACGAGCGCCTCAGCAGAAGAGGTCTCGGCCACGGCCGAAATGCTGCAGACGGCGAGCGTGCGACTGCGTTCGCTCGTGAGCGAGTTCCGAACGTAGCACAACGGCACAACGGCACAACGCCACAACGGCACAACGCCACAACGGCACGACGATTCGCCCATTTTGCCACGAATCTCGCTCCAGAAGTGCCAAAAGCGCTGGAATCACGGGCCGAGTTATGGCATGTTTCAGTGATGCGAAACGCTCAGCGATTCTGGCCACTGCTTGCGGCGGCGATCTTGCTGCCCATGCACCTCAAGCTCGACAAGTCGGATCCCAAAGCCGACTCCGCGCTCAACGCATCACCCAAGGCCGTGAGCCTGTGGTTCTCGCAAGCGGTTGAACTGCCGGCCACAAAAATCACGCTCACGAACGCGGCGAAACAAGACGTCGCGACCAAAGCGTTAGCGAAGGCGGCGGATGGCGCCATCGTTGCGGCAATCGAAGCGCCGCTCGCCGCCGGAAAGTACAACGTGTCTTGGCGCACGATGGCCAAAGACGGCCACGTGATCAAAGGCGAGTTTGCGTTTTCGGTGAAGTAATCGGCAGCTACTCGCTGCCGCGAACTTACTACCGCAGCGTCATCGTGATGCGCAGCGTGCGGCCTGGCTGAGGCAGGCCGCACTGATCGTACACGGCTGTGTTGCCCACGTTGTCGAACGAGAACAACGCCCGCAAGAATCGGAAAGGCCCACTGTTGGCCACGCGGAAGTCACGCTGCACTGCCAGATCACCCACCGTGCGCGCCGCCAGCTGGTCTTCGTTGCCCGAGTCGCCATTGAGGCAGTACTGGGTGCCGGTATAACGCGCCGTAGCAAACGCGCGCAGCTGCATCGCCACTGGTACACCCACTTCCACGCGCCCGCGACGCTCGGGATTGTTCTCCGGACGACGCTGCGAACCCGGCGCCGTCTGATCAACAATCCGAATGCGCTGCAACGTGGCGTCACCGTTCACGGTGATCGAACGCATCGCATCATCTCCGAACACCAATCCACCAAGCAACTCCACACCGGCACTCTCAATGCGATCACGATTCACACGCTGAAATCGTGTGGGGTTTTGCAGCGTGATGCGCACAACCGCGTCGTCCAACTGATGGTGAAAGCCGATCAGCTGAAACGTGGATTGCGCGAGCGACGGCAACACGCCGTTCAGGCTCACACCGCCCTCAACGCCAAGCAACGTCTCGGGCTTAAGCTCCGGATTCGGAATAAAGCGGTTCAACGCGCCGGAATACAGTTCACGGAGCGCCGGAAAACGTGATCGTTCACTGGCACTCGCGTGCAGCCGTACACGCGCGTTCACTGCGTGTGAGAGTCCTACGCGCCAGCCGCTATTGGCAAACGGTTCCTGCCCGGGAGTACGTCCACCCGTCTCGGGTGTACTCGACTGATCGAACACCACACCACCGGCGATCACCGTTCGCGCGTTGAGCGGCGCTTCAACTTCCACACCCGTACTGGCGAGTTTCTGTCGGTAATCCACCGGCGTTGCTGGTGACAGCGTTTCTTCGTAGCGCACATCTGCGTTGGTGTAGCTTGCGCGCAATGTCGCAATGCCCAGTGAATGCGTGAGCAGCGCGCGCGCCGTCGTGGTGCGCTCGTCACCCAGCTCCTGGCCGGTCACGAGTCCATAGTCGCGATCACCAAACGTTTCGATCTTGAACGTCCCAGTGTTCACGCCCACGCCAACTTCAAGCGAGCCGGTGCCGAAGGGTGTGGTGAGCAGTCCGGTGTTGGCCGAGAACATGGCCACGTTCCGCCGCGCAAACGGATAGCGCCACAATCTGGGCGACGCGAGATGTTCTTCCGGCGGCACACCGCGTTCCGCATCGTAACCAGAGATCATCACACCAAGCGTGCGGCCAAGCGTGTTGCTCCAGCGCAGCGACGCGAATCCATCGGTCTGCTTGAGATCCGTGCCCGTGCGCAGTCCGTTCTGTTCCGTGGGATCAATCGCGCCGTTGGGCAGCGCCACTCCATCGCGCTGTCTGTATGCACCGCCCGCGCGCAACGACAACGCACCGCCTGCAAACTCCGCCACACGTCGACCGTAGCCGAGTGTGCCCACGGTCGCCCCGTATTGATCAAGTCCGGCGCCGGCCCACAACTGTCCGCCCGCCGGCTGGCCCGACGCGTCGTGTGAAATCTCGATGGATCCACCGAGTGTGTTGGGGCCGTTGAGCAGCGAGCCCAGCCCACGAACAATCACCAGTCGCTCAGATCCCGTGATTGGAACCAGCGACGGATCGGTACGATGATCCCAGCCGAGCGTCATCGGCACGCCGTCCATGAGCACGGCCGCCTGTCGTGAGTCCGAGCCGCGTACGGAGATTTCCATTTCGCCGCGCGAGTTCTGACGCACCAGCACGAACGGCGATTCGCGCAGTGCCTGATCCAGCAGCGGCGCCGGTGACGAGCGCAGTTCGCTCGGTGTGATCACCACAGCCGCGGCGCCACCAACCATGGCCGCGGCCCGTGACGCGCTCACGCTGACCGGTGTAATGGTCTGGCCGGTGGAATCTCGTCGCGCGGTATCCTGGCCCGCCTGGGCACTCAGTGATGACGTGGTGACGGAAGCGGCAATCAGACTGATCAGACAGACCGGAACGCGCATCAAACTCACGAACGAGGGGACTGGGGACACGCAGGTGCGGTGTGCCGTGGCGAGTACCCCAACAACGCGCCCGACGCCCGGTTTGTTGGCGCGTGGGGGGCGGCGGGCTCGCGACCGATCGAGCCGACTCCGATGGCACTCAATGGTGCGCTGATCTGGACGTTCATTCTGGCCCTCCCTCTGCCCGGTGTGCTCACCGTACCAGCCGATCGCACGCTCTACTTCAAGCTCCCCATTGAGGGCGTTCGCCTTTACTGGGAGTTTCAGGATCCGGCCGCCTTTCTCGGGTGGAACGGCGCGAAACCCGCCGACGAGGATGATCGCGGCTTTTGCCGCACCTTCATGCGGGAACGAGGCGTCGACGGGCGTCTGTGCGGTTCGCATCACTGAGAACCGTACACGACGCGCCGCCGTGTGTCGCGGATGCGACTACTGCATCGCCTCGACAATCACCCCACGTTCCGCCAGCATGGCCAGATACTTGTCCGCTGGCACGCACTCATCCGGCGTGTGCACACCGGGACGAATCACACCCGTGGCCTGCAGCTGCGATGTGATCGACAACGTGAAGCCCGTGGTCTGCATCATGGCTGTGAGTCCGTTCTTCTCGTCGTAACGCGCGACCATTTGCCAGGCGCGTTCCGCTGGCTCACCGTTCTTGGTACCCGTGACCACCACGCGCAGCGCAACGAGATCCTTGCCGCCAGGCTTGCGCAGTTTTTCGCCGGCCACTTTCACAAACACATCACGCGGCACCACAGACTGACCCTTCACGTCGACCGGGTCGAGTGACAGCAATCCCAGATCGCGAATCGCTTCCATGATGCGCGCGTGTCCGGGGTAGCGGAGCGTTTTGTATTCCATGTTTGGAATCTTGCCGTCGTAGCGAAACGCCATCGTGGACAATCCACCCGCCGTGTGAAACGCTTCTAGCGTGCCCACTGGCTCGGGGAACTGCACCTGCTCTACTTCAGACAACGCCGGCAACGTTGCACGACGCCCGTCGCGCACCACCAGCGACTCGGTGGTGTAATAATCCACCACACCTTCGAGTGAATACACAATCTGATAGTTGAGCGGCGGCTCCGGATGTTGCGGCAACCCGCCCACGTACAACTTCACCGTTGACGTGGTATCCAGCTGTGAGATGCCGTACTGCGCCAGAATATTCACCATACCCGGAGCAAGCCCCGTATCGGGCACAACACTCACACCTTTCGCTTCGGCGTCTGCTTCCAATCCCTTTTGCTGCAACACGATTTCGGTGTTGCCGCCGAGATCGGTAAAGTGCACGCCGCACTCCACCGCTAGCTGCGCGAGCGGAAAGTTGAAGTAGTAGGGAATCGCGCTGCACACCGCCGTGTTCTCGCGCATGAGCGCGCGCACGGCATCGTGATTGCGCACATCAAGTTCTGTTGTGACAAGACGCGAGCCGACGTACGGCTGCAAGAATGCCGGCAGCGGGCCAATGCGCACATCGGCGAGCACGACGCGCTCAACCGCAGGATTTCGGAGCAGATCAAACGCACACGCTGAGCCTTGCAGCCCGGCGCCAAGAACGAGCATCCGCATGGAGGGATCTCCGAACGGGGAAGTGTCAGGGGGAGTGAACCCCGAAAGCTAACCAGCGGGCATCGCTCCCGGACAGCAGCGGCCACCGATGCGGCAGCCTCGACCGTTCCGTTACCGCCGAACCCTGTCCCGCCCCTCGGCTTTCGCCCGATAAAGCGCCGCGTCGGCGCTGGCGAACAGATCTTCTACTGACTCAATGCGCGCGGCCGGAAATGTGGCCACACCGATACTGGCCGTAATGGTCAGCCCTTCTTCACGGGGACGAGTGGCGAACGCGTGTGACGCAATCGCGGCCCGCACACGTTCAGCAAACGCCACACCGCCTGCATCGTCTGTTTCCGGCAACAGAATCAGGAACTCTTCACCTCCGTAGCGCGCCACCACATCGTTGCCACGCACGAGCTCCGTGAGCAGCGACGCGGTATCACGCAACACGTCGTCACCAATCAGGTGTCCGTACGTGTCGTTCACCCGCTTGAAGTGATCAAGATCAATCATGAGCAGCGCGAGCGACGAGTCGTAACGCAGCGCCCGCTCCATTTCGGCCGTGATCGATTCCGACAGCGCGCGTCGATTGAGCAGCTGCGTGAGCGGATCGGTTTGCACCAACTGCTCGAGACGCGCGTTGTCAGCCATGGTGTGCTCCACCATGCGCGCACGCTGAATCACCGCGACTGCCGCAGTAATCACCGCTTCGGCGAACTCCAGATCTGCCGGACCCAGCGCTGACTGCTCACGCGTGCGACGCACGAGAAACACGCCGTACACTCCACGATCGACCGTGAATGGCAACGCAATCACCGATCGGATATTCACTTCAATACCTTCGAGTCCCCACACCTGACGCACACCTTCATACAGCGGATGCGTCGCGATGTCTTCCACCAGCACCGGCTGTCCGGTTTCAAGCGCCGCTTCAATCTCGGGATATCGATCCAGCGACACTTCAAGGTGCGTGATCTTGGGATTCTCAACGGCGGCCACCACCGTCACGGTACGCGTGCCCGTTTTTGCCAGAATCACCGAGCAGTGCGACACGCCGAGCGCGCGCGCCGCTCGACCGACGAGAAGCTGATACAACTCGGACACCGACAGATCGCCTGTGACCTCATGCAGAATATCCACGAGCTTGCGACGGCTCTCGGCGTCTTCCTGCGCACGATGGAGCGCCGCCTCGGTTCGCTGCAATGCGTCGCGCGTGGATCGGAACACGGCCCCGTGACGCAGGTGCGCCTGAACACGCGCCAGCAGTTCTTTCGGTCGAAACGGTTTGCGAATAAAGTCCACCGCGCCCAAACCCAGCGCGCGAACCGACGCATCTTCGGGCGGGAGCGACGACAGCATTAACACCGGTACATCGCGCCACCGCTCGTCGGCCTTGAGCTTCTCGAGCAGCAGATAGCCTTCGGTGTCGGGCAACAGAATATCGAGCAGCATCAGATCGGGCGTGCGCTCCCCAAGTTGCTCCAGACAGGCTTCGCCGCTCGACGCACGCGCCACGTCGTAGCCATTTTCCTTGAGCAACCAGCCGATCGACTCCAGCACCGCTGGATCGTCGTCGACCACCAGAATACGCGCACCCGCCGCCATTAGCGTGCTACCACTTCATCGGCCATCGCGCCGTCGGATACATGCTCGAGCAATCCATCCCACTCGATATTGCCGCCGCTGAGCAGCGCGACGATGGGTCCATCTGATGGAACCTTTCCTTCCATCACCGCCGTGAGCGTAATCGCGCCACTGGGTTCGGTGACCAGCTTCATGCGGTCGAGCAGAAAGCGCATCGCACAACGAATGGGCCCGTCGTCGACTTGCACGACCGAGTCTGCGAGCACCGACAAGTGATCCCAGTTGCGATCGCCAAGTCGCACGCCGAGTAACCCATCTGGAATCCCGCTCGTTATGTCCAGCGTGATCGGACCGCCGTTGGCAATTGCGCGCGAAAGTTTGCGCGCGCCCGACGGCTCCACACACACAATGCGTGCCTCAGGCTTGCGCGCCTTGATGGCGGCGGCCACGCCTGATGCCAAACCACCACCGCCAACCGGCACCACCACGGTAGCCGTTTCCGGCAAGTCATCAAGAATCTCAAGGCCGGCCGTTCCCTGACCGGCAATGATCAGATCGTCATCAAACGGCGGCACCACGGTGGCGCCCGTTTCGCGCGCGATGGCATCCGCCCGCGCAATGCGCTCGATCGTGGTGGTACCAACAAGCTCAACCCGCGCACCGAGCCGCGCGCAGCCGGCTTGTTTGGCCGGCGACACGGTGGTTGGCATCACCACGGTACATGGCACGCCAAAATGCAGCGCCGCGTACGCCACGGCCTGCGCGTGGTTGCCGCTGGACGGCGCAATCACGCCGCGCGCACGCACGTCCGGGTCCATACTCGACACGTAGTTGAACGCGCCGCGCACCTTGAATGCGCCCACCCGCTGCAAACATTCCGCCTTCACCCACACACCATGCGGGAATTTTTCGCGCAGTGCATCAACGGGAAGCAATGGCGTGCGCAGCGCAACACCACGGAGGCGTTGCGCTGCAGCTTCCAGCTGCGGGAGACCAACCAGCGGCGTGGAATGGCTCACGCGTTCAGTCCGAGCTCTCCATCGGGCGTGGTGTCCACGTCACCGTTGTCACCCGTGTCACCGTCGCCCTTGTCATCATCCGGCACCACGCGCGCTACGGCGGTCACCATGTCACCGCTATCGAGCGACACAAACTTCACACCTTGCGTGTTGCGACCAACCACGCGCACCTGGTTCATCGACGAGCGAATCGAGATGCCGCCGCGCGTAATCAGCATGATCTCTTCGTCCGACGACACTTCCATGAGCGCCACAATGTGTCCGGTGCGCTCTGTACGCTTGAGCGTGAGAATGCCCTTGCCACCACGCTTCTGAATGCGGTAGTCGTCGAGCGACGTGCACTTGCCAAGACCCAGCTCGGTAACCACAAGCAGCGTGGCTTCATTACGACGAATCACCACCATGCCCACCACGGAGTCACCTTCGCTCAGCGTAATGCCCTTCACGCCGGTGGTGTCGCGTCCCATTTCGCGCACATCCTGCTCATGGAAACGCACTGACATGCCCTGGCGCGTGCCGAGGATGACGTCGCTCGTACCCGTGGTCACCTGCACGTCGATCAGCTCATCACCTTCTTCGATCTTGATGGCCTTCACGCCGTTGGCACGCACGTTCGAGTACTGCGACAACGCCGTTTTCTTGACGGTGCCGAGCTTGGTACCGAACAACAGGTACTCGTCATCGCGGAACTCGCGCACCGGCACGATGGCGCGAATACGCGTGTCGGGCGTGACGTTAATAAGGTTCACAATTGGCTTTCCACGTGTGGTGCGACCAGCCTGCGGTAACTCGTGCACCTTGAGCCAGTAACAGCGGCCATCATCGGTGAAGATCAGGATGTAGTGATGCGTTGACGTCACATACATCTGTTCCATGAAGTCGCCGTCTTTGAGATCGGCGCCAATCTTGCCGCGACCACCGCGTCCCTGCTTGTTGAACAGCGACACGGCGGTACGCTTGATGTATCCCTGACGCGAGATGGTCACCATCATCTCTTCTTCCGCGATCAGATCTTCCACCGAGAACTCGCCTTCATCGCTCACGATCTCGGTGCGACGCTCGTCTCCGAACGTTTCGCGCACTTTGAGCAGCTCGCCCTTCATGATCGACATGCGACGCTCGCGCGAATCAAGAATGCTGCGCAACTCGGCGATGAACGCACGCACTTCGGCGAGTTCTTCTTCGAGCTTATCACGCTCAAGCCCGGTAAGCTTGGCGAGACGCATGTTCAGAATCGCTTCTGCCTGACGCTCGCTCAATCCAAAGCGGCTCTGCAACTGCGCACTGGCCGTGGGCGTGTCTTCGGCCGCACGAATGAGCGCAATCACTTCGTCGATGTTGTCGACGGCAATCTTGAGACCTTCCAGGATGTGCTCGCGCTCAACGGCCTTGTCGAGATCAAACTGCGTGCGACGCACGATCACTTCGTGGCGGTGCTTGAGATAGTGCTCGAGCACCTGCTTGAGGCTCAACACGCGCGGAATCAGGCGGCCCGTTTCATCAGGCACGAGCGCCAGCATGATCACACCGAACGTGCTCTGCATCGCCGTGTGCTTGTACAGCTGATTGAGCACCACACGCGGAATCGCGTCGCGCTTGAGCTCGACCACCACACGAATACCTTCGCGATCGGATTCGTCGCGCAGCGCAGAGATGCCGGTGAGCTTGCCGTCACGCACAAGATCGGCAATGTCTTTCACCAGCTTGGCCTTGTTCACCTGGTACGGCACTTCGGTAATGACAATCTGCGACTTGCCGCTCGACTCGCGCTCTTCAATCACGGCGCGGGCGCGCATCACAATGCGTCCGCGTCCGGTGTTCTGATAGTCGGCAATGCCCGCGCGGCCGTAGATGTAACCGCCCGTGGGGAAGTCAGGGCCGGTGACAATGCGACGCAGTGCGTCGGCGTCGAGATCCGGATTGTCGATCAACGCAATCGATGCATCCACCACTTCGCGCAGATTGTGCGGCGGAATATTGGTGGCCATACCCACGGCAATGCCCGACGACCCATTGATGAGCAGATTCGGCGCGCCAGCCGGCAGGACGCGCGGCTCTTCAAGGCGGTCGTCAAAGTTGGGCGCAAAATCGACCGTGTTCTTGTCGATATCGGTGAGCATTTCCACCGCGAGGCGCGTGAGGCGCGCCTCGGTGTATCGATAGGCGGCGGCGGAGTCACCGTCGATGGAACCAAAGTTTCCTTGCGGATCCACCAGCAGGTAGCGCAGCGAAAAATCCTGCGCCATACGCACGAGTGCGTCGTACACTGAGCTGTCACCGTGCGGGTGATACTTGCCGAGCACGTCACCAACGACCGTTGCACACTTTTTGAACGGGCGACCCGGCACGAGCCCAAGTTCGTTCATGGCGTAGAGCACACGCCGGTGCACGGGCTTCAGTCCATCACGTACATCCGGGAGCGCGCGCGAGACAATCACGCTCATGGAATAGTTGATGAACGATTCCTTGATTTCCTCGTGAATCATCCGCGGCAGAATGCGATCGCGGGCGTTGGGAGCGGTCATGGAAGAGGGCGTGGGGAGACGGGAACGGGCCGTAGCAGAACGGTCGCGCGGGAGTTGCGCGAGTGTGCGGCCAAGCCTGAAAATCTACTTGATCGCACGCTGTAAATCAACTTTGCGCTAGTCGCGCAAGTCGTTGTGCGGCAACGCTTTCAGCGCGTTGCGCCGATCTCGCGTTCGGGCTTGACAACGGCCTCGGGGCCCGTCTGCGAAGCGGCCGGCTCGGAGTCCGCGCTCACACGCTGCGCCACATCAAACTCGGTGGTCGCCGCGAACTCTTCGGTGTCCGGAAAGTCCTCGGCTTCGTCGGCCGCGGCTTCCCGCTCAACCAGTTCACGCTCGGCCCGGTAGCGGGAGTACCAGCTGCGCGTGATTTCCCCGGCGAGCTCACGATTGCCCAGCCCGAAGGCCAGGCCGAGCGCGAGTGCCACGGCGCCAAAGAGGATGCCAAAGGCGATGGTCACGATGTTCGTGGCCACGCCGATCTCCTGCAGCGCCATGAACACAGCCAGCACGATGACGCTGCCGCGTCCGACACGGGCCAGCGCGGCGGCCCCGATCACGGCACCGGCAGCGGCACGAATCAGCCCCTCCACGAAGCCGCCGAGCACGATGCCGACAATCACGATCACCAGGGCCGCAATAATGCCCGGGATGTACGACAGCAGCTCGCTGAACACGCCGGCCAGCGACTCGAGCCCGATCGCGTTGGCGGCGATCAGCAACACCGAGAACATCACGCCCCAGAACAGGAACGAGGCGACCACACGGGCCGGATTGATGGGCGTGCCCGAGCGGGCCACCGCCTCCAGTACGCCGCCGCGGTCCAGGACGTCGTTGAACCGCACGCGGCGCAGCAGGCGGTGCACTCCCTTTTCGATGAGCTTCGCCGCGAGGTAGCCGGCAAAGAGAATCACGAGCGCGCCAAAGAGCGCCGGCACGAACTCGGCGATCAGTGTGAAGCTGTACTCGAGTCGCTCGGTGAAGCTGTCGGGGAGCGGTGCCGCCGCCTGAATCAGGCCCGGCGCAAAAAGCACGGTCTGGAGCATGTCTGCGAATCTACACGCGAATGCAAGCCGCCACAGATGTGGCGTGCGGCCGCATCGTCAGGGCGCGTCGCGTCAGGGCGCGTCGTATAAGGACGCGTCAGGCCGCGTCGCGCCGCTCAGCGTCGGCCAGTGCGGAAAGAAAGCGACTGGCCTGGTCCGCCGTCATGAGAAAGGGATCGAACACCGACTGGCTGGCGAGACGCTGCAGCAGCACGCGACGCGGCGCGGTTGGTATGTCTTCGGCTCCCACAAGACGCATTGCCCAGTCCGCGAAATCGCGTCGCTCAATGGCCTGCGCTGACAACAGGGTGCAGCGCTGATGTCTCCGATCTTTCACGATACGGTTGTACAGCGCGTTCACCGTATCGCGATTGCCTTCCAACACCTGCAGAAACTTGTTGCTGCTGTACACCAGCATGCCGGTGACATCGTGCGCGGTGTTGTGTGCAACGGCGCGCTGCAGCAGCGCGGTAAGCGACGCGTAGCTCGTGTACTCCGGATGCGCTTCGCTCGCATAAATGAGTCGAATGGTCTGCATGATGAAGATTGTCGACGGCTCGCACCGAATACTTGACGCCCAATCGTTTTCAAAAACTGGAATCGTTCGCTGGCTAATGTCCTGACACAAAGGTTCCGATACCTGTGGACACATCGATACGACGCCGTAGTCGGTGGTTGAGCACATTCTCTTTCCGAGCGATGGCGGAACCGCTACATGGACGACCTGCTGCGTGACTTCCTGACGGAGAGTTCGGAGAACCTCGCGCGACTCGACAATGATCTGATTGCGCTGGAGCGACGTCCCGAGGACGCTTCGCCGTTGAACAGCGTATTCCGCACGGTGCACACGATCAAAGGGACCTGCGGATTTCTCGGTCTCACGCGCCTTGAGACCGTCGCGCACTCCGCGGAAAACCTGCTCGACGCTATGCGCGCCGGTCGCCTTCCGGTTTCGCCAGCGCTCATTAACGATGTGCTCGCTGCGGTTGACCAGATCAAGCGCATACTGCAAGCGCTGGAGCAGCATGAGAGAGAACCGGCAGGAGACGATCAGGCGCTGATCGCGACACTGGATGCCTGGATCGCCACGGATTCGCCACGCGTCGCATCGAACGTACAGCCGCCCGCTCCCGTCGTTGCCGCGACAATAGAGTCACCTGAACGATCAGGTCCGAGCAGCAGCGCGTCGTCGGCCACAACCTCTGCAGAACCGGACAATGTCGGCGAAGCGCGTTCTGCGATTGCCGACAGCACGCTCCGCGTCAGCGTTGGCTTGCTTGACGAGCTGATGAATCTGGTGGGAGAACTCGCCCTCAGCCGAAATCAGCTCGCACAACTTGCCGCGGTTGACGAACAATCAGTGTTCATGCATCCGGTGCAGCATCTCAATCGCGTGACGACCGACCTGCTCGACGCGGTGCTGCGGACGCGCATGCAACCCATCGGCAATGCGTGGACCAAACTCCCGCGACTCGTGCGCGACCTCAGCAGCGCCGCGGGAAAGCAGATCACGTTGGTTATGCACGGCGCGGAGACCGAACTCGACCGACAGATCCTGCAAGCGATTCAGGACCCGCTCACGCACATGGTGCGCAACTCCGCAGATCACGGTGTTGAAGACCCGAAGACACGACGCGCGGCGGGAAAGCCCGAGCAGGGGACGGTACGACTAAGCGCTCGACACGAAGGCGGTCATGTCATCATCGAGATCGCCGATGATGGACGTGGCATCGACGTGGACCGTGTGCGTCGCAAAGCCGTGGAACGCGGACTGGTGCGCGCCGATGTTGCGCAGTCACTCAGCGATATGCAGGTGTTGCGTTTCGTGTTCGAACCGGGATTCAGCACCGCGGAAACGGTCACCAACGTGTCTGGGCGCGGCGTGGGGATGGATGTGGTGCGCAGCAATATCGAATCGATCGGTGGATCCGTGGAGCTGCAGTCGGAGTTTGGCCGCGGCGCAACCGTTCGTATTCGTATTCCACTCACGCTGGCGATTGTGTCGGCGCTCATTGTGGAGTGCGCCGGCGAATCCTTTGCGGTTCCACAAATCGGCGTGGTCGAGCTGGTACGCGTGACTGAGGAAAAGCAGCATCTGCTGGAGCATGTCAATGGCGCCCGTTTCTTTCGATTGCGCGATGTTCTGCTGCCCCTTGTCGACTTGCACGGACTGCTCGCACTCGACGCACGCGACAGCCTGGAAACGCAGAGCATCGTGGTGTGTCAGGTCGGACAGACGCGGTTCGGGCTGGTGGTCGATGAGGTGTTCGACACCGCAGAGATCGTGGTCAAGCCGGTAGGACGTCTCGTCAAGCATCTGGGCGCGTACGCGGGCTGCACGATCACCGGCGATGGTCGCGTGATCATGATTCTTGATCCGTCCGGCGTTGCAAACATGGCCGACATCAACGGACGATCGACGCGTGATACGGACGCCGAGTCTGACGCGCAGCTGCGGCGGCAGGAAGCGCAGTCGGCGACGGAAAGCATTCTGCTCTTCGATGCGGGATTCCCCGCGCTGCAGGCGGTACCCCTCTCGCTGGTTGCACGGCTGGAGGAGTTCGCACCGGACACGTTTGAAGAAGCGGACGGCCAGTATCTGGTCCAGTATCGCGGTGCGCTTATTCCCATTATTCCGTCGAATGCCGCCATGGACATGCGCGCCGTGAATCCTCGACCCGTCATTGTCTTTGACGACGGCGGACAGACGATGGGCCTGGCGGTGGAAGCGGTGCGCGACATTGTGGACGATCACATTCGCATCGAGCGCGGCGCATCACGCGCTGGCGTGCTGGGCGTGTGCGTGATCAACGGTAAGGCGACCGAGGTCGTGGATACGGACTACTTCTTGCGACTCGCCCATGGAGACTGGCACGCGGCGCGGCGCGCACACAGCGGCGTTGCGTCGCCACGTGTGCTGATTGTGGACGACTCGCGCTTCTTTCTCGGCCTGCTCTCGCCCGCACTGCGCGCCGCCGGATTCGATGTCACGTCCTCCACCGGAGGCGAGAGCGCACTGGCGCGACTGGAAGCGGGTGAAGTGTTCGACCTGCTCGTGAGTGATATCGAAATGGACGGGATGGACGGATTTGCGTTGGCAACCTCCGTGCGCAGCAATCCGTCGTGGGCGCACATGCAGTTGATGGCGCTTACGACACGCAACAGCATAAGCGATCGCGCGCGCGGCCTCGAAGCCGGTTTTGATGTCTATCTGCCAAAGTTTGACCGCGAATCTGTGGTGGCAGCGATTCGCAGCCTCCTCTCTACCGAGCGAGCGGCCGCATGAACGCCACCATGCATGCGTCAGGCGCTGCCGCATCTCGCGGCACTGCAAACACGTTGTCAGCGTCAGCCAACACGTCAAAGGAGTTTGTGACGTTCGTGCTGGCCAATCAGTGGCTGGGTATTCCTGTGGGCGCCGTGCAGGAAGTGCTTGTGGCGCAGCGCATCGCGCGTGTGCCACTCGCGCCGGTCGCGATTGCAGGGTTTCTCAATCTGCGCGGGCAGATCGTAACGGCGATCGACCTGCGAACCACACTGGGGCTTCCGTTGCGCGCGGGTGGCGAGCCCTTCATGAACGTTGTTGTCCGCCAGGAAGGCGAGTTGTTCGCGTTCATGGTCGACGATGTCGGAGATGTTCTCGCGGTCGATAGCGATACGATCGAGGACACTCCGGCGACGCTCGACGCGCGTTGGCGCAGCGCGTGCTCCGGCATTGTGCGCCGCGAGTCGGATTTGCTGCTCATTCTCGATGTGCAGGCATTTCTTCGTCTGGATCAGCCGACCACCTGAGGCGCCGACCGCGCCAATCGCTCCCACACTGTCCTCACTATCACCGCAAGGAACTGCCATGCCTACCAAGACCCCTGTCCGTCCACGTGCTCGCGGCGCCGCCGCGCCCGCAACCACGCGTCGCAAGGCAACAACCGCATCCACCGATGGCGCACTTCAGCTTCGACTCGCGGACTACGAAGGCCAACTGAACGCGATCGGTCGTTCAATGGCGGTGATTGAGTTCGACGTTGACGGGACGGTGCTCACCGCCAACGAAAACTTTCTGAACGCGGTGGGCTACTCGCTTGCCGAAGTGCAGGGTCGTCATCACTCCATGTTCTGCGACCCGACGTACGTGGCGGGCGTTGAGTACCGCGAGTTCTGGGCCAAGCTCAATCGCGGCGAGTTCCATACCGGTGAATACGATCGCGTTGGCAAAGGCGGCCGGCATCTTGCCCTGCAGGCAACGTACAATCCGGTACGTGATGGTGAAGGACGCGTGATCAAGGTGGTGAAGTTCGCAACGGACATTACGGCGACCGTGCGCATGCGGCGCGACATGGCGGTGTTCAAACCCATGGTTGAATCTGCGCGCATCAACCTCATGCTGTGTGATCTGGATTTCAACATCACGTACATCAATCCCGCATCACTCGCGACGCTCAAGCGCATTGAGCAGCACTTGCCGGTCAAGGCCGCCGACGTGGTGGGGTCCAAGATCGACATCTTTCACAAGGACCCGGAACATCAGCGTCGCATGCTGGCCACGGACCGGCATCTCCCGCACAATGCCAAGATTCGTGTCGGCCCGGAAACGCTTGATCTCACCGCCGTCGCCATTTACGACGAACATGGCAAGTACGTGGGTCCGATGGTGAACTGGGACATCATCACCGAGCGCGTGAAGATGGCCGACGAGTTCGAGTCGAGCGTGATGGCGATTGCGAGTGTGGTGAGCTCTTCCTCCACCGAACTGGAGGCCAGCGCGCAGGGCATGGCCGCGTCGTCGGAAGAGACCACGCGACAGGCCCAGGCCGTTGCCGCCGCATCCGAACAGGCCACGCGCAATGTGCAGACCGTCGCCAGCTCGGCGGAGGAGCTGACGGCCAGCATTCGTGAAATCGCCGGACGCGTTCAGGACGCAAGCAGCATTTCACAAGCCGCCGTGCGTCAGGCGGCCGACACAACGGAAACGATGGCACGTCTCGGTGTGTCGAGCCAGGAAATCGGACAGGTCGTGAAGGTGATTACCAGCATTGCACAGCAAACCAACCTGCTTGCGCTCAACGCAACGATTGAAGCGGCACGTGCTGGCGAAGCCGGTAAAGGGTTCGCGGTGGTTGCCAACGAAGTGAAGGAGCTCGCGCGCCAGACCGCGCGCGCGACGGAAGAAATCGGCACCAAGATCACTGGTGTGCAGTCGGAAACCGCATCGGCGGTCGCGGCCATCAAGGATATCACCAACGTGATCCACAAGATCAACGAAATCTCAACCACCATTGCCAGTGCGGTGGAAGAACAGAACGCGGCGACCGGTGAGATCTCGCGCAACGTTGGTGAAGCGGCGCGCGGTACGGCCGAGGTCAGTTCAAGCATCAGCATGGTGACGCAGGTCGCGTTGGAAGGCGCGCAAACAGCCGAGAACATCAAGAGCGCGGCTGGCCAGCTGTCTGTGGAATCAGAGCGTCTGAACCTCTCGGTGACCGAGTTCCTGACGCGCATGCGCAAACTCTGATAGGAGCCCTCATGAAGCGCATACTGGTCATCGATGATTCGATGGCGATTCGTAAGGCGATCCGACGGATCCTCGAAGGCATGGGATACTCCGTAGCGGAAGCGGGGGACGGCGCGCAGGGGTTGAGCGCGCTGGACCTCGCTCCCGCGCCGGACGCGATTCTGTGCGACGTGGACATGCCAGTCATGGACGGACTGCAGTTCCTTAGCGCGTTGCGCGCGCAAAACAGACCGAGTGCGCCACCGGTCATCATGTGCACCACGCACACGGCGTTTGACAAGATCACCGACGCACTCTCGCTCGGCGCGAGCGAGTACATCATGAAGCCGTTCGACGCCGAGATCATTGGCTCGAAGCTTGAGGCGTGCGGCGTCCAGTGATCAAGCCCGATGACGCCATCCGCGTGCTCATTGTTGACGACAGCGCTGTCATTCGTGGCGCGCTCGGACGCATCGTCGATGAGCAGTCCGACTTGCGCGTTGTCACCACCGCACCGAACGGTCGCGTGGCCCTGGATGCACTGCGTCATACCGTGGTTGACGTTGTATTGCTCGACATTGAAATGCCGGAAATGGATGGACTGACGGCGCTGCCGCTCATTCTGCGTCAGTATCCGAACACGCGCGTCATCATGGCCAGCAGCCTTACGCAGCGTGGTGCAGAAATCACCATGCAGGCCATGGCACTGGGCGCGTCTGATTTCATTGCCAAACCGGCCGCAAAAAGCGGCACGGCGGCGCTCACCGCGCTCACGGTCGAGATCGCCTCGAAGGTTCGCGCAATCGGACGCGCGGCCCGGGGGAAACCCAAGGCACCGCCGGCGAAAGAGTTTGCGCACGCTCCTTTGCGGACAGAAGTGCTGGCCGCACGATCGAGCGATGCACCGCCACGACTGCTGGCCATTGCCGCGAGCACCGGTGGTCCGAACGCGCTGGCCGAAGTGCTCAGCAGTCTACCGCACGACTTCCCACTGCCGATCGTGATTACGCAGCATATGCCGCCGGTGTTCACGACACTGCTCGCGCAGCGACTCGAGCGCGACAGCGGTCGCCCGTGCGCCGAGGCACAAGATGGTGCGCCGATGCTCCCCAATCATACCTACATCGCTCCGGGCGGATTTCATATGCTGGTTCAAACGCACGAAGGCCGCGCGTTCACGCGCCTCACGCAAACAGAGCCGGAAAATTTCTGTCGGCCCTCGGCCGACCCGATGCTGCGTTCCGCCGCGGCAGTGTACGGCGCATCAACCTTCGGCGTGGTGCTCACGGGCATGGGTGAGGATGGCCGCGAGGGATGCCGCGAAGTGCATCGTCGTGGCGGACGCATCATTGTGCAGGATGAAGCCTCGAGTGTGGTGTGGGGGATGCCAGGCGCGGTAGCAAACGCCGGGTTGGCGCATGATGTGCTGCCGCTCAACCAGATCGCGCAGGCCATCTTGCAGCAGTGCGGAGCGCTGACCACATGATCAGTGCGCCAGACTACGAATTCCTGAGCGAGTTGCTCAAGCGCCGGAGCGGCCTCACGCTGGGACCGGGCAAGGAGTACCTGATTGAAAGCCGTCTTCCCCCGGTGGCCGTGACGTACGGTTACGCCGACGTGAACGCGTTGATTCAGGCGCTGCGCGGCACGCCGCAACCCGCCATGGTGAAGCATGTGTGCGACGCCATGACAACAAACGAAACGCTGTTCTTTCGCGACAATAAGCCGTTCGTTGCGCTGGAGAATGAGCTGTTGCCAGCAGCCGCGAAGCGAGCGCGCGATGCGGGCCGACCGCTACGCATCTGGTGCGCGGCGGCGTCCACCGGACAGGAGCCCTACTCGATCGCGATGATTGTGGCCAAAGTTGAACCGCAACTGCTCGGTACACGCGTCGAAATTCTGGCCACGGATTTTTCGACCGCCGTACTGTCGCGCGCGAAATCGGGCCTGTACAACCAGTTCGAGATCCAGCGCGGTCTGCCAGTGCAGCTCATGATGAAGCACTTCAAGCAGACGCCCGAAGGATTTCAGCTCAACGATGATGTGCGGAAGCGCGTCACGTTTCAGGAGAACAACTTGCTGGATCCGTTTCCGGCGTCGTGGCAGTTCGATATCATCTTCTGCCGCAATGTGCTGATCTACTTTGATGTGGCCACCAAGAAGGCGGTGCTGGACCGCATGGCCGCCTTGCTCACCAAGGGTGGTTCGATCTTTCTGGGCGGTACGGAAAGCACGCTAGGCGTGACCGACTCGCTCGTGCGCGTGCCCAATCATCCGGCCGGGCTCTGCTGCAAACCCATCGATCTCGATGTGCACGCGAGCACCAGTCGAGCGGCCTGATACGGGAGCGCATGCAACCTCAGGCCGTTCGGCCTGAGGCTACTCGAGCCAGATTTCAACCTGACGATTGGATTCCCGCAGCGAAAAGATCGAGCGCGGAAATAGCTCCTCAGCGCGATGAAGTTCGATCGCCAGCGCGTCCAGTGGAATGTCTTCCGCGCGAATCCGTTTCACGACGTCGTCAGGAATGATGTCGATCAGCCACTTGGCGCTGCGTGCGGGAAGCGAGACGCGCACGCGCTCCTCGCCATCACGCACCACGGTGACCATCAGATTTTTCGCCGGCTGCGAAGCATCAATGTGGCGCGGCACGCCACTCGAGAAGAGTCCGCGGACCCAGGTGTAGGGACAGCCTGCCATACGCACTCCCGAAGATGGTGACGACGTACGGCGCATGACGCGGTCCGCACGTTTCGGAGTGTCGGCAGCGGGAAGAGCAGAGTGAAATGCGCCCGTTCCCTCGGGGCACCACTCGCGACCCACACCGTGTCAGGTACGCGTGCCCCGCTGCGCGTCAAAGAGCACACTGCGCTTGCACGATGGGCAGAGCAGCCACTCGCGTCGACGCGAGTACCCGAGTCCGAAGCTGCCACCACCAATGGCGCGGTGACGCAGTGGCACATCGCAACGCGGACAAATCGCCGACGCGTCACGCGCGTAGGCCTCGCGGAGCGCCTTCTCTTCGATGGGCGTATACGACGCGGAATCGGCGTTCATGGTGCGACGCGCACCACGACTTTGCCGAACTGCTCGCCCGACGACAACCGCTCGTACGCCGCCCGCCCATCCACGAGCGGATACACGGAATCAACGGGCGGCAACAGGTTGCCTTCGCGCAGTTGTTGCGCAATCGCCGCAAACTCACTGTCGCTGCCCATGGTGGAACCCATCAGCGTCCACTGGTTCCAGAACATGCGGCGCACATCGGTTTGCACCATCGGTCCTGAGGTACCACCGCACGTGACAAGTCGACCGCGCTTGCCGAGCGCGATCAGCGATTGCGTCCACGTGGCCTCACCCACACTGTCGATCACCACATCCATGCCGCGCTTGTTCGTTGCCAGGCGCACCTGTTTGCCGGCGTCACCGGCGCGATGATTGATCACATGATCGGCGCCAAGCTGCTGCGCGCGCGCGAGTTTGTCATCACTGCCCGACGTTACCCACACGGTGGCGCCAAGCGATTTGCAAATCTGCAACGCCGCCAGCGCAACGCCGCCCCCTATGCCCCAGATGAGCACATGATCACCCGCACGAACGCGCGCACGGGTTGTCACCATGCGCCACGCGGTGAGTGTCGCCAACGGAAAGGCCGCGGCCTCGGCCCATGAAATCGTATCTGGAACCACTTCCAGATTGGCCGCCGGAACAACGACATAATCCGCCAGGGTCCCCGGTCGGTGCTCACCAAGCACGCCGTACGTAAGGCACAGCGGCTGATCGCCGTCGCGGCAGTATTCACACGTGCACGATCGATCAACCACACCCGGGTTGATGATCACCCGTTGTCCAACGCGCACGTTGTGCACGTCGGAGCCAACCGCGTCAACTACGCCCGCGCCATCGGAGCCCACCACCCACTTGGGTGTGATGTGCACACCGGGAATGCCGCCGAGCACCCAGAGATCAAGTCGGTTCAGTGCGGCGGCGTGCACGCGCACGCGCACATCGGTGGCCGTGGTGAGTTGTGGCACCGGTACGTCGTCGCGCATTTCGAGTTGCGACAGGTCACCGTGGGCTGAGATCGTCAGGGCGCGCATCGTGAGAGGCATCGGCTCAAGGTAGATCGGCGTTGCCCCGCACGAAATGCCCGGTCCCCGCTCTATATTTCGCAGAATCCCCAACTCCACGTCGGGCGGTTGTCTTTCGTCCGTCGCATCCCACTGTCCAGCGTTTGCCATGGCGTCCTTCCAAGTTCCCCCGCTCGGTGAATCCATCGTCGAAGCCACCGTCTCCCGCTGGCTCAAGCAGGTTGGCGAGGCCGTTGCGGCCGGTGAAACCCTGGTTGAGCTCGAAACCGACAAGATCACGGTGGAAGTGCCGGCACTTGAAGCAGGTACGCTGAGCGCGCGTCACAAGAACGAAGGCGACGTGGTGAACGTGGGCGACGCGCTGGGTGAGGTCACCGGTGGTGCGCCGTCCGCCGGAGCGCCGTCCGCCAGTGCGCCGGCAGCTGCGGCCCCAGCAGCGGCCGCACCCGCCCCAAGTGCCCCCGCTGCGGCAGCGGCGCCCGCAGCCGCGGCCCCAGCAGCGGCCGGAGCGGACCCCAAGGCCTCACCCGCGGCTCGCCGCACCGCCGCCGAAACGGGCACCGATCTCTCACAGGTCGCCGGCACGGGACGCGGTGGCGTAGTGGCCAAGGTTGATGTCATTGCCGCCAGCAAGAGCGCGCCCGCTGCTGCACCAGCCGCTGCACCGGCCTCGCCGGCCGCCAAGGCACCGGCGTCGGCCCCGCGGGCTGCGACCAGCGACGGCCCGCGCGAAACGCGTGAAAAGATGACCACGCGTCGCAAGCGCATTGCCGAAAACCTGCTGCAGTCGCAGCACAACACGGCGCACCTGACCACGTTCAACGAAATCGACATGACGGCCGTGTCGGCGCTGCGTGATCGCATGCGTGACAAGGTGGAAAAAACGCACGGCCTGCGTCTCTCGTTCATGCCGTTCTTTGCGAAGGCGGCGTGCCTCGCGCTCGAAGCGTACCCCACGGTGAACGCGCAGCTCGACGGTGATCACATTGTGTACCACCACTACGTGAATCTTGGCATTGCCGTCGCGAGTGACGCTGGACTTGTGGTGCCGAACATCAAGGACGCCAACACGCGTTCACTGATCGAGATCGGTCACGACATTGGCGCGGTGGCCAAAAAAGCGCGTGATGGCAAGCTCGGAATTGATGATCTCATGGGCGGCACGTTCACGATCACCAACGGTGGCGTGTTTGGTTCGCTCGTCTCCACACCGATCATCAACTATCCGCAGGTTGGCATTCTTGGATTGCACAAGATCCAGGATCGCCCGGTGGCCGAAAACGGACAGGTGGTGATTCGCCCCATGATGTACGTGGCGCTGTCGTACGATCATCGCATTATCGACGGCCAGCAGGCGGTGCTCTTCCTCGTGCGCGTGAAAGAGCTCATGGAAGACCCGGCCTCAATGCTTTTGTACTGAACGGTTCGACCGCGCACCACAAAGTCGAAAATTCCTGACCAAAAAAAGACACCCTGCACGGAAAACCGTGCAGGGTGTCTGGCCGCGTACTGACGTTACCGTACGAAGACGGGCTCCGCGTTCGGCGGTTGGAAGAGCATCGGAGCGCTGGCGCACCGTACTCACTGCGAACCAGACGCTTCAAGTTGTCTGGCGGTAACCTATGTCGCCATTCTCCGCAGGGATATAGGGCAAATGCCCAATTGCTAATCGTGACGTTCCGATACGCGCATTAACTTTTACTCATGACCACTCCCCAATCCTTCGACGTCGTCGTGCTCGGCGGCGGACCCGGCGGCTACGTCGCCAGTATTCGCGCCGCGCAGCTCGGCTTTTCCGTGGCCTGCGTTGAAGGCGACGCCACGCTCGGCGGCACCTGCGTCAACGTCGGATGTATCCCGTCCAAAGCGTTACTGAGCTCCTCCGAACACTACGAATGGCTGCGACTGCACGCCGCCGAGCATGGAATTACGGCCGACAACGTGCGAGTGGATCTCTCCACCATGCAGGCGCGAAAAGTGGACGTTGTGGCTCAGAACACCAAAGGTGTTGAGTTCCTCTTTCGCAAAAACAAGATCACGTGGGCCAAAGGCTTTGGCACCATGCAGGCGAACAACGTGATTGAAGTGCGCGCCAACGACGGCACCGTCACACAGGTGCAAGGCAAGCATGTGATCCTGGCCACGGGATCTGTGCCGGTGCAGCTGCCCTTTCTTCCGTTCGACGAAAAGCGCGTGCACTCGAATGTGGGTGCGCTTCAGTTGAGCGAAGTGCCCAAACATTTGATTGTGATTGGCGGCGGCGTGATCGGACTCGAGCTGGGATCCGTGTGGCGTCGACTTGGCGCGAAGGTCACGGTCATCGAGTTCGCGCCCACAATTCTCATTGGCAACGACGACGACGTGATTCGCGAAGCGGACAAGATTTTCCGCAAGCAGGGGCTCGACATTCACGTGGGCACCAAAGTGGTTGGTGCCGATGTGCGCGAGGACGGTGTCACGATTCACTGCGACAAGAATGGCGAGACTGTGTCGTTCGATGCCGATCACGTGCTCGTTTCTGTGGGCCGTAAGCCGGCACTGCGTGGAGTGGATGCGGCCGCGCTCGGACTCGCGCTCGGCGCGCGCGGCGAGATTCTGGTGGACGATCAGCAGCGCACCAACCTTCCCAATGTGTTCGCGATCGGTGATGTAACCGGTGGCAAACTGCTCGCGCACAAAGCCGAAGAAGAAGGTGTGATTGCCGCCGAAGTCATCGCGGGCAAGCCGGTGCACATGCACCAGCAGACCGTACCAGGCGTGGTCTACACGTGGCCCGAAATCGCGACGGTCGGTTCTACCGAACAGGAAGTCAAGGCAAGCGGGCGCGCCTATCGCACGGGCAAGTTTCCGTTCAGCGCGAACGGTCGCGCGCGCACGATGGGCGAAACGTCAGGTTTTGTGAAGTTCGTGGTCGACGCCGAGAGCGACGAGATTCTCGGCTGTCACATGATTGGTCCGAACGTGGGTGATCTCATGGCCGAAGTGGTATTGGCCATGGAGTATCGCGGTTCGGCCGAAGACATTGCGATCACGGTGCATTCGCATCCGACGCTTTCGGAAACCACCAAGGAAGCGGCGTTGGCCGCGATCGGTCGCGTGTTGCACATGTAGGTTGGTGTTTCGAACGGCGGACGCCGAGGCGCCCGCCGTTTTGCTTTCTGATTCGGTCATTCGGCCCAGTAGCCGGAGCCCAGGGCTATTTGGCCTTTCGG
>JBHYGA010000007.1:0-157740 GCA_051859245.1 Gemmatimonadaceae bacterium
CGCCCGCCCGGCGCTGGCCGACCGATAGCGCGCGGGACCGGCCCCCGCCCGACCTCGCAGGATAGCCCGCAGCAGAGCGCTGTCCGGGCCGGGTCGGGGTAGGCTCGGCGGCGCTTCTGCCGGCCAGCGCCGGGCGGGCGCCTCGCCCGCTCCCGGCGCGCCCGGCCGGCAGTGGCTGATCCGACCACACCAAAACGCAAACGGCCCGCGATCACACCGAGAGGTGCAATCGCGGGCCGTTCACCAATGGCAACTCTCTATAGTCCGTCGAGCAACGAATCGTTGTTCTGCGTTCCGGCCACTCGCTTGATGAGCCACTCCATGCCCGCCTGCGGCGGCATTTGCGCCAGACCGCGACGCAGCAGATGCACTTTCTGCAACTGGTCCGGACGATAGAGTTTTTCTTCGCGACGCGTACCGCTGACCGCGATATCGAACGCCGGATAGATGCGACGGTCGGCCAGACTGCGGTCGAGTTTGATTTCGCAGTTACCCGTGCCTTTGAACTCTTCGAAGATCACGTCATCCATGCGTGAACCCGTTTCCACGAGCGCGGTCGCAATAATGGTGAGCGATCCGCCGCCGTGTTCGGGGGCGATCATGCGGGCCGAACCAAAGAACGCCTTTGGTTTTTGCATGGCGGAGGAATCAAGACCACCGGAGAGCGTACGACCGGTGCCGCGTTCCACCGTGTTGTGCGCACGTGCAAGACGTGTGATGGAGTCGAGCACGATCACCACGTCCTTGCCCTGTTCTACCAGGCGACGTGAACGCTCGAGCACCATGTCCGCGACTTCAACGTGACGCTTGGCCGGCATGTCGAAGCTCGACGCCACAACCTCGCCGTAACCCCACGTGATCATCTCACTCACTTCTTCCGGGCGTTCGTCCACCAGCAGCACAAAAAGCGCGGCTTGCGGATGATTAATTGAGACGCCTTCGACAATGGCTTGCAGCAATGTGGTCTTGCCGGCGCGTGCCGGCGCCACGATCAATGCGCGCTGACCATATCCAATTGGAGCGATCAGGTCGATGGCGCGCCGCGTAAGCTCCGGACCAGTCTTGGCGGGCTGCCCCGTTTCGAGCGTGAGCTTGCGGTCAGGATAGCTCGCCGTGAGCGTGTTAAAGTCGGGGCGCTTGCCCTCAACGATGGGCGCGCCGTCGTTGAGCGAGGTGATCTCAATGAGCACCGCACGACCGCGATGATCACGACCCCACGTGGCCTCGATCTTGTCGCCGCGACGCAGCGCATGGTTGCGCACGAGATGCGGCTGCACAAACGGATCGGTGGGCTCAGGCAGGTAGCTGAACTGCGCGCGTCGCACAAAGCCGGCGTCACGCTGCAAGTCGAACCAACCGGTGACGGTCCCTTCGACGATGGACGGCGGCGCGACGTCCCTCGGCTCGCGCGGTTCACGCGGCTCGCGGTGTCCACGATGCTCGCGTGGGCCACGTTCCGGGCGATCGTTCGTGCGCTCCGGACGTTCTCCCGTGCGCTCTTTGCGGAAACGACCACGTCCGCGGCGCGTGTTGCGGCGCCCGCCTGGTCGACCATCGGGACGTCCTTCTGGGCGACCGTCCGGTCGGCCTTCGGGGCGACCGTCCTGACGAAAATCGGGGCGACCGTTCTCACGGAACTCTGTGGATCCGGCGGGTGCGCCGTTTGATGCTGGGGGGCCGCTGTCTGGAGCGGAGGCTGGCGCGCTTCGTTCGAACGCGGCCGGCGGAGCGGGAGGTGGCGCGGATGGCGCAGGCGGTGCGGCCGACTCGGCGGCTGCAGGCGGGGCGCTCCGGGGAGCTTGACGCCGACGCGGCGCGGGTGCGTCAGCGATCGGACCGCTTGATTCAGGGCCGTCGCGATACGGATTCGGCTCACCGCCGACGTCCGGGGCCTGAGGATCACGGGTCCGGGGCCGACGGCCACGGCGAGAAGGGCGCTTGGGTTCAGTCATGCTGTACTGCGTGTGGCGTGGAGGACCGATGACACCGTCATCGGCCCGGGGTGCGGCGCGGGTGCGCCGAATCGTGCATGTCGCACGGAATCAGTCGAAAGCCTCGAGAGCTTCGCTCGCGTGGGGACTGGAACTGGAACTGGACTCGACGGAAGAATTTGAAGCCGTCTTGCTCGGAAGAAAAACAGATCTTCCGTTGGGCAGGTGCCGGACTGTATGCACCGCCTGCGGGCCGGGACCTTCAAGGGCCGTGGCGTTATTCACTCTTGTACGCCGACAACGCACGGAATGTTGCAGCGTTCGGCAAATCGCGCAAGCACCAGAACGCGCCAAAACGTCACGATCATGACGAATCGCGGGCAACCAGCGTCACCTGGTCGCCGTGCCCTCGCTACATTTGACCACCATGATTGCCCCTCAAACTGATCTGCGTACCGCCCTCGCCAATGCCGTTGCTGCCTATGAAGCATCGGGCAACATGGGCGTGCTGATGGACCACCTCTATCACCTGCGCGACACCGCCACCGCCGACGCCCTCGTGGCCGCGGTGGAGCCGTGGCGCGAAATGCCGGAAGTGGCCGGCCCTATCTATGAAAGAGTGGTCGCGGAGCAGCCCAAAAACGCGCGGGCGCTCGTTATTCTGGCCAACGCCTACTGGCTCAGCGGACGCGGACCGGAGATTGTCGGCGAACTCGCCGATCGCGCCATTGCCGCCGACCCGAAAAATCGCGGCGCCTGGCACATGTGGGCGTTGACCGAGGGAAATCAGCGCGATCGCACGATTCGCTGGATCCAGGTCACCGAGCGCTTTCCGGAAGACCAGCTGGCGAAAGCCGCGCTCGCCGATAACGCCGCGTCACTCGCCAGCGCCGAACAGGACAAGGAAGCCATGGCGCTGGCAATCCGCATGTATGAAGAACTGCTGGCGCTCGCCACCAGCGATCAACAGAAACAGGCGCTTGAAACGGCGCTGACCACCCTTCGCAAGTGGACGATGTGAGCCCCGATCACGATCAACATACGCCGGCGCCGAGCGAGTCCGAAGCGTCATCCTCGCTGGCCGAGTTCCGCGCGTTTCGCGAGCGCATGAACAGCCGGATTCTTGGCGAAAACAATCTCGTCATCAATCGGTTTTTCGCGCTCGATGGGCGCGCGTACGAAAACGGAGCGCTCGATGTGAAGACCAAAGAACTGCTGGGTCTTGTTGCGTCACTCGTGCTGCGCTGCGACGATTGTATCACGTATCACATTGTGCGGTGCGCCGAAGAAGGTGTCACGCGCGATGAAGCGTTTGAAACGATGAGCATTGGACTCATCGTGGGCGGCTCCATTGTGATTCCACACTTGCGGCGCGCCGTGGACCGTTGGGACGAGCTCACGGCAGCGCGCTAGCGCGTACTATTGCGGGGGCAGCGGTCCACTCACTGTGCTGTTGTCTCCATCGCTCACGTAACGACCAGTCGGCCCCTCTTTCTCGAGCGCGCGTAGCGTCGGGAAGAGGGGCATGTTCTTGCCGAGCGGAATGCGCGGCAGTGAGCGCGGATTGAACTTTGCGTCGTACGGACTGCGCGCTGGTCCACCCGCGACTTCGAACACCGCGTCGTAGTTGTACTTGGAGACGCGCTGCGTTTTCGGATCCGTCCAGGAACCGGCCCACGCGAGCGGTCGATTTTTGGGCCACATTCCAAGCGGCAGCGCGAACCCGCGCACTTTGTAACCGCTGATCGCTGAATCAATGGCGAGTTCACCGCGCGCAATCTGCTCCTGCACAAACGCGTCGGGATATTTGTCGAGACGCGCGTGCCAGAGGGTGTGATTGCACAGCTCAAACCCCATCGAATCGAGCTGACGCAGCTTGGCAAAGCGCCATTCGCTCTTTTGTCCTTCGATTCCCTTGTTGCCAAAGAACGAACGCCCCGCTTCAGCGCCTGAGAGGAGGCAAAACGCACCGCGATTGCGCCAATCGGGTTTGTCCTTGGCAAAGTCTAACCAGATGCCGAGTGCACTCGACGGATCGATTTCAAGCGCCCCGTTGCGTTCGATATACCGGAACTGGCTGGGTGACGCGTCATCAAAGATGAAGAGCACCGGCGAGTGGCCGCGCGCGAGTTCGATCTTCTTGTCGAGCATTTCGCCGAGCGCGATCGGACGATAGCCGCGCGCATAAAGCGTATCCAGCTCGGCGCGGAACCGCTCGCGGCTCACTTTGTACGTGCCGTCTTCCGCTTCGACGAGGTGGTACTCCACAATCGGAATGCGTCCGTACTCATTCGGCGTTCGGTTCGCGCTGGCCGAATCGTTGGCCACCGGAACGGCGGCGGCCACTGGCTGATCTGCACTGGGACGAACCGTGTCACCGTTCGAAGCGTCCAAGCGTACGGGAGCCATAGAGTCCGTATTCGCTACCTGGGCTTCAGCGCGCGGGGGCTCGCCGCCGCCGCAACCGGTGAGCAAGAAAACGATCAGCGCCGCGCCTGCGGACTGCGAAGTACGTGCGACGAAACTCGGCATGGTAAACGGGGTCAAAAGCACAGTGACGGAACCTGAAGAGAAGGCTAGCGGCAATCAGCACGAGCGGGCAGGGGAAGCGAAGCGCAAGGCGCGTCGCTTTGCCAGTCGCTTTGTGCGCCGCGCCACAGTCGTGCTTGTGCGGGCTCGCCGTGATCGCCGTGTATGGGTGAGCACGGCCGTGCTCATTGGCCTCAGTGGCGCCACCGGTGCCACGTGGTACCAGAGCTGCGGTTTTGATGGATGCCCCACGCCGGCGGAGATTCGTGAGTGGAGACCTCGGGCTGGCGATCGATTGCTGGCGCACGACGGGCAACTACTTGGCATGATCGATCCGGTGCGACGCGTGCCCGTGGCGTTGGACAAAGTGCCGGTGCCTGTTCGCGAGGCGTTCATTGCGGTCGAGGACAAGCGCTTTCGCGAGCACTCCGGCATTGACTACCGCGGCGTGGCGCGTGCTGCGGTGAAAAACGTGCTGTCTGGTGGTGTGCGTGAAGGGGCGAGCACCATCACCATGCAGCTGGCGCGCAACGCATTCCTCACTGAGAACACCCGTGGCTGGCGTCGCAAAGCACTCGAAGTGCGGTTCACGGGATTGCTCGAAGGCGCGTTGAGCAAAGACGAAATTCTTGAGCGCTATCTCAATACGATCTACTTCGGGAACGGCATGTGGGGTGTGGAAGCTGCGAGCCGTGATTTGCTGGGCAAGAGTATTTCGAAAGCAACGATTGCCGACGCCGCGTTGCTTGCTGGCCTGCCCAAGGCACCCTCCTCGTATTCGCCGCGTCGTGACACACAGCGCGCGCGTGCCCGTCGTGATGTCGTGCTTGGTGTGTTGGTCAACGCCGAGCTGATGTCGAGTGCCGAGGCTGAACGTGTGCGGTCGCGACCCGTGCGCGTGCCGTCGCGCGCGTGGCGTCCGGACATTCCGGCGCACACTTGGGCTGTAGATGTCGTTCGCGCCACGCTCGATTCGCTGGAGTCGGCGGGTGTGTTGTCGGCACTTGATCGTCAGCGTGATCTCGCCATTCAAACCACCATCGATGTGCGCGCACAGCGTGCGGCCGAACGTGCGGTTGCGACCGGTGCGGCGCGCGTGGATGGTGCGCGTCGAGATGCACGCGTGCACAAAACGCAGGCCGCGTTGGTTGCGCTCGACCCGGGCACGGGTGCGGTGCGCGCCGTGGCCGGTGGCCGCGCCGTTGAACCACGCGGATTCAATCGTGCGTTTGCGGCCAGTCGACAAGTGGGTTCGACGTTCAAACCGTTTGTGTACGCGGCCGCCATCGCCGACGGATACACGGGCAATCGCATGCTGTCCGACGAACCGCTGAGCATTCGCACCGGTCGCACGGTGTGGACGCCCACCAACTACGGCGGCGATCAATACGGACGTATGACAATGCGTACCGCGCTCACGCGTTCGTCGAATCTTGCCACGGTACGGTTGGCGCAAGACATCGGAAATGATCGCATCATCGAGACCGCACGGGCCAACGGCATCACGTCAACGCTGCCCGATGTGCCGTCGTTGTCGCTCGGCAGTGCATCGTTAACACCTGTGGAGCTCACGGCGGCGTACGCGCCGTTTGCCAATGGTGGCTGGCGTGTGGTGCCACACGTTGTCACGCGCATTGAAACCGCGGACGGCGAACTGCTGTGGGAGCGTGCGCCAAGCACGCGTGATCGCGCCATGAGCATTGAAGACGCGTTCATTGTGACCAGCATGCTGCGTTCCGCTGTTGACTACGGTACGGGACGCGCGGTGCGCGAACTTGGTGTGGAAGGCCCGGTCGCTGGCAAAACGGGCACCACGAACGATGGCGCCGACGCGTGGTTCGTGGGCTACTCTCCTTCGCTGGTAACCGGTGTGTGGCTCGGCACCGATACGCCGCGCTCGCTTGGCGCGGCCGCATCGGGCGGGCGTTACGCCGCGCCGGTGTGGGCGCAGTTCATGCGCAACGGCTGGCGTTCGCCGGAGCGTGATCGTGCGTGGCCGGCGCCGCCGTCACTGGTGCCGCGCACCATTGATATGAACACCGGCTTGCTCGCTGGCGACTGGTGTGGTGAGCCGCAACTCGAGTGGTTCAAGGTGGGCACGGAGCCCAAGGAATCATGCGACGGCGGCTGGTTTCGCTTCGCAGGTGCGCTCGACGAACTGCCGGGTGACGCAATTGACGCGGCCGTCGAAGCACTCGGCGATGCAATTGGCGAGGGCCAGATTCGTCAGTCGCTGCTTCGCCGCATCGGCGCCGAAATGAGGCGTCAGGTGCGTGAAGCACCGCGCCCTGAGCCAGCGCCTGCGCCGCGCGCTCCACGCCCACCATCGCGTCCGCGTCCCTGACACTCCGCAAAGTCTTTTGCTCTTCTTTGTGTCCTTCGTGCTTTCGTGTCCTTCCCGTCCGCAGTTCCCCCAGCATTAGGAGCATCTCGCGTTGAAGCGCGCGTGCTCCGGTCCGAGAGGGAACAGCGGCGGGAAGGACACGAAAGCACGAAGGACACGAAGAAGGGCAACAGATTTTTGGTTAAGAATTACGCGTCTTTCGGGGTGAAGTGACCGAGGAAGACGCGCTCTTGTGAGGTGAGGCTGCTCTCGCCGTTTTGCTGGATTTTGGCGAGGATGCGCTGCACTTCGTCGCGATTGACTTCGTGTACACGGTTAATGTCGACGCCGCGCCAGTTGCCGATGGCCACTTTGTTTGGTGGGGGACCAGCAACTTTGGCTTGCCACTTGGCCGATGGTGCCTGCTTCTTGGCCCATGCAAGATAGAGGAACGCACCCACGTAGCCGCCGAGATGGGCGAAGTGTGCAACACCGCCGCCGCCGCGGAAGCCGCCATAGAGTGTCATCACCGTCATGATGATCACGAGCACGCGCGCTTCAACCGGGATAATGCCCCAGATGTAAATGCGATCGCGCGGATAAAACATCGCAAATGCCAGCTGCACCCCGAACACGGCGCCTGAGGCGCCAACGATTGATGCGTACGGTGTGAAGAAGAGCGACAGCAAACCGCCGGTGATGCCGGCGATCAGATACATGCGAATGAAATGCGCGCCGCCGAGCCGCAACTCAACGCGCGGCCCGAAAATGAACAGGGCGAACATGTTGAACAGAATGTGCGTCAGCCCGAATGTGCTGTGCGCAAACATGTACGTGATAATGGTCCACGGACGCATGAGCAGCGCGGCCGGGACGAGAGCAAACAGTCGCGTGATTCCCGGTACCGACATCTGTACGAGATACACCGCGATGTTCGCGAAAATCAGTCGTTTGACCCAGGGTGTCATGCACGCATTCTAACCAAAATGCACGCCGCACGCCTCAGTTCGTGGCCAGCGCCGCCTTAATAAACGGGATGACCGCTTGCTGCATGCGCACACTGAATCCCGTACCTCGGCCGTCTACTTGTTCCATTGCGATGGTGGCGTAGTAGCGTGCGTCGCGGTCGAGCCAGGGGGTGAAGCCAAACGCGCCCGGTGAGGAGATCACGGCGCAGCCAGTGGCCGGCGTGTTGCACTCCAGCCAGGCGGACAAGCCGTATCGAAATGTTTGTCCCAGATTGACCGCCGGCGACGCACCAACGGTGACGGTCGGGTACGGTTCTCTCGCTTGCGCGAGGAGCAGTGCGGGTGCGCCGATGGTGACGCCATCGTAGCGCCCAAGTTGATACGCAAGTGCGAGCATGCGGGCGTAATCGCGTGCAGACGCACGCAGTCCGCCAGCAACCAGTGGATTCGCTTCGCCGATGCCTTGGTTAGGAAACGTGAAGTAGCGGACCCCAGCAGGTAGCGCGAGGGGATCCGCGATGCGCTCGCGAAAGAGCGTGTTCCATGATTTGCCGGTCACCACTTCGGCCATTCGCGCGGCCACGTGCAGGTGCGTGCTGCCGTAGTCGTAACGCGTGCCGGGTGCGGCGCGCATTGGCACGCTGGCAATGGTCGCAACACACGCGCTCAGCGTGGTGAGCGGATTCAGCGTGCAACCATTCTCGTTGTCCAGCCCGGATGTAAACGACAGCAAGTGACGCAGTGTGATCGTGCCTTGAACGCCTGTCCAACCGAGGACAGAAGCGGTGGTGCTCTCCAGGGTGAGTTCACCGCGCGCCACAGCATCGAGCAGCACCAATCCCGAAATCAGCTTGGATGCGCTGGCAACGGCGACACGCTGATCAGGGGCGAACGTGCCGTATGTACGTTCGAACACACGCTCGTTCTGATTGTTGTAGACAGAGACCGTGAGATTACCCGTACCGCCAGCGGTCGCGATTTGCGCGCGAATTACACTGTCAACCGCAAGCCATCGATCAATTGGTGGCTCGGGCATGGGCGGCGAAATGGTGTCGGTGCTGGTGCACGCCGCGAATGCAGCGGCGCACACCAGCAGAACCAATCGTGCTGTTCGCGACGGTACACGGTTCCCGGCACGCGGTATGACACAGTTGCTCACGAGCGCCGAATCACGCACGTGGCAGCAGTCCAAGCCACTCGGCTTCGCGCGTGCCGTAATCGGGGAACACACGATCCAGCGACTTGCCACCGAGATGTCGTGCGGTGACTTCGCTGAATACCGCACGGAAATCGGTCGTGAGTGCGAGATCGCGCCCTTCGTACAACTGCTCGCGCTCGAGTCCGGGCCACTTGCCGAGCACTTTCTGCTTGCTCGACAAGTTGCCGCCGAGCACAAACATTGCACCAGCGTGACCATGGTCTGTGCCGCCCGTACCGTTCTGGCGAACAGTGCGGCCAAACTCGGACATGGTGAGAATCACCACGTCATCCATGCGATCGCCAAGGTCCGTGACCAGCGCGGCGACGGACTGTGCGAAGTCGCCGAGACGATTGGCAAGCTGACCCTGTGCGCCACCCTGGTTCACGTGCGTATCCCAGCCGCCCACGTCGGCAAAGGCCACTTCAAGGCCAACGTTCGACTTGATGAGCTGCGCGATTTGCTGCAGGCGCTGACCGAATGGTGAGCGCGGATAGTTAGCACCGGCAACCGGGCGATACTGCAACGGATTTGCTGAGCGCAGCATTTTCATCGCTTCGAACATGTCGGAGCCAGAGCCGTGTACAAGATCCGCCTTGCCGGTGCGATACAGTGCTTCGAGACGCGCTTCACTGTCTCCGCCGGCCGAACGAATCGAGAACTCTTCCAGCGAGTTCATTGCGACCACCGGCGCTGCGCCATCGAGGATGCGCGGCGTCTGCTGTGTCATGGACACGGCACGAAACGGTGATGCGTGCGTATCGCAGTTCGCTTCGCAGGTGCCCTGCGTGGCGAGATATCGATTCAGCCAACCGTCGCGCGTACCTTTGCGATCTGGTGTGGCCGATTCCATGTAATCTTGCGCGTCAAAGTGCGAGCGTGTTGCACTCGGGCTGCCAACGGCGTGAATCGGCACCAGCAGTCCGCGATCGTACAACGGCTTGAACGGCGCGAGCGACGGATGCAAGCCAAAGAATCCATCGAGATCAATCGCGCCCGCCGCTGCAGCGCCGCGCGTTGGCGCCGCGACAGCGAGCTGCGGACGAGCGCTGTAGTAGGCTTTTTCACCAAACGGCACCACAACGTTCAGTGCGTCGGCCGCGCCGCGCTGAAAGAGACAGATCAGCGTTTTCCCTTTGGCCGCTTGGGGTAGCGACATGCCCATCACGGTGCGTTCAAGGAACGAGGGCGACAGCCCCATCGTGACCAGTGCGAGCGCACCCGACTTCAAAAAGACTCGGCGTTGCATGTGTGTAGTCCTCTGTGTGTCGGTGTGTGATTATCGGCGCTGAAACTCGGGCGCACCGATCGCGAGCCCAACGAGTTTCGGAAATCCGGTGAGTTCTGGCAGTGTCGCCGCGTTGGCACGACGGCGCTCCTGCCGTTCCTGTCGAATTTGTGCAGGCGGTGGTGTCATCATGTTGTTCGCCGCGCTCATGTCATCATCGTCGCGAAACAGGGAATCGGATCCAGCGGGCGCACGAGACAGCAGCGGATTATCACCGTTCGTCAGAATCGCCCGCGTATCGGCAGAGACATTGCCTCCAAAGAGCGCGCGCACCAATCCGTCCACTTGTTCATTCGGTGTTTTGTTCGCGAGTTCGCGTGCCGTTGTCCACTGTGCGAGACGCGCACCTGGCAAACGACCGGCACCAACGGCGAGTCCAAAGTTCATGCGGTTGAGAATCGAGCCCGTATTGATCCATTCGTCGGCCATGTCGGGATAGCCATCGGGTGTGGCGCGACCGTAGATCGGCTGCCCCATGCGGGCGATCAACTGCACGGTGCCCTGCGTGACATCGGGCTGACCACCGAGTGCGCGCGAGGCGCTGACCACGAGTTCAAACGGTGTCTTCACCTTGGCGCGATACGCGTCTTCGGCAAAAAACTCGTCGCTGGTGACGATCGTGCGCATCACTTCGCGCAGATCACCCTTGGTGCGTGTGAATGTGGCAGCTGCACGATCGATCAAACTCTCGGGTGGTTCGTCGCTCACGAACCGGCGCACAAGTTTTGTTGCAATGAAACGCGCGGTGCTTGGATGATTGGCCAGCAGATCGAGTACACGCTCGCCTTCATCCTGGCCTTTGCCAGCCGGAAATGCCTGACCAAGAATTGTCTTGGCTTCGGCGTCGTGCGTTTCCGGGCGGAAGACAAACTCACCGCCCTGAGCGGCTCCGCGGCTCAGTGTCCATCCGGTGAGCGCACGCGCGACTTCCATCACATCCTGTTGTGTATAGCCACCGTCCACGCCAAGCGTGTGCAGTTCCATAAGCTCGCGTGCGTAGTTCTCGTTGATGCCGCGTGGACGACGCGGATTGGCCGCGAGCTGCGCCATGAACTCCTGCGCCTGCGTCAACGTCATGTCGCGCACGCGCTGATACTGTTCGGGCGGCAGCGCCATGATGCGCTGCTTCTGCTGCTCGGGCAGTCGGTCACGATCAATCAACTGTCCAACGGTGGTGCGATCCATCAATGCACGCTGACCCGCACGGATGTTGCGCTGCGGCGTGCGCGGCTGCACGAGCGTACGGCGTCCGCTGTCGGCGACACTCTGTGCCTGATCAAGGTACGTGAGCATGGCCGGGCTCTTGGCCACCGCACCGAGCAGCTCGCGGAAGTTGCCGAGCACGTGCGGACGAATGGCGGTGTGTTCAAACTCGGCCAGGTAGTATCGTGTTTGCTGTTTGCCAGCAAACACGTTGAAGTGATTGGCCCAGAAGTCGACCAGCACTTCCTGCAACTGTCGTTCACTGGCAACTGCGCGTCCGGTACGCGCAATAAACAACTCGGCGCTCGCCCGCTGTCCTTCACGCGCTTCCTCGCGCAGTTTCGCGGAATCTGCGGGCGAGAGCGTGAACGTACGCGCGGCGTCACCATTGGCGGGCGTCATGCCGGCACGTGGTGCGCCCATTTCGCGCTGCTGCTGCGCGAGCGCTTGTCGTACCTGTTGTCCTGGCGGCGGATACTTGGCCAGAAACTGCGCGCCCGTCATCGTGAGTGTCGGGAAACGTGTCAGCCACGTATCCATCGTGGCATCGTTGATTTTTTCGGGATAAAGTTGCTGCGTAATCCACGCGTCGACGCCCATGCTGCGCACCTTTTCCACGTCTCCCGGACGCGGACCGAAAGCGAGCCGGTTGAGCGCGTGCTGGACCTGCTGATCAGCGGTCTGTTCGCGGCCCGCCGGCGAGGCCGAGGCCATCTGCTGGGCGTGCAGCGGCGCCAGCGCGATCAGCGTGCTCATCGCGGTGGCGGCCATCGACGCGATTCGGAGGGTGGCCCAGCGCGAATCACGCGGGCGCATAACGGAAGATTTCATGGTCAGGCTCGGGCAAGGAGGGCGAAGTCATACTACCCCGGACACCTGAATGGACGTTCGCACCGCGGGCGCGTTAACGCACGTTCCGTTTCAAACGTTGTAACGATCCTTGCCGAGCGGCCTTGAGCTCGGCTGCGGTATCCGATTGCTTTGATCCATGGCTCAGGTTTCCCGCGCACGTCCCGGCACGGCCGGATTGTTGGTTCTGATGGCGACTACGGGAGCCCTGCTCGCGTTTGGCTGGCAGGACGGCACTCCGAGCAAGGCATTTCGCAATGTTGGTCGCATGCTGCTGGAGTCGCGCGAGTTTCCCCCCGCGGCGCTACCGGCGGTGGCGACGGCCGTGGGGGTGACGCATCACCTGGTCTTGTCGGCGATCTGGGGTGCGCTCCTGATGCTGATCGTGCGCCGCTTTCACGGGCTCGCGTTCGTGCTGGCCGCGCTCCTTGTTTCGATGGTATTTGTGGCGCTGAATCTTTGGCTGATACCGCCGATACTCGGAGTTGGTTACGCGGTGGTGACCAGCCTGGCGCGCGCGATTCCGTTTGCGCTCGCGATTGCCGCTGCGTTGCTGGTCACCCCATGGGCTTCAGGGGTACCCGAAGAGCACCCGGCGCCGGCACCATTTGCCTGATCAGGATCACACATTGTCGTGACCTGACGAGCCTCTCGTGGGGTACAGGGTGCAGCAACGTTGCTGTGACGCAATTGATGCCGACCACGTGATCTTCGTCACGCTGGCACCATCATTGCACAGGATATCGTTGCGTAGTGGCGGTGCAGACCGTCTGCTCAGTGAATCGGCGCGCTCGGCGCTGCTTCACACCGCTCCTTTTCCCTTTGGCCAGGAGGCTGCAATGGATGTGCTCGTCCGACTCGAGAATGGTCGGACCGATTCGCCGGTACTCGCGCACGTGAACTCGCTTCCCGTGCTCCCCTTCGGCACTCGTTCCCGTCGTGAAGTGGTCACGCTGTATGGTGTGGCGGACGCGAACGCACTCGCACTCGCGCTGGCCGCGACCGTGGAGAGTGAGCGGCTTGAAGAGGCGCGTAGTGGAGTGGTACGGCATCTTGGTGTCTGGTCAGATCGGGGCGCGTTGGGTGACTCGGCGTGGCGGGATGCCGCCGGTCGGTTGGTCACGCGTGATCTCGATATTCCGCTGGCTACGCTCCAGTTGCGTGCGGCCGAACTGCTCGGCGAGAATGGCCCCGCGCTTCGGCGTGTGGCGGCAGGTCTGTCCATGCCCGATTGGCCGGAAGGCACGGATCGGGCGCTCAGCTTTACGCTGGGCACGTTGTATGCGACAGCGGCCAGTGGTGGCTCGCTGAATCGCCTTGATGACGCCGGCGCCGAGCATTGGCTCGATAACATGCGTGCCGCCGATGCATTCGCGTTTGATGTGGAGGGCGACTAACGGATCCTGATTCGTCTGATTTGTTGGTCCATGTTCGCTGATGTGCGCGCGGGCCGCTCCTGACTGGAGCGGCCCGCGTTGCGTTACAGCGCTGATTCGCGCGTCAGCCTCGCCTGACAGCGGGACCCGGCAGCACCTCAACCGCCAGCGAGAATGATCGCGATTGCCCGCTTGGCAGCGCGCCAACCTCCACGAGCTGGCGCGTCACTTCCTCGCCATTGGCGTTCTTCACCACCACGAGCAGGTTGTACTCCCACGTTTCGCCCGTGGGTGGCTGAATCGTGCCCTCCACGCGAAATGGGGACACCGACGGTTTGGTGCGCGTATTCGCGTCGGGATCATGCCGCAAATGCTTCTGACATTGCGGACACCTCACGGCGCGCTCCAGCACGGTGGTTCGACAGTGTGGACACGTGCGCGTGGCGCCCGGCACCGCCGTGCGCGTGGTGCTCATGACGGGCTCATGATGTGCTGAGTGCCTCGCTGCCATTCTTCAACGCCTGATCGGTCGGCGCCGGATTGTTGATGGCATTGCTCACGCGCGATGGAGCGGTGCGTGCTTTGCCACTTCCTTCGACGGCGCCACAATCGATGTGTCCGCGCACGCGCGAGCCCGCCGCAATCGTCAGCGTATCGGCTTTCAGATCGCCGATCAGTGCGCCGGACGCGAGCACGTCCACACGTGACGCCTGCAGTACGTCGCCTTCCAGTTCGCCGGCAATTGTCACCGTTGTCGCGCGCACGCCGCCGGCGAGTTTCGCGCCGGGCTCAATGCTGACCGTGCCGTCTACGGTGACGTCGCCGGTGAAACGTCCCGCGAGTCGCACGCTGCCGTTGCCCGTGATGGATCCTTCGATCGCGAGGTCGGCGCCAATGATGGATTCCTTCCCCTCGGCGCTACTGCCACGGCTCGGTGCTGGTGGCGCGTATTCCGGCATGGCCGTGAACACCTCGTCGCGCGTTGCGTTGTCGAGCGGCTTGGGCGCGTCGCTGCGCGGGGGAGCGGTCTGATCTTTCCAGAGGGCCATGACGAAGTCTCCAAGAGGGGGAAACTGTAACGGTGGCCTGCACCGGCGGGCTCGGCTGTCACGCGGGTCACAGTGTGCTCAAGCCCACTGAACGAGAGCGGCGTGCTTCGTAGGGGAAGACCTGCTTCACGTACGAAGGTGCGCTCGTAGCTTGACTGTCTGGTTTGTGTGCCGACACCTTTTCCCGCGAGAGCGCATGTCTACGCCGTCGTCAATGTCCGCCGCAGTACGTGCCGTGTCTCCAGGTCTTGTGTTCGCCGTACTCACGTTACTGTTCGGTTTCGGATTAGGCGTGGTATTCGGCCTGAATGAAGACGCCATCAAGTCGCGATTGAACGCGAGTGCGGCTGCCGTGGCAACAACCGCGTACAACGGTGACGCCGCAGCGCAGAAGGCGGTGGTCGACAAGTCGTGGGCCTACATGCAGCGCGCGCACTTGCACGCCGGGAGTCTTGGGGTCGTGGCAATTGCGTTGAGCCTGCTCATGGTGTCGATTGGCACCGGTCGCGCTGTTGCGCGTGTGCTTGGCGTTGCGCTTGGCGCAGGATCGCTCGGCTACAGTGTGTTCTGGATGTGGGCGGGTTTTCGAGCGCCGGGACTTGGCGGCACTGGAGCGGCCAAGGAATCGCTTGCCTGGCTGGCTATTCCGTCGTCGGGCGCAGTGGTTGCCGCGACCACTGTTGTGCTGGTGCTGCTGATCCGCGCGTGGATGCGTTCTACGTCAGCCGATCAATGATGGCGGCAAGTTGTGCGAGGCGCACCGGCTTTTCGACCACGACCACATCATCGCGGTCAAGAAACGCGCTGTATTCGTAATCCGCGTTGACCGAAGCCACGGTGCCACCTTGCTGCACGTGCCGTGCCGACAGATCACGCTGGGAATGCGTGCCAGCGTGGGTTGAACAGATGCCGCCGGGTACGTCGCACGGCATCTGTGAGGTGTGCTTTGACTGCTACTATCCAGACGACGAAAACTGGTAGCGGTGTGCGACAAGTACGATCAGAAGGACACGCGACCGTGATCTGATTCCATGTCGCCAGCATCGCCAGTGATCGCACCCTTTACGAGCGATATCAGCGACGCAACCTTGCCGCCGGGTGTGTCCCAGTACTCCGCTTCTTCGACGTCTACTCGCATCAGGCAGAGGTCAGGATCCTCGGCGCTGTCAAACCATGATTTCATCCACACGCTCCACATGGCTCGCATGCGATCGCGATCATTGTCGATCGTTGCGGTGCCCACCACCGACAGATAGCTCTCGCTCGCGCTCTTCATATACACGACATTGACCTGTGGGTTGTTCGTCACGTCGCGCACTTTCGGCGAGTTGCGATCGGTGAAGAACCAGAGCGTACCGCTAAACTCGTCTCCCTGTGTCGCCATGGGACGGCTGTTTGGTATGCCACGCTCGTCAATGGTAACGAGCATGGCCATGCGCTGATCCTTGATGAGTTCGGCGATCTTCTGCACGCCTTCCGCGTGATCGGGACGGGCCACTGGTTCGGACATGATACGAACTCCCTGTTCGTGATGGCGACGCGCGTGCCCTGTTCCTGCCAAGCCCGTCGAGAGTGACGGATTCGCGCGAATCCTTGATCGTAGCGACGGCGAACGTACGTGCACATCTCCGCTGAGAGTGAAATGCACGTACGCCTTGCGGCCGATCATCGACCTTGCAGCAGCTCCGCGGTCTTTGTTAACTGCTTCGTTCCGATCATATCCACACCCGCGTCGAAGAGTTGTGTGTACACATTCGCGTCGAGCGGCACGTTGTGCGCGCGCACCAGCACGTGAGGCGCGGAGTCCTTGGCGGCGCGAATGGCTGCGAGCCAGCGCCGTCGCGCGCCAGCAGTCACCCACCACCGCCCGATGGTCTTGCCGTAGTCAATGCTGTGCAGTTGAACGCGCGCATTGAGCGGCGCCGGCACAGATGAACGCGAAATGCGCTCCTGCCAGCCCAGTAGACTATCGACACCTGTGTTATCGGTGAGCGTACGCGGATGCCAGCCCACCAGCACGATCATAAGCGTTGGTGACTGGGCAGCGGCTGATCGTGTGGCGCGAAGAAGCGCTTCGTGACGTGCAAGCACGGACAGCAGCGAGTCATACGCCGCGGGGGATCGCTCCTTCAGCTCAATCGCGAGCACGAATGACACGCGTGAGTGTGGCACGGGTGCGCAACGCGCGATGAGCTCTTGCAACGGCCGCAGATACAGGAACTCAAGCGTGCTGCCATTACGTGCGGATCGTTTGTCATGACCAACACGTAACGCACCATCAACAAGAAAAACATCGGCTTCGACGCCACGAAAGCCGAGTGAAACGGCATCAGCGAGCGGCCGCGCGTTTTCGTAGTCGTTGTGCGAGTACGCGGGCAGCTGGCCGCTCAGGCAATCGCTTTGCGCGGTGACGCGCGTGGAGATTGCCAGCAACAGCGGGGGAATCGTACACAACCGAAGAAGGAGCGTGCGCACGGCGGCTCACAAAAGCGTGGCGAATACTGACTCTCGCAACATACTGCGACGTACGCCACGCGTGCTGGACGTGGCGGGTTCATTCCGCCTGGAGCGCGCAGCGTTTGCGCTGCCGGTAAACCCGCCGCCGCATAGACCGCGAAACTCAGCGGCAATCGGGCCCACGGGTCGTTGAGCACGCCGTTCCCACCGTAATCCGGGGTGGTGCCGGCGCGAGCCCAGTACTCCCACTCCGCGAAGCGCCACTTCGTCATCGTCACCGGTGGTGGACCCCAGTTAAAATCGCCACCCCTCGCCTTGGCGAACTGTTCGTCGCCAAAGCCGACGCCGGGTTCGAGCATAGGGAAGACCACGGTCACCGTTCAGTTGTTGGCCGTTGAGCTCATGGCGTGCGAAATTCCAGATTCCTGGGCTCCATGCTTGACACCGATCCGCCAGATCGGAGATTCGTACAGCTGAGTTCGCCTACAAATCCCTCCCAATGCCCAACCTTTCCGGCAAGTCGTACGCGTTCAACGCGATCACTCCGATCTCCACCGGGCGACTGTGGCGCGTGCGGCTCGCGTTTTTCCTGATCTGGCTCGCCTCATTCCGCGTGATTCAGAAGCTGCTGGGCTTCATTACGTTGGTGGCAGACCAGCAGCGTCTGATCGATCTGTCGTTTATTCACTTTGCGCGATGGACGGTAATTCGTCGGCGCAACTGGGCAAACTTTGGCGGGCGACAGCCGTCCAGCTGGCCGCGGTACAACTACATTCTCTTCTGCTCCAACTTCAACGGTGACTGGGAGCAGTACATCGAGGCGTTTTCGGAAGTGGTGCCCGATGGCATGAACCTCATCTGGGGCAGCAACATCCGGTTTCCTGGCGCCAAGCCGATCACGCCGTTCCTGCAGTACATCCGTCAGAATCAACTGGATACCGACTACTACTACACGGCGTATCCTGGTGCGTCGGCCACTGACATTCGCGGCGCGCTGGACCTCTCCACGTCGCTCGATCAGTTCGCACGTACCTCGCTTGCGTTGCCGCCGGATCAGTTTCGTGCCGCATTCGAGCAGTTCCTGAGCGGCATGGCGCGCAATCTGTCCACGACCGGTCCCAATCCGTGGATCGTGGATTCAGAGGAACCCATCGAAACGCCGCCATCACGCGGCTCGCTCGCGATGGATCGTAGTGTACGTGCCGTAAACACAGCGCCTTTCGCGTTCTCATCCGCGCCCGCACCGCGTTCTTCAACCGCAGGGAGCGCGTCGTGAGCAATCGGGTCAAACAAGCTTATGCGGTGACCGTGCTCGCGCCGATTCGCAACGGACGCACCGAGGGCGTGCATCACGCATCGGCACTGCGCGCCCTGCTCGCCAATCTGCTCCAACACAGCGACAGTCCGTTCAGCGATCTGGGCATCGTGCACACCGCGCGCCTGCTGGTGATCGACGATCTGATCAGCGAGTCATTGCCCGGCAAAGAAGATCACATCGCTTCCCGCTATCTGTTGATGGTGGCTGATGTGGACGGCGATTTGCGACAGTTTGCGCGTGCGTTGGTGCATGCGCACGCGGACTTCGCGAACGCCGTGTGGGGACACTGTGTGGGATGGCCAGGCGCGCTCGATGCGGACGCCGTGGTGCAGTACTTTCGAGACTGTGAAGTGAACACGGCGCTCTACTTCACGGGCTATCCTGGCGCGACGGCGGTTCAGGTGCTGCGCGCGCTTGCGCAACAGAAAGCATTCATCGAGTTCGCGAGTGAGACGCGTGGCCTGCCCTCTGGTGAGCTGCAGCAGGCGTTTCTGGAGTTTCGCGCGCGCATGGAAAAAGCGCCAACACCCCTGCCGGGTGATCTGGTGTCACAGCGAGTGCTCACATGACCATGTCCACCCGGCCGCTCGATCTCGCCGACATTCAGGGTAATGTGCTGCGCGGCTATCGGTTTCCGGTTGCCACGCATCGCTTCTATCGCGTGCGCGATGTGCTGCGGGCGCGCGATACGATCCGTGCCCTTATTCCACACGTGACGCACTCTGAAAACGAGCATCACGACGGTGGTCGCTGGTCAGACGGTGTCAAACCCCGCTCCGCGCTCAACATTGCCTTCACCTGGCGCGGACTCGAAGCGCTCGGCGTGCCGCAGCCGGCCCTCTGGGCGTTTCCTGAGGAGTTTCGCGCTGGCATGCAGGCACGCGCACGCGTGTTGGTGGATCTGGAGCGCAGTGCGCCAGAGCATTGGGAATCCATGTGGCGCGATGCGCAGGTGCACGTGGTGGTGATGTTGATGGCCAACAGTCCAACATCCCTTGAAGATCGCCTGCACGAGCTGCAGGTGATTGTTCACACGCACGACGGCCTGGTTGAAGTCGGATCGCAGGACGCACAGATGGAATCGGTCGGCGGAAAAATGCGCGAGCACTTTGGGTATCTGGACGGCTTTGGCAATCCGGAAATCGCTGGTGCACCGGGCACGATGCGTCCCGGTCGCGGCAAACTCTCGGGCAAGAACGGTTGGGCGCCGCTCGCAGCCGGCGAGTTTGTGCTTGGGCAACGCAACGAAGCCGGCGAGGTGGCGCCCACGCCACAACCCTCCATGCTGTTTCGCAACGGCACGTTCATGGTGTATCGCAAACTGCACCAGAACGTGGCCACCTTTCGCCGATTTTTGCGCGAAGAAGGCGCCCGCTTTCCCGGTGGTCCGGAGTTGCTGGCGGCGAAACTCATGGGGCGCTGGATGGATGGGACCCCTGTGATGCTCTCGCCCGATCATCCCGACGCGGAGCTGGCCGCCGACAACACGCGCAACACGGACTTTCGGTACGGCAGCGACCCGCACGGCGCGGTGTGTCCACTCGGGGCGCATGTGCGTCGCGCCAATCCACGTGATGCCATTGGATTTGATGGCGTGACGGTCAATCGCCGTCGCATGATTCGTCGTGGGCTGCCCTACGGTGCGTACACGCCGCCCGATTCGCCCGGTGACGATCGCACATCACAAGGCCTGTTGTTCATTGCGTTTGTGGCCAGTATTGCGGAACAGTTTGAGTTTGTGCAGCAACAGTGGATGAACTACGGCAATGACTTTGCGCTGGGCAACGACAAAGACACGGTCGTGGGGCTTCGCACGAGCGACCGGGATCGCCTGCTGATTCCGGGCGACCCGAAACGCCCGGACCGTCGCCCTACGCACTTTTGCTTTTCGCTCCCACAGTTCGTGGAAACACGCGGTGGTGACTACTTCTTTCTTCCCAGCCTCGCCGGACTCGGCGTGATTGCTGGCCCCTCTACGTCCAGCCCGTTGGAGACACGTTGATGTCACTGCTTGGATCTGTTGCCAAGACCATCGGAGATGGCGCGCGTTTGCTGCCGGCCGATCTGGGCGCGTTGTTTTCGCAGGCGAATACCACGTTGCACGACGATGTCCAGGACATGGTCGCCAATCTCAAGGCGTGGGCCCAGCAGAAGAATGCGGAACCCGTATTCCGACTGTTGCGATCGGTCGATCCGATTCTTGTTCTGAAAGACATCGCGATCGTCACACGATTTACGGATGTGCAGGAGGTGCTCAATCGCGATAGCATCTTTCATGTGCCTTACGCACAACACTTTGATCGACTGTGCGACGGACACAACTTCTTTCTTGGCATGGAGAACACACCGGAGTACGCGCGCGACGTCGCCACCATGCGGCTAGCCATCAGGCGTGAAGACATTCCGCAAATCGTGTCGCCGTTCGTGAAGCAGCGTGCCGAAGCGATCGTGAACGCGAGTGATGGGCGTATTGATGTGGTCACGGAACTGGCCGACATGGTTCCGTCGGCACTTGTGGCGCAGTATCTGGGCTGTCCCTCGGGTCCAGGGCCCCACGATTTTGCGGAACAGGCGGCCGCGATTTCCGGGTTCTTGTTTCTCCCCTCTACTCCAGAGCTGGAGCAGAAGGCGCTGCGCGATGCGCAGCAGATGCGTAACTCGCTCCGCGCCACGATCGCGGCGCGCAAAGCAATGTCGGAGCCCGGAGACGACGTGCTCGGCCGCCTGCTCTCCATGCAGGCGAACAACATGCCTGGTCTCTCGGACGAGGATGTCCTGAATAAACTGTTCGGTATTGTGGTGGCAATTATTCCCACGACATCGGGCGCTGTGGCGCGCGCACTGGATGAACTGTTTCGTCGACCTGACATGCTCGCCCGAGCGCAGGCTGCGGCCGCCGTCGACGACTATGTCACCATTCAGCAGTTTATACTCGAATCACTTCGGTTCAATCCGATTGGTCCGGGCGTGTTTCGTGTGGCGAGTGCGGACTACACGGTGGCGGCCGACACGCGTCGTGCCACGACGATTCCGCAGGGCAAGCTGGTGTTGGTGGCACTTGAGTCCGCCATGATGGACGGCGATGTCATTGAAGATCCCAGGAGCTTTCGTCTGGATCGACCGGCCTGGCAGTATCTGCACTTTGGCTACGGACTTCACACGTGTTTCGGCCAGTATATCAATGCGGTCCAACTGCCGCGCATTCTCGGCGCCGTGCTGAAACAGAAGAATTTGCGACGCGCACCTGGCGTTGCCGGTACGTTGCAGCTGGATGGACCATTCCCTGCACATCTTGTCGTGGAGTTTGATGCTTGATCGATTGCGATCGCTGCCCCTTGATACGGGCAGCGACTCTCCATCATCCCCTCGCTTTGATGTCGTTCGTCCGCTAGGTGTTGGTGGAATGGGTGTGGTGTATGAAGCAGTCGACCACGCGATGAATGCGCGGGTCGCGGTGAAGCTGTTGCCGGAAAGCAACGCCCGTGGTGTACTCATGTTCAAGCGTGAGTTCCGGTCACTCGCGCGCATTGTGCACCCGCACCTTGTTGCACTGTACGAGCTGATTGCGCACGCGGGTGAGTGGTGCTTCACCATGGAACTCGTCGACGGCGTTGACTTTGAAACGTGGGTGCGGCCTCAAGGCGTGGTGGATGTGCCGCGCGTATTGCGCGCCACGCGCCAGCTGGTCGAAGGTTTGCGATATTTGCATGCCAAGGGTGTAATCCACCGGGATGTGAAGCCATCGAACGTGCTTGTGACAAGCGATGGGCAAGTAAAGATTCTTGACTTCGGTCTCGCCGAAGATGTGGATTCGCGCAACAACTCCGACGACAGTAGTTGGGGAACGCTCGTCTTCATGTCGCCGGAACAGCTGTCCGGGGAGCCGGTATCGCCCGAAAGCGATTTCTACGCGGTCGGCGCGATGCTTGTGGAGGTGCTGGCGGGCGAGCCACCGTTCGTGGGCAATCCGATGCGCGTGCTCGCCGACAAGATGTTGCAACGCGTTCCCGCGCTTGACGCGATTCCCGATACGGTGCCCGCGGCGCTGGTCTCACTCGTTCGCGAGCTGCTCGATCCGACCGCTTCCGAGCGACCTGGCGCCGACGAAATCCTGCGTCAGCTTGCGGCGATGACGCCAAGTACGGCGGGCGTGGTTGATGTGGCGGAGCGACCCACGTCAACACGAGCGCGCGTTTCGCCGGTGATTGGACGTGCCACCGAGTTCGCAGCGTTACAGGATGCACTCGACGACGTCCACGCCGGAGCAACCGTTGTACTCGGCGCGCGTGGCCGCTCGGGCAGTGGCAAGAGTGTGCTGATCTCGCACTTCCTGAAGCAGCTACGCGGCAATGATGTGCTGTTGCTCACGGGCCGTTGTTATGAGCAGGAGTCGGTGCCCTACAAAGGGATTGATGCCGTGGTGGATTCCCTCACGCGGCACTTGCACGGTCTTGATCGCGAGACGCGAGAACAGTTGTTGCCCGATGGCATGGGATTGCTGGCGCAGCTGTTCCCGGTAATGCAGCGCGTTGACGGCATGGAAGAGCTGGCGCGTACGGCGCCGGTAATTCCCGATCGCCGACAGCGTCGCCGAATAGCGTTCGCCGCCTTCCGTGAGCTGATGAGTCGACTTGCGACGCAGTACACGGTTGTGCTGCACATTGACGACCTGCATTGGGGCGACACGGATAGTGCGGCGTTGCTGCTCGACATGCTGCAGCCGCCGGATGCGCCGCCACTGTTGTTGCTCCTGTCGTACCGAAGTGAGTATGAGGACAGCAGCGCCTGCCTGCGCATGCTGCTGCAGTCGGAGTCGCTGGCTGCCTGTCGCCGCTACCTTGATGTCGGTCCGCTTGCAGAGCGTGACGCGACGGAACTTGCCTTGGTACTACTGGGAGACGATCCAGCCGCTGAAGAACACGCCGCGCTCATTGCGCACGAAGCCAAGGGAAGTCCGTACTTCATTGCGGAGCTGGCGCGCGATGTGCGCGAGCGTTCGAGTGAGGGATCGATTGCGACCGGCACAGGTTTTTCCCTCGACGATGTGCTGCGACAGCGCGTCTCACGACTTCCGGTTGAAGATCGCGATCTGATTGACCTGCTGAGTGTGTCTGCCCGGCCGTTGCGTTTGCGTCACGCGCGCGATGCCATGGGTTCCGGTGCGTTCACGCCGCAACTGATTGCCCGGTTGCGGGCGCAGAATCTGGTGCGCAGCACGGGGCCGTCGCAGGACGATGAGCTTGAGCTGTATCACGATCGTGTGCGCGAATCCGTGTTTGCGCGCATGCCTGATCCCCGTCAGCAGCAGTGTCACGCGCGGCTTGCGCACACGCTCGCGCCGGACACACGCATTGATGCGGAAACGGTGGCCGTGCATTTCGAGCGTGCTGGCGAGCGCGAACAGGCCGGTGCATTCTACGCGCGCGCAGCGGTTGGCGCGGCCTCGGCACTGGCGTTCGAACGCGCGGTCAAACTGTACCGACTCGCCATCGAGCTGCGACCGGCTCACGGCGAGAACGTCGCCGCGTTGCAGGTGCAACTTGGGCATGCGCTCGCGAATGCGGGCCGCAGCGGCGAGTCGGGAGACGCATTTCTCACGGCCGCGAAGTCGGCTGAGGACGGATCTGAGAAAACGGATCTGCTGCGACTCGCCGCCACCCAGCTTTGCATTGCCGGTCGCGTTGATGAAGGACGCGCAATTTTTCGTGACGCGATGCGTCGTGCCGGCCTCTCGCTGCCAAACGCAGGCATGGGAATTCTGCCGTCGCTGCTGTTTCGGCGCGCCCGTGTTGAACTCAGCAATCTGGAAGCTGCGCGCGACGCCAATGGTTCGGGCTCGTCAACGCAGTTGTCGCGAATTGACATGCTGTGGTCAGCCAGTACGTCGCTTTCAGGGGTTGATCATGTTGGCGTGGCGTCGCTGCAAGCGAAGGCGCTGCTCATCGCACTGCGCGCCCGTGAACCACAGCGGTTGGCGCGCTGCCTGAGCTGGGAGGCGGTGCTGCGTGCCAGTGCAGGGGTTACGAACGAGCGCACAGTTGAGCGCCTGCTCACCGTTGCGGACGAGCTGGCCAATCGCATCGGTGAGCCACACGCCCAGGGCATGGTGGGGCTGGCGCGCGCGTGGTCGGCATTCCTGCAAGGGAACTTTCCGAAGGCGCTGCAGCATGCGGTGCCGGCTGTTCGCGTCTTTCGTGAGAACTGCACCGGCGTTGCGTGGGAGCTCGTGATGAGTGAAACGGCGATTTCGTGGTCGCACGTACACATCGGAGATACCGAAGGCGCTCGGCAAAGCATTCGCGAGCACTACGGTGATGGTGTTGGGCGTGGCAATACGGTGCTCATCACCAACTTTTTGTCGGTCGTGCAGCCCTTTGTTGCGCTGGTCGAAGACGACGCCGATGCCTCCGCCGAGTATCTTCGCGAAGCGCTCGCCATGTGGCCGCATGCGGGTTATCACGTACAACACGTCTCGTTGCTGTGGAGCTGGTCGCGTCTCCACTTGTATCGCGGTGAAGCAGAGGCGTCACTGGCGCGATACGAGCGCGAGTGGTCACCAATGCGCAATGCGTTGCATTTGCGCGGGCAGCTGTCCCGGGTAACGCAGCTTGATTCGCGCGGTCGCAGTGCGCTCACGGTTGCGATCGGTCGCAGCAACGCCTCGGGTGACCTGGTAAAGCGAGCCAAGCGCGACGCTGAGGCACTGCGACGTGAGCAAGCGACGTTTGTGCGACCGTATGCTGACCGAATGTTCGGCTTGCTGGCGCGACACGAGCAGAACGAAGTCGAGGCCGCGCGTCTTTTCAAATCAGCGTATGCGGGATTCACGCGATCCGGTGCGTTGCTTGATGCGGCCGTGGCGCAGCGCTGTTACGGCGAGACGATCGGGGGCGATGAGGGACAGCAGCATGTTGCCGCGGCGAACAACGCCATGCACGCGCTCGGCGTGAAGAACACCGATGCGATCACTCGTATGTTGAGTGTACGCTGAGCGCTGTCTCCGGGCCGCCCATCATGACGGTGAACTGCGCAGCGCGCCGCGAATCAGCGTGCGACCCTGGGGGCCCAGTGCGCCGGCCGTGTAGAGAGCGAACAGGAGGTTCAGGATCGACAAAACGAGCAGCGGCCAGTGACGCTCGGGCAAGTGAAATGCAAACCACGCGGCGTAGAATGCGGCACCCATCAGGCGACCGAGAATACCACCAATCACGATGCCGATGTGTCGCACCGGATCAACCGCGCCGATGAGATAGAAGCACGGCAGAACAAACAGAAATACCGATGAATAATACGGCCAAAAATGCTGCGTTGCGCTGACCGGCGTACCGAGCCACTGCGCCGTTGCTTCGGGCGCGAACACCAGCGGCAGGCCGCCGGTCATGTCAACGAGAGCGCCAAGCACAAGCGCAATGCGCATGGGACGCACGGGGAAAGGTGTCGGTTCGGCTGACACAGCGCCTCAGATTCTGGAATGAAAAGCGGGCGTACGGATCGCGCTAAGTATGCGGCTTGTGTGACCGTCTCGCCACACGGCGTGCGACGAACGCGTCTGGTAGCGATTTCGTCACGGGTAAGTGCCAGCGCTATCCGGCCTCTGGGCGGCGCCTACACTTGAGGCATGCCTACCCATTTTACGTTTCCGCGTCGGTCACGATACCTGGTCGCACTGACCGTGCTGGGAGGAGCCGGCGCCGCCTGCTCCGTATTCACTCCGCGAGGCGCCGAACTCGCACGCGAAGCCGACGGCCGCGAGTGGCTCGCCGGTGATCATCACATTCACAGCGAGTTCAGCACTGGATACGCGTTGCCAGTGGAAGGTAGTTCCGAGCCACCGGCTCCGATACTTGGCGCCGATGGACGTTACGCCATTTCCATGAACGCCAGCAAAGCGCGTGAGCATGGATTGCGGTGGATGGTGTCGACCGACCACGGTGGGCCCAATCATTCGAAGCTGAACTATGAGCAGGCGTATCCAGCGCTGCTCCAGTCGCGCGAAGCCGTGCCTGAGGTGGTGCAGTTCTATGGTATGGAGTTTGACACGCCGGGCGCCGATCACAGCAGCATGATCATGCCAAACTCTCCGGTCGAGCGGCAGATGCTGCGCGACATTGAGTCCCGCTTCTCCAAACGCGATGCGTATCCGCGCGATACGATGCGTGAGACCGAGCCCAAAATGCTCGAAGCGCTCACGTACATGCGCGCCTTGCCGAACCAGCCCGTTGTGATCGCCAATCATCCATCGCGCTCAGCGCGTGGGGTACGGCAATACGGTCAGGATGCGCCCAAAGAGTTTCGTGATTGGAACGACACGGCGCCCCGCGTTGCGATTGGCATGGAAGGTGCGCCCGGTCACCAGGCGAGTGCGCTGAATCGTGATGGGTCCGTTGACTCAACAGGAGCACGGGGCGGCTACAGCAGCTCACCGACGCTTGGTGGTTTTGATCAGATGACCGCAATCCTTGGCGGCTTCTGGGACTCCATGCTCGGTGAAGGACGCAAATGGTTCATCACGTCCACGTCTGATTCCCACCGCAACTATCGCGAGGGCGGAAGCGATTTCTGGCCTGGCGAATATTCGAAGACGTACGTGCATGCGCGGGCGACCCACGCTGACATTCTCGACGGCATTCGGAACGGCCGCGTGTTTGTGACCACGGGTGACCTGATCAACGCGCTTGATGTCACCGTGAAGCGTGTGGGTCAGGGATCGGCCGTGGCATCGATTGGTGGGACCCTGTCGCTTGGTGGCACGCAAGACATTGAGGTGACCATTCGTGTTCGTGATCCGCTGGCCGCGAATCATCGGGGCGACACGCCAAGTGTGGTGCGTGTGGATCTGATCATGGGTGACGTGGTTGGGCCGTCGGCGGATCGCACGCTGGATCGCAACCCGACCACACGTGTTGTGCAGCGCTTTTCACCGAACCAGTGGACCGTAGACGGCGAGTATCTCGTGATGTCGCATGTGGTGCGCGACGTGCAGCGGAACAGCTATCTGCGTGTGCGTGGTACCAGCACCAACGAGCTTGAACCATCGCCCGATCCGCTGGGTGAGAACATGTGGAAGGATCTGTGGTTCTATTCCAATCCGATCTGGATCAACGTGCGCTGACCCGAAGCGACACCGCAAAAAAGGAACGCGCCGAGTCACGCTGATGTGACTCGGCGCGTTCTTGCAGAGTGTGTGTTGATCTGCGATTCGTGTGTTTAGCGGTTGTCGGCCGGCGGTGCAGCGCGGCGATACGCCGGGATCGACTTCATGGTGCGTGTCTCCACTCCCAGCGGTGCGCGCTCAATGAAGCGATTGGCCTTACCTTCGCGGCGAACCAGATCAAACGCATCGTAGAGCGAACCCGTGGCGGTGCGTGCTTCGTACCGCAGCGTATCACCAGCCACGCGGATCACCTGAAAGAGCTGCGTGTTTTCAGCTTTGCGATCAATCTTTGCCTCAAAGCGCTCCCACCCACCAGGCTTGGCATCGTACATCTTGCCGCCGCTAACGGACACCACATACACCGGGCCGGTCTCGCCCTCGCGTGCGTTGACGCCGGTTGGCACGTTCTTCACGCTTGGGCCAGTGAGGTCGGTGCGTCCACGGGCGTAGGTATGGTCGTGACCCTGCAGGACGAGATCCACGCCGAACTCTTCAAGAATGGGCTTCCATGCTTCACGCAGGGCGGCATTATCGCGCTCCGTTGCTGCTGAGAACACCGGGTGATGAAAGGTGGCCACGGTCCAGGCGCGCGGGTTATCACGGAGTGCTTCGCGCATCCACGCGGTTTGCGACTCGCGGTCACGGTTGGAATTGAGCACGAGGATGCGTGTGTTCTCGTAGTCCATCCAGTAGTTCGATTCTTCAAGGCCCTTCACGCCATTCTGCGGCAACGTGAACTGCGGCTTCCAGTACAGCGAAAGGCTGCTGGTGTTTTTTGCGGCTTCCTCTGCGGTCGCGGCGCGATACTCGTGATTGCCCGTGACGGGAATACTCGGAACCATCGCGTGAATGAACCCACCGGCGTGGAACCATTCACCCCACTGCCAGTCGCTGTTGCCATCGTTCACGAGGTCGCCCGCGTGAATGATGAACCGCATGTCGGGCGCATGGCGAAAGCCTTCGCGAATCACACGTGAGAAGAGCGAGAGGATGTCATTCTGGGCATCGCCAAGATACAAAAAGCTGAAAGGCTTGTTCCGGGTGCTGCTTGCTGTACGAAACTGGAACCACTCACTCCATCGATTGCCGTCGCCCACGCGATACGCGTACAGTGTATCGGGCTGCAGTCCGGCAAATGTCACCGAGTGAAAATGTGCGACACCGCCCTTGGTCGGTGCGTTGCGCGTATCCAGTCGTTCAGTCGCGGCGGTGTCGGTGCGCGCAATATCCGCCATTTTTGGACCTTCCGATGCGATCACGATCTGTGCGATCGCCTTCGTAACACTGGTGTCGGTCCGCCACGTGACGCTTTGTGTTGAGGATGGATCGGCAGACCAGGTGAGTACGATGCGGTCTGGATCAGGAGAAGGTTTGTCGCGTTGACGATCAGTCGCGGCCGTCTGCGCACCCGCGCCCGCACTCGCGATCATCATGATCGCGAGTGCGGACGTGGCTGCGTGCAGTGCGGAGCGCGACACTGTGCGCATGGCTGGAAACATCAGTATCGACTCCAAAAGGATAGGCGAAACGTTAGCGCGTGGTGCGCAGACCGATCGAGAAGGTGCGGCCGGTGAGCACGTGCAGGTCGTAGCGGTCAGGAGTGCCCTGATAACGCACTTCCGGAGCGTTGCTCAGGTTGCGGCCCGTCGCGATGATTTCCCAGCGCGGGCCTCGCACCTGGTAGCGCAAGTTCAGATCATACGTCTCACGGGCGGCCGTAAACCGATCAAAGCCAACGCGCGTGTCTACCGACGAGAGGAAATCGCTACGACGGGCATACGCGAGGCGAACCTCAAACGGACCACGCTGAAAGTACGGCGTGACGTTGATGACGTTATCCGGCTGCCCGAGGAAAGGCAGCGATCCATCGCGGCCCTCGATTTCAAGCGACGACGTGATGAAGGCAACGTTGGCGTTGATGCCCAAGCCGTTCAACACGCCGGGGAGGAAGTACAGCGGCTGCGACCACGAAAGTTCAACGCCGCCGAGAGAGCCGGCATCACCGTTACGCTGTTGTGTGTACTGCAAACGGGTGAAGAACAGGCCTTCGTACGTGGTATCGCGCACCGTGGAACGGAACGTAAAGATCGGGTTGTCGATGTTCTTGTAGAAGTACGCCGCCGAGAGCGAGCCGCCGGTGCTCGGGTAGTACTCAATCGAGGCGTCGTAGTTCTGCGACTCGTACGGCTGCAGGTCCGGATTGTTGTCGGAGACCGTGCCGTCGAATGCGTTCGGGATAGTCTGATCCGGGATGTAATTGGCGCGCGTGAAGCTCGCCAACTGCGTAAACTGCGGACGTGCGATGGTGCCCGTGTAGGCGGCGCGCACGAGCAGATTGTTCGTCACGTCAAGTTTGAGAATCGCCGCCGGCAATACGTTCGTGTACGAGTTGTTTCGTGTTGTGCGCGCGGTCGGAAACTCGTAGCGCTGGCCGGCCGGGAGGCGGGAGTTTTCCTTGAGTTCCCAGAACTCGGCGTCCGAATCCGTGCGCTCCACACGCACACCGGTCAAGACGTTCAGCTTGCCGAACTCGGCTGAGCCCATCATGTAGCCGGCGGAGATGCGCTCGCGCACATACGCATCGCCGTCGATTGCCTGAATGGCCGAGTTGATCATGTCCTTGGGGAACGTGTCTCGCTCGAAGTTGCGATAGGCAAACTCTGCGAAGCGATTCACCGAGCCCTGCTGGAAGGGCGTGGCGCCGCCCTGAAGTCCGCCAACGACTGGTTCGTTGTACTGGTCGAGCGTCACGCGGATCGGGAACTGGAAACGGTCCGACGTATCATCAATATCGCGATCGCGGGAGGTCATCTTGCCGCCAAACTTCAGAAACGCAGGAAAGCGGCCAAGCTTGCCATCCATGCGCAGGTCGCCGGAGGCGATCTGTGTATTGTCAATTACATAGCGCTCGTTGCGCGACATTCCCTGCAACGGGAAGTTTGCGGCGTTGTTGATAAACGTGCGGTCCTCCGGCTCTACGCCGTAGAAGTACCGCGAGAAATCGAGCGACACCGGAACCTGAACGTTCGTGGCACTCGGGTTCTCGAACGTCGCGTCCACGCCACGGCCATACGACTCACCACGCGTTCCCACCGCTGACACATCGAGCGTCACATTCTTCCAGCGGCGCGTGCCGCCAAACTGAAGCGAATACAGGTCTTCGTCTTCTTCCGGGTTGCTGATGTCGAGTTCGATCGAGCTCGCGGTGTTGCGACCCACGCGTGAGTTGCCGGGGAACTGGTAGGCGCCCGTAAACGTGATTTCGAACTCGGAGTTGAGCTCTTTTTCATTCGTTCGCGTGTAGAGGCCGCGCAAAAACATGTCCGTCGACGCCGACGGACGCCAGTCAAGACTACTCGTCAAGCTGTAACGTGTACGATCGTTATCGCCCACCTGTAGTTCGAGTTCGTTGGAGACGTCGATCGAGTCCCCGGTGCTGCTGTTGCGCACACGAATCCATCCGTCGGGATCAGCAACGGCGACGGAGTTGTCGCGCTGTGAAGCACTGCCTGAAAGCACAATACCGAACGTTTCATTCGGACCGAACCGACGACCGGTTGTTACGTCCAACTCGTACGGCTGCTTCTGCGGGCCGTAGTCCACCTGCCGGCTGGTGAACAGACCTTCAGCAATGCCAAAGAAGAACGGACGTGGACGGTCAAACGCAGACAGCGTTCGCAGGTTCACGGTACCGCCGATCGTGTTGGCGTCCATGTCAGGCGTCACGGCCTTGATGACTTCAATATTGGACACCATGGATGCCGGCAGCAGATCGAGCGTCTGCGAACGATCCGATGATGTGGTCGCCATCTGCTGGCCATTCAGCGTGACGTTGTTCAGGTTCGGCGCGATGCCGCGAATGGAAACGGTGGTTCCTTCACCGCGACTGGTCTCAACGTAGACGCCTGAAATACGCTGCACCGCTTCCGCCACGTTCTGGTCGGGCAACAACCCGATTTCGTCGCCGGATGTGACATCGCTGATGGTTGCCGAGCGCCGCTTCTGTTCCGCAGAACGAATCTGGCCGCCGCGCTCACCCGTGACGGTGATACCGGTGAGTTCGACAACGGACAACTCGGCGGCGATCGAAAGCGTGACGGTTTCACCGGCGACAACAGTCACGGTGCGCTCAATCGGTTTCTTGCCGATGGAACGAATCGTAATGCGCTGCGTACCAGCGGGAACGGCTGGTAAACGGAACACACCCTCGCGGTCCGTCGATGTGGTGAGGCTTGTCCCGAGAACCGCAACCGCGGCCGCGCCGAGCGGGTTGCCGTCTGGACCGGTAACGCGTCCTGTCACGACGCCGGTGGATTGCGCAGCAAGTGTGAGCGGGCTGACTGCGAGCAGCAGCGAGAGGAACCAACGGACGGTAGGCATGAGAACTCCGGAGAGGGAAGAGGGAACCCTCCGAAGTTCGCGCGATCAGGCGACGAATCGACCTGTCTACTGTATCGCTCGCATGACGCTGTCGTCACGAACGCGGTGACCGCGCCAGCGCGTGATCGACTGTTCGTTCGCCTCAAGTAGTGTGTGTGAGCGGTGGCCGCTCAATCCAGGCGAATGAATCCTCGTCGAAGTGCGGTGGTCACCGCCTCTGTGCGATCGTGTACATCAAGTTTCTGCAGAATGTTCTTGAGGTGAACCTTCACGGTGCCTTCGGTTCGCCCGATACGCGTCGCGACTTCTGCGTTGCTGAGACCATCAGCAACCAGTCGCAAGACTTCCAACTCGCGAGGCGTGAGACCAACACGCGGCGTATGTTCGGCTAAACGCGCGGCCACTGGCGCTGGAATGCCGCGCAGTCCGCGATGCACCGTGCGCACAACGCCGAGCAAGTCGGTGCGCAGCATGTCCTTGAGCAGATAACCACGCGCTCCGGCGGAAAGCGCTCGATGAATGTCTTCGTCACCGTCGTACGTGGTGAGGACAATGATGCGGGCGTTGGGATCCTCCGCAAGGATCGCGCGCGTGGCCGCCAGTCCGTCCATGACCGGCATCCGCAGGTCCATCAGCACGATGTCGGGTCTCAAGCGTGAGTAGGCTTCGATCGCCTCCTCGCCATTCGACGCTTCGGCGACAACTTGCAGGTCGCTCTCCGCGCGCAGCACGGCGGACAGTCCGTCGCGGATCAACGGATGGTCATCGGCGGTCAGCACCGTAATGGAAGCAGCCGAAGGATCGGTCACGATTGAATGATATTCCCAGGTCTCGGACACGGAATCCCTATTTCTAGGTATTCGCCTTGGCTGCGTTGGAGTGCATGATATTGTCGTGCCAGGACTGAGGATTTTTTGGCCGCTCCATTGCCCGTGGCGACGCGCGCGACCGCTCGCGGCGATTGGTGTGTGTGCATTTGCCAGCGTCGGCAGCGCGAGCGCTCAGTCGCAGACACCACCTCCACTACCGCTGGCACAGTATCACCATCAGTCCTGGAGTGAGCTTGAAGGCCTGAAGCCTGCGGTTCGTGAGCGTCTGCTGCGCAGCCCCGATGGATATCTCTGGCTGAGTGGTCCCGACGCGTTGGTTCGATTCGACGGCGTTCGCTTTACGAGCTTCGATGGAGCCACCACGCCCGAGCTTGCCAGCCCCGTGTCGGGATCGGTGTCGCCGCTGTTGGTCGCTCGCGATGGTGCAATGTGGATCTCGCGGCCTGACGGTGCACTGGTCCAGTATCGTGACGGACGATTTCGCGAAGTCGTGAAGGCTCGAGGCGCCGGGTGGAGCGCCACATACATCGCCGAAGATCGTTCGGGCAACATCTGGGTCATGGTCTCCGCGCCGCACGGCTTGCACACGGTGTCAGGAGATTCGCTCGTGCCGGCGAACACGCCACCCGAGCTTCGACGCGCAGACATGGGTGGTGTCATCGCCGATCGCGGCGACGGCGTGTGGTTCGGAATGCGAGACTTGCGCCTGGCGTATCTCTCGTCTCGCGGAGTAAAAGTCTTCTCGCCGCCGAGCACCGTCGGTATCGCGCGAGTGACACCGCTGCTGCAGTCAAGTGATGGAGCCGTGTGGGTGTTTGGTGACGGATTGCAGGTCCTGCGCGATGGCACGTGGACCACCGTGTGGAGACCCGACGGAAGTCGCATCTTGCCCACGAGCGCTGCAGAAGATGCGAGCGGCGCCGTGTGGGTTGGTACACGTGGGCATGGCGTGTTGCGATTCCGGGGAGCCCTGCAGGAGCAGTTCTCAGAGGCGCACGCACTATCGGATGCGATGGTGCGAGCGATTCTCCCCGACGTCGAAGGCAACCGTTGGCTGCTCACCGATGCCGGACTGGATCGTCTGCGCGAGGCGCCGTTTTCTTCCGTGGGCACCGCGCAAGGCATGCCAATCGAATCACCGCATTGGCTGGGTCTGGACTCGTTCGGCGCACTCTGGATGCGTACGTACCTGGAACCTGCGCTGTACGTCGTCAGCGGAGGTGCGGTGCGCGGCGAATCCGGATTGGTCACCTCTACGGTGCTGCCGGGGAGCGCGTCGCGGCGCTACGTCATTCACACTCGCGCACGCGAGGGGGGATTCTGGGTCTCCACGGAAGGGGCGTCACTCTGGCGGGCGACGCTCGGCGGTGTCTTTCCGGCTGGTCGAGGTGGAGGCCAGGCGGCGACTGCACCGTACGCCGTGCTGGAGGATGGCGCGGGCGCGCTGTGGGTCACCGATAGACGCTTGGGATTGACCCGGCGGTTTCGCGCAACGGAGACGCACTTCACACCTGCCGGCAACATTGCCGCGATGCCACCCCGCGTGCTGTTTGAGGACGACGTTGGCCGTGTTGTCGTATCGACACCGAGCGATACGAGCCTGCTTTACCTTCGCGGTGATTCGCTACTCCGACGCATCGGCCGCGCCAACGGCTTGCGCTGGCCGCTGCAACACGCGGTGAGCGACGGCAACGACACGCTGTGGGGCCACGCCGGTGACGGCGGGCTGATCCGAGTGATTGGTAGCTCGGTCACTCGCATCGACCATCCCGAGCTGAGTGCACTGCTCAAATCGAACAGCATCGCGATGCTCGCGGTCGGTGAGCGCTTCTTTATTGCGAGCACCTCCGGAATTACGAGTGTCCCACGTGCGGCGCTGCACCGAGCGGCCGATGGTCGGGGGCCATTGCCCACGTTGCGACGCTATTCGTCGCCTGATGGAGTGCGTTCCGGACGACTGACGACAATGAATCGAAGTCCTGCGGTCGTCTCAAGCGATGGACGTGTTTGGTTCAGTACGCCTGGCGGGCTCGTTGTCTTCGATGAGCGTTACGACGTGCCGAACCGGATCGCACCACACGTTCACATCGAAGAGCTGTTGGCGAACGGCGAGCGACTTGCCCTCGATTCGCTGGTACGCGTACCCGCGGGCAGTGCACCACTTGAGATTCGATTTACGGCGACCGCGCTGCGTATGCCGGAGCGTGCCAGGCTGGAGTTTCGTATGGACGGTGTCGATCCACAGTGGCGTACCGCTGACGCGACACGTCGCGTAACCTATCCACAGCTGCGCCCCAGGACGTACACCTTTCGAGTTCGTGCCTGGAACGAGGATGGTGTAGCCGCAGGCAAGGAAGCCTTTGTGCGACTGCGTGTGCTGCCGCTCTGGTTTCAGTCATCGTGGTTTCTCGTCTCAGCTGCGATCGCCGGGTTGGTGGCTATTGTGTTTGTGGTTGCGTTCACGCTGCGTGACAAACAACGACGTGCTGCAGAGAGGCTGGCGGCACGGTTCGAAGCGACACTCACCGAACGCACGCGCGTCGCGGGCGAACTACACGACACCTTGTTGCAGGGCTTCACGGGCATCACGCTGCAACTGCAGGCGCTACGCAGCCGGATGGTGAGCGCCCCCGATCAGGCCGAGCGCGAACTCGGTCGCGTACTGACGGTCGCTGACCACACGTTGCGTGAGGCGCGATCGATGGTGTGGGATATGCGGGCGCCAGAGCTCGATGGGCAAGACGTGGCTGCCGCGCTCGAAAACGCGACGCGTGAGGCTCACGCGGCACACCGACTCGGTGGCGGCGCGCCGGTGGAGTTACAGGTCACAATACGTGGGGCACGGAGGCGTGTCTCGCCCACCTCCGAAACAACGGCGCTCCGGATCGGCCGTGAGGCGGTCACGAATGCGCTGCGACACGCTCGGGCAACGCGTATTGATGTGCAAATCGACTTTGACGCAGAGTCGTTGCGCGTGAGCGTCGTGGACAACGGCATGGGCTTCGACGTGGCGGAGTCGCAACCGGCAGCAGGCGTCGGACACTGGGGATTGATCGGCATGCAGGAACGCGCTCGACGCGCCTCAGGCTCCGTGAGCGTCACGAGCAGTGTTGGCGCGGGCACTTCCGTCGACGTGCGATTGCCCGTCAGCTGAGTGGCAGCTGTAACCCTTTGTTTCGACCGAGCGGATCACGGGCACGTCGAAGACCAGTGCCGCTTTGGCCAACGTGATGTTTGCATCGATGATCGCGTGCCGGTCCGAACCCGCGACACCAAAGAGCATCTGTGGCTGGATGTCGATGAGCAGTCCCTTTTAGCTGAGAGTCGGTCACGGCGTTGTCATTGATGTGTGCATCATGCGGTGCAACGCATCATGCGGTGCGGAGTGCACGCACAAGCGGTGGTCGTCTGGCGCGCACAGCATCTGGAGATCGGAGACTCTTTGCCTAACCCGTTCGAGGCACTTGAGTCGACCCTACCGAATCCGGTGTAGCGGAAGACTCCCCGACGGTCAGATGTGTGCACGTGATAGCGGGCGTATCGTGGCCGCACACGTTGGTTTCACGCCTCACGCCGCACGCAGGAGCGCACATGAGTCACACGGTGGAGCACACATCAGGCAGTTTGATCACCATGAGAGACGGCACGCAGATCTACTACAAGGACTGGGGTGCAGGTCAACCCGTCGTCTTCTGTCACGGCTGGCCACTGAACTCGGATAGCTGGGAAGCCCAGATGTTGTTCATCGCGAGTCACGGATTTCGAGCGATTGCGCACGACCGACGCGGTCACGGCCGATCCTCGCAGCCATGGCACGGTAACGAGATGGACACCTATGCCGACGACCTCGCGCAGGTGCTTGATACGCTCGACGTGCGCGATGCGGTGTTGGTCGGCTTCTCCACGGGCGGCGGTGAGGTCGCGCGGTACATCGGACGTCACGGAACCTCGCGCGTTGCGAAGGTGGTGCTCGTAAGTGCGGTGCCGCCGCTGATGCTGCAGACCGCAGCGAATCCCGGTGGTCTTCCGATTGCTGTGTTCGACGGTATCCGCGCTGGCGTGACAGCGGATCGCAGTCAGTTCTACAAAGACGTCAGTGCGGCCTTCTACGGAGCGAATCGAACGGAAACGCGCGCCACGCAGGGCATGCGCGACGCATTCTGGCTCCAGGGAATGCAGTCGGGGCACAAGGCGCAGCTCGACTGCATCAAGGCCTTCTCCGAAACCGATTTCACTGAAGACCTGAAGCGGTTCGATGTGCCCACACTGATCATTCACGGTGACGACGATCAGATCGTGCCGATCGGTGCCGCTGCGCTCAAAAGTGCGCAGCTCGTGAAGCACGCGACACTCAAAGTGTACGCTGGTGCACCGCACGGAATCACGGACACGCACAAAAACGAACTCTGTCAGGATTTGCTCGAGTTCTTGCGCTGAGCAGGTAGATGTTGGAAACGAGGCACATCCTGCAACTTCAATTCACGAGGCTTCAAATGTCGAATAGCATCCTGGCTCGAGTTGTGCTCATCGCTGCTGTGCTCGTAACGGCCACGTCCGCACACGCACAACCCTCGGCTCGCAGCAACTCTACGCAATCCAACTCGGCAAAACCTTCAATCGTACTCGTGCACGGCGCGTTCGCTGACGCGTCAGGTTGGGAGCCCGTCATTCGGATCCTGCAGAGCAAAGGATACAACGTCACGGCGGTACAGAATCCATTGAGTGCGTACGCCGCCGACATCGAGACAACAAAACGCGTACTCGACGCACAATCAGGTCCTATCGTTGCAGTGGGGCATTCGTATGGCGGCGCGGTGATCACAGGCGCGGCAGCCGGCAATGCAAACGTGAAAGCACTCGTGTATGTCGCCGCATTTGCGAACGACGCGAACGAACCGATCGGCGCATTCATTGAAAAGTATCCCTCGCTGCTCGGGCACGCGTTGCGTCCCGACGCCGCCGGCTTCGTAACGATTGACCGCGCACAGTTCCACGACGTCTTTGCCAAGGACCTGCCGCGCGCGCAGACCAGCGTGATGGCCGCCACACAGAAGCCGGTAATCGGTTCCGGATTCGGTGCCTCAACCCCCGTAGCCGCGTGGCGCACAAAGCCTTCGTGGTACGTCGTTGCTCAGGAGGACAACGTGATCAATCCCGAGCTCTCACGTTTCTACGCCAAGCGTATGGGTGCAACCATCACCGAGATCAAATCAAGCCATGTGGTATTCATCTCGCACGCGAGAGAAGTGGCGGCGGTGATTGAGGAAGCCGCTGCGGCGGCGCAGCGTTGATCATGACACCGCGTCAATCCGGATCCTCGGCGCCGGCATTTTCCCTGCCTGCGTCGGGAGGATCAGACGAAGCGATCACCTTGTCACTCGGCGACTATCGGGGACGACCGCTCGTGATCGCGTTCTATCCTGCCGACTGGAGCCCCGTGTGTGGCGATCAGATGGCGCTCTACAATCAGATCCTTCCAGAGTTTCAGCGGTACGGCGCAGAACTCGTCGGTGTCTCTGTGGACGGACCCTACTGTCACCAGGCCTTCGCCGAGAACCGTCGGCTTCGTTTCCCGTTACTCTCCGACTTCGAACCAAAGGGACAAATGGCGAGAGACTACGGCGTGTATCGCGCTGCAGACGGCACCTCGGAGCGCGCTCTTTTCGTGATCGACGCGGACGGTGTGATTCGATGGAGCTACGTGTCGCCCGTGGACATCAATCCCGGCGCGGACCATATACTCCGGGAACTGTCTGCGCTAGCCCAGCCAGAGATCGAAACGGTGGCGCAGGCAACGATCAGCGAAGCACCTGCTGGGGTAGTCACGCTGATTGAATACGGCGATTAGAAGTGTCCGCATTGTCGTCGAGCGCATCCAATCGTTCAGAACCTGCGCAACCGCTTTGGTGATCCGCTGCACTTTGAGTTCCGCAACTTTCCGCTCTCGCAGATCCACTCACACGCTGAGCACGCGGCCGAGGCAGCCGTAAGCGTTCGAACACACGCCGGAATGATTGCATTTGAGCGGATGCACGACGCGATTTTTGCACACCAGCGAGACGGTGCAGATTCTTTGGACGACGCGAGCTTGGCGCGCTACGCCGCGGAAAGTGGAGCAAGTTCGGAGCAAACTGCGGCCGACCTGCGAAGCGGCGCGTTTACGGCCTCGGTGCGCGCGGAGTTTATGGAGGGCGTACGTAGCGGCGTGAACGGTACGCCCACCTTCTTTATAGACGGTGAACGTTTCGACGGCGACTGGCGGAATACCGAGTTGCTCGCTGGAGTGATCACGAGCGCGTTGCACGCTACACCGACTCGCGTGTGATACTTGAGCAGGCTCGGCGTGCCTATACGGTAAACTCCGTGGGCACGCCGGGCGCAATCCATCGCAACGCGCGCCGCAGCGCTTCGGCGTTTCGTGCTTGCGCAACTTCTGTTTCGATCGCGAGCCGTCCCTCGTGGAAGTGCGACCACCCCTCGTAGTGCAGGGGAATCACGGTTCGCGGTCGGATTGACTCACACAGCTCGGCCGCTTCACGCGCGTTGAGCGTGTAGCGAAGTGGGCCAGTGAGTGGGAACCGCACACCGCCCAAATGCAGAATTGCGGTACCAATCTGCAAACGGCTCGAGACCTGACGAACGCCGGAGTACAGTACGGTATCTCCAGAGATCCAAACTGCGCCGTGCTGTTGCCCCTCCCATGCGAGCGAAAAGCCAATGACGTCGCCGGAGATCAGATGTCCGATGGGCGGGCCATGTCGACACGGTGTGGCGGTGATTTCAATTGGTGTAGCGCCGGGCTTTTCGAGGCGCGTTGTGCGCCACGGTGCGAGCCCTCGTGCATTGGCGGAGCGACGCAGGCGGTGGGCGCCCGATTCTGTTGTCACGACAACTACCGCACTGGGCAAGAGCGCACGACCGGCATCATCGAGATTGTCGGCGTGCTGATCGTGCGAGAGAAGCACTGCATCAATATCGCCAAGATCGCGAGCGGCAATCGCGGGTCCTGACAGCTTTTGCGACGACGTGCCGAGCGCGAAGGGATATCTGCGCCCCGGCGCGTCGAAGGTGGGGTCGGTCAGCAGCCGCCACGGTCCGACCTCAATCAGCGCGGTCGGACCGCCAATGTGCGTGATGCACATTGTGCTGGCGGTGCCGTGGGCAGACATGCTCACGGCACGCGTCTCACACGCCTGCTTGTTCGCGCGCGCGCGTGACCGATCCGGTCGCGTGCCGCTCCGCCCAGTCGAGCGCGAAGTCCGCCACTTTCTCCCAACCGGTTTGCGCAGGCAGAAGGTGCGAGAAACCCGCAAATTGCTTCACTTCGGTGATTGTGTTCGGTGATTTGTAGTGCGCTGCATTCGAGCGCTGCACCGCAGGCGGCATCAGGTTGTCCTTCTCGCCGGAGATAAAAAGCAACGGTGCGCGCTTGTCGTTGTGGTAATCGACCCACGTTTCCTGATGACCAGGAATAACGTTCGCGAGAATGCTTCCGAACAGCACGTGCCCGGACGCGGGGACATGATATCGCGTGTACACAGCGCGCGACTCTTCCTCAGTGAAGGTATTGGTGAACGCGTAGTGCCACTGATCGTGTGTGAACCCCACCGCGCGATTGTAGTTGGCCGGGTTCTTGAGCACGGGGAACGTGGCCTTGAGCTGTGTAAGTGGTGCGACAATCACTCCCTCGGTAGGTGCGGAATTGATCGCAACGCCGGCCGCTCCCCAACCCTTGTCAAGCAACAGCTGTACCATCACCCCGCCCGCCGAGTGACCGATCAGAATGGGTGGTGCGTCCAGCTTGCGAATGATTCCTTCAAGGCGCGCAATGATTTCTGGCACCTTGAGCGACTGGATTGCGGACGAGTCAGCATTCAGCGCTTCGACCTCCACATCGAACCCAGGATACGCGGGCGCGATCACATCGTAGCCTCGCGCCTCATAGTACGGAATCCAGTGCTCCCACGAACGTGGCGTCACCCAGAAGCCGTGAATCAATACGATCGTTTTCTTTCCGGATCCATTCGTACGCATGGCGCTACTCCTGTTTGGTTGTGGTCGGGATTGCGCACAACCATACGGCGCGCCGGTTCGTACTCGCATCTACTGGTCGAGGATTCTTCTGCTAACCCGTTCGGGGGATGCTGTCGTGCGGCACCCGAGCGGTGTGTCACAACCAACATCCGCCGTTTGCATTGCGCCGATACCTGCCACGGCGCCGGTGATCGCGCCGATGATCAGCCCGCGCTTGATTGGCGAAGCGCCCTGGGCGGGCAAAACGCGCATCCCGCCTCTCCCTGCAGATAACTAGTCGCGCTCAATGACTGACACTTCCACGCGTACGGCACGATCAGTTGGCACAATCTCGCGCCCGCGCGCACTCGCCAGCACCTGTGTGAACTCAGCCCCGAAGAGCAGAATGATCGAAGAGTAGTACACCCACAGCAGAATGAGCACCAGCGCACCGGCGGAGCCGTAACTGGACGACGTGGCCTCGCGCCCAAGGTACCAGCTGAGCACGAACTCACCCAGCGCGAAGAGCAGCGATGTGGCCAGCGCACCCAGCCACACATCTCGCCAGGCGATCTCGGCGTCTGGCAACACGCGCAGTATGGTGGCAAACAGCAGCGTCACCACTACAAACGACGCGACACTGCCGAACAGACTCCACACCGCAGGATGCAATGGTGCGACGTCGGCCAGCCACCGATTGGCGGCGTGAAGCGCTGTGCTCAACACCAGCGACACGAGCAGCAAGAATCCGGCGCCAAGCACCATGGAAAATGACAGCGAGCGATTCCTGATCAGCCCGCGAATACCTGCTCCCTCGCGCGCCCTCAAGCCCCACACCGTGTTCAGGGCATCCTGCAACTGCAGAAACACACCGCTGCCGCCAAACAACAACATGGCCACACCTACACTTGCGGCGAGCACGTTGTCCGCTGGTCGACGTGAGTTCTTGATCAACTCCTGCACCGTTTCGGCCGCCCGTTCTCCCATACTTGCGGTCAACTCATCCGCGAGTACTCCCGAAGCGGCGTCTGCGCCGAACACGAGCCCTGCGACAGACACCGCGATGAGCAACAACGGTGCCAGCGAAAAAATTGCATAGTACGAAAGAGCCGCGCTGAGCCGCAGCAAGTTGTCTTCAAGCGATTCAGTGACGGTGCGACGCAGCACCTTCCAGAGAAACTGAAGTGCGCGCATGACTACCTGCCAACCAGGCGACGTTCATCTCGGTGCAGCACCAGTCAGACATCCGGCATCGAAAGCGCCGCTCGAACCGTACGCAGCAGATGAAGCGGTTCAACGGGCTTCGCGAGATACCCGTCGCAGCCTGCCGCCAACGCTTGTTCTCGATCGCTGGGAAGCGCATGTGCAGTGTAGGCGAGCACTACGATATCACGTGTGTCGACGTCAGCCTTCAGCAGCCGAGTCGCCTCCCAACCGTCAATGTCAGGCATGCCGACATCCATGAGAATGAGCGACGGATGCTCCGCGCGTGCTATCTGCACCGCGTCGCTACCCGTAGACGCGGCGATCACCCGAAACCCGAAATGACGGAGCAGCGTGACTGCAATGATCCGATTGTCTTCGTTATCCTCGGCGACAAGAATCAGCGGAGCGTCCTGGTGGAGCGAGGAGTCGTTCACGGCGGGAGACGGTGGGAAATGACGAAGCGCCTGTTCCACTATCACCCCGCCAAGGCGCGGAGGTTCGCTGTGCGGCCAACTTCAAACTGCACAATGCGATGCGAGTCGGCAAAATGTGCACGCACTTCCGCACCCATGGAGCGCGCGAGTGCACGCGCGCGCGGCAGCGCCAGCGCGCTGCCGGGTAAGCTCAGCGGGCGCCCGTCGGTATCGCGCGCGTAGGGTACAAACAGGAGATCGGCAGAATGCTCGGCGGTCGCGGGCCCTCGACTCTCCATCACGACGCGCAGCCATTCCTTGGTGTGATGCAGGCGCACTTGCAGCACACTCGATGGTTCGCTGTGTGCCAACGCATCCTGGAGCAGAATTGCGAGCACTTCATGGGTTGTCCGCTCACTCACGAGTGCCACATCAGCGAATGAACGCTTGGCGGGCCCGTCATTCGCGTCACTGAGGCCGTCCGCATCAGACCAGTGAATCTGTACATCACGCTCGCGCGCTGCTTCTTCCAGATTGGCCACTTGCTGCGCAATGATCGGACGCAGTGCACATTCTTCCACGGAGTGCGTCAGCGCTCCAGATGCCGCTTCTGCGTAGGTGAGCAAATGACCGATCAGAGCAATCATCTGTTGTTTGTTCGCTTCGATCCGATTGAGGGCGTGAGCTTGTGCCTCCGTCAACGGACCATGCGCGCCGAGCGACAGGAGCGACGAATGCCCCGCGATTGCACTCAGCGGAGTGCGCAGCTCGTGGGCGAATCCCTCCAGTAGCTGCAGCGTGTCTCGATCCATGAGCATCAACGTCCTAGTTCGCAGCGCCGACAAGCGCAGACTGCGCAGACAATTGGTCGGTCGGCGCGTGATCGTCACGCGGCAGCGTCACGCTGAAAGTAGAGCCAACTCCGAGTGTGCTTTCCACGTCAACACTGCCACCCATTGCCGTTGCCAACTGCCGCACGATGGCCAGGCCGAGTCCCGCGCCACCCGCGCGCCGGGTGAGCGTATTGTCGCCCTGCACAAACGCCTCAAAAATGGACTTCTGTTCCTCCGTCGCGATGCCAACACCCGTGTCACGCACAAACAGCGTGACGGCGCTGTTCGACATCTCGGCGTACATGTCTACGCGTCCGCCGGCTGGCGTGTACTGAAGTGCATTCGATACAAGGTTGATCAGAATCTGCTGCATACGTACGGGATCGGCGTGGATCGTGGCATCTGTCGCTCTCGTTACAAGCTGTACGCCTTTGCGCGCAAACTGCTCGCCAACCGTTTCGCGTACCGCGTCGAACTGGCTCTTCACGGAGATGGATTCGCGCGACAGTCGAAGTGGAGCAGCCTCAAGGCGAGCGTAGCTGAGAATGTCGGACACCAGGTGCAGCAGTTGGTCGCGGCTGCGTCCGATCCGCTCGAGTGCGACCCGCTGGTCATCTGTGGTTGGGCCGTACACACCGAGCGCCATCAGGTCACCATAGCCACCAATCGCATTGAGCGGTGTTCGCAGCTCATGACTCATTACGGCGAGAAATCGCGCCTTCGCTTCATTGGCCTGAATGAGCGCCTGATTTTGTGCCGCCAGCGTTGCGTGCACGCCGCTTATTCGAATGGACATGGTATTGAAGGCATCCGCGAGCGCCGCTGTTTCTTCGGCACCGGCGGGCGTTACGATTTGCTTGTATTCGCCGCTGGCCATCGCCTCAGCGGCGTTACGCAACGCCGTCAATGGACGCGTTTCGAGATGGCTCAACCACCACGCGCCGAGTGTCCCGAGCAGTAGCACCGTGACTGCGATCACGATCAGGCGGCGAAGCAGCGCACGCGGCCGTTCGAGAATGGAATCTTCGCCTTCCGTTAACACAATGCGCCATGGCGCACCGCTCACGGGCGCAGACGCGACATAGCGCGCACTGTCGTTGCCAACAACCAGACGTACGGTGCCGGTGTCTGGAAGCGTGCTCAGCGCGTGTGGTCCAAGCGGTGACGGAATGCGCTGTCCGCGCACGGACGACCACTCTTCGGAGCCGCGACTGGCGTAGGCCACGCTCGCGTTCTGCCCGGTGATTCGCGTGACGGCGCCCTCGATCGAGTCAGTGCCGAGCACCACGCGTTGTGCTGCAATCACCCCCAGCGGTTCGCCGTCGTCGAGCGCCACTGGCACGGCAACGAATAGCCGGACCTGCGACTCCGATTCATAAAGCACGGAGTGGACCACCGAGTCGGTGCGAAGCGCTTTCCCGACAACGATGGACAGCTCGAGCGAATCGCGGGTCGCCAGTGGCGAGCCGTGCAGTCGCTCGCCGCCCGCCGAGAGTACGTGCCAACCGAGCACAGCGGTATCAGCGCGAGTGCGTCGTCGCGCAAACAACGAATCGAGCGATGCCCGATGCGTGTCGAGTGTCGTCGCCTGTACGGCCATCGAACCGACCGCGTCGAGCGATCGCGCCAGCGGCTTGTCCTGAGGTATGCGCGCCGCACTCAGCGCGCGCACGATCGTGCTATCACGCGCCAGCAGGCGCATCGCATTCCTTCGCACAACCACACCGCGAGAAACGCTGGCCGCCAGCTCGCGTGCAACGCTGGCCAACCGTTCCGACGAGCGTTCGACCGCGGATTCTCGCACCCCGACGTAGGCGGAAGTGCCAAACGCGCCAACAACCAGCGTCAGCAAAATGAAGAACAGAGCGGCGAGTCGTCGCGCGAGCGACCAACGCGAGCGTCGTGGGCCGACCGAAAGAGATGAGTGGAGCATCGCGCAATGAATCCGGTCGACAGGTGATTCGACGCAGCGAAAGGACCCTGCGAGAAGGCGTGTATACCGCCTATGAGTAGGGTTTCTGACGCCCGGGCGCTATCTCTCTTAGGGACTATGCTGCCCCTGGCAGCAGCACGGTGAAGGTGCTCCCAACGCCCCGCGTGCTCTCAACCGTGAGGTCTCCGCCCATGCCGCGCGCGAGCTCACGACTGATCGCCAAACCAAGCCCGGTGCCCTCCTGGGTTCTGGTCAACCGTGCATCCACTTGCACAAAGGCCTGAAAAATGCGTTCCAGCTGATCAGGAGAAATGCCGCGACCCGTATCCGTGACACGAATCGCGATCTGCGGGTCGTGACCGTCGCGTGTGGCCGTCGCACATGAGAGTGAGACGCTGCCACCCGGATCCGTAAACTTCAGCGCATTCGAGAGCAGGTTGAGTACGACCTGCCGCACCTTCTCCGGATCGGCGCGGGCGCGCAGTTCCGTATCGCAGTCGGTGAAGATCAGTGCGATCTGTTTCGCGGTTGCTTGAGGAGAAACCAGTGCTTCGCAGGTCGCGAGCAGTTCGTCGAGCGGAACATCGATCACCTCGTACGACACGGCGCCGGCGTCGAGCATTGCAAAGTTCAGCACGCGGTTGATGAGCGCCAGGAGGTGATTCTGACTGACCTGAATGCGCTGCAGATCGGACAGCTGCGCCTCAGTCACCGGGCCACGCAGCCCCATGGCGATCAGCTGCGCATATCCGCCGATGGCGTTGAGCGGCGTGCGTAGCTCGTGACTCATCACGGCCAGAAAATCACTCTTCCCACGATTCGCCGTCTCCGCTTCGACGCGCGCCACGTCGGCATCGGCGCGCGCCCGTTCACTCTCGCGCAGCAAACGCTCGATTTCGTGCCTCGCCTCGACCTGCTCGGTAACGTCTGTGCCGTGCGCAATAATCCCCGATCGCGCGCCGTCAGCCTCAACGAGCGGCAAGTATACAAAGTCGACGAAGCGAGCCTCAGGCTCGGCACCGGGCGTACGGGCAAGGCGAATCGGTACCTCGCGTCCGATGTACGGTACGCCAGTCGCGAGCACGCCATCGATCAGGTCGAGGAAACCCTGGTCGCGCACTTCCGGAAGTGCCACGAAGAGCGGCTTGCCAATCAGGTCGCGCTTTCCGACCAGTTCGTAATACGCGTCGTTGGCCAGTTCGAACACGTGCGTTGGTCCACGAAGGATTGCGAGAAATGCCGGGGCGTGCTGGAAGACGTAGGCGAGACGCGCGCGCTCGACATTAAGCGCGTGCAGCAGTCGTTCACGTTCTGCTGTGGCGCGATGCACGGAGCTCATGTCGGTGAGCACCGTCACAACGCCGGTGACGACTCCATTGGATGTAATGATTGGTGCGGCGGCGGCGCGGATGGGCAGCAGCTCGCCGCTACTGCCGCGCGCGTGCAGCAGATATTGACCATGCGAACGCGCGCCGCGAAATGCCGCACCGATGGGGGTCGTTTCGAGCGGTAGCGGTGCGCCCGTGCGTTCATCGCGAAGCAAATGTTCGTACGGAAGCAAATCCCTCAGCAGTCCTGCTGCATCGACTGTTTCCGCACGTACACCAAACAGGTGACGCGCCGCGCCGTTGGCCAGAAACACACCGTCTCGATGTCCCACGAGCAACGCGTCAGGAATGCTCTGGAAGATTGCGGTGAGCGTGGCGGCGCGTGATTCCGCATCGACACGGGCAGCTTCGGCCGCCGCCTCCAGTCGCATACGCTCCGAGACGTCGCGCCAGAATACAGCAACGCCTCCTCCAGCGGCTGGATAGGCATCAATCTCGAGGTACACGTCGCCACCATCGCGCACGTGATGGTGCACGAAGTGCAGGTCCGTACGATCAGCCGCCACACGCCGGAGTGTGTGCTCGATCTGAAAACCAGAAGCGTCTGGAAACGCTTCCGCACAGGGTCGCTGTACAACGTCGGCCCGCACACAGTTCAGGAGACGCTCACCGCTTGGATTGATCGTGCTGATGCGAAAATCAGCGTCAAGCAGCATGTAGGCATCGCGGGTCTGGTCGAGGACGAGGGCCGCTTCGAGCAGCGCGCCGTTGAGCTGCGCCGCGAGCGCATCGCGTTCCGCCTGAATGGCACGCCCGAGAACGATCGCCGTGGTATCGGTGAGCGTAACCAACACACCGCCGACACCGCCCGCTCCGTCGGGAAGCGGACTGTAGGAGAGTGTGATATATCGGTGCTCAACCGGACCCGCTGGCCCATCGGGTTGCAGCGGAAAGTGCGCGTCTTCGAGCGTGACCGTTTCTCCCGCCAGCACGCGATCGTAGATGGGTGCGTTGATGTGCCACACTTCCGGCCAACATGCACGCGTGGGCTGTCCGAGCGCGTGCTCATGTTTGGCGCCAAGAAACGTCAGATAGCCATCATTAAAAATCTGCACCAGCTCGGATCCCCACAGCACAATCATTGAGAACCCACCACCGAGCACGGTCAGCGCTGCAGTGGTCAGGCTGACGGGCCACGAGGCCACGTCTCCAAGCGGTGTTTGTGCCCAATCCATGGCGCGACAGCGTGCGCGCATTTCCCCCGGTCCAGCGAAGAGACGGGCCGCACCTGATTGTTCGGCCGTCGCCGAGACCATTTCCCGTTCTCGCATGCCGAGCGGTTCAGTCCTCGACCGTCAACAAGGCGTGCTCCACAGCGCGAACCAGTCGCTGCGGACTCACCGGTTTGGTCAGATAGCCATCGCTACCAACTTTCAGCGCTATTTCGCGGTCGCCGGAAAATGTGTGGCCGGTGACGATCAGAATGATAATGTTCGCCGTCGCCGGGTCCTCCTTGAGCTGCTGCGTCGCGGAGAGTCCATCTCCACCCGGCATACCGATGTCCATCAGAATCAACGACGGTCGATGCTCGCGGGCGACCCGCAGCACTTCATCGCCGCGCGTGACTTCCATCACGCGGAATCCCGCGTGTCGCAGAACGTCCGAAGCGATGGCGCGATTGTCATCATGATCTTCAGCAATGAGTATCAGTGCTGCCGTGGAGTTGTCGGGAGTCATCGCGTTCGTCCAGGTGACGGCTCTTCGAGTGGTCATGCCGTACGATACCAATCGGCGCAATCGTGACCATCGCTCCGAAGAGTGATATCGACTTCCCACCTTGAAGCAGACTACAAACATTCGACGCTCCTAGCCGAAAGGAGCAGACATAAATCGATCTGTCGGTTAGTCGCGCGGAACACTGGCAAATCCGAACTTGCAGGTGCCCCGGATTAACGAAAAGGAACACTTCGGGTCTTCCCGCGTCGTCATCCCGTATTGTGAACGCACGCATGCATCCCATCGGCGAGCAGTACTGCACACAGCAGAGATTCTCCCACGCGGTGTGCATCAGTCGACCCGCGATCAAGGTGTTCTCCGCGTGGACGGATCTAGCGCGCCGACCATCGAGACTGCTTCAAACACTCGATGCGTTCGGTCGCGAACAGCAGGTCAACGTGATCAAAGCGCCGTGCATCGGTGAACCCAGCGCACTGCTGGTAGACCAGATTCCGGGCGTGTTTATCGCGTGGCGATCACTCCCGCACGCACGCGTTCGGGAGAATGGCGAAGTGTGGTTTCACCAGACGTCGGACGCTGACATGACTGAGGTGCGCATCACGCTATTGTGGGAAGTCGCTCAAGGCGCTGCCGCGGAATCGACGCTCGACTTCGAGCACGTGCGCGCAAAGATCGCGCAGCATCTGGATGCGTTCCGTCGTCTCGTGGAACAGTAAGAGTTTTAGAGAGCGCCGCATGATAGCCGCCCAATATGCGGTGCTGCAAATCGTCCTTCTGACGAATGGCGAAGCACTCTCGGTTGTCGTATTCCTTATTTGACAAGAATACCAACGACGTCACACCGACTGTGATTGTTGTTTTCCGCCATCATCCAAGAGGAGTACATCGTGGAATCACAAACATTTGATCGTGACCCGTTGAGCATTTCAGGCACTGCTGATGCAATCAATACGGGTGCACACAATCTCAAGGACAAGGCGTCGCACGCGCTCGATGGCGCAGCCGGGCAGCTTGAGCGCGCTGGACACAGTGTGAGTGATCGTGTTGCCACCTATGCCGACAAGGCGGCGGGTGCGCTGGGTTCAACCGCGCAGTACGTTCGCGAGATCGACTCGCGCGATGTCATGCAGGATATCACGGCGATGGCAAAGCGTCATCCGGGCGTAACGCTGGCGGCCGCCGCAGTGGTCGGGTTTCTCGCTGGCAGAGCAGCCACACGGTCATGATTGAACGCTGGCTTGATTCCACGCTGACCGCCACGCCTTCGCGGTCGGTGGCCGAGGTGCTGCAAAGTACCGCAGCACTCACCGAGAATGTCGTACGCGGCGAGATCAGGCTGGCCGTTGTACGCGTGCAGGAGCAGTTGCTAGCGCAGACGCGCCGTGTGGTCATGACGTTAGTTGCCGCCGTGCTCGGCCTCGTCGCCTTCGTGATTCTGCTCGTTGGTGGGATTCTCCGGTTGTCCTACCATTTTGACATGTGGCTCGTGACGCTGGGCGCCGGTGTTATTGTGGCAGCGCTGGCGCTGATCGTGTTCTTGCTCTCAGCTCGTACGAAAGGAGCAGAATCATGAGTGATGCTACCGCCAGGCGCACCAGTGAATTCGCCGACAATCTGCCGGACTCTGCAGATGAGCTTGAAGTTGTTGTCCTTGCCGAGCGACAAAAGCTGAAGCGATCACTTGATGAACTCAGCACCACTGTACGCGATCGACTGGATGTTCGCACCCGGCTCCGGGAACATCCGCTGGTGGCTGTGGGAGCGGCAGCTGCTGTGGGCGTTGCGCTCGGTGTGCTGAGTAATCGCAGCAGCAAACATTCGCTCGCGTCGGGCGCGATTGAACGCGACCCGAGACCAATGCGAGTCGCCGCCGGTTCACAGTCCGGTCAGTTGCTTGGCAGTATGGCATTGACCGTATCCACGTTGGTTGGTCAACGACTCGCAGATCTGGTAACCGATAGTGTACGAAAATCGCTGGGTCCGCGTTCAAGTCGCACGTGACCGAGTTTTCTTTCAACTCCAGGACATACACCATGCAGGACACCAAGGACGCACGCGAAGCGATCGCGAGCTACATCACCGATATGCTCGCACTTGAAAAGCACATTGTGCAGGCATTCGAAGGGCAGATCGCGGATCTTGATGAGCATCCCGACGTGGTTCAGCAGCTGCAGCCGATCCACGCGCAGTGCGAGGCGCATGTTGTCACGCTTGAACAGATGGCGGAGCAGCGCGAAGGGGGCGGGCAGGGAATTGCTGGCACCGTGAAGAAGGCGGCATCAGCCCTTCTTGGCGTTGGAGCCGCTGGCATTGATTTCATTCGTGCCGAAAAACTTCCGAAGAATCTGCGTGACGACTATACCGCGCTTTCACTGGCATGCATCGGCTACGTCATGCTGCACACGACGGCTGCTTCACTCGACGATGAATCCGTCGCGGTGATGGCCAAACGGCATCTAGAAGAACATGCACGCAACGTGATGACGTTGCACAACATGATTCCCGCCGCCGTAATGACTTTCCTCAAAGACGAAGGCTTCCCCGTGCGAACCGAACGTCTGGAAGAAATCGGGCGCGTCACTCAACGAGTATGGGACTCTGAAGCGGGCGTTGTGCAGCCCTCGCAGATGCCCGTCTGAACAGGAGATCAAATGGCTGAGCTTCACGTGCAGAAGAAAGAGACGAACATCTGGCCCTGGATCATTGGCTTGATCGTTGTTGCCGCCGTGGTGTGGTATGCGTTCGGTCGGTCCGCGACAACCGACAGCATGACGTCCCGTACAGCTGACTCGACATATCAGACGCCGGGAGCGGCTGGTACGGCGACCAATCCAAATCCGGGCACGCCGTAGCTGGTCGCCAAAGGCTGGCTACTGGATATCGGGAACGCGCGCAGCAAGTGGCTGCGCGCGTTGTCGTGTTTCGTGTCGTGAAGTTCATGTTATACACCTAGGGTGAGATCATGCCGAGAAAGCAAAAGGCTGCTGTGAAGCCGGATCCGATCGAAATGCAGAACGCGAAGTCCAATCGTCTCGCCGCTGCCAGGCCGGAGAATGCCAACAAGCCGCTCGAGTATGGCTACGATAACGCGCATGCCCCGCCGACCGGAGAGACGTCAGTAGACGAGGAGGGCGCGCGTGGTCGCGGGCGTGTGGCGTCTGCTAGGCAAGTGTTGACGACCAACCAGGGCGTACCAATAGCCGACAACCAGCACTCGCTGCGCGCGGGTTTGCGCGGGCCAACGCTGCTGGAAGACTTCATCCTGCGTGAGAAACTCACGCACTTTGACCACGAACGAATTCCGGAGCGCATTGTGCACGCGCGCGGATCGGCTGCGCATGGTGTCTTCGAGGCCTACGAGTCGCTCACCGAGTTTACCTGGGCCGCGCCGTTTGCCGAGGCGGGTAAGCAAACCCCGGTGTTCGTACGTTTTTCCACCGTTGCCGGTGAGCGTGGTTCGTTCGACACCGCACGCGATGCGCGCGGTTTTGCGGTGAAGTTCTACACCGATCAAGGCAACTGGGATTTGGTCGGTAACAACATTCCGGTGTTCTTCATTCAGGATGCGATGAAGTTTCCCGATCTCGTGCACGCACTCAAGCCGGAGCCGCATCACGCGATGCCACAAGCGGCGTCGGCGCACGACACCTTCTGGGACTTTGTGTCGCTCATGCCGGAGTCGACGCATATGTTGACATGGGTGATGTCGGACCGCGGTATCCCGCGCAGCTACCGTATGATGCAGGGATTTGGCGTCAATACCTTTCGTTTCGTCAATGCGGACGGACTCTCGCATTTTGTAAAGTTTCACTGGACGCCAAAACTTGGCACACACTCGCTCGTGTGGGATGAAGCCATGAAGCTTGGCGGCGCCGATCCCGACTATCACCGCCGCGACTTATGTGAGGCGATTGAGCGCGGCGACTATCCGGAGTGGGAGCTCGGCGTTCAGCTGATCAGCGACGAAGAAGCCGAACAGTTCAGCTTCGATATTCTTGATGCCACAAAGATTGTGCCCGAAGAGCTGGTGCCGGTTCGGCCAATCGGACGCATGGTGCTGAACCGGAATCCGGACAACTTCTTTGCCGAAACCGAGCAGGCCGCATTTTGCACGGCGCATGTTATTCCCGGCATCGACTTCAGCAATGATCCCCTGCTTGCTGGCCGGATCCATTCGTATGTCGATACGCAGATTTCTCGTCTCGGTGGGCCCAACTTCCACGAGATCCCGATCAATGCACCGTTAGCACCGGTTCACAACAACCAGCGAGACGGAATGCACCGTCAGGCCGTGCATCGCGGACGGGTGTCGTACGAACCCAACTCGCTCGGTGGCGGCTGCCCGTTTCAGGCGGGAAGCATGGGATTCACGTCGTTTCCCGAGCCGGTCTACGAAGACAAGCTGCGGGGCAACCCCGAGCGGTTCGCTGAACACTACCATCAGGCGCGCATGTTTTATGTGAGTCAGACCGCCGTTGAGCGTCGTCACATCATCAATGCGTTTCGCTTCGAGCTCTCCAAGGTGACGGTGCCGGCAATTCGTGAACGCATGGTTTCGTCGCTCGTCAACGTACACGAGGAACTGGCGCAGGGCGTCGCGAGTGGACTCGGTATTGCAGTCCCTGCAGCCATGACTCGTGCCAACACCACGGACGTGTTGCCAGAGTTCACCGAATCGAGCATGCTCTCGTTGCATGCACATCCGGGCGACGGAGGCATTCGTACGCGTAGGGTTGCAATCCTCGCCGCGACGGGAGTGAACGGTGCGTCGGTGTCGCTGGCGACATCAATGCTGAACGCGAAGGGTGCGGTGTGCGAACTGGTCAGCGTGCGTCTTGGCGACATCGCCGCCGCAACGGGAGAGATGATCGTGGTTGATCGGTCGCTGGAGATGTCGCCGGCGGTGCTGTTCGATGCGGTGGTCGTTCCGGACGGCCCGGAGTCCATTGACGCACTGCTGCGGGACGGGCACACCCGCGAGTTCATGCGCGACATGTATCGGCACGCGAAATCCATGCTAACGTTGGGCGCTGGTTCGCTGTTGCTCACACGATGCGACCTGCCGACCACGCTCCCCGATGATCAGCCCGATCCGGGAATTGTGCTGGGCGCTTCAGGGAAACCGGAGGCGGCGATCACGCAGTTCATCGCGGCGCTCGGGCGGCACAGGCACCCGGAGCGCGACACTGATCCACCGCTCATCTGAGCCCGCCGAGCGTGGATAATCTGCCGACGGTGTCCGAGACACAGGCGCGTTTTGATATCGCCATTGTTGGCGGTGGTCCGGCGGGGCTCAGCGCCGGCGTGTGGAGCGCGCGATACGGGCACTCGGTCGTGGTGATTGATCGCGGGGACCCACGCAACTGGGAATCACGAGGTATCAACGGTTACCTCGGGCTGCCGCAGGTGCTGCCGTCGGAGCTGCGCGCGCGCGGGCGGGATGAGTGCAGGAGTTACGGCGTTGTGTTGTTGGACGAACAGGTGCTGAACGCTTCAATCGACGGCGACGACGAGATCCGATTGGAACTCGGTACTGGTCGCACGCTGGTCGCGTCGAGATTACTCATTGCGGTGGGCATACGTGACGTCTGGCCAACCGTGCCCGGACTGGAACAAGTGTACGGCGCGAATGCCCACGTCTGTCCCGACTGTGATGGTCACGAAGCGAGTGGGTTGCGCGTGGTGGTGATTGGCAGCGGCAAGCGTGCGGTGTCAATGGCGCTGGCTCTCACGACCTGGACCGAACACATCACGATTTGCACCCACGGCGAAGCGCCCGAGATCAACGAATCCGAACTCTGCGAAAAACTGGACGCGTGCAATATCTCGATTGTCACTGAGCGAATCGTTGAGCTCGGGCGCAATGGCGAGCATATCAACAGCGTCACTCTCGCCAATGGCGCGCGGATCGAGACGGACAAGATATTCTTCACGTTGGCACAGCATCCGGCAGATGACCTTGGCGTACAGCTCGGCTGCGAACGGGACAGTGGCGAACACATTCTGGTCAGCGAGCACGGTGCCACGTCTGTGTCTGGCGTGTTCGCCGCGGGTGATATTACGCCCGGTCCGCAGCTCGCGGTGCGCGCCGCGTGTGCAGGCGCGATCGCGGCCATGGCCATGCACCGGTCGTTGCTGCCGGAACATCGTACGCTGGCCACCAGCCCCCGATCGTGACCGGACGCCGGGTGCAGGTAAGTTCGTGAGTGCATCCGGCGTGCACTCGTGGAGGGACACGTGGGCTGATCTTCGGCGCTCCGTGAGCGATTTTCTGGTCGTGCCATCCGCCACCATTTTGGTGTGCGTGTTGTTGGCATGGGCCACGCACCAGCTGGACGGCTCGCGTGGCGCGACCATGCGTACGGTGCGGGACGTGCTTTCCGCGCGATTGTTCACGAGCGAAGGCGCAATCGATACGCTTTTGTCGACGCTCGCTGGTGGTATGATCACACTGACGTCGATCACCTTCTCCATGTTGTTGCTGGCCGTACAACAGTCTGCGGGATCGCTCACCACACAGGTGCTTGATCAGTTCATACGGCGCCGTCTCAACCAGTTCTACTTCGGTGTTTTCGTAGGTGTCTCCCTCCACGTGTTGGTGGTGATGGCCACGCTGGAGTCAGATCCTGCGCCGGTGTTCAGTGCGCTGATGGCGCTGATTCTCACCTGCGCATCGTTGGTTACGCTGATTTTCTTGCAGTACACCACGGTGAATCAGATGCGGGCCAATCGCATTGTTGAGGCGATCCACGATCTGGCGCTGGATTCACGCGAACGGCAACACCGACTACTCTCCCGCACGCGAAGGGTTTCGCAGCTGCAGAGCGCGCCAGTCTCTCACCGTGTGCTGTCAAACAACAACGGGTACATGGCCAATCTGCACCTCGATCGCCTGGCCGAAGTGCTCGGTGAAGCTGACGGCAGTGAAGTTGAGCTGCATGTATCGATTGGCGACTACGTGTGCTTCCAAGACGTCATAGCTGAGGTCCGCACCACCAGCGCCGCGCGTGCTCAGGACATCGGACACGCGGTGCTGCATGCCGTCGATCTTGAACGCCAGCGCAACATGCATCTCGATCCCGGATACGGCGTGACGCAGCTTGGCACCATCGGCTGGACCGCGACATCAACGGCCAAATCCAATCCGTCTCCGGCGCTCGCGTGTTTGCGCAACCTCAGGGATCTGACGGCCCGTTGGTCGCGTGATCCCGCGCCCGCACCAGCTACTGATCGTGTACCAGTCGTGTATCGCGACGATTTGCTCAGTAGTGTGATTGATGCATTTGAGTCGATCGGCGTTGCGGCGTCCGAGTCGATGCAGCACCGCTGCTGCGCGGAAGTGTTGTACGCGTTCTCCAGTACCTTTGCTCAGCTTCCTGTTGCTCTGCAGTCGCGCGCGGAGGACGCGGTGCGGCGCACGCTGACTGCCCTCGGCGACCATGTGCCTACCGCAGACGTGGACCACGCACTGCGCGAACTGGGTCTTGTACTTGAGCGGGAAGGACGCACGCACGCCGCGGGAGAAGTGCGCACCGCACACGCAAGACTGACCGCAACAGTGGGAACGCTGCATTCGCGTTCCACGCGAGTCACTCGAGATTGATGGTGCGCAGTGCATCGAAGTGCCACACAGATCGCAGCGTGACCAATGTCACGTTACGGATGAGGCTGGTTCCGACAGCCGCCTCTGGCACGCAACGCACGATCGGCGTAACGTAGAGGAACCGCAGCGGATTCGAGGCTCACCACTCTCAGCGCGAGGAAGCGATGAGTGAACTCAACAGCGTTTCACCGACCGCCCCACGCATTCGCATTTTGATCGTTGACGACCACGCGATTCTGCGGGAAGGTCTGGCGGCACTTCTGACACAGAATGGCATGGATGTCGTTGGGCAATCCGGCGACGGCGAAAGTGCGATCGCGATGCTTGATGCGTGCCAGCCTGATGTGTGCATTGCCGATGTGCGCATGTCGCCAATGGACGGAACCGACGTCACGCGCGCGATTCGCGAACGTCGCCCTGAGTGCAAGGTACTCGTACTCAGTGCCTATGACACCGACGAGGATGTGTTTCGCGCGCTGCAGGCAGGAGCGTCAAGCTATCTGCTTAAGGACACGCCGTCTGCCGAGCTCGTGCAAACAATTCGCGATGTGCACGCAGGGCATAAAGTATTTAATGCCGACGTCGCGTCACGACTGGCCGAACATGTCGCCAGCCCGAGTCTGACACCGCGCCAGCAGGAGGTGCTGGTATGTCTCGCGCGTGGCAAGTCCAATCAGGAAGTTGCATCGACGCTGTTCATCAGTGAAGGAACGGTCAAAGCGCACGTCAAAGCCATTCTCGCCAAGCTGGATGCGCGCGATCGCACGCAGGCGATTATCACGGCGATGCGAAGAGGCCTGCTGCGAGAAACAGTCGGGTAATGCACGTCGCGTCCACTGATCAGCTTTGTGGGAACGCCGCTTACAGATACGGTACGCGCAGGGCGGGGAACCATGCGCCCCCTCGACCTCAGCACACCGACTCGTGAAATGTTTGGGCAACGAGTTCGCGTCGATCAACTCGGCGATGCGGCGCGTCGGCTGATGCCGGTGAATGTGCGTGAGGTGGTGCTGGTACCATGGAATATTGGCGGTGACTGTCAGCCCATACCCTGGAGTGCGAGCGCGAGATGGTTGTCGGAAGCCAGAGCTGGACTCTTCCGGGCAACGTTGCGTGAGCCGGAGTTCTGGGCGAGCGGTTTGCCTACCTTCGACATTGTCACCACACGCGAACAGCCGTATCAGGAAAACGCAGTGGTACCTCGGCAAATGCCACGCTTGAGTACCAGCGCCTTGCTCCGCTTCTACGACATGCTGCCAAATAATGGCGAAGATCGGATTCCGTTGCGGCCCTGGAGTTTGTGAAGCGCGTGCGGGCAGACTCGGTGCTGCGGTCGAGTTTCCCGTCGAACACGTTCCTGTCGTACGCGCGAAACGATATCAATAACGCGCGTTTGCGCGGCGTACGCGTGCCAATCGGCGGCACGTATCGCATGGAAGTGATCCTCGATGGCGAGCCGCGCGTGTTCTACATGCGCGTTGCATCGAGTGTACGGTCATTACAACTCTGGGCTCGCGGCGTGCTGGATACGGCGTTGACTCCGCGCGAACCGGAGGGCTACTACGTGCAGGCCGCAGCGGCACCCTCAGTCGCGCAGCTGGCGTCGTCGTGCGAGAGCCGTACTCCGTTGGAATCGCGCAGCGTGGTGGCGTACGTAGATCTCGATTGGCATGGAGCTGGTTCAGCCGATACGTCGCGCGAGTGGAGAGGCGGTCTCGACCCGCGATTGCTCGAGAGTGTGCTGAGTGCGGAAGAACGTTCGGCATGGAGACAGCGTCAACGTGACGGCGCCATGCTTCGCGTACAGCAGATGCGCGCACAGGCGGACTCACTGCGCCGTGCGGCATCTTCAGCAACTGCGGTGAATGCCGAAGCCACACGACAGCCGTTCGTCTTCATTCCACAACGTCCACTGCGTGTGTGGCATGATGCGGCCGGCACGTTGCGGATCGACGGTGTCATGCAAATCGATCAGCTCGGCGCGATCAGCTATCGCGGTGAACGATTGTCGCTGGACGCGCTGCCGTGTTCGTAACGATGCTCGTTAACCGTATCAACTGCCGCTAGCACGATCGCGTGCGACACCGTGCGCCCGGACCAGCAGTGTGAGCAACACGAACATCGAAACCCACACGGTGGTTGCTGGCTCCGGAACTTCCACGGCATCACCGACCGCTCGAATGTTGTCGATGCCGAGCGAGGCGAGTGTTGACTCCCCTGGAAACGTCGCCGTCGTGCTGTGATAAATTCGCGCAACGGTCGCGTTGGTCAGCGCCCCTTCCACTGTTCCCATTACGGGCGTCAAGCCGCCGGCGCCAAAGAGCGGGAGCACGATGGATTGCCAGCCTCCCCCAGCGAACAGCGTCGCGGCGGCCGATGACACCGCAATATTTGTCGGCGGTGACATGTTCGGATCTTCGAGCAGGAAGCGCAGCGCAATGTCTGTCTGACCGAGATTGATCGCGTCAAACTGAATATGCGTGATGCCCGCGTCGAGATAGTTGCCGCCCCAGCTCATGGGGTTGATCGCAACAAGCCGACTTCCTGCTCCGCTCCCGCCGAGAGACGTGAGTCGCAGGTAGTTGTCGTTCGCTCCGGTCGGACCACCAGACGACACATTTGTTGGCAGCACTTCAGGCGGCAGACCGCCGTTGCCGAGCAAGTTGGTGATCCACCCCTGCGTCGAACCGTCTTCAAAATCATTGATGAACCCGGCGGTGATTTGCGCTGTCGCCGCTACCGGCGTGTGCGCGATCAACAGCAGACCGGTCACAACTTGAAGAACCAAGGCGGTTAACACGCGCCGCGTCGCAAACATGTGGCACCCTCCTGAAGTGAGAGTCCGTCCAAACGGGGCGGAAAAACGTAACGCACGCCGAGGTGCTTGGTCAGAGCCGACTTTTGGGGGCATCGGCTTGCGCTCAGGACGAATTGACTATATGGTTAATCCATAAAGATTAATCATTTGGTTAACACTCCATCGGTCGATTGCCGAGTGCACCCGAAATCACCGTTTGCCGCGTCCCTCGACGACATACCGTCCATGCGCGATGCGTCGACCACGGACCTCGAAACCCGCGAGCGCATCCTCGCCGCTGCGCATCGCGTCTTCCTGCGCTCCGGGACGGCCAAGGCACGCACGCAGGAAATCGCGAACGAAGCCGGCGTGAACAAGGCGCTGCTTCACTACTACTTCGGCACCAAAGCGGCTCTCGCGGACGCGGTCTTCAAGCATCACTTGATGAGCTTTATGCCGCGCATCTTCGGACTGCTTGGCGATCCGCAACTGGAGATCCCCGACAAGGTGCGCGCCATCGTGCGCGAACAGATCGAGTTCCACCGTGCACGACCGTATCTCGCCGGCTTTCTGGCAGCGGAGTTTCACGCCGAGCCGGAGCGCATGTCGGCCATGATGGCGCCTGTTGGCGCGCCGCCGCTGCATGTGCTGGCGATGCAGCTTGCACGGGCCGCCGACGCCGGCACGATGCGAAGAATCTCCGTTGAGCAGTTTGTCATTACGCTCATTGGTGCGATCGTGCTGCCCTTCGTACTGCGACCGCTCGTGACCAACCTGTTGGGGTTGCAGGAGGATCGCTTCGACGCGTTTCTCGACGAACGCACCGTGGTGTTGCCGGACTTTATCCTCGCGGGGCTACGGCCATGACACGCGAGCTGACATACAGCGCGGAAGCGCCGAACGTTGCATTGTACCGTCGCGCAGCCCGGTTTGTGCTGGCGGTCTTGTTCGTACTTCCGAGCCTTGCAGTTCGGGCGCAAGACACCGTCTCCTTGCAACAACTGTACGTCGACGCCATGTCGCGCGATGCGCGCAGTCAGACGACGGCTTTGCTTCGCTCATCGTTTGCCTTGCGTGATCGCGTGCTTGCCACGGATCGCTTCGCGCAACCGCAACTCAATGCGCAGACGACGCACCAGTCAGATGTCACCGAAGTGCCGATTCGCATTCCCGGCTCGAACATTCCCACGCCGCCCTATACGCGCTACCAGCTCACACTCGATCTCGACCAACCGCTGTACGATGCCGGGGCTGTAGCAGCACGGCGCGCAATCGAACGCGGACGTCTGGGGGAAGCGGAGTCCGATGTCGCGTTACAACTCTACAGGTTGCGCTTCGACGTGAACGCGGCGCTGTTCTCGGCACTGCTGCAGCAGGAACAACTCGACGCGATCGATGCTACACGAACCGTGGTTGACGAACGCATGCGTGAGGCCACGGCGCGCGTGAAAGAAGGCAGCGCGCTCGCTCGCGATACGAACACTATTCGCGCCGAGCTATTGCGACTGGAGGAGGCGCGCGCCGAGGTCATCGCTCGTCATCGAAGCGCCCTGCGTGTGCTCTCCAGCTTGACGGGGCGCTCGTTCGATCCGGCAGTCCGTCTGGCCGCGCCGATCGTGCGCGCGGGACCAGCGGTTATGACAACGCAGCGACCGGAGTACGCTCGGTTCGACGCAACACGCAATCGACTGGAGCTCGAAGCGCGCGCTGCCGCAGTGGACGCCCGCCCGCGGATCAGTGCGTTTGTGCAAGCAGGTGTTGGTCAACCCGGACTCAATCAACTACGTCCCGACACCGACGCGTTCTACCTCGCAGGCGTTCGCGCAACATGGCGTCCGCTGGCGCGGCATGACGCTGGGCGGCGCGCCGAACAGGCCCGCGTGCAACAACGCATCACCGATCTCGAAGAACGCGCGTTCAGTGAGTCTTTGGAGCGCGGCACGTACGCCGATCGCGAAGAGATATCCTCACTGGAAGCAGCGCTCGTGCGAGACGCCCTGCTGGTCCGCGTGCGCGAAGACATTGAGCGAGTGGCTCGGCTCGAGTTTGAAGAAGGCGCGGTCACTGCGGCCGTCTGGGTGGCCGCACAGAGCGATTTGCTGTCCGCACAAATCGCTGCACGTCGGCACAATGTCGAACTCGCGTACGCGCGCGTTCGACTTCTTACCACACTTGGCGCACCACTTCCATGAATCCCTTGTTGAATCCAGCGCCGCGCCTGATTCTGCTCGCTGTTCTTGCTGCACTCACGGCGTGCGGTGAACCGCCGGCCGACGCGAACGGTCGCTTTGAATCCACAGAAATCACGGTCAGCAGTGAAACAAGCGGCCCATTGCTCGCGCTCACCGTGCGAGACGGCGATCAGCTAACGGCCGGCGACGTGGTTGGCGTGATCGATACCGCTCTGCTGGTGCAGTCACGCGATGAGCTTGCGGCGCGAGATCTGGTGATTGCGGCTCGTGGAGACGAAATCGATGCGCAGACAAACGTACTGCGCACACAACAGGCGCTGGCAACGCGAGAGCTTGCCCGACTGGAACGACTCGCTGCCGCTGGCGCGGCCACGGCGCAGCAACTTGATCGCGCTCAGCGCGATGCGGCAACCTACGGTGATCAAATTCTGGCGGCCGGAGCCTCTCGGCGGGCACTCAGCGCCGAACGCAACGCGCTGGCCGCGCAGAATGCGCTGCTCGTCGAGCGGTTACGGCGTACGCAGGTGATCAGTCCGATCAGTGGCGTGGTGCTCATGCGCTACGTCGAAGCCGGCGAACTGGTGCAGCCTGGCACTCCGCTCTTCAAGATTGCAGCGCTCGACTCGCTCACACTTCGTGCGTACGTGAGTGACGCGCAGCTTCGAAACGTCAGTGTCGGTCAACTGGCAACCGTGCAGGTAGACGAGGCGGGCGGTGGGTTTCTGCAGTTGCCCGCCCGGATCACATGGATTGCCAACGCCGCCGAGTTCACGCCAACTCCAATTCAGACACGAGAAGAACGGGTGGCGCAGGTGTACGCCTTGACCGCTGTCGTGGCCAATCCGAACGGTCGTCTTCGAATCGGCATGCCGGGCGAACTGCTGTTCACGCCTCCGGCAACGGCCTCAAACGCTCCAGCGAAAGACTGAGTCATGAGCAGCGAATCGGACGTTGTCGTACACGAGGTCAGCAAACGATTCGGAACGGTTGCCGCGCTTGATTCGGTGTCATTTCGCACGGGAAATGGCGAACTGTTTGGCCTGATTGGACCGGACGGCGCTGGCAAGACTACGCTGCTTCGTGTGCTCACCACGCTTATTGTGCCCGATCGCGGCGCGGCACGTGTGCTGGGCTATGATACGGTCACCGACTATCGCGCACTGCGCCAGCGATTGGGCTACATGCCGGGGCGCTTCGCGTTGTACCCGGATCTTAGCGTATCAGAGAATCTCGAGTTCTACGCAACAGTGTTCGGTACCACGATCGCCAAGGGAATGCCCGTAATTGCTCCCGTGTGGACGCAGCTCGAACGATTCAGCGATCGGCGCGCGGGTGCACTGTCCGGCGGTATGAAGCAGAAGCTCGCCCTGTGTTGCGCGCTGGTGCACTCACCCGATCTGCTCGTGCTCGACGAACCCACTACGGGCGTGGACGCCGTGTCACGCAACGAATTCTGGGATCTGCTCGGCCGGCTGCGTAACGGCGGGCTGTCGATCATTGTATCAACGCCCTACATGGATGAGGCTTCGCGCTGCGATCGTGTGGCGTTGATGCACAGCGGCACGCTACGGCGTATTGATACACCAGCGGCGCTCGCGGCCAGCTACGGCAAGCCACTGTTCGCTGTGCGCGGCAGCAATAAACTCGGAATGCTTGCGGCACTGCGTGCCTTTGCGCACGCAAGTTCGGCGTGGCCCTTTGGCGAGGTATTGCATTACACCGACCGGCGAACTGGGCTCGACCCACAAACGATCGCTGCCGAGTTGCACGAGCACCTGCAGCAGCTCGGCTTGTCGGACACGGTACTGACGCCGATTCCCGCGTCAATCGAAGACGTGTTCATGGCGCTTGAACCGGACGCCACATCAAGCGCTGGGATCGCAGCGTGACCTCGGCCCTCACCGAATCGCTTGCGATAGACGCGAGCGCATTGACCAGACGGTTTGGCGCTTTCACGGCCGTGGACGCGATCACGTTCAGCGTGAAGCGCGGAGAAGTGTTCGGATTTCTCGGAGCCAATGGTGCGGGTAAGACTACCGCCATGCGCATGCTGATCGGTCTGCTGTCGCCAAGCGAGGGCGGGGCGCTGGTTGCCGGAATAGATGTGGTGCGCGATCCCGAAGGTGTGCGGCGACGCATTGGATACATGAGTCAGCGTTTCTCGCTTTATGACGACCTGACGGTGCAGGAGAACATCACGCTCTTTGGCACCATCTACGGCTTGAATGATCGTGCCATCCGTGAACGCGCTGATCTGCTCCTCGATCGCATCGGCTTACGTCACGCGCGCAAGGAGCTGGTACGGCGCATTCCGCTCGGCTGGCGTCAGCAGCTCGCGTTTTCTGTCGCGCTGCTTCATGAACCCCAGGTGCTGTTTCTTGATGAGCCCACGGGCGGTGTGGATCCCATCACGCGTCGTCGCTTCTGGGAACTGATCTATAGTACGGCCGCCGAAGGCACCACCGTGCTCGTGACCACGCACTACCTCGACGAAGCCGAGTACTGTGATCGCCTCACGATCATGGTAGACGGTGCGATTGCGGTGGCGGGCACGCCAAGCGACGTCAAGCGCACATACAACGCCTCGTCTCTCGACGATGTATTTCTCCGTCTGACGCGTCCGGCAGTGGTATGAATCGCGTGTCTTCAACCCTCGCCGCGCTGCGCGGAATCGTTGTGAAGGAAACGCACCACGTGCTGCGGGATCGGCAGACGCTTGTGATTCTGCTCCTCATGCCGCTGGTGCAGGTGCTGCTCTACGGCTACGCCATTCGCACCGACGTTCGTGGGATCCGAACCGTGGTGGTGGATCCTACACCGGATGATGCAACGCGCGGACTCACCGCGCGGTTGAGCGCGTCAACGCGACACCAGGTCCTTGAAGTGCAGCCCACGACCACCGCACTCGAACAGGGATTCGCCGCCGGTACATGGCGTCAGGCCATCGTGTTGCCTACCGATGTCTCGCGCCGGCTTGCGCGCCGAGAACCGCTCGCGGTGCAGGTGATCACCGATGGTAGTGATCCCAATGCGGGCAACGCCATGAAAGCGTACGCCGAGGCGATCATTCGTCGATGGTACGTAGAATCAACCAGCGGATTGAGCGCGCGGGGCGCGCCGGGTATCACGGTGGAAACGCGCATGCGATTCAATCCCACCATGGAAAGCGCGAATCTGTTCGTGCCAGGATTGATCGCGCTCGTGGTCACCATTGTCTCGGCGATGATGACGGCGGTGGCCATCACTCGCGAAAAGGAAATGGGCACGATGGAAATGCTGCTCGTGTCGCCGCTACGACCCTCGACCATCGTGCTCGGCAAGGTGGTTCCGTATGCGGTGCTCGGCCTGGTCAATATCGCGATCGTGCTCGCGGCGGCGATCACCGTGTTTCATGTGCCGGTTCGCGGCAGCATGCCCCTGCTGCTCGCGATGTGTCTCTTGTACGTGATGACCACGTTGGCTATCGGCATTGTGATTTCGACGGCAGCGCGCACGCAGCGAACCGCCATGCTGGCGGCGCTTGGCGGGTTGTTGCTGCCCACGATCATGCTGTCAGGGTTCATCTTTCCGATTGACTCGCTGCCAGCGCCGCTCCATGCGGTTTCGAACATCATTCCGGCGCGCTGGTTTCTGGTGATTGTGCGCGGCATCATGCTCAAAGGGTCAGGTGTGAGTGTGCTGTGGCAGGAGATGCTGATTCTCTCAGCGCTCACGGTGGCTCTGCTGGCGGCCGGTATACGAAGGCTTTCTGTGAGGCTCGACTAAGATGCGCGTGCTTCGAGCCCTCGTGCGCAAAGAGTTCCTGCAGGTGTTCCGCGATCCTGCCACCGCGGTTCAGATCTTCGTTATTCCTGTGCTGCAGCTGTTGATTCTGTCGAACGCGGCCACGTTTGATGTGCCACGTGCCGGTATGCTTGTGGTGGACGAAGATCGCTCGGCGTACTCTGCTCAACTCATTGACCGGCTCGATGGCAGCGGCCGGTTCTCCGTGGTCGCGGTTGTGCCGACCGAGGCCGGGGTTGAACAGGCCTTCCTCGATCGCGAGGCGCGCGCCGTACTGCGAATTCCACGACAGTTTGAGCGGGATCTGGTGCGGACTGGGCAGGCTACTGTACTGCTCTCGCTCGATGCGGAAGACGGTGGCGCCGCGGGTATTTTGCAAACGGCGGCGATGCAGATCATTGGTGACGCGTCGCGGAATCTCGTGCCAGCACGTACAGCTGCGATCACGCTGCAGGCGGGTCCACCCGTCGAGATCCGTTCGAGTAACTGGTTCAATCCATCGGGTAACTACAAGCACTTCATGGTGCCGGGGCTGCTGGTGTCGCTCACGTCAATCATTGGATTGCTGATCACCGCGCAGAACATTGTGCGGGAAAAGGAGATCGGCACGATCGAACAGCTGAACGTCTCGCCCATCACGCGCACACAGTTTCTGCTGGGCAAGTTGCTGCCGTTTTGGATCCTGGCCATGATCATTTTTTCACTGGGCATGACGGTTGGCGTTTTTGTCTTCGGTATACCCACCGTTGGCAGCGTGCCGCTCGTGTTTTTGTCCGCCGCGATCTACCTCGTGGTGGCGCTCGGTCTCGGTCTGCTCATCTCCACGGTCGCGCGCACGCAGCAGCAGGTCATGTTCATTGCGTTCTTTCTTCTGCTGCTGTTTTTGCTGCTGAGCGGAATCTTCACCCCTCTTGAATCCGCGCCGGGGTGGGCACAGGGCATCGCGGCGTTTAATCCGGTCAAGTATTTCGTATACATCATGCGCACCGTGCTGGTGCGCGGTGGCGGAATCGCTGAGGTTGGTTCGACGCTTGTGGGGCTGGCGGTTGCGGGTGTGGCGGTGATGACGCTGGCCGTGCGTCAGTATGACAAGCGGAGTGACTGATGGCTGGAGCCAGGCACCGGCTGCGCAAGGCACGGGAAGCGGTGTAGGCGGGGCATCAAACAGCCCGTGTTAGAACATTGACTTGAACCAGTGCGCCACGCGCGTGAGCACCACACCGCGTCTGGGCAACAGCTCGTCGAGCTCTTCGGTCGTTTCCACCCATCGACTCTGCCCGATGATCGAGAGCAGATCGAGGTACGGAATCACCGCCGGCCAGTTCGAAAGAGCGATCACCACTTCTCCGTCGCTGACAAAGCTGCGGTCATTCTGATTGGCCGAACCCAGCAGCGTCATGAAGATCACCCGTTCGCGCTCGGCGGACGGCAGTTCATTGTACCACCGTTGCACCACATCACTGCCGATATCGATCAGGGGGTCAGGATGCGGGCCAAACGATTGGACAGCCGTACGCCGCGAGGCAACCTGCGTCATGCGTCGTGGTACGTACTGCTCGGTGAATGACACCCACTCCTCACGCGCCATTACACGCCAGGCTTCGCGCGAAGCAATGAAGTTGGCCTTCATGTGCAACTGCGGATTCGTCCGGTACTCAAAGTCGGCGGAGTCAAGCGCGGCACTGGGAGTGACGGCGTACCGCGCCGCCAGTGCTTCGAGGCCAGTATACACGGATGGCGGAAAATCAAAGAGATCGTGCAGCCATTCGTGTCGCTGTAAGGTGTTGCGTACCCCGAGCACTTTGGCCGGGATGTTCGTGATTGGCAACTCGGAGTTGAATAGCCCCACCTTGAGCATACCACCGTGCCGCCCAAACTCGTTCTTGAGTACGCGCGAAGCCGTGAGCATGCGCCAGAGCAGCTCGTGACTGCGAATGATTGAGCCGAACGATCGAGCAGGCGCATTCACGTACGCGGGTGTGATGACCAGTACGCGCCCGCCGCGCAACGCACAGCCGAGCAGTGCCGATCCCCAAAACGTGCCGTTCCACAACGAGTCCGGAATCTTGAACACCGAGCCGGGCGGCATCATGGTATACAGAATGGCTTTGGCCACGTTGACGTCTTTCGAATCGAAGCCGGTTCCGTTCTGCAGAATCGCAGCGCGCTGGAGGCGCGGTTCACCGTCGCCGAGCCCGTCTCCACGCTCGGCAATGCGCCTGTCGTAGTCCGCGGGTTTGAGTGTTGGCTGGAGTGCGGTGGGAAGGCGTGCTCCACCGAGCCCCTGACGTTCGAGCAGACCGCGAGCCGCGTCTTTCAGCGCAAGCGCCGCCGGCCCGCGAAGCAGCAAAGAACGATCCTCCCACGACAGGTTGGCGTAGTGCTCACCCACGCCGGCTCCCGTGAGCAGCGCTTCGCCGCGATACGGATCTGCCTCCGTAATGTCTCGGAGCACAACCTTGCGATGATCGCGCATCCACGTGTCTGGTACCGGAAAGCCGGTAGCGAGTCGCCAGCTCCAGAAGGTTGGATCGGAAATGTTCGTGATGCTTACGTGTACTTTGATCAGATTCTGCAGCCACGCCTCTCCGTACTGGCGACGCTGTGCCGTCAGCAACGCGGAATTGTCGACCGCTTCACGCAACGCGTTCTGGGCCGCGTCGAGGGAGTCTGCCCACGCATCAAATGCGCGCGGCAAGGCGACGCGGTGGTGCAACGGGTCCTCAAGCAATGTCATCCATAGCCGTGACTTGCGCGCTTCGTAGAAGAACTGATCCAACAGAATGAGATACGTTGGAAATCGTCCCGTTTGATCGTAGGCACGCACACGGGCTGTCATCGTTGACAGATATGAGTGCAGTACATGACGAAAACTCATTTCGTCCGGATCACCTTGTGCGTCGTAGCCGCGGATATCGTGAATCCAGAGTACGTGATAGTCTTCGGCCTCTCTGATGGTACGATTGAGTTGCCACTGGAACTGCTCATTAATGACGTACGAGACCTCGTTCCCTTCGTGAAAGGGCTCGCCGGTGGCACTCGCGAGCAGCGCGTCAATCTCGCTCTGCGAATCGTGCTCTTCTGGTCGAAGGGCAAACTGCAGTGGAAGCCACGTGTAGCGCGCGCTTCCCCATTCGCGTGTGCCTTCCGCTCGCGCCTTGTCCACCACATCGAGCAGTTCGGCGAATACGGCGAGCGTTGGGGCAACGGCTTCGCGTGGCACGCCGCTCGACACGTGTAGCCAGCGCAGCAGCGCGCCACGTGCGAGTATGGCGAACGGTTCGAGTGTGTCGTCCTTTTTGTCTTGACCGAGTAGTCGGTCGTACGGAAGCAGCACCTCGTTGAGCAACACACGACGCGCCTCATTGGACACGCGCACGCCAAGCAGTGTCGGAACACTAGGAAGGGTGCGTTCGGTCGCAATCAGCGTTCCGCTGTGGTTTGCCACGTGGTCACCGAGCACAACCGCCAGCGAAAACGCGAGATCGATCGCGTCGTGATAGCGACGCGTTTCTCTCTCAACAGCGGGCACTGATGTATCACCTGCAATCACTGCCAGGCGGCGACGAAGGGTATCCAGTCTCGCGACAACGGCTCGATCGCTCGCTGCCCCGCCGCCGCCTTTATGATCCAGCCAAGGGACGGTGAGCCACCGTACGTTGTGTGCGGCTTCCCGTACGGTTTCCATGGCTGCGCGAACGGCCGTGTGTCGAACAATCGGAACTGCAGAGGGCGCTCGCTCAACGCGATGCTGAACAAAGTCATGCGCTGCGCGTGTTTTTCCAAGCGGCGCGCTGCGTCGCACTGGTGTTTCGAACCCAACAACGAACGCGGGCTCAGCACCTGCAATGAGATCTACGCGCAGTACCGAACCGTCGCGAAAGAGTCCGCCTCGGCGCACCGGCTGCAGAAAAGAAACATGCGGACGCCATTGTTCGGTGCCGAAGTTATAGTCCGTTCCTACCGCGAGCCGCAGGAACGGTGATGCAACGCGTAGTCGTGCACCACCCGACGCCCGCGTATCGAGTGAGCCGGCATACAGTTCGCCGTGCAGTCCGCCAATGCCGAGCACTCGGCTGGCCAGCTCGGTGTACGCGCCTACTCTGGCTTCGGTCACCGCGGCGTTTTCACCCGAGCGCGCCTGAACACCAGTTGCGAATCCAACTGATGGTAGCCACCGCAACGGCTGACCCAGTGATCGTGTAGTACCGCCTTCGTCAGGGCGTCGCGACTGCGCGTTGGCTGTTCCAGTACTGAGCAGCAGAGCCCACGTGAGCAACATCGTGGCGCACGGTGCAGGTCGATTCATGGTTCGTCGTGTAAATGCGCCGTGTTCGGCACTGGTGAACGGACCGTGCACTCAACGAGCGCGGAGTCCGGGCGCACAACTCGCAACAATCGCCATACGCCCGCGGTATCTCGTCGACCCGTGCCAAGGACACTCCGGCACGATGGATCGAGTCTTCTGCCAACGACATGCGTAAGGTCCCACAGCAGGCCCGACGCACGCTTGATGGCATGGCGATTCCCAACGAGTCGTTGCAACCAGCTATCGCTCGCGAAGGCATTCGATACGTCCACCGATTCCAGGCCGTCCCGCGCCAACGGATTCGGGTCAGCGAGCCCAGCGCGCGGCGAGTCGTGCACGCGGCGTGAAATCGTGAGCGCCCGGTCATGTCGCTCGGTATACAGCACAACGCGGGACGCGGCGCGACGCAATGCAGGCAATAATGAGTCGGCAAAACGAGCGGCACCGTGATCGAGCGCCACGAAAGCCAATGCACGAAGCTTGTCACGCGGGGATGTGTCCGACGACTCTCGCGCGAGAAGTTCGCTCACCATGCGTCCGCCGAGTGAGTGGGTTGTCAGCAGAACGTGATCGGCACCCAACGTAACCACTACCTGATCGAGTGTTTGCCGAAAGACGCCTTCGCTGGCGGTCACCGAGGCGGTGTCTTCTTCATACGCGCGAACGAACACGCTTCCCAGTCGTGGCCACGTGATTCCTGATCCATGCGAGGGCCAGCAAAACGCGATCCACGGCGCGCTGGAAAGTGAACGCGTGCGCGCGAACACCGGATGGCTTCGACATTCATCTAGTCCAGTGCCAAAGCCATGGACATAGAGCACCGCGAAATCCTCCGGCACGCGTTGGGACTGGACGCGCGCGTACACAGCGGCCAGAAAGTCGGTGCGCGAGAGCCGCACAGAATCCCGCAGGGTAAACGTCAGCTTGCCAGCAAACGCATCGCGCACCGCCGAACGCTCGAAGATCGCGGCCCCGTATTCGAGGGTGTCGGTCAGTTTGCGGAGGTCCCGTCCTCGATCGTCACGCGCTCGCGCGGACACATACCAGATGGTGTCCTTTATCACCACGCCGCTCCGACGCGTCGTTGCGCAAGCCGTGACTGTGCAGGTGATCATCACCGAGGCCAGAACCCACAACACAGCGCCATGGCGAGTTGCGGAGCAGCCCAGTCTTCGGGAGGCCATGAAGTCGACGGCGAGAGGACGCGCTACTGTGGAGCGCTAAACCTGCGGTATGCCCGAACGATCGCAGTGGCAGCTCCGCTTTACCGTCGGATTATCCCTCTCCCGCATGTCCGGCGTTACCTGTCAGCCCAACCTGATGCTCTGTTTGAACAACTGCAGAGAACAGATGGCACGCGCACTTACCTCAAGTGGTATAAATGCCGTACGTTGGGCGTACCCACCAACCCATTCTCCAGGAGAACACGGATGAAACGCCTCACAGTAGTCGGTGCGATCGCAGTACTCGCCTTCTCGGCAGGCTGCGGCAACACCGCCGACGGACTCAAGAAAGACGCAGATAACGCCGCTGAGAAGACCGAGCAGGCCGCAGAAGTGGCGGACACGAAGGTGGACGGCGCGCTGCAGACTGGCGAGGTCAAGTCGGCGCTGCTTGCGGACACGCGAGTTGGCGCCACTGATATCAACGTGGACACGAATGAAGCCACGAAGACCGTCACGCTGAACGGCACCGTGAAGACCGAAGCCGAGAAGACGCTCGCCGGCGAAGTGGCGTCGTCGAAATCGACCGGTTACACGGTGGTCAACAACCTCACCATTAAACCGTAACTGAGCAGCGCTGCTTAGTTTCGGGTAAAGACGCTTACCGCTCCGGGCTGAATCGCTCGGAGTGACGCAACGCGCCCGCTGTTGTCACGCACAAACTCCACGGTTGCGCCCTGCACGCCTTTGATCGTGAACCGGTCTGTCTCCAACGGTTCCATCTCACTTGGTGTGCCGGCCTGCAGCCATACGAGCGTGTTGTTTCGCAGAACCAGCTCAATCTGCAGTGCGGGATTGTTGTAGCGGCCAACGAACGACTGCAGGTATGCAACCTCGCGCAGTCGCGCGTCGGCCTGTTTGAGAAACGTGACGGGTGGCACGTTCGCATCAAGCACGACTTGCAACGCGTCTACTCGTCCCGCACTGTTTGTGCGGAACGTCACTTTCTGGTTTTCGAACGTCGGATCGTCGGGATTACGCAGGCCGTTGAATGTCTCGTAGTGCCAGTGGGCAAACTTGGCCGAAATGCCGTTGTATGTGCCATGCAGTGTGTCGCGCTCCAATGTGATGTTCAGGGTACCATAGCCTGAATCGGCATACGCCCCCACGTACTGCGAAAGCGTGTGATTAGGCTTCGTGCCAGCTACGCGTGCGACGGCCTGCAGGCTCGGCGCGTTACGCGCGGCCAGCGCCGCAGCGTTTCGGCGCGTGATCCCTTCACCGCTCCAGTCTCGCGTCTCACCACCGAGCAAGCGATCCATCGCGTGACGTGAAATCAACTCGCCGAGCGCCGAGCCATTCTGATTGACCAGGACCACAATACCAATTCGCTTAGTCGGAAGCATCTGCACGGCCGCGGTGAAGCCATCAATATTGCCGCCGTGCTGCACGCGATACTGTCCGCGATACGTGTCCACGAACCAGCCGAGCGCGTACGACTGTGGTCCGAGTTCGGGATCGGTGCCCAGTCCTGAGATCGGAGTGTACGGGCGGTACATGTCGCGCAGCGTATTGGACTGGATGACTTGTGTGTCACCACGCTTGCCACCGCTGAGATGCAGATTGAGCCAGCGCAGCATGTCTTCGGCACTGCTGTTGATGGATCCGGCGGGACCAACCAGCGAGATGTCGCGAAAAGGAATGCGTGTGATGGTATCGCCGTTGGTGCGATACGGGAGCGCGTGATCCGCGTCGAGCTGTGACTGCTTGACACTGAAGTTCGTACGCGTCATGCCGAGGGGATCAAGCACCAGCTGCTGCAGTCCGGCTTCCCATGTGGAGTTGGTCAGCTCGCCGACCAGAAAGCCAGCGGTCAGGAACATGAGATTGTTGTACTGAAACGTGGTGCGCAGATCTTTGCTCAGCGGCAGATGCGCGATGCGGCGTACAAGTTCTTCCCGCGTGCTGGAGTTGTTGTTGTACCAGACGAGGTCGTGACGCGGCAACCCACTGCGATGGGTGACCAGATCGCGCGGCGTAATGCGAAGCGTGGCGACATCGTCGTGCATGCGAAACCAGGGCAGGTACGAGCGGACCGGCGTATCCCACTGCAGGATGCCTTTGTCAACCAGTGCACCCATGGCGAACGTAGTAAACGCCTTCGACGACGAGCCAATCGCGAAGAGTGTTTTGGGCGTGACGGGTAGTTTACGTTCGCGATCGCGGAGCCCATGCCCGGCGAGATAGACCGTTTCACCGTCCACGGTTATGCCAATCGAAAGCCCCGGCGCGTGCCAGTTGGCGATGGTGGAATCAATCCACGGGCCAAATGTCGCGAGTGCTGCCCGGGCTTTCTCAGCCGGTGACGCGCCCAGGGACATGCTGAACGGAAAGCGAGTTCCTGCCTGCATGAACGTACCGCTCACGGTGCGTGCGCCTGTGGTGCGTGCGGCGGAGAACGTGGGATTGCCTGGTACACCGCTGATGGTAAAGCGGAGCGAATCGGCAGAGGCCAGTACATTCAAGAGCGCCACATCACGCGCGTTCTGCATCGGTATTGAGATGTCGCCGGTGCACGCTCCATCGGCAGCGCGTCGCAGATCCACATCAAAGCCCAGCGCACCTGTTGGCAGCGTGATGGCGCCTTCCCATCGTGCCGTGCAGATGTCGGCGGGTTGCGACTGCGCAGACTGCGCGACACCGCTCAAGGCGAGTACGAGCATCATCACGTGAGCGGCTGCCCTGATTAACGGCTGGTGCATGTCCTTCCTCGCTGAGGTCGTGAGTGGAACATCCGACCAAAAGGTCACGCGCATCGGCCACAAGCGCAAGCGGTGTCTCACCCCTTCGGGCTATATCGCAAGGAGTACCGAACGCATGCCGCGCTCGCGTGTATGCCACACAGTCATCATACCATGACATGTTGCCGACTGTCGCGTTCACGTTTCACTTCTCGTTGATGATCCAATGCGCTACCAAACGCTTGATGTTCGCGGTATGCGGCGCGCTGCTCTTGAGCGTGACGCCGTCAGTCGTGCTATTCGCGCAAGCACGAGAACGTACCGACGAAATGGAAGCGCCTGAGATTCGCGAACTGCGCATTACCGGTGTGCACTCCGTTGACAAGTCCGAACTGAAAGAGAGTCTTGTCACAAGGCCGTCCGCGTGTCTGAGTTTGCTGCTGAAGCCGTTTTGCCTGGTGAACAAGTCACGTTTTGTCTACGAGCGCCGCTATCTCGATGCCGAAGAATTCTCGCGCGACGTGTTGCGCGTGCTCGTGTATTACTACCGTCGAGGCTATCGCAGTGCGACGGTAGACACAGTCGTTGCGCGGGGTAGCGACAACACGGTCAAGCTGACCATGAATATCACAGAGGGTCCACCCACTAACGTTGCAACGCGCACCGTGGCCGATAGCGGTGGACTCTCTGCGCGCGAGCTGGGCGAACACTTCAAGCCACGTATCGGAGAACCGCTCGACCTGCTGACGCTCGACTCGAGCCTGGTCAAGTTGCGAGGACTACTTTGGGATCGGGGCTACGCGGATGCCACGGTTACAGCGACGAACAACGTCAACGACACGCTCAACAAGGCGGATCTTCAGCTGACCGTTGAGCCACGTTCGGTGATGACGATCGGCGAGATTCGCATCGCAGGCAATCGAACGGTTGATGAACAGACCATCCGCAACTCGCTGCTGATCAGTTCGGGTGACCTCTTTCGACGGTCCACGATTGGTCGAAGCCAGCGCGCGCTCTACGAATCGAGCCTGTTTCGACGCGTGATGATTGATACGGTGAGCCGCGCCAACAGTCCGGCGGCAGATACCTCCATGGATCTGGTGGTGCGGGTGCAGGAAGCGCCGCTCCGCGAGGCACGACTACGCGCCGGATTCACCACGGCCGACTTTGCACTGGTCGACGCGAGGTTCACACACAACTATTGGCTCGGTGGTGCACGCCGACTCGATTTGAACGCCGCTGTTGGCAATCTCTTCGCGAAGCAGCTGAGCACCACGCCGATCTTTGCCGACTTCGCGAATATCGTGCCGGATAATGCGCTGGGGCGATTCTTTGTCCCCACCTATCAGGTGAGCGCCGATGTGCGACAGCGCTGGTTCCAGTCGCCTCGCAACACGGTAGGTGCGGGCGTGTTCAGCCATCGCCGCAGCTCACCAGGTGTATTCGTGGATCAGGGGTACGGTGCGAACACCACGTTTACGCGGGAGCTGGCCGAACGCACAACACTCAGCGCCATTTACCGGTTCGAAATCTCACGCGTGCAAGCAGGAGATGTGTACTTCTGCGTGAACTTCGGGGTCTGTGATAACGGTACCATCGATGCGTTGCGCGGCGACCAACGGCTGTCACCCGTTGCGCTGGCACTCAACCTGAGCACCACGGACCTTCCGTTTTCTCCTACGCACGGCATGCGCGTGCGAGCCGAACTGGAGCACGCATCGGCGTACACGGGGTCGTCGTTCCGCTACAACCGCGCGTACGCCGAGGTTGCGATGTACCGCACGCTGCCGTTGCGCATTGTGGCGGGCAAGGATGTGGTGGTCGCAGGCAACGTGCGCGCCGGTTGGGTCGATCCACTCGCCAGCACAACAGACGCGGTCGGGATTGGCGGCTCGGCAAGCGTGCCCGGTGCTGCGATTGGCGCCGTGCTGCATCCGAGAAAGCGCTTCTACGCCGGTGGTTCGCAGAGCGTGCGTGGTTTCGGTGAAAACCAACTCGGTCCGCGTGTGCTCACCATTGATCCCGATCGCCTGCGCGGGCGACGCGACTCAGCCGGTATCACGTTGTATGCCTGCGCGCCATCCACGCCGATTCAACAGTGTGATCTCAATCGGGACGGCCTCACCGATGCCGACTTTCAGGCGCGCCCACTCGGCGGAACGACCTTGCTCGAAGGTGGCGTTGAAGTGCGCATCCCCGTGTGGGGGTCAGTCGTTGGCGCATTGTTTGTCGATGGTGCGATCCTCGGTGAAGGCACCCTGAGCTCCATTACCCGTGGGAGTGGTGCGATCACTCCCGGGTTTGGCGTGCGGTACGAATCACCCGTGGGGCCCATTCGCATTGACCTCGGTGTACGCCCGTTGCTGCGACGAGCGTTGCCTGTGATCACGCAGGAAACCGACAGCACCGGCACTCGAAGACTGGTGGATCTCACGCCGCCTGGTGGTTGCATCACAGCAACGACAGCAGGCTGTCGCGTGTTTCCCGCGCCGGATGAGCCGCGCAGTTTCATCAATCGACTCGTTAACCGCCTTACGTTACACCTGTCGATCGGTCAGGCGTTCTGATGAGAACGGCGCTCAAGGTTACCGCGATTGTGCTTGCTGTCGCGCTCGTTCTGCTGCTGGGTGGCACGGCTGTGCTCACCAGTAGTGATTGGGGGCGTGAAAAAATCCGGACGCAGATCGTATCGGCGCTGCAGGGCACGGCGAACGGAAATGTCTCCATCGGTCGACTGGAGGGCAGTGTCCTCACCGGTTTGCGGTTGCATGATCTGACGATTACCGACAGCACCGGCGCGCCGTTTGTGAGCGTGCGCGAGGTGCGATCCGGATACTCTCTTGTGCCGCTCGCGTTTCGCAAGCGTATTGAACTGCGTGACGTCGTACTCGATCATCCGGTCATCGTGCTTGAGCGCGCCGAAAATGGTAAATGGAACTACGAACGCATTTTTCCCGTGGATTCCACGGGCGGTCCAGCGAGCCAGGAGTTGCAGTGGGGCGAGTGGCTGGTGCTGCACGATGTGCAAATGGTGCAAGGCTCCGTCACCGTGCGCATGCCCTGGCAGCCAGACAGCACACTCACGGCCCAACAACGCGATAGCGCGCTGCGTTTCGCGTTGAGTGACCAGAGTCGAGTCGTGGTCCAACGCATTGATGATCGGCTTCAGGTTGTGCAGCGGTTTGAACGCATGGACGCACGCTTGCCGCTCATTCGCTGGGCGCATCCGGACTACCAGACGCGTCGAATCGAAGCCGATTCGCTACGCATGATCGCGCATGCTTTCGCACCGCCGGCCGTGGATGTTCGCCAGGCGCGCGGAGCCATTGAACTAGATGCGGATTCGGTATGGTTCGATGCGCTTGAGGTGCGACTCCCGGCAACGGACGCCACGATTGGTGGGCGGTACACCATCAACAATGGTGATCTCGCCTTACAGGTCGAAGGGCGGCAGGTCGCACTTGCCGATGTACGATTCGTGTACCCATCGCTCCCGGAAACCGGTACCGCCAGATTCAATCTTGCGCTGCTCTGGCAAGGCGACACGCAGCGCTACGATGTCCGTGATCTCGACGCCACCACCGGCGCAGCGCGCGTGCAAGGTCAGGTGGGTGTTGTCATGCGGGACTCGAGCATGGTGTACGAGCAGACAGACGTCACGTTCTCCGGCATTTCGACGGCGCTGATTGAGCAACTGCTGCCCGCATGGAATGTGCCGGCCAAAGGCGAGCTCTCTGGCCGCGCCAGTCTCAATGGCACGCTGTCGGCGCTCGATGTCGACGGTGACATCACCTTCGTTGACGACCTGTCCGGTCGCAGCCGACTGGTCGCGCAAGGCCTTGTGGGTACCGCGGGTGACGTGATCAGCGCGCAGGATCTGCGATTGACCTTCTCACCAATGCAGGTCGCGCTGGCGCACAACTTTTCACCCGAAGTTCCTGTTGGCGGCACCATCACCGGGCGAATCACACTTGATGGTGCAAGTGACGTGCGGCTGGCGTTCAGCGGTGCGGACCTCACACATCGTGATCGTGGCGCACAGTCTCGTGTCACAGGATCGGGCGGCGTGCGGCTGGGATCATCGCCATTTATCGACGCGGCCCTGCAGGCAGCACCGCTCTCGCTCACAACAGTAGGACGCTTTGCGCCCGCGGCGGGACTGCGCGGCGATGTGACAGGTCCTGTAACCGTGCGCGGTCCGTTGCGCGATCTGGAGATTGTGTCGACGCTACGCGCACCCGACGGTGGCACCATTGCGGCGCGGGGAAAGGTTGATCTGGAAAGTGAAGTGATCGGATACGACATGGAAGTATCAACGGTGCTCTTCAATGCCAACCTGTTGGCCGAGACAGCACCAGTGACGTCACTCAGCGGATTGCTGCGCGCCACAGGACGTGGATCTGAGCCGGCGACGATGCAGGCCGACCTGTTCGCCAACATCTCAACATCGACGCTCGACACGGTGGCCGTGGACTCCGCGCGCGTACGCGTGCGCATTGCCAATGGTATGGCGTCAATTGATACGTTGTACATCGGTGCACCTGGAACACGTGTCAGCGCACTCGGCACATTCGGTCTCTCCGAGACGGCCCGCGGCAGCCTGGCGTACGATGTCGCGATAGATTCGTTGCGTGGACTGGCGCGCTATCTCCCCAGAGATACCGCGATTGTGGCGCCGCGTCCGTCCATCATGGCCGAACGACTCGCACGTGCGCGCGCGGATTCCATGGCCGAAGCGCAGCGCTTGCTCGTTGCTCGTGCCGCCGGCGTTGCGCCGCCCGCCGCTCCAGTGCGAGTAGACTCGATTCCCTCGCTTCGACGCGATGCGCTGGCCGGGTCCATACGTGCGATTGGCACGGTTGACGGTGGACTCGGCGGTTTTGATGTCCGCGGTAACGCGAGTGCAGAAGGCGTGGTGGTACTGGGCAACAGCGTGCGCGTGGCTCGCGCCAAGTACACGTGGCTCGGTGTGCTGACAGACAGCGCCATCGCCAGCGCTGAGATCAGCGCGGATACCGTGAGCGCGTCCGGCTTCGCGCTCGATAGCGTGTCGGTGAAGGCCACCTATCGAGCGCCAGGTGGAACTGCTGAAGTCGCGGTGTTCCAGGATGACACACGGGAGTACAGCGTGGCCGCGAACTACGCGCTGTATACTGACAGCAGCGAACTGTTGCTCAACCGGGTGCGTGTGCGGTTTGACACCACCTTGTGGGCTTCGGCTCGCGCAGGTTCGGTGCGGTGGGGACAGCCTGGCATTGTGATTGATTCCATAGATCTGCGAAGCGGAGCGAACGGTCGACTGTTTGTGAATGGACGAGTGCCCACCGAAGGTGATGCCAATCTTGATGTTGTGGTTGAGCGGTTTCAGCTTGGCGATCTGCTCGGGCTGCTTCAGAGCGACGTGCCCGGACGCGGTCTGTTGTCGATCAAGTCCTCCGTGTCAGGAACTGGCGAAGCACCGCTGATCCGTGGCAACGCGTCGCTTACCGAAGCGATGTATGCGGGCGACACCGTGCCCGACGTGCGCACCACGTTTGACTACAAGAATCTGCAGCTCACCGCTCGTGCCGACGCCACATACTTCGCACGCGAGATCGCGCAGGCCGATGCCGTCATTCCCATCAATCTGGCGCTCAAGTCGGACAGCGCGTCACGTCTGCTTGACAGGCCAGCCACCGCGAACGTTCGTCTGGACAGCTTGCCGCTTGCGCTGGCATCACGTTTCACCGACGCTGTATCGCAGATTGAGGGATACGCGAAGGGTGAAGCGTCGCTGCGCGGTACGCTCAAGGAGCCTGAACTGACCGGCGATCTTGATGTCGCACTCGGCAGCGGGCGGATCAATGCGCTCGGCGTGACGTTCCGCGATATCACCGGCACGCTGCGTTTGCAGGGCGATACGGTGCTGCTGGATTCACTCACGGCGCGCAGTCGTGGTAGCATCGGACTTCGCGGCGGCATTGGCATTGCGAAAATCGCCGAGCCGAGTTTTGACCTTCGGCTCACGGCTGACAACGCGCGAGTGCTGGACAACGAAACGGGTCGCGTCGACGCCAACGCTGCGATTCGTATTCAGGGTCCATTCAGCGCTGTCGTGGTGAACGGCACCGCGCGTATTCGCGAGGGCGTGCTCTACATCCCTGAGACAAGCACGGCCACTGCCATCACGGCGAGTGATCCGGCGGTTTTCGCGGTGGTTGATACGACCAACGAAGCGGAAACGGTGCTCGTGCCAGAACGCTCAGCGCTCGTGGACAATCTGCGCATGAACTTGCGGTTGTCGGTCGATCGCAACACGTGGGTGCGTTCTCCCGAGGCGAATGTTGAGATCTACAGTGACGGTAACCTGCGCATTGTAGTTGACCAGCGACGCAAAGCGCTGGCGCTGGATGGCATCGTCAATACCGATCGCGGCGAATACGAGTTTCTCAGCAAGCGTTTCCAGATCAAACGCGGCACGGCCACGTTCATCGGCACAGAAGAGATCGATCCGTTGTTGCAGCTCACTGGCGAGTTCGAAGTCAAACAGGCCTCGCAGCAAGCGCTGGCCGTGCGCGTAAATATTGGTGGCACGATGCTCAGTCCGCGCATCACGCTTGAAAGCGATGCGCAGCCGCCGATTTCACAAAGCGACTTGCTCAGCTACCTCGCGTTTGGCAGTGAATCAGGCTCGCTGCTCCAGTTTGGCGGTTCGAGCGTGTCTGGTGGCACCGCGGGCGGAAGTCTGGTTGGTACCAGCGCCGCACTAGCCACGCGACAGCTTGCCAGCGTTGCACTTGGTGTCGCGGTGAACGAACTCGAAGGGCAGGCATCACGCTCGCTCGGCGCCGACGTCTTTAACATCACACCGGCGAATGTGCCGACAGAACTCGCGAGTGGGAATTTCGGCGCCTTCGAAACGTTCCTGAAGGGAACGCAGTTCGAGTTTGGCAAATACATCAGCACCGGCACGTTCGTCGGCTTGCAGGCGCAACTCACCAGCGTGCCAGGTTTTCGCGTGGAGCATCGATTCCGCCGCAATCCGGGCTTCAGTATTGAGTCGACGTTTCAACCGCGGTTCTTTTTGCCAGACCCGTCGCTCACGCAGCAGGAGCTGCGTCGTGCACACGCGCTTGGGTTCTTCCTTACCCGGCTCTGGCGGTTCTAGGCCTCTGTTGTGCGCGACGCGAGCGTCCGAGGCATGAGTACGCCCGTTGAGTCAGCTCCGAGCCCTCTCCATGATCCAGAATCACGAAGTCTGACGCTTACAGGGTGAGCGTGCGCTCCACACGAATCTCATCCTCAGTAACGAGCTCAGCAATGCGAACAGTTCTTGGCGTCACCCTGGTCCTCTCAACGCTTCTCGCATCGCCGGCAGAGGCACAGTTCACCATACTCGGCTTTGATGATCTGCCGGGCACGGAAACGGCGATCCCAAATGGTTACGGCGGTTTCGTCTGGGATAATTTTTCAAGTCGTAACACCTGCGACATCAGCCCGGACTACGCGTTTTGCGCCGGCAGTCTGATCTCTCCGCCCAATGTTGCGATCAACGGAGGTGGAAATCCTGCCGCTGTTCGCGCCGTGAATGGGATGCCGTTCAATTTTCTCGTGGGCACGTTCAGCAGCGGAACCAACTACGACATGCGACTCGAGCTTGCCGGCTTTCTGAACGGATCGCTTGTGCACGCTCTCGACATCGATCTGCCGTTTAATAGCATCAATGCGTGGTCGGTGGACTGGATTGTCGACGAACTTCGATTCACCGCGTTCGTTGATGATCTCGGCGCGCCGGCGGAAACACCGGCGCGCTTTACACTTGACGAGTTCTACTTCGCGGAATACGTGAACGTGGTGCCAGAACCACAGTCCGTCGGCATGCTGATTATGGGACTCGCTGGGCTCGCCACGGTGCGGCGCCGACGCGCCACCATCGCAAGACCCAGAAATCCGCTGGCCAAGAGCATGAATGCCGCCGGCTCTGGGACAACGCTCGCTTCGTCAAAGCGAGTAACAAGTCCCTGACCACGAATGCCGTTGCTCGCGAGTACGCCGAACTGACGATCGCTCGCGGTAGAGACAAGAAACTCTCCCTGTGCATCACGATAGAGATCGAACACGGCGCGAGCGGGAATCGCGAATCCACCGCCGATCGCGGTAAAGTCTACCTCGAGCAACAGGTTGCCCTGCAAGGGGTCGTACAGAAATGGCGACCCGGTCACGGTGAGCACCGAGGGTGCCGCCGTGTTTGCGGCAATCGTTAGCGTGCCGAACGCCTGCCGTGGACCCGTTACGTTTGCACTTGGAGTACTCGTGTTGACGTTGACAGCTGCAACACTTGTGGTCGAGAAGAAGAAGTTGAATGTGCCTTGCTGCAGGATACCGGTATTCGGTTTTGTGAAGAAACTCACAGAGCCGATGTTGAGCTGCTCCGCGAACAAGCTGGACGAATACAGTTGCTGAAACTTCGTCCATCCGCCGGAATGACCGAACGGATAGTTCGTTCCGTTTCCGGCCGCCCCGGGTGTGCCGATCGTGACTTGTGCGGATGCGGCACTACCGGCGACGGCCGCCAGCACTGTGGCAACAACGGTGCACCTGAGCGTGCGTCGTAGCATGAAACCCGACCCCTTGCAAAGAATGAGAAAGCCCTCGCGGATAGGGGATACGTGAGACGGGAGCCGGTGGATCTGTTCGCAGGATAATTCGTCACTGCTTACCTTTCCTGCTCGACCATCACCTGACTCAATCTTCGCCGCGTGACTCTTCTCTCCTGCTCCAATATCGGGATCTCCTTCGGAGCGACCGAACTACTCAAGAACATCACCTTTACCGTTGCCGAGGGCGAGCGGTGGGGGATCATCGGGCGTAATGGCGCCGGAAAAACGTCGATCTTCAGCGTCATTACGGGCGAGCGACAGCCCAATGTTGGCGCGGTGGCGCGTAAGCCGGGACTGCGACACGCGCTGCTCGATCAGCATCGGGCGTTCGAAGGCGCAACTACGGTGTGGCAAGCCGGCGCCGCGGCCTGGCGCGAGGTGATTGCGCTTGAGCAGCGCATCGCCGAACAAGCCATGGCGCTCGGCGAGATGGGTGACAAGATCACCGACGAAATGCTGGAAAAGTTCGGCCACGATCAGGAACGGTTTGCAGACCTTGGTGGCTACGTGTACCACGCACGCGTGGACGCCGTGTTGCAGGGACTTGGCTTCGATGCGGAAGAATCCAAGACGCGGCTCGTGTCAACGCTTTCCGGCGGAGAACGCGGACGTGTTGGCCTCGCGGCGCAGCTGATTGCACCAGCCGATCTGTTGCTGCTCGACGAACCCACCAATCACCTGGATCTCGACACCACCACGTGGTTGCAGGACTGGTTGAAAGACGCAGAAGAAACGGTGCTCGTGGTGTCACACGATCGTGCGTTTCTTGACGCGGTGTGCACGAACATTCTGCATGTGGAAGCCAAGTCGAGCGAAGCATACAAGGGCAACTACAGTCAGTTCGTTCCGCAGCGCGCGGAACGCCGGCTGACGCGCGAACGCGAGCTCGAAAAGCAGCGCGCGTACGTGAAAAAGGAAGAGGAGTACATTCGCCGCAATCTTGCCGGCGTGAACTCGTTTCAGGCCAAGGGTAAACGCAAGCGTCTTGAGCGGTTGCCGCGACTGGCGCCGCCACCAGGCGATCCCGCGGCCATGTCACTCGAGTTCAAAGTGGCCGAACGCGGCGGTGATCAGGTGGTGGCCATCAAGGATCTGCGCGTGGAAGTGCCTGGTCGTGTGCTCGTTGACGACTTTACCGCCGTGCTGCGGCGCAATGACTTTGTCGCGCTCGTGGGACCAAACGGCGCCGGCAAGTCGTCGTTCATCTCCACGATCCTTGGCGACCGCGCGCCGGCCGCCGGTTCCGCGAAGGTGGGCGCGTCGATCATGCCGGCTTGGTTCCGACAGGATCTCGCGGATCTGCCACTGCGCTCGTCCATGTCGGATGCAATCCACGCCCAGCGCCCGCTATGGAATCGCGGACAGGTGCAAAACCACCTCGGCGCGTTCGGATTCAGCGGTGAGGAAGTATTCCGCGAAATCCACACGCTCAGTGGTGGTGAACGCGCGCGTATGGCGCTCGCCATCATGACGCTCACTGGCGCGAACCTGCTCGTGCTCGACGAACCCACCAATCACCTCGACGTGGAAAACATCGAAGTGCTTGAAGACGCACTCGACGAGTACGAGGGTACGGTGCTGCTGGTGAGCCACGATCGTGCCTTCTTGCGCGAAGTCGCAACGCGCGTGTGGTGGTTCAACGGCACGCGCCTGATGGATTTCGACGGGCCGTTTGTCGAGTGGGAGGAGGATCAGGCGCGGCGGAGGTAGCGCAGCGTGCGTGTCACCTGAAAGGCCCGTCTACACACTCGCTGCAAGCAGCGACTCAAGCTTGTCGAATGAACCCGTCCACCCACTCGTCATCCCCGCGCGTTCCTCGATAAACGCCGAGATTTCATGTGGTGCCGCGGTTCCGAAAACGGACGTGCGAAGTGTGACGCGCGTGTGTCCCGCCGCTTCTTCAGTAAACTGCACGGTGGTGTACAGCGCTTCGGGCCAGTCCGGCGCGCCGGGATGTCGCGCAATGCCTTCGTGTTCATCCGTGAATACCTGCGTGTACTCGATGCGGTGCGGGCGATCGACCGCGAGGTAGTGGATGCGTCCATACATCGTGAACTCACCGTTCGACATGGCGAACACATTCTCGCCGCCGCTCGCGATATTCGCGCGACGAATCTCCATCGTGAAGCCAACCGGTGGCAGCCACTGCGCCAGGTGTTCGGGCGTGGTAAACATATCGAAGAGGGTATTGATCGGCGCGTCGAAACTGCGATTGATCACGAATACGTCTTCGTTTGACGCCTGCTTCTCGAGATACTCGGCCAGTCGATCCCACGTGGAGTTGCCACCAGCCGCCTTGATGAACACGCGCGCGTTCTGCGCTGCTTCCGCCGACTCGAGTGTCATACACAGTTCAAGCTCTGTACGATCACCGAGATCGCGAAAATTCACTGTCATGCGAAACATCGGTGCGGTGTCGGCCGACGTCGCGCCGTGATCGTACACCAATCGCGACTGCGGCACGACTTCGTGATAGCGGGTAAAGTTCGGCCAGTCTTTGCCGTCGGGACCGTGCATGGTATACACCCACGTGCCTCCCACGCGCAGATCTTTGCTGTGTGTGGTGATCGTGAATCCACGCGGCCCCCACCACTGCGATGCGTGCTTGTCGTTGGTGTAGGCTTCCCACACAAGCGCTACCGGCGCTTCATACACACGGGTGATGCGAATTTCGCGAGCGCTCTCAGCAGTGGTCATCGGTCGAGTGGTGTGAGGTGTCGGTGTCTTTCGCTCCGGCAGGCGCAGCGGTGGTCACGGTCTTCAGGTATTCGCCGAGGCGATCAAGGCTCGCTTCCATGTGCGCGCGGTACTCCTCCATCCACGCGGCCACATCGTGCAGTGGTTCGGCGTTGAGCGTGCACGGACGCCACTGCGCCTCGCGGCCCTTGGTCACCAGCCCGGCCTTTTCCAACACCTTGAGGTGCTTGGTCACTGCGGGCAGTGTCATGCGGCCGAGGAACGGCTCGGCCAGCTGGGTCACGCTCGCCTCGCCATGCCTGAGACGCGACAGGATCGCGCGGCGGGTGGGGTCGGCGAGGGCAGAGAAGGTTTGGCTGAGGGCGTCTTGCATAAAATACCAAAGGGTTAAATAACCAGAAGGTATAATAAGCAGTCATTTTGATCGCGCAAGGGCTGGCACGGCGGTCAAAGAACACTGCATCTTCGGCACCATCTGCAGGCACTCACCTCGACATCCTCAGGCACCATGCGTCGCACACCCATTGGTTACGCCGTCGCGTTCGTTGGCGCGCTTATCACGTTCGCCACGTCGGCTCAGGCCCAACACATCGTGGGCACACGTGACGCGCGGTCGCTGCGCACGGACAGCCTCTTTCAACGCTTCGACCGCACCGACTCTCCCGGCTGCGCGGTAGGCGTCTATCAAGACGGCAAACTGCAGTACGGACGCGGCTACGGTATGGCCAGTCTCGAACACGGCGTGCCGCTCAACACGCGCACCGTGCTCGACGTGGGCTCCATTTCCAAGCAGTTCACAGCCATGGCCATTCTCATCCTCGAGAAGGACGGCAAACTCTCGCTCGAGGATCCGCTGCGCAAACACTTCCCCGAGATGCCACCGTACGCTGCCAAGGTGACCCTGCGTCGTGCGCTGAGTCAGACGAGCGGACTGCGCGATCTCTGGACCATGTGGGGGCAGACCGGTCGCACTTTCGCGGGCGACACGATTGATGCGCTGCGGGTGATTACGCGTTCGGCCGAAACCAACTACGTCCCTGGCGAGAAGTATCTGTACACGAACTCGGGGTGGATTCTGGCCGCGCAACTCGTGTATCGCCTGACCGGCAAAACGCTCGCGCAGTTTGCCGAAGAGCGCATGTTCGCACCACTCGGTATGCGCGACACGCGATTCTTTTCCGATAACGCCGCTGTCATTCCGAATCTCGCCACCGCGTACTCGCCACGCGCCGGTGGTTTTCGTGTCGCACGCAACACGTATGACGGCGCGATCATGGGTGCGGGTGGTGTGCACACCACCATCGAAGACTATGGTCGCTGGCTCAACAACTACGACGATGCCACCGTTGGTGGACGCGATGTGATCACCACCATGACCACGGCCACAACGCTCAACGATGGCAAACCCGCCAAGTCTGGGGCAACGCAGGCGTACGCCGTTGGGCTGAACGTGGGCACGCTGCGCGGACTGCCCGTGGTCTCTCACGGCGGGAGCTGGGCGGGCTACCGCGCACACTTTCTGCGTTTTCCTGAACAGCGATTTGCCGTGTCAACATTTTGCAATCACAGTGCTGCCGGTCCGGACTCACTCGCGCGCAACGTTGCCGCAATCTACCTCGGCGAAAAAATGCGCCCCGACAGTGCGGCCCTGTGGCGCGCTGCACTCGCGAAAGCGTCGCCGGTGCAGATGCCGCTTGACCAACTGCGCGCGCTCCCGGGTGTGTGGCGCAACGTTGAGCGCGGCGAAGTTCGGCGTACCAGGCTTTCCGGAGACACACTGTACCTCCTGACGGGTGAGCGTACCCGTCTCGCGCCAATTGCCCGAGGCGGGTTTCGTGCCGGCGCCGATTCCGAGATCGGATTTCAAGGCGAGGCGGGCTCGCTCACCCGAATGCTCGTAATCGGAAGTGCAGACACCGCTGTGTTCACGCGCGCTGACACGGTGGTGTTGAACGCCGCAAGACTCGCGGAATACGCTGGTGAATATCGCAATGACGAGATCGAGACGACGCATCGTTGGGTCGTCGAGAAAGAGCAGTTGATGCTCATTGCAAACGAGCGTCACATGGGGGCGCTCGAGCCGACGTATGCTGACGGCTTTCTGCGTGGTGCTTCGGTGATTGATGTGCAGCGGGACGGGCGCGGACGCATCACGGGTTACACCGTGCAGTCAGGGCGCGTGCGTAACCTGCGCTTTACGAGAGTGCGATAGCGCCTATTCCTTGGCCGCTGTGCTCGATGCACGCAGCATCATTGTTGCGGCGTACACCACCACCACAATCACCAGCCAGCGCAGCAAATTGATCGGCAGTGACGTCACGAGCAGCGCCGCTACCAGCACGCCGGGAATACCACCAAGTGTAAGACCGAGTGCGGGCTGATTCACCTGACTGCGCTGTTTCACAAACGCGATGCTGCCAAGTACCGCCGCGAAGGCGCCACTTCCCATCATGATCGGGAACGCGGCACGCGGATCCATGCCGAGCACACTGAGCAGCACAAACGTTGGTCCGTAGTTGCCGACGCCGAGCATGAGCAGCGCGCCCAGCACAAAGTTGACGCCTAGCGCAATAAAGAGTGCACTGCCGCTGAGCGATAGCGCGGTACCGCCCAGCGGCATGGCGTTGAGTTGTGCAACCGTCATGAACAGCGCGGCCACCAGCAACGCGGTGCCCATGCCAATCTGAATCGGGCGCCGCGGCAAGCGGGAAACAACACGGGCGCCCGCAAAGCCGCCAACGATGGCAACGGCGATCATGAGCAGCAGCAGTGTGGAGTCAATCTCCACTTTGGTAATGAAGATGAGCGCCTGCGCGACCACCGGCAGTGTGAGCCCGACAATCATCGTGCCCGGCAATCGTTCATCCGGCACCATGCGCAGCGTCTTGAACGCGGTGGTGGTAGTGGCCAGTGATCCGATGCCAAGCGTGTCGAAGAAGTTCACAAAGAACCCGATCACGACCTGCACCAGCGTTGGGCGCAGGCGCTCGGGGGAATGTGGGTCGACGGACTGCCACCACCGCCACAGAAAGAACGCGGCTTGCAGCACGATGGCGGCGAGGAGAAACTTCCGGATATCGGTCACGGCGCAAATCTACAGCCTGCGTTCACGAAATATGAGGCAACAACGAGGTTGTCATGAGCACGAACGATGAGTTCACGCTGTTCGACCTGAAGGTAGAAGTCGTGGCCAACCGCGGCCGCATGATGTGCCACGAGCGCATCGGCGATTACTTCGAGGTGCGATCAGGTACGATCGTCATGCCTAACGGCCAGGGCTTTCCGCTCTACGCCATGGCAGCGTTGTTGCCGCTGTTGCCCGCCAAGCAGCGTGTCACGCACCCGAACGACTGGATGACGACCGACTCGGATATTGCCTGTCCCGACGTGCACTGCGGCGCCGTGTTTCGCATCTCACGCACTGGTACGCGCACATTGCGACATTCCGAAGAAAGCGGCGAGTCGCTCTCCAGTACGCGCGAGCACCCGTGAGCCAGATCGCACGACGCGCGCTCTCGCCGGACTACGATATTCCGCCCATCATTGCTGGCGCGTGGCAGCTCTCGGAAGGGCACTCAGCAAACGCGATCGATCGCCAGGAGTTGTTTGCGGCGTGGGACCTGCTCGCGGCCCACGGGTGCGATACGTTCGATTGCGCGGATATTTACACTGGCGTTGAATCGCTGATCGGTGATTACCGCGCGGCGCGGCCGGGCCAACGTGTGCAGGTGCACACCAAGTTCGTGCCGGATCGCGATGCCCTGATGCATGTTGATCGAGCGTACGTGACACGCATTGTTGAGCGCTCACTGTCGCGGCTGCGCACCGACGCACTCGACCTCGTGCAGTTCCACTGGTGGCGCTACGACGTGCCCGGCATGGTGGACATTGCGGGTGTGCTCACTGACCTGCGCCAGGCGGGCAAGATCCGGAATCTAGCGCTCACCAACACCAACTCGGCGTACACGCGTGCACTGCTTGACGCTGGTATTCCGCTGGTGGCAACGCAGGTGCAGTACTCAGTGCTTGATCGCCGCGCCGCCGCGCAACTCGCACCGCTCGCTGTTGCACACAATATGCAGCTGCTGTGTTACGGCTCGGTGGCTGGCGGATTCCTGAGCGAAGCGTGGCGCGATGTGAATGAGCCAGATGGGACGCTCGAGAACCGTTCGCTCATCAAATATCGTCTCGTGATCAATGACTGCGGCGGATGGCCGGCGCTTCAGCAGCTGCTCACGGTGCTCGGCGATATCGCATCGCGGCACCAGGTGGGTATTGCGAACGTCGCGCAAAGATGGGTGCTCGACCAGGCAGGTACCGGTGCGGTGATCGTGGGTTTCCGCACCGTCGCGAGCGCGCGGCGTACCGTGTCTACGCTTGGTCTTCAGCTGAGCGCAGATGATCACGCCCAGCTTGAGGCAGTGCTGTCCGGCATGCCGATGCCTGCGGGTGATGTGTACGACGCCGAGCGTGATCCGCACTCGCCGCACGCCGGGATTATTCGGTACAATCTGAATACGGTGAGCGCGGGCGAGTAGCGCGGCGCCTGTATACGCAGGGCGCTGGCCTATGCGCGGCGCCGAGCTAGATGCAGTTTGCCTCTCCCGAAACCCCATCCCGAGGGCATCGTATGGATACCATGGCCCTCAACGATCCCACGCCCTCGCCTGAGTTCCTCGCCCTGCAAGCGCAGGTTGCCGGCCGCTACTCCCTCGACCGCGAGATTGGCCGCGGCGGCATGGGCATTGTGTACCTCGCGCGCGAAGTCGCCCTCGACCGTCTCGTGGCGATCAAACTGCTGCCGCCCGCCCTGGCGGCCGATCAGAGACTGCGCGATCGATTCTTGCGTGAGGCGCGAACGGCCGCGCAGCTGTCGCACCCGCACATTGTGTCGATCTACGCGGTGGAGTCGCACGAGTCACTCGTGTTTTTTGTCATGGAATACATTGCCGGTGAAACGCTCGGCGAACGTATTCGCACACGTGGGGCGTTGCCCACGGCCGATGCGCTGCGCGTGATGCAGGAAGTGAGTTGGGCAATCGCGCACGCGCACGCGCGTGGCGTGGTGCATCGTGATATCAAGCCGGACAACATACTGATCGAAGCCGGCAGCGACCGCGCGCTTGTCACGGACTTCGGTATTGCTGCCTTCGGTGATACCAACACGCCGGTCGGCGGGGCCATGGGCACGATGCATTTCATGAGTCCGGAACAGGCGCTCGGTAGCGCGCCGGATGTGCGCGGCGATGTGTACGCGCTTGGAGTCACGGCGTACGCTGCGCTCGCGGGTCGAAAGCCTTTCGAGGGCGCCAACGGCATGGCGGTGGTGGCGCAGCAAGCGAGCAGCGCTGCGCCGGCCATTCGCACGTTTGTACCAGCGCTTTCGTCTGCTGCGGCGGCGGTGGTTGATCGGGCGCTTGCACGCGATCCGAGCGAGCGCTGGGCCTCGGTTGAGGAGTTCGCCGCTGCGCTGCAGGGTGCTCGCGCATTGGCGCCGGCGCTACCGATTCCACTCCGGAAATTTGTGCGTGACGCGCTCGAAAATGGCAATCAGCTGAGTGCTGTTGTTGGAGGAACCGTCAGTGCCGCGGCCGCTGCCGCGCTCGTCGACGCGTTCGTTACCAATAGTTTTTTGGGGCTTGAAAGCTTTTTGTTCCTGATCGTGGCCGCGCTCGGTACGGGTCTCACTTTGCTGTTGCTCGGTACCCAGGTGCAGTCGATTCGTGCGATTGCCAAGGGTGGCTACACACGTGACGCCGCGTTGCGCGCGGTGCGTCAACTTGACGAAGAAAACGAAGCCGTTGCGCCATCGACGTCTGGTCGACTCGGCGGCCTTTGGGATCGCCCTGTTGCTGTGAACGGGATTGGTGTTGGTCTCACCGCGCTCGGCATCATCGGCACCGTGCAGATTCAAAGTCTGCTCACGATTCCGTTCATTCTCACGGCACTCATCATGCCCGTTGTCACCGTGCGGCGACTGCTTGAGTTGCACGGCGCCAAGGGCTCGTGGTGGGGCAGGCTCTTTCGCACCAAAGCAGGGCAGCGTGTGTGGTCGCTGGCCACGATCGGTCTGAAGAAGATTCGCTCCGCACCCAGTTCCGGCGAGCCCACCGCGATGGTGCTCGGCAGTGCGATTCACGAGTTGTATGACGCACTGCCAACCGCCGAGCGTCAGGTGCTGGCCGATGTGCCAAGCCTGATCGATCGTCTGTCAGCGCGCGCGCTTGATCATGCCGACGCGCAGCGGGTGGATGCGATCATGGCGCTCGAAACGCTGCGACTTGATCTCATGAAGCTGCGCGCCGGACAGATCGCGGCGGATGGCATGACCGCTGATTACGAACGATTGCGCGAAGTGGGCTATCGGGTGGACGCGGTAGGTGAGCTGCGTGATGAGCGGTTGTTGACGCCGGTGTAGATGAATCCAGGAGGCAGGGTCACCCCCACGCCGCCAGCACTGCCTCCACCTCATCCGACGCGTCAAGCGATTCCAGCGCAGCGCCCGCTTCCAGCAACTGCTTCGCGATGGCAGCAAACGCACCATTGCGAGGCCCGTTGAGTGAGCCGTGGCAGCACCAGCCGAGCGGCGTGCTCTGATACCTCGCGTCGCGAGTCGCAAGCAGCGCGCGCCCCGCGGGATAGCCAAGAATCGCAGCCACGCTGTCGTGTGAGCCTTGCCACGCCGCACAGTGCAACGCGGTACCGGAGTCGTGTCCTGGTGTTGACGGGTCGAATCCCAGCTCGAGCATTAGTGCAACAGCGGGCGCATTGCCGTCCCACGCGGCATCGCTGATCAGGCGTTGATCGGCAGCGCTGAGCGATGTGACAAGCGCAGGATGATCACGCAGCAGTGTGTGCGCTCGCGCGCGATCAGCGCTTCGACACGCCAAACGCAACTGCTGTAGCGGTGTCGCAAACGGCAGCATTGCGTTGACCGTGTCGGGATGCCCGAACTGCGCGGCCACATCAAGCGGTGATCGATTGCTGCCAATCGTCCAGAGATAAATGTGTGAACTGCTGGGCGGTTGTTCTGCGTACTCGCCGCGCCCCGTCTGTAGATCAAGCAGCGTTGGATCACGTTGCAGCATGGTGACCACATCGCCTGTGCGCCCCAAGGCAGTGGCGAGAAAAATATCCGCAGCTGCACCGCGCTCCACGAGATATTGCGCCAGTGCGTAGCGGCCCGCACCCTGTGATCGTTCGAGCATCCACTCGGCCGGCGTTGCGCGATGGTCCACGTCGCGCGCGTTGATGTCAGCGCCGGCATCGAGCAACAGATCGACCACACGTTGCGAACGCGCAAAATGCAGCGGCGTTTGTCCGTCACCGCCACGTTCCATGGCGCGTGTACGATCGTGAGCCAGTATGGCCGACATCGCTGACACGTTGTCGAGGTGAGCAGCAGCGCACGCGTCCATCACGGCACCCGCCGCGATTAAACGATCCGCCGCCTCTCCGGTTGCGACGTGCAACGCGTGAAAACCGCCGGCCCACCAGTTGCTGCGTTGATTTGAATTTGCGCCAAACTCAAGCAGAACCTCTACCATCGCCGCATCGTTGGCACAGGCCACGATCGCCGGCGAGTTAAACGGGAACAGCGGCGCGTTGATCAGCGGCCGGAACTCCGCGTGCTGCGAGAACAGCTGACGTGCCGCCGCCGCGTCGCCCCGCTGCATGGCGTAGTGCAGCTGTTCATGCGGCGCGCGTGCCGCAGCGATGCGATCGGTAATGTGCGTTTTGAGCGCACTCCAGTCGTGAAAGCCGTACTCGCGCGCCAGGACAAACTGCGCGTCGGCCAGCACGATTGTGTTTTTGTCAGGCAGCACCGCACGCACACGCGCGGTTGCCGTGGGATCGGCCGCGGCGTAGTCACGCAGCAGTTCTTTCGCCTGAGTTTTTTGCTGCGCGAGATCAACACGCGCGGGCAAGGAACGTGTAAACGGTGACACCATGGAACGCCTCCTTCGTGGTGGCCGGCGTCCGCACCATCGGCCCGAAGAGGGCGTGTGGAGTCATGCGAGTGCGTGGGTGGGCGCTGCCCTTTCCGCGGACCGGAGGCGTTCCATCACGCCGAGCCGCAATATCTGAGCACCATGGCGTTTTGGCAAGCGTGGTATTCCGCCCGTCAGGGAGTGATGCTGCCAGATCGCCGGTTGCGCGGATCCGCCAAGGTGAGGGTATATGCACGCGCCACGATGTATCCGTCGTCGTCTTCTGTAAGGCGCCCAACCACGCCCGCACTCACTCGCACTGCGCGAAACGGAAGTTGCAGACTCGCCAGACGAACGCCGAGCTGCGGGTCGATCACGTCAACGGTGCTGTGATGGCGTCGGTCTTGCACGGAAAGCGGAATCGTGCCTTCGCCTGGCGCTTCGTATTTCGCTCGATACTCTGTTTGCAGCGCGATGGTGTCGTAACTTGGCGCGGGAATCACGCGCGTGATCCACAGCAGGCCAGTGCGGTCGACGTCGAGCCATTGGTCGAGTCGAAGACCGCGCGTGCTTGGCATGTATGGTGTCGCGACCGAGCGTTTCTGTGTAGCTGCGGCCGCGATGTCATTCTCGTTCATGATCAAATCCGGTTCATCAGTGCTACGCACACCGAATAGTTTGCGAGCAACGCCGACCGAGTCATGCCATTCCAGGCGATTAGTGCCGCGTCCGAATGTCCAGAATCCGCTGCGTACGTCTGCCGTGACGCTCGACTCGATTCGCGGGTGGAAGTACACCTCCTTGCCTTCAACCAGCACTCCCATCTGCACACTCGTGTTGAGCGGCGAGAAGATCGCCACGCTATCCTCGATCTGGCCATTCGCGTTGATTCGCAACACATACTTGGGCGGCTCGTCCTGGATGAACGGCACATAGCGTTGCGCGAGAAACCGTGTGGGATGCGATACGGTTGCCGCCGAGGGACGCACGCCGTCGATCACGGCACTGCGCACGAACTCTCCGTCAGGCGAATACACTAGCAAGACGCGATCTGCGCTGAACACATAGAGCGAGTCGCCGGCACCAGCAAACGTCGCACGCGTCATCACATACTCGCCTGGTCCGCGTCCCAGAGTGCCGATGCGTCGCACAAACGTACCGTTGCTGTCGTACTGCAGGATCGGCTGATTGACCCAATCGTGAAACAGCAGATAGTAAAAGCCGCGCGAATCGCGCAGCAAGTCGGGCTCACGCAGCGGAATTACGGAATCAGTGGTGTTCCCAAAGCGAATCGAGTCGCTGATCGAGAGCGTGCACTCGGCGCAGCCAGATGCGAGCTCAATAATGGCCGTGTCGCGTTGCGCAACAACGTCAGCCGTGGCAGCGTTCGGCGATTCGGCGCAGGCGAGCAAGATGCTGCCAAGCAGCGCGGCGGAAATTCGGCGAGTGCGATGCATGACCGATCTTCGGGTCTGTACGGGAGTCGCGCAAGTATTGCTGCAACGCGTAGCCACGTGCGCTGACAGCGAGCTGAAGTGTTAGCGCAACTGCAGAGGGTTCGTAAACCGCAGCCCGCGAAACCGCGCAAAGTCACCGTCTGCCGAATACAGTTCCGCACCGTGTTCAATGGCGAGCGCGGCCAGGTGTGCGTCGGAACTCAGGTTGCCGGCTGTGCCCGATTCGGTGAGTAGTGCTCGCAGAATGTCCCAGTGACGATCGCCCGGTACGACGAGCTCCACATTGGGATGCGCGAGCCATTCATGGATCATGGCCAACGCACGCTCCACCCCGAGCGGTCGGTCGAATACGCGGGCATTCGTGGTTAGCCGCAAGAAGCCGAGCACGACCGTCCATGACAGGCCGATCGTTTCATCACCGTCGAGACTGTCTTCGAGCCACGCTTTGGCTACGTCGTGCCGTGGCGCGTCGCGGTTGATGGCGTACAGCAGCAGGTTCAGGTCAACGACGCGCACGTTACTTTCGCAGCTGCAGGTCGCGCCGGTGCTCTTCGTCTTCGAGCGCGTCAGCGAGCTGCAGCGCGCGGTCCATATCCACGCGGGGTGCGCCGAGTGAAACCGTGTCGACCTGATAAGCAGCCCGCGGTTCGGCAACGCGTGCGGCGAGGCCAGCCCGAAGCGCCGTGTTCAGGAGCGCTTTCACGGTCGTGCCGCGGCGGACCGCTTCGAGGCGGAGCTGTTCGAGCAGAACGGGGTCGATATCAATGGTCGTCCTCATGAAATGATGCTAACGCATCAATGGTATGATTGCAAGGCATCACTCCTGCGCTCCTGAGGCCTCGTCTCCCTTACCGCCTCGGCTTGGCGCGCCTACGTTTGCTGCCACGTGCTGCGCCCCGGTTGAAATATCGGGAAAAGAAGCCAGCGAGCATCACCATTTGAGCGCGGCTCCTGTCATTGCCACGCCGACCCGCCCCTTTGAACGCCATATGCGTCTCCAAAACCTGATCGCTTCCGCGGCTGCCGCGCTGCTCATCCTCGCCGCGCCGCCAACGATGGCCGCTCAGCCGTCCGCCGCCGCCGTGCTGCTCCGCGACATCGAATCACGGTTGCCTGGCGTGATGCCCAAAGTCGTGGCCTGGAGACGCGACATTCACGAACATCCCGAACTTGGCAACGAAGAGGTGCGCACCGCCGCGCTGGTCGCGGCGCATCTCACGTCGCTTGGGCTCGAGGTGCAAACGGGCGTTGGCAAAACCGGTGTGATTGGCATTCTGCGCGGCGGCAGACCTGGTCCTGTGGTTGCGCTTCGTGCCGACATGGACGCGCTGCCCGTCACGGAACTTGTCGACCTGCCGTTTCGCAGCCGTGTGCGTACGCAGTGGCAGGGCGCCGAAGTTGGTGTGATGCACGCGTGTGGTCACGACAATCATGTTGCGATTCTCATGGGTGCCGCAGAAATACTCGTCGGCATGAAGGCCACGTTGCCCGGTACCGTCAAGTTCATTTTTCAACCCGCTGAAGAAGGACTTGGTGGAGCGAAAGCCATGATTGCCGACGGTGCGTTACGTGCACCGGTACCGAATGCCGTTTTTGGCATGCACGTGTGGCCAACCGCGGTTGGTTCAATTGGTGTGCGGGCCGGCCCGCAAATGGCGTCGGCGGGCAACTTCTCCATCATCGTGAAGGGACTGCAGACCCATGGTTCGCAGCCGTGGTCGGGTGTGGATCCTGTTGTGGTGTCGGCGCAGATCATTCTGGGTTTGCAGACGATTGCGAGTCGACAAGTGAACGTGGCGTACTTGCCGAGTGTGTTGACGGTGGGATCGATTCACGGCGGCAATCGCAGCAACATCATTCCCGACAGTGTGGTGCTCGTGGGTACACTGCGCACCTTTGACGACGCCATGCGCAGCGATATCGCGGCGCGCATCACGCGCACAGCCAAGGATATTGCAACGTCTGCGGGTGCGACGGCCATTGTGCAGATTGATGCGGGCGGACTCGTGCAAGCGAACGACACCTCGCTCACCGAGCGCATGCTGCCAACGCTGAAGCGGTCTGCGGGTGCAGGCGGATTTCAGTTGATCAATCCCATCATGGCTTCCGAAGACTTTCCGGAGTTTACGCGCGACATTCCGGGTGTGTTCTTCTTTCTTGGCGTGACGCCAAAGGGGCAGGATCCCGCGAAAGCGCCGGCCAATCACTCGCCGTTGTTCTTTGCCGACGAAGCCGCCTTGGAAACGGGCGTGCGTGCAATGTCGGCGTTGGCGACCGACTATCTCAGCGCAACAGGTAGTGTAAGCGGTAGGTGAACCGGTGTAGCGAACGTTGACGGCAACCGACTCCCTTACCAGACATTATGTGCGGCATCAGCGGTATCGTAACGCGCGACGTGCAACAGCCTGTAGATCGCGTGCTGCTGGAACACATGACCGACCTGCTCGAGCATCGCGGCCCTGACGGTCGCGGCTTTCATGTTGCGCCCGGTGTGGGGCTCGGCATACGCCGACTCAGCATTGTTGATCTTGAGACCGGCGACCAGCCGATCAGCAATGAGACGGGCACCGTACATCTCGTGTGCAACGGCGAGATTTACAATGCACCCGAGTTGCGACAGGAGCTGCTCGCGCGCGGTCACACGCTCCGCGGACACTCCGACGTGGAAGTGATCGTGCACTTGTACGAGGAGCTCGGCCTCGGATTCCTGTCTCGATTGCGCGGCATGTTCGCCTTGGCGTTGTGGGACCACGCTGCGCGCACACTGCATCTGGCACGCGATCGCTTCGGCATGAAGCCGCTCTACTACGGGCAGGCGTCAAACGGCTCGCTGGTGTTTGGTTCGGAAATCAAGTCAGTGCTCGCATCAGGTGTGTTGCCACGCGCGCTCGATCCGGCGGGCTTGAGCGACATTCTCGCAATTGGCGGACCGATGTTCACGCGCAGTGCGTTTCGCGGCGTGCATCAGCTCGAAGCGAGTCATTCGCTGTCCTTTCACGCGGGACATATCACCACGACAAGGTATTGGGATCTGGACTTCAGTCGCGCGGCGCCGAGTGCGTTGCCGCGGTCTGAGGGTGAGTGGGCAGAAGCGATCGCAGCCAAGTTGCGCGAGTCGGTGCACATCCATTTGCGCGGTGACGTGCCGGTGGCGGCGTATTTGAGTCCCGGTATCGACTCCAGTATCGTCACCCGCTTTGCGACTGACGAGATGACTGGTGTGATGCGTACGTTTTCGCTTGGCTTTACCGATCCGGCGTATGACGAACTGCGCACGCAACGCACACTCGATGCGTTTCCCGGTCAGCGTCTTTCGGGCGACCGCGTTGCGTATCACGGCACATTGCTGGACCATCTCCCGGCCGCGATCTGGCACGAAGAGCAGCCGGTCACGTTGCAGTACTCTTGGCAGGCACTCGGTGCGGCCATGAAGGGTGAATACAAGGTTGCGCTCACGGGTCAGGGGTCTGACGAAATGTTCGGCGGTTATCCGTGGCATCAGGTAGATCACAAGTTGAGGCACTTGTATGCGTTGCCGGGGCCAGTGCGTCGTGCCATGGCCAGGCATCTTCCGCGTATTTCGGGCAAGGCGAGGCGCGCACTCGCGGCGGATCCGGTCATGACCATCAAGCGCTACTTTGCGCTCAGGAGTCCGCACTGGAATTCGCTCATGCCGCTGTTTCAACCGGCGTTGCGTGAGGAGATCGAACGCTCACAGCTCGAGCTGACGCTTCCGGGTGTGCCGGACGGATTCGAGCGTTGGGATCGCTTTCAGCGGTTCATTTACATCGAACAGCGCACGCGACTGCCGAGCTACATCAATCGCGGGCTCGACGCCTCAAGCATGGCACAGTCGATCGAACCACGATTGCCGTTTCTCGATCACGAGTTTGTGGAGTTGTGCTTGCACATTCCTCCGGCGCTACGGTATCGGCGCATGGAGAAACACATGCTTCGGCGCGCGGCAGAGCCCTTTCTTCCAGCAGAGATTGTGTGGCGGAAAAAGCGTGGACTGCAATCGCCGAGTGCTTCGTGGAGCGCAGAGCGTGGCACACCGCCGGCATTCGCACAGGAGTTGTTATCCGATGAGGTGGTGCGCGCAAAGGGCTACTTCCGTGCGGATGCGGTACGCGCGCTGCGCGACAAGCAGCCGCGCATTGGCGGGGCGCTCTCAGCCGTGCTGGGGTTTCATTTACTCGACGAGATGTTCGTGCAAGGGCGCGGGCAAATCGTGGAAGCGGTTAGCGAACGCTTCAGCTTCGGCACACTACGTTAACTGTCACGCGCGTTGACGAGCGATCAAGGCGCACCGGACTACCCGACATAGTTTGCGCGCGAAACGCCCACGGCCGCCCGCCTACGCGAGGCGGCAGCGCGAGCTCAGCGCGTGAACTGACTGTACCCAGCGACATGCCGGCGCCGCCCACGATCAAGACTTCAACCGGTGCGCCGGAATTGTTCTGAACGACTACGGCTTCCGTACCGGCGCATGGCCCAGGCGTCGCGGCGGCTTTGGGCGTGCTCGCGCACGCGGTGAGTCCGAGTAGTACGGCAACGCTGGTGAGCGTGTTGTACGGCCAGCGGCGAGGGCTGCGGGTGGTCGACATGGTGACGGCAGGAAGAGGTGGGGTATAGCGCAGCGGGGCACATGCTTCCGCGACCGACGCTGTGCTTTACCCCGCTGGCGACCAAGGGTTCTGGCTGTAGGTTTCACGCCACCTCCTACCCTGCTTATGTCGAACGCGACAATCGTGCACACCTTTCAACCAGCGCCCACCGCGTCCTCGTGGTGCCAGTGACCACCGCCATCGTGCTCGGCGCGTCAGGGCTTGTTGGGTCTGAGCTCGTCAAGCTGCTGCGTGCGTCACCGCACTATCGCCACGTGTTGCTGCTCAGCAGGCGCTCCTCGGCGGCAACGAACGACAAAGTGGTGGAGCGCATCATCGATTTTGACGCGCCGGATCTTTCCGGGATCACCGAGGGACATGTGTTCTGCGCCCTTGGCACCACATTGCGACAAGCCGGATCAGAAGCGGCGCAGTTTCGCATTGACTGTGAGTATCCGACCGCGATTGCCACCCAACTCAGGGCGCAGGGTGTGCAGCGCATGATTCTCGTGTCATCGGTTGGTGCGAGTGCAACAGCCGGAAACTTCTACTTACGCACGAAGGGGCAGCTGGAAGACAACATCATGGCGCTGGGATTTGAGAGCACGTCGATTCTCCGACCGTCGTTGCTGGTGGGGCCGCGCAAAGAGTTTCGCGCGGGTGAGAGAGCTGCGTCACTGCTCATGACAGTGGCGAATCCGTTTCTGCTCGGCTCGCTACGCAAGTATCACAGCGTTGATGCGCGTATGGTTGCGGCGAGTATGGTGAGGTTGGCGGAAGCGGGGGCGGCGGGCGTGCGAATTGTTGAGTATGAGGGAATGCGCGAGTTGGTGTGATCGCTGACTGCAGCGTCCACGCTGGAGTAATCGCGTACTCCGCAGCACGCCATACATCCAAAGTCAGATGCGAAGCGCTGTCTCCTTTGCCAGAGTGCAGCGCGCACTTCGGCGCACAAGCAACCGTTGCAGACTGGCCGAGGAGATTTCACATGTCGTTACAGCTACGACTCGAGGCAGACGAATCGCTGGCATACACCAAAGTGGGGAGCGTGCCGGCGGTGGTGCTCGTCCACGGCATTAGTCGTCGCTTCTTTTCTCGACCGTTGAGCCGCACACGCTCAATCATGCTCGATATTACGGAGTGAACCATGAGCACGTCTGAGCGACACGCAAATATCTATGCCAATGCCGTAACAGGGGCCACGCCGAACCCGTTAATGCCAACGCCAGACGCGATTGATGAGGCGTTCGCGGACGGTGCAAACCGGGTGCTGTCCAATGCCGTAGAGCTGGCACGCGACCTTATCGGCGCGCACCAGGGAGCGGCTGCGGTCATGGTGAATCGTGATTGGGGTACGATCAGAAAATTCTTTTCACTGTCAGCCAAATACGCTGCGTGGTCCGAGTACTCAACGCCGGCGACGGGAGTGGGCACCCACGCCTGGCTCATGGAGCAAACGGCGTGCGTGCGGTTCACGCAGGCTGAGCTTGAACAGCATCCCCATTGGCTGAACTTCGGTACGGAAGCGGGCAAGCATCCACCGATGCGTGGGTGGCTTGCGGTACCGATTCGCGATCGCGCCGGAATCACCTGGGGATTGCTGCAGCTATCCGACCGCTACGAGGGAGATTTCACCGAGGACGACGAACAAAGATTTACTGCCTTCGCTGCACTGGTGGCGGAAGCACTCGAAGCATTGTGGGAGCTGCGAAACCTGCGGAAGCAGACAACGTGATTGTCACCGAGAGTAATGCGAGGACTAGAGAGACACTTCTCTGGTCGTCCCCGCATGCAGATCCGTCAGCAGCACGCGACGCGTTACCGAAAACGAGCCCATGTCAGCGTCGCCATTGATCAGAATGCCACCAAAGCGCAGCAGCCAGCGCGATGGGAACCTGGTGCGTTCCACCAACAGATCGACGCGTGCGGCGATGGCTTCGCCGATGACCTCTGTGGCTTCCTTGAGCGGTTCGGTCGAGTTCAAAACACGTGCTGCCGACTGCAACAGCAGTTGCTCAATTGTTGCTTGCTGGTAATCGAGCTCCGACGGCGCTTCCTCGCGCAGCGACCCCGACTGCAGCTTGGCCAACGCCGCCCGCGCTGCGCCACAGCATCCCGATAGTGTCTGCTGCCCCGGTCGTCGGATCACACCAAGTGATCCGTCACGCGACACACCGATGTGCGGTGCATGATAGATCACAATGCCACCGTCGTCGGGCACGTGGGCAGCAAAGGCAGCCATGCCCGTGAGTCCTGCATGCGGAAATCCGTCCAGTCCGCCCAGGCGAAACGGTCCCAACATGACCTGGGCGCGCTTGGGGTATTCGAAGGCGTTGACATCATCACTGCAAATGGAATCGGCGAGCAACACGCGCTCCGCAGGCAACCCGCACTCGCGCTGCAACAGGTCCAGTACGTTGTGCACGGCGTCGTCGGTTGGAACGGCTGTCGGATAGTGTTGCCGAACGGCGTCGAGAGCATTCATGTGGCGAACCCGCAGAAGTGAAAAGTGAACATCGGCCCTGCTACGTCTTGGTTACATGAGAACGTCATGAACGGGAGTCAGCGGCGGCGGAATGAGTTCTTCGCCGAGCATTTGTCGTAGATCGATTTCTATGGTGCGACTGAGCGCGGTAATGGGCACGTCATTCGCGCTTCCTTCAAACGGGTTCTCGGTGCTTTCTCCCACCTTCTCCAGCGCCAGGAAGAGCCACGTGACCAGCACGCTGAACGGAATGGTGAGCCACACGCCACCGTGATCGAGCTTCCGAAATTCCTGCAGCATGCCAAAGGGCACGAGCCACACGAAGAGTCGGATAAACCAGTAGTTCAGCGTGGCGAACTGACGTGGATACGGAAAGTTCTTGATGCGTTCGCAGCGACCTTGCAGATCGAGCAGCTCGGCGATCTGTCTTGCGAGCGCCACGTGTTGGTACGTGTCAATCGCCGCTGCCGACGACAGCTGTTTCAATCGATCCGATTGTATTGACATGAGCGCCGTGGCGCGGTTTGCCTGCGACAAGACAAACGCAGCCTCCGCTTCACCGAGCAGGTTGGTTAGCGCCTGGGCGAGCGCACCGTCATGTTCCGACACGGTAAATCGCGTCTGCTGAAAGCGGCGATTGTCCGCACGATCAAAGTTTTCCCAGCTGCGGCGCTCGCGCAGTTGGTAACGAAGCGCGGTAAGCCACGCGACATGCCGATAGATCAATGTCTGCGGCGAATCGGTGATCGCTGGTTTGCGATAGTCCACCAGATCACGCGCCATGATCCCCCACGCGCGACTGGCATTGACAATGCCACCCCAGATTTGCCGAGCCTCCCACAGGCGCGCGTACGTCGCATTGTTGCGGAAACCCACCGTGAATGCAGACGCGGTACCCAGCATCGCCACAGGAACCCACGGTATCTCCACCCAGCTCCATCCGAGGCCAACCGAAAGAGCCATCGGGACAAACGCAACCACCAGCATGTACAGCGACTCGTTCCTGGTCCACAGGAGCACATCACGCACGCGATAGAGGCGACCTGCATACATGAAGTGTCCCGGTCTGGTAAACACGCAACTTCGCGACGCGCATAGTCTGCTCGCTCACGTGCATATGTGCGTCGCACCAGTGGACGGTGCGAACTATGACGTAGGTGATATGCGCCTATTTCTCACGCGCTGTATATCCAACGACAGACGCGCAATCGCTGATGTATCTGTATGCTCAGCGTGGTATCGCACCCGGTAATCACTCGAGGACGCCATGCTGCATCGATGGGTTCTGCCCGCCATCCTTCTGGGAACAGCACCGCTGCCAGCGCAGCGCGCCGAGCCGAACGTGGTCACGATCGAGGTCGCGGATTACGCGTTCCTTCGGTTGCCGCCGACCATTCCTGCGGGTTTGACGACCATACGACTGGTCAACAAGGGCAAGACGTTGCATCACCTGCAACTGAACCGACTTCGCGATGGCAAGAGTGTCACCGAGATGATCAAGGACTTCACGCCTGGCGCGCCGCTTCCTGCATATATGTCCGGGAGCGGTGGGCCGTCAGCCGCGTGGTCCGGACAAACGATTGAAGCGACGATGATGCTCGAGCCAGAAACCTACGGCGTCATCTGCTGGGTTCCGGCCGCTGATCATCAGTTGCATTTGCAGAAAGGTATGCTGGGACAGATCACGGTCACGCCAAACAAAGCAGTTGCCCCAGCACCGGAACTGCCGAAGGCCGATGTGACGGTCACGGCGTTCGATTTCAACTACACGATGGACAAACCCATTACGGCGGGCCGACGAACCGTTCGTTTTGTGAATCGTGGGCCACAGCACCATGAGTTCGTGTTGTTGCGACTGGCCAAGGGCAAAACAGTACGGGACGCGAGTGCGTGGGCCGAGCGTGGCCAAACCGGTGAGCTTCCGGGCGTAATGCTCAGCGGTGTTGCCGCGATTGCGACAGGCTCCGCCGCAAACGTGACCAACTCGTTCGAACCCGGCGAGTATGCCATCCTGTGTTTTGTGCCGAGTAACAGCGACAAAAAAGGACTGCCACATGTGCACTATGGCATGATGAAGCAGTTCACCGTGCAATAGATCGTAGTCAGATCATTCACAGTTCTCCGAGCAACGCATGCCAACAGCAGTTGAAATTGCGCAACGGTACATCGAACACACCTACGCGGGGCGCATCGCTGACGCGTCTGCTCTCCTCACTGACAACGTGCAGTTGGTCATGGGAGGCGGCGGCGCGATGGTTGGTCTTTATGAAGGCAGAGACGCGTACTTCGCCGCATTCGGCCGCATGATGTCGTTAACGAATGGCACGTATCGCACGGTTGGTGATACTCGGTGGGTTGATGGTGGTGATATGGCCATTGCCTTCGCCAAGGAACAGGTAACGCGCAATGGCACGATTATTGAGCTCGATCGTGTGATCACATTCGAGTTGCATGGCGCGCTGATTCGCCGTGTGCGTGTGTACGAGGGCGATCCGGCCGCCGCAGACAGTGCTTTCGCTGCCTGAGGTTCAGCACGCCAAACGACCGGGCTAGCGCACCGGTTCGGAGCTCCACGACACGAGCATCTGCGTACCGTACGCTGGATCACTCTGCCACGCGACCTGTCCGCCAATGAGCGTCGCGCGCTGGCGGATGCTTTCAAGGCCATAACCGCCGCGACCCGGCTTTGCCGGATCAAAGCCACGACCATCGTCTGCAACGAGCACTGTTGTTTCGTCGGACGTTTGCGACAGTTCGATTCGCAGCTGTGAGGCATTGGCATGCTTCACCACGTTCGACGTCGCCTCCTGTACAATGCGGAACAGGTGATCTTCGACGTGTGCGGGTAATGGATTCCACAGTGGTGGGTGCTCCATGGAGACCCTCAGCGCTGTACCCTGCGTCAGCTGCTGCACCAACCGCTCCAAGCCGGCGGGAAGTTGTTGATGCAACAACTCTTGCGGTCGCAGGGCGCTGACGGCTCGTCGCGCTTCATTCAAGCCATGCACGGCCATGGTCATGACGTCTGAAAGAAGCTCGCTGCGCCGGATCTCCATCGGTAGTTGCTTGATCTGCATTTGAATCGCAACGAACGCTTGTGCAATACTGTCGTGTATCTCGCGCGCCAGCCGATTCCGCTCGGCGAGCACTGCGGTTTGTTCCGCATGACGACGCGTCGTTGCACTCTGCCGATTCAACTCGAGCGTGAGCGCCACCAGTTGTGTGAGGCTCTGGATGTGCTGACGTTGCGATTCCGTGGGCGCCACGTGCTCCATGAAGACCATGCCGATAAAACCAACGACACGATCACCAACGCAGAGGACTTGCACCGCATTCGCGGCATGCTGCTCCTGCCTGTGCCATACCAGCGTCGCGGGCAGATAGGCGGCTTCGTCCACCTGTTCACGCAACGATCGCCAGACTAGCTGATCGGATGCCCGGAGTCTGCGACTGACTGGTCCGTACATATCAAACCCTTGACGGAACGAGATGGGATCTCGCTCCTCGCCCTCGGGAGAGAACCGGCCATCACGGTAGGAACCGACCAAGCGCATGATCCCGTCGTCTTTTTCGGAGCGAAACAGCCAGACGGTGTGCGCGTTTGCGAGTTGCTGAATAGCGCTCATGCAGGCGCTGAACATGTGCGTCTCATCGCCGGATTCGGCGAGTGCCTGCGTTGCCGCGCGGAGTGAGGCGTTGGCACGCGCCAACTCGGCAACCTGGGCCTGCTCCGCACGCTGACGTTCCGCTTCAATGAGCATGCGCTGCGCTGAATCGGCGAGCCGGTCCTGATAGATTGCGAGCGCTGCCATGTGGGCCAACGCACGAACGTGCGGATAGTCCACGTTGGACGCTTCTTCTCTCGATACGAACAACTGCGACAACACGCCAACGAGCTGATCGCCCGCCATCAGTGGCAAATCAATTTCGAAGTGCAGGTGATCACAGTGTCCCCACGGCATCGCCAGGGGGCAGGAGCCGGTGCGCTCCGCCTCAACACGGTCCATACTGACCAGCTGCTCCCGACCAAGCGCATGCGTCCAGCGTGCCGTGAGTTCGGCGGGCAGCGGTTGAAACCACGGCGCCTCATCGTTGGGCTCCGCCACAAAGAACGGTCCACCTTTACTGCCACTGACGACCAGTCGCATCGTGGCATCCGATTCGTCGTACAGAAAGATGCCGCCGGTTGATGATCCGCTGACCACCGACACTTCGCGTACGATCGTCTTGAGAAAGTCGAGCAGCGTGGTGCCGGGCATCAACGACTGCGCGACCAATCGCAACGACTCGTTCGCAGCGCCGAGTTCGCGCGACCGTGATTGTTCGCGGGATAGAAGATCCCGTTCCATGCGAAGGCGCTGTTCACGCTCCTCCAGCAGCTCGGTCAGCGCGTCGTCGCGCAGCATGGCAGCCGCCACGCCGTCAGCGGCGGTACGGAGCACGCCGGCAATCGCGGCATCGTAAGCGAACTCTGACGCGAACCCGAGTGATAGCCACGCAATCGTGCGGCCGGAGTGCACCACCGGCACGAGGACGTTGGACTTTCGCCCCGCGGCGTCCCAGTGGTAGATGGTCTGAGGATCGCGCAGGTCGGAGCGTTGTGTCCACACGACTTCGCCAGCCTCGAGCGTCTCGACCCACCGCTTCACGTCGGTGCTGTCGGGAATCGCAAAATCAGCGCGCGGCAACGGCGAGTGCGGATCGCGAGTCCATCGCGACATCACGCGCGCTCGACGCGTCGTTCCTTCGAGGCGGCGCCCTAACATGGCCGAATCGGCACCGGCCGCGCTGCCGAGATGGCGCAGCCAGGCGTGAATGCCCTCGGAAAGACGATTCGATTCGATCAACAACCGCGACGCACGAAGAACCCCTTCAAGCAGTCGAATCAGCAGAGCCCCCTGGAAGCCTTTCATCCCCACGCAGAACATACAAAGCTCAGAACGGGACCGCCTCGCGTCCAGCCTGTCGTTTGTTCTGGTACATACCTCGACCTTCGTCGAGGTGTTGCGGTGCGTGTACCGCGCCCATGTTATGCGGGGCGCAGCAGTATTGTTGGTGGGCACTCATTCGCGGAACCGCCGGTTCATTTGCCATGCGATTTGACGAAGCGACGATGACGTCCTCGTTCCGGAAGATTCGGGTGTTGGTCGCCGATGACCACACCATTGTGCGACGTGGCGTGGTGGCCATGTTGGCGCAGTCGAGTGACATCGATATTGCCGGTGAGGCAGACGACGGTCAGTCGGCGGTCGAGCAGTACGAACTCTTGCGTCCCGATGTCACGCTCATTGATCTGCGCATGCCGCGCCTCGATGGATTTGGCGTGCTCGACGCACTGCGCACTCGGGATGCTGCGGCCAGGGTGATCGTGTTAACAACGTTCGATACCGACGACGACATTGAGCGCGTCTTGCGCGCCGGCGCGAAGGCGTATTTGCTGAAAGACGTGTCTTCTGCAGACCTCGTCGCGTGTGTGCGGGCAGTGCATCAGGGACGGCGGTGGTTATCGCAGGACATTGCGAGTCGTCTGGCCGATCGGATGACGCGTGTCACGCTCACGCCACGCGAGATGACGGTGCTGCGTGAGCTTGCTGATGGAAAAAGCAACAAGCAGATTGCCGCAGCACTCGGCATCGTTGAAGGCACGGTGAAGCTGCACGTGACGCGAGTGTACGATAAACTCGGGGTGTCGAGTCGCACCGAAGCACTTGGTGTCGCGCTTCGGCGCGGACTGTTGCGTCTATCGGTGTAGCTCTCCTAATCAGGCTACAGCGTGATCAAGCCGTAGCGCGCAGCCACTGCCACGGCTTCCGTGCGACTACTCACGCCGAGCTTGGCCAGGATCGAGGTCATGTGAAACTTGACGGTGCCTTCGGTGATGCCGGTTGCCACCGCGATCTCGCGATTGCTTCGCCCCAAGGCCACCAGATTCAGGACACTGAGTTCGCGCTTTGAGAGTTCTGGCTTGCTGAGGCGATCTGCCAGCCGCGCGGCCACAAAGCCGCTCAGATATTTTTCACCGCGTGCGGCGCCGCGCACGCACGCCAGGATTTCTGCGGCAGGGGCGTCCTTGAGGAGATACGCCAGCGCACCAGCACGCATGCCGCGATAGATCTCTTCCTCTCCATCGAACGTCGTGAGAATTACCACATTCGCGTCAGGATCACGCGAACGAATTGTTCTGATTGCTGTCACCCCGTCTACACCTGGCATGCGCAAGTCCATCAGCGTGACGTCAGGTTGGGTCGCGAAATATTCACGAATCGCGTCATCGCCATTAGCAGCCTCCCCGACCACCACAAAGTTGGCGTCGCCAGCAATGATGCCAGCAACGCCAGCCCGAACGATCGGGTGATCATCGCAGATCAGTACGCGAATAGACTCGTGCGCAAGCATGGCGACCTCCCGGCGTGAGCCGAGTGCACAACCGGCAGTGCACGCCATGGCGGAGGTGCCCGACGTGCGCCCTTTCAATGGTTAACGCTATGCCCAAGGGCATAGTTCGAGCTGGCGAGAGGTGTCGGCGCGGGGTGCCCATTCGCGACACGCGAATCGCAGCTGCGGAGACCTAACGTAGAACGCGTTGCAACGCGACGCCACGCGTTTGTTGTCCTCAACCCTCCTGGCCATGCACAACCTCCTCCCCTGCAGCAGTGGAACGTGTCAACCACATCGCGCGATCGCTTTATGACTGACGCGACCGAAGTAGCGGCCGCGAGCGGTCCGCTTTCCGGCACGCGTCTGGTCGTCTTGGGCGCCGCCGGTGAGATCGGCGAGGGGTTGGTTCGCGAAGCACTCCGTCACGGGGCCGACGTGGTGGCGGTATCGCGTTCGAGTGAACGCCTGGCGGCATTGGAGGCCAGCCTGCGTACCGCCAATCTCCACAACACGTGGACGCGTCGATTTACGCCGCTGCAAGGTGGGGTACACAGCGAGGCTGGAGCCGAAGCACTGGCCGCGTTTTTCAGTGAGACGACGCGACGCCCTGTGGCAGTGATCGCGTCGTTGGGAGGATGGCGACAAGGTGCGTTTGTCACGGACACCGCGCTCAGTGTGTGGCACGAAGCATTCGAGCAGTCGCTCACGGCGCACATGCTTGCGGCGCGCGCGCTGCTGCCCCTGATCGCGACTGAAGAGGGTGCCAGCTACACGCTGGTGAATGGTGGCGCGGCGCTTCGTGCGGTGCCCGGTGCGGGTGCAATGTGTGTGTCCGCTGCTGGTCAACTCATGCTCATGCGGGTACTCAGCGCGGAATACAAGCAGGATCCGGTACGCATCAACACGCTCTTACTCGACACGCCCGTGCGAACGCGGTCGCGTCTCGTGGGCCCTCCGTCGTGGATCTCCGCATCTGATGCCGGTGCTGCGGGCGCCTATCTCGCGTCGCGCGCCAGCACCCTGCGTGGCGAGGTGCTGGTGCTTGATCATCCCGATGCGCGCAAGCAGCTCGGTGCACCGTTTGCGTGATAGCGAATCGCGCAACCGAACAATCGGTCAAACCTTTTGCGTGTGAGTCATTACATGTCGGTAGCGAGAAACGTCAACGATCGAGCACACTCGTGAGTGATACGTCAATGGACGATCTGGCGATTCGTAATCTGGTCGCGAACTTTGCGCTCGCGGCCATGCAGCGTGACTACACGCGATTCAGCGATACGTGGGCGCCAGAGGGTGTGTGGCGTATCTCGCCTCCCATCAATGTCGAGTTCTCCTCCCGAGCCGCGATCGCCGAGGCAATTCCTGGCATGCTCGCGCGATGGCAGTGGTTCATTCAGATCCCGCATTCCGGTGTCATCACGCTCAACGGTGACAAAGCAACTGGTGAATGGATTATGACGGAGCGCGCCAAACCAGCCGCAGGAAGCGGAGGCCACTTCAATCACGGATTGTACCGCGATGCGTACGTGCGCCATGACGGACGCTGGACGTTCGCCGAACGCACCTATCACTACCTCTACATCGACCACAGCGATCCCGCCGGCGAGGGCGGGTTGCTCGGCACGGTTGGGAGCACGTCATGATTGAGACGCATATGACAGATGCAAACGGCATTCGTTTGCAATATCTGAAAACCGGGAGCGGACCCACGGTCGTATTGCTCCACGGGTGGCCGCAGCATTCGCATCACTGGCGCCGGATCATGCCGGAATTAGGCGAACACTTTACAGTGATTGCCCCTGATCAACGCGGCGCCGGCGGATCTGCCATTTCCGTTGGCCCGTACGACAAGAACACACTCGCCGACGACATCATTGCGTTGGTACGCACGCTGAATCTGGGACCTGTTGCTGTGGTGGGCTATGACCACGGCGGCGGGACAGCGTACGCGATGGCCGCACGATTCCCTGCGGAGGTGTGGGCGCTGGGCATGTTCGAGTACGCGCCAGCCGGATTCGGATACGAAATGGGATTGACCGCTTCACCGTACAATGAGAACTGGCAACTCGCCTTCTTTACCAACCCCGATGTTGCGACCCGCTTTCTGCAAGGACAGGAGCGCGAGTTGTTGAGCTGGTACTTCTGGCACTGGAGCTACAACGCCAATGCGATCAGCATGAGCGACTTCGAGCTCTATGTGCGTGAGTTGCAAAAACCAGGCGCGCTACGCGCCGGTTTTTCGTACTTCGCGTCTGTGTTTCAAGACATGGAGGCGAACAAGATTCTTGGCGCGACAAAACTGACGCAGCCGGTGCTCGCCCTCGGTGGTCGGCGAGGTGCCGGCGAATACCCGATGATGGCCATGCGCGCGCTCGCCGACCGCGTTGAGGGTGGCGTGGTGGAAGAAGCGGGACACTGGCTCACCGATGAGCAACCGGAGCGCGTGTCTGCGTGGCTTATCGAGTTTCTGCGCGCGCATCAGCCCCGGCGCTGATCATTCGCATCTTCTCTTTGCACTTAGATCATGACTCAGCGATTAGTGCTGTGGGCGGCTAACCTCCGCACGAAATCATTCGCGGATCGACTGGATGCTGCGGTCGCCGCTGGCTATCAGGAGATGTCGATATTCCAAATCGATGTGCAGTCGTTTGGGGAACAAGGTGTCAACGCTCGCGAGCTGCGCACGCGTGCCGCAGATCAAGGAGTTCAGATCTCGGTACTTGATCCATACGCACAATGGGCGCCCAACACGACGCCGGCAGCTTGCGCGCAGCCGTCAGATCTCGCGTTTGTTGGCTTTCACGAAGTAGAACTGTTCGCCATGGCCGAGGCGCTCCGTGTTGAGTCCATCAACCTCATCGAAACGTTCGGCAACGCGGTGCCACTCGAAGCAGGCGCCGAGCGGCTCGCGGCATTCGCGGCTCGTGCCTGGTCCAATGGTTGGCGTACGCAGGTTGAGTTCATGCCGTTCTCCGGCATTCCGGATTTACGATCCGCATGGAATCTTGTGCGTGCGGTGAATCAACCATACGTGGGGCTCACGTTTGACACGTGGCACTATTTTCGCGGCACGCCAGACAATGCGTTGCTCGCGGAGATACCAGGCGACCGCATCTTTCAGGTACAACTTGCAGACGCCATGCACGCGCTCGCCGCGCCAACATTGGTGGAAGATCTTTTGCATCATCGCCTGTTGCCGGGAGAGGGTGAGTTCCCGATCAGAGACGTGGTGCAGACACTCCTTAGCGACGCGCCCCCGATTCCCGTCCAAAGTTCCACACAAAATTGACCATCGGAAAGCAGCATCCGACGCCGGATCCAGCGGCGCCGATCACGCCAAAATCGCTGGACAGTCGCTCGCCAATAAAGCGCACCGCCCCGCTCACCAGCGAAGCGCCATCGGAGCCGCCCGTAAAAACCCAGTTCTCAGTGATGAACTTCACGCGCCGACTGACGCGCGTTTCGCCGCCAAGCACGATCACCGGTGCGTTGCTCATGGAGGATTGATTCCCGCCCCACCGGAATCCCCATCCGGCGCCGGCCGTGAATGCGCGGTCTCTCGTGCCCCATGTGCCCACGCCATATGCCATGCCGAACGTTCCTGCATCGCTCTCGTTCGGCAGCGCAAATGCGAGTGCGCCAACGGACACAGCCGAGCGTTCGCGTTGTGAGACGGTGAACTTGGGCGCCACATAAAAGATTTCGCCCATCGCACCGGGAATCACCGGTGTGCCACCTGCAATGGTGAATCGATCGGTCACGCCGTATGCGACCATCGGAAAGAACAAGAAGTACGCCGACACGTAGCCCTGACCCGCGCCGAGCGCCCGCCCGGTGCTGGTGAAGAGCAAACGCGTGTGATTCGGGTCTTCCAGCCAGTATTCACCAGCAACCACGCTGCCCGCGGCGCGTTGTTGGCTCGTGATCTGGTCGGCCGTGAGTTGCATGCGGGCGCCGGACACGGTGCGCAGCACGAAGGTGTCACCGGCGGTGCGTTCAATGGTGCCATAAAGCACGGATCCGTCGCGCAAACGCACTTCCATCACGGATGCAGAGTCGGCGAGCGGCGTGCGACTGGTGTCAGCTTGCGCGGACGCCAGTTGGGTGGCGAATGCGGAGAAAACGACGCTGAGCAACAACAGAATGCGTTTGGACATGACAGCCTCGCGTGTGGGAGCGGTGACGGGTTGATGTCACGGTACCCAGGCCGCGCAAGCGAGGCGATACGTCAGATAGCGTAGGAGGTGGGCGTCCGCCTGTCTTCATTACTTACCATCGGGCAACACAAACTTGACCAGCGCCGACAGATCAGCTCCCACCGCATCGGCGGAGACCCCAAGTTCTTCCTGAGGCGCGCTCGTGCGATTGGCCCAGAACGTTGGGTAGCCGAACCACTTGGCACCGGCAACATCCCAGCCGGCAAACGCGACAAACAGGATGTCTTCTTTGCGCAAACGCAGCGTGTCGACACCGAGTTGATACGCACGACGATCGGGCTTGTAGGAACGAACTTGATCAGTGCTGATGACCGCTTCAAACAACTGGTCGAGTTTGGCGGCGATGAGGCCGTCAGTAAGCACACGTGACGTCATGTTCGACAAAAAGGCCAATCGTACACCGGCGTTTTGCAAGGTGTGGAGCGATGCTGCAGCGTCAGGCCACACCTGAAGGTTTGACCACGCGGCCATGAGTTGAACATGCTTTTGAGGAGACGCTTCAAGCCGCAATTGTTTGATCGCAAAAATCAGACTGTCTCGTGTGGCCTGAAGAAAATTCACGTACTCGCCACCAAGCGCCCGCAGCCACTGATACTCAAACTGGCGAATGCGCCACGCATTCATCAACGCCTGTCCGTTCCCGGGAAACAACGACTCGGCCAGCGCACCAATGGGCCGTGGATCGAAGATCGGGAAGGCATCAAACGCGATCGCTCTGAAGCGCGGCTGTCGCACGTCGTGCGCGAACGATACCGTTGGTAGTGCGCCGGCGAGAATGCTACCTGCCGTGAGTCCCAGGAACTGTCGTCGATCCAGTGTCATTCGAGCATCCTCATGTCGTGTTGCGCAGGTCAAAGCACAGCCGAGCTGTATGCGCGGTGAGTACACCTGACACGACATGGTGGCGTGTTTGTTCCCTACCTCACCGCCTCCCCCACTCGGCGATCACAGTCCGCCGTTGGTCCCACAGGTGTTGCGTCAGCGTGCTACGATACGCTGCGTGCTGCCTGCGAAGAACGCATACCGAAGGACTTTCATACTGTGACCTCATGACAAGAGATCTCTTGTGGCTTGATAGTAGAGCCGGACTGGCAGTTGGTGCGGGATTGCTCGCACTCAACAGCTGGCTGAGCCCGTTGTATGGCCTGCCGCGCGAGTTTTTGTGGGTCGTGGGCGTGGCCAACGTGGGTTATGGCCTCTACTCGGGCTGGCTCTTCACTCGGCGGCCGCGTCCGCGTGGAGCGATTGTGGCGCTGGTGTTGGCCAATGCAGTGTGGGCGCTCGTATGCATGCTGGCCGTATACCACTACGCGCATGTAGCGACGGTGTTTGGCGTGGCGAGCGTTGCGGGCGAGGGACTGTTTGTGGGAACGCTGGCGGCGCTGGAGTGGCGAGCTCGGGAGCGGTTGGTGATGCGACAGGTGTAGGCGTGAGCGCGCACACATGCGCTCGTCTTCTAATGACAACCGGGATTGCACTTCGGATACAACTTCTGGTTGCACTCGTCCCAACCGCGAAACCCAGACAAAGCGCCGCTCGTACGCGGGGGCATGACGAGACGAAACAAAATCCTCGGCGGCACCGCGCTGCTCTTCGCCACGGCGTTGCTCACGCTCGCGCTGGTCCTCAGCTACGACGCGGCTTGCCCGGCTGCCGAAGCGCTGCCTCGTGAACGAACGGCGACAGCGCCGGACACAACAACGGAACGCGCGGCGAAGTCCATGCAGGCCGCGCGATATCACTGCTATGGCGATCCGCAGGTGATCACATGGGAGACCGTGCCACGCCCCGACATTACCGACAGCGGTGTGCTCGTGCGTGTGCACGCTGCAGCCACGAATCCGCTTGACTGGCACTTCATGCGCGGCAAGCCGTACATCATGCGTTTGTCGAGCGGCATCGGTCGCCCGAACGACGAGCGGCTTGGCGCTGACTTCGCGGGTGTTGTGGAAGCCGTTGGCGCCAGCGTCACGCGCTTTGCACCAGGTGACTCGGTGTTCGGCTCGAGCAGCGGCGCGTTCGGGCAGTACGTTGTGGTACGTGAAGCAGGATCGATTGCGCGGCTGCCCAATGGTGTAAGTCTCGAGCAAGCAGCGGTCGTAGGCGTTGCGGCAACTACTGCTCTGCAAGCGGTGCGTGATGTCGGCCAGGTGGCCAGCGGGCAGCGCGTGCTCGTGAACGGTGCGTCGGGCGGCGTTGGTACGTACGCTGTGCAGATTGCAAAAGCCATGGGCGCGCACGTCACAGGCGTCGCCAGCACTCGCAATGTGGAGCTGGTGCAATCACTCGGCGCTGACACGGTGATTGACTACACGCGCGACGACTTCACCACACACACCGCGCAATACGATGTGATCATCGACAACGTGGGAAATCACGCGCCATCGGCACTGCGTCGCGTGCTCACCGCGACGGGACGCGTGGTCATGGTAGGCGGTCCGGATCGCGACCGCTGGCTCGGTCCGATACGATCATTGCTGTACGCGATCGTGTACGGCTGGTTCACCCGGGAGTCATTCAGCGGCTTGCTCGCCACAACCACTTCCGCAGATCTGTCGTACCTTTCCAGGCTGATGACGGAAGGCAAGCTGCGGTCCATTATTGATCGGCGATTCGAAGCGTCGCAGCTGCGTGACGCGATTGCGTATCAGGAGGCCGGTCGCTCGCGGGGCAAGAATGTGGTGCTGATTCCCTGATGCAGAGAGCGGCAGCTTCACTCAAGGCGGTCGGTTTCATGTGTGCCTGACAACACGTCGTGAAAACGACCCTTCCATGGCACGGTGAAAGAGTCCCAGATGTCCGGTTTGTTTGTACGCTGTTCCTTCATCTGCGCCATGGTCAGTACCTTGCCATTTGAGCGCGCATTGATGAGCCCGAAATGGATCTTCGCTCCGCTTACAGCGCGCGCAAGCTCGGTTGAGAAGAAGAGCGGATGCTCGCCGCGCGTGTGTCTGGCGACCGCACCGACCGCGTCCGCGACCGGGTGGTCGAAGCTCTTGTTGTCGCCAGACGAAACCACATTCGCGTGCGGGCGGACTTTCTTCAGGAACTGAACAAGAAAATCTGATGATCCGTGGTGGCACGCCTTCGCCACATCGCACGTGAACGGATTCGCGTCCCCGTAGTAATTGAAGAGATGCAGCTGCGCGGGAATATTGAGGTCACCGCCGAAGAGAAACGCATGCTCGCCGAAATGGAGCTTGAGCACAATGGAGTGACCGTTGCGCGTGTGTGACGAGCTGGGCCTCGGTATCTCTGCACGATCTCTTTTGTCCTGCCGCTTGACCACAACATCTTCGGCGTCTGGAAACGTGACATATTCGACGGTGCCACTCGCCTTCGTTGGCACGGGGGCGAGCACCTCGATGAAGAGTTTGTCGTCGCCGCGCTCTGAAAAGCCTGGAAGTGTCTTGTTCCGCACGGTGATGCGCTTTGCGCTGCCTAGTCGCCCTGCAGCCTTCGCGTTGAGAGCGGCCGCCCAGAACTTCTGAAACGTTGTGGGATTTCCTGTGGCTGTCAGGAGATGTCCGCTGTCGATGAGCGCCTTCACATCATTCAGCGTATCGATGGTCTCGACAAGCACATGCTCAACCTGTCCATCGACGGTTGTCGTCTTCAGCTTGCCCAAATCAAAATCGGCGTGCGCCGGAAGATTCTTTTCCGAATAACGAATGATGCCGTTGTGGTATATGGTGTCGACCTCGAACGCCGGATCGTTCAGTACCGCGATGAACGCTTCGTAGTGATCCTGATCCGGATGGCTGACGACCATCGCCTTGATCTTGACCTTTCCGTCCTGTGCGATGAGCGGCCGGTAGCGGTGCTTCATGAAGCGGTAGAGATGCTGGGCCGGGCCGCCATCAATCAGAACGAGCCCTTGTGGCGACTCGATGATTGCGCCATCGCCCTGTCCTACATCGACAAAGAAAACTTTCAGCCCCGGATTGTCGCGCACGTCATCCTGATGCACCCATCCGCCCGGACCTTCTGAATGCGTAGTCACGTTCAGCCAGTCGCCCTCTTCTGCTTTGACGATCAGGTACGTACCGAGCAGGACGTGATTGAGCTTCTTCGCGTGTCGACTCGGATTCTCGTAGAGAATGGTCTCGGGTTTGTCACCGTATACTTCGGTTCGCATCGCAGTTCCCCCGTTGAGTCGGTACGCTTGACCGCTGACGATGACGCGCGCAGTTCACGTCCACCAGAAATGATTCATGGTGACGGCGTCTAGAGAATAGAGGGATTTTTTGAGGGCGGCGCTACCGGACTGAGCTATATCGGCAAGACGCGTCGGTACAGAGGGACGGTGCTATGGCCCGCAGTTTGTCGGCGCAGCGATGCAGGCTTATTGTCGACAGTCGCGCGCTGTTGCCAATCGTGCGCTCAACACGCGCGTGATTTCAATGCCGTACGGGGTAACTCCGCCGTGTCCAAACTGTCCCGGCCCGCGCACGGTGCCTTCGACTGTCACTGCCAGCGTGTGCATGCGGGCCCGAGGAAGTCGCACACGAGCAATCCGCGCGCTCGCCTCGGGAGAAAAGGTTGGCCACGCCCGTATGGACTGGTCACACGACACAAATCGCAGCCCCTCGAACTCGTTCGTATAGAGGCCAACAAACGTGCCGGTGCGTACCGTATACGGGCGCATGTCGCAACCTGTCACATCCGCGCGGACATCGCGGCGTCGCACCAAGCTGTCGGTGGGCTGGAGGGTCTCACGATAGAGAAACCGACGGCTTAGCTCGCCCCGCTCGCCGGGACAAGAGATAGAAACAGTATCTGGCTCCATGCGAAGGCCGGCTAACTCGAAGTAGCCGGTGGAGTCCACTCGCACGCAGAGACGCGTGCCGCTACCAATCAGGCTGCAGACATCGGCGCGAAGTACTGGGCGACCGGTCACAGAATCGCGGATGGTGCCGATGAGCTTGATTGAGTCTTGAGGTGCGCTCGTGGGCTGCGCCGCGAGCGGCGATGCGCACAGCCAGAGCAAAGCGATAGTAGCGGCGTACAGGGAGGGCCGCATCATGTTCCCACGCGCGTGACGTCTGTCCAAATCAAGGTGCAAGCGAGTCTCGTGAAGCAGGCAGGTGCGTAGGTTGCTCAAATGAGCAGCCGAGGTGACAGGTGCTCGATCGGTACGGCCGTGCGCGTTCGGTCCCACTCAGAAAACAGGAGTTCCGCGCCCTCGTCACTGAGGCGATGCGCCCATTGGCGGCAAGCGGCGCATCCACTCCTCACAGGTTGGCGCCGGTTCACGCCGCGGAAACGTCGGAAGCTGCCTCAACTCAGTGGGCTCCCCAAACCGGAAGAACTCCACCATGTCGAAGAAACACGAGAAGGGGACGGTGGGCATCATTACCACCTGATAACCCTCCGCGCGCCGCTGCTGCCCGGGAATGTTGGCCAACGTGTTGAACGCATCGAACAACCGCGCAAAGCGCACAGGCCCCGCGTCCCACGGATCGACGCCAAGGTCGAACAAGAGGTTCGCCACCGTCTCTCGCGCTGTTGGATCGTTACCGGCCACAAACACAGTGGCACGTGTCTTCGTGAGCAACGGATCCATGAAGTACACGATGTTCGGCAGGTTGATTCTGACCACGCGCATCGTCGGGTGCCGCGCCTGGATAAGCTCAGCGCGCGCACTGTCGGACGTCAGTTCCTGATAACCGTCAGCTGCGACCCTTTTTTCACCGCCGCTCACATCAATGACGACCTTGCCGCTCAGGTCACCCAGAGAGCCCGCGACCTCAACAACCACCTCACCCGGCACTGCGAGCACGATCACCGGCGCCTGCGACGCGGCCTCGAGCTGAGTTACGGCGGACGCGTTCGGCCCGGTCCGCTGCACGAGCTCGCGCACGGCGTCGCGATCGGGCTCTCGGCTGCCGTAGATCACTCGATAGCCCTGTGCTCCAAGGGCCGGACCGAGGGCGCCGGCGAGCGTGCCCGTACCGATGATCGCTACAGCGCCCTTCTGCACAGCGGGCGCAGCACGGTTGGCGGCGGGAGTCTTCTCCGCGGGCGGGGTTCCGCAGGCCGAAGTGATCGCGAGGGCGGCGAAGAGAATGGGGCGGGCGTAACGCAGTGGAAGCATGAGGCGGTCGCTGGATCAGAGTGCGTTTCGGATCGAGAGAAAGTGCACGTGGCATGCGTCCACCGTCAATCCGCGTCGCGGGGGCGCTGCTACCAGCGCCACACCACAGAGGCCACACCGTAGTGCACCCACGCAAAGCTGTAGGCCTCGTCAATGTCGGTACCGAGTTGCCAGCGCGAAGTCAGGCGCCAATCACCGGCCACATGCAACAGCGGCACGAAGCCGAGATCGTCTTTGCGTGCGGATACGTTGTCCTGCGCAAGCTGGTTAGCCGACAGTGACACGCGCGCAGTTATTGCAGCTGAGCGAACACCACGCAGTAGTTGTGTCCGTATTTCTTCGAACACTTCGGACAATAGGCGTAATGGAAGTAGTAGCTGATCGCCTTCCGGCCGCGAGACGCGAGCAGCGCGTTCGTCGCCTTGATCCACTTCGGGGCGTCCTGATACGGGCCGTCGAATACTTTGGCGAAGAAGGTTCCCGAAAGCTTCGTCATGCTACCTCCGGGCACGTCCTTCGTCACCGTCATGAGGATCTCCGACTTCCACGGCGACGAGTCGTGTAGAAGGATCAGAAACTCTTTCGGGTCGGGCATTGCCTGCGCGTCAAGGATCTGACTCATCATCCGCGTGACGACCGATCCCATGTCGATGGGCACGTGCAGCAGCGCGCGGACGTCGTCCGTGAAGAACAGCTTCTCGCGCCAATCGTGCGTTACGCCGTCCCAAGGGGTCGGATCGAATACGGCGCAGCACACGTCGTTGTCCGGCATGGCCGAAGGAGTGGTTGCGGTGGCGCGTCGATCACCGGGTGCCTGGCTGGTCATAGTGGTCTCGCCGTGGAGGGGGACGAAGGGAAACCGTCTGGTACTCTGCATGGTGCGGGTCGGCGCGGTAGCCCGCAGTCGGGCAATGCACCGCTCACTCCTCGGGAAAACCCCTTGAAGCGCTAGCCGTTCTCCCTGCTTGCGCTCCCGCACCCCCCGCCACACGTTCTTGAATGACGAGTGCAACCCACTCGCCCCACGTTCGCTGCCCCTCGCGGCGAACGCGTGTCCTCACCCCCACCGTCGTTCGGCGGCGCGGGGGACGCCCGGTGGAAGCGAGGCCCGCGCACACGCGCCCGCACACTTCCCGGTCAGGACGCCCCCGCGTCCCGCGCGACACGACCGCGCGGTAGCAGTATCGCGTTCTTTGGAGGGACGATGCGGGAGTATGACAGTGCCGGTATCAGGAACGTGGCCGTGGTGGGCCACGGCGGCAGCGGAAAAACGAGCCTCGTAGACGCGCTCTGCTTCGCCGCCGGCAACGGCAAACGCCACGGCCATGTACGCGACGGAACAGCCCTGACCGATCACCTCCCCGAGGAGATCGAGCGGGGCTTTTCGATTGCACTAGGCTGCGCATTCGCGGAATGGATGGACAGCAAAATCAACTTCGTCGACACACCAGGTGCACTCGACTTTCAAGGCGAAGCACTGGCCGGACTCTCGGCGGCCGACGGTGCACTGTGCGTCATCAGTGCGGTGAGCGGCGTAGAAGTTGGCACCGATCGCATGTTCCACTGGGCCGTGGAACGCGATGATCCCGTGCTCTTTGTGGTGAGCATGATGGACAAGGATTCGGCAGACTTTGACGCCGTGTACGAACAGGTGAAATCACAACTCACGAGTAAAGTGGTGCCGGTAGAAATCCCCATTGGCGCCGGCACCAATTTCACTGGCGTGATGAACCTGTTCACACAACGCGCGTACACATACTGCGCCGGGAACAAAGGTGAATACGAGGAAGCCGACATTCCCGCGAACGAACGCGAACGCTTCGATCGCTACAGACAAGAACTCATCGAAGCCATCTCCGCCACCGACGACGCACTCTTAGAGCGTTATCTCGAAGGGGCCGAGATTGATCGTGATGAAGCGATCTACGGTATGAAAGAAGCGATGAAGCGCGGCGAACTCTTTCCTCTATTCTGTGTAAGCTCCGAAAACATGATCGGCGTGCGCGCGCTGCTCACTGAAATCGTGCAGCTCATGCCCAATGCGTATGAAATGGAAGAGCTGCACGGATTCACAGGCGCTGAAGGCAATAACAGCGTGGAAATTCACGCGCGAGACGACGCACCGTTCGCCGCAATCGTGTTCAAAACGGCCAACGAACAACACGTTGGCGACGTGAGTTACTTTCGCATTCTCTCCGGCTCCGTGCGCAACGGCGACGAAGTGTACAACGCCACGCGCGACGTCGCCGAGAAACTCAATCACATTTCATTGCCACTGGGCCGAGAACGTGTAGAAGTCTCCCGCCTGCACGCGGGTGACATCGGCTGCATTGCCAGACTGCGCAACACGCACACCAACGACACACTCTCCACGCGCGAACATCCTATTCGTTTGCCGGAACTGCGCTTTCCGGAACCGCTCGTACACTTTGCCGTACACGCCGAGTCGCGGAACGACGAAGAAAAACTCCAGCAGGGACTGCACCGGCTGCACGAAGAAGACCCCACGCTCACGGTGCACTACGAACCAGAGACGCACGAAACAATTGTGAGCGGCATGGGCGAACGTCATCTCGATATCGCGATGGCCACATTGCAACGCAAGTTTGGTGTGAAGGCCGAACTCACCAAACCCAGAATTGCCTATCGCGAAACACTCACCGCGAGCGGAGAAGGCCAAGGCAAACACAAAAAACAATCCGGTGGACGCGGACAGTTTGGTGATTGCTGGGTGCGCATGGCACCACTGCCACGTGGCGAAGGCTATTTATTCGAGAACAAGATCGTGGGCGGTGTCATCCCATCACGATTTGTGCCCGCGGTCGACCGCGGTGTGCAGGAAGCCGCCGCGCGTGGTGTTCTCGCCGGCTATCCACTCGTGGATTTCCGTGCCGAATGTTACGACGGCTCCACGCACTCTGTCGACTCGAACGAAATGGCGTTCAAGATGGCGGGCATTCTCGCCTTCCGCGCCGTTGCACCCAAGTGCAAACCGGTGCTGCTCGAACCACTCGATCTGCTCGAGATCACCGTGCCCGATCAATACCTGGGCGACGTGCTCGGCGACGTGAGCGCGCGTCGTGGACACATTCACGGCACCGAACCGGCCGGCGACGGCCGACACACTGTGGTGCGCGCGGTGGTACCGCACGCCGAGCTGCACTTGTATGCCACACCGCTGCACAGCATGACGCACGGACGCGCAACCTTTACGCGTCGCTTTGCGGGGTACGATCAGGTGCCGCCTGACGTCGCGTCGAAACTCATCGCGGAACACGCGCGCGAGGTGGCGGAGGCGAACGCTTAGGACGGTGCTCGGCGCTGACGTCAGGGACCGCTCCGGGTTCGCCACTGCCGCTTCGCGACAGAAGCGCCCCGGAGCGGCCCCTGACGCCAGCGCTGCGGGTGTCGGGGAGCGGGGGCGGCGACAGGCGCGTGTGGTCGCGCTGGTGTCGAGTGCGACGGCGGCGTACGATCAGGTTGGCAAGCGAGCGCGGGAGGTTGCTGGCATTTCGCGCGGGCCTGGAGCGTGGCGCTGAGATAGGAGTATGGGCGTGGCGGGGATACGAATGCGCGCTGTGGCGTGTGCGGGGCTGCTGGTTGCGTTCGCATCGTGTGATGTCGCGACCGACCGCGCTCGCCAAGGTGTGGTGAGCGACATTAGCGCATCCGCGCTGAGTGTCATCGAAGACACAATCGCCGCGTGTGGCGCATGCGACGGCGTAGCGACGAAAGTGCTTACGCTCAAAGCGCCGCTTGAATCGGCGATCCTGTTTGAGCTGCCTGACGTTGAAAGGGCGGCCAACGGCACGTACTACCTCGGCACGCGTGACGGCGCGATTCATGCGTACGACACGAGGGGTAGGCGGCTGCGTCAACTCGGACGGCGGGGACGCGGACCGGGTGAGATCGATCGTCTTGTGACGTTTAGCGTTGGCGCTGACGACTCGGTGTTTGCCGTGAGCAGCGACCGGAGACTGCTGGTGTTCGGGCCAGATCAGAAATTCGCGCGCGGCACAACGCTCGCGCATGGCGTGTCCACCATGTCGAATGTTGCGCCAAGCATTCAGACGCTGCCGTCGGGACGCGTAGTGATGTCTGCATTTGTCCGTACGCCGGCACTCGATGGGTTGCCCGTGTTTCTCATGGACACCAGCGGCAAACTGGCGCAGGCGTTCGGTTCGCTGAGCATTGCACTGCCGAGGTCGTTCACGACTCGCGTACTGACGCGAGAAGCACACACGGGCGCGCTCTGGGTTGCAGACCCGGCCTGGTATCGATTTGAACGCTACGAAGCACAGGGCGACAGTTTTGCGCGCGAGCCCAGTCGCGTACTCGGCGTGCGTTCGCCGTGGGTGTTCGGCGGCAATCGTCCACTCATGACTGCAGCCGAAGGCCACGAACTTTTTGAGAACGCCAAGCAGGTCATCATCAAATCTGATGTGCGCGCACGTCCGCGCGTACTCGAGCGCGAGCCGACTACCACCATGCGCAGTCTTCGCATAGCTGGCGACACGATGTGGGTCGCGTGGCAAGTCCCCGCACCAAACTGGAACAAGGTCGAGCTGACCTATCCACTCGCGAACGAGATGATGATCAGCTCCGACCTGAACGATTCACTCTGGAACACTGTGGTTGAAGTGCTCGACGTACGAACGAATCGTGTGCTGTTGCGCAAACACTTCCCGTTTCACGCGCAACTCGCCGCGCCCGGTACACTCGCACATCCCTACTTCGACGAGGTGGGCAACGTCCTGATCGACATCTGGGCCATCAGACCGTAGCGCCACTCCAACCGCACGAGTCCCGCCCGCACCCCCCTCGGCGAAGACACAAATCTCAAGCGTGCTGACCTTCGTGCACGCCCTCAAAAATCTCCTCGACCATCTTGGCGTTGAAGGCCGGCAGATCTTCCGGGCTGCGGCTGGTCACGAGACCCTGATCAACCACCACTTCTTCGTCCACCCAGTTCGCACCAGCGTTCATGAGATCCGTACGAATCGACGCGTATGACGTGAGCTTCCGTCCATTCACCACGCCCGCTTCAACGAGCAGCCACGGACCGTGACAAATCGCCGCGACTGGCTTGCCGGCGGTGAAGAAGTCTTTCACGAATGACACCGCGTCTGCATTCGCGCGCAGCTTATCCGGATTCATCACACCGCCCGGAATCATCAGCGCGTCAAAATCGGCAGCCTTCATTTCGGGCACCGTACCGTCGACGGTGATGCTGTCTTCCGCCCAATCGTGCTCCGCCCAACCGCGAATCGTAAGCGCCGTAGATCCGATCGACACAATGCGCACCGTCGCGCCCGCCGCCTTGAGCGCCGCCACTGGCGAGGTCAACTCCGACTCCTCAAATCCGTCCGTCGCCAACACCGCAACCGTTCGTCCCGTCAAATCATGCTGCGCGTTGTTCTTCGATGATGCCGTCATGTAAAACACTCCGTGTCAGAATGGGCCAACATATTCACTACAAACCCCAACCCATTCCGTTCCGATGCGCGTCGTACATCACAACCGCGTTGTAACAAACGCACGATCGCGCTGTTCAGCCCCCACCAGTCCCGATCCTGCGAACGCGCACCGCACTACCGTTCAGCTACCCAGATGCTCGAAAGGCCGAGAGGCCTCCCCTCTCGGGCGGCTTCTGCCGCGAAGCGGCAGTGGCAAGCCCGGGAGGGGAGGCCTCTCGGCCCCCCGCACCGACACGCAGTTACTGCACCACAGGAGGCTGCGCGTTCCAGTTGATCACGGCGTTGAAAATCATGTTGAACTCGCCGTGGTTCTGCCAACGATAAATCGGATTGTTGGAGAACATGATCACACGTCCCTTGCCTTTGTACGCGCCGGGAATGTCTACCGCAAACGGACGCGCCTTGAGTGAGTCGGCACCAACCATCAGTCCCGACAATACCGACTTGTCACCCCCAACGTAGCGACCAATCACGTTGGCTTCGTTGGCAATGCCAACCTTGAACGGTGAGCCGCCCACGTACTTGATCGGAATGGTCTTGGAGCCAAAACCGTAGAACACCGGATGCTCCGGCTTCACGATTTCCGCTTCAATCAGCGGACGCTGCGCGTTCAGTCCTGGCACGTTCGTTTTGTCCACGCTGCCCGCCCAGCCAAACTCGATGGGCAAACGCGCCGCATCGCCAACGGCGATGAGTGTACCGCCGCCTTCGAGGAACGCAGCGAACGCGTCAACACCCGCCTGACCAAATCCGCCCGACATGTCATCCGTCTCGCCGTACATGCCGAGGAACTGATACTTGTCAGACTTCTTGTATGGCGTGGGGTTGGCCGCCTTCGGCATCATCACCGTCTGACGGCTCAGGTTCTGCTCGGCCATGAGAATCACATCGTAGTCATTGCGCAGGTTGCCTTTGACCACGCGCTCTTTGTAGATGAGATCAAACGGCACGCCGAACTTGTCGAACGTGAGGCGATACCATCCGAGGCTCTGCGTGCCGCTCCACTGCGTGTAGATCGCAACGCGCGGAACAACCGCGTCGTGCGTGGCAACGGTTGGTGCCGCGCTCAACGACGCGGCCGTGAGCCCGAGTTCAGCAACAGCCGCCTTCACACGATCGGCCGCGGCCATGTCCGTCACAATGAAGGAACCTGCCGGAAACTCAATGCCTTCCGCCGTGAAGCTCTTCTCGGCCACGCGCATTGCTACGTCTTTCAGTTTGTAGCGCAGCGAGATCATGTTGTTCGATCCAAAATGCGCAATCGCTATGCCAGCGGTGCCGTTGCCCTTGGTAGTGCCGGCCAACTTCACGTCGGTCACCGGTGTGACGTTCGCTTTGAGAATCGTGGAGTCGGCGACTTCAACAACTTCCACGCCCATCGCAAAACCCATAGACCAACCGCTGTCGTCGTACGTGCGCAAACGCGGATCCGGATAGTTCTGCTTCTCCATCAGGTTTTTCGCGAGACGACCGTACGGCTGATCCAGCTTGATGATGTACGAGCCCGCGGCGTACGTCTTGTCACCAACCTTCACCGCGTCACGCGCCACACCTACTTCAATACGCTGGAAACGCAGAATCTTCACCATCTCGGCGGGCTTCGTCATGTCGCGCTGCACGGGAATCACGTAGGCGTACGGCGCCTTCGTCTTTCCATGCTCCATGGAGTTGCGCGTCTTGACATAGAAGTTTTCAAGAATGGTTTCCGGGAACATCGATGCCAGCTGCAACGCGCTGAGCACACCTGTCTGCATGTAGTTGGCGTTCGCACGACGCGTGAATGTAGCGACGTCGTTAAAACCCACCTGAATGCCGCGGTACCATTCGCGGTCCTGTCCACCACCGCGTCCTGTTGGCACGCCACCAGCAGCGCCACCAATGCCAGCACCACCACCACCGCCGCCGGCCGCCGCCGCGCCGCGTGTGGGTCCGGGCGCGGTGGGATTACGCGCACGTGCAACGGCCGCGCTGTCGAGATCACGTCCCGACTGCGTCTCATACATTTTCATGAGGCCGTTGTGATTGTAGGCCACAGAGCCGAGGTAACCGGGCGACCAGCCGTCCATGAATGCGTGTGTGTACACACCCGGCATGCCCCACTTGGTCATCTGCGCCATTTCCCAGTTTGCAAACCACGGGAGTTCAGCAAAGAGCAACGGATCAAGATTCGGGTTCTGCGGCGCACCACCGCTGTACGTGTACAGCAGCGACAGCGACTCATGCAGATCGTGCATGATGGGCGGATGCGCGGTGAAATACCAATCGGCGATCGCGCGCATCTGATCGAGTACGAGATTGATGTCGCGGTTGTTGTCGTGATACGCGTACTTGCCCCAGTACGGCACGGCGCCAATGCCGCGTCCGCCGCCAGCAGGTGTTGCCGCCGAGTCACCAGCACCCGCAGCAGGCGAACGCGCAGCGTCGGCCACTTCGAGTCCACGATAGAACCAGTCCACGTTCCGATCGCGTCCGTCAGCGTCAGCCACCGGCGTAATCGATACGTAGAGATTCTCGCGAATCTTTGAAATGATTGGCGACGTTTCGGTGGCCAGACGATACGCGAGCTCCATCAACATTTCTGACGGGCCCGTTTCACCGCTGTGCAAACCGCCCATGAAGTGGTAGTGCGGTTTGGTCTGACCAATGATCGTCTTCACCTGCGCTTCGGTCATGCCGCGCGGGTCTGCAATCTTGGCCAGGTTCGCACGATTGGCTGCGAGCTTGGCCATGTTTTCTTCCGACGACACCCAGATCACGACCAGCTCGCGCCCTTCATCCGAGCGACCAATAGACTCGATCATCACGCGCGGTGATGCGGCATCGAGCGCGCGGTAGTATTTGAGCTGGTCGGCGTAGTACGTAAGCTTTTTCGGCGCGCCAATGTGATAGCCGAGGATGTCTTTCGGCATCGGAATGCCCGGCACGACCGGCAAGTGGTCCACAAGCGGACTGCCATGCTTGGGGCTCATGATCCACTCGCGATACGCCTTCTCGAAGCTTTCGTCCTGCTTCTGCGACGGGTCGCGCGTATCGAGGGACATCATCTGCGCCGCAGCCGTGGAGCATGGCACGAACGCGAGCGTGAGCAAAGCGCGTCTGACGGTACGCGCGACGGTAGAACGGATCACTGAGCGACTTCCTGCGTCATCGGTGGGGGATGGGACTGCTTAACCTCCACTACGCAGCACTCTCGCTTCGTGTTCGGCAAGGGCTTCTTCGGTGTGGGGCCTGGGGCGCGGACGTCCCCCTCCGCGCCCAGCGGTCGGCCCGGGCGCGCCGGGCGGGGCGCCGGCGCTGGCCGACCGACGGCGCGTCGCGCGACGTCCGCGCCCCGGGCCGCGGGCGCTGGGGAGCTCGGCCGCGGGGCGGGCGCCGCGGGTTGCGCGGCTGCACCAAGGCGCGCGCGTTGCACGTTATTTTGATGATCCGGGCCGTTACTTACCCATTTCTCGGATATTCGTCATGGGCACGTTCGAGTTCACCCATACAGAAGACGGTAACAAAGGCAGTTTCGACGCCGCCGCGAACGGGGAGCGCGCGGGCGAGCTGACCTACTCGCGCATGAATGCGCACGCCGTCATTGTGGACCACACCGGCGTGTCGGCCGCGTTCGAGGGGCACAATCTGGGCAAACAACTCGTCGAGCACGCCGTTCAGTGGGCGCGAGAGAATCAGCAAAAGATCATGCCGCTTTGCCCGTTCGCACGCGCCCTGTTCGAGCGAACGCCGGCGTACGGCGATGTCTGGTATCGCTAAGCGCCAAATCTGTCGGAGCGGTGGTCGACGCGAAGCCGACCACCGCCGGCCTTCGGGGCTTATGGGCGCTTGGTGGTAACGCTGATCACGCCGTTCGCCGCGCGGGAGCCGTAAATGCGCTCGGCGGCGTTACCCTTGACGACTTCGATCTGTTGGATGTCATCGGGGTTGAGGTGCGCCAGTCCGCGGGTGTTGATGACGCCGTCGATGATGATCAGGGGTTCACCTCGCACTGCGGTTGAGATCGAGTCCCCGCGCAGTACCACGCTGTCGGCCGTCACGGCGCAGTTCGCGCACTGAAGCCGAGTGAATGGCTGTGCGGCTCCATCGCGTCGAGCGATCAGCACACCAGCGGTGCTATCGCGCATCAGGGCCACCCGAGTGCTGGAGTCGCGCCGTACCATCATTGAGACGATTGCCGTGGTATCGCGAATGCCGACACGCGCGCGCACACTATCCATGCGTGCAAGACGACTTGTACTGTCCACGCGTCCAAGGCGACTGCTGTCGAGCACATACTCCGTCAGCGTGCCGCGAACCGAGTCCACCGCCGATGCATCGAGCCGTGACTCCGCATACTTGCGCGTGAGAATGCGCACTTCATCGGCACGCCGGCCACCGCTGCGACCAACCACATTGATCGTCGCAATGTCTTCCGCCTTTACCAGCTTGGCTTCAGTCGCGGACACGGGGCGCTCGTCAACGGTATACGCGATCGACTCGCCCGCCGGCAAGCCGAGCGCTTGCACCACGCTCGTCGCATCGGCATCGCGGATCTGCGCCGCAGTCGGCACATCAGTATTGCACGCCGCAAACACCATCGCGGAGCAAGCGAGCAGGAACGCACCAACGGCAACCGGTGTGCGACGTGAGGGACGGGAAGTCATGGCGAGCAGTCTCCGTTCAAGGTGGCGACGTGAGTCGAGCAGCGCGAGCGCGTGCAGTGCGCTGCGACGTGAGGGCATTTGTGTAGCAAGGGTGAGCAGTAGCTCAGCGTAGCGACGCGGTGACGCACCACTCCGCAGCACGCGCGCGTCGCAGTCCACTTCAATCGCGAGACGCAATCGCGACGCCATCCACCAGGCCAGTGGGTGCCATGGTACCAGTGCTACGGCGATCGCCGTCACCGAGAGCAGGAGCGGATCACGCGCGCGGCGGTGCTCTTCTTCATGCGCGAGTACAAGCTGCTGATCCGCCGGTGACTGCGTGAGCAACGTGCTTGGCAACACAATGTCTGGTTGCAACACACCATACACCGCTGGGCCGTGCGTCTTCGCCACACGCACGCGATGGCCGAACATGGTCGCGACGGGCCACAAACGACGCGAGCGATCGAGCTTTCGCATCATGTGCAGCACACTCACCAACGTGCCAATTGTGGCGAGCAACCAGAGTGCACCAACGGCGCGATCGAACGGCAGCGGCACGAGCGCCACCATCCCATCAATGCCCCGATCAATCGGAAAGCGCAGGACTTCAATCACACGCTCGGCGAATGTTTGCGGCGCGGCGATCATTAAAGGCGAAACATCAACCGCAGACGTGATCGCGCCGTTTACAATCGGCTGCACCGATTCTGCACGCCACGGAGCCAGCGCAGTGAGCGCGATGAGGAATCCCAGGGCTCCCGCCCACGTAAATCGACGCGGCAGATTGGCCGCGCGTGCCGCACGATCAATGATGAGCGCACCGACCGAGACAAGCGCACCAACGAGCAGCGAATAAAGCATCCAGGCGGTGATCATGTCGGGCCTCGCTTGGCGTTGTCGCCGCCGGGTGCATCGGTACGTGAATCGTTCGCGTCATCACGCGCATCGTTGCCCAGTCGCTCGTCAAGCAACCGACGCATCCGCTCCAGCTCCTCGCGCGGCATATCGCGATCCGACACCAGCTGCGCGAGTAATCGCTCGGCGGAACCCTGAAAAATCGCGTCGCGAATGCGGGAAATCGCGCTCGACCCGGCATGGTCTGAATCGACCACGGGGAAGTAGCGATACGCGCGTCCCTCGGCTTCATGCCGCACAAAGCCCTTGTCTTCGAGCGTTTGCAGCGCGGATAACACCGACGTGTACGCGAGCGGTTCGTCGAGCACCTCGCGCACCTCGGCCACCGAGGCCGAACCGGTGCGCCAGAGTACGCTCATCACATCGAGCTCGCGGGGGGTGAAGTAGACCTCTGGTTCCATCAGGCAGGGCTCCGGGCGGGGTGACTACTGCAACTCCCGTAGTATAGGAACTTCGAAAGCCGTTGTCAACTGGTTTTTCAGTAGTGGCTACGTCTGCCGGTAAATGGTGATCAGTGTGACGGTGCTGTCCCGTAGCGTGTTGGAAAACCCGCACTAACGGTGACGCCGCGCCGTAGTGACCAGTCGTGTCCACTGAGACCACGCGCCCTTCCTTCGCCTCACGCATGCCGCCCAATCACACCGCGCCCGACTCGCTGTTCGTCGCCTTTCAGACCGCGCTGGCCGGTCGCTATTCCATTGATCGCGAGCTTGGGCGCGGTGGAATGGGCGTGGTGTATCTCGCACGCGAGGTGATGCTCGATCGTGCGGTGGCGATCAAGTTGCTGCCGCCGGCCCTGGCGACGCAGCCTGCGCTCCGTGACCGCTTTCTGCGCGAAGCACAGCTCGCGGCAAAGCTCTCGCATCCGCACATCGTCCCGATTCACAGCGTTGATCAGATCGATGACTTTGTGTTCTTCGTGATGGCGTACGTGGAAGGTGAAACGCTCGCGCAACGTGTACACACACGCGGCCCGCTCCCTGGGCGCGAAGGCGCACGCGTCCTACGCGAGGTGGCGTGGGCACTCGGCTACGCGCACTCGCAGCAGGTGGTGCACCGCGATGTAAAGCCCGATAACATTCTGCTCGAAGCGAGCACTGGTCGCGCACTGGTGGCAGACTTTGGTATTGCGGCCGCCACCGGCGACGCAAACAACGAGCAGCTCGCGGGCACGCCAGACTTCATGAGCCCGGAGCAAATACTCGGTGCCGACATCGACGCGCGCAGCGATCTCTATTCGCTGGGCGCCACCGCGTTTTACGCACTCTCTGGACAGCTGCCGTTTTCCGGTGCGAATACGAGCGAGCTGCTGGCGCAAAAGCTTTCCAATGCGGCGCCCTCGCTTGCGTCCACCAACACCAATGTGCCGCGCAAGCTGACACAACTGGTGGACTGGTGCCTCGCGAAAGAACCCGCCGACCGTCCGTCAAACGCGCAGCTGCTGGCGGATCAGTTCGGCGTGGCGATCGAACAGCGCAAAGAGTTGCCCGTAGCACTGCGCGCGTTTGTGAAACGCAATGGACGTACGGATGGCGCCGGCACCATGCTGACACTCGTTGGCAGTGTGGTTGGCGCCGGTGTTGTGGCGGCAATCGCAGGCCCGCTGCAAGCGCTCGCATTTGCCACAGTTAGCGCCGTGATTGCGCCCGTGGCGTTTGGTGTACTGGCTGCGCGACGCATGCTCGACCTTGGCTTCACCCATCAGGATCTTGCGCCAGCATTTGATGTCGAGCGCGATAACAGTCGCGAAGAACGCGCGGTACAGGTGGGACGCGTACGCCGGTTCTTTGAATCAGCACTTCGGCACGTGGCGCGCGTTTCGTCAGCCACAACGGCGGTGGTGATTCCCACCATCATCATTGGTGGCGAATCGAACTGGCTCTACGGCATCCCGCTGGCACTGCTTGGCCTGGCCGTGGCTGTTCCCAGCGTGTTCGGCTACCTCGTCATGTTGCAACTCCGGCGCGACGTTGACGTGGAGTTCTGGAGCCGAGTGTGGGGTGGTCGTTTTGGTGCGTGGTCGTTTTCGCTCGCGCGCAAGTGGCGCGGCAACGCTCCGATAGCGCCGGCCATGACACACCGCGCAACCGAACTGTCACTCGGACTCGCGGCCGAACAACTATTCGAGAGCCTTCCCAAAGCCTCTCGCGAATCACTCGGTGATCTGCCGGGGCTGATCGAGCGGCTGCAGCGAGACGCGAATGTGCTGCGCACGCGATTTGATGCGTTGCAGCAGGCACTGCACGGAGCGGTACGCATGGCGTCGCCTGATCAAAGCGACGCGGACATGTCGCATCACGATGCGCTGTGCGAAGAACGCGATCTTGTGCAGTCACGATTGCGTGAAACGGTGAGTGCGCTGGAAAACATTCGACTTGGCCTGCTGCGCCTGCACGCCGGTTCACTCAGCCTTGAGTCGCTCACCACCCACATTGGTCTGGCAATCGACGTGTCAGACAATGTGGAGCGTTTGATCAAGGCGCACCAGGAAGTTGACCACGTGCTGCGCTTTCCGCAGCAGGTTGCCCTCACTCCGGCGTAAGGCACATGGAACACAAACCTGTTATCACGGCCGATCTGATGGCAGCTGATTGGCTCGGTGCGGCCGCGCGTCCGCTGCCGGATCGTGTGCCACCGTTGAGAACAAGCGCCGCAGGCGTGGTTGGAGGCGACGATACGACCGCCGCTCCAACGGGCGGCGTGTGGCGATCGGCGCTTCGCTGGATACGCGATGCTGCGATCGGCTTGGCCATCATCACCAGCATCCCGTTTGTGGCCATCGGCACCCGCGCTGAGCTTCCATCGTTCAATTTCACGGACCTTGGCGAACGGATTGCCCAAGTTGAGAAGCTTCGTGTATTGCGCTTGCCAACCACCAACGAACTCTCGCCGCTGGCGGCCGGTCAGTTGTGGCATGCAACAGACGTAATAGCGAAGAACGGCATGTTCCCCACACATCCCGCAGCGCCGCCCGCCGAGCGCAGCTGGACGAACATGTTGCTGACCGAGGACATGTTCACCGGCGTGAAGCGCAACGATCGACATCTGCTGCAGTCGTCCGACGTATTGAAGGCGGCACAAGGTGACTTGTCGCCAGCCGAGCGGCAGTACCTGCGTACGGTGGCCGAAGCGCCGATCTGGCCCAACATCGATCGCCTCGCGTCAGCTCGTGCGCTCGATATCATGGGCGCCCGCTACGTGCTGCCCTTCCGCGAAGATGCCTCGGCCGTACTGATGTACATTCCACGTTTCGCGGCCACCAAGGAGCTTGCCTACGCCGGCCTTTCGCGCGCGGCGTATCATGTGTCGCAAGGCGAACCCGATCGTGCGGAGCACGCGCTGCGTTCAGTGCTGTCGTACGGGTTTGTGTTGCTCGATAACGGGTCCTCCGCTATTGAAGGGCTGATCGGACGCGTGGTCGTGGGCATCGCGAGTGAAGGCCTGCACACATTGTACTCGATGACCGGGAACGCCGCGGGCGCAGCGTTGACCGCGCCGATCCAATCCACCACCGCGCTGAAACGTGGCCCGGAGGAGCGACCGGCTGAAGCACGGCTCATTGAAATCGCAAACGATCCGGCCGTAAGCCGAACGATCCGGCTGGAAAGCCTGCGTGCGTTGGCGTTCAGCAGCTGCACCAATGTTCGCGGCGCGCTGTTTGGTCCGTCGGCCGAGTCAAACGCCGCCTTCGATGCCGCGCGGCGGGATCTCGTGCGGTATCCGTCGGATCGCGCTTTCATCAACCTGCTGCAGGATACGCCCAACCGTCCGCTGGGAAACTCGGAAATCAACTCCAAATCCGACTGGTTGCTGCTCGGCGCCGCGTCTGTTGCGTCAACGGTGCTCAACAACCCGCGCATTCAGACCTGCACACAGGTGTTGAACGCGAACTTTTGACGAATGGGAGGCTTCGGGTGCTCGTCAATCCGTGACGTAATCGGGACGAGATGTTGGTGAAATGACCAATGACACAGCTGCACGTTGCCAACTCGATCTTTTCTTGTTGCCTCGTACGTGCAGTTGAAATCCGCGCCGAGGCGGAACCCATTGGTGAAGGATGATGGAATGGTTAGGCAATGCACTTCATTACAGCGGACGTGGCGGTCTTCGCTGCTGCACAGAGCGATCGCAATCGCGTCGTCGGTGTTGATCTGTGCGGTAACGGCACAGGCGCAATCGACTGCTGCAATCAGTGGCACGGTGGTTTCTGACGCGGGGGAGCCTGTCCAGGCTGCGGTCATCATCACGAACACCGCAACCGGATTCTCCACGCGAGTACGCGCCAACGACCGTGGTCAGTACAACTTGCGTCAGCTTCCGCTCGGTGGTCCGTACTCGCTGCGCCTCGAGAGTCTCGGATTTCAGCCTGTGAGACAGGACAGCATTACGCTGAATCTCGGTGATCGCCTGCGGCTCGATTTTTCCATGTCGGCGGCGAACGTTTCACTTTCTGAAGTGGTGGTCACGGCAGACGCCGCACGGGTGGCGGCGGCACGATATGGCGCGGCAACGAATATTCGTTCGGAAGCGATCGATGCACTGCCAACGCAAGCCCGTGACTTTTCCGATCTTGCAAGCCTCGATCCAACGTATATCCGCACCGGCGGGCGCGATCTGAACATTGCCGGTCAGCGCGGCACACAAACAGAGTTCATGATCGACGGCATGTCCACGCGTCGCAGTCTTTCTGGTGGCGCCTCGGGGCAAGGCGCCTACACGCTCAGCATGGCGTCAATTCGTGAGTTCGAAGTCACGCGCAATGAATATGACGTGACCTACGGTCGGTCGGGCGGTGGCATCAATGCCGTGACCAAGTCCGGTACCAACAACACCACGGGCGAAATTTTCGCATTTCATCGTAATGAGCGCCTCACCACGTCGGACTATCAGGATCGCGAGCCAACGGATTTTCAGCTCACGCAGCTGGGCTTCGCGCTTGGAGGACCGATCGTTCGTGACAAGCTGCACTACTTCGTATCGCTTGATCAGCAGTTGGAATCGACACCGTTCATCAATGCCGACATTCGCAACACGGATGACGAGCTGAACTTTCGTGTCTCGCGCGATTCCATCAATCGTATGCTCGGCATTCTGCAGTCGAGCTACGGGCTCGAAAATCCAGACGCGCAGTTTGGTCAATTCACTCGTCGCCCGCTCAACCAGGCACTCTTTGGACGCCTGGACTGGCAGCTCGCCTCGAACCACACATTGACGGTTCGCAGCAACCTGACGCGATGGAATGATCCGACATATCGCGGCGGTGATCAGCAGATCACGCTGCTCGAAGCAAAGGAAGGATCGCGCTCGATCGAGTTCTCAGGACTCGCCTCGCTTCGCTCCACCTTCTCGCCACGTTTGAACAATGAGGCGAAAATTCAGGTGGTGCGTCTCGCGCGATTCAACGAACCGAACACTGATATCCCGCGCGGCTTTGTACGCATTCGTTCCAGCCTGCCCAACGGAACGATTGGTGATACCCGCGTGCAGTTCGGTGGCAATCGTTTGTCGCCGTCGCAGCATCGCGAACTGCAGCTTCAGCTGGCCAACACGAGCTATCTGCAGCTGCGCAACCAGCTGATCACGTTCGGCACGGACAACATGCTGACGCTCAGCCGATCGCAGGAATCCGCGAATCAGGGCGGACTCTTTGAGTTCAACTCGCTCGCAGAACTCGAGAGCAGACGGCCGTTTCAGTACACCCGACAGGCGCCGTTCGGCGAACGGCTGAACTTTGCAACGCCCCGCTCCATGTGGACGGGTTTCTTCGCACAAACGGAGTACACGGCCAGTCCAACCGTCACCGTGCAGGCGGGTCTGCGCTGGGACGCGCAATTTTTCCTGAATCAACCCCGACGGAATGAAGCAGCTGAGGCGGCGTTCGACATCACAACCGGCCAGTTTCCGAAGGCAGATCTCACGGGCTTTCAGCCCCGACTGCAAGTGACGTGGGATCCGAAGGGAAATGGCCGCCGACTGCTGCAGATCGGCGGTGGTGCGTTCCGCACACAGACGCTCAACTGGACCACCGTCAACGCGTTCCTTGGAACGGGTAACCAGTTTGCCGACATCACGCTCACAGGCGCGCAGGTTCCAACGCCTGATTTCCCGGCGTACCGCCGCGATCAGAGCACCGTACCAGGCATTCCTTCGTCGGGCGCAGTCCAGACAGCGCCGCAGTTCCTGAATGTCTTCAGCGAAGACTACCAGCTTCCGCTGATCTGGAAAGCGAATGCAACAATCCGTGAAGATTTTGGCTGGGCATCTGTAGGACTGAATGTTCTGGCGTCACGCACCACTCGCAACTACGCCTACGTGGACCGCAACCTGCGCGAGACGCCAGCGTTCACGTTGCCCGATGGCCGCGGTGTGTTGGTGCCAGCCGCGAGCATTCCCGCCAACGGACGGCCCAACGTCAATGCGGCGCGCATTAACACAAACTTTGGTCGTGTATTCGAACTGGTGGATGTTGGCGAAGCCACAAACCGCGCCATGGTGCTCGACATGATGGTGCCGTTGCGTGAAGGCGCCATGCTGAGTGGCTCATACACACTCAACGAAACGCGTGACAATCTGTCATTCAACTGCTGCAACCCGGTGCTGAGCACACCGGTGCCGGGTGATCACCGCGCGCTTTCGGGCGCACTGACGGCGGCTGATTTCGACTTCCGGCACAAAGTCGTGCTCGTTGCACTGCTGCCAGAGTTCTACGGCTTCCGATTCAGCGCTCGCTACGAAGGCCAGTCGGGCACGCCGTTCTCCTTGATGGTGGGCAGTGACATCACGGGTGATGGCCAGGCCAACAACAACCTCGCCTTCGTCTTCGATCCGGAAGATCCCACGACGCCTGCCGCGGTGGCCACCGCCATGCGCGAGGTATTGAGCAATCCGGACAATCTTGCCGCCGACTACATCCGCAGCAGTCTGGGCAAGATCGCCGAGCGCAATGGTGGTCGGAGTCCGTGGAATACGCGCATCGATATTCGCGCCAGCCGCTTCTTCAATACGATCGGCGGTCAGCGTGCGGAGCTTGTGCTCGACGTGTTCAACGTGGCCAATCTCTTGAATCGCTCGTGGGGTGCGTCACGCTCGCTCGGCCAGCGCCAGACGCTGTTGAACGTGACAGGCTTCGATCGTACCACCCAGCAGTACGTGTACGAAGTGAACAAGAACGTTGGCGTCACGCAGCTGAACGGCGATCCCTACCAGATCCAGCTCGGCGCGCGGTACCACTTCTGACGCGGGTAGGACGGGAGCGATGCGATGTGGGCATCGCTCCCGTCTTGCGAGTTACTGCGTTGAGACGGTAGACGAACACGCGCGAACCGCGTGCGCCGCTTGTGGAACGGCATCCGTAATGAGCATGCCAACGCGCGCGTTCACGAGCGGACAGAAACGCTGCCACTCACCACGCATTGCTGCGGCATCGAGTTCGCCAAACGTGCTGACCATTCCACGCACACCGCGAGCGCGCAGCTTATTAATGACGGTGGCGTCCCATCCGTCGCGAATGGAGCCAACGCCCACCACAAACCGCGAATGATCATACGGCATGGCGAGGAGCGCGTCTGCTTCGGCCACTGACAGCGTGCCGTCGCGATCCGGATCGTACCAGAACGACAACATCAGGGACGGCATCAAGCGCTGATAGGAGGCAACTTCTTCGATAGAGCGCGCAATCGCCATGGTGCGATTCTCAGCCTTTGCCGCTCGCACGGCGGCTACGATGTCTTCCGGCGAGACGCCGGCCTTCACATCGAGCCGCAAGACGGCGCGTTTGTCCGCCCAGGCCATCGCCTCCGCCAACGTGGGAATCGGAAAGGTGGTGACGCTTCCGTCAACGGTGCGTAGTCTGAGCGGACGCAGATCATCGCGCGTCAGCTCACCGATGCGCCCGCGGCCGGTTGTGGTGCGCGTGATTTCATCGTCATGCAGCACCATGAGTGTTCCGTCCTTCGAGCGACGCACGTCAAGCTCAATGAGCATTGGTCCGTGGCCGAGCGATCGCTCGAACGTGGGCAGTGCGTTGTCAGGGAATCCCCGCGCCGGCCCGCCACGATGCGCGCTCACCAGAGTGCCGGCACCGGAACGTGCGTCAAAGAAGCGACGCAGTGAATCGGCGGTTGGGAACGCGCGATAGTTCGCCGCGTGCGTGCTGTCGACAGCGGGAACGGCTGATGTCTGTGATGCACGGGGCACCGGCGGGACAAAGGACAATGCGCCTGAGAGCAGTACGCCGTCTGGCGCCACAAAATCGAGATTGAGCAACGCGCCAACGAGTGGGGCGACGTTCGTGAGCTGTGTTTGACCAAGCCGCGCACCGGCGCGAATACCGGCGCCCCATGCGACAAGACCGGTTTCCATGTTGCGAAAGCCGGGGTAGTGCCCGTGCGTGCCACCTTTGCCCGGGCGAACGGCTGCACCGCTACTCGCGGATGTCATGGACACGCCGTCCACGCCCGAGATGCTGAACATGGAGTTGGGGTCGGCACCAACCCGTGTCATCTCTGCATGATCGATCGACACGAGCAACTTCTGAATCGCTTGCGGCTGCGCCGCGACCGCGTCACGCGCAATGCGAAGCGCAGCCGTGTCGGCCGGGTCGCGCAGCATCAGAAATGCGCTGGCGCCCGAAGTGTGAAAGCGCGCGCGCCAATCGTTTGCCTTCGTTGCTGAGCCGAGGAGGCCGGCTTCTGCGAGCCAGACATTTGGCGCGAGCGTGGTATGAATGTCGGAGAACCCGTGATCCCCCGTGATGATAAATGTGGTCTGTTCAAGAATCCCGGCCTCTTCGGCTGCTTCAACAATGCGCGCGATGCCACGATCCACTGTTTGCACCGCCCGCTCCACCATGTGATGGTCACGACCGTAACTGTGCTGGTGTGAATCGGTTGTGGTGAAGTGCACGAGCATCAGCGACGGCTTTTTCACGCGGAGTGTGTACGAGGCCATGGCGGCCATGCGATCATCTCGCGACAGCGTTGCTCCACGAAAACGATCGTCCATGGGTTCCACAGCGCGTGACTCAAGTTCCGCGAGAAACTCACGCGGACGTGTTGCCGCGCGCAGGGTGGCCGTGCGATCGCTGTCATCCAGTGGCCAGATTTCCGGAACATTCCACGTGATATTTGCGCCCACGGTGACCGGCCACCACAATGCGGCTGACGTTCCACCGCGCGCATGCACTGCATCCCACAGTGTTGGCGTGGTGATCGCTGATGATTCCCAGTACCACGCGCCCGTTTGTCCTTGCGGCTCAAATGGCGAGTTATAGAAGATGCCGTGGCGTGCCGGCTGTGCGCCGGTCACGATGGTGGTGTGCGACGGATAGGTGACTGACGGATGCACACTCTGCACACCGGTCGCGTGTGCACCTTCGGCCGCCATGCGTCTCAGTATGACCGACGGCCAGCGCGGTTCCAGGTAAAAGTCGGGGCGGAAGCCGTCAACGGAAATCAGCACAACGTGTCGCGCGGGGGATGCGGCCAGCGACGGCTGTGCACGCTCCGTTTCGCTGCCAGACTGCGCAGACAGCGTTGACGCTGTCACACTCAGTGCCAGCAGGCCACATCGGATATTTTGTCGCCGCAGGATACAATTGGGCGACACTTTGGAGAACAACGACATCTGAACACTCCGGTAGAAGTACGATTGGAGTGTCAGTATCCCTCACTGGCTAACGTGTCTAATCGACAATCTGGTAACAGTGCCGCATCAAATCGCCTGAAGCCACGGCGCGCGAAGCGTTGCGCGCCGTGACGGCAGCCTTTCTGCAACGGCGTTACGCTACCGGCTGATACAACTCCGCCCCCGCATCGCGGAACTCCGCGGCCTTCGCGCGCAGCCCCTCGGCCACCTGCGCCGACAACGTTTCGATCTCCGCCGACATGGCCTGCTGACGCAACTGCTGCGTGAGCTCCATGGAACAGAACTTCGGTCCGCACATGGAACAGAAGTGCGCAACCTTCGCCCCCTCGGCCGGCAACGTCTGATCGTGAAACTTGAGTGCCGTGACGGGATCGAGTGCGAGCGCAAACTGATCGCGCCAGCGGAACTCAAAGCGTGCCTTGCTGAGTGCGTTGTCCCACTCCTGCGCGCGCGGATGTCCCTTGGCCAAATCTGCCGCGTGCGCCGCAATGCGATACGTGATCACACCGGCCTTCACGTCATCGCGATCCGGTAAGCCGAGATGTTCTTTGGGCGTGACGTAACAGAGCATGGCCGTACCGTACCAGCCAATCTGCGCCGCACCAATCGCACTGGTGATGTGATCGTAACCCGGCGCAATGTCTGTCGTGAGCGGACCGAGCGTGTAAAACGGCGCTTCATGACACCACGCGAGCTGATTGTCCATGTTCTCCTTGATCTTGTGCATCGGCACATGACCAGGACCTTCGCACATGGTCTGCACATCGTATTCCCACGCAATCTTCGTGAGCTCTCCCTGCGTCATGAGCTCCGCGAACTGCGCGTCGTCATTGGCATCGGCAATCGATCCCGGGCGCAGGCCGTCGCCGAGTGAGAATGACACATCGTACGCCGCCATGATCTCGCAGATTTCGCGGAAATGCGTGTAGAGGAACGATTCCTTGTGATGCGCGAGGCACCACTTGGCAATGATCGAGCCGCCGCGTGATACAATGCCGGTGAGTCGGTTCGCCGTGAGCGGCACATACCGCAGCAGCACACCCGCGTGTACGGTGAAGTAATCCACGCCCTGCTCGCACTGTTCGAGCAGCGTGTCGCGGTAAATCTCCCACGTGAGCTCTTCGGGAATACCGCCAACCTTTTCGAGCGCCTGATAGATCGGCACTGTGCCAATCGGTACCGGCGAGTTGCGCATGATCCATTCGCGCGTTTCGTGAATGTGTTTGCCGGTGGACAAATCCATCACGGTGTCCGCGCCCCAGAGCGTGGACCAACGCAGCTTCTCCACTTCGTCTTCAATCACCGAGCGCACCGCGGAGTTACCGATGTTCGCGTTGATTTTGACCTTGAAACCACGACCAATGATCTGCGGCTCCACTTCCGGATGATTGATGTTGGCCGGAATAATTGCGCGACCGCGTGCCACTTCGCTGCGCACAAACTCAGCGGGCATGCCTTCACGCAGCGCGACAAACTCCATTTCCGGTGTGATCTCGCCGCGTCGCGCGTACGCCATCTGCGTCACGCGCTGTCCGGCTTTGGCAACGCGCGCGCCACGAATCAAACCACTGGGCATTTCCGGTGCGTCTTTCGCGCCAACCACAACGCGGCGCGCCACTTCGACCGTGTCACCACGTGCGGCAATCCACGGGGCGCGCAGCGCGGGCAATCCTTCGCGCACGTCGTGGCCGAGCGGGCCGCTGGTGTCGTACACACGAAGCGGTGGTTCACCGCCGGAGAGTACGATCTCGCGGAACGGCACACGAATGCCGTGTGGTCCATCGACATACACTTTCTGCGACGCGGGGAATGCTTCGCCGTAATCGTTGGGTGGAAGCACGATCGTTGTGTTCGTGGCGGACGGCTCGCGGTCCGTGGCATTGGCAATCATGTGACGCTCCTCAGTGCAATGGTTCGTCGACTGAGTGCGAGTTGAGGCGGTTTATGTTCGTCGCGTGGTCGCGCACTTCGAGCGCCGCCGAACAAAACCGCACCGCCACGCTTCCTCCGCCGGTTTGAACCGGGTCAGGTTCCAAGAGACTCTCTCAACCACGGCGAACGCCGCGGTACCCCTGGTGGCTGGTACTTCCTCAAAACTAGCGCCCGCGCGGGCGTCGTGCGGGTTCGGTCTTTGGCCGGAAGGGCCCCTCCCGAAATTCCGCCGTCAACTGCCGCTGCGCGGCAGACACGGCGGAATTTGAGAGGGGCGCCCTCCGGCCTGGCTGGTGAGGCGCTGGGGCTGCGGGTGCGGAGCGCAGACGCTCAGCACAGCGAGGGGTTCCGGGCGCATCGGGTTTCGTTCGTGCGCCGGAGGGGCACGCGGTGTTCAGGTGCGACGGCGGGGCGTACTTACGCGGACTGCGCGCGTAGCGCGGCGTGGCGATCGCTCGCGGTGTAGACGTCGAGGTGGTTGAAGCAAGCGGGGGAGGTGGTGTGCAGAAGCGCGTGCAACATCACGGCCAGGCGGCGGCTCTCGAGGTCGGCGTGTTCGTGGCCGCGCGTTTCCATGAGCGAACGCCACGTGCGAACGTTGGCGGTGATGATGAGTCGTGTGGCGACGGACGACGGCAGCACGGACCAGGCGCCATCGCGGGCAAGGCGGCGACGCTGCGTCTTGTCGGGTACCCACGCATAGCGCGTGAGCAGCGCGTCGAACAGGGCGCGATAGTCGGCCATGGCGGATTGCATCTGCGCGCGCCACGCAACTTCATGCGACTCGTCGCCAAGTAACGCCGGTGGGACCACGAATGCCAGTTCGTCATCGTCCGCATGACGTGGGGAGAGTTCCGCCACGGCAAGACCGCTTGACGCCAGGAGGATCTCGTGTGACAACGAACGACTGATGCCCTCCGCGAATACCGAAAAATGTACGTGCTCGAAAGCGCCGGTGCGCAGCGGATCGTTGAACTGCGCCAGATAGTCGCGTGTTGAGCGCTGCGACGGATTGTCATGACTCAGATGTCGCAACCGACCCGCATACTCGGCCAATCGTTCGGCATCGCTGCTCGCCCCCTGTCGGTTCACCCGCAGGTGCTCGGGCTCGGAAAAGGTGGGTTGCGCAAGCAAATGAACGCGCGGTTCTCGAAGGAAAATGGCGTCGGTAGGAGACATGGCCAGTCGGCGGTGGGGCGGGGAATCCATCGGCTTCACAAGAAACTACTGGTCAGCCTCTGGCGCGGCGCAAAATCGCGGGTGAATTCAAGGGCGAGGACCTGCGATCCGATACCGGAACCCGTATGACACACCCCGCTGCCGTTCCCGCTTCAGCTCCGCCGGTGCGCGCGTCGCACGGCGAAGGCCTCGCCACGCCGCAAGCATTTCGCGACGTGCTCACGAGCCTTGCACTCGTCTCGTGGCCCGATCTCGACACAGCGCTGAGCCAGATCTGCCGAGCTGCAGCAGCCGCCATGGACGTCGCGCGCGTGAGCGTGTGGCGCTACGATCGAACGCGCGCGGGCATTCATTCGAGTGCGGAGTGGCACAACGGCATTCCCGGGTGGGACGCGCACGTGGTGAATGCCACCACGCATCCGATCTACTGGGCGGCGCTGCACGCATCGCGCGTACTGGCCATCACCGACGCGCTGCACGATCCGGTGCTGGCCGAGTTTCGCGAGGGATACATCAAACCGCTTGGCATTGGTGCGATGCTCGATTCCGGCGTGCGCGCCGAGCAACAAACGCTTGGCATTGTGTGTTTTGAGCACGTGGGCGGCGCGCGTGAATGGAGTATTGCGGAGCAGGAGTTTGCGGCATCGGTTGCCGATCGTGTCGGGTTGGCGCTGGCGCTCGATGAACACCGCCGACTCGAAGCGGATTTGCGTCAGATGCAGAAGATGGAGGCGATCGGGCTGCTGGCCGGCGGTGTCGCACACGATTTCAATAATGTGCTGGGCGTAATTCTCGCGTCGACCGAACTGCTGCGCGATGGGCTCGCACACGGCGATGATGTCACCGTAGATCTCGACGCGATCAGCGAAGCGGCAAAACGTGCAGCTGGGCTGACAAAGAAGCTGCTGTTCATTGCCAAGCGAGAAGCCATGGCACGCGAGCGGCTCGATATCAACGATGTTGCGCGCGACTTCGTGAACATGGCAAACTCCATTTTGCGCAAACAGGCCAACGTAGTGCTCGGGCTCTCGGGTGAGCCGTTAATCATTGACGTCGATCGCGCGTTTCTTGATCAGGCGCTGCTGAATCTGGTGACGAACGCGGCGCAGGCGATGCCGGCGGGCGGCACACTGACATTCGAAACGTCGCTGGTGAGCAATGGGTCAAGCGTGATGGCGTTTGGTACCTCACTGCCGCAGGGCACGTTTGCGCGACTCACGGTGCGCGATACGGGCAAGGGCATTCCGCGCGAGCAACTCTCTCGCATTTTTGAGCCGTTTTACAGCACCAAGGGCGAGAATGGTACCGGGCTCGGGCTGGCCGTGGTCTACGGTGGCGTTCGTCAGCACGAGGGACACGTGGCCGTGGAGAGTGAGGCTGGTCGCGGTTCCGCGTTCCATCTGTTGTTTCCCGTGGCGCGCTGACCGCTCAAGTCACGGCGTGGAGCGTCCGAGATTCTCATCTCGTACGACATTCCCTGTTCACCATATTCGCTCTGCGGACGAACGACTGTTATGGAACGCGCACGCGCCAGTCTGAAAGCATACAAGGCAAACTCGGCCACGATTGATGTGGTGTTTCGTTCAATCTGTCTCGACACCACCGAACATGTGGGATCCACGCGCGCCAGCGTGTGGACGTTTCACGAACCACTGCGCGATGCCATTGAAAGTGTGTGCCTGTACGACACACGGGACCAATCCTTTACGAGCGGCGCGGTGCTACGCGAGGAAGACTTCCCGGCGTATTTTCACGCAGTGACGAACGATCTGCGTATTGTTGCACCGGATGCTATTACGCACGAAGCCACGCGCGCCTTCGATGATGTGTACTTTGCGCCGCTGGATATTCGTTCGCTGCTGGACTATGTGGTGCTGATCGGCGACCGCCCCGTTGCGGTGCTGTGCTGCGAACACTGCGGGGAGCAGAAAGACTGGGCGCCGGCGCACATCGACTATCTGCAGGCGATGTCAAGCGTGGTAGCGTTCACGCTCAAACACGCGGAAAAAGCGGCCGCCTGACGCGCGTTGCACACGGTGTCACAACGCGCGCGCTTTCGCTTCGCCGCGTTTGCGCACCACGCCGTAGAGCTGAATGCCAATGCCGAGCAACACCGTGAGCACGGCTGAGATCCCCACGCCGGCGAGCAGCCCCACGCTGTCGCGCAGTACGGCGTATGTGCAGATCAGCACCAGCGCAACCGTTGGCACTTCGTTCATGACACGAAAGCGATCACTCGTCATGACATGCTCATTGCGTGCGAGCTTGCGCACCACGCCGCTCATCCAGCCGTGATAGCCTGAAAGCGCAAACAGGAGCACGAGTTTGACCATCAGCCATCGCTGACTCAACAGCGCGGTGTTATGCGCAATCATGGTAATGCCACCCAGCCACGTCATCAGCATGGCCGGTGTGGTGATAATGCCGAGCAGACGCTGCTCCATGATGCTGTACTGCGCTGTGAGTACAGCACGCGTATTGTCGGTGCGCTGCTGCGCCTCGGCGTGGTACACAAACAGTCGGGGCAGGTAGAACAGTCCTGCCATCCACGACACCATGCCCACCAGATGAAAAATCTTGGCGTAGAGATACATCAGGTCAGCAGCCCCAGGCGAAAACGGTGCCACGCGCGCTCTCGCTCAATCGTATCGAGCGCCGAACGAGCGGACACGCTGAGCGCCGTCGCGTCCGGGTCGTGGCGGAGCGACGCAAGCGGATCATTGTCAGGCGCGCTCAACTTCACACCCGTGTTGAGCACGCCGTGCGGATCGGCCGCCTGTTTGATCACGCGAAACGCCGTCATGGCTTCTGGACTCCAGACAGTCGGCAACAGCGACGCACGCAGCCGTCCATCTCCGTGTTCGCCGGCCAGCGTACCGCCAAGTTTTGCGGTGAGCTCACAGACATCATCAAGTAGACCACGCACACGCACTTTCCAATCGGCACGCGTCACATCAACGAGTGGGTTCACATGCACATGGGCATCACCGGCGTGGCCAAAAATTACGCCCAGGCATTCGGCGCGCATGAGTGCGTCGCGAACACCGCGCACGTACGCCGGCAGCTGATCGGGCGGCACACAGCCGTCTTCAATGAACTGCATGGAACGCAGTTTTGGCGCGAGTTGCGAAAGAATCGGACTGGCGGCGTGACGCAGCGCCCACAAGCGTTTTTCCGCCGATGGATGTGACGCCGTGGTCACTTCGTACGCACCGGCCAGCGTGAACGCGCGTCCCAGCAGAATCGCCGCGTCACGCGCACACAGTGCGTTGTCTCCTTCAACCTCAGCGAGCAGCACCGCTTCCGCCGCGCGCGGCACGCTGTTCGCCCCGTCGCGTGCGGCGACATCAAGAAACGTGCGGTCGAGCAGTTCGCAGGCCGATGCACCAGCTTCACGTGCACGCATGGCTGCTGTTGTTGCCGCTTCGAGCGAACGAAAACTCGCCAGCACAGTGGCGGTGGCACCCGGCACTGGTGTGAGCATGAGCTCCACGGCCGTAAACACTGCCAGTGTGCCTTCGCTGCCAACCAGCAGCGCAAGCAGCGCCTCGCCCGTCGCGCTCGGATCGCGTGCGAGTACAGCGAGCGCGTTGGCGATCGCGTAGCCGGATGACTCCTTGCGCACACCCGCGTGTTGCAGCGCGCTGAGCGACACATTGCGTCGTGCACTATCGAGTGCATCGAGCAACGCGCGCACAATCGGAATGCGTACCGGTGCGGGTTCGCCTCGGCGTACCCAGGCGCGCGCCCCGCTCGCAAACACGCACTCGAGCCCGGACACCCACTCGCGCGTGGCGCCGTATCGCAGTGTGCGCGCGCCGGCCGCGTTCGCGCCCACCATGCCACCGATCGTACAGAATGCGCCGCTTGAGGGATCGACCGGGAATCGTAGCCCGGCATCGCGGGCGGTGAGATCCACCGCGCCGCGCAACGCGCCGGGCTCTACGCGCACGCGCCGCGCCGCACGGTCCACCGCGTCGATCGTGGTAAGGCGCGAGAGATCGAGCACCACGCCTGGCCCAACAGCGCCCGCGGCCATGCCACTGCCCGAACCGCGTGGCATGAGAAACCAGCCGCCGAGTCGTGCGGCAACCACGAGCGTGGCCACATCGTCCGCATCAACCGGAACGGCCACAGCGGCGGGCACACACCGTGTGATGCCAGCGCCCTCGGCGTACAGTTCCCGTGCCGCCATGTCCGAACGCCAGGTGCCACGAAAACCGGCCGGCGACTCCATGGAATCGACGCCGTTCGCGGCGGTTGGGTGCGCTGTGCTGGCCACGTGAGAAACTGGCATCCCGCAGTCTGCGCGTTGGCTCGAGCGGAGACAACCCTCAGGAGGTGACCGAACGGTGGAAACGTTCGTATCTTTGGTGTCGCCGTCGACTCAACCCCAGCAGAGTCGCCTGCGCCTCACGTGCCCCGACCCCAACGCCCCGTGACCCTGCATTCGTCGCTCGATCCCAGTATTGCTGTCGCCGTCGCGCAGCGTGACGCGCGTCGTTTCTGCGAAGGGATCCTGCCGGCCGTTTCGCGCACCTTCGCGCTGGGCATTCGCGTGCTGCCGGGTGACCTGGGGCAGGCGGTGCTCGACGCCTACCTGCTGTGCCGCATCGCCGATACGGTGGAAGACGCACCGGGTCACACGCCGGAAGAAAAGGCGGTGCTCTTTCGCGAACTGCTGGCCGGGTTTGATGATCCAACCGCGGTTGCGCGATTCATGTCTGGCGCGCAAGCCCTCACGGGCGAGCCCGCGCATCTCGCGCTGGTGCACCACGCCGATCTGGTGTTCACACACTTTGCACGTTTGCCGCAGAAAACGCGCGGTGTGGTGCGCACGTGGGTCACGGAAATGGTGGTGGGGATGGACAAGTTCGTGCATCGCTATCCCGACGGCATTCGCATTCAAACGCTCGAGGAATACAAAGAGTACTGCTACTACGTGGCAGGTACGGTGGGCTACATGCTCACCGATTTGTGGTTCGAGCACGCACCGAGCATTGGTAAGAAGCGCTACGAAGTGCTCCGCGAACGGTGTCGCGCGTTTGCCGAGGCGTTGCAAACGGTGAACATCCTGAAAGACGTGGCCGTTGACGCCGAGAAGGAGAACTCGATCTACGTGCCGGAAGAATTGCTGCGCGCTCATGGCAGTACGCAGGGGCGCATTCTCGCACCGGATCTGGTGAGCACCAATCGCGAAGCGCTCGGCCGTTTGATCGATCTCGCGTGGCACGATCTCGATGAAGCGCGCACGTACCTGTTGTTGATTCCGCGACGCGCCGTTTCCATTCGTTTGTTCTGTCTGCTGCCGCTGCTGTTTGCCTACGCAACCATGCGTGATCTGGTGCAGAGCACGGCCATGCTGCGCCCCGGCGGCACGGTGAAGATCTCGCGTCGCGAAGTGAAATCGCTGTTGATGGCGGGGCCGATGCTCGTGATGAGCAACTCCGCCGTGCGCAAACTTGTGGAGCGAGTTCGCAGGCGCGCGTTCGAACTGGCGTTCGCGTAACACGCGAAACACGCGTACCACGCGTACCGCGCGCGTCGATTCCCGCGGCGTTACTTCTTGAGCAGCCCCGGCGGTAGCAACGTCTCGCGCAACTGTTCCAGCAGCGTAGGCGGTGATCCGGCGTCACCATGCTCCAACGCATCAAGCATTTGCTCAAGCCGCAGTTGCGTGCGCGCGACCGCTTCCTGAAACGATCGTTTGATCGAACCCCAGATCAATCGGCTCAGGCCCGCTTGCACGCCGAGGGCGACCAATCCGCCCGCTGCGAGCGGCGCCACGGCGAGATCTGAACCAGTGACCGCCGCGAGCACCACGATCGGAGTCATCCAGGCAGCCGCAACCACGCCGTTCACCACGCCGAGCACAACGACGCCATCACGCTGCGACTTCCGGTGCAGTCGCAGATCGGCATCGAGCCGCACCAGCGAGCGCGCACCATCGACGTCGGTCACCACCGCCGACACTTCGTCCGCCTTGGTAAGGCTTGAACTCCGTCCGTTGAGCCCCAGCTGAATCTGGGCGAACGCGCCACGCTTGCGCTCCCACGACACGCGCCCGCCGAAACGTCGCTTGATCGCAAAGCCTTCTTCACGCTGCATCCACTTGTCGAGCGCGGCGAGCACTTTATCAGGCGAACCGGGCACCGCGCGCTGCGCACCCGTGGTGGCCTCGCCCAAGGCAAGCGCAATACGACCGGGCTCTTCAGGCAACATCGGTGAGCGGCCGCGTTCTTCGGCGATTGCGAGTCGCAAATGGTCGGGATCAATACCGACTTCGCGACCGATCTCCAGCAGGCTCGCCTCGCTGATCACCTCCACCGATTCGCCTCGGGTGGCCTGCAGTTCAGCGGCGCGCGCCAGCACGCGCTCAAGCGCCGCACGAGGGAGCTGGGCGTCGCGGGTGGTGACGTCGGTAGACGGAGAGCGAGGAGTTGGGTCGTTGGCCATGTGATCTACTACGGAAGAACCCACGTGATCGTGTCGGGCGTCACGCTAAATGCCGCCCAACGCAATCTCGATCTGGCGCTTGATGCCATCCACGACCGCCGTTGGCAGCGGAAATGCCGACGCAAGCGCGGCTGATCGCTGCGCGGCCGTGTCGAGCGCGCCCGCACGCTTGCCGCTTTGCGCGAGGTAATAACGCACATACTCGGTCACCAGTTCAGGCGCAATATTCTCCAGCAACAACGCGCCGCCGCGCACCTGCGCGAATGCCACCATCGTGCTGGCAGACCCCGTGCGCTTTTCGGCCGGGGTAGTGTTGTCGTTCACCGCCGTACCGGCAATGCTCCCGACCACCTCGTGCGCGAACACCAGGATCGACTCGCGCGCATCGGCCGTACGTCCGGGCATTGGCACGGCCACCACCTTGAGCCCGGCGGCAGCGCCGTCCGCCGCACGTCCTTCCGGACCAAGTGGCAACGACACCACGAACTCGCCGTTGCGCTGTTGTGTGCTGTTCAGGAAGCGCTCGAAGCGCGACTTGTACTGTCCATCCCACAACGACGTGACTTGCACAAGCACCGTGTTGCGCTCGCGCATGGTGGTGTTCCAGTAGTTCGTGTAGAAGTTCTTGCGTTCGTCGGTCAAGCCATCAAAGAACTTGCGCAGCCACGTGCGGTCGGCGGGCGTTGGAAACTGCGCGCCCAGAAAGCCAATGATCGCGGCCGATTGCTGATCGGTGGCGCGCTGCGCGTTCCCTTCGGCGCGCAAGAACACCTCAATCGATTGTGCGAGCGCGTCCCACGTGGGGAACGAGAACACCAGAAACTGCGTGTTCTGCAGCGCCGGCGTACTGGCCAGTCGTGTGGCGAGTTCCTGTCGGTTTGCGTCGAGCGTCGTGAAGGCATTCGCACGATTTTTGATCACCGTCATCGAATCGCGATAGCCGCGACGAAACAACGGCACCTGCGAGGTATCGTTGCTGATCATGGCAAACCCGTGTAACCACGTGTCCACGTGCTCCTGCGTCTTCACAGGCCATCGCGCGCCTTCCGTGGGCGACGGGAGCACATCGGGCGTGGCGCTGGACGGCACACAGGCCACGGCGGCGAGCAGGGCGGAGCCGCTCACGAGGAGCGAAAGCAGACGAGTTGGGCGCATCTTGAAGAATACCCCGGAATGGCCCCGAGAGTCGATCGTCCGGGCGGGATAGCCAGCGGCGAAGGCCCGAAGCGAACGCCGAGCGTCTAGGCTTGATCCGGCAGCAGGTGCGCGGTGCGAAGGTGACGCACGACATAATCCGTGACGGCCCCGGTGCTCGCGCGCCCGCCAAGGTCCGGCGTTGTCACCTGCGCGTTGAGCGAGGCCATCACGGCCGCATCGACCATGGCCGCCGCGGCGCGATGGCCGCACGTATCCAGCAGCAGCGACGCCGCACGAATCGCCGCCAACGGATTGGCCCGCCCTGTGCCCACCAGATCCGGCGCGCTGCCGTGCACCGGTTCAAAGAGCGAGCAGCGTCCAGGGTGCATGTTGGCACTCGCCGCGAGGCCCAGCCCGCCCACAAGACCAGCGGTGAGATCACTCAGAATCTCGCCGAACAAGTTCGTGGTGACGAGCACATCAAGACGCTCGGGTGCGCGCACCAGATCGTGCGCGACGGTATCAACAAGACGCACATCATGCGCAATGTCGGGGTAGTCCACGGCCACCGTATGAAACGCGTGTCTCCACAACCGATGCGCCGGCACGAGATTCGTTTTGTCCACGAGCGTCACACGTCGACGTCCGCGCAACCGCGCCCACGCAAACGCAAAGCGAATTAATCGCGAGACGAGATGCGGGGTGTGCCATTCCTCCGTGACGTGGGCGTCTTCGTCATCGGTGACACGCACGCGCCGATCACGATCGGGGTGAAAGCCTTCAAGGTTTTCACTGATCACGGCAATGTCCACGCGCGCGCGTCCACCTTGCACCGACGCTAGCGGCGAAAGCGCGGGCAACAGCTGCTGCGCGGGACGCAGGTTGGCGTACAGATCGAGCTGCACAAACAACGCATGCCGGATCTGTCGCACATGCTCGTGATCACGAACGCGCGGATCGCCGAGTGCGCCGAGCAACAGCGCGTCGAACGAGCGCATGAGTCGCTGTGGCTCTCCCGACGGCATGCCCTGACCCGTGGCCAGATACCACGCCGCGCCGTAGGGCAGCGCTTCGATCTCGAGCGGAATGTCGTAGCGATCGCACACGGTACGCAGCGCTGCAACGGCAGAGTGCGTGACTTCAGGGCCGATTCCATCTCCGGCCAAGGTGGCGATGCGAAGCGGGGCCCGACTCACGTTGAGCGCCGCAGGCCGGCGCTCAGTTCAGGGAACTCCACACCGGCATCAACCGCGGCACTCGCCGATAGCGGCGGGTCCGCGCTGTCTGATCGTGCATCGCCGTCGTCGGCTTGTCGTCCACACGTCACGCAAAACCGCCAGGAACGTTCGAGTTCGGTGCTACAGGCCGGACAATGTCGTACCGTAAGGTCGAGTCCACAATACGGACAGTAGGTGATTGATCGTCCGTTTGGGAGGGTGCCGCCACAAAAATGGCAGTCACAGTGATTCGCGTCACTTGCCACATCCACGCGGCTGTCGAACAGGCTATCAGCGGCAGGTGCCGGTGCGCTCACCGCTGGCTGCGACGGCGAGATGGCGCGTTCATTGGCGCCGGTGGTTCGCTCGTTGCCGATCGAGAACGCCGGATTACGCAGGGTGAGCGTGCTGCGCGCCCAGGTGCGTACAATCGACACCGTGGGCGACGCCATTTGCAGCGCTCGTCGACACGCTTCCTGAAGCTCCGGCTCGGCGGCCAGATACCCGCGCTCGCCGGCGAGCAGACGTAGCACCGTGAGCTCGTAACCATCTGGACCGGCCGAGGCCATTTCCCGCCGCGCTTCCGGGTACGGCGCAAGACGCTCTTCCAGATCGGAGAGCGTGAAGCCGTGCTCCATCAAATGCGGGTACGTGGTGCGCACCGTGCGCGCCACGCGAAAGGCCAGGCGGTCGAGATCGTCCATGATCTTGAGAGACGCGAACTGCTAGTTGCCGACCGACTTGGCCAACTTTGCGTCCACGTCGTTGCCCACCAGATCGCGATTGCTGCCGCCGATCTGGTCTACAACGCGCTCGTAGATGCGCTTCTCGTTTACCTGGGCGTCCTTCCAGCCGTAGCCGTAGCCGATCGCTACGCCCACCGTGAGGACCAAGAGAATCTTGAACATGGAGAGGACAGGGAAGATCGCCAGCGGAATGCCGGCGAGGTATCACTGTAATTCGACGCTCAATGATCCACAGGCGTCACGCGGGAAGCCTGCCCGCAGCGTTACAGGGCTGGCGCCGGGCGAAACGATTCGGCGTTCGGGAAGGGGTCGGGGGCGCCGGTGCTGCCCACCTTCTGTACGCTGACCCACTCGTCAAACGCCGACGCGACCAGCTTGGCATTGGAGCTGTCCTGCTCCGCTGCCGCACGCGTGGCCAGATGGTTCGCGTATTCGTTTTGCGCGTGTCCGTTGTGACCACGCACCCAACGCCACTCCACTTCGTGATCGCGCAGCGACGCCACCGCGGCTTGCCAAAGTTCAAGATTCTCCACCGCGCCGCCTTTCCGCGTCCATCCACGCGCCCGCCAACCACGCACCCACTGGGTCATGCCGTCTACGATGTAGCGCGAGTCGGTGGTGAACCGCACACTCAGCGTATTGCCTTTGCGCGAGATCGCATCGAAGGTGTCGATCACTGACCGCAGCGCCATGCGATTGTTGGTCGTGTTCGCTTCCGACAACCACAGATCAAATCGGTGAACGGCGCCGTCACGCGCGGCGTATTCAATGAGCGCGCCTGCACCGCCGGGTGTGTCGCCGGCCTTGCCATTCCCGAGGCACGATTCATCAGCGTAAATGGCGACGAGCGGATAACGCGCGCTCATGCCGCGAACGCCGAAGCAACGGGCGCGAGACGTGGCTTCATCGCACGGCCTCAAGCGCGTCAAGCGCATCCAGCTGAAACACGAGTCTGTCACCCGTTGTGGGGTGGCGTGTGATCAACTGTTCGCGCCCGCCTTCAAACGTGAGACGTTCAGGTACCACCACGTATTCGTGCTGGCGACGACGCACCACGATACGGCTTCCGCGCTCAATGGCGCGCTCGAGAATGTCGTACTGCGCAACGGTGAGACGGGGCATCGAATCGGTGCGAAAGTGAGAATCACAAACTAGTCGTGTCACGTCCCCACGCGGCACACACCCTCTCGAGCACATCCGCGGCCAATACCAACTCGGCCTCGTCGACCCATTCTTCCGCGCCGTGTGCACGCGCAATGTCGCCCGGACCAAAACAGACGGCGGGAATGCCGGCGGCCGTAAAGAGTGCGGCATCTGTCCAGCACGACAAGCCATCAATGCGTGGTGTGTACTGATGCGCCGACAGCGCCTGCATGAGTTCGCGCACCACGGGCGCACTCTCGGGCACATCATTGGGTGGCTGCACCGTGTGACGCACAAAATCCGCGCGAAACGACGGATGATGTTTGGCGACGGCATCGAACAACGACCGCAGTTCGGACTCCACCTGTTCAATGGACTCACCCGGCACCGTACGACGTTCCAGTTGCAGCGTGCACTGCTCCGGATACGTTGACCAACCGGTGCCGCCCGCAATCGTTGATGCATGCATGGACGCGTGACCGAGCAACTCGTGCGTGCGCGTTTGCAACGTGTCGCGTTCGTAGCGCACCATTTCCGCGAGCACGAGTCCGGCGTGTGCAATCGCATCAATGCCAACGTCAGGTCGACTGCCGTGCGCTGCGTGCCCGTGCACGGTTACGTCGAACCAGGCGAATCCCTTGTGGGCCGGACACACGGCCATGCGCGTGGGTTCCGTGATAATCGCGGCCGTCGCGTGCACACCACGCGCGAGCAGTGCCGAGGTGCCAATGCTGCGATACTCTTCGTCGGCGACAGCGGCAATAATCATTTCACTCGCGAGTGCACCGCGTGCGGCCGCACGCGCGGCGGCCACACACATGGCCGCAACACCGCCCTTCATGTCCGTGGCGCCGCGACCGTACAGCCGTCCGTCACGTCGTGTGGGCACAAACGGCTCGTGCACCATGCCTTCGGTGCCTACGACGTCGAGATGACCATTCAGCAGCAGTGGCGAACGACCAGTGGGCCCAATGCGCGCGATCACGTTAAAGCGATCCGGCGCGATTTCATCAAGCGATACGGCAAAACCCCACCCAGACAGAATCTCGGCGAGACGCGACGCGACGGCCGCTTCGCCTGGCGCGCCGGGCACGAGGTCCGGATTGCGCGAGTCGATCGCGACCAGTGCTTCGGTTAACGCGATAGGATCGAGTGGAAATCGGGAGGACATATCCCTGATGATAGCACCGCTGCAGCGCCGCGCGAGCCTCACGCACACACAAATCAGCCGCGCGCGGCCAACGGTGTGACGCCGTTACCCGATTTCCTGCACGTGCACCCCGTGCGTGGCAATACGAAACGGCAGCGTCTCGCCCAATCCTGCAATGGCACGCGTGACATCAGGCACACGATCGCGCGCGCACACGATGAGCACACAGCCGCCGCCGGAAGCGCCGAGCGGTTTCGCGCCGAGCGCGCCCGCACTTAGCGCACGACTGATCAGTGTATCAATGCGCGGTGTGGTGATCCCGGCGTGCAACGAACGCTGATGCATCCAATGTTCACCCACGAGTGCACCAAGCGATTCGAGATCCGCGTGTACCAGTGCGGTGGCCATCAGTTGCGCCAGCGACGCCATGCGATCGAGCGACAGCACCACGTGTGGATCACGGGCCAGATAGGCATCGAGCACGGCCCGAATGGTGGTGCCGGAAATCCGCGATTCACCGGTGTACACGACGAGACAGCGTGCCTCGAGGTCGGCGCGTGTGTGATCGCTGAGTGCAATGGGTGTGACGTCAACGCGCTCGCCAAATCGCAGGGCGAGCGCGCCGCCAAAGGCCGCCGCGTAGTGGTCTTGCCGACCGCCTGCGATGCCCAGTTCCTGGACCTCAACCTCGCGACTCGATTCGCAGAGCTGCTCGAGCGAGAGCGCACGATGCTGCCACGCGGCGAGACCGGCAGCAAGTGCGACGCCCGCCGCTGATGAGCCACCGAGGCCGGCGCCTACCGGGAAGTCACTTTCTAGCGTGACCTGCAGCTGGTGGGCGCCGGCGCGGCGTAACGCAGCGCGAACCAGCTCCGATGTGTGCTCGGGCGTTTGGCCCGGTGCGCACTCCCGAAGGCTGATAGTTGCGCGTCGCTCAATGGCAATCGCGCAAACAAAACCGCCTCGCTCCTGGGGATATGGCGGGACATCAGTCCAGCCACCTCCAAAGTCGAGGCGGGTCGGGGCGCTCGCGAGCAGCGCCAGCGGAGCAGACACGAACGGCTTACTTCTTTTTCGCAGCCTTCTTGGCGGGCGCCTTGGCGGCGGCTTTGACCGGTGCCTTGGCGGCCGGTTTGGCCGGTGCCTTGGCGGGTGCTTTTGCTGCGGCCTTCACTGGTGCCTTGGCCGCCGGCTTGGCCGGAGCGGCCTTGACCGGTGCCTTGGCGGCCGGCTTCGCGGGCGCTGCGGGCTTCGCTGGCGCCTTGGCCGGCGCGGCCGTCTTGGCCGGAGCCGTCTTGGCTGGCGCAGCCTTGGCCGGTGCCGCGGGAGCGGCGGCCTTGGCGGGTGCCTTGGGCGCCGACGGCTTTTCGGCCGCCGCTGCTGGCGCCGCGGGAGCGGCGGGCGGCGTTGGCGGTGCCGGCGGCTTGGGCGGTGTGGCCGGCTGCGGTGGACGAACGTTCAGCGGCTGCGGCTTGGGCGCGGGCTTTGGCGGCTCAGGCTTTGGCAACGCGCCATGCTTCTCAATGTAGGCGGCCTCGGCTTCTGCGATCAGCGCGTCACCTTCGTCGGCGTTCATCTGCCCACGACGCACCATGTAGTGGATCAGCTCGCGCGCGCTTTCAATGGCAAACGCGGTGAGCCCGGCGGCTGCGCGAATCACTTCGCGCATGGAGCCGGACATGCGGCTGCCCGCTTCGAGGCTGATCTCATGGGCACGACGCGCCATCTCGGCGGCCGTATCGCTGGCGTCAGCACCGCGATGCCCAGGACCGCGACGTGGCGGCGGCGAGGCGGGCGCGGGTGTTTCCACTTCTGCTGACGAATCGCTATCCAGCGACATATCGGCCATGGACGAAAGATCTCCTGCCACCACTTCGACGCCGGAACATCCGGCCGAACGGGGCGCTCAAGGGCACAAAAGGCCCACGTGAAGTCACGGACTGACACCGTCGCGGCGCCGAAACGGCGGCCAGCCACGGAGCGAGGTGTTCGAGAACGCTGTAACTATATGATTTCTGGACATCTACGCAAGGTACGGTAACGTTCTTTCGGAGGGCTGCGTGAGCTTTCTCACGCGCACTCTTGGTAAAAGAACGCGGATCGCGCCGCAGCAAGTTCCCGTATTGCAGTATCATCAGCAAAACAGCATACACTCATAATAATGACACTACCGCTATCCGGCATCAGAATCGTCGATTTATCACGTGTGCTCGCCGGACCGCTGTGTACAATGATGCTCGGAGATCTCGGTGCCGATGTCATCAAAGTCGAGCGGCCGGAAGTGGGTGACGACACGCGCGGATGGGGCCCGCCGTTCGCCGCCGACGGCGAAAGTGCCTACTTCCGGAGCGTCAATCGCAACAAGCTCAGCCTGGCCGCCAACTTCGACGATTCCGCCGATCTGACGCTGATTCACCGCCTGGTCGCGGACGCCGACGTTGTCGTGGAGAACTACCTGCCCGGGGCACTGCGCCGAAAGGGACTTGATCGTGACGAGATGCTGCGCGCCAACACGCGACTGATCTGGTGCACGATTTCGGGATTCGGACTCACCAGTGAACGGCCAGGCTACGACTTCGTGGTGCAGGCGGAATCCGGATGGATGTCAATCACGGGCGCGGAGCCTGGCGAACCGAGCAAAGTGGGCGTGGCGCTGGCCGACGTGATCGCGGGAAAGGACGCCGCGATTACCATTCTCGCGGCGCTGGCGGGGCGCGACCGACTGGCAGCCAGCGAGCGTCACGTGCACGTGTCCTTGCAGGGGTCAGCCGTGGCCGCGCTGGTGAATGTCGCGCAAAACACCCTGGTGACCGGTTCGCCGCCGAAGCGATGGGGCAATGCGCATCCGAATCTGGTGCCCTATCAGCTGTTTCGCGCGGCTGACCGCGATCTCGTGCTCGCAGTGGGAAATGACGCGCAGTGGGCGCAGTGTGCCGCGGCGCTCGAGCTGGGACCGAACGAGGCATGGCGCACCAACGCCGGCCGAGTGCGCGATCGGGAGACGCTCGTTCCGGCGCTGGATCGCATTCTGAGAACGCGCGACGCGGGGGACTGGATGGCCGCGTTCTCCCGCGTGGGCGTGCCGTGCGGACTGGTGCAGACGGTACCGGAGGCGCTTGCGTCGGTCACCGCGCATGCCGTTTACGGTGTGGCCTCGGCCGTGGGAGGCGCCGTGCGATACGCGCCGCCGCGGCTCGACCAGCATGGTGGGGTGATTCGGGCCAAGGGCTGGTCGGCGTTCAACGTGACAGCAGGAGCGGACGAATTGTGAGCCAGCGTTACGCCCTGAGCAATTACAAATACGTCGTGCAGAGTGAGCGAAAGTCGCCGCCGTTATGTGATCAGCTGTCGCGCAAGAATGTGTGCAAAAGTGAGCTAAGCTGAATAAGTGATGTGAGTTACGTACACCCTCAAGGTGTTACGTCCAGGTGCACCGCTCGTCTTTCTGACGTGGTGATCGGAGAAAAAGCTTTACCGATTCCTGCTTTGGAAGGATTGTCCCAAGCTTCACCTCGGGGTTATCCTAGCGCCGTGACCAATATTGACACGACGCTTTCGACGGAAGTCGATTCGGATCAGGAAATCATCTCGCGAGTGATAGCGGGCAACCGCGACGCATTCGGGACCTTGATTCATCGGTACAGCGACGCGCTGTATCGCCACGCCCTCGGCATGACCGGTTCGCCGGACGTCGCCGAGGACATCCTGCAGACATCGTTCATCAAGGCGTATCACCATCTCGGTGAAGTACGCGGACGATTCGATGCCTGGCTCTTCCGGATCGTAGCAAACGGATGCAAGGACTGGCTGAAGAACATTCGGCGGTCGCACCTCAGCTATGACGAGGATGATCAACCGTCCAACTACACCACGCCCGACGAGGACCTTGACCGCACGGAGTTGCGGCATGACCTCGACAGTGCGTTGGCAGAGTTGGCGCCGTCACTCCGCGAGGCATTCGTCATGAAACATGTCGAAGGCCGTTCATACGAGGAAATGGCGGATCTACTCGGTACTACTGTTGGCGCTTTGAAGATGCGCGTGCATCGGGCACGCGAAGCTCTACAAGCGCTACTTGAGGAGAAATACGCCTGATGCTCGAATCACAGAATCCCCAGGAAGGCGCGGATCGTTCCGTCGCTGGCCGCGATGCTGGCCGTCCCGCGAACGGTGCACCGTTGGCCGATCGTGAAGTTCCGCTTCCGGGCGCTGAGGCGTTTGGCACCACACCGGCCGCCGTGCACGCATGGCTCGACGGTGAGGCCTCCGAGGCCGACGCGCGTCTCGCCGATGCGCGCCAGGTCGCACTCTGGAGCCGGATCGAAACGGAAACGGCGCAGCGCCGTCGCATGACCACGCCGGCCTACGTGCAGCAGCGCATCATGGACGCGCTGCCCGAAGCCAAGCCGTCAATGGCCACATCAACCGTCACGGCCGCTGCAACGCAGTCGTCGGGCATGATCGCGCTCTCGCCCGTGTCGGCGATGCTCGCCGCCGCCGGCCTCATTGCCGCTGGTTTCCTGCTCGCGCGTTTCGTCGCGTAATCGTCTCCGCTACCCCGCGGACGGAAAAGCGCCGGTCCTCGCACATGCGAGGGCCGGCGCTTTTTTCTTTTCCTGGCCTTTGATCTCGCGCTCGCACCAGCGTGCAGTCTGATTCGGTCATTCGGCCCAGTAGCCGGAGCCCAGGGCTATTTGGCCTTTCGG
>JBHYGA010000008.1:0-111178 GCA_051859245.1 Gemmatimonadaceae bacterium
GCCGGCCGGGCGCGCCGGGAGCGGGCGGGGCGCCCGCCCGGCGCTGGCCGACCGACAGCGCGTCGGTCCCCGGTGGGCTCCCGGCCCTACGCGCGCGGGGTGTGGCGCCACGGCGGCGCTGGCGCGCCTGATGGCGGCACTCGCCTGCGGCTGGGGCTGGGGGGCACCACACGGATCTCGGCTGGGGCGCGGGCTTGGCCGGCGCAACTCCGCACCGGACTCAGCGGTCGATTCGCGCCGGGACTGGACTGAGGCCGGCGGCGAGCACCTGGAGCTCGGCGCCGGGTTCCTGCTCGCGGCGGATCATCGCGATCGCCACCGGGCCGTACCTGGGCGAGATCACGGCGGAGCGCACGTCGCCCACCGGTTTGTCGTTGGCGTCGCGCACTTCTGCGGGCACGGCCAGCGGTGTGCTGCTGGAGAGCACGCGCAGGTGTCGGTTCACATGCCCGCGAAAGTGAATACGCGCGACGGTTTCCTGGCCCGTGTAGCAGCCCTTGTCGAACGACAGGGCGTGCAACGTGCCGAGGTTGGCTTCCTGTGGGATCGTGGTGTCGTCCATATCAACACCCCACGCGGGCCGACCGGATTCCACGCGCAGCACGTTCAGTGCGCGCGCGCTACCGGGTGTGTGATTGCTCAGCGACGCCCGAACGGTTTCGACAAGCGCGTCGGGCACAAGCAGTTCGTAGCCATCCACGTCATCCAGTGACGGCAACCGAACGGCGTGATACTCCACGCCCTCGTGCGCTCGGCTCAGGCATGCGTACGGCGCCAGCAAATGCTCGGCGGGTGCGTGTGGCGCGGGTGCGTGTGGCGCGGGTGCATGCGACCCGAGTGCATCGTCTGCCCGCGCATTTGCATGAAGCGCCGACCAGACACTCGCCAACGACTCGGCGGACTGCGGACCGTAGAGCACAAAACTGCGAAACGCGCGCTCCGTGTATTTGGCCAAACGCGGATTCACAAACTTGCGCACCAGGTCGCGCCAGCCGGCCCACGCGGCGCTGTTCACCGTCGTGAGATACCGTTCCTCGGCAAGGCGCACGATGCGCATATCGGCCACAATACGACCCTTGGCCGTGAGCGCCGCGGCGTACTCCCCGTCGCCAACGCCAAGTATGAGCACATTGTTGGTGACGAGCCCATTCAGCGCGGCCGCCGCCTGCGCACCGGTGAACTCCAGGTGGTGCGAATCTGTGGACTGAAGCACGGCCACGCTCTCGCGCATGGCCTGATACGCGAGCAGATCGTCGCCCGCCAGCGCCTCGGCGACTTTTGGAACAGCGGGTTCGACGGGACCTGTCTTTTCTATGACCGATATTTCAGACATGATGAAGTCGAGAGGACTGCGACGGTTGCTGACTAGGCCGCCTGCGGTTCAATCGGGAGCGTCACGACCCGTTCCGCTGCGAGTTGAGCCGCGTAGGCCAAGGCCGCGGGAATAGCATCTGGGCCAAGGCCCGGGTAGCTGTTGCGAATGGCTTCGGAGCTGGTGCCTGCGGCCAGGTTCGCCAGTACAACCGACACTGGAATCCGTGTACCCCGGATGCAAGCCTGTCCGTGACAGACCATTGGATCAACGCTGATGTGCTCTTGCCATGTCATTATTCAGCTCCCGTTGGACACTCCTGCAATCTATCAAGCGTGAGGATGTCCGCTATGCACCGCTGCAGCGACAGCTACTTCGGCCACCCCGCCAGAACAAATCGACCCATCGCGGCTTCAATCCCCGAACGCACACTGGCCGGTTCGACAAACCGCACAGACTGCTCCGTCGACGCCGAATACCTCTTTGATGCCGCAATAATGCCCGCATACTGGCTCATAAAGAGCGGACGATCTCGCAACTCCTCGAGTACGCCGGGGTCATCGCCCGCAACAGTACGCACGGCTTGCGTCTCACTTTCCAGATACGAGAACAATCCAGCCGCTGCGACACGCGTGCTGTCCGCCCGCAGCACCAGTCGCCAGCCGGACGACACCGCCGCCTGACAGCGGCGCACCACATCCGTATCAACATCCGGAACGCCGAGCGCGAGCCGGCGAGTCCACTCCCGCTCCGCCGCCAGAGCGCAAAGGTCAATCCCCACCTCGTCTGCCGCCGCACCGGGCGCGAGGTCCGACGCCAGACGCCGCGCCGCGTTCGACCAGCTGCGACCCGCGATCCAATCCGGCGATAATCCCAGAGCCTCGCTCGCACCGGCCTGCACCCAACCCGCGCTCTCGGCGCCGATCAAAAAACTCGCCAATCGAGACGGCAGCGTGTCGGCCAGCACGCCATCAACTGCGACCACGAGCACTCCCGAACGGTTCATTCGCCCAACGCCGCGTCGAGCAGTTCAATCGGATGCACCGCCACCGTGCTGCTCCCGCTCCGTAGCAGCCCGGCGCCAATCTGCATGAGGCAGCCGGGATTGCCCGTGGCGAGATAATCCGCCCGGGCATCGGCAATGTGCTGCAACTTGGGCGCGAGCACCGCGTCGCTCGTGTCGGGCTCGACGAGATTGTAAATGCCGGCGCTGCCGCAGCACTGATCCGCATCGGCGAGTGGCACGAGCTCCACATTGGGCAGCGCACGCAACAGCGCGACGGGTTCACGCGTGATGCGCTGCGCGTGCATCAGGTGACACGGCGGATCGTACGCCACGCGCACGGGCGTATGCGAGGTTCCATGCGGCGATCCATGCGACGTTAGTTGCGGCAACGCCACCTGTTCTCCCGTGGCCAGCAGCTCACTCACATCGCGCACGCGCCTGGCCACGGCAACGGCGCGATCATGCCACGCCGCATCGTCATGCAGCAAATGCCCGTACTCCTTGAGCATTGCGCCGCAACCTGCGGAGTTCACAGCGATCAATGCATCGGGCGTGCGGTCAAACGCAGCAATGTTCCGGCGCGCCAATTCTCGTGCGCCCTCAAGATCACCCGCGTGTGCATGCAGCGCGCCACAGCACGACTGCTGCTCAGCAGAACACACCGAAAACCCCGCGCGTGCAATGACACGCGATGTCGCGTCATTCGTATGCGCGAACAATCCGCGCATCACACAGCCTTCAAGCAACACAACGTCACCTCGAGGCGGGGCACTGTGCGTGCCTGATGCACTCTTGCTCGCGCTCTTTTCCAACGAGTCGTTGGAGCGTGTTCGATCAACACCCGTATCGGACGAGCGTCCCGCCACCCGCCGCAATTTGTCCCGCTTGACCGGCGCACTCGACGCCAGCATCGCCATTGGAAACGCCAACCGCGCGGGCAATGCACGCGCAAACACACGCGGCAATCCCGTAGCTCTGAACACCCGCGCACCGAGCAACACCACCGACAGCAACGTGGTGCGTCGAAACAATGACAGCACCACTCGCGCGACCAACGGAATCGGACGCACCGATTGCATTGTCGCGCGCGTGGCCTCCAGCAACTGACCGTACGGCACACCACTCGGACACGCCGTCTCGCACGCGCGACAACCGAGGCACCGATCAAAGTGTGTGCCCACATCGGGATCGTCGAGCTCAAGTTCACCGTCGAGCAGTCGACGCATCAACAACAGTCGTCCACGCGGCGAATCATTCTCGTCGTGCAGGTTCACGTACGTGGGGCAGGCGGGCAGGCAGAACCCGCAATGCACACACGCATCGAGTCCGCGAGACGCCTGCGCAAGTGGTGTGCCGGCGAGACACGCGGGCTGTTGTGCACCAGCCGCATCGTGCATCACAAGCGGCTCACGCATCTGTGCGCCATCGCTCATACACCCACCGCCGGCATCATCTCACCCAGCAACCCACGATTCAGAATCCACGAGGGATCGAGTGCCCGTCGTAATCCCATTGATACGCGATCACTCACCGCACTCGGTACATGCGACCACCCGTCCACCGGCAGCGTTTCCCACGCAACCGCAGCACCCGGCGGTGCCATGCCGCGCACAAAACGCTCGAGCACTGCGGCACTGTTTTCAAGCGTTGCACACACACGCACCACGCCGCGCGCCACGGAGCCACGCACCTGTGGCTGCCAACATTGACACGCCGAGAGATGATCCATCACATGCCGCCACGTCGCTGAGAAATGCGTGGGCATGTGCGACACACGAGCCACAAGTGATTCGTCAGGTGAAATGCGTGAGAGTTCATTGAACACCGATACCGGCACCTCGCGCACATCACCGAGCGCGCCTAACGCCGAAAGCTGCGCGTTCACTCGTGTTTCATTGCCCGCGAGACGCACGAGCAAACACACGCTGTCATGCACGCCAAGCGCACTCGCCAAAGCACCGCTCAACAACTCGAGCGCCAACGGCGCGATCGGCAAATCTGCGAGCGGCGCCAGTCGTGATTCAAGCGACATCCGATCATCGGTCGCCACCACAAACGCGCGATCCACTTCCGGCCGTGCGCGCAAACGCACACTCACTTCGGTGATCACACCAAGTGTGCCCCATGCGCCGGTGTGCAGTCGCACGAGATCAAAACCGGCCACATTCTTGACCACGCGCCCACCGGCGCGCGTCACGTCACCCGTTCCGGTAATGCACTCAATACCAAGCACCAGATCGCGTGCGCGTCCCATGGCCGCAGCAAGCGGTCCGTCGGACGCGGTGGCAATCGTGGCTCCGAGTGTCGCACCAGGCGCGGCCTCGGGATCGAGCGCCAGCCACTGCCCATGCTCGGCCGTCGCCTGAGCGATCGCGTCGAGCGTGGTACCGGCGCGCGCTGTGAGCGTGAGATCACCGGGCGTGTACTCCACAATGCCTGCGTAGTCGCCTACACGGAGCATCGTGCCGCTGCACGGACGCCCGGCTTGCAACCACGTTCCGCCGCCCACTACGCGCAGCGGTTCTTCACTCACCTGCGCATCTGCAACCTGAGCGGCCAGTTCGGCGACTGTTGTGGACATGCAGCAAATATAGAGCGGCGCAGCCCGCCTAATGTCGCGAAGATCCGGACCATTCGCGACACGAATGTACCGGCACCACTTTGCCCGGATTCGCGCGTCGCCCCGGATCAAAGACCTCGCGCACCGAACACATGGCCGCCAGCGACGGCGCGCTGAACAGATCTTCCATGTAGCCCAGCTTGTCGAGTCCCACACCGTGCTCGCCGGTAATGGTGCCGCCGGCGTTGATGCAGGCCTGCATGATCTCGCTCATCGCCGCGTGCACACGCTCTGACTGCTGCGGGTCGCTCGCGTCATACGAGATGTTCGGATGCAGGTTGCCATCACCGGCGTGAAACACATTGCACACGTTCACCTGATGCCGTTCGCCGATCTCGTGGATCTGTTCGAGGATCTGTGGCAACTTCGTGCGCGGTACGACGGCGTCCTGCACCACGAGATGCGGAGCAATGCGACCCAGCGCACCAAACGCCTTCTTGCGACCCTGCCAAAGTCGTGCGCGATCGGCATCGGCAGACGCGATGCGCACATTGCGAGCGCCCGCATCTCGGCAGCACTGTTCAATCACCCGCACGTCTTCGTCGAGCCCTACGGCAAGGCCGTCTACTTCCGCGAGTAGCACCGCGGCGGCATCTACCGGATAACCGGCCGCGTAAATGCTCGCTTCAACGGCGCGAATGGTGGACTGGTCCATCATCTCGAGCGCCGCCGGTACAATGCCCGTGGCAATAATCGCAGACACGGCACGTGCGGCGTCAGTCACACTGGTAAAGTCTGCCAGCAGCGTGCGCACCTGCTCAGGTACCGGAAGCAGTCGCACCCAGATATCGGTGGCAATGCCAAAACATCCTTCGGAGCCAATGAACAATCCGCACAGATCGTAGCCAAGGTCTTCACTCACCGACGAACCAAAGCTCACCAGTTCACCGTCTGGCAAACACACGGTGAGCGCGGCAATGTGATTGAGTGTGACGCCGTACTTGAGACAGTGCGGACCGCCCGCATTTTCGGCCACGTTTCCGCCGATCGTACACGCCGCCTGACTCGATGGATCTGGCGCGTAGTACAAACCAAACGGCGACACCGCGCGAGCCAGTGACGCATTCACCACGCCCGGTTCCACGTGCGCAATGCGATTGCCAGCATCAATGCTGTGAATGCGCGTGAGACGGTTGAGACCAATCACGACCGCATCGTCCGCCAGTGATCCACCAGAGAGGCCGGTGCCGGCACCACGCGGCACAAACGGTATGCCCTGTTCGGCGAGCAGTCGGACAACGGCGCACACTTCGTCTCGCGATCCCGGCAGCACCACGACGCGTGGCGTAGCGCGATAACCCGGCAAGCCGTCGGAGTCGTACGCGGTGAGTTCAGCGGCGCGCGACTTCACCCAACGTGCACCGACAATGTTCGAGAGCGCGTTCGTGAGTGACGCGTGCGACACGCGACTCATGGTGTGCAATGCACGAGCGTCACGGTGAACGCCGTTCAGCTCGCGTTTTCAACGGCGGGTGACAGCTCCGCCACGAGCGTGCGCAGTTCCGAAAACTCAAACGGCTTGAGCAGCACACGTGTTGCGTCGCGCAACGCCCGCTGTTCGGCCGAGAACTCCATGTTGTCGCCGGTGGTGAACACAAAGCGCTCAAGCAACGACGGCCACTGTCGCTGAATGCGTGTGGCAATCTCGAGTCCGTTGACGCCAGGCAAGTGCACGTCGCAAATCACCAGGCCATAGCCGGTATGAAACGCGTCGAGCTGCGTGCACGCGCTCGTGCCGTCACCAGCTTCGTCAACATCCCATCCGTTGCGCTCAAACCATTTGCGCAACGCGAGCCGGATGGAGGGTTCGTCGTCGACCAGAAGAACACGGGACTTTGGCATGTGAAAAAGGTGACGCAGCACACCCGCAGACACAAGGCGAGATCACACAATCCTGGTGACGCGCGTCGTGCTGAAACGCCAAACGCCCCAACCGAAGTTGAGGCGTTTGGGTCCTGCGAGAGCACGCAAGAGCGCGCGATACCACTCACACCATGTGGTGCGGCGGCAAGCAACTCACACTACACGTTACGCAACACCCCAGAAACCGCTGAGGGCTGATCCATCGGGCGACTCACGAAGCTTTTCAAAGGCCCGCTCGCGAATCTGACGAATGCGTTCGCGCGTGACACCCATGAGCGCGCCAATGCGCTCGAGTGTCATGGCCTCTGATCCTTCTTCGAGTCCGTAGTACAGGTACAGAATCTTGCGTTCGCGCGGTGTGAGGTAGCGTCGGAACACCCGATCAATGAACTCGCGCATGAGGCGTGAGTCGGTGCCTTCTTCGATCTCGACATTCGTTTCACCCGCAAATCGCTCACCGAGCGTGCTGGCTTCACGATCCTGACGATCGATCGGTGCATCGAGTGACACTTCCGCGCCGGTCATCGTGCGTGACTGGCGCACCGACTCCACCGGTTCTTCGAGCATCTTGGAGAGCTCGGCGTCGGTCGGCTCGCGGCGCAGCACCTGACTGAGCACTGTTTCGGCGCGCGAGAGGCGAATGAGCTGCGAGTTCTGATTGAGCGGAATCCGCACGGAGCGCGTCTGCTCAGCCAGCGCCTTGAGGACGGCCTGCCGCACCCACCACACGGCGTACGAAATGAACTTGACGCCCTGGTCGGGATCGAACTTGCGCACGGCCTTGAGCAACCCTTCGTTGCCAATGGCCACGAGTTCGCTGAGGTCGAGGCCGTGTCCCTGATACTTCTTTACGTAGGAGATGACGAATCGGAGATTCGCCGTCACGAGTCGCTCTGCCGCCGCTTCGTCCCCCTGCTGGGCCAGTCGCGCGAGGCGCCGCTCTTCCTGAACGTCTTTGATCAGGGGGAGCTTCTGGATGTCATGCAGGTATTGGTCGAACGCGGAGGATGGAGCCGAGCGAAAGAAACCTTTGGACCGGGGTTCGCAGGTCCTGCTGGCGGCCGCTGCTGGCATACACGCCCTCGCAAATGATGACCGGATGGGTGGAACCGGCATTGTTTCGCCGGCCCCGGTACAGGTGGGACTGCCACAGTACGACAGGAAGTCGAATCGGTCAACACAAATCTTTGCGAGATGATTCTCGGATGACGTTGCCGCCGTGAAGCGTGACGACATGTTGACGGGCAAAGCGTTATTTTAGACGCTATACTGTTCTTATAGTGATTCGTTGATGGGTGCAATGAATGGCAATTTCAGCACTTTCAGGGTTTGCGCGTCTGCCGTAGCAAAATCCGAGATATCCACGAAACTGTTATCCAGAAACTGGAAATATCCGGTCCGGGTACATGAAAGTACCCGCATTGACGTATCAGGAGGTCTGCCCGGGGAGGCAGACCTCCGCGCACGCTGCGAGTCGCCTGGCTAAAATTCCGATCAGTCCGCCGAGCGCTTGGCCGCGCTTCGCGACACCGCCAGGGCGGCCAGCACCGCCTCATCCGACACCGGCGTACTCCAGCTGTGATCCGCACCAGGGTGCATGCGCCCCAGGCGCTCGGGCAGTGCGTAGCGCACTTCGCCGGCGCGCGCCTTCTTGTCACTGCGCGTGGCCTCCAGCAGATCGCCGTCACGCACGGATCGCGGCGGACCGTCGGGCAATCCCGCGCGCCGCACCGCGTCCGCGACCACGTCGCCCAACCCGTGCTCGGCGATGCCGAGTTGTTCCGCCAGGCGCGTCTCGATCACCAACCCGGCCGCAACCGCTGCGCCATGCGACACGGCAAAGTGCAGCGAGTGCTCAATGGCATGCGCAATCGTGTGCCCGGCGTTCAGAATGTGCCGCAGTCCGGCTTCGCGCGCGTCCTGCGCCACCACGTGCGCCTTGATCGACACACTGCGCGCGACCAGCTCCGGCAACACCGCCACCTCAGCGCCTTCTGATCCGGCGAGTCGCGGCAGCACACCACAGAGTTCACTGAAGGCGTCGGCATCGGCGATCAAACCGTGTTTGATCATCTCGGCGAGTCCGTCCGCACGCACCGACATCGGCAGCGAGCGCAGTGTGTTGATGTCGGCCAGTACCAACGATGGATTATGAAACGCGCCAATAAGATTCTTGCCCGCCGCCGTATCAACGCCGGTCTTTCCGCCAACGGCACTGTCGACCATCGCAAGCAGCGTGGTAGGTACCTGTACCACCGGCACGCCGCGGTGCAGTGTGGCAGCCACAAAACCGGCCAGGTCGCCGGTGACACCGCCGCCCATGGCAATCACTGTGGTGTCGCGACCAGCGCCCCACGCCAGCAACTCGTCGCTCAGACGATGCCACTGATCGCGCGTTTTGTTGGACTCGCCGCTCGGGACGCGTAATCGCAACAATCGTTGCGCCGAAATACTCGGCGGCAGCGACTCGGCCACTCGAGAAGCGTACAATCCGTCCACCGCTTCGTCGGCAATGATCGCGTACCGGTGATTCGGCGCGTACTCCTGCACGAACCGCCAGAAGTTGTCGAGCGCACCGCGCGCGACGAACACCGGATACGACAACGCCAACGCGAGCGGTGTTACCACGTGACCTCGCCTGCGCCCGCTCGCTTGTTGGCGAGTCGTGCGAGGGTGAACAACAAATCGCTCAACCGATTCAGGTAGATGACTGTGAGCGAAGGCAACTCGATCTCATGCGCGAGACGCACAACGCGCCGCTCCGCCCGACGACACACGGTACGCGCCACGTGCAGCGCTGCAGCCTTGGGCGTGCCACCTGGAATGATGAAACTGGTGAGCGGCTCGAGCTCATTCTCCGCCGAGTCAATGGCACGTTCCAGTTCTTCAATGCGCTCTTCGTCAATGCGCGCCTTGCGAAGCTGTTCGCGCATTTTCTCGTGATCGGGAGTCGCCAGTAACGCGCCAATGGCGAACAGGTCGCGCTGAATCGGCACGAGTACTTCATCAATACGTGGCATGAGCTCAATCGAGCGCGCCAGGCCGAGTGCGGCGTTGAGCTCGTCCACGTCTCCGTAGGCCTCAACCCGCGGATGGTCCTTCTCAACTCGGCCGCCGCCAAAGAGCCCGGTAGCGCCGGTATCACCGGTTTTTGTATAGATCTTCATAGACGCGGAAGTTAACGAGGCGAACCCGCCCCGGAGAACAGCTTTTCGCCGCGCCCCGCACGGTGACCCGGCACCGCGCCCGGATTATCTTGAGAGGATGATCCACGACATCACCATCATCGGCGGCGGCCCCACGGGGCTGTTCGCGCTTTTCTACGCGGGCATGCGCGGCGCTTCGGCGCAAATCATTGATGCGCTCCCCGAACTCGGCGGACAGCTCACCGCGCTCTACCCCGAGAAATACATCTTTGACGTGGCCGGCTACCCGAAGGTGCTGGCCAAAGATCTGGTCAAGAATCTGACGGAGCAGGCAAGTCAGTTTCACCGTGAGACCGGCTTACCCGCGCACTTGAATCAGCGCGTGGTCGCGCTCGAACAGGCCGACGATCATTACGTGCTGGTCACGGAGAGCGGTCGCTTTCCCACGCGTTCGATCATTATTGCGGCGGGCATTGGCGCATTCAAACCGCGTCGCTTGCCGCAGGCTTGCGCGGAACCGTGGTATGGTCGTGGTATTGAAGACGTGGTCACCAATCCCGACGCGTTCGTTGGCAAGCGTGTAGTGATCATTGGCGGCGGCGACTCGGCGTTTGACTGGGCCGCGCAGCTTCGTTCGCGCGCGACACACGTGTCACTGGTGCATCGCAGCGATCGTTTCCGCGCCCACGCGGCTACGGTGACCGAAGTGCAGAACGCGAGTGCCGAAGGTGGCAACGTGTCCATTCACACCTTCAATGAACTTGAAGCGGTGCGTCCGAACGGAAGCGACACGCTCGGTGGTATAACGCTGCGCAACATCAAGACCAAAGAAACGCAGGACATCGATTGCGACGTGGTGCTGCCTATGCTCGGCTACGTGAGCGATCTCGGTGCACTCGGCGAGTGGGGACTGTCGCTCGAGAAAGACGAAATCGTTGTGAATAGCTGCATGGAAGCGGGTCGTCCGGGCATCTACGCGGCGGGCGACATTACCACGTATTCCGGCAAGCTCAAGCTGATCGCGTCAGGATTCAGCGAGGCTGCAATCGCCGTCAATCAGGCGGTGCACTGGGTGTATCCGGAGAAGAAGGTGGCGCCGGGGCATTCTAGCAACCTCGCTGTGTTCGGGCAGAAGCCGGATTAACTGCCGGGGGCCCGTCGGCGCTGCGCGCCTCGGGCCAAGAGCACGAAAACTGCAACAGATAAGGACACGAAAACTGCAGCAGCTGCAGTTCTTCGTGTCCTTCGTGCTTTCGTGTCCTTCCCGCCCGCAGTTCCCCCAGCATTAGGAGCACGCTCGCGAGAACCGGACCTACGCGTTCTGTCGCACCCGCGGATCCACCTTCGCGTACACCATATCGGTGAGCAGATTCACCGTTACGAACACCACCGACAAAAACAGCACCGCGCCTTGCACCGCCGGCAAATCGCGTCGTGCGATGGCGTTGACCACGTATCGCCCAATTCCCGGCCACGAAAAGATTGTTTCGGTGAGAATGCTGCCCGTGAGGTAGCCGCCAAAGTCGAGGCCGATCACCGTGACGATTGGAATGAGAGCGTTGCGCAGGGCGTGACGCGTGAGCACGGATGGTTCGGCCAGTCCTTTGGCGCGCGCGGTGCGCACGTGATCTGCGCCGAGCACTTCGAGCATTGACGATCGTGTCATGCGCGCGAGATACGCGATCGAACGCGAGCCCAGCGCAAGAGCTGGCAATACAAGAAACGCAACGCCTCCGTACCCCGACGCGGGGAACCAGCGCAGCGACACGGAGAACGTCACGATCAGCAACAATCCGATCCAGTACACTGGAAAGGAGATCCCGAGGTACGTGGCAGCGAGCGTGATGCGATCGAACCACCCGTTGGGGCGGACGGCGCAGGCAACACCCACGCTCACACCAAGCACGATGGCGAGCAGCATCGCAGCGCCGGCGAGCAACAGCGTGCGCGGAAACCGTTCAAGCAAGTCGCTCAGAATCGGTCGACCAGTCACATACGAGTTGCCGAGATCACCCTGCACAACGCCGAGCGCGTAGTGCGTGAACTGCGACAAGAGCGGATCATCAAGTCGCAGTTCGGCGCGCAGTCTGGCAATCGTGGCCTCGTCGGCGCGTTCGCCAACCATAGCCAGCACCGGGTCACCTGGCGCCACGTACAGCAGCAGAAACACCACTACCAGCACGCCGAACAGCGTGGGGATGAGAAGCAATGCGCGCCGTGCAAGCAGTGCTAGCATGCCGTTACGCGAGCCAAATGTGACGCGCGTTGCATCTCGCGAGCGCTGCTCACGGCTGACCGAGCCGCACCTTCGTCCAGCGCTGTCCGTTGAAAATCACTGGTACTTCAAACCCCTGTACCCATGGCTGCACCGCGTACATCTCGTTGTAAAAGAAGAGCGGCAGCAGCCCGACATCACGGTGTGCGAGTGCGTCCGCGTCTTTGTACAGCTGCGTGCGACGGCCGGCATCACTTTCGCGACGGGCCAGAGTGACGAGCGAATCAAACTCGGCGTTGGCGTAGAACGAGACGTTGCCACCCACGCCATGATTGGCCGAGTGCAGCAGCGGGTACAAAAAGTTTTCCGCGTCGGGATAGTCTGCGTACCAGTCTTTGAGAATCAGGTCCACCTGACCATTGCGCGCCGCTTCACGCACCGATGACGCGTCGCGTTGTACCAGCTTCACACGAATGCCGGCCTCGCCAAGAAACCCCTGCATTGATTCGGCCAATCGCGGAAACGGCGCGGTTTGTGAGGACCAGAGCTCCACGTCTATGCCATTGGGATATCCGGCTTCGGCGAGCAGTGCCTTGGCGCGAGCAATGTCAAACGCGTAGGGTGTACGCGAGGCATCAAAGCCTTCAAGCGACGGCGGGATCACACCCGCGGCGAGCTGTCCGCGTCCGCCGAGCAAACGATCGAGAATTGTCTTGGCGTCGATGGCGTGCGCGATCGCTTGCCGCACGCGTGCGTCGGCCAACGGCCCACGCTTCACGTTCACACCGATGTACCAGAGCCGCAGTGCCGGTGCGGAGGTGAGCAGCGCCTTTCGCTCGGGCGTGGACTCCCAGCTCGCCGTCTGATCTTCGGGGATATACAGAATGTCGACGGAGCCGTTCTCGAACTCGGCCACTGCGGTGCTGGGCTCGGGGATAATGCGCGCGACAAGCGTATCGACCGACGGCGCGCCGCCAAAGTACGACTCATTGCGCGCGAACTTCACGTAGTCGTCGTGCCGCCATTCCACGAGCTTCCATGGTCCTGTGCCAATGGGCTTCTCGCCAAAGTCCTCGCCCACGCCGTCGGGTACCACGGACGCCACTGGCATTGCCAGCAGCTTGGGGAAGATCGCGAGCGGCTCCTCGAGCGTGATCACGACGGTGGAATCATCGGGCGCCACGATGCCTTCAAGCGCGGTGTTCTTGCCCTCGCTGTAGCCGCGCGCGCCGCGAATCGGGTAGAGTGGCCAGCCACGTCCACCCGTCGATGCGGGATCGAGCACGCGCCGAAAGCTCTCGACTACGTGCGACGCCACCAGCGCACGTCCGTCGTGGAACTGCACGCCGGACCGCAGGTGAAAGGTGTACTGCAGGCCGTCTTCGGAAATGTCCCAGCGTTCCGCCAGACCCGGCTCGATGCTCGCGTCGGGCGCGAAGCGCGTCAGGCCGTCAAAGAGGTACGCCACGGCCCGACCTGTGGGCACGTCGGTTGATCGAGCCGGGTCGAGGGAGCGCGGATCATACCAGTCGCGCGAGTCCACCAGCGTGTGGCGTTGCTCGGAGCGGTCGGCACCTTGGCAAGCCGAAAGCAGCGCTACGAAAGCAGCGAGCGCGAACGGCGAAGAAGCGGGGAAAACGCGCATGCGAAATTTGGGGACCGGGAAGGGTGCGAATCGCGTATAATTGTCAATCTGCACGTTTACTCCGACCCCCTCAACATCCTGGCCGTTCCCGATCGCCATTGCATGCGCCCATTAACGGGCAGTCCGCCGCCTGTACGGGTGTCGTCGCGCGCCCGAATTGCGCGGCTTTCGCTTGGCGTCTGCGCGATCGCAATCGGGTTGTTGTCATCGCCGCTTGAGGCGCAGGATTTTTCCTGCGAGCGCGGCGATCGTGAAGTGCGAACGCGTCGCTTTACCGGCAACAGCGAGTTTACCACGCTCGAACTCGTGTCCGCTGTTGCGACATTGCCATCAACGCTGGCCGGACTGCCGTTTCTGAGCACGAAACGTTGTCTTGATCCAACGGAGTTCGCGCGTGATGTGCAGCGCCTCGAGATTCTGTATCGCCGACGCGGGTACCCGGAAGTAAGCGTCGATACAATTGTCACTCCGGTGCGTGGTGACTTGATCGATGTGGTCTTCGCGATCAACGAAGGGGCGCCAATGCGCGTGTCGTCGCTCTCGATACGCGGACTGGAAAGTATTCCCGGGAGTGATGCGTTGATCAACGCATTCCCGTTGCGAGCGGGCGGTCTGTTTAATCGGCAGGCGCTGGAGTCTGGTCGTGACTCGCTCGTGCGTGATCTTCGCAATAACGGATGGGCTGGAGCCGAAGCGCTGCTGGCCTACACCACCGACGAGCGCGCGCGTTCGGCCGAGGTCGAAGTGCTCGCGGTTCCAGGTACGCGGGCGCGCATTGGTGCAGTACGGGTCATCGTTGATTCCGCGCGCGAACAAGGCGGTGTGTCGGAACAGACAATCCGTCGCGCCATGAACGTGAATACGGGCGACTGGTACAGTGCGCGGGCGCTCATTTCGGCGCAGCGTTCGCTCTATCAGCTCGACGCGTTCCGGCGTGTGGATTTGCAGATGGATCGCGAACCATCACTTGGCGACAGCGTGGTGGATCTCACCGTGCGATTGCTTGAGGGTAATCGATTCACGGCACAAGGCGGTCTTGGCTGGGCGACACTTGACTGTATTCGCATGCAGGGCGCGTTTACCGATCGCGATTTTGTCTCGTGGGCGCCGCGCCTGGAGCTTACGGGGCGCGTTTCAAAAGTGGGTTTGGGTGATCCGCTCGGCGGCGCGCCGGAATTGTGCCAGGCACAGGCGCGCGGCGATCCGTACAGTCGCACGCTCAACTACTACGCCGGTGTCACCCTGCGGCAGCCCACGGTGGGGCGGCGTTCGCGTGTGCCTACGATCTCGCTGTACAGCTCCACGTTGAGCGAGTACCGCGCGTTTCTTCGCCGCACGCCGATTGGTGGCGCACTATCGATTACAAATCCGCTGCAAGGGCGTGTGCCGAGCACCGTGAGTTACCAGATGGAGCTGGGCCGCACCGAAGCGGAGCCGGCGTTCTTCTGCGCCGTGTTCAACTCCTGTGATGCGGAATCGCGTTCATTCCTGCAGCGCAATACGCGATTGGCCGCGCTCGGCTACGCGGTCAACTTTGACGGCACCAACGATCCACTGCGACCAACACGCGGTTATACCGTGCGGTTCGACGCGCGACATGCGAGCACGCTGGTGGGCTCCGACGCGTCGCAGCAGTTCAATCGATTTGTATCAGATGCCACGTGGTACGCCGAGCTTGGCGCGGGTGCGGTGTTGCTGGCGCATGTGCGCGGTGGCGTGGTGTTTGGTGGTGGCACGCGTCCGTCTGTGGGCGGATTCATTCCGCCGCAAGAACGACTGTACGCCGGTGGCCCAACCACAGTGCGTGGCTTCCGACAAAACGAGTTGGGCCCGGCGGTGTACATCGTGCCGGCATACGAAACGGTGGTTGAGAATGGCCTCACGTATTTCCGCGCTGACACGTCGTCGTTTGAGGAGCGCGTGGTGCCCGTGGGCGGCAATACGCTGCTCGTTGGCAACGTGGAAGTGCAGGTGCCGAGTCCTGTGTTGCGTGGATTGTTGTCGTGGGCGGCGTTTGCCGATGTCGGACGATTGTGGAATCGCGGCGATGTACCTGGCGTGCAACAGCTCGGTGAAAACGCGCCTGGCACGCGGTGGACGCCCGGTGTTGGCGTGCGTATTGTGTCGCCCTTTGGTTCGATTCGTGTTGATCTTGGATACAACCCGTATCGACTGCCCGCCGGCGCAGCGTACTTTAATGCGCCGTTGCAGGCCGGCATCGCGCCGCTGTATTGCGTGAGTCCGGGCAATACGCTGCCGGTGTTTCCCGCCACGGCGCCGGCTGAGCCGCCGCTGCAGTCAAGCGGTGCCTGCCCAACATCGTTTCGTCCGGCGCAGCGCCCTGGATTTTTGCGGCGACTGAATCCGAGTATCTGGATCGGACAGGCGTTCTAACCATGGCCAGACCGCGCACCATTGTCTTTACCGCCGCCGGGCTGTTGCTCGGTGTGCTGTTGCTCGCGGTTGGCGCGGTTGGTGTACTCACGCAAACCGATCGTGGACGGGCCACGCTGCTGCGCGCGGTACTGCCGGTTGCGCGCACCGCAATTCCGGGATCGCTCTACGTTGGTCGTGTTGGTGGTTCGCTGTTCAACGACATGACCATCGACTCGCTGGAAATTCGTGCACCAGATGGTACCGCGTTCTTGCGCACGGGGCCGGTGCGACTGGAATACGATCCACGCGATTTGCTTGATCGGCGAATTGTGCTGAGCCTGGCGCAGGTCACGCGTCCGGTGGTGCACCTTGTTGACTACGGCAACAACGATTGGAACTGGAAGCGTGCGCTCAGAAAAACGCCCACAACTCCGCGTCCGCCGTCGCTCACGAAGGGATTCGGCGACTGGATTCGTGTGGACAGCCTCGAGGTGATTGAAGGCACGTTGACGGTTGTCGAGGCGTGGAGGCCGGCGGATTCGTTGCGTGGGGCGAAACGTGACAGTGCGATTGCGTTCAACCTCGCTCGACGTGATCTCGAGATTGATCGCGACGGTGATCGTCTGGTGAAAACACGTCGATGGGAGCGTGGTTATGCCGCGCTCGGTCCGTCGCGCATTGCGCATCCGGATACCGCCGGCATGAGTCTGGCGGTGCGCCGTCTTGACGCGATTGAGAATGACCCACCGTTCTGGTTCCGCAACATGTCGGGTGCGGTGCGGTTGGTGAAAGATTCGCTGTGGGTAGACGATTTCAAGTTGCATTTACCGCGCTCCGGCGGCACGGCCAGCGGCAAAGTGGTGTGGGGCAGCGGTCTGCCCATGCGCTGGGATCTTCGCATTCGCGGCGATTCGGTGGCGTTCAGTGATATTGCGTGGATCAGTCCGGTGTTGCCGCACGTGGGTGGCGGAACCACGGAGCTGCACATTCGCAACAATCCGCGCAATGTGCGCGTGATGGAGTACGTGATCACCAACATGGATGCGCGTGCGCTTTCATCGCGCATGCGCGGTCGCATGACCTTCGCTGTTGGCGACACGGTGCTGCGCATTTCAGATGTTGATGTGGATCTCGCGCCCATGCACACCGATATGCTGCGCTGGATGAACGCCGAGCCGTTCCCGTACGACTGGCGCGGCGCGATCACCGGCCGCGTGCAGGCGCGAGGTGGTCCGGTTACACGCTTCATGGTTGACGAGGCACGCGTTGCGTATGCCGACGAGCATGTGCCGGGCGCGGTGACCAGGGGAACGATTCGTGGTTTGATGAACGTCTATGAGCCCGCGTTTGCGGTGTTCCTCGGCACGAATGTAGAGATCGATCAGCTGGATCTGCGTACGCCGCGTTTTGTGAATCCGATGTTCGTGGAAATGAACGGACTGGTTTCGGGCACAATGACGCTTGATTCACTATGGACCGACGTGCGGTTTTCGAACGCGCAGTTGGCGCATGTGGATGGGCCTGGAGATACCACGCGCGTGACGGGTGATGGTCGCATCACGCTGTACGAAACGAGCACCGGCTTTGATGTCACGATGACCGCAGCGCCGCTGTCGTACACCACGATGTCGCGGTCGTATCCGTCGCTGCCGCTGCGAGGGCTCGCCGTCGGTCCGATTCGCGCCAAGGGAACGGTGGAAGATTTTTCGCTCACCACAGCTCTGGCTGGCGCAGGTGGTGAGATTGCGTTTGTTGGTACGATGGACGCGTTTGAACCGGACTTTCGCGTGACCGGCGCGCTCCGTGTTGCTGGCGCCGATCTGCGCACGCTGTTCAACGATTTTTCCATGCCCGAAACCAATCTCGGCTTCTCCGCTGATCTCGACGTGCGTGGTGAATCACTGGCGACTTTGGCGGGCACGGCGCGTGCTGCGCTCTCCGAGCGTTCGTCGCGCGTTGGTACGGTGCCACTCTATCGCGGTGTGGCCGATCTGCGTTTTGCTGACGGTCGCATGCACGTGGATTCACTCGTTGTGGAGAGCGCGGCGTTTCGTGGTGATGCACGCGGTGCGCTGGGGCTGACCTCAACGATTCGCGATACCTTGCTGATTCGCGCGAACGCCGATTCGCTCGGCGGACTGCGTGCTCTCGCGCGCTGGGGTGGTTTCCTGGCTGATGTTGACAGTGTCGCTGCCGACTCCGCCGGCGACGTTCCAATGCAGGGCACGCTCGAGTTGCGAGCGCAGGTTGTCGCGTCGCTTGATACGATGGAGACCGTGGGCGTGGGCGTTGATCTGCTCGCTGATGCGCGTGATGTGCTGGTGGGCACAACGAGCGCGCGGCGCGCGGTGGTGAATGCAACGATTGACGATGTGCTCCGCAAGGCGCGCGGGGTGGCTCGTCTGACACTGGATTCCTCGAGCATTGCCGGTGTGGCCGCAGACGCCGTCGCGGCGAACGTACGGCTCGATGATGGATTGCCGTCGCGCTTCGATGCGTCACTGCGTGCACCGTCTGAGGCCACGGTAACCGTTTCGGGCGGCACACGGCGTGTCGCAGACTCGATTGCGGTGCGCGTGGATCAACTCGATGTTCGAACGCCATCGGCGGCGCGTGTGGCTGCGCTTCGTAATCGGTCGGTACAGGCGTTGGTCGATACGTCGCGCAATGGATTCTCGCTGGCCTGGCCGGCGCATCTCATGCTTGGTACGAACGGCGCCGTTCGACTCGACTCGTTGCTCTGGCAGCATTCGGTACGTGGCACACTTGCCATGCGCGGTGCGATTGCCGCCGACAGCACCGTCTCTGGTACTGTGGATGCGGTGGCGTTGCCGCTCGCCGATCTCGGTTCGTTGCTGCGGCCCGCAAGTGACTGGGGTGGTTCGTTGAGTTCCGCGATTCGAGTTGCAGGCTCACGTGAGGCCCCTGACTTGCGAGGCACGGTTGCGCTGCGCGACGCCTCACTGGGTTCCGTGACGCTCGGACAGCTCGATGCGACCGCGCAATACGCCGCGCGCCGCGTCAACGCAGACGTTGCACTGCAGGTGGACGGTCGCTCGGCGTTTTCTGCGTCGGCGTCGCTGCCAATGGATTTAGCCTTTGCGCCGCGAACGCGCCGCTTGCTCGACGAGCCGTTAACGGGTCGCGTGACCAGCAACGCGGTCGATCTTGGCGTGCTCGAATCCATTGTGCCGTCGTTGCAGCGTGGCACTGGTCAACTCAACACAGACATCGCACTGACTGGTACGTGGGAGCAGCCGCGCCTGACCGGTCAACTCACGATTGATCGCGGTGGACTCACTGTAGAGCCGTTGGGCATCCGGCTTGAATCGTTGTCGACCAATGTGCAGTTGGCGGGTGACACGATTTCAATTCGTCGACTCACGGCGCAGAGCGGTGAATCGCGTCTTGACACGATGTCGCTCACCGGATCCATCACGATCGCATCGGTGCGAGATCCGGTGTTTGATTTGCGTCTCACGGCCAATGCCTTTACGGCCATTGATCGCGCGCGCGTTGCGACGCTGGCCATCAGTACGGTGCAGCCGATCACGCTCAAGGGCCCGCGCAACAACGCGCTGCTGCAAGGTGCAGCGCGCGTTGATCGTGGACGCGTGTTTCTCAACTCGCTCAGTCAACGGCGCGCGCTGGATCTGAGTGACAATCTCGATCTGATCGACACCACCGCCGTGCGCGTGGATGCGGTCCTGGCCAACGCACCCAACGCACTGGTGCAGGGACTGTCGCTCAACAATGTGCGACTCGACATCGGCGATGATGTGTGGCTGCGTTCACCGGAAGCCAACATCAAACTCGGTGGCGGGCTCCGACTCACGCGTGCCGTTGATCCTCGCGACGGCCTGGCGCGCCTGGCGCTTGCGGATTCGCTCACTGTGCAGCGCGGTACGTATCAGCTCAATCTCGGACTGGCGCGACCAACATTTGATGTTGAACGCGGCACGATTCGATTCTTTGGTGATCCGGATCTTGATCCGGCACTGGATATCGCGGCGCTGCACGTGATTCGTCAGCAGCGTCCGAATTCAAATCGTCAGGACGTGCGCATTCGTGTGCGCATGGGTGGCACGCTCACCCAGCCGACGCTCACGCTGAGCAGCGCCGACAATCCGCCGCTCCCCGAGAGCGATATGCTCAGTTATCTCGTGACAGGCGAACCGGCGTACGCGCTGTTTGGCACGCCGTACGCCGAACAAGGCGCCACGCTCGCATTGCGTTTGGCGAGCAGCTACCTGTCGAGCCGATTGGCCGGTGGCCGGTTTGATCTGGTGCAAGTTGAGCCAACAGCGCTGAATCCTGGTGAGGCCACCAATCTTCGGCAGAGTGGTCTCGGTATTCTTGCCGCCACGCGCGTTGGTGTTGGTGGTCAGGTTGGTCAGCGCACATTTCTCAGCGTGACCACAGGCCTGTGTGGCCTCGCCCCACAAGGCGCCGGCAGTGCCGACCAACTCTCTCTCTTTGCGCAGGGACTCGGCGTAAAACTTGAGCGTCAGTTCGACAGTCGCTTCTCAGCCGCGCTTGGCGTTGAGCCAGGGAGTTCGGCGCAAACGTGCGGACGTCCTGGCGCGTCGCGAACGTTCCAGCAAACGCCGCCTCAGATCGGTTTTGACCTGTTCCGGTCGTGGTCGTGGTAGTGTAGGCGCGCTGATGTTGGTTCGCGGTGTAGTGTAGGCCACGCGAGGCCGCCAAGAACGCAGGCTGTTTACAGGCGCCCATGAGGGTTGATCTCGTGACCCGACCATCCCCAACTCCGCACGTTCGGTGTGGCCCGCGGGGGCCGGGGCCCCTCCGCCGCGCCTTCTGTCCGCCAGCGCCGGGTGGGCCCCGCCCGCTCCCGGCGCGCCCGGCGGGCAGTGGGCGCGAAGGAGGGCGCCCCGGCCCCCGCGGGCCCCACACCAAACGTTTCGATACGAACCGATCGGTCGTCTCACACAGACATGCCCGATTCGATTTTTGGAGTTGCTGCTCCGCCCGCCATAGAACTGTCGGCTGCGCTCGACGCGATTGATCGCGCCGGGCCGTTTGCTTCGCGCCTGCGTGTGGCTGCGGCCACGCTTCACGCGTGGGGGTTTGGTCGGGTCATGCTTGTGTTGCGCGACGCTTCCATGGCGCCGCAGCACACCGTCTTCGCCGGCAATCGCGATCCCGAAGCCGCGCCCGACGCCATGCAGCCATTGCCAGGCGTGGTGTGGCGTCAGCGACTGCCCCTGTTGTTGCCCTTTGCGCGCGACGGCTGGTATGTGTTGCCCGGACACGATGCGTGGGTGGCCCGCGAGTTCTGGGCCAGCGAGCCGTTGCCGCGTGGCGTGCCCGGTGAGTGGGGCTCGCACGATTTAATTGTGGCCACATTGCGTGGCGCGAGCGGTGAAGTGCTGGGCACGGCGCTGCTCGCCGAGTCTGACGCGCAGTTGCGCCCGGATCGCGAACGGGCGCTCGAGGCGTTCGCGCTGTTGCGTCATCTCGGTGGACGCGTGGCGCATGACGCACTGCATGAGTTGGCCGAGCAGCGTGCCGAACGCTTGCAGCGTTTGCAGGAGGCCGGCGCGGCGCTCGCGCGCTCACTCGACGAGCGCGAAATTCTGCGCGAACTCGCGCGACAGGTATCACGCGCCACACATCCGGATGGTGTGGTGATCGTTGCGCCGGATCTGGCCGCGAATCAGTACCACACGCTGGTGCGATTTGTTGGCAATGTCGAGCGACCCACAGGTCCCGTGCGCACGCTCGGTGACGGCGTGATTGCCGACGTCACACGAAACGGACGCCCGGTGCTTTCGGGAAGCGTGGATCCACGACTCGCTCGCAGCGCACAGCCGGAGTGGTCACCGTTGGCGGCACTCGATGTGATGGGCGAGACAGTGACCGAATTCGGTCCGCCGGGTTCGGTACTCGCCGTGCCGGTGATGGTTGGCATCAGGCTGCTCGGTGTGCTGGCGATTCATGCCAGCGCGAGTGGACGATTCACGCGCGAAGACGAAGAACTCGTGTCCACGATGGCCTCGCAGGCGGCTACTGCACTCGCAAACGCGCGTCGTTATGCAGAGAGCGAACGTGAGCGCCGGCAGACCGAAGCGCTGGCCGACGTCGCAAGAGCGGTGGGCGAATCGCTGCGGCCTGGTGAAGTGCTGCACCTGATTCTGCGTCATGCGCTTGCGTTGTTGCAGGCTGAGGGAGCGTGCATCGCACTTCGTCACGGCGACTGGTTGCATATCGTGGCTGGTACGGGTGCGGCAGATCTCTTTGCTGGTGTCCATGTGCCAACAAGCGCCTCGTTGCTCGGGCGCGTGTGCCTGGAAGGCGGTCTGATTGTCTCGAACAACCTGCCGCAGGAAGACGGCGCGTATTCTCCGCTGCAGCGCATTGCGCCTATTCGCAATACGGTCATTGCGCCACTCACCACGGCGCGCGGAATTATCGGCGCGATTGCCGTGATCAATCGCGCCGTGCCCTTTAGCGAAGATGACGGCCGCATTCTGCAGCGACTCGGCGATCAGGTGTCCGTGGCCATTGTGAATGCCCGCCTGTTTGAGGAAGTCGAGCACGCCACACGCGAATGGAAAGTGGCGTTTGACGCGGTGGCCACCGGTCTGGCGGTGCTTGATGACAGTCGGCGCATCATGCGCTGCAACCGGCGTCTCGCTGAACTGTGTGGTGAGACGGAAATTTCCGCGTTGCTCGGCGTGAGTTTTCAGAAGGCGCTGCTGGACGATACGGTGATTGCGGCCGATGACGACGTGGTCGCGCGCGCGAGTCGCGAAGGGGTGGTGGCGCGTGGCGATGTTCGACACACGCGACGTGGCCTGACGTTTACGATCACCGCGTCGCCACATCCGCACGGCGGCACAATGGTGACCGTGGACGATATCACGGAAGCGCAGCGGCTCGCCGAACGCCACCAGCGCGTGCTCGAAACCGCGATGGACGCGATTGTCATTACCGATAGCGAGCGGCGCATTGCGTTTGCGAATCAGGCGGCGCACGCGCTGTTGTCGCATGCCCGAACCCTCGTAGGAACGCCGGTGGCCGATCTGGTGGCACCGGAGTCGCTCGATGTCGTCAGGCGATACGAGACGTTGGCGTTGCACGGTTCCGCGCAACAATACGAATGCCTGATTGTGCGCGCCGATGGCTCGCGACGTCAGGTTGAAGTTCGCACGGCGCCGCTCACCGAAGGCGGTGAAATCATCGGCACGGTGGCGTGTCTGCGCGACATTACGGATCAGCGTGCGGGCGCCTCGGCGCTTGAACGCGTGGAAGCGCGATATACACGACTCGTGGAAGAAGCGACGGATGCCATTTTTACGATCGACATGCGCGGCAACTTCACGTCGGTCAATAAATCGCTTGAAGAAGCGAGCGGTGTCGCGCGCGAACATCTGATTGGTCGTCGTTGTGTCACGATGATTGATCCGCGCGACCGTGAAATGGGAGAAGAGTCGATTCGCCGCACGCTTGCCGGCGAGCGACTGCAGATATCAGTGCGCTATCCGTCGCCTGAAGGTCGTATCCTCATTGGCTCGCTCATCTCGTCGCCGATTTTCGAGGATGGCATTGTGGTGGGGGCGCTTGGAATCATGCGTTACGTGGCGGACGAACCGTTGCGGTTGGCCCACTAGGGCACTGGTCCGCTCGCCCCACTGGCATTGCCGGTGTCGGGACGCAAAGTTCTACGGTCATATGCTCACACCAGACTTTGTGCCCATGGTTGGCGTGACTGCGCGCGTGCGTCCCGCCATCGCACCAATGCTCAGCACCAATCGGATTGCGTCAGTCCTGACGTCGCAGGCGTTGGCGGGTCAGCTCGTACACGTCCTTGAGGGTGAGGCCGATTGGTGGCGCGTACGCAGCGCCGATGCGTACGAAGGCTGGATGCACCGAGGTTATCTCGAAGCCGCCTCAGGCGATGAAGGTGATTGGCCCATCACCACGGGCGCAGTGGTTCGCGAGGCCGATGGCCGCGTGCGCGCGTTGCCCTTTGGCGCGCGAGTCGCACCCGACGCGATGCTGCTCTCAGGCGAAGCGTTCGACGATGACGAGCGGGCTCGCTTGTATCCAGCGGAAAGTGCGCGTCTCGTTGCAACGGCGGAAACGCACTTTATTGGTGCGAGCTATCAGTGGGGCGGCGTGACGCCCTGGGGCTGCGATTGTTCGGGCATCGTGCAGGCCGTGGCTGCTTTTCACGATCTGTCCCTGCCGCGTGATGCGTGGCAACAGGCGCTCGAAGGCGCGCCGGTGCACGCCGCCCCGCTCGATATCGACGCGCTTCAGCCGTTCGATTTGCTGTTCTTCTCAGATCGGGAAGACCAACGCATCACGCACGTTGGCATCACACTGGAACACGGCCGCATGCTGCACAGTGCGCTCGCGCGAGGCGGTGTGCACATTGAATCACTGCGCAGTGATGACCGCTACGTGGCCCGACTCCGCGCGCAGTTCGTGGCGGCGCGGCGCGTGTTGCCCGCGCCGCACAAACCCGTGATCTGAGTTAGCTGACGAGTCCGCCAACCGGGCGCGGTTGTGGTGCGCCGCCGCGAACGTGCAGCACCACTTCGGTGCGCTGCTCCCCATTCAGTGACACGCGCATGGCATAGTCACCGGCCACATCGAGCGGCAAATCCACGGCCGCAATGATTGGCATGTCGAGCTCGCCTGTGGTTCCCGCTGGCGCCCCGATCGTGAGCTCGGCGCTGGACGACCAGAGCTCATTGCCACGGGGGTTGATCCAGTTCAGGTCCATGGAGTGGACGCCGGCGTCCGAAGGTGAACCCTTGAGTCGCACCACGAGCGTAGCCCGCGGATGAACAGACGGAAAAGCGGCCACGTGGACCGCGTCAAACACGCCAAGCACGTTCAGCTTTCCCTCTTGTGAGAGGTTAGCCGCGTCGGCGAAGAGAGCGAAGGAAACATGCATGGCCGGAAGCTACACGCGTGGCCGTGCGCTCGCCTAGTTTTCGGTATGTCCGCTGCCTCCAAATCCGCCGCTTCGCCGGCCGTTCAGCCCGCGACGCCGCATGCAGTGGCCAGGCACGGTTTCGGAGCGACCGACCTCGGCTTGTTGCTGATGGCCGCGATCTGGGGCATCAACTTTACAGTCGTGAAGGCGGGTATCGCCGCCATACCCGCCCTCGCGTTCAATGGCATTCGCGTCGTGCTCGCGGCGGTCGTGCTGCAACTCGTGGCGTTCGCTGTCGCCGGCCGGCGCTCGTTTCCCGCGCGACGTGACGCGCTGGCGTTGCTCGCGATGGGTGTGATGGGCAACGGCGTGTATCAGTTGCTCTTTATCGCCGGGTTGTCACGCACACGCGCCGGGATCGCGGCCCTCGTGATTGCGGCCGGTCCGGCATGGATCGCCATCATCTCGCGTCTGTTTGGTCGCGAACGTCTGCCGGGGCGCGGCTGGGCCGGTATCGCGCTGCAAATGTTCGGCATGTTGTGTGTGGTCGCGAGTGCCGGATTGCTCGATGCTGATCCCACCGCGCTCAAAGGGGCCGCGTTCATCATGGTGGGCAGTATCGTCTGGGCGCTGTTCACGGTGATGTTGCAACCGTATACGGCGCGCGTGCATCCGCTACACCTGGCGTCGCTCACGCTGTCGAGCGGTGCTGTGCTGCTGTTCGCGGTTGGGTGGCCTGCCATTCGTGTGCTCGATTTCAGCACGATCACGCTGGCCGCCTGGGGGGCCGTGCTGTACGCCGGTGTTGGTGCGTTGGTGATTGCTTACCTGCTGTTCTATCGCGGTGTGCGCATTCTGGGGCCCACGCGCACGGCGATGTACGGCAACTTGCAACCGATCATTGCACTCTTGGTGGCCTGGGTCGCACTCAGTGAGCAGCCCACGCGCTACCAGGTGTTGGGCGGCGTGCTGGTCATGGCGGGATTGCTGATTTCCCGCACGGCTCGCATGCAGCCAGCTGGCCCCGCGCCGCATGTCACGAGTGTGCCCGCCACCGAGCGCGCGGCCTGATCGATTGCTCGTGCAAAGCCCTTCCATATCACACACTGTTCACGCATGAAACTGATCCTCTTTGACATTGATGGCACGCTATTGTGGACAGACGGCGCCGGACGCAAGTCCATGGAAGCGGCGTTGCTGCAGGTGTTCGGCGCGGCCGGTGATCCGTCATATCGCTACGATGGCAAGACAGATCGCCAGATTACCCGCGAGCAAATGCGGAGTGCTGGAATTGATAATGCGGTGATTGACGAGCGCATGGACGAAGTGCTGAGCGTGTACCTGCAGAACCTCGGTGAGTTTCTGACGCGCGATCCGGGTGCCGCCAAACTGTGTCACGGTGTGGACGTGCTGCTCAATGCCGTCGAGGCGGAGCAGGGCGTGGTCATGGGATTGCTCACGGGGAATGTGCGCGACGGTGCGGCGCACAAACTCAAGGCGGTTGGTGTGGATATCGCGCGTTTCCGTGTGAATGCGTTTGGCTCAGATCACGAACATCGTCATGAACTGCCGCGTGTCGCACAGCGTCGCGCACAGGAAACACTTGGTCTCGATCTTCCCGGTGACCGCATCATCATTGTTGGTGATACACCGGCGGATATCGCGTGTGGTCGACCCATCGGTGCGCGCGCAATTGGTGTGGCCACAGGGCGTTACGGTGTTGAAGATCTCGCCGCACACTCACCGCACGCGGTTTTCGCCGATCTCACCGATACCGACCGGGTGCTTGAGGCCCTACTCGCGTGAACAGCCGCGAGCCTGATGACTCCGTGCGACACAATGTCTCAGACCATGAGACCGAGTGCCACACGCGCGTTGTGGGTTTGTGGCGGGGCCGTGAAATCGACATCCGTGCAACGCTGCATCTGGATGTTGGGGCGTTGCGCTTTGAGTCGGGCTCAACACCTGTCGTGCGCGTGCGGATCGACGCACTTGATGGCTGCCAGATCAACGCAGCCAATGCCGTCCTGTACCTGAACAGCGGCGATGTGCTCGATGTGTCCTTGCTCAATGAGTCGGCGCGTGTCGCAATGCGAGCGGCTCTTGAGTCTGCGTTTACCATGCCGGAACTCACGCGCAGCCTTCGTGAGCTCGGCGCGATCGGCGGCAGCGATGCAACCGCGCACGACCGTTGGTTCGCCCCGTTGCTGGTCGCGCGTCGCGCGATTGTCGGTGTGAGTGACCCGCTCCGTCAGCTCGCGCTGTTTGATATCGACAAGCTGCGCGATGAACTGGCCCGCGCGCTGGCCGAGCTCGCCGCGCAGCGAGCCGGCGGCGATGCGCCGCGTGCGAGAGCGATAGACGCAATCCTCGAAGATGAAACCGAGCCCGTTCGCCGCGCGATGGCGCGCGTTGCCATCGCGGCATCAGCGTTGGAAGGCAGCGCGTCCGATTCGCGGCTCGGCGACTGGAGACGCTGGGTACGGGAGCTCATGGAGCTCTACCGCGCGGCCGACAACGCCTGGCCGGCAATCGCGCGGGCGCTGCGCAGCACCTTGTAGGCGGCGCATTCTGGTCGCTCAGCGTGTATCTGAGCGCTAAACCTTTGTGCATGTGCGGCCGAGACTCTGGCGTAACGAGTGTTCTTGAACCGCATGACGCGGTGAGAGCACGCGCTTCCCACCTCTCGCATGTCCGCGACATCCCACCCAGCTCCTCCGCGTCGCCCGTGGCGCGCTGCCGTGCTTCACGCACTACGCGCTGTCTTCGGTGCCCGATCTGACAACAGCGCCACACTCGATCTCGAGCGCAGCCGTCTCGCCGAAAGCGAGCAGCGTTTTCGCACGCTGGTCAACAACATTCCAGGGCTTTCGTATCGGCGGCGCAACGATACCGAATGGACCATGGAGTTTCTCAGTGATGCAGCGATTGCGGTCACCGGTTACCCAGCCAGCGACTTCCTTGGGGAACAACCGCGACGATTTGCCTCACTCATTCATCCCGACTATCGCGCCGAAGTCGAAGTCATTGTCAACGAAGCGATTGCCCACCGCACCAGTTTTGCGGTTGAGTATCAGTTGCAACACGCTGACGGTTCCTTGCGATGGGTGAGCGAAACCGGCCAGGGGGTATTCCGCACGGAAGCGGATGCGTCGCCGTCGTACATCGACGGCGCGATTTTTGACATCACCGAACGGCATCGTGCCGAACAGAACCTGATCGACGCGCGACTCGATGCCGAAGACGCCAGTCGGCAGTTGCTGGAAACAAATCAGATTCTCGAAGAAGCAACGGCGCGTGCGAACTCCATGGCCGCGCAAGCGGAGATGTCGAGTCACGCCAAGAGTGAGTTTCTGGCCAACATGAGCCACGAGATTCGCACGCCGCTCACGGCCATTCTTGGCTACGCCGACGTCCTTCGCGACGAAATCGTGGACAGCAGCGCATCGCGCACGCAACTGGACGCGGTCAATACGATTCGTCGGGCCGGCGAACACTTGCTCACTGTGATCAACGATGTGCTCGACCTCTCCAAAATTGAGGCCGGCCGCATGCAAGTGGAAGAAACCGAGACACGGCTGCCGGATTTGTTGCTGGAAGTCGATGGCTTGATGCAAGCGCGCGCTGAAGAGAAGGGCGTGCGATTGCGGACGCGCCTTGATACGCCGGTCCCCGATCGCATTCTCACGGATCCCACTCGGCTACGACAGATCCTGCTCAACGTGGTGGGCAACGCGGCCAAGTTCACGGACGAGGGCAGCATTACGGTGGCAGTACGCGTGGTGTCGCACGCCGACGAGATGCGTCTCACAATTGATGTGACCGACACCGGACCAGGCATGACCGCGGCGCAGGCTGGCACGCTCTTCCAACCGTTCACGCAAGCCGATGCATCGGTGACGCGGCGTCACGGTGGCACCGGTCTTGGTCTCACCATCTGTCGGCGCCTGGCCGCACTCATGGGTGGTGACGTGACGCTCGCCGCAACGCGCCCGGGCGTTGGGACCACGTTCGTGATTGACCTTCCGCTGCGACCGGCCGCGTTGGCGACAACGGTGCATGAACTGCAGTCGGTACCAGGTGATGTTGATGCGCCGCTGGATTCGTCGAGTACGCTGTTGGAGCACGTGCACATTCTGCTCGCCGAAGACGGACCAGACAATCAGCGATTGCTCACCCACCACCTGAGCAAGGCTGGTGCGCGCGTCACACTTGCCGAAAACGGGTTGGTCGCGCTCGCACTGATCACGGCTGCGCAGCGAAATAACGAACGCTACGACCTGATCATCACCGACATGCAGATGCCGGAGATGGACGGCTACACGCTGGCGCGAACCCTGCGCGCTCGAGACATCACGCTACCGATAATCGCGCTCACGGCGCACGCCATGGCAGAGGATCGCGCAAAATGTCTCGACGCCGGTTGTGACGACTACGCCACCAAGCCCATTGATCGCTCGGTGCTGCTGCGTACGGTCTCTCGATGGGTTGGCAAACAGTCCGCCATGCACGAGGAAATCTTTCCGCTGGAGCGCGCATTCGACGAAGGCGCGCTGAGCAACGACGATGACGTCATCGCCAGCGAACATTCGATGGACCCCGAAATGATGGCGCTGGTTCACACCTTCGTCTTGCAGCTACCCAACCGAACTGAACGACTGCTCGAACTCGTTGCTGAAGACAACCGGCAGGAAATTGCGCGGTTGGCGCATCAGCTCAAAGGGACAGGTTCAAGCTATGGCTATCCGCAGCTGACCGCCGTCGCACGCGAGCTTGAACAGGTCGCGCTCACCAGCGAGTACCCAACCCAGCTGACAGACGCGGCCGGTCGGTTGGTTGATACGTGCAACGCAATCGAGCGTGGGCTTGGCGTGAACGTCTCACAGCTGTCGCAAGCAGCGGGTGAGTTGTGAGTAGCGACGCGATTCCTGCCATCGGTGCGGGCACGCCCGCCGAACACGCGCACGCTCACGTGCTGCTGATTGACGATGATCCCAACGTACAGGTGCTCGTAAGCACCATGCTCAAACCCATTGGCGCGCGCACGTCGGTAGCAGGGACCGGTGCGGAAGGGCTCAGCATTGCGCGATCGGACACGCCCGATCTCATCCTGCTCGACTACGATCTGCCGAACCTGAGCGGTCTGGATATCCTGGAAGTGCTGCGTATGGATCCAGCGCTCGCGCGCGTGCCTGTGGTCATGGTCACGGGCAGCGAGAGCAACAGTGTACTCACGTCATGCTTTAACGCCGGCGCGCAGGACTACATTCGCAAGCCGTTTTTCGCGGCCGAACTTCGGTCGCGGGTGGGTTCCGTGCTCGAACGGCAGCGACTGCTCGTTGAGCTCGAAAGCGCGGCGCGACAGGATCGACTTACCGGATTGCCGAACCGCGAGTTGTTGCACACCCGGTTACAGGCGGCAATTGATCAGGCGCGTGAGAGTCGCCTTGCCGGTTTCTCGCTGATGTTTCTTGATTTTGATCGCTTCAAGATCATCAACGACAGTCTCGGCCACGATGTGGGTGATCAGCTGTTGCAGTCGATCGCTGCGCGGTTGCGAGAGAATCTCCGCGCGAGTGATGCGTTTCTGCTCGAAACCACAGACACCACGGTTGCCCGCCTTGGTGGTGACGAATTCGTGGTGCTCTTGCGCGGGGTCGCTGAGCCCGAGATCGCCATGTCTGTCGCAGAGCGCCTGATCAAGGCGCTGCAGCCTCCGCACCAACTCGGACCGCATTCGGTTCGCTCATCGGCCAGCATTGGCATCGCGTGTTACAGCAGCCACTACCTCACGGCTGATGACATGCTCCGCGATGCGGATATTGCCATGTATGAGGCCAAGTGCCGCGGCAAAGCGCGCGCGGTGCATTTTTCCTCGAGCATGCGCGACGCCATTGCAACACGACACGCAATGGAGAATGATCTTCGCACTGCCATTGAGCGGCAGCTGCTCACGCTCGTCTATCAGCCCATCGTCTCGTTGCAGGACCGATCGGTTGCCGGCGTGGAAGCGCTGGTGCGGTGGGAACACCCGGTACACGGCAATGTGCCGCCGTCGGAGTTCATTCCCATTGCGGAAGAAACACGCCTCATTCTGCCGCTCGCCGAATGGATCCTTCGAACGGCCTGCGCGGACTTCATGCGCTGGCAACGCGAATCCGGACTGCAGGCTCCCGGTTTTGTGAGTGTGAACCTGTCGCGCGTGCAGCTCACGGATCCCGACCTCGTGCAGCACACGCTGGCCATCGTTCGGGCAGCGGGCATGCAGCCACAGCAACTGCTGCTTGAAGTCACCGAGTCGCAAATCATGGCGAACCGCGTTGGTGCGACACAGTTGTTGCACGAGTTCCGCGACGCCGGCGTGCGCCTTGCCATGGACGACTTTGGCACTGGCCACTCGTCGCTCTCTTGCCTGCAGGCGTTTCCGCTCGACGTGCTCAAAATCGATCGGGAGTTCATCGCGAACCTCGGTCGCGGTCGTGACTACGCTTCGCTCGTCCATGCTGTCGTTACGCTCGCCGACAACCTCGGTCTGGATGTCGTAGCCGAAGGCATCGAGGAAGTGGCGCAGGCGGCCATGCTGCAGGACCTCGGCTGCCGCTACGGGCAGGGGTATCTGCTGTCGCGTCCCATGACGAGCGAAGACCTGCTCGCCAATCACCGGTTGCCACTCGCCTCATGACACCCGCAGCATTCGCCGTAGACGCCGTCAAGCGACTCGGCCCGCTCGCTACGCTTCCCACCGTGACGCTTCGCATTATGCGACTGGCCGATGACCCCACGGCTACGGGTGACGCGCTCGACAAACTGCTGGCGAGTGATCCCACACTCGGCGCGCGTGTACTGCGCGTGGTGAACTCGGCGTTTTACGGTTTGCCCGGAACGGTGAACACCACCGGCGCGGCCATTGTGCGACTGGGATTCGCCGCGATCCGCAACATTGCGATCGCGGCCAGCCTTACGCGCATGTTTCGTGGTGGCAGGCTGCACCAGTCGTTTGATGCCCGTGACCTGTGGTTGCACTCGGTTGCTGTCGCCGAAGGTGCGCGACTGCTCGCACTGCAAACGCGCAAAGGCAGCGCTGAGGAAGCGATGCTGGCCGGATTGCTGCATGACATCGGCGTTGTGGTTGCCATGCAAACGCTGCGGCCGCAGTTCGAACAGTTGCTGCTCGCACTCGAAAGCGATCCGGGGCTCGAGTTTGCAAGCGCCGAGCTGCTGCATCTGGGCACTACGCACGAAGCACTGGGCGCGGCGCTCAGCAGTAGCTGGGGATTTCCGCAGTCACTGGCACACGTGGCCGCGCATCATCATGCGCCCATGGCGCTGGAACCCGCACAGCGTGTGATGCCGGCGCTGGTGTACGTGGCAGATCACCTCGCGGCCGAATGCAAATTGGGCTACAGTCGCACGGTGCACGGGCACACGCTTGAACCCGCGGTGTGTGAATGGCTCGGGCTCAGTGAGGCCGATCTGCTCTCTGTGCGCGAGCGATTGCCGGCCGCTACAGCCGAAGCGTCACAGGTGCTTGGCGACGGGAGCTGAGGAACTGCACCCGCATCCGCTTGCACAGCCCGACGACGCAGCGCGCGAGGCACGCCACGCGCCCAACGCACGGCGCGCAATGAATGCCACCGACGCGAGAACGATGAGCGCTACGATCAGGGATTGCATGCGTTAGCCTCCGTATCCAAGGGCTCGTCCCACGGTGTACACAAGCCACGCGGCTCCGTACGCCAGTGCGAGCATGTAGCCAAACTGAATCGCGGCCCATGACCAGCCAATCTTGCCGCCGCCCGCTTCGCGCACGGTGATTGCCGTGGTGCTCATGCACATGAGCGCGTACACGTAAAACACCATCAAACCGAGTGCCACCAATGTTGAATACACCGGACGACCGGTGTTCGGATCAACTTCAGCCTTAAGGCGCTCGCCCAGCGCGGCGGCATTGTCTTCATCGCCGCCCACGCCGTAGATCGTGCCCATGGTGGACACGAACACTTCACGCGCCGCAAAGCTGGCAGCAATCGACACACCAATTTTCCAGTCGTAACCGAGCGGGCGTACCACCGGCTCAATAATCTTGCCGATCTGTCCGAGTGCGCTCTGCTCCAGCTGCTGCTCCTGTTGCGCGACGTCAGACAACGCGGGATCTGGCGCCGTACGCGGATACGTGGCCAGCGCCCACAGCACTATCGAGAGTGCCATGATCACCGTGCCGGCGCGGCGTACGAATAACATCGCGCGCTGCCACACGGTCACACCAAGCGTACGCACACTCGGCCACCGGTACGACGGCAGCTCGAGAATCATGGGCCGCACGGGACCCTTGAGCAGCGTGCGCTTGAACACGGCAGCAACGGCGAGCGCGGTGAGTGTACCGAGCAGATACATGCCGAGTAACGTCATGCCCTGCAGACCAAAGCCAAGCGGAAGCGTACTCGCTGGCACAAATGAACCAATGAGCAGCGTGTACACCGGCAGTCGTGCCGAGCAACTCATGAGCGGCACCACCATCATCGTGGCCAATCGATCTTGCCGGTTCTCAATCACGCGTGTGGCCATGATGCCAGGTACCGCACACGCATAACCCGACAACATGGGAATGAAGCTGCGGCCGTGGAGGCCAACGCGTCGCATCACTCGATCCATGAGAAACGCCGCGCGCGCCATGTAGCCGCTGTCTTCCAGTACGCCGATGACCAGAAACAGAATGCAGATTTGCGGGAGGAACACGAGCACCGATCCCACGCCCGCAAACACGCCGTCTACCACGAGCGACCGCAGCTCACCTTCGGGCATGAAGCTGCCAACGAGAGAGCCGAGCGCCGCAATGCCACCTTCGATGGCGTCTTGCAACGGTGCGGCCCACGTAAAGACGGACTGAAAAACAAACGCCATCAGTCCAATAAACAGAATCGGACCAATCACGCGATGCAGTGCAACGGAATCAATGCGATCAGAGACAGACTGGCCATGCGCTGCGCGCGACGCGGTAGTGCGCGCCATCACTTCGCCAATCCATCCGTAACGCGCATCTGATTCGAGGCGCTGCGGCGCAATGCCCATCTGTGCGAGCGTGACGGTTGCGTCGCGCCGCGCATCGTCGAGACCGTCAATCGTTTCGAGATGCGGCTCGGCGTGTTGCACCGACATCAGGCGCAGCGCTTCGAGCCGCGCCGCCGACGGTTTGAATCCCGCCTGTTCGAGACGCTGCACAACCGGCAGCAGTGCGTCGTCTACGGCGTGCGGCAATGCGAACTTTCGACTCGGCGCCGGCAGTGTGACCGCGATTTCGCAGGCGCGCGTGAGCGCATCGAGTCCCTGCGCACGCTTGGCAATCAGTGGCACAACCGGCACACCGAGTTCGTGAATCAGCTCGGGCACATCAATCGTGATGCCCTTGGCTTCCGCCGCGTCCATCTGATTGAGCGCCACCACAACCGGCACACCAACTTCGAGCACCTGGCTGGTGAGATACAGGTTGCGCTCAAGATGTGCGGCGTCCACCACCACAACGATCACATCAGGGCGCCATCCGTCCCGCGCTTTGCCGAGCAATACCTCGAGCGCAATCTGTTCATCGGGCGAGGACGCGGAGAGCGAATAGCTGCCCGGGAGATCAAGACACGAAACGCGTGCGCCACCCGCCGTGCGAAACGCACCTTCCACGCGTTCCACGGTCACGCCGGCAAAATTGCCAACACGCTGACGCAGTCCGGTCAGCGCATTGAAGAGTGTCGTCTTGCCTGTGTTAGGATTTCCTACGAGCGCGATGCGCAAGACTGCGGCATCATTCGGTGCAGGAAGCGCGGGCGGTGTTGATTCGACCACCGGCACAGCGAGATCGCTCATGTGGCGACCGAACTACTGAGCTTCGCTCAGCCGCGCGCCGAACGGACGGCTGGCAGCGGCTGAACAGTGATGCCGGCAGTGAGCGCCGAACCGAGTGCGATACGCGTGCCGCGCACATCGAGAACCATCGCGTGACGCGCGTCAATCACGCTGACCGACGTGCCTTCGCACAAACCGAGTGCACGGAGGCGGCAGGCTTCGTCTGAACCACAATCATCAAGGCCGAGCACGGTGGCGCGACTGCCCGGACGACACTGCGAGAGCGTACACGGACGCGCGTCTGCAAGCAGACCATTCGCAGGCTGTGCGACCGACTCAAGAACAGGAAGCTTGGTGCTCACGTGGCGATGATGAGAAGATGAGAATGGTTCTCAATCGTTACTTACTTAGATTAGCACAACGAGAGAGGCGAAGCAATGGGGAGTGATTTTGTCGGGAGACGCTCCCCAGCCTCCGTTGTTAGCGAGCCCGTCAGGCTGGGGCCAGCGCTGAACCGTTGGGGTCGCGCCGCGCCATGATGAAGCCCACGCCAATGACGGCGATCGTAATCGCGATCACCTGCGCGATCGTGAGTCCGGCCACAAAGCGATCGTCCTTGGCTCGGAAGAACTCCACGATAAAGCGCTCCAGACCGGCCACCACGCAGTACACGCCGGCCAGCCACCCTTCCTTATGGGTGTGCTTCCGGAACTGCCACAGCACCAGAAACATCACGAAGCCCATGGCCACTTCGTACAGCTGCGTGGGGTGTACGGCGATCACCTGGAGCGGATCGGTGCCGGGCGGGAGATCCACGCCGAACATGCTCTGCAGGTTCTGTGCGGTGCTCGGCGGCGCGCCCTCTGGGAAGCGCACGGCAAACGGACCGCTCCACGGCCGGCCGTAGTCATCACCAACCGCCCAGCATCCGGTGCGTCCCACCGCGTAGCCACCGGCGATGGAAATGCCGGCGACATCCGCGATGCGAAAAAACCCGAGCTTCTTCCAGCGAACGGTGAGTGTGCACAAAATCACCGCGCCAATAAATCCGCCCCAGAAGACAAAACCGCCGCGACTGAAAAACGCCGAGACGTCACCCACCAGAATCACGTAGTAGGTCTTGGCACCAATCAGCGTACCGATCAACGCGGCCATGATGATGTCGGGCATCGCGTCGGCTTCCACGAGCTGTCCGCGCCGCGTGAGCTCACGAATGCAGATAATCTGCGCGAGCACAAATCCGGCGAGCACGGCCAGACCAAACCCCGTGAGCTCGATGGGACCAAACTTGAAAACCGTGGGCAGCGCCGTAATGCCGTCAATAGCAAGCATGCGCGAATGGTGGCGAAAGAAGACGGATTAGCGCGATGCTGAGCCGCTGCGGGCGGCGCTTCGCGAGACGGAGTGAGTCGGCGACCGCTGTAACATACCGGGAATGGGCATCGCCGCGTGCGCGGAGAACGCGGGATGTCCAATCTCACCTGCCGCGAAGCGAAATGCACCCGCGGCGGCGATCATGGCGGCGTTGTCGGTGGCGAGTCGGGGTGAAGGGGCGAAGACTACCTGACCGTTGGGCAGGGCCCGCTGCATGGCCGCCTGCAACGCCTGATTGCAGGCCACACCGCCGCCGAGCACGACACGATCACGATTGAACAATCGGGCGGCGCGGGAAGTTTTGGCCACGAGCGTATCAACCACCGCGTCCTGAAATCCACGCGCAATGTGTGGCCGTTCTTCGTTAATCGTGCCATTTGCTTCGGCGGCACGAACGGCCAGCATGACGGCGGTTTTCAACCCACTGAATGACAGGTCAAAATAGTCCGCATCGTCGGGCTGCTGGTTGCGCCGCAGCATGGGCCGCGAAAACACATGGCGCGACGGATCACCGTCGCGCGCGAGCAACTCCAGCGGTCGACCGCCAGGATACGGAAGTCCTAGCAGCTTGGCCACCTTGTCGAACGCTTCACCGGCAGCATCATCACGCGTCTGACCGAGCAACTGATACGAGCCCCAGTCTGGAACATCGAGCAACAACGTGTGCCCACCGCTCACCAACAGCGCGGTAAAGGGCGGCGTGGCAAGCGGGTGTTCAAGCGCCGTGGCAAACAGATGACCTTCAAGATGATGTACAGGCACAACGGGTACGCCGCGCGCGAGACCGAGCGCTTTGGCAAAGTGCACACCCACAAGCAGCGCGCCTACCAGACCAGGCGCGTGTGTCACGGCGATCGCGTCACAATCGTTCACATCGCACGCGGCGTCGCGCAGCGCTTCGCGCACGACCGGAGGCAGTGCGGTGAGATGTTGCCGGCTCGCGATCTCCGGCACCACGCCACCAAACACGCGGTGCACATCCTGCGATAGAATCACCAGCGAACGCAGCGTGAAGGCATCTCCGGTGCGCTCAACAACGGCGGCCGATGTTTCGTCGCACGATGTTTCAATGCCGAGAATTCGCACGGTGCTCATGGCTGCACACCGCTGTTTAGGGCGTCGCTCATGGCACGGGTTGCACGGACTTGGTGGTATCCCGCTCTGGGCGACGCAGCAGCACCAGCAACAATCGCGGGCGAACGTCGCGCACGACTACATCACTGCCAGTTGGTAGATTGATATCCTCGCCACGCAGTTCAAGCCGCGCGCTGTCGCCGCCTTCGCTCGTGACCGCGCGGGGCATCATGGGCGGTGTCGTAATTAGTTTGAACAATTCTCGGCGCTTGCCAACCACGAGTGCTTCAACCGGCGGTGTGGGTTCGGCCAGCGTGACGTCGGCATCAAGCGTGAGCGCGACGTTCACGGGAATCCATTCCGACGCGGATTCTTCTGCACTCACGATGAGCCAGAGGCCCGTGGCCAGGACGAGTGCAATCACGGCCCGCGGCCATTCGGCGCGCAGTCGCCGCTTCATGCCCACGCGTCAGGCCTCAGACTCGGCCAGCAGTTGCGCGATGAACTTACGGTTGCTTTCTGAGTTCCAGTCGTCCGGGCCGATCCACTTGCGACGCACCGTGCCCGACTTGTCGATCACGTACGTTTCTGGCACAGCACGATACGGATACACGGCGCGAAACAGCTCTTCGCGATCGTGCAACACGTCAAACGTCAGTGAGAACTCCTTCACAAAATCGCGAATTGCTTTGTCCATATCGCGGTTGTCGACACTTACGGCAACGACCGCGAGTCCCTGACCATCGAACGCTTTGTGCAGCTGTTCCATGCTTGGCATTTCTTCACGGCATGGGCCGCACCACGTGGCCCAGATATTGAGCAGCACCACCTTGCCACGGTAGTCGCTCAACGTTTTGAGCGAGCCGTCGGTACGACTCATATCGATCGCGTTGAATCCCGGCGCTTGCGAGCCAATGCCCACGTGGAACGACTCTTCGTGCATCATGCGCGAGCCCACAAACAACCCCACGGCCAGCACAGCCACGATCCCCGCTACCGCCATCCACTGTTGTTTCACCGTCATACCGAAACTCCGCACAGTGCGCGCAACGCACCGATCTCCGCGGTTGGATTGGCTGCGGTGAACACGGCGTTCCCCGCAACGAATGTGTCTGCACCGGCGCGCCAGCAACGCGTGATCGTCTCACGACTCACGCCGCCATCAATCTCAAGTACGGCGCGTGAGCCGGTGGCCACGAGCATCTGCTTGGCGCGCGCAATTTTGTCGACCGTGTACTCAATAAACTTTTGCCCGCCGTAACCTGGATTCACAGTCATGATGAGCAGCAGATCCAGCTCGGCGGCCACCTCGCGCACCTGTTCGAGCGGCGTAGCCGGATTCAACGCTACACCAGCCATGCAGCCAAGTTCGCGAATGCGCGCCAACTGCCGATCCAGATGCGGCGCGGCCTCGGCATGCACGGTGAGTACATTGGCGCCGGCCTTGGCATAATCATCGAAGTAGCGCTCTGGCTCCACGACCATCAGATGCACATCAATCGGCAATGATGTGCATCGACGCACGGTTTCGATCACCTTGGCGCCAAACGTGAGGTTCGGGACAAAGCGCCCGTCCATCACGTCAACGTGAATCCAGTCGGCACCGCCGGCTTCACACATGGCCAGGTCATCAGCGAGACGTGCAAAGTCGGCCGATAGGATAGACGGAGCAATACGTACGGTCATGGAAGCGTGTCGGCGCGCATGGTGTCAATGCGCGTGGTGTCAATGCGCGTGGTGTCAATGCGCATGGTGTCGGGCGGCATGGTGTCAATCGTCATTGGATTGATCGAACGACGACGGTCCGCGAGAATCAAATTCACCGTTGCGGGCAACTGCACGCGCTCGCCGGGAACGGGAAACGTTTCAAGCACGGTGCCGGTGCGCTCGTCTGATTCACGAAACATGATATCGCCGAGGGTAAAACCGGCGCGTTCCAGCAAGCGCCGTGCGTCACCTTCCACACGGCCAAGCAGATCGGGTACCACAGCAACGGGCGTGCTCGAGACTTCCACCCCTTCGCCGCGTCGCGCGGTCTGCGCAGACCCAGCGCGCATGCCGTCTGCTCGAGGGCCGCTGAACGTTTTGCGCGGTGCCGGTTCGTCGATTACCTCGTCTACGACTTCCGGAATCGGCGTGCGCGAATCTCCTTCAAGAATTCGCAGCGACACAAACCCGCTGGCTGCTCCGAAGATCAGCCCCGCTCCAAGCGCGATGCCGGCGCGAGAGAGCCAGAGCTTCGTGAGTGGAGACATTTTCTTGTTGGTGCTCACGAGTTCTCCCGACGGCGCAGGCGTGCGGCAAACGCACCGTCTGCACCATGAAGATGTGGCAGGACGCGCAACCGACCATTGTCGAGCACGGTGTCTGGCACTGAACCCTCTGGAGGCGGCTCAAGCACAAACTCGGGGTGTTCCGCGAGAAACGCGTCAACCGGCGCGTCATTCTCTTCCGGCTCAAGTGAGCACGTGGAATAAATGAGCAATCCACCAGGGCGCACACACTGTGCCGCTGACCGCAGAATCTCGCGCTGAATGTTGCTCATCACCGCGAGATCCGATGTCTTGAGGCGCCAGCGTGCATCGGGATGACGACGGAACGTACCGGTTCCAGTGCACGGCACGTCGAGCAACAGCGCGTCCATATCGCGCAGCGCCGGTTCACGCGCATCACCCACGTACGCCACAATGTTTTCTACGTCGAGTCGACCAAGGCCGAGCAACAGGCGCTCCAGTCGGCCCGGCACACGATCGGCTGCAATCACCAGCTTTGCCACGCGTGACAGTTCCAGCGATTTGCCACCGGGCGCCGCACACAAATCGGCCACAATGCTTCCGGGCGCAATCGCCGCGTACCGCGTGACCAACGTGGCCGCGGGATCCTGCACAAACAGCAGCCCCTGCTTGAACGCACCGAGTTCGGTGAGCTGCACGCCGTGACCGAGCACGAGTGAGTCACTCACAAGCGGTGCATCGGACACGGTGACCCCTGCGCCTTCGAGCATGGCCTCGAGCTGCTCACGCACCACGCCAAACGGGCGCAAAACGATCGGCGCCTCGTGGTTGTTTGCTTCAAGCAATTTTTCCGTGTCCGCCAAGCCGAATCGTGCGACCCAACGCGCAACCATCCACCGCGGATGCGACGCGCGCTGTGCCAGCGCGTCAATCGGATCAGTGGGCGGAATCGGTTGCAGCGCGTCACGTTCGCGATCCACACGACGCAGCACCGCGTTCACCAGCTTGCTCGCACCAATGCCGTGTCGCTGTTTGGCGAGTTCAACCGTTTGTGCGATGGCCGCATACGGCGGCACACTGCCCATGTTGAGCAGTTGATACGCACCAAGTCGCAGCAGATCGGCCACGTCGCCATCGAGGCGCGCCAGACCACCGCGCACACGCGCGCCGAGGATGGCGTCAAACCAGCTGCGTTTGCGCAGTGTGCCCCAGACCAGCTCCTGCACCCAGCGGCGATCGCGCGCGTCGAGCGGACCGGCGTGACGGTCAAAAGCGGGATCAAGCAGCTGGCCACTGCGGATTTCCGCGAGAATGGCCGCCGCGGCTATGCGCGATTCGGTGATCGACGCGGTCTTGCCCCGCGGACCACGATACAGTTTGCGCACGCGATCAACCGAGTTGCCCTCGGGCTCGCGCGCGTCCACCCCTACATCGGGACCGAAGTCCCCGTCAGATTCCCCCACCGGCGTCATGGGAGGAAAGATAGCCGGTTCCCTCTGAATCGTCGAAGCGGTCGCCAATCCTCACGCCGCGGCCGCGCATCCAGTCGAGCGGCGCGAGGCGGCCCTTGCCTGCCGGCTGCACCTGCGAGATACGCACCGCGCCCGAGCCACAGCGCACCACGAGCCCTTCGGCGTCAACGGATCGGATGGTACCCGGACGGCTGGCCAGCAGCGCATCGTCGGTGATATCCGCGTCGGTCTCGGCGATAACCCGCACGCCGAAACACTTCACGGACTGTCCGTGCAGCACGGTGTGCGCGCCGGGCCGGGGATCAAAGGCGCGAATAATGCGCGACACATTGATCGCGTCGCGATTGAAGTGCAGCTCGGCAGACGCGCGATCGATCTTGGCGGCGTACGTCGCTTGCGAGTCATCCTGCGCGATCTCCTGCGACGCACCCGCTTCGAGCAACGCCAGGGCCTGCACAATGCCGAGCGCGCCCAGCTCGGCGAGCTGATCGTGCAGCTCGCCGTAGGTAGTGTCGTTGTTGATCGGTGTACGGACCACGTGCAACATCGGGCCGGCGTCGAGCGCGAGCACCATGCGCATGATTGTCACGCCGGTTTCCGTGTGCCCTTCAAGAATCGACGCCTGAATAGGCGCCGCACCGCGCAACCTGGGCAACAGCGACGCGTGAATGTTCAGCGTACCAAGCCGCGGCGCGTCGATCACCAGCTGCGAAAGAATGTGCCCGTACGCCACCACCACACTCAGGTCGGGCGCGAGCGCGGCCATGTCACTCATGAAGGCGTCGCCGCGCGGTCGCTCCGGTTGCAACACCGGCAGTCCTTCTTGCAGTGCCGCCGCTTTCACCGGCGAGGGATCGAGTTGCGAACGCGAACGTCCGCGTGCGCGATCCGGTTGTGTCACCACACCCACCACATCATGCCCCTCGCCTAGCAAGGCGAGCAGCGGGGGTACAGCAAAATCGGGAGTACCCCAGAACAAAATGCGCATGATGTCAGGCTTCGGGCGGCAGGTCTTCCACAGGCAATACACGCAGCAACTTCGGGTACTGCACTTTTTCTTCTTCCCATGTGCGCATGGCCGCTCTGCGTTTGAGTAACGACAGGCGATCAAGAAACAGTTTGCCGTGCAGGTGATCAATCTCGTGCTGCAGGCACACGGCTAACAACTCCGTACCGGTGACTTCGATCACCTTTCCGTCAATATCAAGCGCGCGCACCGTGACTTCGGCCGAACGATCGACCTCGGCAAACACTTCCGGAATGGAGAGACAGCCTTCTTCCCATCGAATCTTGCCTTCGCGCCGGATGATTTCCGGATTAAAGAGCGCGAATCGCTGATCATCCACACCTACCACCGTCAAACGCTCAAGACGTCCAACCTGTGGCGCGGCCAGGCCAACACCTTTGGCCGCGTCCATGGTGTCGAGCATATCGTCCGCCAGTCGCCGAAGTTCCGGCGTGATGTGCGTGACGAGTTCGGTCTCCTGCCGAAGAATCGGCGAGCCGAGTACGTGAATGTCGAGGCGTGCCACTGCCGATCAACCAGCAACCGCCGGGCCACTGCCAACGCGCACAATGCGCCCACGCTCAACCACCAATCGTGAATCACCCGACTTGATGGTGATCTTGTCGTCCATGGCTGGCGCGTCTTTGGCCTGAATGGCCACCACTTCGCCCACAAGGCCGCCTGCCGTGACGATCTCATCACCTTTCTTGAGCGACTTCACCACTTCGTCATGCTTTTTCCGCTGCTGCTGCTGAGGGCGGATCAGAATGAAGTAGAAAATGGCGAAGATCGCGCCGTACATGAAAATCATGCCGGGGAGCTGGCCACCAGGCATCTGCAGAATGGCCGCGAGGGCCGCTGAAACAGGAACGAACGTCATGGTGTGAAGATCTTGGAGTGATATCGGGCGAGCCAATCGCGGCTCCAGCCGTCGAACGTCCCCGCCAGCACGGCTTCCCGAGCCGACCGCATCAGCGAGACGAGGAAATGTACATTGTGGAGGCTGATCAGGCGCAGGCCGAGGATTTCTTCACACACGAACAGGTGCCGTACATAGGCCGTGGAAAACCGCGTGCACGTGCTGCACTGGCACTCGGGATCAAGCGGAACATCGGCCAGTCGGAACTGGGCGTTCTTGATGTTTCGCCGGCCATTCGCGGTGAAAAAGGCGCCCGTGCGGCCCATGCGTGTGGGGGCCACACAATCGAACAGGTCCACGCCTCGGGCGACGCCTTCCACGAGATCTTCCGGGAACCCGACGCCCATGAGGTAGCGCGGTTTGTCCGTGGGCAGCGCCTCATTGGTCACGTCGAGCATGGCGTACATATCAGGCTTGGCTTCGCCCACGGAGAGCCCGCCAATTCCGTAGCCATGCCAATCATACAAATCACGAATGGCCGCTGACGATTCGCGGCGCAATTCGGCGTGAATGCCGCCCTGCACAATTGGAAAGAGCGCCTGCCGTGGGGTTGGCACGTCCGGGTCTTCGATGGCAAGCCGCGCGAACTCATCACGACAGCGTGCCGCCCAGCGCACGCTGCGTTCCATCGCCTCGCGGGCGAGTGGTTCCGGACTCTGACCCGGCACCACGTGATCAAACTGCATGATCACATCGGCGCCGAGATTGCGCTCAATGCGCATCACGCTTTCGGGCGTGAACTTGCGCGCGGATCCGTCGATATGACTGCGAAACTCGACGCCGTCTTCATCGATCGTGCGCAGCCCTTCAAGTGAAAACACCTGAAAGCCGCCCGAGTCGGTGAGCATGGGTTTCGGCCACTGCATGAACTTGTGCAGGCCCCCGAGTGCACGCACGGTGTCATCACCCGGCCGCAAATGCAGATGATACGCGTTGGACAGCACCATGGACGCGCCTAGTGTGTACAGATCGTCCGGGTCGAGCCCTTTGACAGACGCGAGCGTTCCCACCGGCATGAACTGCGGCGTGAGCACATCGCCGTGCGGCGTGCTGAAACAACCGGCGCGCGCGTGTCCCTGTGTGCCGTCTATGCGGAACGCAAATGGCGCACTCACAGAATGCACATCGCGTCGCCGTACGACAAAAAGCGGTACTGCTCCGCAATCGCCTCGCGATACGCCGACATCATGAACTCGTAGCCCGCGAACGCACTCACGAGCATGAGCAGTGTGCTGCGCGGTTGATGAAAGTTGGTGACCAGTTTGTCTACCACGCGCAGGGTCTGTGGCGGTCGGATAAACAGGTTCGTTTCGCGCGCGCCTGATTGCACCACACCGTGTTCGTCGGCGGCGCTCTCCAGCGTGCGCACCGCCGTGGTGCCAATGGCCCACACCCGTGCACCACGCGCTTTGGTGTCCGCGATCTGTTGCGCGGCCAGCGGTGACACTTCAAACCATTCTTCGTGCATCACATGCAGCGCTGGATCATCGTCCTGCACGGGGCGGAACGTGCCGGCGCCTACATGCAGCGTGACTTCTGTGCGATTGACGCCGAGATCAGCAATGCGTTGCAGCAACTCAGGGGTAAAGTGCAGCCCTGCGGTTGGTGCCGCGACGGAACCGGTATTGTGTGCGTACACGGTTTGGTAGCGTGACGCATCGCTCTCCGTGTCAGCGCGTGTAATGTAGGGCGGGAGCGGTACGTGACCGCAGCGGTTGAGCGCCTGCGGTACCGATGGATGAACCGCACGATCAACCACGAGTTCGACCACGCGCGTATGCCGCGGCGTGGTCTCGAGAATGTCGACATCAAGACCGTCCGCAATATGAATGCGCCGACCGGGTTTCATTTTTGAACCCGGCTGTACCATGGCTTCCCACTGCGTGCTGTCGTGTGATGCGTTGAGCGGGCGCAGCAGAAACACTTCGGCCGGCTGTCCGGATGCGCGCGTGCCGAGCAAGCGTGCCTTGAACACTTGTGTGGTGTTCACGACCAGCGTGTCCCCTTCGGCGAGATGCTCAAGCAGCTGCGGGAATCGCTTGTGCTGCAACGACTGCGTGGCGCGGTCCATTACGAGCAACCGACTCGCGTCGCGCGGCTCAACAGGAGCCTGCGCGATCAACCCTTCGGGAAGGGGATAGTCGTAGTCGGAGGTGCGACTGCCCGGAACGTGCATGGGCGGGAAAGTAATGTCCAACACGGAATTCAGAACGGCGTGAGGCAAAAAAATCGCGCGCCGTTACAGCAGTTCACCTTGATCGCTGCGAACGCGCGGCGGTTCATAACCCAGATGCCGGTACGCGTGCGCGGTGGCCATGCGTCCTCGTGGCGTGCGTTGCAGAAATCCCTGCTGCACCAGGAAAGGTTCGTACACGTCTTCAATGGTGCCCGCGTCTTCGGCAACGGCGGCCGCGATGGTGCTCAGTCCAACCGGACCACCATCGAATTTTTCAATGATCACGCGCAAGAGCCGCGCATCCATATCGTCGAGTCCGAACTGATCCACGTCAAGCAGTTCCAGGGCGGCGTCGGCCACGGCCCGATCAATCGAGCCATTGGCACGCACCTGCGCGTAGTCACGCACGCGGCGCAGCAGCCGGTTGGCTACGCGCGGTGTGCCTCTCGACCGCCGCGCGATTTCGTGCGCGCCGTCGTCACTAATTTCCACGCGCAGCACCTCGGCCGTGCGGCGCACGATGATCTCCAGCTCCGACTCCGGATAGAACGCGAGCTGATGCACCAGTCCGAATCGCGCCCGCAGCGGCGGTGTGAGCATGCCGAGCCGCGTGGTGGCGCCAACGAGCGTGAACTTCTCAATCGGCATGGTGATGCTTTGCGCCTTCGGGCCTTCCGAAAGCCGGATGTCAATCTTGTAGTCTTCCATGGCCGGATAGAGGTACTCCTCGATCACCGGGCGCAGGCGATGGATCTCGTCAATAAAGAGCAGATCCCCTTCGCGCATGTTCGTCAGCGTCCCCACCAGGTCGCCGGGCTTTTCGAGCGCCGGACCAGACGTGGTGTGAATGTTCACACCCATTTCGCGCGCCATCAGTTCGGCGAGGGTGGTCTTACCGAGTCCCGGTGGGCCAAAAAAGAGCGTGTGGTCAATCGGTTCGCGACGGCCGCGCGCAGCGTCGATCGCGATGGACAGACTTTCCTTGACCTTGCCCTGCCCAATGAACTCGGCCAGCCGCTGCGGGCGGAGCGAGAGCTCAACCACGCTTTCATCGATCAGGGCTTCGGGGGTGGTGATCTCGGGGCGGGCCATCGCGGGCGGCGGAAGGCGGAACTGAGGAACGACTTACGCGGGTTGGGGAATATAGATGAAGACCGAGCGTTGGGCTCAGCATTCGGGCCGGATTTGCGTAGTATTCAGTAGCACTGGCTGCAGGTCGGCCAATTCCTCGCACCCCATACGACCATGCTTCGTCGCCTGTTTACGCGTGACGCTGCCTTCACACGGCGCGCACTGTTGCTGACGCTCTCTTCGACACTTGCTGTTACGGCGTTCGTTTCTCCGGCTGATGCGCGCCCCGACGCGCCGCGCGTCCATCACAACGGCGGCGCCATTTATGTGCCGCAGCTGTGGGAAGCGCCGTTGTATCACGCGCCGATTCGCATGCAGGCCGCGAAGATGGCCGCGCGGGCTGAAATGGGCGCCGATGCACCTCCCATCGATTGGCGGGTGTTGGCGGGGCTCGACTACCTCACCGGTAAGGCCACCGACACGCTCAAGGCGCTGAACGGCAAGGAAGTGCGCATTCCGGGCTTTGTAGTCCCTCTCGACGACTTCATGGAAGACGGCGCCGAGTTCCTGCTCGTGCCGTACTACGGCGCGTGCGTGCACACCCCGCCGCCGCCGCCCAATCAGATCATCTTTGTGCAGATGGCCGGCAAGAAAGCGGTGAAGCTCACGCTGTTTGACGCGGTCTGGATGCACGGCAAAATCAAGATTGCCACGGTGGAAAGCCCGTACGGTACGGTCGGCTTCACGCTCGACGGCACCAAAATGGAACCGTACAGCTCGCGATGATGTCAAACGCGGCCCCTCCGGCCGTCGCACTCTCGAACGTTCGGTTCGCCTATCGCCCGGGTCGTGATGTTGTGTCAATCGACACGCTCACAATTGAACGCGGCGAGACAGTGTTCCTTCACGGGCCGAGCGGCAGTGGTAAAACCACGCTGCTCGGCCTGTTGGCTGGTGTGCTCACCGCCACGTCGGGATCGGTGCGTATTCTTGGCCAGGATCTGACCCCCATGTCGAGCGGCGCGCGCGATGCGTTTCGTGCGCAGCACCTGGGCTATGTGTTTCAGCAGTTCAACCTGATTCCGTATTTGTCGGTGCGGGAGAACATTCTGCTGCCTGTGCGGCTTGATAGCGCGCGCCGTGCGAAGCTTGGTGGGACGGATCCGGTAAAGGCGGCGGAATCGTTGGCGTCGGACCTCGATATTGCGTCGGCGTTAGGCTCGCCGGTCACGGAGTTGTCGGTCGGACAGCAGCAGCGCGTAGCTGTGGCGCGGGCGCTTATCGGTTCACCGGAAGTGGTGATTTGTGACGAGCCCACATCGGCATTGGATTCCGATCGCCGTGAGCGTTTCCTGCAGTTGCTCTTTGCGTCGTGTCAGAAGGCCGGCACCACGTTGGTATTTGTGAGCCATGATTTTTCGCTGCAGCCGCTGTTCTCGCGTACGGTGGAGTTGCCCCAGATCAACAGCGCCAGCGCGCTGATTGCGAAGGAGAACTAGCGCGTGGGCACGATTCTTCGGCTGGCCCTGCAGTCGCTGCGCAGTCGCGCGTTCACCTCGTCGCTCACCGTGGCGAGCATTGCGCTCAGCGTGACGTTGCTCGTGGGCATTGAACATGTGCGTAGCGGCGTGCGCGAAAGTTTTGCGGGCACCATTCGTGGTGTGGATCTCATCGTTGGTGCGCGCGGTGGATCGCTGCAGGTGTTGCTGTCCACGGTGTTTGGTATTGGTGCGTCGTCCACGGCGATCAGCTACGAAACGTACGAGCGCTGGGCCGAACATCCGGCGGTGGCGTGGTCCATTCCGTTTGCGCTTGGCGACAGTCATCGCAGTTATCGCGTGATTGGCACCACGAACGAGTTTTACGAGCGGTATCGTTTTCGTGAAGACGGGCGCGTGACCTTTGCGGAGGGGCGTGCCGCGGAAACGGATACCGATGTGGTACTTGGTGCCGAAGTCGCGTCGCGTTTGGGTTACACGCTGGGTTCGCCGATCGTGGTGACGCACGGATTGCAGGGTGGCGGCATCGCGGACCACGAGGCGAATCCGTTTACGGTGGTGGGTATTTTGAACCGCACGTTCACGCCGATTGATCGCGCGATTTACGTGACGCTCGGTGGTATTGAAGCGATGCACGAGGATTTTGAGCAGGCGCCGAGTGCGGCGCCTGTGGTGCCGCCGGCGGGGACGCCGAGCATGCCGGGGGCGACGCCGCCGGTGATGCCGGGTGCGGAGCCGCCGCCGGTGATGCCTGGCGCTACGCCGCCTGCAATGCCGGGATACGAGCCCCCGCCGGGCACGCCAACCATGCCGGGTGCGACGCCGCCGGTCATGCCGGGTGCAACGCCGCCGGTCATGCCGGGATATGAGCCGCCACCGGGCACGCCCACGATGCCCGGTGCGCAGCCGCCGGTAGCCTCAGAAGCGCGTCCGACGGCGTCGGTGTCGAGCGATTCGGCGCCGGCGGCCGACGACGACCACGCCGACCACGATCACGAAGCCGAACAGGTCTCGTCGTTCATGGTGGGGACGAAGAACCGATTCGAGGCGCTGCAGCTGCAGCGCGAAATGAACACGGATCTGGTGGAGCCAGTCACGGCCATCATTCCCGGCGTCGCACTCGGCGAACTGTGGCAGAACATTTCCAGCGCCGAAGTCGGCCTGCGCATTGTGGCCATGTTTGCGGTGGCGATTGGCCTCACGGGTATGCTGGTAGCGCTGTACAGCTCACTCGACGCGCGTCGCCGCGAAATGGCGATTCTGCGCGCGGTTGGCGCGGGTCCGCGCACCATTGTGTCGTTGCTCGTGATTGAATCCGCATTGCTGGCGTTTGTTGGCTGCGTGCTTGGTGTGTTGTTCGTCTATGCGATTCTCACGCTGGGGCAAGGCGCAATCGAAGCGCGTTCCGGTGTGCATCTTGCGATTCGCGCACTCGGCGCCACTGAGTGGAAGTATCTCGCGCTCGTGCTTGGCGCCGGCACGCTGATTGGTTTTGTGCCGGCGATCAAGGCGTATCGTATGTCGCTCACGGATGGCTTGAGTCCGCGCGCCTGATTCGTGTCGCTCGCGTGGCAGGTGTGGCGATACATGCCGCGCACGCAGTTGAAGTAACCAACCCCGTGCGCGTCAGGTCGCGGAGAGACGCGCACACTCTCCAGTTCCGCGCAGGAGTTTTACATGTCGTCACGTTTGTTCACGCGTTCGGGCATCGCCCTCGCGTTTGTGATTGCGGCTATGCCGCTCGACGCGCAGGGCCCGGGTGGTCGCGGTCCGGCTCGCCCGATTGTCAAAGCGCCTGGTGCCACGCCCCCCGCGATCGATAGCGCACCGGAATACGTGCGTCGCTCGCCCGCTACTGATGCGGGCATCAATCGCATTTATGAAGAGGGCATGCAGCGCTCGCAGGTGGCGAAAATTGCGCAGGTGTTGCTCGACTCGATTGGTCCGCGACTCACGGGTTCGCCCAACATGAATCGTGCGCAAGATTGGGCCGTGTCGTTGCTTAAGAGCTGGGGCGTGGACGCAAAGAAGGAACAGTACGGCACATGGAACGCGTGGAAGCGTGGCTCTGCGTATGCATCGCTCACCGCGCCGCGTGTGAAGACACTCGACGCAACGATGTTGTCGTGGAGTGGCAATACCGGCGGACAGTTTGTTGAAGGCGGCGTGGTAATTCTTGAGCCGTATCAGACGCTCGAAGAGTTCCGTGCGTGGCTGCCGAAGGTGAAGGGCAAGATCGTTCTAACTGGCGGACCACGATTGTCGTGTCGATCGGCCGAGCAGATTGGTTTGTTCGGAATGCCGAGCACGATTGAAGCGCTGAACCTTGAGCAGAATCAGCTCACGGCCACGTATCGCGGACTCAATCAGCGCGTGCCCACGTTCTATCAGGATGTGAAAGACGCCGGTGCACTGGCCGTCTTTGAATCGAGCTGGTCGGCGTACTCGGGCGTACAGAAGATCTTCGGATCGCCGCGCAACAACCCGCTGCCCACGCTCGACATTGGCTGCGAAGATTACGGCATGCTGTTCCGACTGGCGCAGAACAACCAGGGTCCAGTTGTGAAGTTGATGGCCGAATCGGAGTCACTCGGCGAACAGCCGGTGTTCAATGTGGTTGGCACGATCAAAGGCTCGGAGAAGCCGAACGAATACGTGATGCTCTCTGCGCACTATGATTCGTGGGAAGGACACTCGGGCGCCACCGACAATGGCACGGGCTCCGTGACCATGCTCGAGGCGCTGCGTATTCTGAAGACGGTATATCCGCAGCCGAAGCGCACGATCATCATTGGGCTTTGGAGCGGTGAAGAGCAGGGCCTCAACGGATCTGGCGCGTATTCGGCCGATCATCCGGAAGTGATTGAAGGGCTGCAGTTCCTCTTCAATCAGGACAACGGCACAGGCCGCGTGGTCAGCATGGGCCCGGGCATTCTGCCCAAGAACGGCGCGCGTTTGGCGCAGTACATGTCGGCGATGCCCTCAGACATCACGCAGTGGATTCGCCTGTCAGGCCCTGGCGGCATTGGTGGTGGCACCGACCACGTGTCGTTCGCCTGTCGCGGCGCGCCGGCGCTGACGCTCAACGCACTGTCTTGGGATTACAGCAACAGCACGTGGCACACGCAGCGCGACTCGTACGACAAGCTGATCATCGACGACGTGAAGAACAACGCGACCCTCACGGCGATGCTGGCGTACATGGCGAGCGAAGATCCGGAGCGTAGCTCGCGTGAGCTGATCAGTCCGCTGCCAACGGGGCCGAACGGTCAGCCGATCACGATTCCGAACTGTGGTACGCCGACGCGCAGTTCGCAGGGGAACCGAAGATAGTAACTGGAGCAGGCATAACTGCCGGGGCCCGTCGGCGCGCTGCGCCGACGGGCCAAGGGCACGAAGAACACAAAAGGACACGAAAACTGCAACGGCAACAGATTCTGAGGGGAACTGCAACGGGCCACTGCTTCCTAATCGAATTTGCGATGCGTTCTTATCAGCTTGGGCGCTTAGGTGCTCTCTCCAAACGGTAACGCTCGACCGAGAGCAGGTCATCCGCATTCCGACGAACTCCAAGCACGTAGTCGCGTCCGATTTCCATCACTTGCAAGCCGTTAGGTAGCACGACCGTCGCGATAACGGCACCTGAGGCGTTCAGCACTAGACACTCACGTGGTTGCGCTGTAGGCACTTCCTCGAACAACTCGACCCACAGACCATCGTTGTAGTCGGCGTATAAGCTGCTGTAGTAGGGTCGTGTCTTGGGACGCCACTTACTGTCCAGCTCCGCAAGAGCCAGCTCGCGATCTGCCCCAGGAGAGACCTCGCGAACCAGCCTTGCTCGTTCTGCTGCGATCCGCGACTCCCTCCAAGCCGTCTCTTTGATGGCCAACGTCGTGGATCCGGTGCTTCCGGTGCGAGTATCGAGCCACGACAGCTTTCTCTCGCCTGAGTCTCCGAACCACAGTTTCTCATAGGCACCAACAACGTGGAGATGGTGACCCAGCCGTTGTTTAGAGCCTAGCATGCCAGCTGCTGCGTTCGACGTCGCGACTGTAAGTGAGGTCGACGCCAAGCGCGGACCAAGCGACGCCGTGACCCGCGTCCGAGTGGGGTCCAGAAGCACGTACTCCACCGAATCTCGACGAACTCCGGTTACCACCTTCGCTTCAACCGTCCAGCTACTCGTGCGCATTCCCCAGAACCGACCATTCCCTAGAACGCCGCCGATAGTGACTTTAGCGCCGTCGAGCACGGTCTCTCGGCGCTTCTCACGAACTGAGTCACTGTCGAACCAGACTGCTCGACGTCGGTCGTAAACGACGATTGCGTCGTTCAAGCGTCGCAGGAATGCGATGGAACCGACTTCGTTTGGCCCCTCGCCGCGTCGTGTCGCGATCTGCAGAGGCTGACCGTTCGCGTCGAAGATGCGCAGTTCTCCTGATTGTCTCTCTGCGACTAGAAGGCGTCCGCGATTGAGTTCGCTAACCGCAACAATGGCGCCGAAATTTTTCGCAGGCGATCCATCATCCTCTATTCGAAGAGTCGGTGCAGACGAAACTTCGTAGCGTTGTATCGACTGTGCGGCGAGCGGGCGCAAGCCCATCCAAGCAAACAGTAGAAGTAAATTCGCACTTAAAGGTCCGGTCACGATGACTCCAAGACGAAGAAGAATGAGCAAAAAAGAAAATGCTTGACAAAGATGCAGGGGGGGGGAGTATCGTCGGCAACTCATCTCACCCTGAGATGTAGTCGAAGCGTTCACTCAGGGGCGCTCCGAAGCTGATCCTCTAGACTGTCAGGAGTAGTCGATGACGTTGAGACACTTTGGTTTTGCATTGTCGATGGCGGTCCTCAGTTTCGCATACACCGAAACCGCTCAAGCAGCGGACGAGGGTCCATGCCCTCGCATTACTTACGACTCGACAAACGGCTCGTGCAGCAACACCGGCGGAACGACGTGCAAGACCTGCAAGTACAACTGCAGCATCACCGGTGATGACGTCGAGATCGATCGCTGCCCGGCAGTCGAGTAAGGCCATAGCGATAAAGCATTTCTCAAGCACACTCTGAAGCCTGCGTCCACGAACACTTTAGCTCAGGAACTACATCACGCGTGCGCAACAAGGAAAAACGTTCACGTTTCGATCGCATCCTGAGTGTTGCAACGGTCTTGGCATTTGCGACCGCGATCGGATTGTTCATTCGTCCGAGTGCTCCGCTTGGACGCAGGCTGATGAGCTATGTAGAGATACTGGAAGTTCAGTGGAAGGCACCAAAACGTTGGGCCGAGCTTTCTCTTGCTGCGCTGCCCCTGCAGGAAGGAGCAGCCAACTATCAAGTGATTATGATCGCTGACTTTCAATGTGCGTTTTGCGCTGAGAGTGCACCGATCGTAGACTCCGCAATAGCACTTGGAATGAGCGTCGGATACCTGCACATGCCAGCTCCATCGCGCGCTTTAGCAGTCAGGGCTGCTGAGCTCAGTGTTTGCGCAGCCGCAGGTGGCGAGTTCAAACGGGCGTTTGACCACTATTTCTACACACTCAATTGGGCGAACGCGGATTCCGTGGAGCTCATTCTGCCTAATGTCGAAGACCCGCGCTTCCAATCGTGTGCGCAATCAGATAGCGCGAAGCTTGAAGTGGAACGATCGATTCGAGTTGCCTCGGAGCTTGGCGTTCGAGGTACTCCGGTCTTCGTCTCAAGAACCGGATTGATTCGCGGAATCCCAAGTCTGAAAGAGCTTCAGGCAATCGCCGGGGCGCAGTAATGTCAGCTTAGCTACGAAGGTGCGAATGGAGATAGTCACCATTCGGGAGCGACGGCAAACATCTTCGCTGAATGCTGGGCCTCTTGGACAAGGTGTAAGTCAATCCAAGAGACCAGACTCATTCAGATGAAAACTGAACGGTTCGCGACTTGCTTCCAAGCCGCGAGCTGCTTTCGGGTTTTTGTAGTTCGCAGTTTTCGCGCCTTCGCGTTCCCTGCGGCCCGCCCTGCAGGAACGTTGACCGGAGGGCAGTGACTACCGGCCCAGCACCACCAGCGCCGCGCGCACTGTACTCGCGACATCACCCTGCGCGCCAACTTGCCGCACCGCCGCAAGCGCCTCGGCTTCGCCATAACCGAGTGCAATAAGCGCACGCACCGATTCGTTATTCGGCGCAGCACCGCCCGCCCGCGCGCGCGACACATCACCGCCACCGGCCACGAGCAAGTCGTCTACCTTCTCGGAAAGATCCAGCACAATCTGCTCGGCTTTACGCTTACCCACGCGCGGTACGCGCATGAGTGTGGTGATGTCCTTGGCGCGCAGCACTTCGACTACTCGCTCGGCGCCAATGGTTGAGAGAATGCCCAGCGCCAGCGACGGACCTACGCCCTTGGCCGTGAGCACACGACGGAATACATCGCGTTCCAGTCGCGAGACAAAGCCGTATAGATCCCACGCATCTTCACGCACCGCGAGATGTGTATGCAACGTGAGTTCCGCGCCGTCAGCCGGGAGCTTCTCGAAAACGGAGAGCGGAATATGCACTTCGTACCCCGTGCCACCGCTCGTTTCGATTTCGATGAGCGCAACAGAGCGATACACCAGACGACCAGTCAGCAGCGCAATCATGGGCGGCGCGTGGGCAACTTGAGTGAAGACAACGAGGGGAGCCGCGGCGCGAGCAGCGCACACAGCGCCGCAGCGACACCGTCGGCCGCGTCGGCGGGCTGCGGCGGAGACTTCAGGCGAAGCAACTGCGCCACCATGTACTGCATTTGTTCTTTCGTTGCGGCGCCACGTCCGACAATGGCCTTTTTGATCACCGCGGGCGGGTACTCCTCGATCGTGACACCAGCCAGTTCACCGGCCAGCAGAATCACACCGCGCGCGTGGCCCAATACAACAGTAGTGCGCACATTCTTGGCGTAGAACACGTCTTCAACAGCCATTGTTGACGGTGCGTGACGCGCGATCAGTTCCGTCACACCTTCATGAATGTCGCGCAGCCTCGCCGCCAACGGCTGCTCGGCGCGCGTCCGAATCACACCACATTCAATGAGCTCCGGTGCACCGCGAACACCGCGTCGCACCACACCGTACCCGGTGACCGCCGTGCCCGGATCAATGCCGAGAACGACGCCACCGGTGAGCGTCACGCGTCGTCGTCCATTTCGAAGTTCGCGTCAATGTTCTGCACGTCGTCGAGATCATCGAGTGCGTCGAGCAACTTGAGCAGCGCGGTCGCATTTTCGCCTTCCACTTTTACCGTGGACTTAGGCACCCAGGCCAGCGCCGCTTCACGCACCGGATAACCCGCCTTCTCGAGTGCTTCACGTACCGCGTGCAAATCCGAGGGCGCAGTGGTGATGGTAAAATCTTCGCCGTCGAGCGCTACATCTTCAGCGCCCGCTTCAAGCGAGGCCATCATCACCGTGTCTTCGTCGCGCCCTTCGGCAGCGAGTGACATGCGTCCCTTGCGATCAAACAGATACGACACGGAGTTCGACGCACCAAGATTTCCACCGTTGCGCGACAACTTGTGCCGCACGTCGGCCACGGTGCGCGTGGGATTGTCGGTGAGTGCCTGAATCATCAGCGCCACACCGCCCGGCGCGTACGCCTCGTACAGCACTTCGATGTAGTCCACACCTTCGAGTTCGCCGGTGCCCTTCTTGATGCCGCGCTCAATGTTTTCCTTGGGGCACGACACTTTGCGCGCGTTGTCAATTGCGGTGCGCAAACGCGGATTGCCCTCGGGGTCACCGCCGCCGGCCTTGGCGGCTACGGTGATTTCACGAATGAGCTTTGTGAACAAGGCACCGCGCTTGGCGTCAACCGCCGCCTTGTAGTGCTTGGTGGTTTTCCATTTACTGTGACCAGCCATATTCACTCCGGGAGCGTCTCAAAGGCGAAGGCGCCGCAGAAGCGGGGCCAACCTGATTCAACCTCAAAATATAATCAGCGCTGAGGGCTGGCCCTACGCCTCGATCACGTCTTCGAACCGCAGGCAGGGGGCGTCAAAATAGAGGTCCACATAGGCCCGATCACCCGTGCGGTGCTTGAGCAGATGCAATTCGGCCGCCCCGACCAGCGCCGAGTCTGATTGGTAGAGCTCTTCCCGAAACAGGCCGAGCACGAGGTCCGCGTGCGCACTCACCGCACCGCGCACGCCAAAATCGGCGAGCACCGGGCGCAGGTCGCGGCGCGTGCGATCAAGGTTCGGCAGGTGCGCGGTGAGCAGCACCACCATGTCACGTGACACCGCGAGGCGCTTGCAGGCGAGTACCGCGTACGCGAGCGCGTCGTCGCGCGACGATGGATCCGTGAGCAGCGCTTCAAGTCCGTCAATCACGAGCAGTCGCGTGCCGCGCGCGGCGTCAACGGCGCGGGTGACGCCGGCCACACCGTCAAGCTCCATGGACATGATCACTGGTGCACGCTCGCGCAAATGCGATGCGGCCGCCGAGAGCGCGGTGCGCGCCGCATCATCGAGTGAACCGCGCCGCAAGGTTTCCAGCGGAACGCGCGAAACCGACGTGAGTGCGCGTTCAAACGTGCGCGCCGCCGAGTATTCAGACGAGAGTACAAGCGAAGGCGTACCCATGGCGCTGGCGCGCAGTGCAAACGCGAGGGCCAGCGATGATGTACCGCTGCCTGCGTCGCCACCAAGCACGATCAGATCACCGGCGCGAAAACCGCCGTGCACCAGTGGTGCCAGGCTTGGAAATCCGCACGGCACGAGCCACGGATCAGCTGACGCGGTGCGAACGGGTGGTCGCGCGGTCATGCGTCGTGCCCTCGCGAAGCAGCACCGCCAAATCTGGCCAGCACGCTCATGACGCCGTGGCGAGTCGGCGCACCAACCGCTCGATTTCGAGCGACGCGGCGCCGTCGAGATATCCGCCCGCCGCCGCACCAACCGCACGTAAGGCGCCGGCAGTTGGCATCGCGCCAGCCGTGGTTGCATCGATCACGCGGGCCAACGGCACACGCAGCGCGGCCGGGAGCGCAAGCGACGCCAGCCAGATGCGGGCCGCCGCCGAACGAGCCTGTCGATCTTCGAGCGGCAATCGGTCGGGCGGCAGCAAGCCACTCGCCAGCCGCGCGACCGCGAGCAGGGCCAGCACCACTTCGCGCCCGCCGCCAAGCGGCAGCCGGCCGGCCAGTCCGGCCATGGCGGGAAACGGGAACCCGATGGGAGCGAGTGAGTAGGGAGGTTGAAGCATAGACACGAGCGAATCTACATCGCCTCTCATCCGCCCGCGAAACCGGATAGCTTTCACGCATATGGCATTACCGGTCAAACAGATTCTCTGGGTCGACGACGAAGCCGAGCTTCTTGAACCCCACAAGCTTTTCCTCGGCGACAAAGGCTACGCCGTGGAGATGGCCACGAACGCGGACGACGCGCTCGAGCTGCTGCGGCGGCGTCCGTTTGATTTGCTGCTGCTCGACGAGCAGATGCCAGGCACGCGTGGCCTGGCGGCGTATCGTGAGCTGCGAGAGTTTGCGCCATCTCTTCCCGTGGTGATGATCACCAAGAGCGAAGAAGACGCCACCATGAAGGAGGCGATCGGCGCGAACGTACGCGACTATCTGGTGAAGCCGGTCACACCACGTCAGGTGCTCGCGGTTGTCACGCGCATTCTCGAGGGTCCGCTCATTCGCTCGCAGGCGCTGGCCCGCGGATTTGTGGAGCGGTTTCGTGCGATTGAGGCCGAACGTCATTCCGGACTCGACTGGCGCGGCTGGATTGATCGCTGGGTGGAACTGGCGCAATGGGATGTTGACCTCGCGGACGCCGGCGAAATGGGGCTGCACGAATCGCTGCGCGGGCTCTATCCCGACATGCACCGCGCGTTTGCGCAGTTCATGAAGACGGAGTATCCGCGATGGTTGCGCGATCTTGAAGGCGAACGTCCACCGCTTTCCGTAGACGTGGTGCCGGAGTTTGTCGCGCCCGTGCTGCGCAACGATCGGAAGGTGGTGTTCATTGTGATCGACTGCTTGCGTCAGGATCAGTGGAAGGCGATTGAGCCGTTGTTCGCGCCGCTCTTTGAGATTGAGACCACGCACTACTACGGCATTCTGCCCACGGCCACACCGTACGCACGCAACTCGCTCTTCAGCGGACTGTTTCCTGGCGAAATCGCGGCGAGATACCCCGATTGGTGGGGCGATCGTGACGACGAAACGCTGAACGCGCACGAGAAGGATCTGCTGCAGGCGCAGTTGAAAGACCTCGGCTTTGATCTGCCCGTTCGCTACAGCAAGATCACATCGCCCGCAGATGCCGACGATCTGCTGCGGCACCTGTCGAGTGCAATTGCCGGTGACGGCATCTCGGCGTTCGTGTTCAACTTTGTAGACTTGCTCACACACGGACGCAGCGAGTCCATGATTCTGTACGAAGTGGCGCGCGACGAGATGGCACTGCGTGCGCTTACGCATCAGTGGGTGCAGCGGTCTGCGCTGTTCGCACTCCTGCAGGATGCTGCGCGTCGCGGCATCAAAGTCGTGATCACCACTGATCACGGCGCGCTGCATTGCAACACGCCGGCTACGGTATTCGCCAAGCGCGATGCGACGTCGAACCTTCGTTACAAGTTCGGCGAAGACTTGCGCGCCGAACGCGAAGACCAGGCGCTGCTCTTTACGAATCCCGACGATCTGCGACTGCCACACCGCGGGCAGTCCATGAATACGCTGCTGTCAACGGGCGACACGTTTTTTGTGTACCCCACGAAACTGCGCGAATATCAGCAGCGCTATAAGGGATCGTTTCTGCACGGCGGTGTCACGCCGGAAGAGTGCATTCTTCCGGTGTCGCTGCTGACGCCCAAACGCTAGCCCATGGCAACGCATACGTCTGAGATGCGGGCGGTAGCGCCGCTCAAGGTGTATCCGAGACTGTTCGCGTTCCTGCGCCCGCACCGTTGGCGCATGGTGCTGGCAGTGGTTACAAACGTAGGAGCGGCGATTCTCGACGTCTTCTCGTTCACGCTGCTCATTCCGTTTCTGAATGCGCTGTTCAAGTTGCCGCCACTCACCAACTCGCCAGGGTTGGTGAACGACCTCTTGCAGGTCACGGTCGGCTGGTTCCTTGATTCCACCGATCCGCGCGGCTCTCTGCTCAGCGTCATTCTGTTCATTCTGGCCGTTGTCACGGCCAAGAATGTGCTGGTGTGGTTTAGCGGACAGCTCGGTGCGCAGCTGCAGGAGTACGTGCTGCGCGATTTGCGGAGTGCGCTGTACAGCCACTTGCAGCGCTTGCCGTTGCCCTGGTTTACGAGTACCAAAGTGGGGCAGGTGATTGCGCGTGTTCTCACCGATACGCAGAACACCAAGGCCGTGATCACCGAGTTGATTACACGCTCAATCATGAGCGGCGCACAGGTGATCGTGACGATTGTGGCGCTGCTTTCCATGTCGTGGGAGCTGACGCTGGTATCGCTGGTGGGCGCGCCGCTCATTACAGCGTCGCTGCTGCCGGTGCTGCGCAAGTTACGAAAGGGGCACCGTCGATTAGGTAATCAGCACGGTGAACTCACGAGCATTGTCCAGGAGTCGGTCACCGGCATGCGATTGGTGAAAGCATTCCGCGCCGAACCGTATGAAACGCAGCGCTTTCAGCAAGCCAACGAGGTGTTCGCCCGCGGCAACGTGAAAGTGGGTCGTCTGGCCATGTTGAGCGCACCGATTACGGAAACGCTCGGTACCGTGGTGGCCGTGGCCGTGCTGTGGACGGGCGCGCAGCTGGTCATGGTTGAGGAGACGATGGTGGGCTCCGAGCTGGTCGCGTTCCTGATCATGGTGATGCGCATGTTGCAGCCTCTCAAGCAGCTTGCGCAGGTACCCACCGTGGCGCAGCAGTCGCTGGCCAGCGCGGAGCGAGTGTTTGAAGTGTTCGATGCACCGTCGGAAACCATGAACGATCGCGGCACACGCACCATCGCCGAGTTTAAGGAAGGACTGACGTTTGAAGGCGTGCACTTTGCGTACGAGGGCGGCGCCGAGGCATTGCGCGGCGTGTCATTCCGTGCGCGCAAAGGCGAGGTCGTGGCGCTGGTGGGGCCGAGCGGTGCGGGAAAGTCGACGCTGGTGGACCTGATTCCGCGGTTCGCCGAGCCTTCGCAAGGTCGCATTGTCCTTGATGGTGTGAACATTGCGGACATCCGGTTGGATGCACTGCGTTCACTCACTGGCATTGTGAGTCAGGACACCGTGCTATTTAACGACACCGTGCGCAACAACATTGCGTTTGGTGGTCGCACATATACCGATGCGCAGGTGGAAGCGGCCGCACGCGCGGCCAACGCGCACGGATTCATCACCGAACTGCCCGACGGTTACAATACGTCTCTAGGCGAACGTGGCGCGCGTTTGTCGGGTGGACAGCGTCAGCGGCTGGCCATCGCGCGGGCGCTGCTGCTCGACCCGCCGATTCTCATTCTCGACGAAGCCACGAGTGCGCTCGATGTGGAATCGGAGCGACTGGTGCAGGAAGCAATTGATCGGTTGCTGGAGGGCCGCACGGTGTTTGTGATTGCGCACCGGTTGTCCACCATTCAGCATGCCGACCGCATTCTGGTGTTAGAGCGCGGCGAACTCGTAGAAGAGGGCACGCATCAGCAGTTGCTTGCCCGCGGTGGTACCTACGCGCGGCTGCACGCAATGCAGTTTGACGGTGGCCGTACGGCCGTGTCGGCTGGCGCCGCGTGAATACACCGCGCGTTCGGTTGCTGCTGGCATCGTCGCGCGCGTGGGATGCGTCAACGCTGCAGCTTGCGCTCTTCGCTCAGGAAGCACGTGTGCGTGATTTGCCAGTGTCGGCCGTGGTGCCGAATGGTGCGGACGCGTACTGGCGCGACGTGGCACCTGATGTCACGCTGTCAACATTCGACACCGAAGCGCGGGCTCGCGTGATCGCATCCACGCTGCGTGCGCGTGCGGAATCGGTGCGCGCGAATGTGGCCGTCACCGACGATGAAGTATTGCGACGGCTGCTTGCCCGCACCGTGGCCGAACACGGATGTGTGTTGCAGCGATTGGCGTTTGGCGCAGCGCCCCAGGAGGCCTCACTCGGGTCGCGGCTGTTTTCGCGGCGTGTGCCGAGCGCGTACCTCTTGCCAACGTTGCGCGAAAAAATCAGCACCGCACGTGAGCCGGCGAACAACAACACGTGCGAAATCCCGATGGCCGTGAGCCCGCGCGAGGACGTGCTGTTTCAGGCCGCGCGTGAAACACCGGTGTTGGTGATCGTACCGCACCCGGAGGCGCCCCACGAATCGCTGAGTGCGTTGCGCGCCGCCGCTCAGGTTGCCAAACGGCACGCGCAGCTGCGTATTCACTTGCTCGGCGCACCCGAAGCACTGCAACCGCTGCGTGTACACGGTGCCGCGCTGCAAATCGCGTCGCAGTTGACCACAGGACCACTCGGTGATGGAAGTAGAATGCTGCCGGTGGGCACATTTGCCGCGTGGGTGATTGCCGAGGGTGACTCGGGCGCTTCCGTGGCGTTGCATGCAATGGCGCAACGTGTGCCACTGCTGCTGTGGGCGGAGTCTACGCTGATGCCGTTGGTTGAGCATGGTGTGACTGGCTGTGTGCTGGGCGGCGAGGGCGTGCTGGCCGAATCACTGGCGGCGGCCGAGTTGGCGCGCTTGATCGCGCACGACAATGAGCAGCGCGCGCTTGGTGGTGCGGCGCGACTTCGTGTGCAGCGGTTGCACGGGCCTGAGCGACTGTATGACGCGGTGCTCGAGGCGGTAACGCGCGTGCAAAGCGCGGCGCGTCGCGCGGCATGATGGCGGAGCGTTCGCGCGCCTGGCGGCACTTGCTGCGCGATGCACGCGGGTGGATTGGTGTCAGCGTCGTTGGTTTGCTCGTGCTGCTTGCAATCGCCGCGCCACTCGTGGCCGGAGATCCGCTGCGCATCAGCCTCAACGATGCACTGCAAGCGCCCTCGGCTGATCACTGGTTCGGCACTGACGTACAGGGGCGCGATGTGTGGTCGCGCCTGGTGTATGGCGCGCGTGTGTCGTTGCTGGTGGGCATCGTGTCGCAGGGCATCGCGCTGTTGCTTGGCGTCGCGCTTGGGCTGGTGGCCGGATACTACGGTCGGTGGATTGATGAAATCGTGATGCGACTCGCCGATGTGACGCTCGCATTTCCGTCGTTGTTGCTACTCATTGCCATGGCCGCCGCATTTTCGCCGTCGCTTACGGTGGTGTGCGTAACGATCGGTGTAGTGGGCTGGGCTGGCATGGCGCGGTTGGTGCGTGGTCAGGTGCTGGTGGTGCGTGAGCTGGAGTATGTGCAGGCCATGCGCGCGGTGGGTGCGCGTGACGCGCGCATTCTGGTGCGGCATGTTCTGCCGAACGTTGCGGCGCCGGTGCTGATTGCGGTCACGCTTGGTGTAGCCGGTGCTATCATGGCCGAGGCGGCGCTGTCGTTTCTTGGGCTCGGCGTGCAACCGCCAACGCCGAGTTGGGGCGCCATGATTGCCGACGGCCGCGACCTTTCGCAGCTGCGTGGCGCGCCGTGGACGTCACTTGCGCCTGGTCTCGCCATTGGCGCGGCGGTGCTTGGTTTTAATCTCTTGGGCGACGCGGTGCGCGACGCTACCGATCCTCGTCGCTAGACATCTTTCAGATTTTCATATGAGCACTGCTCCGCTTCGCGCACACTATCCGTGGATGTCGTCAGACGACGTCATCTATCTGAACGCCGCCAGCACTGGCCCGCATCCGGCGCGTGCGGTGGAGAAGGGGCGCGAGTGGTTGGAGCTGCGCGCGCAGCCACAGAACATCTCGATCCCGCACATGGTGAACGCCGCGCAGCACGCGCGTGAGCACTTTGCAGCGATGATTGGCGCAGAGAGCACCGAGATCGCGCTCATGCCCAATACTACCTACGGTTTGAACGTGGCCGCACGTGGATTGCCGCTGCGCCCCGGCACGATTCTCACCTTCGACGGCGAGTTTCCGAGCTGCGTGTATCCGTTCATGGCGCTTGGTTCGCGCGGTGTTGGCCTTGAGCGTGTGCCGTTTGGCGAAGATGGACTGCCAGACGAAAACGAACTGATCACGCGCATCTCACGCGGTGATGTTGTGGCCGTAGTGGTGTCGTGGGTGCAGTACGCGAGCGGCTTTGTGGTGGATCTCGCGCGGATTGGTGACGCCTGTCGAGCGGCCGGCGCCTTCTTTATTGTGGACGGCATTCAGGGCTGCGGTGTACGCGAGATTAATGTGCGAGAGCTCGGCGTTGATGTGTTTGCGAGCGGTGCTCAAAAGTGGATGCTGAGTCCGTGGGGAACGGGCTTCGTGTACGTGCGCCAGGAATTGCACGATGTGCTGCAGGCGCCTGATGTAGGCTGGGCGTGCATGACTGCATCGGCAGACTACGCGCATCTTACCGACTACAAGTACGAGTTCTGGCCCGACGCGCGCCGGTTTGAAGTGGTGACGCTCGCGTATCACGACTTTGGCGTGGCGAACGAATCACTCGCCGCCATGCGCGAAGCGGGCGGGCCGGCGGCGCTCGGCGCGCACATTGAAGCGTTGGCGGATCGGCTCGTGGAGTGGGCGCAGTCGCGCAGCGATGTGAAGTTGTGGACGCCGGCTGACCGCTCGCGTCGTGCGGGTGTAGTTGCGGTTACGCCTGACGATATGTCGGGCGCGCTTGGTCGACTAAAGCGTGCCGGTGTGGTATGTGTGCCGCGCGAGGGCGCGATTCGGCTCGCGCCCCACGGTTACAACACGATGGAAGAGATTGAGCGGACGATTGCGGCGCTGGAATCCTAGTTCGCGCCGAAAGGGCTGCGGCGATGAGAGCTTAGCGCCGAGCTCCCGTCCAGATCGCAACAATCCCGCATGATCCACCTCCTGTCAGCGGGATGAGTTCTGCAGGCGCATTCGCTGTACTCGGATAGATCTCAATTGCGGCTACAGATCCGCCTCCCACCAACTCGTCAACCGTCAACCGCCTGTCGGCCGGCTCGGGCCCCGAGTAGTTGGGTGGTCGACGCTCGCGCGCCATTTCATCACCTGGTTGAAGCACGTCGTTCATTCGTACACCATCAAGCAGTATGGTCATCGCGCATGAACCTCGACCCGAAAGCGTCGAGCGCGAACGTTTGCCCTCTCGACGTACCGTGACGTACCGTTTGCCTGCGAGCGCGTAAGAAGTCTGCATGGGTTTACGCTGATCCAGTTCCTCCGGCGTAATGAACTCGCCCACGATTGCACCATTCTGCACGCGCTGCATGCGATCGCAAAAGCCATTGCGGGCGAGAGGTGACGCTAGTGGGTTTCCCACCACGCGTACGCCTTGGATCTCCGTTGCGGTGCGCGAAAGCGTCACTTAATAAACCCCGTTGGTATCGCGATCCACTTTGCCAGAGAACGGCGCGTACCCTATGCGTCGCGCGCGGATTTGCAGCGTTGCTTGCTCCGTGTTGACGAGCCTCAGAATGCCTAGCGAATCTGTGACGCGACCGGACAAGGAACCGGCGTCCACAAGCGCGTACGGAACGGCAATGCCGGCCGAGTCTCGTACGTGCACCACAGAATCCTGGCCTGTGACAATCGCGCACGGAGCGGCAAGCGCCGCTAACGCGAGAGTCAGCCGGAGAGTGCTTATTCGCATCGGCATGCGAAAAAGGTACGAAATCGGGGGGGGGCAAGCGAGCTGAGCTTCTAGCCCTGCGCCGCTCTTGGCACGCCTGAGACACGCCTTGCGCTGCGAGAGTTCCAACCGTCGATTGGACATGAGCGAGGACATTCATGGGAGTTCGTCGCAATGTTTTCCCGTGAGAAGACCTTCACACGACAACCATGAAGCATTCTCTCAAGGCCGTCGCTTTGGTTTGCGTCGCATTAATCGGCTGCGCCGACAGTTCGCGCGGTGACGATGCTGCGGTAGGAGCGATTGCAGCGACGGGTGAAGACGCTCCGTCGCGACCTGTCGAGATGGTCGCAGCCGAAGATGTGTTGAGCGACTCTGTGCCTGATGATCCGTCGCCCAACGCCACGGAGAAGATTCTCCTTCAGCCCGCACATTGGCCCGAGGATCTGCGCGAATCCGGTCGACGTCCGACATCGCTACAAATGCGCGTGCGTTGGAGCAACGTCGGCACGTGGGACGATACCACCTTCCTGCACCCGACACACGCAGAAGTTATGCCGAACTCTGTGATCGTTCAGGACATTGGACGCATGTCCTTGATGGGACTGCGACGTGAGGATGGCGAGGTGCTGTGGAGAAAGGGCAGACGCGGAAGCGGGCCGGGCGAGTTGCTGCTTGGTGAAATCTCGAGAGCGACAGATTCTTCCGTTTTTTACTACGATTCTGGAAACAGGCGCATCACGGAATGGACGAGCGAGGGCGCGCTCCTTGAATCGCGGAATGTCACCATGATGGGATTGCTTCGCGGGCTCTGTCGTTTATCGAACGGAGAACTGCACGCGTTCACTTTCCCGAGTGGCACGATTCGGGGTCGCGGTCTCGCCCGACTCGTGCCCGATGTCGACTCACTGGTGGACTTAATACCGGTAGCACTTGGTCGGCCCGTTCACCGCACTGCGCTGGATGCCCAACTGAAGCTCTATCCGCTTGAAGGCGGCTCGTGCGCACTGGGCGCTCATGACGAGTCGTGGCTTGCCGTATTTTCCGACGTGGCAACGGTTTCGCCGCTTCCGTTAGTTGAGTTTGTGCCGCCGCCGATTGTCATCGACACGAAAGAAGGCAAGGGCACGCGAACATCTTTCGTGCCCGGACAGCCGTTCGGGGTGCAGGCGGTTGCGCAGCTCGGCTCCTATCTCGCGGTCGGGTTTGGGGGAAAAACGTCAGTGCGGCGGCGCCTCGTTGATTTTTACCATCTGAATCCCTGGCGCTACGAGGGCAGCATCGTGATGCCTGGCACTGTGCGCGGATTATCCGCCCGCGACTCCACGCTGGTCATCGTATCCGAGGACACCTCCGGCTTTCCCCGGATCGATAACTTCGCGGTCAGTGTGTTTACGAAAGCGTGCTGCAACCAGTAAGCGGTAAAGCGCCTAACGCACCCGCACCAACCCCCAATCCCGGCTCCCCTTCTTCACCAGCACATGCCGCCCGGCGAGCCAACGTTCGTTTGGCACCGTGCGATCGGCCATCGACACCTTCTCGCCGTTCACACTCACACCGCCCTGCTCCACGAGCCGCTTCGCATCACCGCGGCTCTTCGCGAGGCCCGTGCTCACGACCAGATCCAGCGCGTCAATCGGCGCGCCATCGGCCGGTACATCCACCTCGGCGAACGGCACTTCACCCGCCATTGCACGCAACGTGCCCTCGGCGAGCTCGCGCGGATCTCCCTTGCCAAACAGCACGCGCGAAATCTCGTCCACCGTGCGCAGCACATCACGGCCGTGCACACGCGCGGTCATGTCATCGGCCAGCGCACGCTGCGCCTCGCGCTGATCCGGACGTGACTCCGTAGCCGCTTCGAGCGCACCAATCTCGTCGCGCGTGAGAAACGTGAACAGCTTGAGCCAGCGAATCACGTCGCGATCGTCTGCACCAAGCCAGAACTGATAAAACCGGTACGGCGACGTGCGCTGGGCATCGAGGTACACCGCGCCCGCTTCCGATTTACCAAACTTCTGTCCACTCGCCGTGGTGACCAGCGGCAATGTGAACACATGCGCCTCAGCGCCATTCGTGCGCCGAATGAGCTCGAGACCAGCCGTCATGTTGCCCCACTGATCGCTGCCGCCAATCTGCAGCGTCACGCCGAGCCGCTTGTGCAGCTCGGCGTAGTCGTGCGCTTGCAGCAACATGTAGGTGAACTCGGTGTAGGAAATTCCGTCTTCAAGACGGGACTTCACCGAGTCCTTGGCCAGCATGTAGTTCACCGTAAAGTGCTTGCCGGTGGTACGAAGAAAATCGAGCATGCCGAGTCCGCCCAGCCACTCCAGGTTGTTCGACATGCGCGCCGCCTGCGGTCCGTCAAAGTCGAGAAAGCGCTCAAGCTGTAACCCGATCAGTCGCGCGTTTTCGGCGATCACGTCCAGCGACTGCAGCGTGCGTTCGGCGCTTTTGCCACTTGGATCACCGATCATTCCTGTCCCGCCGCCCACAAGCGCGATCGGCCGATGGCCGGCGCGCTGCAAATGGCGCAGCCCCATGACGGGCACGAGATTGCCCACGTGCAGGCTGGGCGCGGTGGGATCAAAGCCGCAGTACGCGGTTACTGATCCGGAGGCGAGGTGCTGGGCGAGGCCGTCGGTGTGCTGGAACAGCAGGCCGCGCCACGCCAATTCGTCGAGCAGTGCGATATCAGAGGACATACGCCCAATTATAGGCGCCTGTAGCTCTTGGCGCGTCTGCGCCATTCCTGTAGCGTTCATTTCATGAATTCTCGCGAACCAAGCAGCGCCACGCGCGCCCGCAGCCTGTGAGCGCCGCCACCAAACGTGCCAAGGGGCCGCGCTTTTGGCGTCGTCCATGGTTTGGCTGGCTCTGCATTGCGGCGATTTTCGGCACGGCGGTGGGCATTGCCGGAACCGCCGTGGCTTGGACCATGGTGTGCCGAGGCAATGTGTGCCCCACCGTGGCCGCACTGGACGCGTACATCCCGAACCAGACGTCCAAGCTCTACGCGGCCGATGGTCGATTTATCGCCGAACTCGGACTCGAGCGACGCACCCTCGTGCGCCTGACCGATCTGCCGCAGCACGTGAAAGACGCGTTTCTGGTGGTGGAAGACAAGCGATTCTACGACCACAACGGCATCGACTTCATCCGCGTGTTCGGCGCGTTGGCTCGCAACATCAAAGCCGGTGGATTCGCTGAGGGCTTCAGCACCATCACCATGCAGTTGGCGCGCAATATTTTTCCGGAGTCGTTGTCGCGCGAAAAAACGATCGTGCGCAAGCTCAAGGAAGCGCGCGTCGCGATCTCCATTGAACGTGCGTACGAAAAAGATCGCATTCTCGAGTTGTATCTGAATCAGATCTATCTCGGCGCGGGCGCCTACGGCGTGGAAACAGCAGCGCAGCGCTACTTCGGCAAATCTGTCAAGGACATCAGCGTGGCCGAAGCCGCCATGCTGGCCGCACTGCCTAAAGCCCCGGAGCGGTACAACCCGCGCCGCTTTGCCGATCGCGCCATTCAGCGCCGCAATACCGTTATCGAACTGATGCGACGCGCCGGTGTGGTTACCAGCGCTGACGCGAGTCTGGCGAAAGCTTTTCCGTTACAGCTGGCGCAGCGCACGGAGTCAGGCGAAACAGCGCCGTACTTTGTGGAATGGGTGCGTCAACAGCTTGATCAGCACTTTGGTCAGAAGCTGTACGAGCAGGGGCTCAAGGTGTACACCACGCTCGACCTCGACATGCAGGTCGCGGCCGAACGCGCCATGGAAGAACAGCTCGGCGCAATTGAATCCGGAAAGTTTGGCAACTACACGCATCTCACGTACGAGCAGTATCAGGCGCGCAACGCGGAAGGCGCCGCGCTCGGCGGAGGTGGCGACTCTCCGTACTTGCAGGGCGCCTTTGTGGCCGTTGACCCACGTGCGGGCGCGGTGCGCGCGCTCGTTGGCGGACGCGACTTTGCCGATTCCAAGTTCAATCGTGCGGTGCAGGCGCTGCGTCAGCCAGGGTCAACGTTCAAGCCGATCGTGTACGCGACGGCCGTCCGCGCAGGACTCGGGCCTGCGTACGTGATCGATGATTCACCGCTCAGCATGGATCAGGTGAGTGGCGAAACATGGCGGCCGCAGAACTTTGACTTCAAGTTCGATGGTCCGATTGCGATGCGTCGCGCGCTGTTCATGTCGCGCAACATTCCGGCTATTCGCACCGGCATGGAACTGGGGCCGCAACCGGTCATAGCGATGGCGCGCCGGTTCGGCATCAGCACACCCATTCCGCCGTACCCGTCGCTCTATATTGGCGCGGCCGATGTGTATCCGCTTGAAATGATCGCGTCGTATTCGGTGTTCGCCAACCTCGGACTGCGCACCACGCCATACGCAATCATGCGCGTTGAAACGGCCGATGGCGAAGTGCTGTGGCAGCCGCGTCCGGAACGCGAAGCGGTGCTCACACCGGAAGAAGCGTGGCTCATGGTGAGCATGATGAAGGATGTGGTCGGTCGCGGTACAGCCTACGGTGCCACCACTGGCGCCGGATTTCGTGTGCCCGCTGGTGGCAAAACAGGTACCACCAACGATGGTGCCGATGTGTGGTTTATCGGGTACACGGCCGACCTTGTGGCCGGTATGTGGGTGGGCTTTGATCGACCGAAGAAAATCAAAGCCAACGCGCAGGGTGGATCGCTTGTGGCGCCGGCCTGGACGGCGTTCATGACCGACGTGTACAAGCGCAAGCCGGTGCCGCCCGACTGGCCTCGACCAGATGGTGTCATCGCCCGTGAAATTGACGCCGCAACCGGATTGCTCCCGAACTTCTCGTGTATGGATCGCCGTGTCACTGAGTATTTCATTGCCGGAACGGAGCCGCGTCTGACCTGTTCTGAGTCGGCCTTCCTGCTGCCGAAAGTGGTGGGTGACTCGGTTGTCGGTGGCGCGGTACCACGCGCATTCCGCGATACCACCAACCCGTTTCGTATCCCTCCCCAGTGAGTTCGCACACGCCACGAGACTCTCGCGTCGCGTGGCACGCGCGCTGGGTGTTGCCAATCGTGGGGCCGCCGATCGCGAACGGTGCGGTTGTGGTTGACGGGAGCACGATCAGCTGGGTGGGTCCGTCGAGCGAAGCGCAGGCAGCCGTACACGAACAGCTCGGCAACGCCATTCTGCTGCCCGGCCTCGTGAATGCGCACACGCATCTCGAACTCACCGGCCTGCGCGGACTGCTTGAAGGACTCGACTTTCGCGAGTGGTTGCGTGTGCTCACCACAGTGCGCGCCAAGGTGCTCGATCAACGCGCGCTCACGGATGCGTCTCGCTTTGGAGTTTCGGAAGCGTTGCGAGCGGGCATTACCACCCTCGCGGATTGTTCAGCCAGTGGCACGCCGCTTGGCAGCATGATCGAAGCGGGCGTCCGTGGGCGGGTGTATCTCGAAACGTTCGGACCGGACAGCGCGCAGGCGGTGGACGCCATGTCCGCCCTTCGCCAAGGCGTTGATCGACTGCGCACGCAGGCCACATCGCTGGTGAGCGTGGGCGTATCTCCACACGCGCCGTACACGGTGCACGAGTCCCTGTTCGCAGCGGTGGCCGAATACGCGCAACAGGAGAAGCTGCCTGTCGCCACGCACGTCGCGGAAAGCGCCGATGAAGTGCGCTTTGTGCAGCATGGCGACGGACCGTTCGCGGAACGCTTGCGCGCTCGCACTATCGCGGTCGCTCCCACCGGTGCGTCTCCGATTGCGCTGCTCGCGCGCACCGGGCTACTCGATACGCAGCCACTCTGCATTCATACCATCCACGCGAGCGGCGACGACCTCGGCTTGATTGCCGATCGCGGAGCTACGGTCGTGCACTGTCCCATCAGTAACGCCAAGCTGGGGCAGGGCATTGCACCGGTGCGCGACATGCTGAGCGCGGGCATCGCGGTTGGACTCGGCACGGATTCCGTCGCCAGCAATGATCGCATGGATCTGATCGCCGAGGCCCGACAGGCGGTGCTTCTGCAATCGCTCGCTGCAGCGGTTCCCGATGCGCTCTCCAGCGAAGCTGTCATTCGTATGGCGACGCTCGGAGGGGCACGCGCGCTGGGACTCGACGCGCTCGGTGCGCTCGCTCCTGGAAACGCCGCGGATCTTTGTGCGTTCTCCTGTGGGGCGTTTGAGGCGGCTCCCGTGTATGACCCGTACGTGTTGCTTGTCCACGTGCTGGGTAGCGGCGCGAACGCCGAGCTCACCATGGTGAATGGACGTGTGCTGGTACGTCACGGCCAGGAGCTGGCATTCGATCCGACCGTTCGAATGCGTGTAATAGAAGACGCGGAGCGTGTGGCCGCTTTCGTCACGCCCGCGTGACAAGGTGTACCACGCCATAGCATTGCGAACGTACCTGACAGTATTTTGAACCATACGCAGTCCAGTACCTCACGCGTACCTGACACGGAGGGCATGAGTGATTGCCGGGTGTCTTGCTCTGAATGCGTCGTACGAGCCGTTAACGATGGTCCCGCTTCGCCGGGCCCTCAGACTCGTAATCGATGGAAAGGCGGAAATCGTCGAAGCGGAGGGTGACAGGCCCATTCGCTCCGAGCGTCTGGCCATGCCGCGCCCGGCCGTTATCCGGCTCACCAAGTTCATTCATGTGCCGCGGCGCTTTCGCCGTCAGGTCACGAACATCTTCCTGTTCGCGCGTGATCACTACCAGTGCCAGTACTGCGGTCGACTGAGCGCCGAGCTCAAACCGCGCGAGTCACTCACGCGTGATCACGTGATTCCGATGTCACGTGGTGGCCTGAACGAGTGGACCAACGTGGTCACGGCGTGCAGCAGCTGCAATACGCGCAAGGCGAGCCGCCTGCCAAACGAAATCGGCATGCATCCGATCGCCGATCCCGCTGAGCCGCACTTTGTGCATCTGAGCTGGGCCGTGCGTCGTCTGACGCCAACACAATCGCGCTACATCAAGGTGTTCTACGGCGAGGAAACACTTCGTCGTGTGAAGGCCATGGACGCGTTGCCGGCGGTGGTGTAGGTCAGGGCTCAGCGGTCACACGGAACAGCGGCGACCGCGCCTCAAGCCGCCGCACCTCACCGCCCATCACGCGTGATACAAGCGTACGCAGTCCGCGGCCAAGCGCAGTGCCCGGATTGCGTCGACCTTGTACCGCCGGCGCGAGTTCACCGCGCAACCAGCGCGTGACTTCGTCGAGATCCTTGAGATCAAGCGTTTCGATATCGGTCTGCACACTGTAGTAGTGTGACTGCCCGGCACGCGGTCGACCGATTGGCGGAGAATACGGCAGCGCGAGCGCCGCTTTCGCGTCGGCGAGCCGGCGATACGTGCCGAGCGGTGCGACCTCGCCGTTTCCGTTAATACGCGCGACCTCGAAGGTTTGATCAAACTGATCGTAGTGTACGATCACATCCCATTCCTGGCGCGCCACCACGTCGTTCAGAAATCGGCCGGTTTTCCAGAGCTCGGCGCGCATGTGCACCCGCACATCAAATCCATTGCGCAAGAGCTCTTCGAATCGGCCCCCGTCAATCGCATTGCGCAATCGCACCGACATCGGCGCAGACGCCGTTGGCAGCTCGATCTCAATGCGCGGCCCGGCCTCACCTTGCGCCATCGCAACGGTCAACGGCGCGCTGAACAACAGCGCACCACAGATCAACGCAGTGCGCGCCGCGGCGCGTGTGAGAAACGTTCGACGAGAAAGCGCGGGCACTGTCAGAATCGCGCTCCCAATCTGACAAACACGCGCGGCGTATTGCTGTCGCCTTGCAATGGCTGCGCGACATACACCCCAAGAATCCCAAAATCGAGGCCAACGCCAACATCGGAGCGGAAGCCATCGAACAGCGGCGCCGAACCACGCGGGTACGTGAGTTCGTTGTCGCCATTGCTGTCACGGTCGCCTACCAGCCAGCCGCGACCGCTGTTTGCAAAAATGATCCAGGTGCCGTCGGCGCGCAGTCCGTCGGCGTACCAGCGCCGTGCATCCGTACGCTCGTTGGCGCCGAACAGCGCAATGCGGAAGTCGCCCTTCCACTCCGCCTGCAGCAACATCATCGCGTCGCAACCGGCGGGTCGACCAGCGGCTGCGAACTCGGCTTGCGAGCGCACGTTGCACATGCCAACGTCAACATTGCCTTCGAGTGAGCGAAAGCCGTAGCCCGGCAGTGCATCAACGCCGCTCACCGAGAGTTTGCGCTGTGCTGGCAACGCATCGCCGTGCAAGAGGCCACCCGCAACAAGTCGCAGGTTCACGGAAGAATGCGGCGACACACGATTGTATCGTCGTGCGTCCACGAACAGACGGCCGTACGTGATTTCAGGAACAGACAACGCGAGCACGGTGGTGTCGGCAGCACGCGTAATGTCCACGTGGCCGCGCTCATATTCGGCGCTCAGCAGCCAGCCATCGCGCGGTTGCAAGGGATCATTGCGCGTGTCGATCACGCCTTTCACACCGAACAGCGTCGCGGTGCCTTCGAGTGCGCCGGGATTCACGCGCCATTCGCGCCCACTGCGAAAGAGCGCCAACGGATCGCGCGCCTCGCGTGATTCCCATTCTTCGCGTCCGAGCGACAGTTGCACCTGCGAACCATTGGCACCGGCGGCCCGCACAAACGCACTGCCGCCGAGCCGGTTGTAGTAGTCGCGGTAGTCGCGCGCGAACAGCAGTGAGGTGAGTCCGGTTTCCGCGTCGCCGAGCGACCAGCTTTCCACGGCTGCGACTTCATCCACATGTTGCGCGCCAAAGGCGATGTGCCGTGCATCGGTGCCTTCGCGGAACTCAGCGAGCAACTGATGGCCGAGGTTTCTGCGCTCCCACGCGAGTCGATCGCCCGTTCGGAAGATGCCGAGCGCTTCGAACGTAGCGCGACTGGCGCCGCGGCTGAGTCGCAACCGGGGACCCGCGAGTATGGACAGCCCCTCGACACGATTGTACGTGTGCGCCGACGACACCAGCACATCGCGGAACGCATCCGACTTTCGCTTGCGCCACTCGGCGTAGCGAGAGAAGAACGTTTCGTTCTCGTCGGCGACCAGGCGGCCGTCCACCTCGCGGTACGCGAGTGCAGATCGCCACACCTGCAGCTCTCCATCAACGCGCCCCTGTGATCGGCCAACCACCGTGCCGCCCACCACCACAATTGAACCTTGCACCACGGCCGTGGAATCCAGACGGAGGTCACCGTTGATCACCACGAGATCACCGAGCACCGTGCCGCTGACAATGACCGGTCCTTGCAGCACACCAAGTGTGCGACGGACGGTATCAGAGGCGGTGATTGTGAAGCGGCCGCGTTCTCGCTGCGTGGTTGGCGCGTTCCAGGCTTCGACTACGGCGAGGGTGACCTGAGACGACAGCGGACCAACGCGCGGAGCGCCGCGCTCCTGCGCATCAAGCGACGTGGCGGACGCAGCGGCTGCGAGCAACGCACACGCGGTCAGCGTGAACAGGCGTATCCGCCACGTCGTGCTCCGAGGCGCCAGCGAGGCATTAGTTGTCATTCGCGCCTCCCAATCCAAGCCGACGCATGCGCCGATACAGGTTCGGTCGATCGGTTTGCAGCCGTCGCGCCGCTTCGGCAATGTTGCCGCTGGACGCGCTGAGCGCGCGCGTGATGAGCGAACGCTCGTATTCATCCAGCGCGTCGTTCAGACTGAGGCTCTCGCTCTCGTCACCAACCTGCGCAATGCGTGCGACGGATGGTGGCGTTTGCATGCTGTCCGGCAATAAACGGCGCAGCTGGTCACCGGTGACCGCGCTGCCGGGATAGAGAATGGAAAGTCGTTCCACAATGTTGGCGAGTTCCCGGATATTTCCAGGCCAGGAGTAACTCGTCAGCACATGGATCACCTCGTTCGACCAGGCGCAGCACGTTTTCCCGGTGCGCGTTCTGTGGCGCTCCGCAAAGTGCTCAACCAGCAACGGAATGTCTGCAGGACGTTCCCGCAGTGGCGCCAGTTCAATTGGAATCACGTTCAAACGAAAGAGCAGATCCTCGCGAAAGGCGCCCTCTTTCACGGCTTTGTTGAGATCCTTGTTGGTGGCGGCAATAATGCGCACATCAATCTTGATGGGTTTGCCACCACCGACCCGTTCAATCTCGCGTGCTTCAATGGCGCGCAACAGTTTGGCCTGCGCCTCGAGGCCGAGGTCGCCCACTTCGTCGAGGAACAGTGTGCCGGTGTGTGCGAGTTCAAACCGACCAATGCGTCGCTCGGTGGCTCCGGTAAACGCACCGCGCTCATGGCCAAACATTTCGCTCTCGAGCAGATCGCGCGGAATGGCGGCGCAGTTCACACGAATGAACGGCAGATCTCGACGCGGACTCGACGCATGCAGCGCGGCTGCGACGAGTTCCTTGCCGGTTCCGGATTCACCAGTCACGAGCACGCGTGCATCGGTGGGCCCGACCTGCGCAATGAGCTGACGCACCGCGCGGATCTGCGCGCTGTCGCCCACCATCTGCGACGTGAGCCCAAGATCTTCACGCAGCGAACGCGCCGTGCGCCGCGCCTGGCGCAGTTCCAGCGCTGAACCCAGCGCCAACAACACACTTTCCGGCGTGAGTGGTTTTTCAAGGAACGTGAACGCGCCAAGTCGGGTGGCGCGCACGGCGTCGGTCAGCGCGGCGCGTCCGCTCATCATGACCACGGGCAAATCGGGCGAAATGCGACGCAACTGCTCAAGCAGCGCCAGTCCGTCCAACTCGCCGGGCATCATGAGGTCTACCAGCGCAATGTCCGGATCCTGCGCTTGTGCCATGGTCAGACCGGCGCGGCCATCCGGCGCATCGAGCACATCGTAGCCTTCGGCCGACAACAACGCGCCCACCATGCGACGAATGTTTGGTTCGTCATCAACAATCAAGACGCTGGGCACTGCGGCCTCCCAGTCGCGTGTCGCAGTGTGTCGCATCCAACGGCAAAAATGCGCACGCGCGTTCTCACCCTCGGATTGCGTCAGAACGCTGCACGTTCGAGCTTGCGACGTCGCGGGCCATGGGTTCACGCCCATTCGCATCGTGGCGCGCCGAAAAATCGGGCGCGTTCACACGCTCCGTGAGCAGTCGCGTGGTGAAGCGATTGGCTTCACTCATCTTTTCCATTTCAATGGCCACCGTGTCAATCGATTGTTCGATCGCATCCAGTCGACGCGCCACATCGTCAGGCGCTTTGCTGACGGTGCCGCGCCGATCAATCCAGCGCGCGATTGCGCGTCCGATGGGGAACGCCATGATGATGCCGATCAGTCCGATCACGCTGATGAACAGAATTTCCGGCACCTGCGGTGGAATCACATTGTTCGCGTCGTATGGGACAACGGTCACGGCACCGTCGGGACTCGTTTGCACAATCTCGAGTCCATCGGGTCCAACACGGATGTCGAAATCATTACCGCCGGGTGGAACCGGCGGTGCCGGGACTTCCTGCAGCGCTTCGAGTCGCGCCATCTCGGCTTCCGTGCGTGCTTCCTGCGCCGCTTCGCGCGCGGCTTGCATCGCTTCCTGAATGGTCTGCCGAATTTCTTCTTGATTGGTACGCGGCGCCTGCGCAGGCTGTCCTTGCTGCAATACGGGTGCGCTTGATGGGAGTGTAAGGCGATTCATGCGTGCGCTCCGGAAAGTGACGACTCAGACGAAACAGGAATGCCGCGCGCCGGAATGCGAAACCGGACTTCCGTGCCGCGACCAACAGTGCTCTCAGCTTCTACGACGCCGCGATGCGCGGATATCGTTTGTCGTGCGATTGCGAGACCCAGCCCCGTGCCGCCGGGTTTTGTGGTGACATACGGATCAAACATGCGATCGAGGACCTGCGCCTCAATGCCGGGACCGGAGTCACGGACTGCAACACAGACGGCCGGTTCGCCCGCGAGCTCGTCAGCGTCAACGCGCACGGTAATGACGCCGGCCGCAGGACAGACGTCGACCGCATTGATGAGCACGTTCGTTACCGCCCGCACGAGCGCGTCGTGAAAACCGCGTACGAGCGGAAGGTCGCTCGCGATCTCGCGCACGAGCGTAATGCGCTCCGGAACAGTGGATTCGGCCGCACGCGACACGAGATCGCCCACGTCGACATCCGCCGCTGGCCCATCGGGCAACCGACCGAACTGGGCAAATGACCGGGCCATGGTTTCAAGTCGCGCCGACTCTTCGGCCAGCACTTCAACCGTGTCGTGCAGTTCGGGCGGTGCGCCACGTCGCAGTCGATCCACGGCGAAGCGAATGGGTGTGAGCGGGTTCTTGAGCTCGTGGGCGAAGCGACGCGCGCTTTCGCGAAACGCTTCAGCGCGTTCCGCCGCGAGCGCCTGTTGTCGACCCTGCTCCAGTTCGTTCGCCATGGTGCGCATGCCGGTGCGGAGCACTTCGAACTCGGGTGCGCCCTTTCTCGCAGTAGCCGCGGGCAGTTGGCTGCCCGAACGGATGAGCCCCGTCCAACCGACGAGTTCATCGAGCGGCCGACTGAGCTGACGTGCGAGGTGACCGGCCACGCGAGACGCGCCAAGGGCCACGCCGAACAGCAGGACAAAGGCGCCAAGCCCGATAAGCTGGACGGCTTGCGGAACCACAAATCCGAAGCGCTTGGCCATTTCGAGCGAGCGGCGGAGTTCGGATTCATGGGTTCGCAGAGCCTCGCGCTGAGCATCAGTGAGTGGCGCGTCGGCGAGCGCGGAGATGGCGCGCTCCCCACTGCTGCCTACCCGCTCCCAGGCCGACGTGGCACCGACCAGTGGCAAGGCTCGGCTGGTGGTGATCACCCACGCTGCGGTGAGCAGAATCGAGGGGACGACCGCGAAGAGCAGCAGCACCGCGAACAAACGCGTCCGGAACGGCGTGTGGGCGCGTTTGGGAACGCGCGCACCGACCGACTGACTCGCGTGGGAGTCCGTACGGCGCCCGTTGGAGGGCGGTTTCGGGGAGGGCGTGTGTGGATCCAACCCGGTGGTCGGCTTCCGCATCTCGTTCATGGCTGGTAATTTACATGATTGTGTTGTCTCATGACCGGAGCGGAATGCCAAACCAGTGGACCCTGACCACCCTATTCGAATCGCGCGTCCGGGAATTCCCGGATCGATTCGTTGTTGTGGCAGGTGATCGGTCGCATTCGTTCCAACAGGTGGACGCGCAGGCGTCGGCACTCGCCGCCGCGTTCGCGGAACTTGGCATTGAGCACGGTGATCGTGTCGCCGTGAACTTGCCCAACGGGGTGGAGTGGCTCATCACCCTGGTTGCGTGCGCCAAACTTGGCGCCGCTGTGGTTCCGATCAGCCCGCAGCTCAACATTCACGAGTTGCGTTATCAGCTGCGTCATGCCGAAGCGAGTCTCGTCGTCACGATTGAACGACTCGATGGCGTGGATTTTCTGCAGCGTTTTGAAGACGTGCTCGCCGATCTTCCTGATCTGCAGTACGTGGTCACCGTGGGCGAAGAAGATCTGTGGTACGACGATCGCATTTTTCAGTTCGAGGATTTGCTCTCGAGCGGAACGGGACGTCCGGTTCCGATGGTGTCGTGCACAGATGATGACGATCTGGCGGTGATTTATACGTCGGGTTTGTCGGGTAAGCCAAAGGGTGTGCGCCTGAGCCACCGGGCATTGCTCGAAAACGCCGCTTTGACAGGCGACGTTCTTGAACTGTCACCCGATGATCGGGTGCTGACGCCGGTGCCATTTTTTACCGTGTTTGGATTTTCGGTGATGGTAGGGGCGATCAAGGCTGGTGCACCGTTGGTTGTCACGCCGCACTTTGACGCACGCGACACGTTGCGTGTGATTGAGACCCAGCGAGTCTCGGTGTTGTACGGTGTGCCCACCATGTGGCAGTTGCTGATGCGTGACTCGACGTTCTCACCGGCGCGTGTGCAGTCGCTGCGCACGGGTGTGATTGCCGGAACCGATGTCGCAGAAGATCTCGTGCAGCGCGTGCGCCAATGGTGCAATGTGCTGGTTGCGTACGGGCTGACGGAAACCGGGCCCACCGTAACGATCACGCGTTTCTCTGATGACGACGAACAGCGTGTGAGCAGTGTAGGTCGCGCCCTTCCGGGTGTGGAGGTGATGGCGGTAGACGTTGTCACCGGAGTGTTGCACGGGCCCGAAGCCGTCGGCGAAATCGCTGTACGTGGGCCGTTTCTCATGCGCGGGTATCTGCGCATGCCGGCCGAAACCGCCAAGGTTCACACGCCGGAAGGATTCTTTCTCACCGGTGATCTCGGCATCATCGACGAGGAAGGATACGTTCGCATCGTTGGTCGCCGTCGGGACACCATCGCGCGCGGAGGATTCCAAGTGTATCCCCGTGAGGTGGAAGACCGGCTTCGCGCGCATCCAGCGGTAGACGATGTCTGCGTCATCGGTATTCCCCATGAGGTGCTGGGGGAGCAGGTGTGCGCATGCATCGTGCCCATTGAGGGCGCAGTCATCACGGGACGCGACATCATACTGTTCGCGCGCGACGTCATGGCTGAATACAAAGTTCCCGATCTCGTGCGCTTCTACGATGCTTTCCCCATGACGGGGAGTGGCAAGGTGAGGCGGCGCGAGCTAGCGCGGTCAATCGCGCTCGAACTCTCCGCATCGTACACCTGAGTCCATGTCTCCTCGTCATTTACGTCCGTCTGCTCCACCTCGCCGTCCCGTCGCGCCGCTGCATCGCGGACCGCAGGCCGCTCCGATTTCTGCCTCCATGAGTTCGAACGTTGTCGGAGGCGCACCGCCGCATCAGGCGCCCAACGCCGCCATGCTCATCGATTTTGACAACGTCACGATGGGTATTCGCTCCGACCTGCAGGAAGAGCTCAAGAATCTGCTCTCGTCGGACATCATCAAAGGCAAAGTGGCCGTGCGTCGTGCCTACGCCGACTGGCGCCGCTATCCGCAGTACATCGTGCCGCTCACCGAAGCGTCGATCGATCTGATCTTTGCACCGGCGTATGGTTCGGCCAAAAAGAACGCCACCGATATTCGACTTGCCATCGACGCGCTTGAGCTCGTGTTCACGCGTCCTGAAATCGGCACGTTTGTATTGCTCTCCGGCGATTCCGATTTCTCGAGCATGGTGATCAAGCTCAAGGAGTACGGCAAGTACGTGATCGGCGTGGGCATTCGCGAATCGTCGAGCGATTTGCTGGTGATGAATTGCGACGAGTACTACTCGTACAACGCACTCGCCGGTCTAGTGCGCAACAGCGATGAAGAAGCAGTGCGCTGGGATCCGTGGGAGTTGGTGACGGAAGCCGTGCAGCGCATGAAGCGTAACGGTGATGTCATGCGCTCCGATCGCCTCAAGCAGGTGATGCAGGAAATCGACGCACAGTTCGACGAGAAAAATCTCGGCATGCCGAAGTTCTCGCGTTTTGTGCAGGAAGCACAGGCGAAGGGTTTGGTGACGGTCACCAAACTTGAGAACGGACAGCTGGAAATTGGTGTACCGGTGAGCGCAGTCGCGGCGACTGACGCGCCTGTTGCCGTTGCCGGTGTCGCTCCTGTGGAAGGCGCGGACGTCGAAACGCGTGAAGCACGCGAAGAGCGCGAAGAGCGTCGCGGTGGCCGTCGTGGTCGTCGTGGTCGTGGACGTGATCGTGAGCGTGAGCCACGTGGTGCGGAAAGCAGTGACGACACGGCGCCTGCCGCGGCCGGTGCAACGGCCGCTGCTGCTCCAGCGGCGCCCGTCGTTGACGCCAGCGCACCGCTCGGTTCAGTCGCGCGCGTTGGTGCGGTACGCCCGCCGGTTGCGGCGCCTGTTGCCCCAGCTGCTGCCGCACCTGCCGCTGACGCGCCGGTTGTCTCGCCGCCGCGCGACATGATTCGTGTGTCGCCGGAAAATGATACGATCGGCTTGTCGGGTGAAAAACTCACGCGCGCCGAAGCGTTTGATCTGGTGCAGCGTGCCGTCGCCTCACTCGTGAAGGGTGTGCAAACGACCACCGCGGTGAAGGTGCGCAAGAAGTCGTTCGAGTTGCTCGGCCGCGACTCCGAAACGCTGGCCGCGCGCATGTTCGAGCGCATTCTGCGTGACGCGCATGATGCTGACGTGATTGATTTGCGTCGTCGTGGTGATGATTACGAAGTCGGTCGCGTTGCAGAAGCCGCCACGATTTCCGATCAGCTCGCGAAGAAGGAAGCCGAGATCGTGCAGGAACAGAAGGCGGCCAAGATTGCGAGTGGCACGGCCGGTCCGAGCGGACTTGGCACGCGTGGTCGTGCACCGGCGCGCGGTGGATCGCGTGGTGGTCCGCCGCCGGAGTTGTTGATGGTTGGTGTGGTGTCGCAGTCGTCGAGCGCAGCGGCAGCCGCCGCGGCGAAGCCGGTTGTACCAGCGACACCGGTTGTGGCTGCTCCAGTTGCATCCGCGCCGGTTGCGGCAGCGCCAATCGTTGAAGAGAAGGCCGAGCCGAAGGTCGACGCGAAGCCTGCGCGTGGTGGCAAGCCCGCAGCCAAGGCTCCGGCCAAGGCTGCAGCGCGCACGGAGCCGCGTACATCGGTGGCAACCAAGCCAGCCAAGGCAGCCAAGGCTCCGGCCAAGACTGCGGCCAAGGCACCAGCCAAGGCACCAGCCAAAGCACCGGCCAAGACCGCGGCCAAGGCTGCGCCCAAGCCAGCTGCGAAGTCTCCGGCGAAGGCCGCGGCCAAGCCAGCAAAGTCGGCCGCCAAGGCGCCCGCGAAGAAAGCGGCGAAGAAGGCCGCGAAGTAGTTCGACGCGGTCGCTTCGTTTTGTGCGCGAACCGCGCAATACCCCCGGTGTACTTGCCGGGTGGTATTGCGCGGTTCCACGTTTTCGCGGTTGCAGTTGCTGATGCGTCCATTCGGCCGCTCTGGAAGGAGCTCAGGGCCATTTGGCCTTTCGACAAATCATTTTCGTACGACGGCGTGGAGCACCAGCGCTGGTTGACCACCTCGTGGTATTACACAGCCCGACATCGCTGCTGAGTGCACCTTTTCGAAACACGTTCGCCGAACGGCCAAATGGCCCTGGGCTCCTTCCAGAGCGGCCGAATGGACGAATCAGACCGCATGTTGACGCAAGTTCGTTTCGTGTAACCGAGAGGCTGTGATGCAGCAGCGGAATCTTGCGTTGATGTTGGCACTCTTTCTCCCCACGCCCACGCTACACTCGCACTCTGGTGCAGGTGAATAATCGCCTCGCACTTCCGCGCGAGTTCTACGATCGCGATGCCGACCTCGTCGCGCGCGACTTGCTCGGCGCCGAGCTGCGGTTTGCATCGCCCGACGGTGTGACGAGTGGTGTGATCGTGGAGACGGAGGCGTACCTTGGTCCGCACGATCCGGCGTGTCACGCGGTGGTCGGTCGCACCGCTCGCACCTGGCATCTGTTCGGACCGCCCGGCACGGCCTACGTGTATTTCGTGTACGGCATGCACTGGTGTGTGAATGCGGTCACGCGTGAAGACGGGTTCGGTAGTGCCGTACTCATTCGTGCGGTGCAGCCGGTGGAGGGAATTGCGATCATGCGCCAGCGTCGCGTGAAGGCGCGTCGTGATGTGGACCTGTGCAACGGCCCGGCGAAGTTGTGCGAAGCGTTTGGTATTACGCGGGCGCAGGACGGTGTATCGCTCGTTGAGAGCGAGCTGCAGATTGGTGCCGGAACGTATGTGCCTGACGCGCAGGTGATTGTGGGTCCACGCGTTGGGATCAGTAAGGCAGTGGACTGGCCGCTGCGGTTTCGGGTTCGCGCGGATCGCGGGGTAACGGCAACGCCAACTGCAAAAGCCACTGCAAAAGCCACTGCAAAAGCCACAGCCGGGGCCCGTCGGCGCGTTGCACCGACGGGCCAAGGACACGAAAACAGCAACAGATAAGGACACGAAAACTGCTTTCGTGTCCTTCCCGCCGCAGTTCCCCCAGCCCTAGGCGAACGCGCGCGACAACGATCGAACCCTACCGCCCCAGATACAACGCGTTGAACAGCAGCCGGAACGTGCCGTACGACTGCGCGCGATGCTGAGGCCGAAAACCAAAGAGCACCGCGTCACCCTGGCCCGCGCGCACACGAACCATCGCGGCGCGACCGGCGATGGTTTCGGCGCCGTCGAGATAGCCACTTAATAGAATGTCGCTCGCCTGGGTCGGATACCGTGCCACCACTTCGGCCGGACCGTCGGCGGGCATCAGGAACGACACGCTGTTGGTGAAGTACACCGCCGTCGTATCGCTGGCGCCAACGGCCAAAGGATGACGCGTGCTCACGAGCGTGCGCAGGATGGATCCGGGCGCGTACGGTGATGTGCGTGGTGCCGCCACAGCGGCCTGATCGCCTCCCGGATTTGCTTCGCCGGTGCGATTGCCACCGGCAATGATGCGCAGTGGTGCACCGAGCTGCTCCACCGCAAACTCACTCGCGTGATCGAGCAGTACGAGTCGGCCACCGGCGCGAGTGAACGATGCGAGCTCGCCCAGGCCTGCGTCGCCAAGTCCGCTTGCGTAACGCGCCGGCACCTCGCGCGCAGACATGCCGTCGCGCATTTGACGCAGCGGCATATCAGGCACCACGATCACATCGAACTGGCGCGAGAGACCACCCGCACGCACCATGGAATCGGTGAGCGCGGTGAACGGTACTCCAAACTGTTCGAGGATCCAGCGTGTCCACCCTTCATCCATATTGGCGGTCCACGGCTTGTACATCGCAATGCGTGGCGCGCGAATGACGGTGCTCCCTGGTACGCGCGAGACCGCATGCACCTGATGCGCGCACACCGGCTCGTCGCCCAATGCTGATGCGGCTGGCAACCGGTCGAGGATCACCGTACCGGCAGGCATCGTAACACCAGCAGCGGTGACAAACTCGGCGTTGCTCGATCGCGCCCGCACGCCCGCTTTGAGTGCACGTGCAAGCAGGGAGTAGGAGCGCGTATCCCGCAGGTCGAGCGCAACCGCACCGCGAACGGTGGCCGCGGTGCAGGTGGTTGCGCGATCATGCAGTGCAGCAACCGGCGCCGCGGCAACGTTCGTGAGTGGTGCGTCAGTTACCGCGTTGGCGAGCACGCCGAGCTGCATGGGCAGCGTCCAGCCGGCCACATCATATGGTGGATCGACCGGTCCGCCCGGATACTGCTCCATGCGCGGGAATCGCTGCACCTCGAGCAGGTCCTTGGCGTGCGCGCGGAATGGCTGCGACATGGGCACCACATACGATCCCGCCGCATATTCGCGCCCGTTCGCTCGGAAGGGCGCGCTGGCCTTGGACACTTCCACGCCGCCAAGGCGCAACACTTCCACAAGTCGCTGCACCGCACTCGGATCACGCTGTCCCGACGGAATCACGTACGCGTACGGCGCGGAATCGGCGCCGAGTGCAAGCTGCTTGCGCGTGAGCTGCACCTGGTTGCGCACAAAGCTGGCGCGCTGTGTGCTGGCGAGTTCAATGAGCGCTTCAACGGCGATCAGCTCGTAATCCATGATGTCACGCAGGCGCCATGTGCCGCCCATCCACGGATTCGGGAAGTTCACCTTTTTCTCGTAGACTGGCAGTCCGCGCGGATGGCCGCGCAACTCACTCGCCGACTGCGTGATCGGTGTGGCAATGCGAACGCTCGCCGCTTCAGACAGCAGGCCCACCATGTTGTGGCGCGTGGGCGTAGAACGTGCGCCGCCGTGCCACCACAGGTCGTACGTCACACCATCGCCAACGCCGGTTTTACCCGCCGCTTCGAGCGAAAACTGCATTTGCATGCCGACCAGATTGATGCTGCGCACAATGAGCGGATCAAGATTGTCGTTGATCGGATCCACGTGCGGCGGCACGGTGAGTCGCATGCCGGCGTTGCCCTGCTGGTGCACATCATAGAACACATGCGGGAACCAGCGACGGTACAGGTAGTCGGTGACAAGACGCGTTTCCGTCTGGGTCACCATGAACCAATCGCGGTTGTTGTCGTGCCCGGTGTACACGTGGTACAACCACGGCAGCAGTCCACCTTCGAACGGCGTGCCCACGCCTTGGCGGTACCAGTCGGTGATCATCTGCTGGCCGTCGGGATTCATGCTCGGCACGAGCAGGACGACGACATTTTCCAACTGACGCTGCAGCGTGTCCACCGTGGCCAGACGATACGCCAGCTCCATGGCCATCTGCGACGCGCCAATTTCGTTGGAGTGCAGATTGCACGAAATGAAGAGCACCGTGGGCTGATCGGCGCGCAGTCGCGCTTCGTCGGCGCTGCTCAATCCGCGCGGGTCGGCGAGGCGCGCTTGCGTGGTACGGATCTGCTCCAGCCGCGCGATGTTGCGCGTCGACGAAATTGCGGCCACAACAAACGGTTTGCCCTGCGTAGTGCGGCCAAGGGTGTCGAGCTTCATCTGCTGCGGCACCGCACGCGCGAGCGCGGAGAAGTAGCTCGTGATCTGCGTCCAGTCGGCGAGCACGCGGTCGGCCCCTACATCTATACCAATGTGCGCGCTGGGCGTTGGAACGCCCGACACGGGGCGAATGGGCTGCGCGTGCAACCGCGACGCAGAGGTCGCGGCCGCGAGGGCGAGCGTAGTTGCACACACGGTCTGCGCGAGTCGATGACCGAGTGACGCGGCGCGGTGCGCCTTACGCCCGATCATTTGAGCAGTCCCGCCGCGCGTCCTGCCACCTTGAACGCGGCCACGACCTGCTCCAGATCCTCGCGCGTGTGATCGGCACTGACCTGACACCGCACGCGCGCTTCGCCTTTGGGCACTACGGGAAATCCGAAGCCTGTAACAAACACACCCTGCTCCAGCAGCAATTCGCTCATGCGAATCGCCAGTGCCGTTTCGCCCACAATGATCGGAACGATTGGCGTCTCACCTTCCATGGGCGCAAAACCGGCTTCGCGAATCGCGCCGCGAAACCAGTTCGCGTTCTCGCGTAGCGTGGTCACACGCTCCGGCTCCGCGCGCAGGACACGTACCGCGGCGAGCGATGACGCGGCCACGGTGGGCGGCAACGCATTCGAAAACAGCTGCGGACGCGAACGCTGCGTGAGCAGATCTACCACTGATTCGGCAGACGCGACAAACCCACCGGCGGCCCCGCCGAGCGCTTTGCCAAGCGTGGACGTGATCACGTCCACTTCACCGATCACACCAAAATGTTCGGCCGTGCCGCGTCCGGTGGCGCCGAGCACGCCGGTGGCGTGCGAGTCGTCCATGATCACAATCGCGTCGTACTCGCGCGCCAGTTCGAGAATCTCGGGCAGTTTTGCAATGCTGCCCTCCATGGAAAACACGCCATCGGTCCAGATAAAACGGCGGCGTGCGTCGCGCGAAGCGGCCAGCTTTTCGCGCAGGTCGTCCATGTCGCTGTGCTTGTACACGGCGCTCCGACACTTGGTGATGGACTTGGCCAGGCGCACCGAATCAATGATCGAGGCGTGGTTGAGTTCATCGGAAATCACCATGTCGTCGGGGCCGGCATGCGTGGGCGTGAACGCTTCGTTCGCATTCCACGCCGACACGTACGACAGGCTGGCGGGCGTTCCGGCCAACTGTGCCAGCTCGGCTTCAAGCTCGCGGTGCAGGGCAAACGTGCCGCAGATAAAGCGCACGCTGGCCGTACCGGCGCCGTAGCGGTGCAGTGCATCAACACCGGCCTGTACCACGGTGGGATGGTTGGCCAGTCCCAGATAGTTATTGGACGACAGCACAATCACCTCGCCGCGCCCTTCCATGCGCACGCGCGCGCCCTGCGGTGACTCGAGGTGATTGAGGCGCTTGTACACGCGGTCAGCTTTGAGCTGGGCGATCTCGGCGTCGCTATCGGCGACGAAGCGGGCGTTGAGCATGTGACGAATCGGAGTCAAGGAAGAGCGCGAACTGCGTGACGAACAATTGGCGAGCCAGCGGGCGGCGTTACGCGATCTCGAAAATCACCTTACCGGCTTCACCGGATTTGATCAGGTGCATGGCGTCGTCCACCGCTTCCAGCGGCAGGCGGTGCGTGATCACCGGTGTGGGATCAAACGTGCCGGCGCGCAGGAAACGCGTCATCTGGTGCCACGTGTCGTACATGCGACGACCCACCACACCGTAGATCGTGAGTCCCTTGAAGATGATTTCGGTGGCGAAATCGATGTCGATGGAGCGGTTCGGAATGCCCAGCATGTTGACGCGGCCGGCCGGTCGCGCGAGCGCAAACGCCTGATGCACGGCGCTCGGTACACCGGACATTTCGAGCACCACATCGGCGCCGTGCCCGTTCGACGCGGCGTACACGAGCGCGGCGGCTTCGTCGGGATGCACGGCATCGTGCGCACCCATCGTGCGCGCGAGTTCGAGCCGGCGCGGGTTCACATCGGTGGCGATAATGCGTGCTGCACCGGCGGCTCGGCAGATGCCAACGGCGAACGCGCCGATCGGTCCGCAGCCTGTGATGAGCACCACGGCGCCGGGAATATCGGCGGTGAGCGCGGTGTGAAACGCGTTGCCCATCGGGTCGTGAATGCCGCCAATGTCGTAGCTGATCGCGTCGTCGAGATGCCAGACGTTGGTGGCCGGCATGGCGATGTACTCGGCGAAACAGCCGTCGCGGTCCACGCCAATGATCTTGGTGGACGGGTCGACGTGCGCGTTGCCGGTGCGCGAAAAGATCGAACGCTCGTCGACAACGTGTCCTTCGGCGGTGACACGATCACCGACCGCGACGGACTCCACGAGCTTGCCAACTTCGACCACGTCGCCGGCAAATTCGTGGCCCACGACGAACGGCGCTTTGCATCTCCCCTGTGCCCAGGCGTCCCATTCGTAAATGTGGACGTCGGTTCCGCAGACGCCCGCGCGTCGCACTTTGATCAGCACTTCATCGTCGCGAATGCGCGGCTCGGGAACATCGGTGAGCACGAGACCAGGCGCAGCGGACGGTTTGACGAGAGCTTTCACGGTGGTGTTTGAAGAGTCGATTTGGGAGTGTCGTGCACCGCGTTCCGATGCGCGCCACGTCAAAGCTCGCACCGCGTCGGGGTGGTTGGAAGGGTTTACGCGTGGTGCATTCCGCGTGTTCGACATTACAATTTCGCGCGCGTTCTTTATACGCACTATTGCGCAGTTGAAATGTCCACACGTATATTCGCGTTAATTCAACAACTTGCGCGCGCTGTCCACAGTGGACGCCGCACTCACTGAACCCCGGAACTGCGTGGCCATAAACCGGCGCGAGTTTCTTCAAGGCACAAGCGCTGCAGCAGCGGCGCTCGGATTGACCGTCGGCGCTCCGTCGCTGCTGTCAGCCGAAGGCTTCGCTCCACGCATCGCACATCCGGGAACGCCGGGCGACGCCGTGTCTCGCGACCTCGCCCTGCTCGCGCTCGATGCCGCAAAGTCCGCCGGTGCGTCGTACGCCGACGCCCGCATCAGTCGCAACAACGTGCGCACCGTGGCCACCCGCGAACAGCGTGTGCTCGGCCTGGTCGATAACGAAACGTTTGGCATCGGCGTGCGCGTGCTGGTTGGTGGGGCGTGGGGTTTCGCCGCCACGCACGAGCTCACGCGTGACGAAGTGATCCGCGTGGCCAAGCAGGCGGTCGCACAGGCGCAGGCCAATCGTTCGGCGCAGCGTCGTCCGGTTACGCTTGCGCCCGTGACGCCCACGCCCGATGGCACGTGGCGTTCGCCGGCGCGCATCGATCCGTTCGACGTGCCGATCGAAGACCAGGTCGGATTGCTGTTGCAGGCCAACGAGGCGGCACTCAAAGTGCTCAAGCCCGGTGGACGCGGCATGGGTTTTGTGAACTCGTCCATGTTCTTCCTGCGCGAAGAAAAAACGCTGGCCACCACCGACGGTACGTTCGTGGTGCAGACGATTTATCGGTCGCAGCCGAGCATGACGTGTCAGGCGGTGAACGTGTCGGCGGGTGATTTTCAGTCGCGCCAGAGCACGGACATTCAGCCCATGGGGCGCGGGTACGAGCATGTGCTCGACGCGAACCTGGTGGTGAATGCGGAACGCTGGGCCACCGAAGCTACGGAAAAACTGAGCGCCAAATCGGTGGATGTGGGGCGCTACGATCTGGTGCTGCACCCCACGCATTTGTGGCTCACGATTCACGAATCGATTGCGCATCCCACCGAACTCGATCGCGCGCTTGGCTTCGAAGCCAACTACGCCGGCACCAGTTTTGTGGCGCCGCCGGAGCGTGTGCTCGGCTCGCTCAAGTTCGGTCCGGAGTTCATGAACGTGCAGGCCGACCGCTCGCAGGAAGGATCGTTGGCGGCGGTGGGTTGGGATGACGAAGGCGTGAAGCCCGACGAGTTCCTGATCATCAAGAACGGCATCATGAACGACTACCAGACCACGCGCGAACAGGCGCCGTATCTGGAATCGTGGTACCGCTCGCAGGGGCGCGAGGTGCGGTCGCACGGCAACTCGTATTCGCAAAGCTGGGCAGACGTGCAGTTCCAGCGTATGCCGAATGTGTCGCTCATGCCGGGCGAGCGTGATCTGGTGTGGGATGATCTCATTGCGGCTACAGATCGCGGGATCGCGATTGTAGGTGACGGATCGTTCTCCATTGATCAGCAGCGCTACAACGCGCAGTTCGGCGGCCAGCTGTTCTACGAAATCCGCGGTGGCAAGATCGTGGGTATGCTCAAGGACGTCGCGTATCAAATGCGCACGCCCGAGTTCTGGGGCGGCATGGATATGCTCGGCGGCAAGCGCAGCTACGTGCTGGGCGGTGCGTTCAACGATGGCAAGGGTCAGCCCTCGCAGTCGAACGCCGTGAGCCATGGCTGCCCGCCCACGCGCCACAAAGCGGTGAATGTGATCAACACGGGACGGCAGTCGTGAGCGGCCCGCGTTCGCTGTACTCGGCCGCGCTCGCGCCGCATTTGTCGCGCGAGCAGGCGCAGGCGCTCACCGCGCGTGTCCTCAGCTTTTCTACGGCCGACGAGATGCGTGTGAACGTGAACTCGGGTTCTACGGCCAACACGCGCTTTGCGGTGAACCAGGTTTCCACGGCGGGTGACAACACCAACGTGTCGATCACGGTGCGCGCGGTGTTCGGCAAAAAAGCCGGTAGTGCGACCACTAATCGCCTCGATGACGAATCGCTGCGCGCCGTGGTAAAGCGTGCCGAATCGCTCGCGCGACTGGCGCCGGAAGATCCGGAAATGCTACCCGAGCTCGGCCCGCAAACGTATTTGAATGGAAGTGCCTACTCCGCGAACACGGCCAATCTTGATCCGGCCGGACGTGCGCGAGCGGTGCAGGCCATTACCGAACCGGCCGCTGCGGCCGGACTAATCGCCACAGGTTATATGCAGGCCAACACCGGTTCGTCGGCGGTTGCCACGTCGCGCGGATTGTTTGCCTGGGCTGAACAAACGGCGTCGTCGCTCACCACCACGGTGCGCACCACAGACGGAACTGGTTCTGGTTGGGCCGGTGCCACGCATCATGATTGGTCGCGGATCAATCCCGCTGAACTCGGCGCGCGTGCCATCGACAAGGCTAAACGTTCGGCGAATCCCGTGGCTGTTGAACCGGGGCGTTACACCGTGGTGCTCGAGCCGACAGCGGTTGGCAACCTTGTGCAGTTGATCGTTGGTGCGGCGCAGGCGCGCTCGGCCGACGAAGGGCGTTCGTTTTTTTCAAAGCCTGGCGGCGGTACCAAGATCGGACTCAAAGTGGTGGATGAGCGCGTGACGCTGCTCTCCGATCCGCTGGATGCCGACGCGGCTGGCAGCACGTTTGGTGGCGATGGACTGCCCACGTCCAAAATGACGTGGATTGAAAACGGCGTGGTGAAGAACCTCGCGTACGATCGCTATTGGGCGCAGCAGAAGGGCGCACAGGCGTCGGCGTTTTCGGGTTCACTGCGCATGATGGGTGGCAACAGCAGTGTGGAGGAGATGATCGCGTCGACCGAGCGCGGACTCCTCGTGACACGGCTCTGGTATATCCGACCGGTTGATCCGCGCACGATTCTGTTCACCGGCCTCACACGCGACGGCACGTTCCTCATTGAGAACGGCAAAGTCACGCGCGCGGTCAAGAATCTGCGGTGGAACGAGTCTCCGATTTTCATGCTCAACAACATTGAAGCGATGGGTGCACCGGTGCGTGTCAGCGCCAGTGAAGACGGCGGGCCTGGTCAGGCTGTCGTTGTTCCACCGCTCAAAGTTCGTGATTTCACATTCACCAGTCTTAGCGACGCGGTATAAAAGCGTGACGTTGTAACACGTTGCACCGTCATTCCGACAACCGTTCGCAGTGCTGTACATGCAGGTCGTGTATCGACACGCATGTTCAGCGTATCACCACCGGGAGCTCGCTCCGCATTACGGACGGTGATACGTCGCTCAAGTTTCCACCGGGGGAAACTGGGCAGTTCACCCTCCTCGTGAGGAGTTTTTCAGATGTCACCAGCCAAGAAGGGCGCGCGCAAGAAGACGGCCAAGAAGGCCACGCGCAAGACCGCAAAGAAGGCCACGCGTAAGACCGCGAAGAAGGCCGGACGCAAGACGGCGAAGAAGGCCACGCGTAAGACCGCGAAGAAGGCCACTCGCAAGACTGCAAAGAAGGCCACTCGCAAGACTGCGAAGAAGGCCGCGAAGAAGGCCGGTCGCAAGACCGCCAAGAAGGCCACTCGCAAGACGGCCAAGAAGGCTGCGAAGAAGGCCGGTCGTAAGAAGACCGCCAAGAAAGCAGCGAAGAAGACCACTCGCCGCAAGACCACGCGGAAGCGCGCGGCGGCCGAAGCACCGGCTGCGGCTCAGGCGTAAGCCATATACCGTCGCGGGTCCCTCGGGATTCGTCGAACGCAAAGACGCCGGCATGTCTGCCGGCGTCTTTCGCGTTTTGTGAAGTCACGCGCAAAAAAATCGCGCGCTACGATGTGCGTAGCGCGCGACCTTGATGTACGACCAAGACGTGAGTCAGGCCGTTGCTGCAGTCAGCAACGAGGACGTGAACGGAGACGTTTCATCGTCATCGTCCGGACCGGGTCCCCACACATAGGCCAGAAAGCGCGTTGCCGTTTCCGGCACACCGCCGTCGGCAATCACAATCCCCATGGGTTCGCGCGCTTCTACGTCTGGCGCGCTCTTCTTACGATTTAGTGGCATTGGGCAGACCTCCACCCGTATTCGAGAACTGTCTTGGGCCGACCGTCATGGCCAGCGCCTCGAAGGGGTGTAGTGCAGGAGTCGTGCCGGTTCTCCGCTCGCGTGTAAGCCGTTGAAAAACAAACGCTTGCGTATCCCAGGCCAGCACTGCCGGAGCCCGTTGTGTCGTTTTCGCACAGGGGAAAACGAACAGAGAGTGTCGTTACGACACGGTTACGCGACGGCTTCCTTGCGGGCCAGGAAGGTACGGCTTCCGTTTTCGCGCGTGCGTTCCAAAGACACCTGCCAACCGCGATAACGCGCTTCCAACTCTTCGATTGGAATCACCACCGCACCGGTGGCCAGCTCTTCACCGTCGCGCACCACATCCGGATTCGCGCCCGTGGCCACAGTCTCCACAAGGTGCACGCCACCGTCTGCCGTTGCTTGCTGCAACACGGTGATGACGCGCGCACGATCACCAGGTGACAGCATGGCGAGCGACGCTGCACTGCACACCACCGCGTGCAGCTCGACATCAGGACTCCAACCGGCGAGGTCGGCACAGTAACCGCGCACACGATCAATCAGGCCGGCCTGCTGCGCTGCAGCGAGCACACGCTGCATGGCATCTGCGGCGGGATCCAGCGCTGTCACGGCGCAGCCATGCGCCGCAAGGAACAGCGCTTGCCCTTCGCGCGCAGCGCCAGCGACCAGCACGTGTCGATCCGGCGAGTGTTGCAGTTCGCGTACGAGCGCCGCATTGGGATCGAGCCCCCAGTGTTCAGGGCGGCGATATTGCTCCAGTTCTTTGACGCGACGACGACGCCACGTGGAGTAACTGGGCAACCGCAGGCGACGCGAAATAATGCGGTCGACTTCCTGCCAGATCAGGATTTCCGTGAGCGCAACCTGCGCCTGTTCGGCGAGCGCTGCCACAGCCTCATCCCCAATCTTCAGGATGTGGCTGCGTGGGATCGAGTCCTTGTAGTCCTCGATCTCGCGTTCGACGTATAGCTCGTATTCGTGCTTGAGCGAGCGCGGATTCTGGAAGGGCATGCCCCATGTGGAAAGGTGTGGACAAATCATAGGTTACAATCAAAAATACGCAAGGGCACAACACGCATTTGACGTTCGTTTCACGCACGAATCATCACATTCTCACGTCATGACACCGAGGTGACGTGCCCGAGTTACCAGAAGTCGAGCGGGCCACGCGATTGCTGCGCAACGCGCTCGAAGGCCGAACACTAATCGACGTGCGCACGCTGCATCCGTCCGCCGCTCGTTCGTTACCGCACACGGTGGCCCACTCGGTGCTCGGCCACGTCGTGACGGCGGTCACTCGACGCGCCAAATATCAATTGCTCACACTCGATGACGGGCGCGTGATCGAAGTGCACTTCAAGATGACGGGTGACTGGGCCATTGGTCCGGTGTCGCTTGAACCGCCCCCACTTGAACGCGTGCGGCTCATTACGAACGACGGCACGCGCATCTCACTGGTTGACGGCCGAGCGTTTGCGGTGGTGCGTGTGCACGCGGCTGGCGCGGTGTTCTTGCCGCCGCTCGGGCTGGAGCCGCTTGATCCCGAATGGTCCGGCGCCGTGCTGCGCGACGCACTGTCGCGCAAACGTGGCCCGATCAAACCCGCATTACTGGACCAGCAGGTTGTTGCGGGGCTCGGCAATATCTACGCCGCGGAAGCCCTGTGGGAGGCGCGCATTCATCCGCTCGCGCGCGCGAATCGATTGTCGGTGGCGCGAACCGAGCGGCTTGCTGATGCCGCGAGAGAAGTGCTCGAGCGCGCACCGTCGGCCCGGTACTACGGCAAACGAGCCACGGATAATGGCTATACCTACGCGCTTGGCGACGGTGATGACGAATCGTGGAAGGTATACGACCGCGAAGGCGAGCCATGCGCGCGCTGCGGCGCGGTGGTGAAGCGCATGGAGCAGGCGGGGCGGAGTACGTACTACTGCGGCGGGTGTCAGCGGGTGTAGCAGTTGCCGTTCAATGATTCGGTCATTCGGCCCAGTCGCGGGAGCCCACGGCCATTTGGCCTTTCGGCCTCGCCGTTTCGTACAGCGGCACACAGCACCAGTGCAATCCATTGAAATCGGTGCGACGCGATTCTTTAACGACGATTCGTACGTTCCGTGCGGCCTTTCGAAACTGCGAGGCCGAAAGGCCAAATGGCCGTGGGCTCCCGCTACTGGGCCGAATGACCGAATCAGAACAGCATGCTAATACAGCGTTCGCAGCTCGCCGCTACCCCACATCCTCCAACAACACGCCCTTCAGGTACCCGGTCTCCGGAATGGTGATCACCTCGGGATGATCAACGCCCTGTCCGGTGACGGCACGAATCGCGAAACGTCTGCCGCTATCTGCTGCCGCTGCTTGCAGCATCTCCAGAAACATCGCGCGATCCACGTGATGTGAGCAGCTTGCACTGAACAACACACCGCCGGGTGCCAGCAACTTCATGGCCTGCACATTCACATCCTTGTAACCGCGCAGTGCACCGTTCAGCGAGGCGCGATTCTTGGCGAATGCTGGTGGATCCACCACGATCGTTTCAAAACGGCGGCCTTCGCGGTGCCACAGGCGCATGGTATCGAACGCATCGCCCACATGGGTGTGCAGATTGTCGTAACCATTCAGCGCGGCGTTCGCTACGGCCCGCTCAAGCGCTGGCGCCGAAATATCGAGCGCCGTGACGTCTGTTGCGTTGCGCGCGAGATGCAGCGCAAACGAACCGTGGTACGCAAAACAGTCGAGCGCGCGACCTCGCGCCAGCGAACCAATGAGAACACGATTGTCGCGCTGGTCAAGAAACGCACCCGTCTTCTGACCGTCCCACGGTGCGGCCAGAAATCGGACCCCATGCTCGACCACTTCAATCGTGCGCGGTACGGTGCCCATAAGCTCCACGGTTTCCCGCGGCAGTCCTTCGCGTGAACGCACCGCCGGATCATTGCGCGCGAGAATTCCTTCGCACGCCGTGTGCGCGACCAGTGCCGAAATGATCTGTTCACGGCACGCTTCGAGCCCGGCCGAGAGCAGTTGCACCACCAGCCAGCGATCGTACTGATCGACCACCAGCGACGGCAATCCATCGCCCTCGCCGTGAATGAGGCGACGCGCATTCGTGTGCGCACCCACTCCACTGCGGCGAGCGATGGCCGCGCCAATGCGATCGTGCCACCAGGCGGCGTCAACGGTGCGGTCACTCGACGCGTCGATCAGACGCAGTGAAATTTCAGATGCCGGACTCCACAAGGCCTGGCCAAGCGGTCGACCGTTCGACGCTTGCATGCGCACCACGCCGGCCGCCACTGTAGGTGCGGCCAGCACATCACTCTTGAAGATCCACGGATGGCCGTGCGACAATCGTTGTTCGGCGCGTTTGTTCACTGTCGCCACCGACGGAAGATTCGGTCGGTTCACGCGGGGACCGACGAACGAAAAGACGGTGTGGCAGTCACAGAAGTCGGATTGTTCAGTCCCAGTTCGCACCAGGTGGCACGAGTTGAGAGTGTGTGTTGAAGGATCGCCTGATTGCGCGGGAGCGCTGCACGCGGTTGTTCAGGATGCCACAGGTGCCATGCTGCCGCGGCCAACTTTCGGGAGGCGCGTCGCACTCCGGTGTGCTGGAGACGCGCGACAAACTCACTGTCTTCACGACCCCATCCGGTGATGGCTTCATTGAATCCGTTCACGCGCACGGCGTCGTCGCGCCAGAACCCCATGTGACATCCGCGAATGCCACGTTCCGGATCATTGGGTACGCGCGCGAAGAGTGGCGTGAGCATGGGCACGTACCAACCGTTGGCACGATTGCGCACCTCGCGTTCAAACGGGCCCACCCACGCACGCCCTGTTTGCAACAGCTGCTGCGTAAGCTGCGGCCCGATCAGTGCCCGACTGCCCTGCACAAACTCGCCGCGCCGCGCGCGGGTGATGTGTGCGCGCATGGCTTCAGGATGCAACAGGATATCGCCGTCGAGCTGCACGATATAGTCGCACTGCGTGGCACTGATGGCGCGATTGCGAATGGCACCGAGCCGAAACCCTTCGTCCGCGTGCCACACGTGTCGCAGTGGCACCGGAAAATCGTGCGCCTGCGCATCCACAAGTTCGGCCGTTTCGACTCCCGATCCATCATCCGCAATGATCACTTCCGTGGGCAGCAACGACTGCCTGCGCAGCGCCGTGAGCACGAGCGACAGCGCGGCGGGCCAGTTGTACGTGGCCACGATCACTGCACACGACGGCAGCCCCGAGCGGGAAGCGCTCACGCGGACGTGGGCGCATGCGACGGCGTCGCGCCGCGCAATGTCATTCCAGCGTCGACGGCTGCACGCAGCGTGCGCGCCGCCAGCTCTGGATCAGGCTGCGACAACACCGCGCGAATCACCGACACGCCATCAAATCCGGCCGCCACAATGGGTGCGGCGTTGTCACTATCGATGCCACCAATGGCAACCGCCGGCCGCAACGCGGCGTGTGCCAATGCGGAGGCACCGGCAAGCCCCAATCCGTCGCCCGCGTCACTCTTGCTTGGCGTGTCAAAAATCGGGCCAACACCGACGTAATCGGCATCATCAAGCTCGGGTAACTCCGCCGCGTTGCCGAGCGACGCACCGAGCAAAAAGTTTGGCGGCACGATGGTGCGTGCCAGCAGGATCGGCACGTCCTGCATCCCCAGATGCGCGCCCGCGGCATCGGCGAGCACCGCAATATCCACGCGATCATTCACGAGGACGGGAATGTGTAACGCACCCACCAGCGATCGTGTCACGCGCAGCAGCTCGCGCGACGTGGCCTGCTTGAGTCGCACCTGCAGCATCGTCACACCACCACGTTCCGCCGCGATGGCTCGTGCGACCAGTCCATCAATGCCGTCGTGCAGGTTGTCGGTGATGGCAACAACGGCCAACGCTTCGCGCACGCGATCAGGTGTCCACAACGATGCGTTGCGTCCACGCATTACTGCGAGCCACCGTTGCCGCGGGGTTCCGAGCTGTTGGCGCGCCGGCGTGCTTCACGTCGCACCATCGCGATCGCCTGCTGATGTTCGGCAAAGGTGGTGCGAAACTCATGATGCCCATCGGGATGCGCCACGAAGTACAGATACGGCACATCCACGGGATAAAGCGCGGCTTCAATGCTGGCCGCACCAGGCGACGCGATTGGTCCGGGCGGCAGGCCGTCATTGCGATACGTGTTGTACGGCGAGTCCACTTCGAGATGCACGAACAACACGCGGTCCACATGCTCCGGCAGCGCGTATTGCACCGTGGGATCGGCCTGCAGCCGCATGCCGCGCTTGACACGATTCCAGTACACGGCCGCAATCATCGGACGTTCCGCAGCCACCCGTGCTTCTTTCTCCACCAGCGCCGCCATAGTCATTGCTTCGTGTCGCGTAATGCCGAGAGAGTCGACGCGTGCGTTCCATTCAGGACGCCACACATCATCAAACCGCTCCAGCATGGCTTGCACGGCGCGCCGCGCACTGGTCTTTGCCGGAAACGTGTACGTATCCGGGAAGAGATACCCTTCAAGTGTCGCGGCTGTCACAGATCGCTCGGCGCGCCACGCGGAATCACTCGCGGCCGCACGCACCGAATCTTCTGGTACCTGCAGCACACGCGCGAGCCGAGGGGCGATCTGTCGCAGATCAAACCCCTCGGGGATGGTGACGGATACAAGCTGTCCCTCGCCGCGCACGAGCGCGTCGAGAATGTCACTCCACGATTGCCCGGGATGCAGCGCGTACGTGCCTGCCTGAATCGCGCGATCACGATTCCCCACGGATGCGTACCAACGGAACAAGCGCGCGGAGCGAATGACTCCCGTGCGTTCCAGCGAATCGGCGGCCGAGCGCAGCGATGCGCCGTTTGGCACGATCACTTGCACTGGTGCACCGGCGGCCGAGCCGCCACACGCACCAACGCTGGCCACCACGCCCGTGCCAATCAGTACGAAGGCAATCGCACTCACGGAGACCGCGCGCCGGAACACGGAGCGTCGTGCCATCAGTTGTTGGCCTCCGCCGGAAGTGGTGTCACGCTTTCGCCGAGTGTTACGCCGCCACGTTGTGCGTTGAGTACCTGCTCGAGCAGAATCGCGGCTGCGAGCGCGTCGACGTCACCCTTGCGACCGCGCGTACTGCCGCCCTGTTCGCGCACGGTGCGCAGCGCGGCGGCGGTGGTGAAGCGCTCGTCAACAAGACGCACCGGACGCGAGGTGCGTGCCGCAAGACGCGCGGCGACCTCGCGCACTTCGACCGAGCGAGGGGTTTCGTTGCCGTCACCATCGATGGGCAATCCAAACACAATTGCCTCCACGCCGAGTGCGTCCGCGTGACGCAGCACTTCAGCGATTGGTGGTCGTTTGCCAGCCCGACGCATGATCACACCCGCGGGTGAGGCGAGCAGACCGAGCTCGTCGCTCACCGCCAGACCAATGCGTCGGTCGCCCCAGTCTACTGCCAATATTCGAACCGACATGCGATGTGCTACTCAGCGTAGGAAGTCGCACGCGCTCGTGCGACCGAAATCACAAACACGCGCCTCACGGCTCATGCATGCGTTCGAAGAACTCCTGATTCGTGGCTGTGCGCTCCATGCGCTTGAGCAAGAAAAGCATCGCTTCATCACTCGGCATTTCACTCACAAACGATCGCAACAGATAAATGCGTTGCTGTTCGAACGGTGTCAGCAGCAGTTCTTCACGCCGCGTGCCCGACTTGTTCACGTCGATGGCCGGGAAGATACGCTTGTCGGCAATTTTGCGTTCGAGCACGAGCTCCATGTTACCGGTGCCCTTGAACTCTTCGAAGATCACATCGTCCATGCGCGATCCCGTTTCGATCAGTGCGGTCGCGAGAATGGTGAGTGACCCACCTTCGGCGACATTGCGCGCTGAGCCAAAGAACCGTTTGGGTTTCTGCAACGCCTGGGCTTCTACACCGCCGGACATGATTTTGCCGCCGGAGGGTGCAATCGCGTTGTGTGCGCGTCCGAGACGAGTGATCGAGTCCAGGAGAATCACCACATCCCGGCCGCTTTCGACCAACCGCTTGGCCTTCTCAATGACCATGTCCGCCACCTGTACATGACGGTCGGGCTGTTCGTCGAACGTGGAGCTGATCACTTCCGCCGATGGCACGCTGCGCTGCATGTCGGTGACTTCTTCCGGCCGTTCATCGATGAGCAGAATGATGAGCGTGATTTCCGGATGATTCGCCGCGATGGCATTCGCGAACTGTTGCAGCAGAATTGTTTTGCCGGCTTTGGGCGGGGCCACGATCAGACCGCGCTGCCCTTTGCCAAGCGGCGCAATGATGTCACACAGTCGACAGGCAACATCTCCGCCCGGATGTTCGAGGCGAATGCGTTGATCGGGATAGCGGGGGGACAGGTTGTCGAAGGAGATCCGCTGCTTCGCCTTCTCAGGATCAAGACCGTTAATACGTTCCACCTTCAGCAACGCCAGGTACCGCTCTCCTTCTTTCGGCGGGCGCACTTCGCCCATGACCGTGTCGCCCTTGCGGAGATCGAACCGCTTGACTTGCGACGGAGAGACATAGATGTCGTCAGGGCCGTACAGGTAGTTGAAATCCTGCGCGCGCAGAAATCCGTACCCTTCGGGCAGGACTTCGAGCACACCTTCCCCGTACAACGTGGTCTCCGCATCGAGCAGCGCTTGCTCGATGCGGAAAATGAGGTCCTGCTTTCGCAGGCCTGACGTGTTGGTTACGTGAAGCGATGCAGCGAGAGCCTGGAGCTCCTGCACCGACATACGCTTCAATTCGGCGACGTGCACGCAGCGCGACGGGATAAGGGTGGGCAGGCGAACGTATCTGCCACGCCCGTCCCGGTCAATGCCAGCACAACCGGAACATGAACAAAAGTGAAATGCGCGCGGCAGGATTCGAACCTGCGACCTTCGCCTCCGGAGGGCGACGCTCTATCCAACTGAGCTACGCGCGCAGTGTGGTAAGCCTAACGGCGCGGCCCCACTGCGAGCAAGCAGTTGACGCGAGGTAACGAGTGGCGACCGGCGTTGACGCGTGGTGACGCCAAGATGACGCCGGCTCGTATGCTGGGGCAGCTTGTCCACCCTAGCCCCTGATCGGATGCTCATAGAATTTGGCGTACCGCGCACCGCGCTCGCCGCTGTACGCGGTCTCCTTCCCGTTGGCGCCGAGCTGCATCACGCGGAGAGCATGCGCCGCCTTCGCTCGCTGGCGGGTCAAGCCAGCGGCGTGCTGGTCGGTTTCGAGGATCTCCCAACCGACGAGCTCATCGCGGACATGCAGCTGCTGCGGGTGCGGCATCCGTGGTTGCCAATCGTGGCCGCCGGCTCGGTCCCGATCTACGGTATCAGCTCCTTCAAGCGGCACGACCTGCTGCAGGCCGGCGTCGATCGCGTCATGTCCTTTACCGCGCCAACGCGGGCCGATCGCGCGCTGCGGGAAAGCTGGCGTCACTCGCCGCTCCAGCGACTCGCGGCCGTGGTGTATCACGCGGAGCACGTCCCGGAGAACATTCGCGAGTTGATGGTCAAAGCGATTGCCGCGCAGGTGCCGGTCGCGAACGTAGCCGAACTCGCCAAGATCGGTGGAATGCATCGGGCGTCGCTCTGGAAGTCGTGGGCCCGTTCATCGCGACCCTTGCCCACGGCCGGCGCGTTTATTGACTGGCTGCAACTCCTGCACGTGGCGGTACGCAAAGACACCGGTCGCACCTGGCGGGGGGTGGCCAGCGAACTCGGCGTTCGTCATTCCTCCATTTCGCGCATGGGTAAGCGCGTATTGGGACACACGCTCTCCGAGTATGACGAACGTGTGCGGCGTCGAATCTTTGATCGGTTTCTCCGCGACGCGGTTGGCTTCACGCAGCTGGAAATCCGAACGCACGCGCTCGTGGCCCCACCCTTGGTGGACGACGCCGGCGTGCCTGCCGCTCCGGTCCCTGATCCGCCGCCTCGCGATCCGGCGGTCGAGGCCGCCATTCGGGCCGAACAGCGTGAGTACTACGGCATCGGGCGCATGTGGGCGATGTAGCGCGCCCACACGAAGTCCCACGCCCGTGTCAGTCGGCGGCGGCCACGCTGCCCTGCGCCGAAAAATGCACCATGGGCGTGGGCGAGGCGGCGCCGAACTCGCGGCGAAAGGTCTGGAGTGACTCTTCATACGCGCCTTCATGGCGCAACTGACGTACACCCTTGCCGAGGTAGCGCTTGAGTAGCGAACCCAGGCTTCGCCACGACGGCACATCGAGCTGCGACGCGACCAGCGACAGTGGTGCGCCGTCAAAACAAATCTGATGCGCGGCATACAGCGCGCGACACCAGCTCACGAGCTCACTGGCCGGCGGACTGCCGGCCCCGCGAAGCCGGTTGTGCAATGTGCGTCGACTGAGACCGAGCCCCGCCGAGATGGATAGCACATCCAGCGGTTCGCGCAGGTGACGACAGATGAACTGCACCGTGAGGCGAACCTCACGAGGCAACCCTTCACTCATCGCATCCGCGAGTCGCGACGAGACGCCGCGCTGCTCGGCGTTCTGTAACACACGCTGCAGCACGCTTCGCGAGTCGTCGATGTCTCGCAGCAGGAGGTCCGCGAGATCGGCTTTGCCCGTTTGCAGAATGAAGCGGGACGTCAGGTTGCGCGGGTCGACGTAACCGATAATCGGGTGGTCCGGAAAGGCGTGGCGCAGCTGTTCCACCGCTGCGAACGCTTCCTTCTGCCGCGACGGCTCAAACAGCACGACGGTGGCGCAGATCCTGATCGAGGCCGAGAGGGCCTCGATAACATCGGTGCCCGAGTCGGCTCGCCAGAGTACCGCGAAGCCGCGAAACGCCTCGGATAGCCGGGCGTGGGCAATCCGATCAACAAAAAGAAGGGCCACACGGCGTTCAGCCACGCGTGGCCCCAAAAGTCGTTGCCCGTGGAGTGCACCAATTGCCCGTGGCGAGCACCCGCTCCGGTTTGAGAAGGGCTACTAGTTCTTCAACCCTTACCGGAGTCGCAAATGTCACGTTCGATCCGCCTCTTGGCCGTAGCCCTGATCAGCTCGTTCGCCCTCGCCGCCTGCACGGGTTCACCGACCGGCGTTGACGATCCAAAGCAGTCGAGCTTTGACACGATGCCTTGGGTGTGATGTAGAGGCGGGGTGGGCTCACGCTGCCACTGAGCACAAACGAGCCAACCCTGTTCGGGCAGCCTCCGGAAGAGTCTCCTCAGCCGGACTGTCAGTCTCCAGCGACGCCGTGACGAGTGGCTGGGTCGTAACCCGATCCAGCGCCTCCTCGGCTCTATACGCAAGTTCGTGGAATTCATGCGTGCGCGCCAGTGCCAGTGCCTCGCGGCCGAATCGTTCGGCCGGTTCTGGCTCGCTCGCGGCGGTCCACCCTTGCGCCAGACCCAGCAGCCACTGGCAGTGCTCGAAGGGCACGGCCGTGCTGGTGTGTCGCTGTCCACGGGTCTCAAGTTGTTTTAACAGGTCACGACGTCCGGCGTCCCCGGCGGCGTGCGCTGCGGACGCCGCAATGCTGAGCCAGAGCCGAGCCGGCTTGGCGAGGCGCAGGGCGCCCTCAAAGCCGGCCACTGCCTGGTCCACAAAACGGGCTCGGTGGGCGACCGACGCAAGGTTGGACAGAATACCGGCCCGCTCGTCGTCGGTGGTGGCCAGGTCGTGTGCCCGCCATCCGTGCAACAGCGCATCGGCCAGCGAGTTGGTGGCCAGCGCGTAGTTCATCAGCCCCCACCGTGCGGCACCCTCAAGGGCGGTGTTCAACGGCGCGACGGCGAGGGCCTGGGTAAAAAAACCAAGCTGCGCCGGGCGATTGCCTCGCATGATGGCGATGTTGCCCAAACCCGCCAACGCCAAGCCAGCTACCGCCGGATAGCCGCGCGACGTGCCGTCTTCCACCACGTTGCGGTAAATCTCCTCGGCCGTTTCCACGTCGCCGAGCTGTCGCGCAATACGTGCCAGCTGATTGTTGGCACACATCGCACTCACCGCGTCGAATCGCGCGACAATTCGCGCCGCCGCCGTCACCGTGGTGTAGGCCATTTCAAAACAGCCGTCGCGCTCCATTTCTTCCGCGGCCACGCGCAGCTGTTCGGACATGACCACGAACGGATTCGCCGATCGCGGATTGCCGTAGTCGATATGCGTGGGACGTCGCTCCGGATCCGGCAGGAGCGACTCGGGCGTGGTGCGAATGAATCCCAGTCGCGCTTCTGGTGGAAGCGACGCGATTCGATACGCCAGATGCGTGATCGAGAACCAGCCATGCGGCTGCGTAGGGTGCCCGAGCCAGCGGTCCCCTTCGCCCACATCGACCTGATACGCGTTCATCGGAATTAGCGGTTCACGCATCATCACTCCTTCTTCGGCAGTGGCCGACGGTTTGGTTCACGACAGGTTCTTCGCGTCATTTGACGCTGGCGGCAATGACAACGGTGGGGGACTGCTGAGCAGATCACCGCGGCTACGCAATAGATGCGCAACACGCAGCGCATCGATCACACGTTCGACCTGACCTGGTCGATCGCTGAACGGGAGATTGCACAACGCGACCATGAATCGCATCCATGCGGCCTCGTACCCCGCACGAATGCGCGCGTTGACCTCGTCGGGGGCTGCATCGCGAACCGCAGTGGCCGCCGTCAACAACTCTCGTTCCGCCAACCACACTTCATAGTGCGATTGCGACTCGGGGTCGTTGATAGGGTCAGGCGGATCGCTCATGCACGCGTGAAAATGGTGAAGGTCCAAGGCAACGAATTGCACATTCTCCAACCACAAACATGTGCGATTTCCGGCGAGGGCATGTGTACCCCACGGGCATTTTGTGTGCACCACGGGCAACTGATTTCATGCCACGAGCCGTTTCGCCCGTCGTATCGTTGGGCTCGCTTGGCAAATTTTGTGTATCACGACACACTTTGGGGTGAAGCCAATCGTGTACCCGCGCCGTATACTGGGGCAGCAGAGGCGATGGCGCCGCAAGCCGGCCCAGCAACCTTTTGCCGGTTTCGCGCCACCAATGGGCGACCCTTTTCTGCGTTCGCTTCTATCTCACCACGTCGCCGACAGCTCCGGTCGGTCCCGCCCTGTGACCCGATAGCGCATGTCATCTCGTATCACTCGTCCATCAGTGCTCCTGCTGCTCGGTTGTGTTGCGTTCGCCTGTAAGGGCGACGGAGACGACAGCGCCAATGGCGATTCCACTGCTGACAGCGCCTCCGTGGCCGATGCAGCCCCCGACGGTGACGCACCACGCGCTGGCGTGGCGCTTCCCGTTGTGGCCGAAGAAGCGCGCGAAGGTGATCTCGTATTGCGGGTTAACACGCGCGGCGATGTATACGGCGATGTGGTGGTCAAGCTTTCAGCAGATGTCAGCGGCCGCGTGGCGGAAGTGCTGGTGAAGGCCGGTTCGCGCGTGAGCAAAGGGCAGCCGCTGGTTCGACTGGCGCAGGAACCGTTCGATCTCGCGGTTCGTGAGGCGCAGTCGGCACTCGACGAACGTGAACAGGCATTTCGCGAATCCTTCATGCCGGAATCGTTGGTCACGGGTATTGGCCCCACGGGCGAGCAGCGCAAAGCACTTCGCGTGCGCAGTGGCGCGGCGGCGGCCGAAATTCGGCTTGAGAAAGCGCAGTGGGAACGGAGTCGTTCGGTGATTGTGTCACCGGTGAACGGCTTTATTGACCGGTTTGATCTTGCGGTTGGTGAGCAGCTTGGTGCGGGCACACCGTTTGCAACGGTGGTGGACGTTGGCGCGCTGCGTATCGAAGCGCGTGTGCTCGAAGACGATCTACCGCTCATTCGTGTGGGCGGTGAAGCTGTGGTGTCGATTCCCGCCGTGCCCGGGCGCGTGTTGCGAGGACGTATCGATGCGGTGTTGCCGCTGGTGGATAGTGTGCGGCGTACGGGGCGCGTGATTGTGCGCGTGCCCGGCGAGTCATCACTGCGTCCAGGCATGTACGCGGATGTGCAGTTGGAAGCACAGCGTTTGCCGGGGCGCATCATGGTGCCGGCTAAAGCGGTTATTGAACGCGATGGTCGTCCGCTGGTGTTCGTGGTGCGCGAGGGGCGCGGTCAGTGGACGTACATTCAACCTGGTCGCAGTAACGGCGTAGACACGGAAGTGCTGCCCGACTCGACCACGGGTGTCATTCCGATCAACAAGGGCGATCAGATTATTGTAGACGGGCACCTCACGCTCACGCACGACGCCGCGGTTACGGTGTCCTCGCTGCGTGAACGCGATGATGCACCAGCGCGGCGCACGCCGGCGTCGGTGCGCCGCGAAAACAACTAGGCCGAGACGCATGTCACTTTCGCGTCAGGCGATCGCACGTCCCGTCGCCACGATTGCTGCGGTACTTGGCGTGGTGCTGCTCGGCAGTGTCTCGCTGAGTCGCATGCCGGTGTCGCTGCTACCGGATGTCACGCTGCCCGTGTTGACCATTCGCACCAACTATCCAGGTGCGGCCGCAACGGAAGTCTCGCGGTTTGTTGGCGAACCCATTGAAGAAGCCATCGCGGCCACGCCGGGCTTGGTGGAGTTGCGATCGGTCAGTCGCAATGGCGAAGTCACCACAACGGCGCGCTTTGGCTGGGGCACGGACATGCGCACCACGGTGCTCAATGTGCGTGAGCGCCTTGATGCCACGCGCAGCCGACTGCCCGAGCGTGCAGAACGTCCCACACTGCTCACCAGTGATCCCGGTGAACGGCCGATCGCGGTGCTCGGTATGCGGGCCACCAGCAGCGCGGAACGAGCGGCGCGTGACAGTTTGCAGGGCAGTGTCTCCGGTGGGCTTGGTGTGGGTGACCTGCGCGGACTTGCGCGCACCGCCGAAGATGTGTTCGCGCGACGTCTCGAGCAGATCGCCGGCGTGGCATCGGTTGCGGTGGTGGGTGCACCAGCCGACGAAATTCGCGTTGATGTGAATCCGGATCGATTGCGCGCGTTGTCACTCACACCGGAAGATGTCGCACAGGCCATTCGCGTTCAGAACTCCACCGGTGCCGGTGGTACGGTGCGTCGCGGACAGTTCCGGTTTTCGGTGCGTGCGCTGACGGAGTTTCGCGATATCGATGAAATCCTGTCGGTACCGATTGGCGCACAGGGCAGTGGCATCACGCTACGCGATGTTGCGACGGCCTCAATCGCGCTAGCTGATCCGGTCACGATCACGCGCCTCGACGGTCGCGAGTCCATTGGTCTCGTGGTGTACAAAGACGCGGGCTCCAATACGGTGTCTGTCACCAACCGCATGATGGAAGCTGTGGAGTCGCTGGAAGCCGAGTTTCCGGCGGTGGAACTCACGGTGGTGGCGTCGCAGGCCGAGTTCGTGGTGGACGCGTTGTCTAATCTCGGTCAGGAAATTGTGGTGGGCGGCCTGATGTCGCTGCTCATGATTCTGGTGTTCCTGCGTGACTGGCGCGTGTCGATGGCGATTGGACTGATGGTGCCACTGTCGGTGATGGTGGCGCTGGTCACGTTGCAAACGCTCGGTGTGACGATCAACGTGCTCTCGCTGGGCGGACTCGCGCTTGGCACCGGTATTCTTGTTGATACTGCAATTGTTGTGGCGGAGGGTGTGGGACGACGGCGTGAAGAAGGTATGGGCTACATCGATGCGGCAATAGTGGGCACGGAAGAAGTGTCCGGACCACTGCTCGCGGGTACGCTCACCACGATGCTGGTGTTTGGGCCGATCATTTTTGTGCAAGGATTGGCGGCTGCACTGTTCCGCGATCTGTCGCTGAGCGTGGTGATGACGGTTGGTGCGTCACTGCTGCTGTCGCTCACCCTGATGCCGGTAATGATGGTGGGCAACCGGCGACGGGCCATGCGTTTGCAGGCCAATCCACAACCGAAAAAAGCGCCGGGCCCAACCGGCGCAAAGCTTGATGCCTTCGGTACGCGCATCGCAGATATGTACGAACACGGCATGTCATGGTCGCTGCGCAATCCGGTGCCAGTTTTTGCCGGTGGTTTGGCGTTGCTGGTGATCATGGTGGTGCTGTTCATTCGCTTGCCCAAGGAAGTGCTGCCGCGTGTTGACGAGGGCGTGCTGGTAGCCGAAGTGCAGTTGCCGGAAGGAACGGCGATCGAAGCCACCACCACCGCCATCGCCGACATTGAGCGCGCGTCCGCCGCGATGGGTGCGCAGGGAGTGTACGCACGTGTTGGTCGTGCAACTGATGAAGAAATTCTTTCGGGCGCAAATCCCGGATCGTCGGCCACGGCACAACTGATTGTGCCAGTACCCGACGGTGAGAGTGCGGCGCGTTTTGCAGAGGCACTCCGCGATTCCGTGCCGCAGCTGGTCGCGCAAGGTGCGCTCGCCATTGATCTGGCCGGCCAGTCGGAGTTTGGCTCGCTGATTGGCCGCGAAGGGCGCATTGTGCGCGTGGAAGTGTCGGGTGCATCGCTTGACGATTCGCAGCGATGGGCCGATTCCGTGCGCACCATGATGGGCGGCGTGCCCACGCTTTCCGATGTGCGCGACGCCTTTGCGGCGACACAGCCGGTGATCGAAGTCTCGCTGTTGCGTTCGCGCATGGCCGAACGTGGCATCACGCCCGCACAAGTGGCGAGTGCGTTGCAGGGTGGACTGGGCGGTGTGGCGTCATCTGAACTGCGCGAAACAGATCGCCGTACACCAATTCGCGTTCGCTACGAAGGTGTGCGCAACGAGGAGTTGGAAACCGCGCTCAATACGAGCATTAACGGCGTGCCGGTGTCGCAGCTGGTTGAAGTGAAGGAAACGCGCGCGCCGCTTGAAGTGGTGCGTATTGGTCAGCGTCCCGTGTCCATTGTGGAAGGGCTCGTGGAAGAAGGGGGCACGGCGAAAGCCGCCACTGATGTGGCAAAGAACATGGAAGCACTCGGACTACCGGCCACGGTGAGCTGGCAGGTGGCGGGAGCAGACTCCGAACGCAAGCGTACCTCGGATGAGTTGGCGCTCGTTGCTGTGTTGGCCGTGCTGCTGGTGTTCCTCGTGCTCGCTGGCGAGTTCAGCTCGTTCACGATTCCGCTCGTGGTGATTACCACGGTACCGCTGGCAGCTGCCGGAGGCGTGATCTTCTTGTGGGCCACTGGGCAAAGCATCAACGCCGTGTCGCTCATCGGAATCGTGATCATGGTGGGTATGGCCGACAATGAAGCGGTCGTCAAACTCGACGCCATTCGGCGATTCCGCGAAATGGGTCACAGCGTGAACGAGTCGGTGTTGCTCGGTGGCCGACAGCGTTTGCGCGCCATTACCATGACGTCACTCACCACCATCACCGGTGTACTGCCGCTCATGCTTGGCGTGGGCAGTGGTGGCGCGTTGTACCGTCCGCTTGCGGCGGCCGTGATTGGTGGATCAATCAGCGCACTGGTGGTGACGTTTTTCCTGTTGCCCACCGTGTACTCCGTTGTTGAGCGCAATCTTGAACGTCGTCGCAACGCGCAGGACGCTCGTGATGGCGGAAGTCGCGATGGTGAAGCGCGTGTTGCGCGTGATGTGGTACTCGCCCGAGGGGACGCGCTGTGATTGGTTTCGCCACGCGCCGACCGGCCGTTATCTGGGCCATGTGCGTTGCCATTCTGGTGGCGGGCGGCATCGCGTTTTCGCGCTTGCCGTTGGCATCGCGGACTACGGTAGAGCTGCCGCGGCTCACGGTGTCGGCCGGGTGGAATGGCGCGGCGGCGGAAGTTGTGGAGATGTACGTGACGTCGCCGATCGAATCGTTGGTGCAGGGCGTGCGCGGTGTACGTCGCACCACCAGTGAGTCGCGCGACAACAGCATGAACATTACCGTGGAGCTCGATCCGGAAGCCGACGTGCAACTCGCGAGACTTGGCATTCTCGAGCGACTGGAACTGTTGCGTGGTGAGTTTCCGGCCGGTGTAACGCGACCGAGTGTCTCGAACTACACACCGGAGGGGTTGGAAGAGCCGGTGTTGTTGCAGGTGCAGGTCTCTGGTCCGTACACGCCGGGTGCGCTTGGCAAAATGCTTGAGGAACAGGCGTCGCCTCGGCTCGCCGCAGTACCTGGCGTGTCGGCTGTGTATTCGCGTGGCGGAAGTGATATCGGCGTGGCGTTGGCATACGATCCCGCGCGGCTTCGCCGGATCAATGTGTCGCCGGCGGCACTGTCGCAAGCGATCAATGGCGCGCGCGTTGTACAGGCGCTCGGTGAAGAAACGCGTGATGGTGTCACACGTTCGGTCACATTGCGTGATGAACCGCGCTCACTCGATGAAGTGGGTGCCCTGCCGATCAGTGCGCCGAACGATCGTGTGTTTCGCCTGAGCGAACTCTCCACGATTCGCGCCGAAGAAGATGCCGGCGGACGGTTTTTTCGGATTAACGGCGTTCCTGCTGTGGCGATCAGTTTGTATCGGCATGCTGGTGCCGATGCCATCAAGACCGCGTTGGCGGCACGCGCGGAAGTGGCCGAGTTGCAGAAGATCGCGCCACCTGGCGTTCGGTATCGTGTGAGTCAGGATGCCAGCATCGATCTCGACAAAGAATTGAAAGATCTGATGAAGCGCGGAGCAATTGCGTTTGTCAGCGTATTGCTCGTGTTGGCGCTCATGTTGCAACGTGTTCGTGCGGTCGCACTCGTGATGTTCAGCACGGCGGTGGCCATTGCCGGTACGGCGCTGGGTTTGTACATGCTGGATGTGCCGGCGAACTTGCTCACGCTGGCTGGACTTGGCATGGGTGTTGGAATTCTGGTGCAAAACGCACTGGTCGTTGTAGACCGGATGCGCTCGGCGCCGAACACGGCCGAGGGGCGCGCGACTGCCGCATCACGCATCACGCCGGCGGTGATTGGTGCAACGCTTACCACGGCGGTGGTGCTCTTTCCGTTTCTGTATCTGCAAGGTGACACGCGCGCTGCGTTCGTGCCGTTTGCGGCTGCCTTCGCGCTGGCGCTCACGTGGAGTGTGATTACGGCGTTGCTGGTGGTGCCCGCGCTCGGCCGAGGTGGTGCGGGCGAGAAGGCGGTCACGTGGCCGCGCATGTCACGCGTGTTCAGAAAGATTGTGCGTGGGACGCTGCGCTGGCGCTGGGCCACGCTCACAACAAGTGTGGTGCTGTTGTCAGTGATGACGTGGGGTTTTGTGAAAAAGGTGCCGCGCTCGAGTTGGGGTGGCTGGGGCGAGCGTCGCACCACACTGGGGGTGAATCTCACATTCCCGCGCGGCTCGGATCCGGAAACGCTCGACCGCGCGATGCGCGAGTTTGAATCGATTGTTGTTGGTCGTCCGGAAGTGGAGCAGGTGACCACGACCGGCAACTTGCAGAGTGCGAACATGCAGGTGCTGTTCACGCGCGAAGGTGGCATGACGGCCGTGCCACTGGAGCTCGAAGAGCTGCTCACGCAGCGCGCTGTGCTCGTGGGTGGTGCAAACATCAGCGTACGCGGTGAAGGGCCGGGCTTTTACGCTGGTGGTGGCGGTGGCACATCGGTGTCGTTCCGAATTCGCGTGCTTGGATATTCGTATTCTGGCGTCACAGCGTTGGCCGAAGACTTGAAGAGTCGCCTGAGCAAGATTGCGCGAGTTCGCGACATTTCCATTACATCGGGTCAGGGGTGGGGGAACGAACGTGGTTACGCCGTCACGCTCGAGCCTGATCGCGATGCGCTCGCACGTTTTGGTGTGACGTCAACAGACTTTGCGGCTGCGGTGGCGCGTGAAGTTCGTGGACCGGTGGGTGGCCAGCTGCTGGAAATCGACGGCGACGAACTGCCGGTAACCGTGAAGTCCATTGGCGCGCGAGATCGCACACTGGAGCAGTTGCGTGAAGCAATCATGCCCACGGAATCAGGTGCACCGGCCCGCCTGAGTGACCTCGCCTACGTGGATGCGCAGGAAGCGCTGAGCATTGTGACGCGTGAAGACCAGCAGTATATCCGGCAGGTGAACTACGACTTTCGTGGCCCACAGAAACTTGCGCAACGCACCCACGATGCGTTTCTGAAATCAGTGGCCGTTCCCGCCGGATACGATGTGAAAGACGCCGGCTCCATGTGGGGCTACAACGACGACAAGAGTGCGAAAGGGTTGTGGTTGGTGTTTGGCATCGGGCTCGCGTTGGTCGTACTCGCGGTCGCGCTGGTGTTTGATTCCGTTTGGGGCGCGGCCATGGTGTTTCTGTCGCTGCCACTCGCGCTCGCCGGTGTTGTGGCAGCGTTCTGGATCCAAAAGGCCGCGTTTGGTCGCGAAGCGGCGGTTGGTGTGATTCTTGTGGTGGGATTGGCCGTGAACCAGGCGATTCTGCTGGTTGATGCGGCACTCATTCGTCGCCGACAGCGTGCGGCGACGGGTGGATCCAGCGCACTGCACGCCGGAGATATTCTGCGCGCCGCCAATGATCGCTCCGGCATGATTGTGCTCGTCACGTTGAGTGCGCTGGCGAGTCTCGTGCCGCTGAGTGTGGGAACCAGCGCTACCACATTGTTCGGTGCGATCGCACTGGCAACGGCCGGCGGCACGATCATGGGAACGGTTGGCGCGTTGTTCCTCATGCCGGCGATGCTTGTTGGGCAGCGGTTGAGTAAGCGAACGAAGCGGCGGTTGTTCTCGAAGAAGCAGCCGAGGGAAGTGGTGGCGGTGTAGCAGTTGCAGTTCCCGATTCGGTCATTCGGCCCCTGTGAAGGAGCCCACGGCCATTCGGCCTTTCGGCCT
>JBHYGA010000009.1:0-102766 GCA_051859245.1 Gemmatimonadaceae bacterium
CCCCGCCCGCTCCCGGCGCGCCCGGCCGGCCGTGAGCGCGGAGGCCCCGGTGGGCTCCCGGCCCCCCCCGCACAAAAAAAACCGCCCCCGGACTCTCGAAAGAGCCCGGGGGCGGTTCACTCTGCCGAAGCAGATTACATGGAGGAGCTGTCGGGCGTGGCCGGCGGCGTGGTCGAATCAGCCGGCGGTGTCATCATGCTGCTATCCATGGCCGGGGCTGCCGGCGTGGAGTCAACCATCGCGGCCGGGGCTTCTTCCGTGGCCGGGGCCTCTTCCTTGGCGCCACCGCAAGCAGCAAGCACGATCGCGGCGGTAATCAGGGCAATACGCTTCATGGGATTCCTCATACGGTTTGTAGTCACCACGTGCACCCTGACCCGCTATCCGGACCTTAGGCGTAGGCACGGCCTCCCGCTCGGAAGGACGAGAGCAATGTAGGACTTTCGACCTACCTGTCAAGAGACAGGTTGCGTGAGATCGACCCTCGCAACTCGCCTTGCCACAACAAGTTCGGCTCTTTGGTCCCTCACGCCGTGATACCGTGGGCACGATCTGCGGCCGTTGTGCGCTGTGTACTGTGACGGCCATGCACGCCGACTTTCCTTCTGCCAAAGTTTCGTGACCAGACTCCCCGATACGCTCGGCGCATTGCGCCGCTCTGCCTGGGCCGACCCCAGTCGTCCGCGCACTGTAAAAGACGAAGTGCGCGCTAATCTCATCGCGCGACTCAAGGCGGGTGGCCCACTCTTCAACGGTGTGCTCGGTTATGAAGACACCGTCATGCCGCAAATCGTCAACGCGTTACTGTCGCGACACAATTTTATTTTGCTCGGACTGCGCGGGCAGGCCAAGTCGCGCATTCTTCGCGCACTCGGTACGCTGCTCGACGAACAGATGCCTGTGGTTGCCGGCAGTGAAGTGAACGACAGTCCGTTCGCGCCCATTTCCAAATACGCGAAGCAACTCATTGCCGAACATGGCGATGATACACCGATTGCGTGGGTGTCGCGCGATGAACGTTATGTCGAAAAACTCGCCACGCCCGATGTCACCGTGGCTGATATCATCGGTGATGTGGACCCCATTCGTGCCGCGCGTGGTGGGCATTTGTTGAGTGACGAACTCACCATGCACTACGGCATGTTGCCGCGCGCCAATCGCGGAATTTTTGCATTGAATGAGTTGCCCGATCTCGCCGGAAAAGTGCAGGTGGGTTTGTTCAACATCATGCAGGAAGGCGACGTGCAGATCAAAGGTTATCCTGTGCGTCTCAAGCTTGATGTGCTGTTGTGCTTTACCGCGAATCCGGAAGACTACACCGCACGCGGCAAGATCATTACACCGCTCAAGGATCGCATTGGCAGCGAAATCATCACGCACTATCCAACAAGCGTGGATATGGGCGTGAACATTACGCGTCAGGAAGCATGGACTGATCGCGGCGTCATGCCGCAGCGCATTCCTGATCTTGTGCGCGAAGTGGTGGAACGTGTGGCGTTTGAAGCACGTGACGACAAGCGCGTGGACAAGCGCAGTGGTGTGTCGCAGCGCATGCCGATCACCGTGCTCGAAAATGTTGTGTCAAATGCTGAGCAGCGCGCGATCCTCAAGAACGAAAGCGAAGCCGTCCCGCGCATTGCTGACATCTACGCCGCGTTGCCTGCAATCACCGGCAAGATGGAACTCGAGTACGAAGGCGAACTGGTGGGTGGTGCGGCCATCGCGCACGAGCTGATTCGTCGTGCGTGTCACGAAACACTCGAAGCGCGCGCGGGCGAAGTGGACGCCGACGAAGTGGTGATGTGGTTTGACGGCGGTGGCGCGCTGCAGGTCGCGGATGACGCCGCCACGCCGCTCGTGCGTCAGGGATTTGATGTGGTGCCGGGTTTGGTGAACACAGTCGTTGCGCTCGGCCTCGCACCCAAGAACGACTCGGCGCTCGTGGCTGTAGCGTGCGAAGTGGTGCTCGAAGCACTCGTCGCTCGGCGCAAGATCAGCCGCAGCGAGCAGGGGCAATACGGAAAGGCCGAGCGTGAACGGAGACGGCCGAACCAGGAGTACTTCGGATAGCAGTCCGGATGATGCGCGACCGCAACACATCCTGCTCCTTCATTACAACAGTTGGAAAGAGCGATTTTGTGACTGTGAGGGTGAAGGGGATTCCCTGACGGAAGCGCTCTTCTCTGGTACCGGCTCTGTGACGAAATCAGAGCCATGGGTGGCACGCGCTTTGCCCTTAGTGGGTTCGATAGCGGGGACAGCCTCCGCTTTGGAAAACCCTACAGCTTTTGGAGTTCGAATGCGTTTGTTCTTGACTGGTGCTTTGCTTGTCGCCGCCACTGCGTCTCAGGCCTCGGCGCAGATCGCGTTCTCCAGCACCGCGGGAAATGTGGTCGCGGCCGGTCAAACCGTCTTTTTGAACTTCGACCTGCTCACCCCTGGGTCGGTGACGTTCGGCGGCAACTATTCGATTCTTTCCGGCACGACGTCAGGCATCGCGGCCGCTCCGTTCGGCGGCAGCGGAAACTACTTCGCGGTTCCCAAGACTTCGAACTCTGGCGCCGTGGAGACGTGGACTGCGACGATCAACTTCCAGAACTTCATCGCCGGTCGTGCGCTCAAGTCGCTGAGCTTCCTGTGGGGTTCGGTTGATACCTACAACACGCTCCAGCTGCTTGATGCCAACGGGAACGTGCTGGAAGACGGCCTGAACAACATTCTCGCCAACACCACGATCCTCGGCGGCCAGCTGCCCCCGGCAAATGGTGATCAGGGCAATGCGGCGACCAATCGTCGTCTTCAGTTGAACTTCTCCGGATCTGCGGCCACGGATTTCAGCCAGCTTCGCTTCACGTCGTCGCAGCGTGCCTTTGAAGTTGATGATTTCGCCGCGGAGTTCGTTGTTGATCGCGTCGAAGTCCCCGAGCCCGCCACGCTCTCCATGCTGACGTTCGGCATCGCGATGCTCGGCGTCGCCGGCGCCCGCCGCAAGCGGAACGCGACCGTTTAAGTTGACACCCACCGAGGCGACGGGAATCGTCGCCTTGGCGCAAATACCTCGCGCGCCTCGTGCTCCGGATCTTCGGACACGAGGCGCGCGTTGCGTTGGCGATCACTAGCTTCCGACCGCCATGCCACCACGCCGACTCTCGCACGCTCAGACCGCACAAAAAATCGTCGAACAGCTCGAGCTGCCGAGTGTTCGGCGTCAGATGACGCGTTTGCGACGATGGTTTGGGAAGCACGGCCGAGATCTGCCGTGGCGCAAAACACGCGATCCGTATCACGTGCTCGTATCCGAGCTAATGCTGCAGCAAACGCAGGTCTCGCGCGTGATCGACTACTACGATCGCTGGCTCACGCGTTTCCCCACCCTGCACCACGTAGCCAAGGCGCGACCGTCGCAGGTGCGCGAGGCGTGGGAGGGGTTGGGCTACTACGCCCGCGCGCGAAATCTGCACAAGCTGGCCAAAGAGGTGTCACCCAACGGTGAGCCGAATCATGCGCTGCCGGCCGATCCGGCCGAGCTGCAGGCGTTGCCCGGTATCGGGGCGTACACGGCGGGTGCCGTGGCGAGTTTTGCTTACGAAAAACGCGCGCCTCTGGTGGACACCAACGTGGCCCGGGTACTGCTCCGCCTCTACGCACCCGAGCATTCCCCCAAGAGCGGCATCGGTCAGCGCGTTGCCTGGGCTTTAGCCGAGGCGGTTCTGCCTCGCACCGGCAAAGCATCATGGACACATAATCAGGCCATTATGGAGCTTGGAGCGCTTGTTTGCACCGCCAGGGTTGCGCGGTGCGACGTGTGTCCATTGGCCGCGGAATGCCGGTCGGCCAAGCTGCCCGATTCGCCATAGAATAGCTGAGTCCGCCGTTGCGTGAGCGCAACAAACCACGCGCACCGGGCCACAGCGAACTCGACTGTAAATGGCTGGAATTCGGCGAGGTTCTGCGTTGCTCAGACGGACCATAAAGACTTGTCTTGCATGTAGTTAGTCTGCGCCGAGCGCGACTGTGCCAAATCCTGGAATGGTTGGCATGTTTTGTGCTTTTCATCACGACGATCGAGTGATTCCCACCACCTAGTTTCGCGAGCGTCGCAGATGAATCGTTTCAAGACATCATTACTTACCGCAGGCCTCGTGCTGCTGCCCTCGCTCGCGAGCGCGCAGACCGACATCTCCACCACTAACCCGGCCAACTGGACGGGCTGCGCCACCCAGGTTCCGGGCTCGTGCACACCCGCCGGCGCGACCGGTTCGATCGGTCTCGCCGCTGGCTGGAAGCCTGGTCCCTGGATTGCCCCCGATGGACAGACGAGCCGCTCGCCCAGCGGACCGGGCGAAAACCCGGCGTGGTCGCTCAACTACGGCTACAAGTTCCTGAGCGACGGCTTCACCTCGGCGACCTTCTCGGTGACCCGTTTCCAGCTCGACAACTACCTCGTTGGCTTCTACCTGAACGGCGTTGAGCTCGAGCCCCTCTGGCGTGTGGGCTCAATCATCGATCCGCTCGGCACTGATCCGGCGAACTACGGCGGCATTCCCGCGCTGCCGAACGGCGAAAACTGGACCAAGGTGTTTGGCTTCGTCGCGTCCGGCGATCTGATCGACGGTGAGAACCTGTTCGAAGTGCGCACCACCGGTAACGGTGTCACGGACGGCATGGCGCTGAACGGCGAACTTCGCCTCAGCGACCCTGGCATCGTGCAGGTTCCGGAGCCGGCATCATTCGCGCTGATCGTGTTCGGCCTGGGTGCACTCGGTGTGACGGCGCGCCGTCGCCGCAACGTGGCCTGAGCAAAACACCACGCAATTCCAAAGCCCCCGACAACTCCGTGTTGTCGGGGGCTTTTGCGTGTTGTGCATTCCGGTGAGTTTTAGCTGATGCGTCCCATCATTGAAGGACTCGCGTTCGCCCTCGCCGTTGTCAGACCGCTGATCCTCGGCGCAGCCGTCCTCACGGGCATCGCCGCGATCGGTTCGTGGGCCGCGCGCACGCGTCGCATTTCGCCGTTCTCACCGATTGCGCGCTTTACGCGTCAACGCGTTGATCCAATGTTCGCGCCCGCAGAAAAGCGATTGCTGCTATCGGGCGGTCAACCGGCGCAAGCGCCGTGGTGGACACTCGGCGCGGTTGTGGTTGGCGGACTGCTGTTCATCTCCGCGATGCAGTTCATAATCACGCAACTCGCAATGGCCGATGTGGCCGCACGATCAGGTCCGCGCGGCATCATTCGACTGCTGATCACGTGGACGTTTGCTGTGCTCAAGCTCGGCATCATTGCGCGTGTGATCGCGAGCTGGGTGGGCGGATCGCCGTACAAAAAACTCTGGCGGTGGGCGTTTGTTATCACCGATCCGATTCTCGTGCCGCTGCGCCGAGTGCTGCCAACGTTTGGACCAATCGATGTGTCGCCGCTGGTGGCATACTTTGGGTTGAGCATCTTGCAGGCTGTGATACTCAGCGTGATTTAATCGCTACATCTCGCGCAGTTCCGGGCGCCGCCTCACAATGAACCATGCAAACACCACCGTGATTGCGGCGCCAACACCCACCGCCCACTGCACGCCAAATACGCGCGCCATGGCACCCGCTGAGAGTGCACCGGCACTCTGCGACAACCCGATCAGAATCAGTCCGTAAAACGCCATCAGGCGTCCGCGGTATTCGTCGGCCACAAGCGTTTGCAGAATACCGTTGGCGAGCGAGTTGAACGTGATCAGCATGGCGCCGATGAGCGGCAACATGGCCAGCGCAATCCACGTGACGCGATTGAGCGCGAAGAACAGCAACAGCACCGGATACACGAGTGCAGCGGTTGAAAGCAGTCGACCGCGACGCGCCTGCGACAGTGGACCCGCGAGCATTAGCGCGCCAACCACGCCACCAACTCCGAGCGCGGAGAGCAGTGAACCGTATCCACCAGCGCCGAGCAGCAACCGATCGCGCGCGAATACGGGCATGAGTGTAATCACGGGGCCGGCGAACACGGCACCAACCGCAACGAGTGCGAGCAGATCACGCGCAAGTCCAGGTTGCATGAGATAACGCATGCCGTCGCGCACACTGGCATTGCTCGACGTAACAGCGTCGCGCACCATGGCCACACTCCACTCGAGTGTGTCGCGTGCAGCACTCGGCCGTGCCAGTGCAACACGTTGCAGTCCCCACAACACAAACCCGTAGCTCAGGGCATTGAGTCCAAAGCACCATGCAATGCCGAGTTTGGCAATAACCACACCGCCAATTGCGGGACCGATCACTCGCGCGAGATTGAATCCGCTGGAGTTGAGCGCGATGGCCGGTTGCAAGTCATCGCGTCCAACGAGTTCGAACACGAGTGCTTGCCGCGCGGGAATCTCCACGGTTGCGCACGCGCCATGCACCGCGGCGAGCAGCATGAGCAACGGGATTGTGATGTGTCCACTCCACGTGAGCAACCACAGCGCGGTGGCTTCGAGCAGGAACACCGTCTGCGCCACGCGTACAATGCGCAGGCGATCACCACGATCGGCGAGCGCGCCCGCGTGAAACGAGAAGAGCAGCATGGGCAGCGCGTTCATTGCGGCCACGAGTCCGACAACAAGCGCGCTGTTGGAGAGCTCGAGTGCGAGCCATCCCTGCGCCATGGACTGCATCCAGGTGCCTATGAGCGACGCCGTCTGCCCCGTCCAGAAAATGCGGTACTCGCGGTGACGGCGAAGTACAGCGAACGGATTGCGAGAGGTTGTGGGTGCGGCCATTGATGCACACAAGATGGACGATTTCCGGTCTGCGGCGTAGACCCGGGATCGACTTGGCGCGTGAAAGCGTACTACTTGTATTCTCCCCATCCGAGTCCTGCACATGCGCCTGCACAGCTACACCAAGTTCAATCCTGCCCTTGCCGACGCCGTTGATCTGCAGGCGCTGCTCGACCAGCTGAGCGACTTCCTGTTGCAGTCGGGATTTGCCGGCACGGATGACCAGCGCTCCTGGTGGGGCGAGCCCGGCGAAGACGCCGACCGCTCCATGGACGGCCTGCGCGAAGCCATTCTCAAGGCGCTCATCGAGGGTGGTCAGCTCACGCCCGAAATGCTGAAGGCGCTGCGTGGTGAGGGCGACGAGGTGAGCGAAGCCAAGCTCGCTGAGTTGCTCGACGGTCTGGTGCAGCGGCTGATCGCCGACGGATTTCTGACCATGGATCAGGCCGGCGACGTGCCGTCAGGGCACCAGCCGGTGACCGGCAAGGGCTCGATGGGCCAGGCGGCCGCGCGCGACGTACAGTTCAAGCTGACCGACAAGGGCATGGACTTCCTCGGCCATCGCACGTTGCGTCATTTGCTGGGCTCGTTCGGCAAGAGCAGTGTGGGTTCGCACGATACGCCGCACTTGAGCACCGGCATTGAGGCCGACGCGTGGAGCAAGCCGTACGAGTTTGGCGACGTGCTCAACCTGGATGTAGCCGCCACGCTGTCGAACGCGCTGGCCCGCACCGGGTCGTTGGACGTACCGCTCGATCTGGACTACAGCGATCTCATGGTGCGGCAGTCGGAGTACCGGTCGAGCTGCGCCACGGTGCTCATGCTGGACACGTCGCACAGCATGATTCTGTACGGCGAGGACCGGTTTACGCCGGCCAAGAAGGTGGCGTTGGCGCTCACCCACCTTATTCGCACCCAGTTTCCGGGCGACACCATTCGCGTGGTGCTCTTCCACGACTCAGCCGAGGAGATCCCGATTGCCAAGTTGGCCGGGGCGCAGGTGGGCCCCTACCATACGAATACGGCGGAGGGGCTCAAGCTGGCCCGGCGGCTGTTGATGGCGCAGAAGAAGGACATGCGCCAGATCATCATGATCACCGACGGCAAGCCGAGCGCGCTGACCATGCCTGACGGGCAGATCTATAAGAATAGCATGGGGCTGGACGGGTACGTGCTGGCCGAGACGCTGCGGGAGGTGGCCGCCTGCCGGAAGAGCGGGATCGTGATCAACACGTTCATGCTGGCCCGGGACCGGGCGCTGGTGGAGTTTGTGCGTCGGATGTGCGAGATCGCGCGGGGCAAGGCGTACTTTACGAATACAATGACGCTGGGTCAGTTCATTTTGATGGACTTTTTGCGCCGGAAGACGAAGCGGGTGTCGTAGTGGTTTGGGGGTCAGCACCACACAATCTGTTGCGGTGGCCCAACATGTTGTAGATTGGCAACGACCCACAAATCTTGCCAATTTTTGGAAGGATGGTTCGCACTAGATCTTTTGAGTTGGCGCAAGTTGTTTGTTTTGAGTGTCTTACAGCTTTTTCTACACCATTCGTGTCAGTCCGTCGGTTGGCGGAAGCCTTCGCGAAGACGGCACAGGACTTGCTCCTCTACCTTCTCAGGAAGAGGCAATCAGTCTGCGGTCCTCTTCACGCATCAAAAACCCCTATCCAAAGAGTAGATATGACGAAGACCTCATTTACCAAGATTGCGCTGGCGCTCGCCATCGCGGTCCCCGGCGTCGCTTCGGCGCAGCCGATCGTGAACCTGCAAACGCTCACGAGCAGCTTTTCGGATGCCGTGGGTGGAACCGATGTGACCTACAATGGCTCGAACACGACCACCAGTGGTGTGAACTGGGGCGTCCCGTTTGGCCAGCCATTGCAGAGCGGCTACACCTTTGCGTCGCGTCCGCTTCCGCTCGCAATCGATCTTATCACCGGCAGCAACTCGTTTTACCTTGGCGCCTTCAGCCACCAGAACTTCATCATCACGCGTGGCTCGTCGATTTCTCAGGTTCAGCTCAACCTGACGCTTGGTTTCGAAAACGCTGCGCCTGCCACGTTCTCGGAGTTCTTCAAGATCAACCATGTTGAGACGCCGAATGGCGAAGTCCCGTGCGCGGAAGGCGGTGAGCCGCTTTGCCCCGACCTCGTTACCTTCGGCGGCCCGGGTTCGGGAAACAGCTTCGTGGTTGACGGCAACCGTTACAACCTCAATCTGAAGGGTTTCTCGACTTCAGCGGAGACGTTCATTCCGCAGTCGGAAAACGGCTTCCTGACGCTTGAAGAGCAGGACAACGTCGCGTTCCTCTGGGCCGACATCGCCCTGGTTGTGCCGGAGCCGACGTCGATGGCGCTCATGATGTTTGGTTTCGCCGGTCTCGGCGTCGCCGCTCGTCGTCGTCGCAACGCGTAATGGGATCAGGGACATGTCCTAGTGACATGTCCTGACATCTTTGGATACGGGGATGGGGCAGAGGAACTTCGGTTTCTCTGCCCTATCTCGTTTCAGTGGGTGTCGTCTTGCACTTACAGTCGTCTACTTTCGATATGTCCTCCGACACTTCCCTTCCGGCACCATCCCAGACTGAGCCGCACAACGCGGCACAGCGTCTTACTGCCAAGCGTGAGAACTCCGGCGAGGGTGTTCTGCGCGCAACTCTTGCTGCTATCGCTCTGCTCTTTTTTGCCATGTTTTGGCCTACCATTTCAGGTATGCCTGCTACGTGGTGGGATAAGGGCGGTCAGGGATTTGTTGTCGCCGCGTTCTGCACATATCTCATCTGGCGCGATCGCAAGCCCATCTTTGGGCAGCCGTCTCCGATTGGCGTTGCTGCGATTCTCACGATCGGTCTTTCGCTACTGTGGCTGGTTGCCGTGGTACTCAACGTCCAGCTCGTGCATCAAGCCGCGTTGCCACTGATTCTGTTGAGCTGGCTGTTGGCGGTATTTGGTCTGAACGCCTCGCGAGTTGCACTGCCGATCGTCGGGGCGTTCTTTCTGGCGGTGCCACTTTGGGGTGCATTTATTCGACCCCTCCAGTCCATGACGGTCTCCGCTACTGGAGTGCTGCTTTCCATTTTTCAACTTGAAGCGGTCGTCACTGGCGAGTACATCAAGATTCCGTCGGGAGTCTTTTGGGTCGCCGAGGGATGCGCAGGGCTGAACTATTTCCAGACCTCGCTGCTTATCAGCGTGATGTATTCCCTGCTGTTTCTAAATCACTGGCGTTCACGTTTTGTCGCCGTGGCGTTGGCAGTGGCACTTGGTGTGATTTCAAATTGGATCCGCGTGTTCGGGCTGGTTGTGATTGGCCACTACACCCAGATGCAATCGTCACTGGTGACCGACCACGTGACCTACGGTTGGGTGATTTTCGCCGTCACCATGGTCGTATTCTTTGCCTTGACCAAACGCATTGAGACGCTTGATCGAGCACGCGACGCAACGGCAGTCGCGCCGGAACAGACTGAACGAAATAGCACAGTAAAGAACGCGTTCTTTCACCCCTGGACTGCTGTGCTCCCCACGATGGCCGCTCTTGTCGGCCCAGCGCTGTTCTTTTCGCTGGGCGGCCGAGCCGCGACTGGAGAGGCCAGTGACAACGCTCCGGGAATTGTCGGCTCCAGCGAGTGGCGAAAAGTGTCTGAGGAGCGCTTCGCGGGAAACACTGTACCTGCAGAGAAAGATTCGTCATCCGACACGCTTGTTGTAACCAGCGCGACCCAAGCGGAAAGAGCAACGTCCGACGCCGACACCGCAACCGTGTGGAAGCCGCAGTACAGAGGTGCTGACGAACATCGAATGGCCGTCTGGCAGCGTGATTCCGTAACCTTTCAGGTAGATCGTTTTCTGTACGTTGATCAGTCCCAGGGACGCGAGTTGATAAACAGCGGTAATCGCGTGGCCGCGCGCTCGCGCCGACTTGGGGATCAGGTTCTTGGACCGCTCGATCGCGAGGGGCGGATGGTCAACGCAACCGCGGTGCGAACTCCGAAAGGCGTACGTCTGGTCTGGTATTGGTACAGCGTAGCCGGGGTCACCACACACTCGTCGGGCAACGCCAAGTTTCTCGAACTCATGGCGTTTGTGAAAGCCAGAGTACCGCCGTCCGAGCTTGTATCGGTGAGTACGCTTTGCGGGCCTGACGACTGTAATGCCGCAAGTCAGCACATGGTGCAATTTGTCGCGGGCGTACAAACAAGGCAGCGGTAGATCTTGATCGGGTACGAGCCTGCTCACCTGATCTTTTGCTGCAACACCGCTCGATACAACGACGCGTGACGCGTGAACCACGCGCTTCGGCTGTACGACTCTCTTACACGTTCGGCGGCGACCTGAGCGCATCGCGCGCTTAGCTCTGAATCGTCGAGCACTGCTTGCAGCGCATTCGCGAGCGCCGGAATGTTTCCGTACGGCACCACAGTTCCGGCACCGTTAGCGAGCAAGCTGGGTACGCCTCCAACGGCGGTACTGACCACCGGCACACCAGCTCGCATGGCTTCGAGCACAACCATGGGTGTGCCCTCCGTTAAAGATGTCAGCACGAGCGCGTCAAACGCGGCGACGAGTCGGCCAGCAGATGGCACAACGCCAGCCAGGCGTATTTGCAGGTGATCGGATTCCGCTATGGCAGACTTCACGTTGGCCATGAGATCGCCGTCGCCAAGCATCACACCTTGCACCGCCGCGTCACGTTCAAGACGTGCGAGCACATGCACGAACGCTACGGGATCTTTCTCACCGCTCATCCTACCGACCCAGCCAACCACTGTGCCATTCATCGGCAGGTGGAGTGCTTGCCGCGCTTCTGCTCGGGACAGCAACGGTGACTCCGGTGCGGCATTCGCGACTACGTGAAGCTGCCCTGCGGCAAGTCCGCCTTTTCGCGCGTGCTGAGCAACAGAATCTGATACGGCCACGACTTCTGCTGAGCCGCGCAGCGCCAACAGCTGCAATTTTTCGTACAGGCGACCACGCCTTGTGGCGCCTACAAAACCGTGCAGCGTTGAAACATGCGGCACACGAAGCGCTCGCGCACAGAAGCTTGTCAGCACGTCTGCATGGTAGCCGTGACTGTGCAGCAGTTGGATGTCGCGGCTCCGTAACTCGGCCATCAGCGCGCGATACTGCCGCCGATACTGACGATGCGGCGCGGAGATACGAACAATGTCAGCTCCACGCTCAGCGAGCTCGGCGAACGCGGGTGGAACGGTTGCTGTATCGGGCAGCAGCATCAGACAACACATGGGTTGTCCGGCGACGAGTGCCGCGCTGATCAGCTCACCAACAACTGATTCAAGTCCCCCAACGGGCGCTGGAGCAACGATTTGAGCAACGCGAAACGAACTGCAATCCTCAGTCACGCGCAGTCATGACAGAGTCGCTTCGCTTGAGCGGAGCCAAACTCCTGTTTCCGGCGGCTGGAAGTTACCAGCCACCAACTCGGAATAACATGACGGGAACCGTGCGGAGCATAATGCGCAGGTCCGTCATCACAGACTGAGAGCGCAAGTACTCAAGATCAAGGCGAAGCTTTTCGCGAACACCGTCAATGTCGGTGTCGTAGCTACGATTGATCTGCGCCCATCCAGTAATGCCAGGCTTCACACGCTGGCGTACCGGCAATAGCGAGATCTCTTCGCGAAGACGTACGAAGATGCTCGGACGTTCCGGGCGCGGTCCAACAACATTCATTTCGCCACGCAGAACGTTTAACAACTGAGGAATTTCGTCGATTCGAGTAGCGCGCAGGAACTTTCCAACCGTGGTTACGCGATCGTCGTCCTGGGTGGCCCACACCGCCGCTCCACCGACCTCTGCGTCCACGCGCATGGAGCGGAACTTGTAGATCGTGAACTGCTCGCCGCCAAGATCTTCGCGACGGCGCTCGTAGAGGGCACGTGTGCGGTTCCAGCGACGATCAAGTCCCACGCGCGTCTGGGTGTAGAACACCGGTCCCGGCGATGTGAGCTTGATCGCAATCGCCGCCAGCAGCGTGATTGGCAGCGAGAGGATGATCAGCAGCGTGGCCACAAAGACATTCAGGATACGGCAAGCGAGCTCGGAGCGGGCAGCGGGCTCAAGATCGGAACCGCGCTGCTCGTTGGTGTTCGTATCTGGCGCTGGTGCGGGAGTAGCAATGGCAGCCGGCGTATTGCGAGTGCCAACACGCACCGGTTGGAACGCGCGCGCAGGGGTGCGCGGCGCTCCAAAGGAGCTGTTGAACTCTGGCGTGGCGTCCATCGTTGTCTGCATTCCCTACGTCCTCACTCTGGTTCCGCGTAAATAAACTGCAGGAGTCGGATGATGCCAAACGCCGCCGTTGAGGCAAACGCTATGATTCGAACGATCGCGAACAAATCACGCTTTTTCCGCTCGCCGATCTCGATGACATCTCCAGGCTGCAGGCCTAACTGTGCAACGGTCGTGCCAGTCTTTACCGCTTCCCGCCACATTTTTGGTTTGACGATCAATCGGCCATTTCGACGGATCGATATTTCTTCGAGATTCGAGGTCGCCGTTGGTCCGCCGGCAAGCATAATGACTTCGCTCACGGGCCTGTCAGGCGAAATGCTGTAGAACCCGGGTCGGCCGATGGGCCCCATGATCTGCAAACGCGTGACAAAGTTCACGCGAACCGTGTGATCCACCAGAAACCGGTTCACATGCTCCTGCATTTTGGACTGGATTTCGCTTCGCAGCAAACCGTTCACCGAGATGTCGGGCAGCGCTGCAAAAGCCACCAACTTTCCGTCGCGGACCGTCGCCGTATCCACCTGCACCTGGTCTCTGGTGACCGTCACGATGAGTTGATCACCGATACGGAAGTCCCCTTCCTGCAAGCGGTTGCGAAGATTGGCGAGCTCTGCATTGGCTTCCTTCAAACGGTCACCCTTCAGGCTACCGGAGGCGACGGCGTTTTCGAGTTCGGTGGCCCGCGCGGCGATTTCAGCACGTCCGGCATCGACCAGCGGAACCTGCGCATCATCCACGCCGATCATGAAGTCCGGCCGCTTGATGGAGCAGGCAGTCAATGACTGAAGCGCCAAAGCCACAAACAACGCGCTACAGAAGACCCGGTTGAAACGAGCCATAAAACTGCGGCACGTTCTCTGCCGTTGTGAGTTGACCTGAGGACCTGAAAAGCGACTGTTGCCGCCCGATTGTCCGTTACGCATACCGGCTGCCTGCTTAAATGTGGTGGAAACGCAACAGCAGTAGATGCGACCGAGCATCACTCTGTCGCACTTTAGTACGTTCGCCTGGTAACACTCGGCGACAGAACGATCGCGGCTGCGAAGTCGAGATTACAGCTAAGCTGTTGATTAATCGAGGAATAGCGCGGAGCATTGTGACCTGAATCACAATCGCACGATTCCTGCAGAACAAAGTCTCTGAACGCCACTTCGGGCCGCGAGATCGCCCGTTTCTTTTCACGCTCTGTCGACCTGTGTTCACTCCCGACGCCACACCACGACCTCCCGTCATTCTGATCGTTTCTGATCAGGAGTGGCTGGCTCGGAGCATTGACGCGCTCATCGCCGAGCAGGGCATGGTCACCGTTCGCGCCTACGCCGGACGAGATGCCCTGGCGCTTGGCATGGACGCCGTGGCCGATGTTGTGGTCAGCGATACCCGACTCTCCGATATCTCGGGCGTTGATCTCGCACGAGCGCTGCAAGCCACGTCGGATCTTGGCACTGCGCTGCCGGTTATTCTGGTCACCACGCAGGACCCCGACCGACAAGCCGTGCTCGAAGCGCTCGAGGCGGGGGTCTGGGACTACCTGTCCTTTCCGTTTGACGGCGCCTTCTTCTCGGCTCGGCTGCGTACTTTCGCCGGTGCCAAACGACGCGCTGACCGATTTCGCAACGAATCGTTGCTCGATCAGCCCACGGGCGTTTACTCGCTTCGCGGCCTGACCAGACGGGCGCGAGAACTCGGCGCAGACGTACAGCGACTGCACACGCCCATCGGCTGCGTGGCGATCGCGGCTGATATTGTGCATGAGGGGCAACACAGCGAGCCGCCCCCGGCCGAAGCCGCGCTGCTCGCTGACGTGCTCAGGAACACGGCTCGCGCGAGCGATGTGGTGGGACGCACCGGCAGCGGCGAGTTCGCGGTGTTCACCCACGGCAGCGGCCCTGAGGGCACTGCCGCGTTCGTGGAGCGCCTTCAAGCCACGGTGAACTCCACGCCGCGTGGCGGTGGTCAGGAATGGCGTTTGCGCGCTGCCTGGTGCGCCAACGACAGTCACGATCCCACGCCTGACCCGATTGAAATGCTCAACCGCACCTCGGCTGAGCTGCGCATGATTCGCGCTGCCCACCGGGATGACGACCGCGTTCGCGAAGTGCCGGTGCCCCGACGCGTGATTCAATCGCCAGCCGCCTTTACCACGGCTGCGCGCGCGGGCGGCGCCAACGGCAGCGATTTCACCTGATCTTCGTCCTTCGCGGCGTAGTCGAGATAGTACGAGTAGTACTGGTACTGACCGGTCATCTTGATGCTGTTCAGCACGCCACCCAGGATTCTCACGGGCAACGTTTCGAGCGTGCGCAGCTTGGCAGCGGCCATTTTGCGGTCGCTCAGTCCGGCGCGCAGCACAATCACCATGTTGCCCGACGCAATGCCCAGCGCGTAAGCATCAGATCCGGCGCCGAGAGGCGGTGAGTCCACGATGACCACGTCGTAGTCGCGTTTGAGCAGCTCCACGAGTTGCGTGAGTCGCGGGCCGGTAAGCAGTTCCGGCGCGCGACGCTGACGCTTGCCGCACGGAATGAGCGTGAGGTTTGGGTGATGCGTATCGCGCATGACTTCAGGCAGCAATGCCGCACCGTCGAGGTAGTCCACGAGGCCCGGTTTGTTGCTCACCTTGAACGTTTCTTCGAGCGCACCACGTCGCACGTCGCCGTCAACCAGAATCACGCGCGAGCCGCCGTCGGCAAACGACAACGCGAGATTGCTCGCGATCAGTGACTTGCCGTCGTTCGGTCCCGGGCTGGAAATCGTGACAGCGAATGGACGTGATGGATCCACGGCGTAACGCATGTTCATGCGCACCGTTCGGAACGCTTCCACCATTTGTGCCGCGTCTTCAACACTGCGACGGCGCTTGCGGCTGAGTTCCGGGATCACGCCGAGAATGAACAGGCCAAGCTCATCGGTGGCCTGCTGTGGGTACCGGAAGCGCTTGTCCAACATGTCGAGCAGAATGGCAAGTGCAATGCCGAGCGAAAGCGCAGCGCCGATGGCGCCGATGATCAGGATCGGACCCGTTTTGTTGGTTGGACGGAGCGGTTCAACCGCGGGGGAAAGCACTCGCAGATCTTGCGGAGTTGTTGCTTCCGCAAGTTTGGCGTCCTGCGCCTGAATCAACATCGATCGATATTGCGCATCGGCAACGGCGACCTCTCGCTCCAGCTGCATCAATTCTATTGTGCGTGACGGAATGTTTCGCAGATCGCGCTGCGATTCCGAGAGGTTTCCTTCGAGGTCCACAGCCTGCTGGTCCAGCTGCGCAAGAAACGCCCTGGCCGCCGCTGGTATCACAACGGTGCGAAGACGCTGCAACTGCTGGAAGGGCCGCTGATACTGCGGATTTTCCTCAGTAATGTTCAGGCGAAGCTTTCGAAGCTCAGACTCCATGCTCATGGCTTCGGCAAGGTCTGCACGCAGTTTTGTAGCCGCGGGCGATGAGTTTACGCTCGGAATCGACAACAATGCTTCGGCACGTACGCCACCATCTGACTCGGCGGTGAGCGCACGCTCAATCCACTCGCGGTCGCGACGCAGCTGTTCGGCCTGAATCTTCTGATTGAAGTAGTTGGAAAATACTGGATTCGACGTGACTTCGGGCCCGGCGATCTGTGGCATCCGGCTTTCTGACGGCATCTCGGCCGTTCGTATCTTGAAGTTGCCGAGTGCTGCTTCTGCGGCGGCAAGCTGCTCGCGGGCATAGCCGAGCTGACCATCGAGGATCATTGCTCGCTGAGTCGCATTCGCGCGCTTGTACTGTGTGGCGACCGCGAGGAAGTTCTCGGTCCACATATTCAACGTGCGTTCCGTGGTCTTTGCCTCGGTGCCAGTTAACGAGATGCGCAAGAGATTCGATCCTGCGCGCAGTCGTGGAACGTTCAGCCTCTTAATCAGGTCCAGCGAAACTTCGCGCGGCGTTGTGATAGTGAAATCGACGTTTCGCTTGCCCTGAAGCAGCTCGGCACTGGGCGTCCACGTAAAGCGAGCGGCAGCACCGATCGGTTCGCCGATCGTGCCGCGCTGCACAATCTGCGTCGCGTTTCGAACGAGTTCGAAGTTCGTGCCCGTGATGCGGAGCGAATAATCGCCCGCAAGGACATCAAGGCCAGAAGTGAAGCTGCGCAACAATGCCGAATCGGCCGCCACAGCCGGCATCAGGTGAAGATTGAGCTGCGTGACGACGGGGTCGACCACCGGGTAGGACACCAGCAGATCCAGCAGGCCGGCCTGCTGGAATCCATCGATTGCACCGTCGCTCGCACGCTGATCCCGCGAAAGCACGAGCACTGCCTGCACCGAATATTCCGGCTTGACGAACCGTGTAGCGACCGTTCCTCCGGCGCCGCCCGCAAGCACGAGCAACAGCACCAGCCACTTGAATCGCCAGATTGCGGCAGCATATCGCTGGAGCTGCAGCGCACCCTTGTTTGGCGCCTCTACGCCGCCCTCGTCCCAGCCGGCCGCGGCACCTGGCTCCGAGTACGGCTGGAGTGGTGGGCCATTGTCAGGGACCTGCTGGAGATGTGTTCCGGTCATTCTGCTGCGGGCTGGTGGGTTCGCGCCAAGGCGCGCGCTGATTCAAGAATGATCAGCGAAGGAGACTGTGGAGCAACCTTCTGGGCAACGGCGAAGAACAAATGTGGCACAAAAGAGACAGTGAGTGTAGGGGCGACCCAACGCTTTCCCTTGACTTCCGGAAGAATTGGGACACACTTCGCCCGATGCAGCCCGTCGGAAATGTGCAACATACCGGCGAAATGACGACCAGACCCGCTGTTGGGATACGCGAGCGTCGCGGGATCTACACCGGTGTGGTGAAGTTGATACGCTTTTCCGGCTCGTGCGTCTTGACCGTGCGACACTCGGTGCTCCCACGCATCGCGGTGCCGGCGCCACAGTTCATAACCCGGCGCCGTCCGCATCGGTCACCGCTCAGGCCCCACCTTTTCTGATCGACCGTACTTCATGACCTCAAGCGCCGCCCCCATTCCTTCGGACCCCGCCAGCAGCAGCATGCGCGTGCTGGTGGTGGACGATGACCGTACGCTGCGCGAAGGCACGGCGTCGGTGCTGCAGATGGACGGGCACGCGGTCACGAGCACGGGCCGAGGCGAAGAGGCCATTGAGCTCGTCCGGCGCCGCAAGTTCGATCTGGTGCTGGTTGACCTCTATATGACGCCGATTGGCGGCATTGATATCCTCCGCGCCTGCCTGGACACGCATCGCGATACCATCGTGGTGGTCATGACGGGCAACCCCAGCGTGGCGTCGAGCATTGAAGCGCTGCGCATGGGCGCCTGGGACTATCTGCCCAAGCCGTTTTCGGCGTCGCACCTGCAGGTGCTGGTGGGGCGTGCGGCCCACGCCGTGGCCAGTGCACGGGATTCTCGCGAACAAACGGCCGCACCGAGTGCTAGGCCGCAGCTCGTCACTCAAAGCGGCGCCGGTGAGCTCATGGCGCTGCTGGGCGACAGCCCGAGCTTCCGCAAAGCCGTTGACCTCGCGCAAAAGGTGGCGGGCACCGACGCGAGTGTGATGATCTCGGGCGAAAGCGGCACGGGTAAGGAAATGATCGCGCAGTTCATTCACAAACACAGTCGGCGCGCTCAGCGCAAACTGGTGCCGGTGAACTGCGCAGCGCTTCCTGAGAACCTGCTCGAAAGCGAAATGTTCGGTTACCGCAAAGGCGCCTTTACCGGCGCTGACCGCGACAAGGCCGGATTGCTGGAAGTAGCGAACGGCGGCACGCTGTTCCTCGACGAACTCACCGAAATGACGATGCCGCTGCAGGCCAAACTGCTGCGCGTGTTGCAGGACGGTGTGGTACGCCGGCTCGGCAGTGAAACACACGACGCCGTAGTTGACGTGCGTTTCATCTCGGCGACCAATCGTGATCCGCAGGAGTCAGTGAAGCAGGGGATTCTGCGCGAAGACCTGTTCTATCGCTTGCGCGTGGTGCCCATCAAGCTGCCACCACTTCGTCAGCGCACCGAAGATATTCCCATGCTGGCCGAGCATTTCTTGCGTAGCTCGTGGCAGCGTCACCGCGGTAATACGGAGCCGCCGGTGTTCGGCAGCAGCGCGGTGGACTTTCTCGTTTCGCGGCAGTGGCGCGGTAACGTGCGCGAGTTGCAGAACGTGATCGAGCACGTAGCCGTAATTTCTGAACCAGGCCAGGCGATCTCGCCCGATGATATTCCGGTGCACGATGATGGCGCTGCGCCGTCGTCGAGCGACGCGGTGATGCCGTCGGCGTATCTCAATGAGCCGTTTCACAGTGCCAAAGATCGGCTCGTGGCGGTGTTTGAAAAGGAATATCTCGCGCGTCTGACCACGCGAGCGTCTGGCAATATGTCCAAGGCGGCACGCCTCGCGGGCATTGATCGCACCACGCTCTATCGCCTGCTTGAGAAGCACGAGATTCGCCGAGACGATCCGGGCGACGGCGAGTAGTATTTGTGCGCAGTCCTGCAATCGGCACGCGTGTACCGCGGCCGCTCGAATCAGATAACGAGTCGAACGATATACTCGGACGTGCCGTGCAGTCGGTTGGGAAGTCAATCGACGACGCGCACTCGCCGAACACGCGCGAGGCGCTCACGCTGCGCGCTCGACTTGACGAACTTGGCGAGCTTGTCCGCCAATCACGACGGCTCGACAGTCCAGTAATTGAGGGGAGCGAACACATTGACAGTGTCTCGCGGCAGCTACTCGACCTTTTGCGCCGTCAGGTACTCCTGGCAGCGCACGCGGCGGGTGACGCGGAGGGATTCGCCGAATCACACCGACTGCTAATGGCGATTGAATTGCTGAGTATCACCGCCGAATCGACCGCAACTATGGGTCTTCCTTGGATGCGTCACGATGCGAATGCCAAGGAAGTCCTAGCTGAAGTCGCACACGATATGCGCTCGCCACTCGGCGCGATCCTATTTCTGGTGGAGCGTGTGCGCTCTGGACAGAGCGGTAGCGTTAACGAGGCGCAGGCCAAACAACTTGGTCTCGCATACAGTGCCGCGTTCGAACTGAATGGGCTCACGTCTGACCTCACCGAACTCGCGCATGGCGGTCGTCGTTTGACTGAGCTGGACCCAATGCCATTTGCAATTTCAACGATCATTCACTCTGTCGAAGCACTTGTTCGACCCATCGCGGAAGAAAAGGGGCTTGAGCTGGTCACTTTCGTGCCGCCAAGGGATGTGCGGATAGGGAATGCTTCGGCTTTGACACGAGTGTTACTCAACCTTTGTACGAACGCTTGCAAGTTTACCGATGCGGGCAGAGTGGTGCTCTCAGCAGACGTGATTGACGAGGATAAAATCCAGTTCACAGTCCGCGACAATGGGCGCGGCTTGCCTGACGAGCTAGCCGCCGCGTTTTCTCCGTCTGCAGTTTCAGCGCGTCGCGGTTTCGCAATACCAGCTTCACGCCGGTTCAGCAGTACAGGACTTGGTCTCGCTATCTGTTCGCGACTAGTGACCGCTATGGGTGGTGTGATTTCGCTTGCCGACACCTCGCCAGATGATACTCGCAGCGGCACGGCTCTCACGTTTACACTTAGACTGCCGCGCGTATGAGTCGAATCAAGACATTGGCGTCGAAGCTGAGAAAGTCAGGAATATTTGCTGCTGCCTGGCTGAATCGCCGGCGGCTCTCCTCTATCCCTGTTATCGGCATCACCGGGAGCGCCGGCAAGACTACAACGAAGGAGTTGTGTGTTTCCGTGCTCGCGCCTTTCGGCGCGTGTGTCAGCACGGAAAGATCCAAGAACACGTGGATGTCAGCGGCCAAGCTGATGCTCCGTCTGACATCAAAAACGCGGTTTTGTGTCGCTGAAATGGGAATTATGAGACCTGGCGGGCTGAATCTGACGCTCAAGCTCGCACAACCCACGATCGGCGTTTTCACTCTGGTTGCGCGCGATCACTATTCAGCTTTCAGAAGCCTCGAGGCCATCGCTGAGGAAAAGAGCAAACTGATTTTTGCGTTGCCTCGTAGCGGCACCGCGATCATAAATATCGACGACGCACTGGTCCGTCGAGTTGGAGAGCAAGCCCCGTGCAAAGTCATAACAATTGGCCGTGACGAGCATGCGGATATTCGGCTCATCTCGGCACGCTCTGTTTGGCCAGAGCCACTGACCTTGCAGGTACGCGTGTTTGGCGAAGAGCACACCGTCAAAACCCAGCTTCACGGAGAACATCTTGCTTTGAATGTTCTCGCTACACTTGGCGTAACGTCGGCGCTGCATCTGCCTCTCGATCGTGTGCTAGCTTCGCTGGAGAGTGCGGATCAGGCAGAAGGTCGCATGCAACCCGTGATCGGCGCAGACGGTGTTACTTTCTTGCGCGATGATTTCAAAGCGCCCCAGTGGTCGTTCCACGCGCCGCTTGAGGTGCTAAAGTCTTCAAGCGCCCTGCGAAAAATTGTGGTGGTCGGAACCGTTTCCGACTCGCCGGATTCTCCGTCGAAGCGATATCTCCGCATCGCTCGAGATGTCAGAAAGATAGCTGATCTTGCAGTTTTCATTGGTCGAGATGCGCAAAAAGCGCTAAAGGCGCGAAGCTCGCCAGACGACGCTTCAATCCAGGCATTCACACAGCTGGAATACGCAAGCGCCTTCCTTAAACGCGAGCTCCGTCGGGGCGATCTTGTTCTGCTAAAAGGTACGAACAAGCAGGATCATCTCGTTCGTTTGATTCTTGACCGAGAAAATCCGATCTCGTGCTGGCGAGAGAACTGTGAGATTGAAGCCTTCTGCTCGACATGTCGGCTTTTGCACCGCGCCGAATCGAACAAGCGGGAGGTTCGAGATCCAGACGCCACCCCGATGGACTTCTGCGATCCAAGTGCCGCCACCAACGTGATCGTCGGGCTTGGTAACCCAGGCGATCGATACGCCGACACGCCTCACAACGCGGGGCACATGTTCGTCGATGGCCTTGCACTCGCTTTCGGTTCCAGATGGGAGTCCCACAGGCTTGGCAAAGTCTGCGCAGTAGAAATGGACGGCAAGCGCGTGCTGCTTTTTAAGCCGGGAACGCTGATGAATGTCAGCGGTGAGCCTGTACGTGACTTCCTTCATGAAATCGGTGGCCACCCCCATCTGCTCTCTGTCGCACATGACGAGATTGATCTTGAGCTGGGAGATGTACGGCTCAAGAAGGGTGGCGGTGACGCAGGCCACAAAGGCATACGCTCCGTAATCGCGGGCCTTGGTACTGAAGCGTTTACGCGAGTCAGACTCGGTGTCCGCTCCTCGGTTGATAACCGGAAGGCCAAGGAGATTGTTCTCGAGCGATTCTCCGCCGCTCAACTGGAAGTCTTGCGAGGTGCATGCCAACGCGCAGGGGAACTAGTCCGGGCTACCTCCACCATGCCCACTGCGTAGATTCCGAGCAGGCAAACAACTCCCCCGTGGCCCCGCTGCGGCTCCAATTCCGCACGCTCGATCAGCTAAGGAATGACGATGACGGATTCCACCAAGACCGCCGAAGGCGCGCTCGAACTGCGCGACACTCGTACCGGAACTCAGTACTCCGTTCCCATTAAGACCGAAGGCCCCGAAGGCGATACCTATATTCGGGCCACCGACCTGCGCCCGATCAAGCAGCAGCCCGACGAGTTCGGCCTGCTCACCTACGATCCGGCCTTCATGAACACCGCGTCGTGCAAGAGCGCGATCACGTTCATTGACGGCGACAAAGGCATTCTGCGCTATCGCGGCTACCCCATTGAGCAGCTGGCCGAAAAGGCCACGTTCCTGGAGGTGGCGTACCTGCTGCGCCACGGTGAGCTGCCCAATCAGAGTGAGTACAACACGTGGGTGCACGACATCACGTTCCACACCTACGTACACGAAAACATCCGCAAGTTCCTCGAAGGGTTCCGCTACGACGCGCACCCGATGAGCATGTTGTGCAGCGCCACGGCGGCACTGTCGAGCTTTTATCCGCAGGCCCGCGACATCGATGATCCGCACCAGCGCTACATCTCGATCATTCGTCTGCTCGCCAAGCTGCCCACGATTGCCGCATTTGCGTATCGCCATGTGAAGGGATTGCCGTTCATCTATCCCGACAATGAGCTCTCGTACAGCGAGAACTTTTTGAGCATGGTCGCGCGCATGTCGGAGCCCAAGTACAACGCCAATCCGGTGTTCGTAAAGGCGCTCGAAGTGCTGTTCATTTTGCACGCCGACCACGAGCAGAACTGCTCCACCAGCGCGGTGCGCGCGGTGGGATCAAGCCACGTGGACCCGTTCTCGGCCGTTGCAGCCGGCATTGCCGCACTCTTTGGCCCGCTCCATGGCGGTGCCAACGAAGCGGTGCTCACCATGATCAAGCGCATTGGCCACAAGAAAAACATTCCGGCCTTCATTGAGAATGTGAAGAGCGGCGGCGGCGAGCGCCTCATGGGCTTTGGCCACCGCGTGTACAAGAGTTACGATCCGCGGGCCCGGATCGTGAAGAAGTTGGCGGACGAAGTGTTTGCGCAGGTGGGCATGGATTCAGACCTTGAGATTGCGCTGGAGCTTGAGCGCATTGCCCTTGAGGACGAGTATTTCATCTCGCGCAAGTTGTATCCGAACGTGGACTTCTACACCGGACTCATCTATCGCTCGATGGCGTTTCCGGCAGACTTTTTCACCGTGCTGTTCGCCGTGGCGCGTGTATCCGGCTGGGCCGCGCAGTGGGAGGAGATGGTGCTCGACAAGGAACAGAAGATTGCCCGCCCGCGCCAGATCTACGTTGGCGCCGGCGAACGCGAATACAGTGACGCACTGGCGGACAAGTTTCCGCGAGCGCGGAAAGACAGTATCCGAAAGTGACGCACGTCGGCGCCGATTCCTTGCGGCCACTCGGCGCCGAGCGGCCTGTACCAGTCTTCAGTGTTGATGTGGAAGACTGGTTTCAGGTCAGCGCGTTCGACGCGCACGTTGAACGAACGCGCTGGGACAGTTACGAGTCGCGTGTGGTGAGCAACACCGAACGGTTGCTCGACCTGATGGATGAAAGCGGAGGGCGCGGTACGTTCTTCACGCTTGGCTGGGTGGCGAAGAAGTTTCCGGCGCTGGTGCGTACGATTGCCGAACGTGGACACGAAGTTGCGTCGCATGGATTCTGGCATCAGCGCATTCCCACCATTTCCGAAGCACAGTTTCGCGACGATGTGCGCAGCGCCAAAGCCGCGCTCGAAGATGCGTGTGGATGCATGGTGCGAGGATATCGTGCGCCTTCGTTTTCGCTTACCGATGATGTCTTGTGGGCCGCGCGCATTCTGGTTGAAGAAGGTCATGTGTACGACTCGAGCCGATTCCCAATCGCACGATCCGGATACGGCACGGCAACTGGCCGACGCGATCCGCATGTAATCAACACACCGTCTGGAGACTTGCTGGAATTTCCGCCGGCGGTGTGGTTGTTCGCCGGTCAGCGCGTACCGGTGGCCGGTGGCGGATGGTTCCGGCAACTACCGCTCGCTGTGATCAAACGCGGACTTGGCGCTGTGCTGGCCGACAGTATGCCGGCGGTGTTCTACATTCATCCGTGGGAGATTGACCCTGGGCAGCCGCGCATGACTGTGGGGCTCGTTACGCGGGTACGACATTACCGCGGTCTCAGCGCGGCCGAAGCTCGGCTGCGCGAATTATTGAACACTTGGAAGTTTGAAGCATTTGATTCACTGCTTGTTCTTCCGGCGGCCACAGCATGAGTGCGCTTGAAGTTCGCGAAGCAACCAGCGGCGTAGAGTGGAACGCGTTTGTTGATCAGGCTGAAGGCGGCAGCACGTTTCATCGCTGGGAGTGGCGCGATTTTTATCGCGACAGTTATGGGCATCAAACGCCGTATCTCGCTGCGTATCGCGCTGGTGCGATTGCCGGAGTGCTGCCCTTGGTGCGTGTGAAGTCTCTGGTATTCGGCCACTATCTGGTATCCTTGCCCTTCGTGAGCTACGGCGGACCGCTGGGCGAGCCCGACGCACAGCGCGCATTGAGTGCGCATGCTGCATCGATTGCGAATGGTGCAAAGTTGGTGGAGCTGCGTTCGCGCGCCCCGATTGACACGGAGCTCACGCTTGTTTCTCGCAAGATCACTGTGGTGCGTGATCTCGTGCCGGGCGATTACGAAGCGACGTTCAGAACATTTGACAGTAAAGTGCGCAGTCAGGTTCGACGCGCCGAGCGCGAGGGGCTGAGCGTTCGCTTTGGTCATGAGCTGCTGCCCGCGTATCATCGTGTGTTTGCTGAACACATGCGGGATCTCGGTTCGCCAGCGCACGGCCTGGAATTTTTCACGCAACTTGCGCGCGCACTCGGTGATCGCGCGTGGGTGGGCGTGGCGTTTCTTGGCGACGAGCCGGTTGCTGCTGGCTTTGCCATTGAGAACGGGACAGAAGTGGAAATCTCGTGGGCGTCAGCACTTCGCAAACATTCAAAGATTGCGCCGAACATGGCGCTGTATGGCGCGTTTATCCGCCGCGCGTGTGAGCAGGGATTTGAAGCGTTCAACTTTGGTCGCTGCACTGCTGATTCCGGCACGCACAAGTTCAAGCGCCAATGGGGATCACGCGATGAGCCGCTGGCGTGGTATCAGTACACGCCCGGCGGCGGTGTGTCTGCGCCGCCCAATCCGGATCAGGGTGCGTACGGGACTGCCGTGAAAGTGTGGCAGAAGCTGCCGTTGTCGGTGACAACACCGCTGGGTGCGCGGTTGATTGCGGGGATTCCCTAAGGCCATGAGTCTGCGTTCTGCGGTGCGTGGCGTGGCGGAAAAATTGCTCGTTCAGCTGCCACGGCGAACAAGTAGTGGTGACCGACTCATTCTTTCGTACCACAACGTAGTACCGAGCAGTTGGTCGCCACGCGGCGATAAGTCACTACATCTACCGCTGAACAAGTTTGAGGAGCAGCTACGCATAATTCGCAATGAAGCAGAGCTTGTCCCGCTCATGGAACTGCTGACAATCGACGCACCAAACGATCGCCGCGTAGCGATCACCTTTGACGATGCGTACGCGTCAGCGCTTGAGCTCGGTCTAGGCGCATGCTGCGCCTCGGGCATTGCGTGCACTGTGTTCGTTGCGCCCTCGTTGTTGGACACCGTGCCACCGTGGGATTTGCTGGCCGAGCGAGGTGAATGGGGTGAGGCAGCGCGCGAGCGATTTCTGTGGCAAGGCCGTGGTAGGTCGAACACGGATTTGGCCACGCCCGTCGGGCGGGTTGTCGATCCCGCGATTCGAATCGGCAGTGCTGAGAATCTGCTTGGCGCCGTGAACGCGAGTGGATCCTTGGTTTCTCTGGGCAATCACAGCATGACTCACGCAAATCTTGGCGCTCTTTCCGCGCCCGAGGTCGAGCAAGAGTTGGCCGATGCAGAGAAATGGCTCCGTGTTCACGCACCAGCTGCGCGAATTCCTGTCGTCGCGTACCCGTACGGCATCGCTCCACGGGAAGCTGCAAACGCGGATCGAGATGCAGAGTACGGGCTTCTTGTCAGCGGCGGGTGGATTCGTGCGAACGGGCCAGGCCAGGTTGACCGCTGGCGAATCCCACGCTGGAACGTGCCTGCAGGCATTAGCGCCAACGGGTTCAACATTCGCCTTCGCGGTCGCATGCTCTGACGATGAGGGTGCACCGCGTTGCAAGCGGTGGCAGCACACACCTCAAGCAGATGCGGCGAGTTTGCGAAAGTGTTCACTCCGTTCAATCAGCTCGTCGTATGAACCCTGTGCAACGACCAGCCCCTTTTCCAGCAGGTAAATGCAGTCGCAGTCGCGAACCGTCGACAGGCGATGCGCGATCATGATGATGGTTTTTCGTTTGCTCAGTGCACGTACAGCGTCCATCACCGCGTGCTCAGTCAGGTTGTCGAGTGCGCTGGTGGCTTCGTCGAGTACGAGAACGTCTGGATTGCCGTACATTGCCCGAGCAATTCCGATGCGCTGACGCTGGCCGCCTGAAAGACGGACCCCACGCTCGCCAACCATCGTTTGATAGCCTTGCGGTAGATCGGTAGTTACAAACTCATGCAGGCTTGCAATCCGTGCCGCACGTTCGACGGCATCCAGATCGATTTTGTCGGGTGGCAAACCAAATGCGATGTTTGAAGCCACAGTGCTATCAGTCAGAAAAATATGCTGGGGAACGTAACCGATTGATCGCTGCCACCGGCGTACGTTGTCAACATTGATTACGGTGCCGTCTACAGACATCTGGCCTTCGGTCGGTCGGAGCAGACCGAGCATGATGTCAACCAGCGTAGTTTTTCCGGAGCCAGTTGAGCCGACGAGCCCGATGGTGTGAAACGCCGGAATTTCAAGCGACACGCCCTTCACAGCAAACGTCTCGACGAGCGGATAACGAAACTTTATGTCTTTCAGACTGAGTCCGTCGCCGAGGCTAATGCGAGGGAGCGCGTCGCTGGCTCGGCTTTTCTCGCGTGAGCCAGTGGTTTCATCAGCGAGGTAGAGGTCGCGAACGAGAGAGTCGAGCACCGGCTCGGTGGAGCGGATCTTCATGTTTTCTTCAAAGATCTTCTGAATCGCGGGCATGAGTCGATATCCGGCCAGTGCGTACAAGCCCATGATTGGCAGTGCCTGCTCGAAACCGCCCTTTGCCGCAACGAGATACAGCAGCACGAGCATCATTCCACCGAACAGCAGGCCCTGCATGAGGAATCCCGGCATTTGGCTCATAATTCCGACCGAGATCTGTCGCTGAGCCCGGATTTCCGACGGTGCTCGAAACCTGGCCAGAGCGAGGTGTTCCAGTCCGCTCAGTTTCATGTCCTTGATTCCGCCAAACGCTTCCTGCACCACGTGGAACCGCTTTCGACTCGCCGCCAGCCGTTCAGCACCCAGCCGCTTAACTCGCTTTCGCATGGTGACGGAGATGAGTCCGAACCCACCTCCCATCACGATCCCGACACTTAGCGCGAGCACTGGGTCCACCACAACGAGAAGCGTGAGTAACAGCGTGGCAACGGTCGTGTGCGCGATGATCTGCATCGCTGGTACGAGCGATCCATTCACTGCGGAGTCAACTTCGGACAGTACCGCCGTTGTCAGTTCCGAGCTGTGCTTGTTCAGGAACCACTCGTATGGCTGATAGAGGTATGACGCAATGAGTCGCTGGCTCCAGGAGACGCTACGATTAAATGAGAAGCGCAACTGTGCCCAGAAACCCAACGCTCGAAGCGAAAGAGAGCAAACGAGGGTGATAAAAAACGTCGCTCCCATTGCGATAAGAAACGAGTCGCGAGACTGAAAGCCAAGCGTATCGTACGTTAGCTTAAGCCACTTGTTCTCGGAGATGATATCTGGATTCGCGAGCACGGTGAGGAACGGCATCACGGATGCAACTCCCGCCATTTCGCCCAATGCCGTAAGCAGCATCAGGCTGAACACAAGAGAAGCGCGGCGGCGTTCTCGGGCGTCCAGAACCCTCAGCAGTTTCTTGTAGATCTTGAACATGAGTGCGGGCGCCTAGCGCGCCATCAAAGTGCGAAAAACGCGTTCAATACCAGCTACCTGCAGGTCTCGTGAGAAGCGTGCGAGTACTCGTTCGCGACCACTTTTCCCCATCGTCCCGCGCCGGCTGTCATCGGAGAGAAGTAACTGAATGAGTTCAGCTGCACGCACGTGGTCTCCTGTTGGAAACGTAACGCCAGTTTCAGGGGTGATCGTTTCTCGCAGGCCCGGGAGATCCGAGACGATTAGCGGTAGCTCAGTCGCCGCCATTTCGAGCGACGACATGGGAAAAGAATCCCAGCCTGTGGAAGCAATAATGCCAAGTGAACACCCTTGCAGTAGCGCTGGTACGTCATTTCGATAGCCACCAAAAGTAATGTGCGATTCGGCTGCGGTGCCTCGGTATAGGCTGTCGAATTTCGCCTCCTGTCCCTCACGGTTGCCGAGGATCAGGAAATGAGCGTCACGCACACCAAGTTGCTCAACCAGATGCACCGCAGCCTTCAGAACAATATGCACTCCTTTTCGCTCTTCCATGTGGCCGGAAAAGAACACCACCTTGCGATTTTCGGGGATTCCAAACACACGGTGAGGATAGTTTGCATTAGCCAAGTCAGGCGCGTACCGCACTGTATCGATGCCAGTTCGTACTACTGATGTGCGATGCGCGGGAATGCCGCGGCCGTGTGTCGCCGTGCGACGCATATCATCGCTCTGGAAGATATAGTGGTCCGGACCCGGCCCCCGCCGCAACATGTCGAGCGATTTGAGCCAAAGCTTTGGGCCACGATTCACACTACTCATTGGTGCGCCCCAGTAAGACACGAAGTGCCGAACGCCTCCCCGCCGGTACGCTGAATACATGGGAAAGCGCGGCGGCTGATCAAAGCCAAGCAAGAACTGAATGTTGTGCTCACGCACGTATGCTTCTACCGCCCGCAGTCGCGAGACTTCGCGCACGCTCGAACGTAGTTCCAGCGTGTGCTTTACTTCCGATGCGAGTCCTGGGGTCATTCCATCTTTGAGCGTGCGATACGCAAAGTGCACCTGATCAGCATTTCCGACCAGGCGTTTTGCCACGGCGAGAAAGGTATGCTCGTGTGTAGATGCGGCGAATCCGGGGTTCGATTCACAATGGAAAAGCACCAACATGCCAGGCATGTCAGCGAGCCTCTTCATGCGCGGTTCGCAAGTTCAGCATGGGTAGCGTCATCGTGTATTGCGTGCGAATCGCTCGTAGTTGAACTCGCGAAGCGTTGGACCCACTGCCGCTTCTTGAAATTTGATTCCTGGGTGGCTCGTATTCCACTCCAGCAATGCCGATTCCCCATTGTCATCGATGGCCAGATCCCAGCCAATAATGCCGAGATGCGGGACTTTCGCGTGAAGTCGAACGCAAGCGTCTACCGCTGCGCGGTAACCCGGAATCCGCAGATTCTCGAAAGACGCACCGGTGTCTGGGTGCCTCGTATGTCGCTTCCACACGGAGTCGGATGCAAAACTGGAGAGCGAGCCATCCCCATCGATGACCACGAACTTCAGCGAGGTGCCGCTGGTAATGAAGTTTTTCTCTCCCACTCCCGTCCGCAAAAATGACGCGGTGAACTTGACGACCCCACGGTCATCCAAAGCCGTGGTGACTCGCAGAGTAGCTGTAGCGTTCGGAGAGATCGGATCGAACCACTTTGCCTGTCGAACACCTCTTTGCACTACGCAATTGCCGGAAGTCGGTAGCGCCTCCAACGAGAAGTTGTCGCGGTGCAGAATAAACACACCCCGGCCGCGACTGGAACGCTCAAGTTTCACGTACACAACCGGTTCGACTTCGAAGAGGTGCCTCTTCAACGCGGAAACCTGGATTGGCTCACTGTTAAGGTCGAACCAATTGCCATTGAGTCGGTACGCGATGTCCGGTAGAAGTTCTGTATCGAGCAGACGACGCGAGAGTGTTTTCGACATCCCGAGTTCGCGATACGGAGCGTTGATCTGTGGCAACACTCGCCATTCGAAGTAGTTGTCGGGAATCCAACCCTCCAGAAATTCGCCGCGGTAAGCCGTATACATTTCGAGCCAAGGCATGTAGAGCTCCCGGCCGAGGACGTCGTTGGCGTATTGCCTTATCGTGCGTCGAGTTGCGGAACTGAGTTCATTTACGCCGGGGTTAGCAATGATCCCCCGGTACGCACTCCTCGCCGCCAGTATATGTTGGCGCTGAGTGTCGCTAGGTATGATTTTTCGAACGAGGCGCTTTGCTCGCGCGACAAGTGCGTTCGACATCAGGAAACACCTGCGCTGTTCATTGTACTTTGCCCGAAGCGCGCTTGAGTCCATCGCGCCATGCGACACCGAGAAGGCGGTCCAATTCGGTGCGACGCCAAGGGGACGCCCCTCCACTAGGATAGTTCGTCAACTCGCCGAACACTGGCTCGCCGTTTATCAGATAGAGATCGACGCGTATAAAATCCATATTGCCGGCCAACGCGAGCGCCGTTTGCTCCAGCTGCACGTGTTGCGGTGGACGCGGCGCTTCGAAATGGTTTCTCAGCGGCGCAATCTGCTCGCCAAATGAGCTCCAGTCCGGTTTCAGAAAACAACGGCGATTCGACCCAAGCTTGTCGCGGAACACCTGAATCATTTCAATCTTTCCTGAGAAAGTATAGAAGCGGTATTCATCGCCCACCGAACCCGTGCCATCATCGAGCAACTCCTCAAACACGATCTGTGGAGGAATATCGCGATAACACCATTCAAGCGTGTTGTTGTTTTCTGAATAGTTAAAGCTGAGCCACTTCGCCGCCTTCGCTTCAATTTCTGACTTGCGGGCGGCGAACTCTTCCCTCGAGCGCACGACTACGGTCATCGCGGATCCATGCGTAGCCTTGATTGCACAGGCGTCAACGTTCGCGGGCATGGTCAGCGGCGAGGCCGCGCGAGTCACCTGATAGATCTGCGGCACACGAAGACCGGGTGCCTTGCTCTTCACGTAGTCGCGCCTACCTTATCGGCGAACGTCGTCAGCAATACCCGGCGATCACGAGCCTTCTTGAGATGCACCCACTCCGAGAATAGTTGGGGCTCTCGAAAACCCACGACGCCCGCATATTCGCACCATGTCCGAACGTCGAACGGCAAGAATCTCATATGCTTTAGGCGAGCAAATCCGGAACGCCGGAGCCGCGAAAGCGCACCGTACTTCCGCCCCGCGACGGGGCTGGCAGTTGCGGCGGGCGTCATACGTTCCCGAACAGCAAACGTGAGGCGATCGCCTCTCCGCTACGTGGATGGAAATGCGCTCGAAGATTCGCCGGCATGTGGGTGAGTTCCCCAACTACAATACCCTTTCCGTCTGAATAGAGGTCTACTCGGACGAAAGAGAAGTCACGGCTCAGCTTGGACGCCACTTCAAGCATCTCGGCAAGGTTTCCAGGTTTGGGAATCGCATCTTTCGTGTTTGCGCGGAGTACCTCAAACGGAAGCAGATTCCACTCCACATCGTAAAGGTTTTTGCCGTGCGCACCGAACCTGTCGCGATGCACCTGAATCAAACCAGGCTTGCCGTCAGCGCACAAAATCTTGTAGTCGAGCGGCGCGTCCAGACCAAGGGCAAATTCCTCGACGATCACTTTCGGCACAAGCGATTTGTAATTTCGCTCGCGAGTTTGATGGTAGTAGTTCGTGGCGAACCAGCGCCGGAATTTTGAACGGTCAATATCCTGGCCATTTGTTCGGAGCATTACCGGGCCGGACATGTGCGTGGGTTTGATGACGCACCGAGAGGGAAAATCGAACTTCTCACACTCCTCGACAGAGTGAAGAACGGCGATTGTAGGCACATTGTACTGTGCGCCGACCTTCTCAAGTACGTATTCCTTTACCAGCGCCTTATCGGTCGTTTTCACCCGCAGTGGTGAGACGAGCTCACCTGAGGTTTTGATCTCATAAAGCACGTCGTTGAACATTCGACGGCCCTTCACTGGCATGCGCTTGTGCCAGCGAAGGAACCACGCGAGTGTCAGCAAGTTGTCAGCCTGCTGTGAATGCGGGAGCAATCGATTGGCGCGATTCCATAGCGACCATTCGAAATCACTAATGTGAAGGTGACGCGATTCAGACATGAATGGAGTTGATATTGAGTTTGAAAAGCGTCATTTGTGTGCGCCGAGTGCACGCGTCAAGAATCGTCGGCTTGCTTTCGGAATTTCAGCCAACGCGTCGCCGTAGTTCCCGGTAAGGAAAAACCACTTGAACCCCTTGCTCTTCACCCACGGGTAGTTGCGCCTGCGTGCCTCGTCAAACTTGTGCCACGACAACTCTCGATCGAGCGCTACATCATGCACCAGCTGGTCAAAAATCGTGACTACTCGGCCCTTGTCTTTCTGCGTGTAGAAGAAATGCCAGATCGCTGCGTTTCGTGCGTACCCAGGCCACGCGTTGACTTGCGCGTTATACACGTATGAAAGCACCGAAACGGCGCTTTGCATTTCGCGATCTGTCTGTGCAAGCGCAGGTTGATCTTGAACGACCCCCGCCTGCGCCGATGTTTTCCAGTTGCGATACCACGTCTCCGCGAAGTGGTGCGCCCTCGCAGTGTCTCGCCACAAGCTCACCCCACCATTGAAATACCGATTTTCAGGATGGGGCCAGCCAATCTTGTCGAACTTCGCTCGTGCGCTTGCAGGAGGTCCCTTCTGACGTGGAGACCCCGGAATACAGTCAAAGACCATTCCGACGTCGGTCACATGCTTCGGCCAACAGTCGAGTGCGCGCACCGCCAGTGTATCCGAATCGACATAACAGAAGTCTCCGATAGTTTCGAGTCGCAGCCTGATCTTGATCGATCGATTGCGCGCAACCGGAGTGGATTCGTCACACGCATCCACTCGGACGTGCTCGAAAAGCTCGCCCAAGCGCACTCCATCGCGATCCGCGGCGCGCAGGCTCTCACGATCCAGCGCCAGCCCCAAAGTGGCAGCGGGATCCACACGCCGTAGCACCTGAGCAGATGCGAGCACCAGATCTCGATGCTCTCGCTCTCCTGAACTTGTCAATACATACCAGACTGGGACTCGCATTCGGATTCTCAGTTTGATGACAACAAGCTCGCAGGGTCCATGCGCGTTGGCATGAAGCCGGATCGCGAAGCGCCTGTCAACAACGCCTCATATTCTGGCAAAATCCAAGCCCAGTCGAACTTGCGAAGGAACTGCTCACCCGCGGCCAGTTGCTTCGAGACCACATCGGGCGAGCGAAGCATTGTCTCGATGGCACTTGCGATCTCCTCGTTCGTGTCGGCCACGAAGAAATCGTCCACGCCATGCCCCGCGAGTCCGTTCGCACAGACAGACGTCATCACAACTGGCCGACCGGCACGGATAGCCTCCAGCACCTTGTTCTGAAGTCCCGCGCCCATTTCCATCGGAAAGACGAACACATCCACATCGGCGAGTGATGGCCAGATGGAAGGCACGCTGCCCGTGATCTCAACCGCATCTGACCGCAGCGCCATGAGATCGGGTCTTGGTGCGCGACCGATGACTTTCACCTTGACGCGAAGATCACGCAGCTTTTGCTGCACTGCGTCGAGAATCGACGTGGCGAGCCACATGGCGGCTCGGTGATTGGGTTCGTACCCCATATGTCCTAGAAAACCCAACGTCAGTTGCGGCAAGCGGCTCAGCGGCGCGCGAACCGTCGTCTCTCCACTATTGGGGAAGTCGTCGTAGAGCCCGTTGGGCAATACTGCCACGCGCTCGTTCGGCGCACCGTTGGCGTGTGCTGCGTCGGCCTCCGAGATGTACACGGCGTAGTTCAAGCGCTGGTTCACTGATCGTTGCCAGCTCTTGATCTTTTCAATTTCCGAGACATCAACCTTCCCCGTTGCCTCGGTCTTTCGCTGAGCGAGCAATGAGGGGGCGTCGATCCAGTCATACACGTGACGAAGCGCCGGATATTCGTGCGCCAACACAGCTGCAGCGTGACAGAGTCCCGGACCAACTGAAAACACAACATCGAAGCGCTGCGCGTCGAGCTGGCTCCTGGCGGCGGACAGCAGATTAGCGGTGAACGGCCTGAGCTGCGAGCTTGGCGGCAGCGGGCGATGAAGAAGCCCTCGCAGCAATCCCGCACGAACAGCAGTCTTGGACCGGGCGACCGCAAGGCAGTGTGCAGAAGCGCAGCTTCCACGCGCCAATTCGAGATACTCACCCATGGCGCGTGATCGAGGATCGTTTACGGCGATGAGATGCACCTCGTGTCGCGAGGACAGATGCACGAGTAGCGGATTCACGCGAACGGTGATTCCGTTCGCCCGAACCGGATACGGCACATGCGTGGTTAGCAGAAGGACACGTGACATGACGAAAGAAACTCTGAGCGCGGCTTAGGTCAGCGGCGGCATTGCTGGCCGCTGAGTTGGCTCCCACATCGAATGCTTCTCATTCCGGGCCAGATGCAACCACGCCATCCAGCCCGCGACAATACTGACAAAGATGTAACCAGGAAATGCAATCAGCCGAGGTAGACGTTTTCCATCGGGCCACGTAATGGTCACACGAGCGAGCACGAGGCCTGCCACCATGCCAGCCAACAGGACGAGCGTGAACGGCGCCGACTGGATCAGCAAGAGCGGACCCACGATCCAGCCAAGCAGTGCCGGAAAGAGCAGCCAGCGGGCCAGTTTGTGTGACGCCATCATGAACGCGTAGCTGCCGTAACGAAATGGATTCAGCATGCCACGCAGATACACAAGCGTATCAAGACCGCGGCCCATCGTGCGGCTTTTTCGCTTGAGTTCGGCCTTGAGCGTGGTGGTCCGCGGCACAAGACACGTGGCATCATCAACCGACACCGCGCGATAACCATGCGAGCGCGCTATGCTCGCCGCGGCGAAGTCGCGCGACAGCTCTTCGGGTAGCGGAAGTTTGTGCAACTCTTTTCTGGCCGCGTAAAAGCATCCGCTGGCGCCGACAATGCTATGTACGCGCGTCTCAAAATGACGCAATGTCATTTCCAGACCGACATAACTCGACTCGGCCTTATTGCCTTCGCGCGCTTCATCGCCAACACTAATGTCCCGGCCCGAGGCCAGTCCAACTCCTGGCACCAGAAGCGCTCGCACCAGCGGCTTGAGTGATTCACGTGGAATGAGAATCGCCGCATCGATGGACACGACGAAGTCACCTTTCACGTGCGCGCCAGAGGCATTTTCTCCGGCTGGCTTGCCACGACGTTCCGGCTGACGAAGTAGCCGCACGCGCGCATCGCCCCAGTTTCGTACGAGGTCATCCGTGCCATCGCTTGACGCATCTGACACCACCAGCACATCCAGCTTTTCTGGCGGATAGTCAACAGCGAGCGCGTGCTCAAGCGTACGCGGCAAACGTCGCTCTTCGTTGTACGCAACAATGAGAATCGTGACGTGCGGCCACTCCTGAGGCTCGGGCGCCAACACAAACGGAGAGGTGAAGCGCGACCAGAGCCACACAATCGCCGGGTACGCCAGAAACGCGTACACACCGAGCACGAGCGGTGCGGCAATCAGCGTCCAGCCGACTATTTCGAGCACGAGTACTTCCTCATGAAACGCGCCGAAGCCAACGCCAGGCTTCGGCGAAAAATGGAGCGGGATCGGACCACCGGAACACTTCAAGATGATCGAGCTGCGTGCGTTTGCCGAGGGCACGCAGAGCGGCCGCCATGCCGGCATTCACATCGGGAGGTAGGTGGAGTGACTCGCGCGAACCGCGAGCGAGTGCAATTGCGTGATCCAGCTCACCAAGCTCCCACACACTACGCACGCCAGCCCGGGGATTTGCCGGAGGTTGAACTGGATGACCAAGTGCGTACGACACGAGTGCACAAGGGAAATCCACTCCTGCATCGATTGCGAGCTGCAGCGAACCCCACAAGCGGGCGTTGATCTCCATGAGCACATATTCGCCCGTGCGAACATCACGCTTGAACTCAATCATTGCCGCGCCGTTGTAGTCGAGCGCATCGAGCAACTGTTCACACTTGAACTTGAGGTCTGCGGGAACAGCGATCGCCTCACGATACGTACTCACACCACCGGCCGGCGGTTTCTCGTGCAACCGTCGGTGCCCGAACGAAAGCGCGGTCGTTTGCCCCGTACGAAAAAGAAATACGCCCACACCTTCACCGATCGTACGTTCCTGCAACAACAGCGGAAACGCTTCCACCGGATACGTTCCAACCAACGGACTCAGCTGTGACGCGCTATCCACGTACCGCACGCCGAGTTTCTGGGTGCGGCCCTCTACTTCGACCTCCGAACGGCTCGGCTTGATCACAAACGCGTTACCGCTCTTCGCGAAGTCGGGCGGCACTTGTTCGTTTGCCTGCAGTGTGTGCTGTCTCGGCACGCGTAGTCCGATTGTCTGTGCCAACATCAGCAGCTCGGCTTTGTCGCTTGCGCGGGCATAGGCCTCGGCCGACGGCCCGGCGATGCGTGTTCCAACAATGCCGTCATGGCCAAGAAGACTGCGCGACGCAAAGTCAGAAACGGGGATCACAACGTCAGCGCACATCTTCGTCACCACTGATGCAACGGCTTCCCGACAAGCTTCGGCTCGCGTCATGTCGACGCGCGCGCAGGGCCAGTGTGCCGAGACTGCTTTCGACACGCCCGCGAGCCCGCGCGTCACGCCCATCGTATGAACGACATAGCCCGCCCGATGCAACGAACGGGCAGCCGCCAGCGCGGCGCGTTGCTCCGGGTCGGTCAGCAGGATGATGGGCACGATCTAGACGCATGTAGGAAGGGTGAGGGCATTCCTTGAAAGACGAGGGCGCCCCGTGTGTCGCAACGCGTTGCGAAGCCGCACCCGCTGATCGACATTGCAGACTCTCGCTGTTTCACGTTCTTCATTTCATGAGCCCTCTGCGCTACTACCCGCCGGTTCACGCCCCCGTCAGCGTTCGAGGAGTTTGGGCGGCACTTGGCGCCAGCCTTGGCGGAGATCCGGAGGCCGTTGAGAGCCGGGCGCGAGCGGCGCTGGCCGAGCTGTATCCACGACGTCGCGCGGTTCTGACGAACAGTGGCACATCGGCCCTCCAGCTTGCGCTGCAACTCACCAGCACGGCTAGGGCGGGCGCTGATCGCGCCGGGATCGTGGCGCTGCCTGCGTACGCGTGTCCAGACTTGGGCACGGCGGCGATCGGCGCCAACTTTTCGATTCGGCTGTACGACGTCGACCCGCGCACGCTGCAACCGGATTGGGACTCGCTCGAACGTGCGCTGTCGATGGGCGTGACCCACGTGGTGGGGGCGCACTTGTATGGGCGTCTGGTGGATATTCCCGAGATGCGTCGCCGCGCCGACGCTCACGGGGCGATTGTTATTGAGGATGCTGCCCAGCACGCGGGCGGCACGTTGCACGGTGTGCGCGGTGGTGCCTTGGCGGATATCTCGGTGCTCAGCTTCGGGCGCGGCAAAGGCATAAATGCTGGCGGTGGCGGAGCGTTGTTGCTGGAGGGAGAACAGTGGGTCACGCCACCGTCACTTCCCCGGCAAAGCGTGGTGAACAGTGTGAAGATAGCACTGATCAGCACGGCGGTCAGCGTACTGTCTCACCCATTGTTGTATCGTTTACCCGCCCGTCTGCCTGGGCTAGGTCTGGGGGAGACGGTGTATCACGCGCCGGGCAATCCAGAAGCGATTGCGGCGGCCTCGGCGATGCTGCTGCTGTACGCTCTTCGAGATGAGGCTATGGGCCTGGAGGCGAGAAGAGCGCGTGAGCAATGGTACTCATTGTCGCTCGCAGCGCATTCTGGATTGATTTTCGAATCTCTGGCCGGAAGCGTGTCAGGCGCGCTTCGATTCCCGATTCGGCTTTCTGCAGAGCTCGCTTTGGGGCTCAAAATGCTCGGGGTCAGTCGATCCTATCCTAAAACACTCGCAGAGTATCCGGAGCTTTGCGTGACGATGCACGCCCGAGGGGCGACTGCGTTGGCCGCGGAGACCTACACACTTGCAACGCACAAATTCGTTTCAGAGGAACTCGCCGCCAAGTTGGTTGCCGCGCTTTCGAAGACCGAGGTCAAGAGGGTAGCTAGTCGATCAGGATGAGGCGAGAGCACGCTGAACTCGGTCCAAGTCTGCGAGCCTGGCCTCTGGCACGGCAATGACGTCACACCAGCGGCGCGGCGGAACTTCAAATTGTTCTAGCTTGAGGAGTTTGTCCGTAGTCCAAAACATGTATCGCGCGGTGCGGTAAGATTTGAGTGTGTGAATCGCAGCCAAGGGGTCGAGCCCCTGCGCTTCCGCCGCACTATGAAGGTGCTCGAACCATATGATCGGAGCGTCTCGTCTATCAAGAAGCATCGAGGCACCGCGAAACACGCGCGCCTCTGCTCCCTCTACGTCAACCTTGATGAAAGTCGGTCGCGCAAGCCCCGACGCGGAAATGAGACTGTCGAGTGAAACAACCCGGACATTGACTACTGACACGATATTATTGTGCTTACTCCAGTTCCCGAGGCTGCCCATACTGTCGTCGCTGGGAATGTAAAACGGCAATTCTCCGTCGGTCTCGGCCAGTGCGACGGCGTGAACCCGTACACGCAAATCGGTACTGAACGTTTCTTGCAGCGCAGGAACAAGGTTCGGGTTGGGCTCGAATGCCTCAACCCTTCCGTAATCCCCGACGCATGTGCGCAGGAGGTCAGAACACAGGCCAACGTTCGCGCCGATGTCGTACACGACGTGTCCGGCGGTGACAAGGCAACGAATGGCGACAGCCAGCTCAGCTTCACGGTTGCGGAGCTCCTCGGACGTCTTGGAGAATGCCCATGTGTGTCTCCGAGACACGTCGAGCAGTATGGGTTCCGAAGAGTAGGCCCATACTTTTGCTCTCTGGAAAACTCGAAGCCGCTTAGCAAGAAATCTGTAGAGGGTCCACGCACCGCGGACATCACGACGAAGAAGTATCTGGACCACGCGGACTACGGCGTCACTAAACATGCATGGATGGGAAAGAGCCGAGGGTCGTCACGAGGGGCATGTCGGAACTACGGTAGTCCGTATGAGCAGCTGCATTATAGCTCTACCCGCGCGATTCGGGCGGGATCGCACTAACCCTCGACAAGCTGCCATGCGGGAACGTGATTTGGCAACAACTCTATCGTTACTCAGCTCATTGCCAGTCGTCGTCGGGCACAGGCTGGGGCTGGACTAACCACGCAGTATTCGTAGCAACCCGCCCTTCACACGATTGTGACATGACCCCCCTCGTTTCCCAGCTCCGCACGCACGCCGAAAGCGCCAGGGATATCGCGTCTCGGGTGATTATGCACCGCGATGCGGTGTCAAGGTATGCCAAGCTTGTAACCAACCCGGATGTCGCGCCGCTTACTAAGCGTGTTGAGAAACAGATTGCTGAGTACGCGATGGACCACTTTGGCTCGCGGTGGAGTGCGAGCTGGCTTCGCTTTTATGCCGCGTTTCGAGGCGAGTTTGTTGAAGGCTGGTTGCCCGAAGATCACTACGTTCGCGTAGTATTGCCACAGGTGAATGGACCATACCGCGAAGTTGGCATGGCCAAGACGCTAACCCGCCGCATGTTGTCGTCCGATGCGTTGCCTGATCTGGCGTACTGCGTGCACGGACAGTGGTATGACACGGAAATGGAGATGCTCAGCGCCGGAGCGGTAAAGGACCTGGTGTTTCGCGATTCGGCTACCGTTATCATGAAGGTTGACAACGCGATGCAGGGCTACGGCGTCAAGGTTTTTGATCGAGCGGACTTCAAACCCGACTTTTTCACCGGGCATTCCGTGGTGCAGCGCTTTATCCCTCAGGCTCGCTGGTTCGATCAGATCGTATCAGGGTCCACCTGCACGCTGCGTGTTCTAAGCGCGCTTGTTGACGGAAAGCCGAGATTTGTTGCCAGCCATCTTCGCGCCGGCAGGCAGCGTGAGCGGGCAATTATTGGCACCACCAAACTCACGCTTGCCGTGAGCGAACAGGGTAAACTCGGGCCGTTCGCCAGCGATATTCGGTGGAAACGATATCGTTCGCATCCCGACTCCGGTTTTGTTTTTGCGGATCAACAAGTTCCGCGATTCGCAGAGGCGGTAGAGCTTGCACTTTCACTGCACCGAAAGGTGCCGCATTTCAGGTTGATTGGCTGGGATATTGCCATTCCAGACTCCGGGCCGTTGCAGTTGCTTGAGTGGAATATGAATCATCCTGGCATAACGTTTCACGAGGCCGCGAGTGGTCCATGCTTTGGATGGCTCAAAGCTGGGATGAGCGCATGAAGCCATTTGCTGTGATCGTAAAAAACGCGGCCAAACGGGTTTCGGAGGATGCAAACCTCGTTTTGCTCCGGCAAGAAGCTGATTTGAGATACAAGCGACTCATCAAGAATGCGAACGTCCCGCCGCTCAACACAGGGACTGAGAAGCGTGTGTTCGAATACGCCATGGATACCTTTCGCTCCCGCTGTAGCGCGAGCTGGCTGCGCTTTTACGCGGCATTTCGCGGCGAGTTCGTTGAGGGTTGTATTCCTGAAGATCTGTACTCACGACGTGTGCTACAGCATCTTAATAGTGAGTTCCGAACAATCGCGCAGGCCAAAACGCTCACACGACGAATGCTTGGGGCCGCCGAAATACCAGACCTCGCGTATCGTGTACACGGGCTGTGGTACGACCAGAACATGCAGCGCATCGGGCTCGGAGAGCTGCGCGATAAGTTGTTCAGTCAGCACGAAAGCGTGATCATGAAGCTGGACAACTCAATGCAAGGGCGTGGAATCAAGGTTTTTGATCGAACAGATTTCAACCCCGATCACTTTCCGGGAAACTCCGTTGTGCAGCGATTTGTCGAGCAGGACCCATGGTTCGACCAGATCATCACTGGCTCAACAAGTACGCTGCGAATATTGAGTGCGCTGATCGACGGAACGCCACGGCTGATCGCCAGTCATTTCAGGGTCGGACGAAGCAACGAACGTTCAATTGCAAGCCGCACACGACTGCTGCTTTCGGTGGACGCACAGGGACGTCTGGGAGACTTTGCCAGCGACGGTGCGTGGCGTCGCTACGTCCAACATCCTGACACCGGATTCACGTTTGCGAAGCAACAGATTCCAAGGTTTGCCGAGGCGGTCGCAAACTGCTTTGCGCTACACCAGCGTGTTCCGCAATTCCAACTGGTCGGCTGGGACCTGGCGATTCCGTCGACTGGGCCGCTGCAGATTCTTGAATGGAACATGAATCATCCGGGAATAACCTTTCACGAAGCAGCAAGCGGACCGTGCTTCAAGGGCCTCGGTCTGGAGGCGTTGGCAAAAGGCTAGCGTACAACGATTCGTACGCGCTAACCATTGCCGCTTCACTGTATCGCTCACGAGCCACGTGGAATGCTCGGTTCGTGAGTGACTCACGCACGCCGTTTTTATCCTGCAGCAAGCGCGTCAGTGCTTGAGCCATTGCTGCAGCATCGCGCACTGGCACGAGCAGCCCCGTGACCTCGTGCTCGAGAATTTCTTCCGGGCCGCCACTGCGCGTAGCAACAACAGGAATTCCCGCCAGCATGGCCTCTATCGTGGAGAGTGAAAACCCCTCCTGCGAAGAACTCAGCACAAAACAATCAGCCTCACGCAGCATTGATTGCGGATCTGCGACGAATCCGTGAAACGTGACATGCGATTCGAGACGCAACTCCTGAACCTGAGCGAGCAAAACTTCATAGAGTCCTTCCCGGTCGGGCTGCCCCAGAACGTTCAGGAGCACATCGGGGATTTGATCACGCAAAAGTGACATTGCCTGAATCAACGTGGGATAATCTTTAGCCTTCCTGATGTTGCCTATCGCGATTATTCGTGGTGATGCGGAGACCGAGCGCGCTTCCGGAACCTGTGCAGCATCCGGTAGCGGTACACCGTTGGGCACCACGGAAAAATTCGCTGGCGCGATTTGCAGTGCATCACGAAGCTCGGTGCGCAGCATATCGGAAACCGCCACAACGCGAGTGATGCTCGCCCGGAACAAGCGCTGCTTGATCGCTGCCTTGATTCCCCCTCGCCGCACATCTACCTGCCCGTGCAAGGTAACAATACACGGAATGCCCTCCAGCCTCGCGGCGAGAGCGGCGTATAAAGCGCCCTCAAAAAGATGCGCGTGCACGATCTGAGCATTCTGCGAACGTATTTGGTGTCTCAGGAGCTGCAGTAGCGGCCAGTCAAACGCGCTGCCACTGGGCATCAAAACAAAGGGCAAGCCGCGCTTCGTGAGCTCCTTGGGTAGCCAAGAGCCGTTGCGCACCAGGCAGTTTACCTGGTGGCCACGCGACTGCAGCCCGCCCGAAAGCCTGGCGAACACCGTTTCAGCACCTCCCGGCCCGCCCGTTTCAATAACCTGCAGAATTCGCATGTCTGGTCAGCGAGAGATCAGTCGACTTACGAGTTTTTCAAGGCGTGCGTTGGTCGTACCAACTTCGACCCGCACTTCAGACGCAACCTCCATATCCTCTCCTCCGAAACGTCGCTTGAACTCAGCGATGCCGGCAAGTGGGCTCGCCGGATCAGCATTCACAGTGATACCGCCAAGGTCGAACCACGAAGCGCCGCGCGAAATTCCCCACTGCATCAGTCGCCACATCGGTGCGTAGTTTAGCGGCAAAGTGCCGAGTTCCGGTTCACGCGACGCCGCGCCGTGCAGATACGTGACGTGGTCGCCGTTGTCGACGCCCAGGGCAAACGCAACGATGCGTTCGGGGCCCGTTACGGTTGGCAACTGGAGCGTGACGAGTAAGCGGTGCGATTGATCCGCAATGGCAAATTTGAGATCGGACGCGGCGAGATCACGTTGCAGCGCGGACCCGGTTCGCGTGAACGAGCTCTTCATGAGATCAAGCAAGCGCGGCAAATCCGCCGGCAGGACATCGGTTGAGAGAACAAGTCCGGCACTCAACGGACGACGCACCGCCCGCCGCAGGGTCGCCGGAAACGTAGCGAACGTGTCATCATCTCTCGAACCGAGCGTAATCACATGAGTGTGCGTGTACATCATGGCTTTGGGATAGCTGACGTTCGCCACGCCGGCCAAAGCTGTTATCATCTCGTCGCGCGCATTTCTGTTTTTGCTCACCAACCGCAGATCGGCGCGCATCACCCGGGGCAGAGCCTGCATGCCCGCTATCAGAAACGACGCGAACTCATTGGCGCGTTGTGCATGCAGATAACTGATGTGGATATCGGCCCTTACAAGGGTAGCCCACGGAACGCGGCGGCTCCCGGATGTCCGCACCGACAGTCCCATAATCGCATCACTGTGAGGCGCACCTATCCAGTAGCGTTCTTCTCCGCCGCGCACAAACGCCTTGCTGCGGGGTCGCCACGACTCGGGGATGTGTAGTTCGCTGGATTCCATCTTCGCCAGCGACGCCAGATGTTCGACGGAACCGTCCGCTGAGACTGCAATCCTCGGCAACACCGTCAGAGCAGCAGGTCGCGCGCCATATTGGGCGGCCGATCATCGAACGAGAAGCGCGGTAGTCGCCAACGTAGCGTCGACTCGCGTTCAGTCCATTCACGACGGTCTATATAGCCGGGTTCACTGCTCAGCCCACCGATCGCATCACTTTCGCGTACCACTGACTCTTCGCGCGCGCCAAGGTCTCGATAGCGCCCGTTCGGGTAACAGAACACGCCGCTCGCAAAGCGGAGCTCGGCGCGCACGCGGGCGATTGAGCCTGCAACTTCCTCGCGGGCTTCCGCCTCGCCGCACTGACTCAAAATGGGATGAGAGAGCGAATGAGCACCGAACCGAATAACTCCCGGTGCTTCCGCCGCCCGAAGTTCATCCCAGGTAAGCACGCGATACTCGCGCGGTGTGGTGGCCGAGAGCTCCACCCCGCTGCGCTCGATCACTTGCGCGATGACCGACAAGCGCTCGGCATTGGTCACTCGCTTGAGTTGATCAACGATCGCATCAAGGGATTGTTTGCGAACGACTGGATCAGTGAGGGAAAGCGAGAGTGATGTTCGGGGCAGCTCCACCTGAAGTGATGGGTGCTCGGTGTGCTTCATCACGTACTCGAGCTGATCCCACCAGAACCAGGCTGATCCATCCACCATATGAGGAACAACAAATGCTGTTACCGGACAGTCGAACTCTCGAAAGATCGGAAGTCCGACTTGGAGCAGATCGGCGTAGCCATCATCAACGGTGAACGCAACAGTCATTTCCCCGCTGCTGCCCGTTAGCGGGGCGCCTTCATCAAGCTCGAGCAGCAGGTCGTCGAGTTGCACAAAGCGCGCGCCGATAGCGCGCAAGTGCGACAGCGTATCGCGCAGTCGCTCCGGCGTGTGTCCGGTTTGTTTGCCATGCGGCGCACGAAACCGGTGCAGCATCACGATATTGACGCGAGAACGACGCAGCCTGGCCAGCGCGCGGCTGGCCATCGGGTGCGCGATTGCGCGCAGTGCTGCGTCTTTGATCGTTCTCATGCAACCGTGGCGCTGATTGACTGATACTCGCGCAACAAACCGGCGCCGATGCGTTGCCAATCGTACACTTCTTCGGCCGTACGGCGCGCGTTGGCTCCGAGACGCATTTGCAACGCCTCGTCGTTCAACACCATTCGCACGGCTTGGGCGAACTCACGCGGCTCGTCGCGCACCAGAATGTTTTCTCCATCGCGCGCATCCAGACCTTCACAGCCGACGGTTGTTGAGACAACCGCTTTCCCCATGGCCCAGGCGTCGAGCACCTTGAGTCGTGTACCGCCTCCAACGCGGAGCGGCACCACAAAGCAACCCGCGGCGTGCACGAAGGGTTGCACCGAATCGACATATCCCGTGAGTGTGATCCCGCGTTGCGCGTACGATTCCTGCGCGCCTGGAAGCGCGCGCCCCACCCACATGATCTCGGGCAGCGGACCGGTGGCCTGCAGGGCGGGCACGATTTCGTCGGCAAAGAACTCGAGGCCGTCTTTGTTCGGAAACCAGGTCATGCCGCCAACGAACACAATGCCTGTGCCGGCGCGACCGGAGGGCTGAAAGGTGTGCACATCAACACCATTGGGAACCACCGCCGTACGGGCGCCGGGGGCGATCGCCTGGAGCAACCGCTCGTCGTCTGGAGAGCACACGGCGTTGAGCGCTACCCGCGGGCACCAGTAGGCCTCCTCCTGACGCATGAGCTCAGCCTGAAAGGCCAGGTACTGCTTTTTGATCGGGTTCGTCTCGACATCGGCGCGACGGCGCAACAGCGCCGATTCCACGTTGTGATGCGTGACGGCAACCGGCAGCTCGCCGAACGCCGGAAGATAGGCCGACAGATCCAGACTGTCGCAGTGCACCAGTGCGTAGTCCCTTGCCGAGAGCAGTTCGTCGAGCCGTTTGCGCAGGGCGGCGTTTTCGTACACGTGGCGCGTGTACACTTCGCGCGCGAGGGTGCTGCGAAGATGATCACGGACGAACCGCAGGCGGTCGTGTTCCTGCTCGATCGGGAATGCCTCCAGGGACTTCACGAAGGGGCGTAACCCCTCGAGCCCCCGGTCTACGCCCCGCGAGACACTCTGCCGAAAGAAGCAAACGGCATGAATGTCGTAGGTGGCGGAGAGCAGTTTGAGGATGTTGAATGTCCGAATGTTGACGCCTCCGTCGGGCGGGAAGGGTAGCGTCTGACAGAGGAACAACAACGATTCACGAGCTAACGTCACGAACAAGCCGCCACGGGTAGGGTTCAGGGCATTTTTTAAGCGTTCGTCGGCGAAGAGTGTGGGCGCGAAGTGATGCAGGCCACAGATCTGAGAAGCTGACGACCTTTGACGGTCGGCGCAACCTCGTCGGCGAAGTGGAAACCGGGTGTAAGTGACGGGTACGCAGTATCTTGAGTCTAGTGCAAGAGGCGGCGCTTTGCCCGCCTGCGTGATCACACCGATAGCCTCACCCGTCCGATCTCCATGACGTCTCCATCCACGCTGACGCAACCACAAGCCAGGCTAGGCCTTCGGCCTCCGAGGCGGAAGCGGGGCGACTCTGAGGAGTCGCTGTTCCAGCTGAAGTTTGGTGCCCTACGCCGGGCGTTTTTTCGGCAGTCGCCAGCGTTCTGGTTCATCTCGCTGTACATCTTTTTTGAGTACGTGCGGCCGCAGAGTATCTACACGTGGATGGATGTGGCGCCGTGGGCGCTTATGTCACTCGTGGGCGCGGTGATCAGCGTCTTGGTTGAGCGTCGAGCGAAGTTTGAAAGTACGACGCTCTGGATGCTGATCTTCGCCTTTACCGCGGTAATCGTACTCTCGTCAGCGACTGCATACTTCCCTATGTACTCTTGGGAAAGCAAAGTTTTTTGGTTCAACTGGCTTTTGCTGATGTTCGTGGTTGGTGCGGGGATCAAGAACCGTACTGAGCTACTGCTGTTTTTGGTGGCGTTTTTTTTGTGGAATCTCAAGATGTCCCAGCACGGGACAAGAAGCTGGATTGGCGCGGGATTTCGATTCGTTTCGTGGGGCGCGGCAGGAGGGCCAGGTTGGTTCCAAAACTCGGGTGAGTTTGGAATTCAGATGTGCATCTTTCTGCCGCTTGTGGGCTACGCCAGTCACGGTCTTTGGCCTCACCTGAGCAAATACACCAAGTGGAGCGTCGCCGCGATTACAGCGACAGGCCTCATCAGCATCATTGCTACCTCATCTCGAGGTGCCATGATCGGCCTCGCGGGCGTAGGGCTTTGGATGCTTGTACGCAGCCCGAATCGCCTCCGCTCCGGCGTGGTCGTTCTGACAATCCTGCCGTTGATGTGGTTTCTCATTCCCGATGGTAGCAAGGAACGGTTTAGCGAAATGGGATCCGACAGTGATTCCTTGAACCGACTGCGGTACTGGGGACACGGGATTGAGATTCTCAAGGAACATCCGCTTCTCGGCGTTGGCTACAAGAACTGGCTGCCGTACTACCGCACATATTACAACCCCGAAGGCCAGCTGCCGCACAACTACTTTGTCGAAGCTGGCGCGGAGCTTGGTGGTCTCGGTCTTGCGATTCTGATCGCAATCTTCGTCGCGTACTTCTGGCAGAACGCGAAGACAAGACGCGCTACTCGCCCCAACGGGCCTCGTCCAGATCGATTTTTGCACTCCCTCACGTTTGGGCTTGATGGTGCAATGATCGGCTTTATGGTGAGCGGCTTCTTCATCACCGTTCTGTACTATCCGTATATTTGGATGAACGTCGCCCTCTGCTTGGCGGTCGCGCGGGTGGCCGCGGGTGACGAATCCAGGCGACTCAAAGCCAAAGTCAGGCGCGGAGCGACGGCTCGGTTTGGCAGTGCGCCGAGCGTCACTCCTGCGAATCCGTTAGCGCGGAGCGATCGATCTTGAGAGGCATCGCCACTGCGTGAAGCTAGTTTTTTCGCGAAATAGTCGCAGCTTTCACCTCATCTATTTCTGATGCAAGATCGTCGAGCGTTGCAGCACGGTTTTGTGGCGGTCATGCGCTCTGGCGCCTCCAGAGCATCTGGTTTGTCGGTTGACACCGATGTTCATCATGTGTTTACGAGTGAGACGGGGTGCACCGTCAGTTTTGCGTGCGCACTCCAGCCTGCGCGTTCAGCGGTTTACGAGATTGGTGCGCTGCGCGTGTTTGTGGAGGGCGACATCGGCGTGCACCGGCTTGTTGAAAGCCTCGAAACACGACCGCAGAAGGATGTGCCTGACGCGGATCAACTGCTCCGTCTGGCACGCGAGGTGGGTCAGGCTGCCATCTGCGTTTTCGACTCGCAGAGTCTGCAATGCACCATCGCTCCCGGGCACCTAGGCGGCGTCCCGGTCTTCTATCACCTCGATAATACTGGGTGCGTGGCGACCACGGTTTCTAGGTGGGCCGCGCCCCAGAATGCCCAGGCTGACCTTGCAGGAGTCGTGGGCTTTCTTCGCGACGCGCAGCTTACCGGAACGCGTACCATGACGATGGGCGTGAAGCAGTTAGTCGCCGGTCAGCGACTGGTGCTTCACGGACGGGACTGCACTGCGCAGGTTGAACGAGACTCGAACATGTGGTGGTCACGGCCCGCACAGATCAAAAGCAGAGATCTCAGAGATAGGGAAGAGGAACTCTGGCAAGCAATGACCTCGACGGTTTCCGAGGGAGTATCAAGCTCTGGAAACGTTGGCATCCTAATGTCCGGCGGTTGGGACTCGAGAACGGTACTGGGCGCAGTGGCTGACACGGTTCGTGCCGAGCGAGCCATCGCTTTGTGTCACGGTGACCTCGACAGCGCCGAGTTGGCGATCGCGAGAAATCTTTCGGCAGCCGTTGGGGCGCAGTTCATCGCCCGCGAGATAGCACTATCTGACTATCACTCTCTTGGTGAGCTCTACGCGAGTGTAGGAACGTCCATCTTTCCCTACTGGCGAACGGCGTCGGAGATTCTGGCTCAGCACGGCGCGGATGTAAGCACTAGTGGAGTCTACGGTGAAATTTTAGGAGGCCGTCTCAGTCCGAAGTTTTTCCTGAGAAACGGTGTCACGCGACTTGACGAAGTGCGAAGTTTATTTGCGCTTTTTCCGGCTGCGCTGCTCGAGGGGCCACTCCATCGCCCTAACTTTACCCTCGCGCACGTGCCTCTTCCATGGGTGTTGCGCGCAGAGCTTCGCTCGGAAATGGAAATGGTCAAGGAGTCGTTAAACGCCGACACCAACGGGCTGCTCGATCACATTGAGTCGTACGACACGTCCGGACTGAATGCCGTTGAGGTATTCGTATCCCTCACGCGGCGTGGCGGGTACACGAACGGTCAGGCAAGAACTCTGCGATCGGCACTGCCCACCTTCGATGTTGTTTCCCCAGAGCGAACGCTTCGGTTGATTAACGCGATACCCTTTCATTCAAGACACAACAACTCACTGAACAGACGACTTCTTCAAAGACACCAACCTGCCCTGCTCAGGGAGAGAGTCGCGGCAAGCCTTTTGCCCGCTCGCTACCCAATTCACATGCAGCAGAGTGCGCGACTGGTTCGCAAAGTGGCCGGCAATGTCGCAGCAGCAGTTGCCAGGCGAACGAATCGTGATGTCCCGAAAACTTTGCGGACCGGATGGGTAAACTTTGGGTTTCTCCACCGGTCCGGATTGCTATCGCAGATTGTGGAATCACTGCGATCCGACATTTGGGACCGAGATGCAATGAGAACGGTCGTCACGCGCAGTGATGCGCAAGCTGTTCCCGGCAACCTTCACTCATTGGCTGACATGTTGCTGAAGGTTTACGACGTAGACCAGTGGATCAGCCGAGCGGAATGAAGTAGCGTAGCTTGCCGGAGGGCGAAAGTGGAATGTCATCGACCACTTGTACATCCACGCTGATCTGGTCATCGAGCGCCTCGCGAAGCCCCCGGGCGACCTGATTGGTATTCACAGCTGCGCCTGAACGCACAATCATTCGTACCACCAGGTCTGTCGCTGAGGTTTGCTCACCCTGAAAGCGCAGCACTTCAGTTGGCATGTTGTACGCGAGTATTGCGTCGTAAACAAGCTTGCCTGTTGGGAGTACGATCCAACTGTCTACACGCCCGAGCATGTCTGAAAGGACGGGGAGGGTCCGCCCGCACCGGCACGGCGAAGCAGGTTGGTGAAGTATCCCGCGATCACCCAACAGCAGCCGGTCAAACGTGAACGCCGAAGGAAACAGATCCGTAACCGCCAGTGCTGCGGGCGAATCGCAAACTGGTCGGCCGGCTTCGTCGAGAGACTCGATTATGGCCGCCCCTGGCATCGTATGCATAGAGCCCGCGGTACACTCAAATGCGAGCAGGCCAACCTCCGTGCACCCGTATTCATTGACAATCGGTGCACCGAAAAAATCGCCAAGTTGGGCTCTCGCTACGTCCGTAAGCATCTCGCCCGTCATTACCACGGCCTTGAGATTAAGCGCTCTGCCGTCGAGTCCGTGGTCGACGCAGTGTTGCACGAATGCTGATGTAAGACTTGGGTAGCCATAGATCCATGTAGCGCCAAATGACCTAAGTTTCCCGAAGTACTTTAGGGATTCCTCTGCGGACACGTTGAAGGCGTTATACCGAGATCGCGATAAAACCCAGTCGCTAACCTTTTTCCGCAACCGTGCCCGGCCCTGGAACGGACGCCCCCAGAGCACGCCGTGCCTGTCGCCCGGAGTGATGTCGTACCAGGAATACGCGGCCCACATGACGGCATCCATCCGCCGCAACATTTCTTTGGATCGAGGAAACCGAAACGGCATACCTGAAGAACCGCTTGTTTTACGCAGTACATTGCCGCTAACGCGATCGCCCAGAGCCTCAATTGCTACTCTTGCCACAGGTTTTGAGGTTGGCGTCCAGAGAGATTGGCGGTCTGAACGCACACCAAACCGCGCCATTTCGCGTAATCGTCCCGCTACGTAGCTTTCGCGGTCGCCGGTATGGGCATCAAGCAACTCGCGAGCCTCCTTAACGAGCTGCGGCGTCAATCCTTCAGACACCCGAGCCGCCAGATAATAGACTGACCGTGCAGTGAAGTGGCGAATCATGTTGCAAGAAAGAATGAACGGCGCGACTGCGCCACCTCGAACGATTGCGACCTCTGCGTTCCGACTGCTTGTGAGATTACCTTCGCGAACATTGTTTGCTCCGGCAGTCGAAAGCAAATGTTCCGATCTGCCCGCCGGGGCCTGGATGTACGACTAATCGCGTAGGGAAAGATGGAACACGCACCGCTGCCACTTTACGCGCTCTTTTCACGACGTCGTCCCGTTGACCGTGCCATTACTCGTCTCATGTGGAGACGGATGAGCACGCTTAAACTTAAGTCTGGTTTTGTTGTAGGCAGCGTCGTTTGGCCTGCCATTGCGGCCTACCGAGCCTTTCGCCTCACCCGGCACCGTAATCGCGCATTCCGGGGCGAGCTACAACGACACCCCCTCCTGCAGTGGTTCGATCAACTGCGTTTGGCGGCGTTCTACGGCAAACCGCCACATATCTACTATCGCTACCGCTTGTACGAGCGATCGCGTATGCGAGAGGCGCTGGATTTCGTCACGCCACAGGAGTTCCGAGGCGTAGTGGATGCCACCTGTGATGAGGCAACCCTAGAGTTGTTTCGTGATAAGGCAAAGTTCGAGGCTGCCTGCTCCGCCAGAGGCCTGCCTGCGGTTGGCACACTGCGTGTGATTCGCGGACAGTCAATGGTGGTTCGCGACGGCACTGAAAACGGCACGCTACCGCTGCGCAACCTATTTGTGAAACCTCTGGACGGCATTGGAGGCAGGGGCGCTCAGGCGTGGGTTTTCGAGAACGCACAGTTTCGCAATCTTCTCACCGGTGAGACCCGATCGCCCGAGCAACTACTTGTGGAACTGCGCTCAGCGTCCCGTGATCAGCCGTACATCGTTCAGCCACTACTGCGAAACGCTGCGGCGATTCGCAGTTCACTCGGCGACACGGCCTTGGCGACCGTTCGCGTTTTCACTATCAGTGTGGCCAAAGGCGGCGCTGAAGCCGCCTATGCGATGTTCAAGATCCCCGCACAGAACTCCGTCGTCGATAACATCGGCTCAGGAGGAATCGGCTGCTCGGTGGATTTGAAGACGGGCAGACTGGAAGAGGGATTTTCTCGAGAAAAGTTGGGCGTCGTGACCGTCGACCCCGCGACCGGCGTTCCACTTAAAAAAGTTGTTTTGCCTCACTGGCTCGAAGTTGTTCGATTGGCTGTGGAAGCGCACAACTCACTCGGGAAGCTCGCGTTTGCTGGCTGGGACATTGGCATCCTGGACGAGGGAGCGATGCTTGTAGAAGGCAACACCTTTCCGTCTGTTGAAGCCATTCAGCAAGCATTTGGGCCGCTGGTCTCCAACGATCTATTTCTCAGTGTTTTCCGGGAACAATCTCTGTGAGCGTAGCCCTCGAGCGCGCTTACGGCCAGCCTGGATTCTTGTCATAAGCCTTGAAGTCGTCGATGTAGAATACCGTCTCCTCACTGTAACCGGAGTTGGCCCAACCCATCAAGTAGCCATTTCTCAAATAGTTATTGCCATCGGACGTCCACATCGCCCACTTCTGCGTGCGCCACTTGAGGGTGTTGCCAAACCACGCCTCGTACACACCATCAAGGCTCGTGGGCCCGCTCGAACGACGAAAGTGAATGCGAACCCGTTGCCAGGTTCCACGCATTGACGGGGTCAGGAATTCACGACTCATGAAAGCGTCTTTACGGATTCCTCCTGCGGAGTTTCCGTCGATCTTTGCGAGCACCCTCGCTAGATTTGCCGTGTCGTTAATACGTTCGAATTCAGTCCCTACGAGCAGATTTGCACCAACGTTCGATTCGGCGAACAGCATAATGAACTTGTTGTTCGCAGGCAGATCTTTACGGACGAAGAAGTTTGTTGGCACAAATAAGTAGTATTCGAGCCAGAGCTCATGCACGTTCCTGCCCAGATCAAAGCGCTGCTCCGAGGTTGCATCTTTCCCGACAGGCGTTGCTTTGTACGTAAAGCGCATTGCATGCGATCCACTGTATCCACGGTCGTTGTGAACGCGGGTATCGTGCCCGCCTGCCCAATGGAACCCATTCGCGTCGCGCAGTTTCCCTGACTCAAAGTCATCGCTGAAGAAGGGCGCGGCACCAGTGCCGCCAGTCGGTGGCGGTGTCGTGGGTGGCGGTGTCGTGGGTGGCGGTGTCGTGGGTGGCGGTGTCGTGGGCGGCGGCGTCGTGGTCGGCGGCGTCGTGGTCGGCGGCGTCGTGGTCGGCGGCGTCGTGGTCGGCGGCGTGGTCGGCGGCGGCGTCTCGGGGTTCGAAACCACCGTTGTCACATTCACGAATGCCGTATCGCGCAAGACCCCACCCACGTGTTCAAGAATCACCCGGTAGGCGCCAGGCGTTTGTGGGGCGGTGAATACACCAAGAGGAGATACAACACCGCTCGAGGCAGTGTATGCAACTGGAGGCAGGGCTGTGGTGCCAGTGCTCCACGTTGCTTGCGCACTGAAGGTGCGAGTCTCGCCCGGAGCTACCGTGACGGTTTTCGGGCTGATCTTTAGCGATGTGAGTTGGGCGGGCGCCGAGCCCACCGATGCGTACGCTGTGTCAGCGAGTCCACACGCGCAGCTCGCAATGATCATGAAGGTGCCTGAGACCTGGCCAGCAGAATAGAATCCCATTTCAGATACGTCCCCACCAGTTGTCTGATACTCAACTTCAATCGGTCGATCAACAAAGTCTGACCACGTTACCGAGGTGGTGTACTGACGTACCCCACCCAGTGGCAACGGAACTCCGTACCGGGGTGAGATAGTAAGCGCTGTGACCCGAGGCGAGGAAGAAACCGGATCAACCACGATCACAGTGGCATTTGTGGACTCGCCCGCGAACGTCCCCGTCACCTCAGCCGTACCTGCCGATCGCGCCCTGATCTGACCGGTTGACGTAACCTCTGCGACCTCAGAATCGCTGCTCGAATATCGGACAAATCGCTGGTACTGGCGACTCGTTACCTCAAACTGCGCCGTCCACCCCACTTCCAAACGGTATGTGAAGGCGCCGGCACTTGCGGTCACGGTGTTCGAGCCAACTCGCGATGTGCGCGAGGCTGACGCTTCAATGGAGGGCAGCGACACGGCTGACTCAGCAAGGTTCGGAGCGAGCTCCGCCGGCGGAAGCGGTAAATCAGAGGCGCACGCTAGCGTAAGCAGTAGGGGAGCGAGCAGCGAGCCGCGCAAGACGAACTGATTCATGAGAGGGAAAGACCTGGAGACTACGAGCGATAACCAAGGCGAGCATCAATTCACCTCACGGCGCCGAAAGGTGTGGCTCATTCTGAAACAGAGACGGCATCAGCAGCGGGAGAGTAACCGTTCCACTGTGCCGAGAATGTGACGGTCGTCGCCCTCAGCGATCAAATCTGTCAGAAATTGCTACTTTTGATCAGGATGTGACGCATCCTTCCGAGCGAGTGATACTTGGCCCAGTTAACGGTCGGCCGAGACCAGCAGCACGTCGTCAGAGTTTTCAGCGCGACGGCGACTTTCCCCCCGACTTGGCGAGACATCCAGGTCACGCGCGGCTCGCCAGAGGCCAAGGCCGAGTGACAGCGCAGCGAGCGACGAAAGCAGGCCCTTCAGGATTGCCACGTACGTGTTGTTCCTCAGCGAACCGCGCACACTCGACTGCGCCATCTGCTGCACGTCCTGACCATCCAGAAAGAACAGCGCGATCGTGGGGAGCAGCGCCATCCCAACCAACATCGCGATCGCCGCCACCGCCTTGAGGATGCCGGTTTCTTCCGTCGCCCATGCCACCAGTCCGGCAATCAGCAACCCCAACAGCACCAGCGTGATGGAGTTGATGATCGCGAGCTCCGTCTGGAAGCGCCACTGGGCAAGGTGCAGCTGCAGCGGCCACATGCGAACGGCCAGTTCGAGCGCGGGAGAAACGATAAGCGCCAGCGACAATGGATACAGCAGGCGCAGATTGCTTGGCGAAGCCAACATGGGGAGGATACGAGTGGAAGGGTGTGAAATCAGCTCAAAACATCTACGCGCACAAACTCACGCTATCTCTCAAGCTGCAATCGCGCAAATACCGCGCCAGCGGAACTCCTATTGACTGCCGCTCATGAGACGCACCCAGGCTTCGCTGGCCCGTTGGACCCGGACAAAAGCGCGCCGGGTTGCCTCCACGCCCAGGCCGTACGGATCCGGAATGATGCGACGCGGTATCTCCGAGCTCTGACCGGCGCTGACGGCCTGCTCGCTGCCGGCGCGGAATACATCGCCGACCAGAAACACCTGCTCGCCTGCCACATGCGGCGCCGCACGGGCCATTGCCGCGTTGTGGAGATCCATACAGATCAGCACATCGTGCGCACGCACAGCCAGTCCGCGCAGCGGCGTAGACCGATGATGTGTCAGATCTACGCCGAACTCAGCCGCAACTGTCACGGCATCAGCGTCCGCCTCTGACCCGAGACTCGCATGCGTGCCCGAGCTCAGTATCTCGCGGCGAAAGTTGGGGTGCATTGACCTGATGTAGGCTTCAGCAAACGCGCTGCGCATGATGTTGCCGTGGCAAATGAAGACGACCCGTGCTTCCGGGTGCGCTACGGCCGCCCGCACACGTGAGCGAAGCACGTTGGCCGATTCGAGGTTCACCCGGAGCACCTCAAGCAGCTCACGGAGCGACAACGACCCGACGAGTCGCCGGACCCGACCAATCCGTTTGCGCGCATCGTGAGCGAGTGAGGGTGTCACGCGTCTCCCTGTTGCCCAACCCCAAAGTACTCCGCCTCCGGACGCCAGAAGTACATACCGCTCACACTCGATGCCGGCAGCATGGACCAGCCTTCGGTGAGCGACATGCCTGCCCGCCCTGGCGCATCGAGCAACGTAAAGATCGTGCCCTTGAGCTCATGCTCCGGACAGGCCGGATAGCCCGGCGCCGGACGAATGCCCTGATATCGCTCACGCACCAGATCGGCATTCTCAAGCTTTTCGTCGGGCGCGTAGCCCCACAGCGTCCGACGCACTTCTTCGTGCAACCGTTCAGCGAACGCCTCTGCCAAACGATCGGCCAGCGCCTTGGCCATGATGCTGTTGTAGTCGTCGTTCGCCGCATCAAACTCGGCGACGAGCTGATCCACACCGTGACCCGTGGTCACCGCAAACAGGCCGAGGTAGTCGGGGCCGTCTGGCGCCAGATAGTCTGCCAGGCAACGGTTGGGGCGACCGGCGCTCTTGCTGAATCGTTGACGCGACAGCTGTAGCGTGGCTGCGACGCTTTGCCGTGATTCATTTTCCCAGAGCACGATCTCTTCATCGCGCGAGTTCGCCGGCCAGAACCCCACCGCCGCCTTGGCCGTGTACAGTTTGTCGCGCACAATGCGGTGCAACAGTTCCTGCGCATCGGCGTAGAGCGAGCGCGCCGCGGCACCAACCACCGGATCCTGCAGAATATCCGGATAGTGGCCGGCCAGCTCCCACGTTTGAAAGAACGGCGTCCAGTCGATGTACCGCGCAATGTCATCCAGCGGCCACTGATCAAAAGTGCGCGCGCCGAGGAAGGTGGGCACGGGCACGGGTACCGAGAGATCGATGGTCGCCTTGTTCGCGCGCGCGTCTTCAATGCTGAGCAGTTGTTTGCTCTTGCCACTGTCTGCCCGCGCAACACGAATGGCTTCGTATTCCGCGCGCACCTCGGCCACGTACGCATCGCGCCGTTCGTCGCTCAGCAACGCGGTGGTCACGCCCACCGCGCGTGACGCGTCGTGTACGTGTACGACGGGGCCGCTGTACGCGCTCTCCAGCTTAATGGCGGTGTGCGCCTTGCTGGTGGTCGCACCACCGATAAGCAGCGGAATGGTAAAGCCGAGCCGTTCCATTTCGCTGGCCACAAAACGCATTTCTTCGAGCGATGGCGTAATGAGACCGCTCAAGCCGATGACATCCACGCGTTCGCGCTGCGCGGCTTCGAGAATGGCGGCGCACGATTGCATCACGCCAATGTCGATGACTTCGTAGCCGTTACACTGCAGCACGACGCCCACGATGTTCTTGCCGATATCGTGTACGTCGCCCTTTACAGTGGCCATGAGTACGCGGCCGGCAGCTTTGCTGTCGACCGTTTTGGCCGCTTCGATGTACGGAATCAGGTGCGCCACCGCGCGCTTCATCACACGCGCGCTCTTGACCACTTGCGGAAGGAACAGCTTGCCGGCGCCGAACAGATCGCCCACAACATTCATACCGCGCATGAGCGGGCCTTCGATCACTTCAATCGGGTGCGACGCGGCGAGCCGTGCTTCTTCGGCGTCGGCTACGACGTACGCGTCAATGCCGTGCACCAGTGCGTGTGAGAGACGCTCTTCTACCGAGAGCGAGCGCCACGCCAGATCTTCGGTGGCCGCTTTGGCTTTGCCCTGCACCGAATCGGCCACTTCCATAAGCCGTTCGGTTGCATCGGCTCGGCGCGCGAGCACGAGATCTTCCACGCGTTCACGCAGATCAAGCGGAATGTCTTCATACGGCACCAGCTGACCGGCATTCACAATGCCCATGTCCATGCCGGCGCGAATCGCGTGGTACAGAAACACTGCGTGAATGGCTTCGCGCAGCGGGTTGTTACCGCGGAACGAAAAACTCACGTTACTTACGCCGCCCGAGATGCGCACATGCGGAAGCCTGGCCTTGAGCTGCCTGGTGGCTTCAAAAAAATCGAGCGCGTATCGGGCGTGTTCTTCAATACCGGTACCGATCGCAAAGATGTTCGGATCAATGATCACATCGTGCGGCGGGAAGCCGAGTTCGTGCACGAGAATGTTGTACGCACGTTCACCAATGCTTACGCGACGCTCAACCGTGTCGGCCTGTCCGTCTTCATCAAACGCCATCACGATCACGGCAGCACCGTATTGACGAACCAATCGTGCCTGCCGACGGAACTCGGCTTCGCCCTCCTTGAGCGAAATGGAGTTCACAATGCTCTTGCCCTGCACGCAGCGCAGACCGGTTTCGATCACGCTCCATTTGCTGGAGTCAATGACCACTGGCACGCGTGAAATGTCGGGTTCTGCCGCAAGCAGATTCAGGAACGTGTGCATGGCGTGTTCGGCGTCGAGCAGACCTTCGTCCATGTTCACGTCAATCAACTGCGCGCCACTTTCTACCTGCTGACGCGCCACATCCAGCGCCGTATTGTAGTCGCCCGCGAGAATGAGCTTGGAGAAACGCGCACTGCCGGTGACGTTCGTGCGCTCACCAATGTTTACAAAATTTGTCTCTGGTGTAATCACAACCGGTTCAAGGCCGCTTAACCGCAGGTGCGGCTCAACCACAGGTGTTGCGCGTGGTGTGATGCCCTGCACTGCCTCGGCTATCGCGCGCACATGTTCAGGCGTGGTACCACAGCAACCGCCGACAATATTTACCAGACCGCTGCGTGCCCATTCGCCAATCTGCGTGGCCATCATGTCGGGCGTCTCGTCATACCCACCAAACGCGTTCGGCAAACCAGCGTTCGGGTGTGCACTGATGTTCACATTGGCCAGTCGCGACAGATCAGCGACGTGCGGACGCAACTGATCCGCGCCGAGTGCGCAGTTGAGACCAACACTGAGCAGATGTGCTCCAGATACGGAGTACCAGAACGCTTCGGCGGTTTGCCCGCTGAGGGTACGACCGCTGGCGTCGGTGATCGTACCACTCACCATAACCGGTAGCTGCTCGCCGCTGCTGTGGAAGTATTCGGCGATCGCAAAGAGCGCGGCTTTGGCGTTCAGTGTGTCGAACGACGTTTCCACCAGCAGAATGTCGGCGCCGCCGTCGATGAGTCCGCGCGTGGCCGTGGTGTACGCGGCTACCAGTTCCTGAAACGTGACGCCGCGTGCGCCGGGATTATCAACTTCCGGAGAAATGCTGGCCGTTTTTGTGGTGGGGCCGAGCACGCCGGCTACGTATCGCGGGCGATCCGGCGTTTCGTACTGGTCTGCAATGTCGCGAGCCAACCTGGCACCGGTCACGTTCAGTTCGTACGCGAGATCTTCCATGCCGTAGTCGGCCATGGAAATGCTGTTGCTGTTGAACGTGTTCGTTTCGAGAATGTCTGAACCCGCCTTGAGATACGCTTCGTGCACTTCGCGCACCACCTGCGGCCGCGTGATCACAAGCAAATCGTTGTTGCCCTTGAGATCACTCGGATAGTCGGCAAAGCGCTCACCACGGTATTCGGCTTCACCGAGTTCGTAGCGCTGGATCATGGTGCCCATGGCGCCATCGAGCAGCAGAATACGCTGGGAAAGCAACGTACCGAGACGCGCGTTACGAGCCTCACGGGCCGCACGCATCGTGGCGTTGATCACGGGCAAGTCCAACTGAACGGTCATCTCCACCCCAAGGCAGACATTTCGTGGAGCGTTTTCTTCACACCTTCTGCAGGCAGCGTTGGCTGGTGGTGATAGCCTGCGTCGCGCACTTTGCTCATGTCGGCCTGCGTGAAGTTCTGATATTGCGTGGCCAGCGATTCGGGCATGGGTACGAACTCGATATTGGGTGTCTCACCGCGAGCGGCAAAGTACGCCTGAATCATTTCAAGGAACGTGGAGGCCACACCAGTTCCCGCGTTGTAAATGCTGCTCGGCGCACGGTGTTCGGCAACCCAGCGCATCTCGTTAATCACGTCGCCCACCCAGACGAAATCGCGACGCTGTTCGCCGTCAGCGAAATCGGCGTGATTGCTGCGGAACAGCTGCACGCGCTTGAGGGACGCCATATCACGTTCGGCCTTCCAGATAATGCTGGCCATGCGGCCTTTGTGGGCCTCACGCGCACCGTACACGTTGAAGAACTTGAACCCCGCCCAGTGAGGAGGCGTTGAAGCCCCTGATGCGACCTGGTCAAGTACCCACGCGTCAAAGTCGTTCTTGCTTTTGCCGTACAGGTTGAGCGGCGTGAGTTGATCCGGCGTGGTGCGATCGCTGAAGCCCTGCGCACCATCACCATAGGTAGCGGCGCTGGACGCGTAGTAGAACGGAATGCTGTGCTCAGCACACCACCGCCAGAGCTGTTGCGACGCACCAATGTTCACGTGCAGCAGGTGATCCCAGTCGCGAGTGGTGGTGTCGGAGTTTGCGCCGAGGTGCCAGACGGCTTGCACTGTTGACGGTTTGATTGCACCGAGCACCGGCAATGGTTCGCCGGCCACAAACACCTCGGCCGCATTCATCAGCGGGTGTGCGTCGAGTCCGCTCAGGTTGCTCGCTTTCTGTTCGTCTGCCGGAAAGTCCACCAGCGCGAGCGCGTCACCGCGCGAGTTCAACTCATGTGCAAGATGAGCCCCGATAAAGCCGGCGGCGCCGGTAATAAGCTGCATAGAGTGTTCCGCGGGGTGGAGCAATTCGTGAGGCCGACGTGGCGCGGGACCCGTTCGCACCACTTCGTATATTAAGTGGTGGGCCTGCTTCTCGGCTGCGCCCCTCAAGACAGTGCCTGTCTGTATTCATCGTCCAACGCTCCGCATGTCGACCAGTACTCTCGTACACGCACGATCGGCCCTGCTCCACCGCCTCACCGACCCTACCGAGGTGGTGCTGTTCGATGGCGCCATGGGAACCATGCTGTATGCCCGCGGCGTGTTCATCAATCAGTGTTACGACGAGCTGGTACTGCGCGCCCCGGACCTGGTGCGCGAGGTCCACGCGGCGTACGTGAAGGCTGGCGCCGAGGTGATCGAGACGAATAGCTACGGAGCGAATCGGCAGAAACTCGCTCAGTACGGGCTGGAATCGCAGGTCAGCGAGCTCAATAAGCGCGCGGCCGAGCTGGCGCGTGCGGCGGCGGGTGAGGATCGGCTGGTGGCGGGTGCGATCGGGCCGCTGGGGGTGCGACTGGAGCCCTACGGTCCCACCAGCAGAGAGGAAGCGCGCGCCATGTTCGCCGAACAGGCCGCCGCTTTGCTCGAGGGCGGGGCCGATTGTTTTGTGCTCGAGACGTTTTCCGATCTTGAGGAAATCGAGCAGGCGATTGCTGGTGTGCGCGAGGCAGCGCCGGGCGTGCCGATTATTGCGCAGATGACCGTTGGCCCCGATTTGCGCACGGCCTACGGTGCGACACCGGAAGACATTGTGCGCGCCTTGGAGCGCTGGGGCGCCGATGTGGTGGGGCTCAACTGCGCGGTTGGACCGCAAACGATTCTTGAAGCGATTGAGCGCATGGCCGCGGTGGCGCATGTGAAGCTTTCGGCGCAACCCAACGCCGGACTACCACGTGATGTGGGTGGTCGCAACATGTACATGGCCAGCCCGGAATACATGGCGACGTACGCGCGCCATCTGATTCAGGCCGGCGCGAAAATTGTTGGAGGATGTTGCGGTACCACGCCGGAGCACATCCACGCGATCGTGGAGGGTGTGCGTCCACTCGCGCCGCGTCATCGCGACGCGGTGGTTGCGCGTTCGCGCGATGTCTCGGACGAAACAGGCGTTGGTGTGGAGCCCGTGCCGCTGGCGCAGCGCTCGCGCTGGGCGGCCAAGATTGCGTCGGGTGCGTTTGTCACGAGCGTGGAAATTGTGCCGCCACGCGGCGTGGATACGTCACGACTGGAACGCGATGCGGCTACGCTGCACGCGGCCGGCGTTGATGCGATTAATGTACCCGATGGCCCGCGTGCGCAAAGTCGCATGGGAGCGATTGCTACGTCGCTCATTATTGAGCAGCGCGTGGGCATTGAAAGCGTTACGCACTATTGCTGTCGCGATCGTAACCTGCTCGGCATGCTCAGCGACTTGCTCGGCGCGAGTGCGCTCGGACTGCGCAACATGTTGCTGATTACGGGTGACCCGCCCAAAATGGGGCCGTATCCGGATGCGACTGCCGTATTCGATATTGACGCAATCGGACTCACCAACCTTGTCAGCAATCTGAATCGCGGGCTTGATCCGGGCGGTAATGCGATCGGTGCCCCCACACAGTTTGCAATTGGTGTGGGTGTAAATCCGGCGGCGATTGATCCGGCGCACGAGCTGCGCCGCTTTGAATACAAAGTGCAGGCCGGTGCGGAATACGCGATTACGCAGCCCGTATTTGATGTGGAGCAGCTTGAGCGTTTTCTGAAAACGATCGAGCACACGCGCATTCCCATTGTGGCGGGCATCTGGCCGCTGGTGTCGGCGCGTAACGCGGAGTTCCTCGCAAACGAAGTGCCGGGCGTGACGGTGCCGAAGTCGGTGCTTGATCGCATGCACAAGGCGAATGCGGTGAGCAAGGATCACGCGTTGGCCGAGGGCATAACGATTGCGCGCGAGATGCTGGATCGCGTGCGCGATCTGGTGCAGGGCGTGCAGGTATCAGCGCCGTTTGGGCGGGTGGAGTTGGCGCTTGAGGTGTTTGGGAAGTAGGCGATGCGCTCCCTTCTCGCGTACTTCGGCCGGAACATCAACGAGATACGGGACGATCACACGCTGCGCATATACGGCGCCTTTCTGGCGCTGGCTGATGTGCTGCTTGCGTTTCGAAAACAGGGCCGGTTTCTGCATGAGGGCGCGGAGATTATCTGCTGGCCGCTCATACCCTCCTGCGAGGCGCTTCGCCTCCCGAGTGAGGCTGCGGCAACACTTCTGCTCTGGACGTTTTCTGGCGCGGCCGCTGTGGTCGCGCTTCTCTTCCTGCGAAAACGAACTCTCACCGCGGCGTACACCGGGCTGGTTCTGTTGCTGATCGTGAAGGTCGCGATCATGGCGATCGATTTTCGAATGCGGCATAACGCGCATTACATGATGACGATCATCATTGGTGCGTTTTTGTTTTTTCCGGCAAAACGCGATCTCACGCGGATTCTGCTCGTCCTGTTCTATGTTGCCGCGGGCACGCTCAAACTGAACTGGGAATGGGTGTCGGGTTCCGCAACGGGGCCATTCTTCATTTTTTCGGGCTCCCTGCTTGTGATCGCCAGCGCCTATGCTGCGTTCATGGAGCTGGTGGTGGTGTGGGGACTGTTCTCGCATCGACGGCTGTTTTTCTGGGGCGCGATGCTGAACTTGCTCGCCTTTCACCTGGTGAGTTGGCCGCGCGTGGGTTTTTTCTACCCGATGGTGATGTTCTGCTTGCTGGCGATTTTTCCATTGGTGTGGTTTTCGCGGGTGGAAACACAAAGTCTCGCCCACCGGTTTCGCAGCGGGCAGATCCATCGAGCCACGCCCATTGTCGCCGCAGCATTCTGCGCGCTACAGGTTGTGCCGTACCTTTACCCCGGCGACGCTCGGATCACGGGTGAGGGGCGGCTCTTTGCGCTGCACATGATTGACGCGCGCGTGATCTGCACGGCGCGGGCAAGCATCACGCACAACGATGGTTCACAATCCGTTGTGGATTTTCCGTCCACCCGCGAGCGAACGCAGTGTGATCCGATCGTGCTGTACAACCGAGCGCGCAATCTGTGCAACAATCGCAGTCCGTACGCCACGAACGTGCGTGATATGCGAATGCAGCTCACGTCCCGCCTGTCAACAAATCCAGTGTCCGAGACGATTGTTGACGAGCCGGGATTCTGTCAAAGTGGCCTGACCTATCATCCGTTTCGGCACAACGAGTGGATCAAAGGGCGGAGCCGGTGGGCGAGGCGGGATGTGGCCAAGGGGTGAGAACTGAACAACTTTGCCGTGTGCGTGCCATCCCTGAGCTCTGCGTGAAGCTGACCGAGATGCTCAACCCGCTTGAATTTGTGTGCAACCTCTGCGCCGCAGCAGGCCCACCAGCACCGGGATCAACCCGATGAGCAGCAACGCCATCGAAGAAGGTTCGGGAACGACGTACTTGAGCTCAAACCTGAGATCGAAATCGTAGACGTTGTATCCATCTCCAGCCGTTCCTCCAGAATACACGTCGCCTACTGTGATCTCAGTCCGCCAAGGCTCGTAAACAGTGGGATCACTTGAAAAAATTGCGTCGCACAATGGCGTCCGCTCTGATTCGCCCGGATAGTACCCGCAACCATCGGAGTAAATGAAGAAGGAGTACGTCTCACCCTTCTTTAGGCGCAGCGACTGCGGCAAGCGGACATCGAGGCGGCCTTGGTGGGCCGGAAAAAGCCCGCGACTGTACTCGTCAGACCACGTTTCTCCCGTGCCTGGTCCAAAGAAGAGCTTTCCCTGCCATAGGTTAAGCACGCCACCATCGTCGTATTGCACCGGTGCATGGAACCAAAGAGAAATACTGCGTAGCCTTGCCGCTTTGGCTACGAACGACTGGCCGAACAGACTGCTCATTTCTGCAAGCTGAATTTCTTCGGAAAGCTCGTTGGCCGTGCCATCGATCAACACTTCTTGCGCGCCAGCTGTAACCGGGAGTGACACGATCAAAACTGCAAGTACAAGGTTCGAAAATCTCACTGCGGACTCCAAGAAGAATAGGATCTCCGCGACCTTGCTTGACGACAGGTAGTCGCCAGGCGGAGAAGTTCGGCAGCGACGAGCGCAACTTCCGTGCGGCTGCAACTTCTGTCAAGCGAGCACGAGTGTGTGACCGACCTGTTATGAAGTGCGCGTCAGAACCTCAGCGTTGCCACAACTGGCCTGTGCTCCGTCGGCCAGTCCCACTCTGTATCAAGCGCAACAGGCTGCATACCCGCTCCCGTGAGCACATGGTCAATTCGAAGGCGATGTATACCAGCTTGCATGGTATGACCAAAACCTGAACTGGTCGCACGAAACGCGTTTGTGTAGCTGGCGAAATACCGCTGATAAATCTGGCTTTCTTCGAGCGTGTTGAAGTCGCCAGCAATCACCAGCGGCTCGTTAATGCCCTGCAGGTAGCGCGACAGCTTATCCGCCTGCTGCATGCGGGCGATGATGGAGTTCTCCAGTTTGGTGAAGTCCATCTTGAGCGCGGCCGACAACTCGCGCCTCGGCGACGCGAGGTGCACCGCGACAACGGATACCGTGTCGCCTCCCATCTGCACACGCACATGCACGGCGTAGGCGGGTTTCCCTGCGAAGCGCGGTGGATTCAACGGAATCAGTTTGCCACCAACCAGCGGATGCTTCGAGGCAATGCAGAACTCGCCCACCTTGATGCCCTTGTAGTCCGCACCAGTCGAGCGTTCCAGAATGGACGCTGCCGGATCCCCGCAAGCCTGAAACACAATCACATCGGCCGACCAGCGAGGCACCGCGAGACCGAACAGGATGTCGAGGTCGTCGGCATAATCCACGTTGAAGGAAACAATCCGCAGCGTTCGCGCTTCTGAGGTGGCATTTGCCGTACTTACCAACCCGCCAGACGACGGCAAACTGAAACTCGAAAACGCCAGCAAGCTGAATGCCGCCATCCCCAGCGACGCCACCACCCACCGCCAGCCGAGCACACTCATCAACACCGCACTCATCAGCCACACCACCGGCACAAAACGCCGCGGACCGTACACCAGCAGCGTGCCCGCTGTGGTCTGGTCGGCGCCGGTGTGCAGGATGTAGGTGGCCACCACAGTACACACCGCAGCCAGCACAAAGAGCGCCATGAGTGGCGCACGGATGTGCAGCGGACGACGATGTTTGGTGCGGCGATTGCGTTCAGGCGCGAGTTCGCGCGGTGGTGCAGTAGTAGTCACAGCGAAGAATCAACGAGAGGACACATATCGCACCAGTACCCCGCGCGCCTGCCCTCAGTGCCACGTTGTGTCACGCCGCACCACTAAACAGCGGCTCGTGCGAGTTACTCCACCCGCACAATCGCCAGGCGAATCGCGCCACTCACCGCACCGCCCTGCGCACCACGCAGCTCCACCAGCTGACTGCCACCGGCGGCGATGGCGGTTTCCAGGTAACTGGCTGAAAACCCGCGCAACTGCGGAACCGCCACCTGCGCGTCGCCGGTGATCTGACGCACGCGCAACGGCTGCGCACTGTAACGGCCGCCGTTCATGGCGTTCAAACCAGCCATCAGCTCCGGCACGTTCCAGCTCGGGAACGTGAGGGTGCGCCGAGCTGGCGTAAAGCCGGCGCGATCGTCCACCGCATTAGCGAGCGCCCAGTCGGCCAGCAACTCAGCCACCGGGCGACCGGTGCGCGCGGCTAGTGCATTCATGCCCGTTGCCGCGCCGCCCTTGATGAGATCACGCAGGAACGCGCCTTCGTTGGCCGCGTAGTGATCCACGGCCCAACGCACCAGCGACCAGCCACTGGCGTAATACGTGAAGTCACCGGCGGCTGCGCGGCCGAGCGGCGACAGCGTGTCGACGCCCGCGAAGTAATCGTGCAACACCGGCACGTGCTTCCACATCACGAGCGGCTGATCGTTGCACTGATACACCTCGCAGTGCAAACCCTCCGTCCAGCCGGCGTTGCTCTTCCACGCGGTGGCACCGTTGGAGAACGTGCGGCCGTACAACTCTTCGGCAATACGCGCCGTCGCTTCTTCCATCCACGGTTCTTCGAGTGGCGTATTGCTCGCCATACGCTCGGCGAACGCGGCCAGATGTTTGGCTTCGTGCATGACGGTGGACCGCATGCTGCGACGCCACGCGCTCACCGTTTCACCGGCGTGCGGTACACGCGCGTAAAAGATTTCGTCTTCGTTGCTGGTGGCGATTGTGGTGCGAGGATACAGGTTACAACTCGTGACATAACCCGCCGTGCCGGCCGCGGAATCATTCACAAAACGCGTGAACAGCATGGTCACACGGCCGTCGCCGCCCATGTTGCGATCGAGCGCCAACGGGTCACCAATCTGTTCGGCGAGCAACGGATACATCACCGCGTCAAACTCCTGACCGAGGGCGCGATACTCCGCGTCCATGGTGCCGGCGCGGGGTGACGCCACGTCTTCAAGCACCACCGCGCGCGTTCCCGCGTATACCACACGTGCGTTCACGCGCGCACTCGACGAACAGCTGGTGTACATGGCGTTGAGCGACACCGTCTGACCAGCCATCATGGGCGCACGCGACATGGCAAACGCACCACGACGCGCTGTTTCATCACGCCACGCTGGCACCGCCGCACGCGTGCGCGACGCCAGCTGCGCCTGACGCTCCAGGTGTTCGGCGTGGTGATCGTGCGTGGGGTTCAGGTCGGTTTGCGACAAACCGTGCGCCTTGGCACCGAACGATCCAGCGAACGATCCAGCGGGCGATGTGCCAAATGTCGCACCCGACGAAAAACCACTCATCATGGGTGCGGCAACAAACGCTGACGCCGGACTCGCCGCCGAACGCACCTCGAATCCCGTGCTCGCAGCCACATCCTGACTGGTGTTGATCACCGCCATGGTGTACCGCGCCGCATCACCCGCTGGCGCCACGAACTCGGTGCACGCCGCGCTGTGTTCATTCAACAGGTTGACCGATTCACCGCGGGCGAGCTGCACACGCGTCGCCACGCGAACAATCACCGAGCGTTCTTCGGAGCGACCGTTTGAGGTCACACGAAGCGACTGCGGACCCGTACGCAGACACGGCAATGCGCCCGCGAGCGGGACGCGCACTTCGAGACGCGTGGGTGTGGCCGAAATCACCGACACGGCCGCGTTGCTGAGCGTGACTGTGTTGCCAGAAGCCGCCGCAGAAAAACCCGAACCTTCGAAAACAATTGTGCTGCCGGCGAGCACCGTATCCGGCGCTATCACTCGCGAGACAACCACCGGTTGTACCGTAGCGGGAGGCGTTGGCAGCGAAGGTTGCGTGGGCGCCGCAGCGATGGGCGCCGTTGCGTCACCACTGTTGCAGGCACCCCACAGAAATGGGCCGAACACCATCACAGCCCCGGCACGAAGCACACGGCCAAATTGGCGTGCTCCTTTGCAAGTGCTTGTATTTGTTGGTGTTACAGACATTCAGGGAACCGTTACGGGTGAGGTCAACTTCCTTACACCCGTGCTAATGGTGCAATCGAGGTGCCGAACTCAGCCGTAAATGGTGATCCCCGTCCCGAACTGCCGGTCGAAAGCGAACTCGTCTGGCGCGTCACGCTTTCGTCAACTCATCCCCTCCGTTTGTTTCACACAGCACCGTTTTGCACTCCCCCCACTTGGCTTCACCCGGAAGACCGCCTTATGCCCAGCTCTGAAACCGCGCGACCGCCGCTCACCCTGCTCTCCGACGAGGAGGAGCTCTTTCGCGCCGCCGTTTACGAATTCGCCGATACCGTGGTGCGACCGCGCGTGAGCGACATGGAAACGGCTGGCAAGATCGACCCGGCTATCACGCAGCAGTGCTTTGATATGGGACTCATGGGCGTTGAGATCCCGGAAGCACTCGGTGGCGCGGGCGGTTCGTTGTTCATGACCACGCTGGCGGTGGAATCACTGAGCCGAGTGGACGCGAGCGCGGCCATTCAGGTGGACGTGCAGAACACGCTCGTGAACTATCCGATTCATGCGTACGGCACGGAAGCACAACGCGCGCAGTGGTTGCCGGAGCTCACAAGTCGCACGATTGGTGCCTACGCGCTCAGTGAACCAGGATCGGGCTCTGACGCCTTTGCCCTGTCAACACGCGCCGAGAAAGTGGACGGCGGATGGAAACTCACCGGTTCAAAAGCGTGGATCACGAACGGCGCTGAAGCCGAAGTGTTTGTAGTGTTTGCCACCGTTGATCCAGACAAGGGCTACAAGGGAATCACGGCGTTCATTGTGCGTCGTGATGCGCCGGGTTTTTCCGTTGGCAAGAAGGAAGACAAACTCGGCATTCGCGCGTCGAGCACCACGGCACTGCACTTTGAGCAGTGTTTTGTGCCGGACAATCAGGTACTCGGCGAAGTTGGAGTTGGCTACAAGATTGCCATTGATACGCTCAACGGTGGACGCATTGGCATTGGTGCGCAAATGATCGGCATTGCGCAGGGTGCGCTTGATGCGAGCGTGGCGTATTTGAAAGAACGCAAACAGTTCGGCAAATCACTGGCCGAGTTCCAGGGCATTCAGTTTCAGGTGGCACAAGCCGCCACCGAACTTGAGGCAGCGCGTTTGCTCGTGTACAACACCGCGCGACTGCGTGACGCTGGCATGGACATTGTGCGCGAAGGCGCAATGGCCAAACTGTACGCGTCGCAAATGTGTGCGCGGGTAACGTCGTTGTGCGTGGAGTTGTTTGGCGGGTACGGATACACGCGAGACTATCCGGTAGAAAAGTTCTACCGCGATGCGAAAATTGGCACCATTTACGAGGGCACCAGCAACATGCAGCTGCAAACGATTGCCAAGAGTGTGCTTCGCTAAATGAGACACCTCACGCTTGGTTTCGCGTTGGTCGCTGCGGCGACAACATCCGTCGGTGCGCAGGGCACAAGTGCAACGCGCGCCGGCGCCGTTGTGATTACTGAGTCGGAACGGCCGGCGTCGATCAGCGCGACGGAGTTCATTGCGCGCCGTCAGAAACTCGCGTCCAAACTGCCCGACGGTGTGTTTCTCGCGCTTGGCGCGGGTGAGCCGCGCGTGGACTACCTGTCGTTCTTTCAGATTCCCGTGTTCCGCTATCTCACGGGCGTGCTGGAGCCGGAAGCGGCACTTGTGATGCAGGTAAAAGACGGTCAGGACGCAGGCAGCACGCTGTTTGTGCAACGCCGCGATCCGTCGCGCGAAGTGTGGAGCGGCAAACGCATGGGGCCCGATGGCGCGTCGTCACGTTACGCCACACCAGCTCGCCCACGCGATGAGCTCGATGCAGTGCTCGACTCGCTGATCGCGGCGGGGCATGCGCTGCAGGTCGTGGGCGATCTGGGGGTTGATCCCACCAAGACCACGGAACACGATCAGTATCTGGCCCGACTGCGCGCGCGTCACGAGGGGTTGAACGTGACCACCGCCACCGGCAAGGTGGCCGAACTGCGCGCGTACAAGAGTGAGGCCGAGCTGGCGCTCATCAAACGCGCCACGGAGCTCACCGTGGCGGCGCACAAGGAAGTGGCCATGGTGATCACACCCGGTGGCCATGAATACGAAGTGCAGGCCATGGCGGAATACGTGTTCCGTCGCGGCGGTGCGGAGCGGCCGTCGTTTGCCACGATTGTGGGCACGGGCGAGAACAGCACCGTTCTGCACTACAATACCAACGACGCCCCCCTCAAGCCGGGCGACATGGTGGTGGTGGATATCGGGGCCAGTTTTGATGGCTACGCTGCCGACATGACCCGCAGCTACCCAGTGAACGGCACGTTTTCACCGGCACAGCGCGAGATTTATCAGATTGTGCGCGACGCGCAGGCCGCGGCGGAACGTGAGGCGGTGAATGGCGCGCCGGCGCGGCGCATGAACGAGGCGGCGTCCGCTTCCATGGCGCGCGGGCTGGCAAAACTTGGGCTGATCGACTCGGTAGGCGCGACCTACGACTGCGGCGACGACGGCAAGCGTCAGTGTTCGCAGCTGTCGATGTTCTATCTGCACGGCCTCGGACACGGCATCGGGCTCGAAGTACACGATCCGGATCGGTATTACTACGAGCAGAAGCTCGGCCCTGGGAGTGTGTTCACGATTGAACCTGGGGTGTACGTGCGCGCGAATCTGGCGGAGCTGCTGCCAGCCACGGAGCGCAACGCACCGTTGATCTCCCGTTTGCGCACGCTGCTGGGCACGTACGCGAACATCGGCGTTCGCATTGAAGACGATTATCTTGTGACAGAATCCGGACTGCAGTGGCTGACCAGGAGCCCGCGAGAGATTCCGGAAATCGAAGCGGCCATGGCAGCACGAAAAGGCCGGTCCACCATGTAGCGAACACCATGTTGAACGTTTGTGCGCCACTAATTCTTGCGGCTTCTGTAGCCGTTGCTCTGATCCCGACGCACGCGTCGGCCCAGGGTCGCGCCATGACGTTCGACGATTTTGCGGCCATGCGGATCGTATCAGATCCGCATGTGTCGCCCGATGGCCGTTTGATCACGTACACGGTGCGCACCACAAGCGTGGCCGCAAACCGACGCAGCGCTCGCACGTTTATTGTGCCGGCAGATGGCAGCGTGCCGCCGCGCGTGTTTCCCGACGACACAACTCCCGCGGCCGAAGCGCGCTTCAGCCCCGACGGGCGTCGCGTTGCGTACGTCCATCTCGGGCAGTTGTGGGTGAGCAATATTGACGGCAGCGGGCGACGCGCACTCACGCGTTTGTGGGGTGGCGCGTCGGGTCCCAAGTGGGCGCCTGGCGGCGATCGCATTGCCTTTACCTCACGCGTGTATCCCGGGTGCACCACCGATGTGTGCAACGCTGATTCTGCATTGCGCATGGATCGTTCAGCGTCGCGCGTGCGAGTGTACGATCAGCTGCTCTATCGGCACTGGGATCGCTGGGATGATGGCACACGATCGCATTTGTTTGTGGTGGACCTCGCACGCGGCGAAGCACGCGATGTGGTGCCTCGCGTAGAGATGCATGTGCCGCCCATGCCGTTTGGTGGTACGGAATCGTACGACTGGTCGCACGACGGACAGGAACTGGCGTTCGCGGCACGCGCGGAAACACCAGACGCGGCCTGGACCACCGACGTGAACGTGTACACGGTGAACGTGGTGGACGGTACACCAACCGTGATTACGGCCAACAACCGCGCGGCCGACAATCATCCGGTGTATTCGCGTGACGGGCGCTGGATTGCCTACGCCGCGCAACGCCGACCGGGATTTGAAGGTGATAAGGGGCGCGTGATGCTGTACGATCGCCGCACGCGCACCACGCGTGAGATTGCGCCCGGCTGGGATTATCACGCCGAACGCATGTACTTCACGCCCGACTTGCGTTCGTTGCTCGTGGAAACGCAGGACGAAGGGCGCACGGCGATCTGGCGTCTCACGATTAACGATGACGGTACGCTCGACGGCAGCCCCGAGCGCTTGGTGCGCACACACAACTCCACACAGTCGTCGCTGGCGTATCAGTTTGGTGCAGATGGCGCGATCACGATGGTGTGGGTGCGTGATGCCATGCATCGTCCGCCCGATCTGTGGGTGGGACGTTATTCGGCAACGGGCGTCCGAAACACTCGGCAGCTCACACGCGAGAATGACGGGCTGCTATCGCAACTCGATTTGCGTCCCGCGCAGGATTTTGAGTTCACCGGTGCAGGCGACGCGCCGGTGCATGGTTTTGTGGTGCGTCCTCCGGCGTTTGACAGCACGCGTCGCTGGCCAATGATCATGCTGGTGCACGGCGGTCCACAGGGCGCGTGGCTTGATAGCTGGAATGCGCGTTGGAATGCCGCACTGTTTGCCGCCAACGGCATGGCTGTGGTCGCGCTCAATCCGCGCGGCTCCACGGGATACGGTCAACGGTTTGTTGACGAAGTGTCGCGCGACTGGGGCGGCAAAGTGTACGTGGATCTGATGCGCGGCCTGGATACGGCGCTGGCGCGGTATCCGTGGCTCGATTCATCGCGAGTTGGCGCAGCGGGCGGTTCGTTTGGTGGCTACATGACCAATTGGATGAATGGCAACACGCGCCGGTTTGCCGCGTTCGCATCGCACGCCGGCATTTTTAATCTCGAGCACATGGCGAGTACCACCGACGAACTGTGGTTTACGGAGTGGGAGTTTGGCGGCACGTGGTGGAATCGCGTGGCGCGGCAGCAGGCGTTTGACAAATGGTCACCGCATGTGCTGGCCGGACGCATGCGCACACCAACGCTCGTGCTGCACGGCGAGCAGGATTTTCGCGTGCCATACACCGAGGGCACGGCACTTTTTACGGCGTTGCAGCGTCAGCGTGTGCCGAGCCGACTGGTGCTGTTCCCGGACGAGGGACACTGGATTACGCGACCGGCCAATCAGCGTGTGTGGTGGGAAGAAATGAATCGCTGGTTCACACGATATCTCGGCGCACGCAACACGCAGTGAGGCGACAGTGCGGGTTGGTGGGCGCAATTAGGAATCGCGGTCCGAACCGAACCAGACGGCAAAGTGTATAACCTGTTTGCCTGTGTTCCCGCGCACACACCGGAACTTCCGCGCACCGGGCAGTGTTCGATCGGCGGAGCAAGCAGGGGCTTGTTCAACACTGATTCTTTTTTCTGTCACCGGGTGGAGGAAGTTGTACTATGCGTAAGCTTTCCATGGCACTTGCAGGCGCCGCGATGCTCGCGATCGCGACCCCGTCAGTTTCGCAGGCTCAGAGCCAGGACATCGTTGAAACAGCGGTTGCCGCTGGCTCATTCAAGACGCTCGCTACGGCGCTGACCGCCGCGGGTTTGATCGAGACGCTCAAGGGCCCGGGCCCGTTCACGGTGTTCGCGCCGACGGACGAAGCGTTTGCAAAGGTCCCCAAGGCCACGCTTGACGCGTTGCTCGCCGACAAGGACAAGCTCAAGGCTGTGCTGCTGTACCACGTTGTGCCGGGCAAGGTGATGGCTGCTGACGCGATCAAGATGGACGGCAAGTCAGCCAAGATGGTGTCGGGCGCCGAAGCGAAGATCTCGGTGATGGGTGGCACGGTCATGGTGAACCAGGCGCATGTGACGAAGGCCGATATCGTGGCCAAGAACGGCGTGATTCACGTGATCGACGCGGTGATTCTGCCCCCGATGTAATCTCGACGTTCGAGATTTGTTGGGAAGTTTGATCAAATCAGCCAGCCCTGAGCTGCGCTGACCGGTTGCACGAGAACGGGCGGGGAGTGACGTTGTACGGACTTCGGTTCGTCTCTGTCACTTCTCGCCCGCTTTCGCGTCCGGTCATGTCCCTGTCTTCACACATCGTTTTCTTTTCGCGCAATTCCGCTCGTTCGGCTGCACGCGCCACCGCGACCACCGCAGCGCGCGCGCTCGCACTCACCGCACTGCTGGCCGGTGCGCTGACCGCGCAAACGCGCCCCGCCACTCCGCCTGCTGATCTGATCGTCGTCAACGCGCGTGTTTACACGGCCGACGACGCGCGTCCACTCGCCGACGCCTTCGCCGTGCGCGATGGCAAAGTGGCGTTTGTTGGTTCCTCGCGCGAAGCGCGCACGCTTGCCGGCACATCAACGCGCGTGGTGGATCTTGGCGGTCGTACGGTTATCCCCGGCATGGTCGACGCGCACGCGCATTACAGCGGACTCGCGCAGAAACTGCGTCAGGTAGATCTGGTTGGCGTTACCAGTTACGACGAGCTGATTCGTCGCGTTGCGGAGCGTGCGGCTACGTTGCCCAAGGGCAGCTGGGTAGAAGGTCGCGGCTGGGATCAGAATCAGTGGGCCGACGGACAATGGCCCACGCACGACAAACTCTCGGCGGCCACACCGGATCATCCGGTGGTACTCGCACGTGTGGACGGACACGCTGTGCTCGTGAACGCCGCGGCCATGCGCGCGGCCAAGATCACGTCTGCAACGCGCGATCCAAGTGGCGGCCGTTTGCTACGCGGCGCGAACAACGAGCCCACGGGCGTGCTGATTGACAACGCGGAAAATCTGGTGAGCGGTGTGATTCCGCCGGTGAGTCGCGCGGAAACACGCAAACTGTTGCTCGACGCACAGGCGGAAATGCACCGCGTTGGACTGACCGGTGTGCACGACGCGGGCGCCGGTCGCTCGATGATTGATCTGTATGAAGAGATCGCCAAAGCCGGCGAACTTGATCTGCGGTTATACGCCATGATCAGCGACGACTCGGCGGCGATTGCGCACTACTTCAACGTTGGTCCGCGTTCGTCGCTGTACAACGGACGCGTGTGGGTGCGCTCGATAAAACTCTACTCCGACGGCGCGCTCGGTTCGCGCGGCGCGGCGTTGCTGGAACCGTATAGCGATGAACCCACCACGAGCGGTTTGCTCGTGAGCCCACCGGCGCACATTCAGGATGTGGCCGAACGTGCGCTGCAGCGCGGCTTTCAGGTGAACAGCCACTCGATTGGTGATCGCGGCAATCGAGTGGTGCTCGACGCGTATGAAAAGGCACTCGACAAGTTTCCGCTCGCCGATCACCGCTTTCGCATTGAACACGCACAGATCATTCACTACTCCGACATTCCGCGCTTTGCGGAGCTGGGTGTGATTCCGAGCATGCAGGCCAGTCACCAGACGAGCGACATGTACTGGGCCGGCAAGCGTCTGGGACCAGAGCGACTGCTTGGTGCGTACGCGTGGCGTTCGCTGCTCAACACGGGCGTGATCATTCCCAACGGCAGCGACTTTCCGGTTGAGTTTGTGAACCCGCTGATTTCGTTTCACGCCGCGATCGCGCGTCAGGACGCGAATGATTATCCGGTTGGTGGCTGGTATCCCGACCAGCGCATGACGCGCGAAGAAGCGCTCAAGAGCATGACGCTCTGGCCCGCGTACAGCGCGTTTCAGGAAAAGGAACTGGGCTCATTGACGGTGGGCAAGCACGCCGATTTTGTGGTGCTTGATCAGGACATCATGCGTGTAGCGCCGGAACTGGTGCTCAAAACACAAGTGATTTCCACGTGGGTTGCTGGCAAGTCCGTGTACGAACGTCGCGCCCAACCCTGAGGCCTATGCGAGTTCTTTCCCTGCTCCCGGCCGCGAGTGAAATCGTGGCCTACCTCGGTGCCAGCGATCAACTCGTGGGCATCACACACGAATGTGATTTTCCGCCCGGCATCGGTTCGCGACCTCGTGTTACGAGTTCGTCGATCCCACAATCCGTCGCCCACTCGGCAGACGGTGCGAGTGCCGGCAAGATTGACGCGGCAGTTCGTGAAGCAACTGAAGCCGGGATCTCGCTCTTCAAACTCGACAAGCGTCTCATTCGCGCGCTGCACGCGGATGTGATTCTCACACAGGCGCTGTGCGATGTGTGCGCGGTGAGTGAACATGATGTGCGCGCATTGGCGGCCACGATGGATCCGGTGCCACGCATTGTCACGCTGAGCGGCACCACGATTGATGGCATCATGCACGACATCGTGGCGGTGGCCAACGCACTTGGTGTGGCCGACGAAGCAGAAGAACTGCTGGCCGGCGACCGTGCGCGCATGCGCACGGTGCACGAAACACTCAAGGCGAACGGTGCGCACCGGCCGCGTGTGCTCGTGATCGAGTGGACGGACCCGGTGTATCTCGCGGGACACTGGGCGCCGGAACAGGTGCGCAAAGCAGGCGGACACGATGCACTCGGCGTTGCAGGCGCGCACTCCACAGTGGTTCCGCTCTCGGAGTGCGAGCGCGCGGAGCCCGAGATCGTGATTGTGGCACCGTGTGGATTTGGGCTGGACGCGGCGCGTGTTGAAGCCGAGCGCCTGCTGCACGAATGGCCGTGGCTGACGGGACGTCAGGTGTGGGCGATGGACGCGAACGGGCTGATCAGTCGCCCCGGTCCTCGTGTGGTGGACGGCATCGAGGCCATGTCGCGCATTTTCAATCCGGGTCTTTTCTCCGCCATCGATCCTCGTCACGCTGTTCGCGTGCTCTAGGCGTTGGGGGTGTGGACGGGGCCGCGCGCGTTCGGCCAGGTGCGGTGTGGGTGGGCGCCCGGGCTCCCCGCCACCCAGCGCGCAGACGTTCGGCCGGGCGCGCCGGGAGCGGGCGGGGCCCACCCGGCGCTGGCCGCCCGATAGCGCGCTGGGTGGGGGGAGACCGGGCGCCCACACCGGCGCTGCGACGGTGCGGGGAGGGGGAGGCCGGCCCACACCCGCCCCGAGGCGCCAGGGAGCGGGGTGTGTGGCGAGGATCGCTGGCGGGCGCAGCCCCGGTCTCACCGCGGGCTGGGTGCGGGTGCACGCGCAGTTCAGGCCGCTGATGAAGTGGGTGTCTGTGCGCACGCCCCCGGTGCCAGCTGCGGGGTGGCGCCGGGCCGGCGGTTCCCTCGCTCCCGCCGCGGCGTCGGTGGCCGGCCCCCCGGGGTCGCCTCGGCGCGCTATCGGGCGGCCAGCGCCGGGCGGGCGCCAGCCCGCTCCCGGCGCGCCCGGCCGAACGTCTGCGCGAGGGGGTGACCCTGGGGGGCCGGCCCCACACCAAACCCTACGCGCGACAGCAGTTCAGGCCGCGGGTGAAGTCGGTGGCTGCGAGTATCTCCCCGCGATGACCGCGGTGCGCCGCCGGCCGTAACGCCCTGCTCCCGCCCGGGGCGTCGGTGGCCGGCCCCCCGGGGTCGCCTCGGCGCGCTATCGGGCGGCCAGCGCCGGGCGGGCGCCAGCCCGCTCCCGGCGCGCCCGGCCGAACGTCTGCGCGAGGGGGTGACCCTGGGGGGCCGGCCCCACACCAAACCCGCCGACGCGACAAAGGACCGCTGGCCGCACCGATGTTATTTTGCAGAGATATGCTATCAGACACCTCGATCCAGTTTCTTGAGCGATTGCTCGACACGCCGGGCCCCTCCGGGTTCGAATCCGCCCCCGCCAAAGTGTGGCGCGACGAGGCCTCCACGTTTGCCAGCAGCGTGGCCTGCGATGTGATTGGCAACTCCACCGCCGTGGTGCATGACGCCGGTGGCCCCACGATCATTCTGGCCGGGCACATCGATGAGATCGGTGTGATCGTTACGTACATCGACGAAAACGGCTTTGCGTACATCGAAGGCATTGGTGGTTGGGATCCGCAGGTGCTTGTCGCACAGCGTTTGCGCTTTCTCGGACGCCACGGCGATGTGCTCGGTGTGGTAGGCAAGAAGCCCATTCACCTCATGAAGCCTGATGAGCGTGAGAAGGCGTCCAAGATGACCGACCTCTGGGTCGACATTGGCGCGACCACGCGCGGTGAAGCGGAAGAGCGACTGTCGGTGGGCGATGCGGGCGTGATTGATCAGCGCGTGTTGCGCTTGCCGAACGATCGTATTGTGTCGCGCAGCATTGACGATCGCATTGGCGCGTTCGTGGTGCTCGAGGCCGCGCGTCGATACGCGGCGAATCCAGGGAGCGCACGCGTCGTGGCGATTGCGACCACGCAGGAAGAAATCGGCTACACGGGCGGTGGTGCGCGTGTGGCGAGTTATACGAGCGGTGCGAGTATGGCGATTGCGGTGGACGTGACCTTTGCCACGGACCATCCTGGCGCCAAGAAAGAAGAAGTGGGCTCGCACAAGATTGGCGGCGGACCCGTGCTGTCGCGCGGATCAGTGATTCATCCGCAGGTGTTCAGCATGTTGCGCGACAGTGCGGAGCGGCTTGGTATGCCGTATTCAGTGCACGCCGCCGGTCGTTTTACGAGCACCGATGCCGACAACATGCAGCTGGCGCGTGGTGGTGTGGCCACGGGCCTTGTGTCCGTGCCCAATCGTTACATGCACTCGCCAAACGAACTGGTGAGTCTTGAAGATCTGGATCGCGCAGCAGATCTGCTCGCGGAAACGTGCCGACAGGTTACGGCAAGCACCGACTTCACGCAGCGCTAGTACGCACACAATGAAAACAAAAACGCGGCCCCGATCGTAGGGGCCGCGTTTTTCATTCAAACAGTTTTTGCACACCCGCACCGCGCGCCGCAACCAGCGCGGCGTACGCTGCTTCACGCATCCACGGTTCGGCTTCGCCCGATTCATTTTTCACCAGACGCAACAATCGTTGCACTGCGTCGGGGCTGCCGAGCATGCCGAGCACGGCGACAATTTCGAGCGTCACGTCTTCGTCGAGCTCCACGTCGAGCGCATTCAGCAGTGCCGTGGTTGACGGTTTACCTTGACTGCGCGCGCCGTGCGCGGCCGCGGCAAGTCGGCGCAGCTCAGCGACTTCGTCGACCAGTCTTCCCTGCAGCGCAATGAGCGCGCGCTCACTGCCCAGGCGCATCAGGGCGCGCGCGCCGGCAATGCGAATGCGCTCGTCCTCGTTGGTGAGCAGCGGAATGAGATGCACGTCGGCCTCCACCACGCCCATTTCACCGAGCAGCGATGCGGCATTGCGCACCACGAACCAGCGGTGATCCTGCAGCGCTTCGCGCAGCGCCTCCTCGCCCGCATCGAGTGCGACAATAGCGTCAAAACAAATACGGCGTTCGGCAATCGTATCGGCGTCTTGCAGCAGCTGCACGAGCGTGTGGACCGAGAGATCACCAGCGCGTGCCAGCACGGGCATCAACTCTTCGCGCGCGGTGGAATCGGGCAAGCGTTTCACGAGTGCAGCAATGGCCGACGGTGTGAGCAATCGTCGAATGCCGGTTTCGAGCGCCAGTCGCCCGCCACGCGCGCCTCGGCGGCGCGACTCGCTGACCAGACGAAGTGCCACGGCTTCGACCACAACCGGATCATCACGCCACGGCACCGTGGTCACCATGCGCAGCAGTTCGTTGACCACTGCGTGCGTGGCGATATCATCGCGGGCGCCGGCGAAACGATCGAGCACGGCACGCACCGAATCGGGGATCGGCGTCTCGTCGCTTACCACCGGTGACGAACCGGGTGTGATGCGCACGGACCACGAGCGCCACGTGCCGCTGTCGCCCCGCACCGTGGTGGGCGTGCTCAGCAATCGCGCGAGCTCCAGCAATTCTCCGGGCGCGGCCGAACGTCGCACATCCAGCACCATGGACCCGTGCGTGGCCAGGCCGTCGACCAATGCATCGAGCGCGTCATCACGCAGCGGCGAATCGGGCGGCAGCACGCGACCACCGAGATGCAGCTGGCCGTCGAGCAACTGCATTTCAAGCGATGTCACGCGGGCCGATGCCACGGCCGCACGCAGCGCGCGACGCACCTGATCCCGTTGCGTGACCGCGGACTGATCGGCGTCATCGGCCCGCAGCTGCAACACGAGCGCGCCGAGTGCGCGCGCCAGCAGCAACGACGCCTCAAACATGCCGTCCGTCGACACGTTCGCGGCGCTATCCTTCTGCATATGCACTCGACACCGGTGAGATGGTCATGGTGACACCCAACTTACTGCCCGCCACAAGCGGCGGTACCCGCCCGCGCCGGTGATCGCCGAGTGTCACTGCATGTGTGGAGTTCCGCGCACTATGCGATTCCGCTCCCGGCGGAACACCGGTTCCCGATTGCGAAATACGCCCTGCTCCGGGACCGTCTGCTCACGCAAGGCATCGTGACACCGGAGCGCATGCATGATCCGGCGCGCGCCACACGGGAACAGCTCGAGCGTGTGCACACGCCTGAGTATGTATCGGCGCTGCAATCGGGAACGCTCGACAGCGCGGCCGTGCGACGACTCGGCTTTCCGTGGTCCACGCATCTGGTAGAACGCTCGCTGCGGGCCGTGGGTGGCACCATTGAAGCGTCCACGCACGCGCTGCACCGCGGGATCGCGATGAATCTGGCAGGCGGCACGCATCACGCGTTTGCAGATCGCGGCGAAGGGTTCTGTGTGTTTAACGACGTTGCGGTGGCCGCGGCGGAGCTGCGCGCACACCACGGCGTGCGACGCGTGGTGATTATTGACCTGGATGTGCATCAGGGCAACGGAACACACGCCATCTTTGCCAACGATGTGAACACGTACACGTTCAGCATGCATGGTCGGCGCAACTATCCGTTTACGAAAGTGGCCGGCGACCTTGATATTGAGCTGGAAGACGGCGCCGACGATGCCACGTATCTCACGTTGCTCGCAGACGCACTACCGCGTGTGTTGCACGATGCGCGAGCCGACGTGGCGTTTTATCTGGCCGGCGCCGACCCGCACGAGGGTGACAAACTCGGTCGACTGCGCCTCACGCACGACGGGCTGCAGCGGCGTGACGCCATGGTTCTGGAAATGTGTCGCGACGTCGCGCTTCCCGTCACGATTACTATCGCGGGCGGTTACGGCGCGAATATCAATGACACGGTGGAAGTGCACACGAACACCGCGCGTGTCGCCACTTCGTTTCTCTGAGCGGTAGCTCAGCCCGTCGCTTCGTTTCTCGGAATCGCAACGTGCACGAGAAACGAAGCGGCGTCTATTTAGCGCTTGCTGAGAAGTGCGTTACTTCGGTGTTGGGAACGCCGGGTCGGGCAGGATCACCGCATCAATCACATGGATCACGCCATTGGATGCTTCAATATCTGCCTTCACCACTTTCGATTCATTCACCTTCACCATACCGTTGGCAACGGAGATCGTGGCATTGCTCCCACCAACGGTTGCCGCGGTCTTGCCATCCATCTGCAACGCCTCGGAGCTGCTCACTCGACCTGACACCACATGGCCGAGCAACAAGGCCTTCAGCGCTTCCTTGTTCTGCATCAGTGAATCAAGCGTGCCGGCCGGAAGCGCCGCAAACGCTTCGTCACTCGGCGCGAACACCGTGTACGGTCCCGCGCCCTTCAAAACTTCCGCGAGCCCCGTGGCTTCGAGGGCCTTGGCCAACGTGTTGAACGTACCCGCCGCGACTGCAGTCTCGACGATGTCCTTCTCCTGCGCCTCGGCCACGATGGGCGTTGCCACGGCGAGCAGTGCCGCACTCGCGAGCAGCGTTGTGAGCTTTCGCATCACATATTCCTCCAGATCGTTTCGGGGTCGATGAGTCGACATCGGATCGTACATGATTGCACGTATCCAGCCTTCAAAAACACAACGCGATCCGTGAGGTTCCACCGAGTGCGACGCGTCACGGGTGGGTGCCAGTTTTGTTGCAAGCCCGCTACACGGCGACACTTTCCCCAAGATCATTCCCGCTGCGCGCTGCATCTGAGCGTTGGCGCGATTACCACGGATCACTCGCATGACCACCCGATTCACACACAGCACATCCGTTCCATTGTTTCTGCGCGAAGACGGCCCGCCACACGCGCCGCCGCTTTTGCTGCTGCACGGCGGGCCAGGTGCGCATCACGATTACCTGTATCCGCAAATGCTGGCGCTCGCAGAGCGTCATCGATTGATCACGTACGACCAGCGCGGCGGTGGGCAGTCTCGTACCGACGACCCCGCGCCTGTGACGTGGCGCACACAAGTGGATGATCTGGCGGCCGTGATTCAGGAGTGCGAACTGTCGGCGCCCACCATTGTTGGCTATTCGTGGGGCGCACTGTTGGCCATGCTGTACGCCACCACGTGCCTGGATGAACCATCGTTCGCGGCACCCGCGCGTCTCGTGCTGATCTCGCCCGCGCCGATCACACGCGCCTGGCGCGATGTGTTTGAACAGGCACTCGCCGAACGACAGCGCAGCGAAAGCATTGCGGGCGAACGGCGGGCGCTGGCCGCGTCGGACTTGCGCGCCACCAACCCCGAAGCCTACCGTCAACGTGCGTTTGAACTGAGTGTGGCCGGCTATTTCGCCGATCCGTCGAGAGCAACTTCGCTGACGCCTTTTCGCGTAACGGGAAAGGTGCAGCAGTCGGTATGGGAGAGCCTTGGCAGTTACGATCTGGGCCAGAAACTGCGTGCCGTACACGTGCCCGCACTCGTCGTGCATGGTGTGCAGGATCCGATCCCGCTCGAATCGGCCAAGGCGGCGGCCGATGCGTTGAACGCGCGATTCGTCGCGCTTGAGGATTGTGGGCACGTGCCGTATGTGGAGGCTCCTGACGCGCTCTTCGGCGCCATCAATACGTTTTTGTCGGAAACAGACGGACCGTAGACTCGTGTCAACGCAGGCATGATCGCGTGTCCCCAGCTCGCAGGCTATGCATCAATTCGGCGCCGTAACACATGCAGCGGTCGCGACCCTTGAATCCGAGGGGCGCAAGTATCGCGTGACCGTGTACGTGTCTCACGACGGTATTGAGTTTGTTGGGCGTCTGTGGTTCGCCGATCAGGAGGTTACGGATGTGGCCGGCATCCCCGATCGCGGTGTGCTGCCGGGGCGCACGGAGGCCGAGGTGATCACGATGGCGCGGCGACTGCGCCCGGATGAGCTGCAGCAGCGCTTTCGTCGCGCCAACGCCGAAAAGCGTCGCTACCACGGCCTGCGACAGCTCACGAGTGAAGTGCTGGACAAGGTTCGTTATCTGAATCAGGTGGGGGTGTCCATGCGCAGCGGATTGCTCGACGCCGACGCGGCCACGCAGGAGCTGGAGCTCACCGAGCGACAGCTGATCGAGCTGATCAAACAAGCCAAACGACTGGCCGGCGTAGAGTCCTGACGGCCCCCGGGATCTGGCGCATTTCGCTAGATTCCACACATGGATCCACGCGCCGCGTCCCACGTGCTCACGCAGATCGCCACGCTGCTCGAGTTGCACGGTGAAGAGCCAACACGTGTGCGCAGTTTTCAGCACGCATCGCGCACCATCTCGGCGCTTGCCTCTGGGACACTCGCCGCGAATGGGCTGGCCGACAGTGGGGTGACAGAACGCACACTGGCCGACGTACTCGAACCCACCGTTACCACGGCACTGGAACTTGCGCCCGACGTGGTTGACGTCATACGCGAGCTGATCGAAACCAACAGCGCGCTGCTGCTCGAAACGCTTCAGGAAAAGACGCCTGAGGGATTGATGGAAATGCTGCGCGTTCCCGGACTGGGACCGGCGCGTATTCGCATGATTCACGATGGGCTGCACATTGAAACGCTGCACGAGCTTGAGCAGGCGGCGCACGATGGCCGGCTGGCCACGCTGCCGCGTTTTGGCGAAAAGACCGCCACCAGGATCGCGCAGGGAATTGCCGCGCTGCGTGAGGCCGGCGCGTACGTGTTATTTGAGCATGGCCGCGCAGAAGCGGTGCTGATGCAACGGAGCATTGCCGCGCACAGCGATGTGATCGATGTGGCGATTGCCGGATCCATTCGCAGACAGTGCGAAGTAGTGCGCGATGTAGAGCTGGTGGCGGCGGTGCGTGGCTCGCCCAGCGTGGTCGCGGCGTCGCTCGCCCACGGCGAGGGGGTGAAAGAAGTGATTGGCGGCGGCGGACGCACCGTGTCACTGCGCTTTGGCACGGGCACACGATTGCATCTCTCGTGTGTTCGCCCCGAACAGTTTGCCATGGCGCTCTGGCGTGCAACGGGAAGTGATGCGCACGTGCGCGGCCTCACCGAGTACGCGGCAACACGCGGCCATGCCATTGCCGGCGACGAGCTGCGTGATGCGTCTGGCGCACTGTGTGTGGTTCGTTCAGAGGCCGACCTGTATGCGCAGTTGGGTTTGTCCATGATTGAACCGGAGCTTCGCGAAGGAACGGAAGAGATCGAAGCCGCGGCCGCGGGTGCGTTGCCCGACCTGATCACCGAAGCGCAGCTCGTTGGTGCCCTGCACTGCCACTCGCAATACAGCGATGGTGGCGCCACGATTGCCGACATGGCAGCAGCGGCCATCGCGCGCGGCTGGCAGTACCTGGGCGTGTCCGATCATTCGCAGTCGAACACGTACGCCGGCGGACTCTCGCGTGATGCGATTTTGCGTCAGCATGACGAAATCGATGCGCTGAATGCAGCGTATGCGGCGCAGGGTCAGAATTTTCGCGTGCTCAAGGGAATTGAAGCGGATATCCTGCCGTGCGGCCGCATTGACTATGACGCCACCGTGCTCGATGCGTTTGACTTTGTGATTGCCTCCGTGCACACGCGGTACGGCATGAACGAACGACAGATGACCGACCGCGTGCTCAAGGCATTGGATGATCCGCATCTCACCGTGCTTGGTCATCCTACGGGCCGACTCCTGCTCACGCGCGAGCCGTACGCGATTGATATGGGTGAGATCATTGCCAAGGCCGGCGCTGTTGGCGTTGCGGTTGAGCTCAACGCCGATCCGCATCGCCTTGATATTGACTGGAAGCTCTGTCGCGTAGCGCGCAAACACGGCACGCTCGTGTCCATCGGTCCTGATGCACACTCACCGCAAGGACTCGATCACATTGCGCTCGGCGTTGGTATTGCGCGCAAAGGGTGGTTGAGTGCGAATAATGTGTTGAACACCCGGAGCGTGCACGACGTGCTCACGTTTGCGCGCGAACGCCGAGTTGCGGCAACCAGCGTCACGTGAAGCGCTCGACCGTCAAATCTCGCGGCGAAAAGCCGTCGCAGAAAGCACCACTCGTCACGCGGTCACCACGCACCATCGCGCAGAAACGTGCGATTGCTGAGCGCGTGCTGCACGATTTGCAGCGTGAGTATCCGGACGCCCACTGCGAACTGGATCACACCAACGCGTTTGAGTTGTTATGTGCCACGATTCTTTCGGCGCAGTGCACGGACGTGCGCGTGAACATGGTCACACCGGCGCTCTTTGCGAAGTATCCCGATGCCCCAGCGCTGGCCGCAGCGCGTCAGGAAGACGTGGAAGAGATTGTGCGGACCACCGGCTTCTTTCGCGCCAAGGCGAAGAATCTGATTGCCATGGCCGGTGCACTTATGGACCGTCACCAGGGTGAAGTGCCCCAAACCATCGCCGAGCTGATCAAGCTGGCCGGCGTGGGTCGAAAAACGGCCAATGTGATTCTGGGCAACGCGTTCGACATCAATGAAGGCATCGTGGTGGATACGCACGTGCAGCGACTGAGTCGCCGACTGGGGCTCACCCGCGAGGCTGACGCGATCAACATCGAGCAGGCGCTGATGCCGCTCTTTCCGCGGGAGTCGTGGGCGCTGCTCAGTCACCTGCTCATCTGGCACGGGCGCCGCGTGTGTGACGCCCGGAAGCCGCGCTGCGCCGAATGCGTTGTGCGGGATGTCTGCCCGTCGGTATAATTCGGTTTCACCCTGACCCGAGTATTTCGTGCCCAAGCTTGCAACTTTCGAAACCAACCGTGGGACGTTCGTGGCCGAACTGTATCCGGCTGAAGCGCCCAAGACGGTCGCCAACTTTGAGAAGCTGTCGAACGACAAGTTTTATGACGGCGTCAAGTTTCACCGCGTCATCCCCGAGTTCGTGATTCAGGGCGGCGACCCACTCTCGCGTGATCTGCCGGAAGGCGACCGTCGTGTGGGTACGGGCGGTCCTGGATACAAGATTCCCTGCGAAACCGCGGGCAACCCGCACACGCACAAGCTGGGCGCGCTGTCCATGGCGCACGCCGGTCGCGATACGGGCGGCAGCCAGTTTTTCGTGGTGCTGAGCGAAGCCAACACCCGTCATCTGAACGGCGTGCATACCGTGTTCGGTCTGGTGACCGAGGGTATTGACGTGGTCCAGAAAATCGGGCCGAACGATGTCATGAATTCGGTCCGCGTGACCGAGACTGCCTGATCATCGCCTTCACCACTCCCCAGCTCCTCCCATCATGAGTCAGGCATCCCATTCGCACGGCTCCGACAAGGGCGCCGCATTCGCGGGCCTCATCGGCGGCGCGATTTTTATTGCCATCGTGGTCTATGGCCTGGTGGTCTGGACGAACAGTCGGTTTGACGCCCACGAAGGCGAAGCGCACGCGGCGGTCCCGGTAGCGGCGCACGCGCTGGTCGCGTAGTTCCCGCGCTCTGCCTTGGCGCATCCGGCCCAACGCCGAGCGCCGTAAGGCCGAGCTCGCTTGAAGGTCTGTAACTGCTTGAGGACCCGTCGTTTGCGGCCACCAACCGGCCTTGAACGACGGGTTTCTCGCTCTCGCGACGCCCACATCCATTAACGGCGTCCCGTCCCGAACGTCCGCCCACCTAGAGATGCCCAATCCGTCCCGCGCTGAGGCGCTGATTCTGATGGAGTCCTGGACCGCCAGCGACTCATTGCGCAAGCATATGCTTTCGGTCGAGGCCGCCATGCGCGCGTACGCCGAGCGATTTGGCGAGGATCCGGAGCGGTGGGGTATGACCGGGTTGCTGCACGATTTTGACTACGAGCGGTTTCCGAACGCTGATCAACAAGCGGACAGCGAGCACCCGGCTGAGGGTGTGCGCTATCTGCGGACTTTGGGCGTCGATGACGACGTCTGTCGCGCCATTCTGGGTCACGCCCACTACACCGGTGAGCCACGTACCACGCGGCTCGCCAAAACGCTCTTTGCCTGCGACGAGCTCACCGGGCTGTTGACGGCGTGTGCGCTGGTCAAACCGAGCCGTTCGCTGGCGGATGTTGAGGTGCCAGGCGTGCGAAAAAAACTGAAGGACAAGGCGTTCGCGCGCGGAGTGAGTCGTGACGACATCGTGTCGGGAGCAGCCGACCTCGGAATTGCGTTGGATGAACACATTGCGTTCGTGCTGGCGTCAATGCGTGCGGTTTCAGACGTCTTGGGGCTTGACGGAAGGCTCGCCAGCACTCCGGCAGCCGATCACGATTCAACGCCGCTCCCGGGGGGCGCGTAAGCGGAATGACTCCATCAAAACGCGTGACGACTGCAACCCTCTCTTTCCCGCGTTCGGCCACTGCGCCGACGACTGGCGCCGATCGCATCGGCGACGGGGGGCGTGTGTCTGAGCGTGTCGTTGATGGGGCCGAGGGATCGGGTGTTGTTGGCGGTATCCGTACGGGCGCGAATGACGATGTCCGGCTGGCCGAGGGCGCCTCGAGCGAAGTGCTCGCTGAACGTTCATTGGTGCTCGCCGCGCAGGATGGCAGTGACACGGCCTTTGCCGGGCTGGTCCACCGTCATCAGCGCCGTGCGTACGCGGTGGCTCGATCCATCGTGCTAACGCACGATGACGCCGAAGACGCCGTGCAGGAAGGATTCCTTCACGCGTGGCGTGCGCTGGCGCGGTTTCGACCGGAGCAGGCGTTTGGTGCGTGGTTGCATCGGATTGTCGCGAATGCGGCGCTGGATATTGCGCGGCGCAAGAAAGTTCGGGACGCCGATGAGTTGCAGGAATCGGTGTCGTCTCCGTTTCACGATCCAGCAGTGCGTGCGGAGTTACGCGGTCGATTGGGGTTGGCGATGTCGCAGTTACCGGAGCGTCAGCGTTCCGTGTTGGTTTTGCATGACGTAGAGGGATACAAACATTCGGAGATTGGGCAGACGCTCGGAATTCCCGAGGGCACGGCCCGCTCTGACTTGCACCATGCACGAGCGGCGTTGCGCCGTTTGCTGGGCAACTTGCGGAGAGACTCATGAGGAACACAGCGAATCGGGGTTCGGAAGACCGAAGCCCGAACAGCGATCCGGAACTGACGGCAGCGTTGAGCGCGATGTACGCCGCGCCCGCCGACGAGAGTTACTGGCAGGGACTGGAGGAGCGCATCGTGGCGCGTCTCAAGCAGGCCGATGCGCAGGGCGAATGGTGGAGCGTATTTGCCGAGTGGCGTATGGCGGGCCTTGTGGCCGCGAGCCTGATGCTCACGCTGGCCGGTGCCGCGCTGTGGCAGGACTACCAGATCGATCGCGATATCCGGAAGCTGGCCGCTGGTGCGGCCTACATCACGGTGTTCGACGAAAACGAAGAAGATGTAACGATCGCTATTTCGGTGCCCACATCACGTCCGGCGCAAGCCAGTTCGCCGTCGCGTTATTTGTTTACGGCTGAGCCGTGAACCGGGAGGCACGACGATGACACGATCACAAGGTAAGTCGGTTGCCATTGCGTTTTTGCTCGGCGCGTTCCTCACGGGAGGCACGCTGGGCTTTGCGTATGGGCGCACCACCGGCACCACGAACAAAGACGAAAAAACGGCATCACGCGCGTACAACTACAGCGGCATGGTACGAGAGCTGCAGCGCGATCTCAGCTTGACGGACTCACAAACGGCGGTCGTGGATTCGATTCTGAAGTGGCGCCGAGCGATGCAGAACGAGCGACTGATTCCGCTTCAGCCGTCGATTGACTCGCTGCGCGACAGTGCCCGCGTTCTCATCATGCAGCGGCTTGATGAATCGCAGCGTGAGAAATTCCAGAATCTTATTGACGACATTTCGGCTCGCTCTGACAGTACCCGAGCCGCTTCCAAGGAGCGATGACCGCGTGACAATCCGACACTCTTTACTCGCCGCGGTTTCGATCGCGGCGGTTTCTTTCTCAGCCGCACCCAACGGCCTGCAGGCGCAGAGCGCCGCCGACGAAGCACGTCCGATCACGCTCGAAAGTGCGGTCGAAGCCGCGCAGCGCAACCTGCCAGCGGCTGTGCAGGCGCGTGGTTCGCTTCGCACGGCCTCGGCACAGCGTCGCAGCGCCATTGGCGCGTACATCCCCACGCTGAACATGAACGCGTCAACGGGACGCACGGCTGGCGCGACGTATTTCCAGGGTAACCTGGTGCCGCTCACCGGTAATCCGTGGAGCTACAGCAACGGTCTCAGCTCGAACATCGAGTTGTTCGATGGCGGACGGCGTTTGTATGAACTGCGTCGCACGGCGGCACAGATTGATGTGGCGGAGGTTGGCCTCACCTCGGCGCGCTTTGATATCGCGTTGCAGGTGAAGACGCAGTATTACGCGGTGCTGGCGGCGCGCGAGTCGGAATCGGCCGCGCGTGCACAGCTTGAGCAGGCGGAGGCGCAGTTGCAGGCGTCTGTTGCCCGCGTGAGTGCTGGTGCGGCCACCAAGTCTGATTCGTTGCGCGCGGTGGTACAGGTCGGCAATGCACGGCTCGCCATTCTCACCGCGGAGAACGATCTGCGTGTGGCCAACGCGGCCCTCACGCGACTGGTCAGCTCCGACGCGACCGTCACCGCAGAGCCGTCAGACACGGCCGCACTGCCGGACGAAACGGCGCTGCCGAATCTGGCGGATCTCGAGCGCATGGCAATGCGTGGTCCGGCAGTGATGACGGCCGACGCGAATCTGGCGGCGGCACGCGCGGCTCGTCGCAGCGCACGCACGCAGTACATGCCCACAATTTCGATGTCGTTCAACTACGGTCTGAACGAAGCGAGTCGGAGTTTTGCCGGCGGCAACCTGTTGCTGTTCGGCGAGCGTGCACCAACGCGTCAGACGTACAACTTCAACTTGCAGTTCCCGCTCTTCAACGGCTTCAACCGCGAAGCGCAGCAGACGACCGCTGCGGTGGCGGTTGACAATGCGGCGGCCACGGCGCGTGATGCGCAGCTGGTGGCGCGACAGAACCTCACGCAGCAGCTGCGTGCGCTGCAGACGGCGGCGGCGCGTGTGCAGGTGCAGTTGGCCACGATTGAAGCGTCGGAAGAAGATTTGCGTGTGCAGCAGCAGCGCTACGCGCTGGGTGCCAGCAACGCACTCGACCTGCTCACGTCGCAGACGCAGTTGAATGCAGCTCGCATTGCTCTGATTCAGGCGCGTCTCGACGCGCGTGTTGCAAAAGCGCAGCTCGAAGCGCTGCTCGGCCAGAACTTGCCATGACCCCGACACATACCGAAACCCGATCAGGGTTTAATTTTCCGGAGCGCCGTACCGTGAAGCGATCGTTTGTTCTAACACTGAGCGCGCTCGCGTTGCTTGGTGCGTGCAAAAAGGAAGTTGAGCAAACGGCGCCGATCGATAATGTGAAGGTGGAGCGTCGCGACATTGTGGTCGATGCGCAGGCCACCGGCACGGTGGAACCGATTGAAGTGGTGGAAGTGAAATCGCAGGCATCGGGGCTTGTGTTGCAGATGCCGGTGGAAACCGGCACCAACGTGCAGCCGGGCGATCTGATCGTGCAGATCGACACGCGCGATCTGAAGAATCAGCTCGATCAGGCGCAGGCCGATTTGCGTTCGTCTGAAGCGTCGCTCGAAGTGGCCAAGGCGCAGAAGGAACGCTCCGACGAACTGTACAAGACGCGCATTATCACGGCGCAGGAAAACGAACAGGCCAACCTGGCCTACACGCAGGCGCAGGCCAACGTGATTCGCGTGCGTACCAGTGTGAACATTGCGCAGCAGCGTCTTGATGAAGCGCGCGTCACCGCGCCGGTGGCCGGCACGGTGATCGCCAAGACAGTGTCACTCGGCCAGGTGATTCAGTCTGCGACGAGCGTGATGGGCGGTGGTTCAACTATCGTGACCATGGCCGACTTGTCGCGCGTGCAGATGCGCGCGTTCATGAATGAAACCGATATTGGCAAGATCAACTCGGGTCAGGAAGCCCGCGTGGTCGTTGATGCGTTTCCGGATCGTGTGTTCAGCGGCAACGTAGAAAAGGTGGAACCGCAGGCCGTGATTCAACAGAGTGTCACGATGTTCCCGGTGATCATTTCGCTGCCGAACAACGAACGCCTGTTGCTGCCCGGCATGAACGGTGAAGTGTCGGTGAATGTGGAACGCAAACTGAATGTGATCGCGGTACCGAATGACGCCATTCGCAACGTGCGCGAAGCACAGGCTACGGCGTTGGTGCTCGGCATTGACAGCGCCACGTTTGCGGCGGCGGTTCGCCCGGGTGGTGCACCGGGTGAGCGCACGGCGGCAGCGGCGGATACCGCCGCGGGTCGTACGGTGGCCATGGGTGGCGCCGATTCCGCGCGTGGCGGCGCGCGCGGTGCGGCTGGCGCTCCCGGCGGACAGCCGACGGGCGGTCAGCCGTCGGCTGGCGGCGGGCGTCCTGGTGGTGCACGCAACGGTGGCGGCGGTGCGCCGGCGATGGGCGGACGTCGTGGTGGCGCAGCGGCTCGTTCTGGCGTGGTGTTCGTGGTGTCGGACAGCGGTGCGTATGAAGCGCGTCTCGTTCGCCTTGGTGTTGCGGACTACGATTATTCGGAAGTGATCAGCGGTGTGAAGGAGGGTGAGACGGTGGCGTCACTCGCGATGGTCGCGCTGCAGGCGGCGCGAGATCAGCGCAACGCTCGCTTTGGTCAGATGGGCGGCGTGCCGGGACTTACGCGTCAGCCGGCCGCGGGAACAGCGCCGGCCGGTGGTGGCGGCGGCGGTGGCGGTGGTGGTGGACGTCCCCCGGGAGGGCGCTAGCCATGATGTGGGCTGAGGTGTTTCGCGTTGCGCTCGGCGCACTGCGCGCCAACAAGTTGCGCAGCTTGCTCACCATGCTCGGCATTGTCATTGGTGTGAGCGCCGTGATCGCGATGGACGGTATCGGTCGCGGTGCGCAAAAGGCGATCAATGATCGCATCACGGCGCTGGGCACTACGTTGCTCACGGTGAATCCCGGGCAGGTGGCCAGTCGTGGTGTGTCGTCGGAAACGGACCGGGCGCGACTTCGCATTCGCGACGCCGAGGCGTTGATTGCGAACTCCAGGATCAGCAAGGGCATTCAGCCCGAGATGAACCGGCAGTTGCAGGTGCAGTACATGAGCCGCAACACGAGCACACAGATTCTTGGCACTACGCCGAACTACGCGGAAGTACGCAAGTACGAGCTCGAAGTCGGGCGCATGTTCACGCAGCGCGAAGACGAAGGTAAACAGCGTGTGGCGGTACTCGGACCGGTGGTGGCGCAGAGCCTGGGCGTTACCAACCCTGCAGCACTGCTCAATCAGCCGATCCGTATTCGTGGCATTCAGTTCACGGTGATTGGCGTGCTCAAGTCCAAGGGGCAGACTACGCCGTGGCAGAATCCTGATGATCAGGTGGTGATTCCGCTGCAGACGGCGCGGTTTCGTTTGATGGGTACGGACCGTCTGCGTTCGATCTCGGTGCTGGCCCCGTCGGAAGATTCCATTCCGCAAACGATGGCGGAGATCCAGCGCATTCTTCGCCGCGAGCACAAGCTCATGCGCGAAACGCCGGATGATTTTGAGATCCGCAATCAGGCTGACTTTCTGAATACTGCGGCGGAAACGAGCAAAGTGTTTGGCTCGCTGCTCGCGGGCATTGCTGCCGTGTCGCTGCTGGTGGGTGGCATTGGCATCATGAACATCATGCTGGTGTCAGTCACCGAGCGTACACGCGAGATTGGCGTGCGCAAAGCGCTGGGTGCCACGAAGATCAACATCCTGCTGCAGTTCCTGATCGAAGCCGTGGTACTCTGCTTGCTGGGCGGTTTGATTGGCGTAATCCTCGGCGGCGGCGGTGCGATTCTGCTCGGCAATGTGTTCAACTGGAATACAGAGCTGAGCGCACAGTCGATCGTCATGGCCTTTGCGTTCTCGGCAACGGTTGGTGTGCTGTTCGGTGTGTGGCCGGCCCGGCGCGCGGCAGGACTCGATCCCATTACCGCACTGCGCTACGAGTAACGGTTTCAGCGATCGGGCTCCGCCTTATCAGCACATGAGAAAAGGACCATCTCTCCAGCACGCGAGATGGTCCTTTTCTATTTTGCGTGGGTACGAAGTTCGAGATTCCGTCCCGCCTGCCCTGCCCCGCCTCTGGAGTTGCCGCGTGCTGCAATGGACCCGCGCCTCGATTTCCGCTCTGACGTTTCTGTTTTTGCTCTGTGTCCCGACGCGACCAGGCGCCAGGCTGCAGGCGCAGACGTCGCAGACAGGCGCGATTCAGGGCATTGTGGCCATTCCCAATGGCCGGCCTGTCGCGAACGTGGCGGTCACACTCCGCCGAACAGACGGTTCGTATCCGCGTACGTCGCTCACCAACGAGTTCGGCGAGTTTCGTATCAACTTCATTGCACCCGGCACGTATGAGCTCAGCACACGGCTGATTGGCTATCGGCCCGTGGTGTTCGCAAACCTGAGCGTGCAGGCCTCCGATGTGCAGCGTCTGGTCATTACCCTGACGCCCTCGCGCACGGAGCTTGAGCCGGTACAGGTCACCGCCGGCGACGCGCTGGTGTCAACGAGCAACACGGAGTTTACGTCGTCGCTTCGCGCGCGCGAACGTGAACTCCTGCCGGCGGCGCGTGACGCCAACGCGCTGGTGAACTTCACGCCAGGTGCGCGGCCCAATCAGGTATTCGGTGGCTCCGGTGCGCAGGCCAACACGTACCAGCTCGATGGTGTCACGGTGAATCAGCCCGGCGTCGGCGGCGCCTTTTTGCTGCCGAACGTTGACTGGATTGAAGACTTCAAAGTGATTGGGCTGGGCGCCGGCGCGGAGTACGGCAACTTTCAGGGCGGTCTCATTAACATCGTGACCAAGTCTGGCTCCAATACGCGTCAGGGGCACATTCGCACCTTCTTCGAGCATCGGTCGCTGAACGCGAGCAACACCAACGTGAATGAAGTTGGTTCGGAGCTCGACAACCGTTTCGAGTTCAACGGAGAGGTGCGCGGTCCGCTCATTCGCGACAAGCTGTACTACTACGTGTCTGCACAGGAATCGCAGAGCGGCAATCGCGTGGTGGATCAGCGTGCGCAAAACGCCGAACAGATTTCGTACCTTGGCACGCTGACCGAACGTCGCGAGCAGAAGTACTACGGCAAACTCACGTATCAGTCGGGGCCAAAGGACATTCTGAATGCGTCCGTTGGTTATGACAATGTGACGCGTGAACGAGTGGGGCTCTCGGGCTTTAGCGCAATCAATGCCACCACGCAGGGCCGTTCTCCCAGCGTGTTCTATCAGGCGAACTGGCAGCGCACGATGAGCAACAACCGCTTCTTTGAGTTCAAAGTGTCGGGGTACTCGGGACAGGACAACGAGCTGCCGTACAATGGCGAGAATGTGCCCGCTGTTGTGTTGCTTGACGCACCCAACGCGCCGCTGTTCAACAACGCGTACTACACGCGTCGCAACTCGCCAAGCAGTCTTGGTTTGAGCGCCATGTACGATTCGTATTTCAATACGATTGGGTGGTTGCACAACCTCAAGCTGGGCGGCGAGTACGTATTCGGGAGCTGGCTTGAGCGGCGCACTCGCAACGGTGGTCTCACCTGGTACACGGAGGCGGGCGAAAACTTTGACGCGTCGAATCCGGCAACGTGGCAAACCATTCCGAGTCTTGGCGTGTACGCGTCAACGGATACGGGCGGGCGAATTGATCTCAACGCCAACACGCGGAACGCGGCGCTGTACGTGCAGGACTACGTGCGCATCAACGATCACCTGTCAATCAACGCCGGGCTGCGCTTTAATCAGTGGCAAGGATTGATCAGGCCCGGCAATGGCGGCGGATCGCGCCGTACGGGACGATTCACGGCGGTGAATGCGCGGGCATTTGATCCGCGCATTGGGGCCACGGTGGATATGTTTGGCGACGCGAGTCTTGTGGCCAAAGCACACTGGGGACGGTTTCATCAGAACATGTTCGCGCTGCTTTTTGATCGGGCGCCAGGCGCGAATGTGTTTACGAACATCGACTTCTGCGACTGGAACAACCTCGACAAAACCGTGCTGCCCGAGCTGGGCCGACAGTACTCACGCGGCGAGTTTGGCCAGCTCTTTACGTGCTTTCCCGGTTCAAATCTGGCCAACGAAGCGGAAGCAATTGAAGACTATAAACAGCCGTACATGGACCAGATCACGTTGGGGCTGGAAAAGGCAATCAATCGGCAGCTGAAAGCGTCGGTGCTTTACATCAATCGGCAGAACAAATCGATTCTGAGTCTCGTTGATACGCGCATCAACCGTAGCTGGGTGCCAATCAACAATGTGCGCGTATCCGATGCGCGCGGCGCGGTGAAGGACCCTGACGGTCGTGATCTGGTGCTGCCCGTGATTTATGTGCGCGGTGACGATATCAGGGCGCGACTGCGGGCGGGCGACAACATTCCGGGCTATTCGCTGCCTGATACCTCACAGCTGTTCTACAATCCGGTGTTTGTGCTGCGGCCGGTAGACGAAGCGCAGCGCAGCTTCAGTCAGGTGCAGTTGGCGCTGCAGGGCGACTACGCACGTGTGTCATTCAACGCCGCGATCGCCTTTACGCAGCTTACCGGCAATGTGTTCTCGGTGAACGGGTACGTGAACACAGCCGGTGAAGGCGTAGGGCCGTTCGTGGAGAAAAACGCGCAGATCAACTATCAGGGCAATCTGCCGAACTTTTCGCCGTGGGACGTCAAGCTTCGTGCCAGTGGCCAGCTACCGTGGGGCTTTGAAGGCGGTGCTTTCTTCACGTACATCGCGGGCGACTACTGGGCACCGAGCCTCAGTGTGACTCGGCAGCTGCGGTACGAGGTGGAGAATGCGGACGGTTCGCTCACGCCACTCAGTGACGAGCTGTTTCGTAATAGCTCGGGGCAGTTCGTGCTCACAGAGCCGCGCGGCAACCGGCAGTTCTCGGGGCAGGCCAACCTTGATCTTCGCTTGCAGCGTGTATTCACGATCGGCCGTAATGACCTGATTCTCGGCGTCGAGGCGTTCAATCTGTTCAATGGAAGTGCGGCCACCGCGGTGAATCAGGTGCTGAACAATCAGGATCCAGCCACACCGAGCTCGTTGGTGGGAGCGGTGCGTGCACGACAGCTGCCGACCACGTTCCGATTGAACGTGCAGTACAGACTCTGAGGTCATAGTTGCTGCGCGTGGCTTCCATTGGGGGGAGCAGTCCCTAAGTTTCTGCCTTGTCCCATGTCTGAGCCTGTCCCCGAGTCCACTGAACCGCCGTCCAAACCGGCTGCTGGTGCGCCCCCGAACCCGTCGCCATCCGCGACGCACACGGGGACGCACAGCGCTCAGCTCAGTGGCACGTATTCGGCGACCAACCGCTCACCGCACCGCAGCAGCGAACCTCCCACCGGTAAACGCCTCGCGGTCCTGAGCCTTACTGCGCTTGGCGTGGTGTACGGTGACATTGGCACCAGCCCGCTCTACGCACTGAAAGAGTGTTTCGGGCATGTGTACGGGCTGCTGCCCACACCGGAAAATGTGTACGGCGTGCTGTCGCTCATTTTCTGGGCGCTGACGCTCGTGATCAGCGGCAAGTACGTCACCTTCATTCTGCGAGCGGATAACCGCGGCGAAGGCGGCACGCTCTCACTACTGGCGCTGATTTTTCCTCGCCGAACGCCCGGTGGAGTGGCGCGCACGCGAGGTTTCTGGCTGGTAGCGCTCGCACTCTTCGGTGCAGCATTGCTCTACGGTGATGGTGTGATCACACCGGCCATGTCGGTGCTCGGTGCCATGGAAGGACTCGAAGTGGCATCGCCGCAGCTCAAGCGATTCGTTGTGCCGCTGGCGGTCATCATTCTCGTTGGTTTCTTCGCGCTGCAAAAACACGGCACGGATCGCGTGGGCAAACTGTTTGGCCCCGTCATGCTGGTGTGGTTTACGACAATCGCGATTCTTGGTCTCAAGGAGATCATACAATCACCGCAGATTCTCCTCTCGGTGAATCCGATGTACGCGGTGCAGTTTGCCATGGCGAACGGCGTGCTGGCGTTTCTGGTGCTCGGATCCGTCGTGCTCGTGATCACGGGCGGCGAGGCACTCTACGCCGACATGGGACACTTTGGAAAACGCCCCATTCGATTGGCCTGGCTGTTTTTCGTGATGCCCGCACTGTTGATCAACTACTTCGGGCAGGGCGCACTGCTGTTGCGCGATCCGCTGGCTGTGGCCAACCCGTTCTTCAATCTGGCGCCGCGCTGGTTCCTGTATCCTCTGCTTGCGATTGCCACGATGGCCGCGATCGTGGCCTCGCAGGCGATGATCTCGGGCGCGTTCAGCCTGACGCGCACCGCCATTCAGCTCGGCTTTCTGCCGCGCATGGATATTCGCCACACGTCGTCAATTGAAGAGGGGCAGATCTACGTTCCCGAAATCAACATGGCGGTTGGTGTTGGCTGCATTCTGATTGTGCTCGGCTTCCAGAACACCAGCTCGCTCGGCGCGGCGTACGGCATTGCCGTCACGGGCACAATGACGATCACGACGGTGCTGTTTTACGTGGTGGCGCGCATTCGCTTTCGCTGGCCGGCGTGGCAGGCGGGTTTGTTGTGCGGCGCGTTCCTGATCATTGATCTGCTGTTCTTTGGCGCGAACATCGTGAAGGTGATGCACGGCGGATGGGTGCCGCTGGTGCTCGGTCTTGTGATCTTCGTGAGCATGCTCACCTGGAAACGCGGCCGAGCCATTCTTCAACAGAAGTTGCTGGACGCGACACTGCCGCTCGATCTGTTCCTCGACGATGTGAAACGACGCCAGCCGCACCGTGTGCGCGGATCTGCGGTGGTGATGACATCAACGGTAGACGGCGTGCCGCCCGTGCTGCTGCATCATCTCAAGCACAACCAGGTGTTGCACCAGCAGGTGATCCTGCTCTCGGTGCTCACCGACGACACGCCAGAAGTGCCGGGCAACGAACGCGTGGAAGTGCAGGATCTGGGCGAAGGATTCTTCCGTGTGATTGCGCATTACGGGTTCATGCAAACACCCGATGTGACAGATATCCTCACGCGTGCCAAGCTGCTCGGCCTCAACTGTCGCCCGAATGAGACCACCTATCTGCTCGGTCGAGAGCGACTGATTCCCACAGGACCGGCAAAGCTGAGCCGGTGGCGCAAACAGCTGTTCGTGGTCATGTCGCGCAACGCGCGCAGCGCCACTGAGTTTTTCGGGTTGCCGTCCAACCGCGTTGTTGAGCTCGGGACGCAAATCGAGTTTTAGACCGCGCATCTCAGGCGCGGGGTATTCCCTTCACCTCACACGTCCGATGATGTCACCAGCAGCCCTTCGCGTCGCGCAGAACATGCGTGAGGCCGTTTCGTTCGTATGCGCACCAACGCGTGTAGTGTTCGGCGCCGCGGCAGCCATGTTGCTGCTGTGTTCTGTGGCTGCGGCCGACGCGCAGCAACTCCCGATTCCGCAGTCGCTCGCCGCGGACACGTTACGCGATGATCGCAACTTTTCATTCACGGCACGCGGTCCGTATCGCGCCTCCGTTCCCACACCAGCGTCGCTGCTTGGCTACGAGATCGGCGCGCGCAACACGCAATACAGCGACCAGCAGCGCGTGTTAACCGCGATCGCACAGGCGGCGCCGGATCGCGTGCGAGCGGAACCGATCGGCATCACCGCAGAAGGCCGCCGCATGCAGGTGTTTCTGGTGTCGTCACCCGAGAACATTGCGCGACTCGACGAGATTCGCCGCGACCTTGATCGCATTGCCGATCCGCGGGGCGCATCGGCGAGTGAGCTTGATGCAGCGGCCGCGCGCGTGCCCGCGGTCGTCTGGATTTCCGAAAGCATTCACGGCAACGAATCTCCGGGCTTTGAAAGTGCGATGGCGCTGTTGTATCAGCTCGCCGCGAGCAATGAGCCGGCCACTGTGGCCATGCTGCGTAATACCCTGCTGGTCCTGAATCCGGCGGCCAATCCGGATGGCCACGAACGGTTCACCGTGTGGTATCACTCGGTGGCCATGGCGAACCCCGACAACGGCGCGTTCGAGCACGCCGAACCGTGGAGCATTCAGGGTCGTTTCAATCACTTTCGCTTTGACATGAATCGCGATCTGATCGCGATCACGCAGCGTGAAAGTCAGGCGATGACAGGCGCCATGTTGCGCTGGCATCCCATGATTGCGGTGGATCAGCACGGACACACCGTCAACTATTTCTTTCCGCCGGCGGCACGCCCGATCAACGATCAGATGCGTCCGGAAGCGCGAAAGTGGCTCGATGTGATTGGCAAAGCCAATGCCGATGCGTTCGACGCGTACGGATGGATGTATTTCGTACGCAGCGATTTCGACTTGTACTATCCCGGATACTTTGACACCTGGCCGTCGCTGACCGGCGCAACGGGCATGACGTTCGAGACGGATGGCGGCGGATGGAAGGGACTGCTCTGGGAGCGTGAAGACGGTTCGTTGCTTTCGCACCGCGATGGTGTGGCCAAACATTTTGTGACCGCGATGGCGACACTCGAAGCCACCGGCGCGCGCCACACGGAGCGTGTGCGTGATTATCTCGCCGCGCGCCAGGGCGCCATCAGTGACGGTCGCACGGACAAGTTGCGCCGAGTGGTGTTCGTACCGGGCAATGATCCGGCGCGCGCTGCCGAGTTGGCGGCGGCATTGCTTCGCTCGGGCATTGAAGTGAAGCGCACCACAGCCGCGTTTACATCACCGAAAACACACGCCTACGCCGACGACGCGGTGAGTTCGCGTCAGTTTGCGGCCGGCGCCTACGTGGTTGATCTCGACCAACCGCAGGGCAAACTGGCGCGCAGCATTCTTGAGCCGTCACCCACAATGGACTCGGTGTTCGTGCGCACTCAGCTGGAGCGATTTGCGCGCAATCAGCGACGCGGTGATGGTGGCACCAGCGAAGGGTACGAGTTTTATGACGTCACGGCGTGGTCGTTGCCCGTGGCGTACGGCGTGGAATCGTACTGGACCGAGGATGCCGGCGCGGTCGCATCGGAAATGCTGGTGAAGGCAACAGAAGGACGCACCGTGAACGGCGAACGATTGCCGGTGGCGATTGCGAGTGGTATTGCCAACAATGCACGCGCTCGCAGTGCATATCTGTTTACCTCAGACCAGACGGGCGCCCGAGCGGTTGCGGCCCACTTGCTCACGCGCGGATTCCGCGTGGCGGTTGGTGATCGTGCGTTTGAAGCCGGTGGAAAACAGTGGCCGCGGGGCACGTACGTCGTGCGCGTGTCGCGCAACACGGCCGCGCTGCACGATTCGTTGCACGCCATCGCGGAACGACACGGCGTACTCGCGCATGCGGTGAACAGCGCAATGACCGAAGAAAGTCAGTTTGGTATTGGCGACGGATCCGTGACCAGCCTGGAGCGTCCGCGCATTGCCGTGGTTGGCGACGAAGGGGTGAGCCAGACCAGCTTCGGCGCCCTGTGGTGGACACTCGAAGAACGGTATGCCCTGCCCTTCACACACGTGGGCTGGAATCGGCTCGGCGATCTCTCGCGCTTCAATGTGCTGATCATTCCGGATGCTTCAGCGGGTGTGCTCTCAAGCCGACTCGGCAAGGGCGACGCCATTCGCGCGTGGGTGCAAAACGGTGGCACGCTGATCACGTTTGGTGATGCCTCGCAGTGGGCGGCGCGCGAAGACGTGAATCTCACATCGTCGCGTCGTAACACGACGACGGGTGCGCGCAGCGATTCTGCCGCACGCGCGGCACTGGCCAGCAGCGACGAAATTGGCGTCACCAGCCCAGGGGCCAACCCGGCCGCATTGCAGTCGTTCCCGGGCGGGCACTACGATGTAGTCCTCGACCGCACGCACTGGCTCACCTTTGGACAGGAATCGGCCCGCATGACGGCCCTGTTCGGTGGGCGCAGCACGCTGGCGTTGGCCAAGACCGGCACGAACGTGGCGGTCTTCGCGCCCACTGGGCAGTTGCACCGGGCGGGTTTTACGTTTCCTGAGAACACCGAACGCGCACTTCGTAACAGTGCGCTGGTACTCGAAGAACCCGTTGGCGCTGGCCACGCGGTACTTTTCGGCAATGATCCGACGTTTCGTGGCTGGTGGCGCGCGTTCGATCGGCTGTTGCTGAATGCCATCGTGCTCGGCCCCTCATTCTGATACGCAATGTCATTGCCTTCATTCAGCGCACTGAGCGCCGAGCAAGCGGAGATTTTTGCACGGCACCCGCTGCCGGTGCTTGTGCTGGATGGTGAGCAGCGTGTGCGTTTTGTGAACGAAGCGGGTCGTCAGCTCTCGGAAGATCCGAACGATGATCCAACGGGACACGTGGTGTGGGACAAGTATCCGGCGCTCAAACACTCCGGATTCTATCGCGAATACGCGCGTGTTCTGCGCGATCGCGTCACGGTCTCGTTCGAGGAATATCGGCCAGAAGCACACGTGTGGTTTGCGGTCACCGCGTATCCAGCCGGCGGCGGACTGGTGGCGTTTCTGCGCGACGTCACCGAAGAAAAGCGCACGCTCGAGGATCGCCGCCGTACTGAGCAAACCATGCGCCTCGCGCAGGAAACCGCGCGCATTGGCAGCTTTACGCGCGACCTGCGCCTGCGCCATTCGGAATGGTCGGAGCAGATGTATCGTCTGCTCGGTCTTGAACCGGGCAGCCTTGATCCCAACGCGATCGACAAGGATCCCGAGCAGAACTTTATTCATCCGGAAGATCGTGAAGCGGTGCGCGCGATGTGGAAGCGCGCTCTGCTCACGGGCAAGACCGAATCCATCCGGCACCGCGTGGTGCGTCGTGATGGGGCGGTTCGGGTGTTTGATGCGAACGTGTTGGCCGTGCTTGATCAGAACGACGAACCGGATCGCATGGTGGGAACGGTTCGTGACATCACGGATGATCTGCGCGCCGACGAAGAACGCCTGCAGCTTGAATCACAAATGCAGCAGGCGCAAAAGCTCGAATCGCTCGGCATTCTCGCTGGCGGTATCGCGCATGACTTCAACAACCTGCTCGTGGGAATTCTCGGTAACGCGTCACTCGCGTTGCTCGACTTGCCGGCCGATTCTCCAATTCGTCACAGCGTGGCCGAGATCGAACAGGCCGCGCAGCGCGCCGCAGAACTGACGCGACAGCTGCTGGCCTACGCCGGTAAAGGACGTTTTGTCGTCGAGCCGGTGGACTGCTCGCAAGTGGTGCGCGAGATGACCGCATTGTTGCGCACCGCGGTGTCAAAAAATGCGCAGATCAGCTTGTCGCTGGCCGAGGATCTGCCGTCGGTCGAAGCAGACGTCACACAACTGCGTCAGGTGGTCATGAATCTGATCACCAACGCATCTGACGCGCTGCCGGATCAGGGTGGCCTGATCTACTTGCATACGGGTCAGGTGCGCGTTGACGAGCGATACCTCGCAAGCTGCGTCGCCGGCACGGACGCACTGCCCGGGCACTACGTGTTCGTGGAAGTCCGTGACGAAGGACGTGGCATGGATGAGGCAACACGATCGCGCATCTTCGATCCGTTCTTCACCACCAAGTTCACCGGTCGCGGACTCGGTCTCGCCGCCACGCTCGGCATCGTGCGCGGCCATCGCGGTGCCATTCGTGTGTACAGCGAGCCAGGCAAGGGCACGTCCATCAAGCTGCTCTTTCCCGCAGGTGTCGCCGTCACTCCGCGTCCCGTAGCCTCACCCACAGCGCCGTGGCGTGGCGCGGGCGAAGTGCTGGTAGTGGACGATGAGCCGAGCGTGCGCGCGGTCTCGCGTGCGCTGCTGCGCCGGCGCGGGTTCGCGGTGGCGGAAGCATCAGGTGGTCGAGAAGCGTTGGCCATGGTCAAGGCCGATCTCACGCGCTTCCGGCTGGTGCTACTCGATCTCACGATGCCGGACATGGGCGGCGAGGAAACATTCCGCGAGCTACGCAGTGTGGCGCCGCTGCTCAAGGTGATTCTGATGAGTGGGTACAACGAGCAGGAAGTGACGCGTCAGTTCGTGGGGCGCGGGCTGGCGGCGTTTCTGCAAAAGCCGTTTCGCGCCGAGGAATTGGACGCGGCGGTTCATCGCGTTATTAACGACGGTTAGTGCGTCGCGGGGGGCGGCCGTCCGGGTCGCCGCCCCGCGCAGACGTTCGGCCGGGCGCGCCGGGAGCGG
>JBHYGA010000010.1:0-86797 GCA_051859245.1 Gemmatimonadaceae bacterium
GCCGAAAGGCCAAATGGCCGTGGGCTCCCTCCACTGGGCCGAATGACCGAATCAGGAACTGCAACGACAACTGAACAGCACAGATCAGTTCGACGAGAAACAGTAGTACAGCCCCGCGCCGCCACTGCCGCGCAGATTGTCCTGACTGCAGCCGCGTGATGGATGTGCATTGTTCCACGACGTAGGATTGGCGCCACCGCCAACGCGATCGTGATGGCCAACCAACGCCGCACCGGTTGAGTTGCTGCGCCAGTTGTTACAGGTGGTATCCACCGTATCCGCGACCACACGGCCATCGAGCCCCGAACCGGTCAGCACATCGTGTGTGTTTGGCGTGTCACCACGACCATTCACCATCGCGCCCTTCTCGGTGAGGCTGTTCTCTTTGTTCAGTTTGTTGCTGTCGCTGTGCAGATCGTCCACACTCGTCGCCACCACAATGCCCTTGGCATTCATCCATGGGCCACGGCCAATACGTTCGCGTGCATTCACCGCCGGCATGCCGTCCTTCGCCGTCTGACTCAAATAGGCGCGCCACACTTTGCCGGTCACACCGGCCGCTTCGGCCAGCGATTGACAGTGCGCGTCGGCGCCAGCAAGCCCGCCGAGATTCGCACCGTCACCTTTGCCAACACTGGTGATGAAAAATCCCATCGACTGCACAGGCGCAGTGTTCACGGGCACCGCTACGGTCGTCGAGACGAGCAACGCGGCCAGACCAAGTCGAAGTGACATCATGGAAATTCCTGTTTCAGAGAGTAACAGCGAGCGCGAACGGATTGCCGAACAGTACGCGGCTAGTGCGCCGAGTGATTGACGCCGAGCCCGCGCGCAATCATGAGATGATGCGGCGCGTGATGATCACCCATCACCAGCAAGCCGGCCAGTCCCAGCGCACGCAGACGCGCAGCGTAGGCGGTGTTTGCCGGATCCTTGGCGCGCGCGATGAACACCAGGCCACGCTCGTGATGTTCGACCGACGTGCGAATGGGAAACTCCGACTCAAGCGCTTGCCCGTGACTGTGCAGCATGCGACGAATCGCTTCGGTCACTTCGCCGTCGCCGGTGACCTCAAGGCGAACCCCACCCTCGACATGGCTCGCGACCACACGACTCTGCATCAGGACCAGGTCCATATCGCGCAGATGCAGTCGCAACGCTTCAATGTTCACCTTGGTCCAATCGGTGGTTGAATCGGCCTGCAGCATGCGGACAACTTCCGCGATCGCAGCAAACGCAGCCTGCCCAGACTGTGTGGGTACTGCACCCGTCGGCACCGCTGCCGGCGCGGTCTCATGCGTCATGCCCGGCGTGTGTTGATGCGCCTGCGCGTGCAACGCAATCGGTGCGCTCACCGCGCATACGAGGGCGCACATCAGCGCAATGCGTATCGGCGCGGTGCGTGTCGGCGCGGTGCGTGTCGGCGCGGTGCGTGTCGACGCGCCGCACGCAGATGACAACACTTGGTGAACGGGCATCGGGACAACCTCTGGGAGCCGTGGATTGTACGAGCGGCCATGCATCGGCCGACTGCTGAAGACTACCCCTCATGTCAGAGGACAGCAATTGCGTCGCCCGGTTCACGCCGGGAACAGGCGGCGGCGGTGGTCGATTCATGGCGCATGTCCAACGAATTGAACTCTGAGCTTCCTCCCGCCTTTCTGCTGCTCGGCGGCGCGGGCGGCATTGGTGCGGCGACCGCGCGCCGACTGGTGCACTCCGGCGCGCGCGTGTTCCTTGCGGGTCGCCGCGAAGAACCGCTGGCCGCGCTCGGCGAGGAGCTTGGTGCGCCATATCTGGTGACTGATCTCACCAGCTTCGACGCTGTTGACGCTGCGTTCACCAGCGCCATCACCGCCGTCGGACCACTCAGCGGCGTGGCGAACCTTGTGGGCTCCATCATTCTCAAGCCTGCGCACCTCACGCGAGAAGACGAATACCACACAACGATCGCGCAGAATCTCACCAGCGCGTTCGCCTGCGTGCGGTCGGCTGCACGACACATGCCCACCGGTGGCAGCGTGGTGCTGGTCGCAACGGCGGCGGCGCGACACGGTTTGGCGAATCACGAAGCCATCGCCGCGGCGAAAGGCGGCGTCATTGCGCTCACGCGCAGTGCGGCCGCGACGTACAGTGCGAAGGGGCTGCGCGTGAATGTGGTCGCACCCGGATTAGTGCGCACGCCCATGGCATCACGGATCACCGCCAATGCGGCCGCGGAGCAGGCATCAGCATCAATGCACGCACTCGGACGCATTGGCGAGCCCGATGACGTAGCACCCGCGATTGTCTGGCTGCTGGGCCGTGATGCGGCCTGGGTGACTGGGCAGGAGATCGGAGTGGACGGCGGATTGGCCACCGTCCGCTCACGGTAAACCCGTTACACCGGCTTCAATCGCGAAAGGCGTGAGCGTACCTGCTCAACCTGCGGTTGCAGTTCCCGGTCAGCGCGGGCATACAGATCAAGGAAGCGCACGTAGTAACTCGCGGCCTGCTCTTTCTGCCCACGCTGCTCGTGTATCTCGCCAAGTCGCTTGAGCGCTGGTCCAAAGAGAAAAACATCTTCTTCGAGCTGCGACCAGCGGAACTGCTGCACAAACGCGCCGTAACGTACCAGTGCGGAATCTGTGTCACCCGCCATGTCGTACACGCGCGCCTGCTCGCCATCGAGACAGTGCTGACAACGCTGGAAGCCGGGGAAATCGCGCACCATGGCGACGGCACGCGTGTAGTCTCGTGACTGCAGCGCGATTTCGGCTTCGGTAATTGCAATCGCCACACTATCCGCGCCTCCGTTGCCCGCGGCTTGACGACGGTAGTCGCGCAACAACTCGCGCGCGCGCTCCGTTCGTCCTGAGAGCGCGTACGCGCGCGACAGCATCAGCAGCGGCGCGTATCCGCCGGCAGCACTGTCACTGTTCGAGGCGAGACGCGCCCGAACAGCGTCAAGCTGGCGAACCGCGCCTGACGCGTCACCAAGAAACCACGCGCGCGTAATCGCGCGACGCGTTTCAACGGCCATTGCCGTGCGAGGTTCCACGTCCGGATCAGCGCGCATGTACGCCAGAATTGTGGAGTCCGCCGCGGCCAATCTCCCACGCATCAGAAACAACGCCGACAACGAACCGTCGGCCATGCGCCGTACGCCAAGATCATTGTCGCCAATTCGACGAAGCTCAAGCAGCGAGCGTTCGGTGCCATCGAGATCACCAAGCGCGTACGAAACGCTCGCCGATGCCGTGTGCGCCATCGGATGCGATGGGAAGCGCGCCAGGAACTGATCCGCGGTTTTGCGCGCGTCCACAAGCTTGCCTTGCGCCGCTTGTGCCTCGACCAGATTGCTCATTTGCAGTGCGCTCGCGGATCCATCCACCGCACGACGGAGCAGCACCTCTGCACGTGCGTAATCGCCGCGATCCATGTGCAGGATCGCGAGATTGTTCAGCGCACGTTTATCTGTCGAGTCCAGCGCAATCACGGCATCGTACGCGGCCATCGCCCGCCGTTCATCTCGCTGCGGACCGGGCGCAGAGTACCAGCTGCCTTCGAGCAAATGTGCTTCCACCGGAGTGAGGCGGTCGCGGTGCTGCATGGCCCGCGCCAGCAATTCGCGCGCGCGCTCCGGTTGCTGCCCTCGGTTTGAAAGCGCCGCTGACAACTTGCGCATGGCCATGGCAAAGTTCGGATCCAGCGCGACCGCTTCTTCGAGCAAGCGATAGCCGCGCGGATAGTCTCCCTGCACATCAATCGCCGCAACCGCTTGCGTGTAGCGGCGGAGTGCTTCGAGCGATGGTGTCGTGACGCGATCAAGCGGTGGCGCCGCGCTCAACGAACGCAAAGACTCGCCAAGCGTTCGACGCAGCCCCTTGGACAACTTGTCAATCGCACCGATCACCGCGCTCGAATCGGATGCGGATTCGCGTACCGCCGCGAGCACAAAGCCGCTGTCTGCGCTGATCAAACGCGCCGTGAGCTGAAAGCCTCGACCCACCGGAACGACGTCACCCACCACGTACGCCGGAATGCCTTCGCGCAGTGCGACTTCTCGCGCCAGCGACGAATCTACCGCAGCTGTGGGCTCGCGTTGCATGCGCTCGAGCGCGTCACGAACGGCCACCGGTTGCACAACACGCACCAGGGTGGATTGCGTGAGATCGGTGCGCAGCGCATCACTGACGACCGCGCCGAGTCCGCTTCCGGCATCTGCAAAATTGGCGACCAGCACTTCGTCACGTTCACGCAGCGTGGTGCCGTCAACAATACCGCGAGAGAATCCGTCACGTACAAACGATCCGAGCGCCGCGATCGCCACAAACGCGACCGCCACTTCGGCGAATATGCGCCAGCGCGGTCGCTGCTTGGTCACCGGCGAAACGGCCGGCGTGGCTCGCACAACGCGCGACCCACCGTGTGATGGAGTGCGCAGCACCAGATCGGTATTCACATCGGTGAGCGCCTGCGCCAACTCGGCCGCGGTCGCATATCGATCATCGGGCAACTTGGCCAGGCACTTTTCGATTACTGCGTACAGCGACTCCGGTACGTGCGCTTCGCGCTCCAGCGGTTCTGGCTGCTTTGAGACCTGCGCCGCCAGTACACTTGCCGGCGACATGCCCGAAAAGAGCGGCGCGCCGCGCAACATTTCGTAGCCCAGTGCACCAACCGCATAGATATCCATGCGGTGATCGGCGTTGGGATCGGCGGCCGCCTGCTCAGGCGCCATATACGACGGTGTGCCCAGCGCGATTCCCTGCGAGGTAAGCGTCTGATTGCCCACGTGCGGCGCGGGCAGATCGGCATCCCGCGCGCTCGTGATGGCCTTGGCCACACCAAAGTCCACCACCAACGCATGCGCGCCATTGACCAGCAGCACGTTGTCCGGCTTGATGTCGCGGTGCACAACACCGCGGCTATGCGCATACGCCAGCGCTTCCGCGACGTCATGCAAAATGCGAACGACATCCGCGACAGCCGGTCGCTCCTCGCGCTTGAAGACCTCGCGCAACGACTCGCCGTCGACCATGGGCATGGTGTAGTACAGCGCGCCCCCGGCATCACCAGCGGCAAGCAGCGGCACAATGTGCGGGTGTTGCAGCGACGCCGCCATTTGGATCTCGCGGCGGAAGCGTTCCTGACTCACCCCTTGTGACAACTCAGGCGGCAGCACCTTTACCGCCACCGGCCGACCAAGCGCGAGCTCGGTGGCCAGGAAGACACGGCTCATGCCGCCGCCACCAAGTTCACGCTCGATGCGGTAGGCTGGGCCGAGGTCGATGGGGAGTGTAAAGGCGCGGGGCATCGGGGTCCCTACGCGGCAGGGACGGCGGAGTTCCGGATCGGGATGAAACGGTGTTTCCGCAGGGAGTGTCGTTACATCAGACACCCGCTCCACGGATTCCGTTGCTATCCTGCACAATCACACAACCGGCCTATCGGTTCAAGCTCGCCGTGAGAAAGCTCTGCACGTCGGCTTCACTCATCTGGCGCCAGCCAGGCGTGACGTTGTCGAGTTTTCCTGATTTCATCCACGCCTCGAGCTGCCCGACCAGGTCGTAGAGATGGTCGAAGTCGTTCACGATGAACAGCAGCGGCTGATAGTGGTCGATTTCAAAGTGCTGGTTGATCACCCACTCGAGCTGCAGCGGATACCGCTGTACTGAGGGATCTTCGACACTATGCACGATTTCCCCATACGATGACAGCAGACCCGAACCGTACACCTTGAGTTCGTCGGGAGTGCTGCCGCGCATAAGCCCGAACTCCACCGTGAACCAGAAGAACCGCTGCAGCGCGTTCTGAATACTGCTCAGACGTCGATGCTGCTCCGCGGGGTCGCTCACTCGACTGACCATCTCCGCGGCCAGGTGCGCGCAGGCACCGAACCGAACGAGCGTCTCCGCGAACGCCGGGTCCGTGTGCATGGGCACATGGCCGGCGATATCGTGAAAAATGTCTGGCTCGGGCAGGTAGTCGAGAGACGAACCATCACGAATGGTGATCGTGGTGGGAAACTCACGCCGGCTCAGGCAATCGAAAAAGTTGAAGGCCGGCACAAATCCGCTGACCGCCTTTGCACGAAAGCCGGTGCGTGGCGCCATGAACTTGTTCACGTCTTCCAGACGCGGAACATGCGTGGGCTCAAAACAGAGCGTCGCCAGACCATCGAGAAACCGCGGATTGGCGTAGCGGGTCCAGCGATCTTGCATGCGCGCGTACAGGCGCTGCCAGGCATCGTGATTGTCAGCCGAATACAGCTCATATGGCTGCTCGATGTACATCTCGCCGTTTGCTACGGCGTTCTCGATGTACGGGGCCTTGGTCGTGGTAAGCCCCTGTCCGGCAAGTAACGTTTGTGCAACAGCCATTCAAACTGCCTCTTCATCGGGTGCAACGATCATGGCGACTGCGTACTCAAGCCGAACGCATCGACGATGTCAACGCGCCAGTTGCTGCAGTTGTGCCGTGAGTTGCTCCAATCGCACAGGCTTTTGCAGCACGGCCCACGCTCCCGGCAGTGCTGTTTCCCCCGGATCACCCGTGACAATCATGACCGGCAACTCGGGCCAGTTGTGCACCACGCGTTCAAGTACGGCGCGTCCACCGAGCCCCGGCATCGAGAGATCAAGGATCAACAGGTCGATGCGCGGGGCGCGGCCTTCGCTGATCTCCGCGAGATGTGCCAATGCCGAGGCACCGTCGGGCGCCTCATCAACAACAGCGCCCACCATGCGAAGCTGGCGCGTAATCGCCTTGCGAACGAGCGGTTCGTCATCCACCACCAGAATACGGAGCACGGGCAACGCGTTGTGCGGTTGAAGCGGAGTAGTTTGTGCGGGCACGGGACCGTCCACTGCAGGTAGGTCAACGCGAATGGTTGATCCCACATCGACCGTGGATTCGACGATCCATCGGCCGTGGGATTCACGGATGGTGGCAAACGCGGAAGCAAGACCGAGGCCGGTGCCACGACCCGCGCCTTTCGTGGTAAAGAACGGTTCACCCACGCGCCGACGCACATCGTCGTTCATGCCAACGCCATTGTCGTGCACTTCAAAGGTGACATACCCGTCGTTCACATAGAGTCTCGCCGTCACGCGCGGTTCAACGCGCCCCTGCACCGCGTCACGCGCGTTCAGCAGGAGGTTGAGCAGTACCTGCTGCACCGGACCGGCGGTGCCGCGAACGAACGCGTGTGGTACGTCGATTGACGCATCCACCATAATGGCGCGATCAAAGGTGCGACGGCACATGCCCACCGCTTCACGAACCAGCGGGACAAGATCGACGGAGTCCGCGGCCATATCGGTAAACGTGCCGCGTCTGCCGAAGGCGAGCATTTGTCGCACCAAATCCGCAGCGTTCCGCGCGGCGACGCCCGCCTCATCCAGTAGCTCGCGTGTTTCATCGACCGTTTGCGCCGCCGCGAGCTCAACATTTGGCAAAATAACCGCGAGCAAGTTGTTGAAGTTATGCGCAACGCCTGCCGCAAGATCGCCCAGCACTTCGCGTCGCTGCGTAGTGCGCAGACCATCGGCCAGTGCGTGCGCTTCAGTGACATCAAGCAGCACGCCGGTATACAGCTGCCCTGCGCCCGCGTCGGATGGCACCACATGCGCGCGCACCCACCGCGTCTCACCGGACGGTCGCGTAATCATGAACTCGCGATCGAATGGCGCTGCGTTCTGTCCTTCCAGTGCGCGCGTTGTCAGGAGTGATTGCAGCATGCGCGTGCGTTCTTCCTGATCGATCACAGAACGCATCAACTCGGGCTCTGCCTGCAGTCGTTCCTGCGTGACGCCAAGCAACTCATGTATACGTCCGCCAACGAATGGAACGTGGATGGTGTTTGTCTCCGTCACTTCCACCTGAAATACAACGCCCGGCAGCGCATCGAGCACGCGCTTGAGATTCGCACGACTCGACTCAAGCTCGAGTCTGACTTCGCGCTCGGCGGTCACATCGGCGAAGGTCGCGACCACACCTTCCAGTGTTTCGTCAGCCGGGTTGCGCAGCGGGTCGGTGCTCACGCTAAGCCACGCCCGCTCGCCATTGGGTCGATGCACGCCAAGCAACACATTCTGGCACGGTTGCCCGGTGACGCGCGTAATTTCTGACGGGATTTCGTGATTCGCGATGGGCGTACCATCCGGTTTTTCCAATCGCCAGCGCGGGTCGAGTGGCGACCGGCCCGTCATCTGTTCGAGCGACATGCCGAGCACCACTTCCGCCGACGCGTTGCACTCGCGAATCGAACCATCGGCGTTGTGCAGCACGACACCTTCCGACATGGCGCGAATCACCGAGCGATACGTTGCTTCGGATTGTTGCAACGCACGTTGCGCCACCGTGACATCGGTGAACGTGACCACCACTTGTTGCAGCGTCCCCTGCGCATCACGTATCGGTTGCGCAGAAATAAGCAGCCAGATGCGCTCGGGGCGCTCGCCGCGCACGACGCCGAGCACAACGTCGCGCGCCGCCTGACCTGTCGCCAAGACCTGCATGACAGGATGCTGATCCCCTGGAACGGTACGCCCGTCTACATCGATCGCGCTCCATTGATCGTCGAGCGCCGTCATGCCAATCAGTTGACTCGACGGTACGCCGAGCAAGTCCTGAGCGTGCTGATTGGAAAAAACGATGCGTCCCACCGGATCGTGCACCACAACGGCAACATCCATCGCCTGCAACCAGTCCATGCTCTGCACGTCCATGCCGGATCCTTGACGTCGAGTTTCCACGAAGTTCAGCGAGCTCTAGCGCAGGAGGTAAAGTGCAGCGGAAATGCGTTTTGGGGGAGTACGGTCGCCTATCGTCCCGAGGCCGGCGCGCTGGACAACTCGTCGCGCAACTTGGCGTAACTCTCCCAGCGCGCCTTGCTCACTGCGCCCGCGTTGACGGCGTCGCGCACGGCACATCCCGGTTCAACCAGGTGGGTACAATCAGCAAAGCGACAGCTGTCGAGGTATGGCAGCAGCTCCGGAAAGCAGGCGGCAACTTCCCGCATGGAGATGCCCCAAAGTCCCACCTCGCGAAGGCCAGGCGTGTCTGCCACAAAGCCGCCACCGGGCAGCGGATACAACAGTGCGCCGACGGTGGTATGTCGCCCCTTGTTCACGCTTTCGCTGATCGCGCCCACGCGGAGGTTGAGCCCGGGGAACAGTGCATTCATCAAAGACGACTTACCCACACCGGACGGGCCGGACAACGCCGAGACCCGACCCTGCACCGTCTCTCGAAGCGCCTCAAGGCCATGCCCGGAGACAACACTCGTGTAGTGCACGGGATAGCCGGCCTTTTCGTAGTCACCAAAGATCTTGCGCGCACCCGCTTCGGCCACGAGATCGCACTTATTCACCACAATCCGGGCACTCAGATTGTTCGATTCCGCAATCACAAGAAAGCGGTCGAGCATGCGCGGGTGTGGCTCAGGATTCGCCGCGGCGAAGACCACCACGACCTGGTCAATATTGGCAACGACGACCCGCTCACCAATCGCACGTCCAGGCGCTCGCCGGGCCAGTTTGGACCGACGCGGATGAATGGCTGAGATCGACCACGACGCACCGCTGGCATCCGGCTCGACATCCACGTCGTCGCCAACCGCCAGCTTGAGTGACATCTCCGGCGCACGCGACGCGTGACCAAGTGAGACGCGCGGTGTGCTGCCTTGTTCTTCCTGCTTTTTCAGCCGACCACGAAGTGACGCGTCGACACTTTCGCCGCTGGCGAGCAATACGCGCCACACACCGCCGGTACCGGAGAGAACCGTTCCTTGCGTGGTCATCACGGAGTGTCCGTCGCGTCAGCATTGGGTGTCGAACGATCGCGCTCAGCGCGAATCAATCCGTCCAGCGTGGCCTTCACCACCAGTAGTGACATCTCACCGACGGCCCGACGCACTGCCTCTTCACTGTGTCCGCGCACCAGAAACGGCGTCTCAAGATGGCCGGTCGCTTCCGGTTCACCACGACTCCAGCGCAAGAAAAACAGATACGCCCCCCACGGCGCGTCGTCATCATCGGTGGTGTCCGTGAGCACATCGGCGGAATACGACGCGCCATCAATGCCCTCGAACGCCGCAGGCCGCGCGTGCACGGCCATGTACCCGCCGAGTGTGCGCTCGTCTCCTGCCTCATGATCCGGAGGCAGATGCTGGCCGCTGTGCGCGATCAGAGCATCCTCAGCGCAACGCTTCTTTCACAATGTTTCCCGTCATGAACGCAATGTTCGCGGGGCGTTCCGCCAATCGACGCATCAGGTACGGATACCACTGCGTCCCAAACGGAATGTACACACGCACGCGCCAGCCTTCGCTGACGAGGGCCTCCTGCAAATCGCGTCGTACCCCGTAGAGCATCTGGAACTCAAACCGCTCGGGCGCAATCCCTTCAGCGCGCGCAAACCGTTTGGCTTCCTTGATAATCACCTCGTCGTGCGTGGCCAGGCCCGGGTAATAGCCGCGCGTCATCAGGCGATGCATCGCCTGCACGTACGTGCGATCGACATCGGCCTTGTCGGGAAACGCCACCGTCTCCGGTTCCTTGTACGCACCTTTGCACAGACGCACGCGCGCGCCGAGCCCGATCGCGCGTTCCACGTCATCAAGCGTGCGACGCAGCGCGCTCTGCAGCACGATGCCAACGCGCTTGGGATAGCGGCTGTACAACTCGCGCTCGAACATATCGATCGTGCGCTGCGTGTACTCACTCGATTCCATGTCCAGCCGCACGAACGAGTCGTACTGGTCCGCGCGCTTGAGAATCTCGCTTACGACATCAATGCACAGGTCGTCGCGAATATCCTGACCGAGCGCGGTGAGTTTCACCGACACGTTGCAGTTGAGTTTGCGCCGATGAACTTCGTCGAGCAGTTCGAGATACTGCCGTCCGGTCTCGCGCGCCTCGGCCTCGTTCGTCACGCTCTCGCCCAATACATCGAGCGTGGCCGAAATGCCGTGCGCGTTCAGGTCCGCGGCGGCTTCACATGCCGCCGCAATCGTTTCGCCGGGCACAAAGCGCGACGCCATGCGACGCGCGAATCCGTTTCCACGGATGAAATTGAAGATGCGCTGCTGGCGCGAGAGATACAGCAGAGAGTTACGCAGCATGGAGCGAAGAAACGGGATCAGAAGGCGAGCGTCGCCCTCCGCTGGGATCGCCCCCGTGAACGAGGGCAAGCCTGAAATATAACGGGCCCCGTGGTCACGGGGCCCGTTGGTATTCGTCGGCTGCGATCTCCGTTCGCGTCGGTTTGACGCGCCTTACCGAGGCACCGACATCAGGCGCCACACCGGCGCCGGCTGCCCCTTCGCCAACGCCGAATCCATGAAATTCCAGGTCACCAGCCCGTCGTCACTTTCGGGCTCAAGCAGCAACATGGCCAGACGGTCGTTCGGCGTGCCTGTCCGCACGCGCCAGCTCCCCGCAGGCACCTGCCGTGTTTCACGCTTCCAGGTACCGGAGAGCGTGACCTCCTGATGCCCTTGGAACGGTCGGGCTGCCCGGGCAATGCTGTCCACCGTGAACACTTCGACATCGGCGGAATACGTCGTCGCCACGCGCTCCACGCGAATGCCGTGCGCGCGCAATCGCGGCAGCGTGGAATCGGCAGCCTTGGCGCTGAGGATCCAGCCACCAAGCGGTGCTGTGCGCGTGAGCGCGGCTTCAAATCGATCGACCACGGGCATACGAACCGACGCCATGCGCCCGGTGCGACGAATGCCGAGTGGCATGCCGGGTTCGTCGCGCACGGTGCTGTCGGCGGTGCGCTCAAGCACTTCCACCAGCACGGCCTGCGTATCCGGCGTACTCCAGAATCGCGAACGAACGGCCACCGCCGGCAGTACGCGGCCCGGCCCGAACGTGGACGCCGCGCGCCCAGTCGCCACCCGCGCTTTGATCGCCTGCGGACGCTCGGCCACGTACGACAGCACTTCCTGCACAAAGGCGCGCGTTGACGCGACACGCACGTTGAACGGATCGTGCGAGAATGCTTCGCTGAGAATGGACATGGCACCACGCAGGCCGTAGTAGTTCGTGCCAAAGCGTGGCTTGTGTTCGTACGTTACGAACGCTGCTTTGATGGTGTCGGTGAGTGAGCCACGACCCGATTCGCCCGTGAAGTTGCCGTACGGAAAGATGCGGAAGTTGTGGCGCTGCTGCATGCGCGACCGAATCTCCACGAGCATCGTATCACCAACGAATGGTGCCAGCGGTGCGGCGGGGTGCAGCGATGGCGAGTACGTGAGGTGGTAGCCGTGGTAGCTGCCGTTCGTGGTGTGCAAATCCATGAACACGTCGGGCTCCCACGCATTGATCGCCGCGAGCGTTCCACGCGTTTCCGGCGCCTCGGCCTTGATGTAGTCGCGATTCAGATCGAGTCCCATGCCATTGGGGCGCAGGCCGATCTGCGCGGGACCGTTCTGCGCTCCACGATTGCGCGCCTGGTCGCCAAAGTCATCGTTTCCGTCGGCATTGTAGATCGGCACCACCAAGAGCACGATCGAATCCAGCACAGTGGCGCCGCGCGCGAACGAGAGATCACGCAGCAGTGCCTGTACCGCTTCCTTTCCTTCGACCTCGCCGGCGTGAATGTTCGCCTGCACATATACAATGGGACGACCGAGCGCGCGTGCCTGCGCCGGCGTACGCACGGTTGGTTTCGACGCGATCACGAGCGGCACCACCTTGCCCTTGGTTGAACGCGCCAGTTCCGTGACCACAATTGGCGCACGCATTTTCACGAGCGAATCAAGGAACAGGATCACATCGGCATGATGCGATGTCTCCTGATAGTTCGTGCGTTCCGCTCGTGTGGCCGGCTTGGGGAGTGCGGCTTGTTGCGCGACAAGCTCCGCTGCACCAGTGCCGAGCAGCACGGCGCACAATGCTGTGCTCAGCGATCGGCGTGTACGAAACATGCTCTTCAAGCGTGTGATAGAACGATTCACAGCGACTCCAACGCGTGGGGAGGTGGGAACAGGTGGTGTGCAGCAGTTATGCATCGTACTCGTCGGCGAAGTGCTGGCGAATTTCTTTCAACTGCAACACGTGGCGTTGCTCGTGACGGGCGATCATCAGCAACCACTCGTACAAGTTCATGTCGCCGAGACGCGGATGGGGCGCGGAGAATGTGGACAGCGCAAGGCCACTGGCCTGTTGCATGGCCTGCAGCAATCGCGCGCGCGTGACCTCGAGCGCCTGGCATGCTTCGTCAAAATCTGGCGCTTCGGCGGGCATCACAACCGACGGCGCATCAAACTTTCGCAATCTGGCGCGCACACCAAACCGATCAAAATCCGCCAGCATTGCTTCTGCGTCGCTCGGGGTAAACTGCTCCGCCTCGAGCGGCGCACCACTTTCGCGCACCGCTTTTGCACCCTTGCTGAACAGGCGACCAGAGCCGTCTTCCACTTTGGCGAGATGCGCCACCACTTCCGCGGCTGACCACCGATCCGGTGATGGGCGAACGGTGCGCAGCGCCGCTGGAATCTCGCGCGCGGCGTCGAGCAATTCGGCGCGCGCTTCGGCGAGCAATCGGGCAATGAGCTCAAGTCGGGGGTGCATCGACAGCGGCTGGGCTGTCGCGGGCGCAGAGGCGGAAGCGTCACTCACAATGGCTTACCGGAAGAGGGATAAAAACGTTCACCACGAACGGCCATGCTGCGCAATCTCGCCGCCGGTGTGAATCGTCCAGGGAACCGCGTATCCAGTGCGTCGAGTGCTTGCACCACACGCGCCACACCCATCGCATCGATGGCACGAAACGGTCCGCCACGAAACGGCGGAAAACCAATGCCGAACACGGCGCCAATGTCGCCATCTCGTGTGTTGCGCAACACACCGACTTCGAGGCAACGCACGGCTTCGTTGAGCATGGGGAGCACGGTACGATCCACGATCTCCTGCGCACTCATTTCGCGACGGGCGCCCGTTGCGGGTGTCAGCGCATAGACCGATTTGTCCGGTCCGTCGCGCTTGCCCTTATCGTCGTACGCGTAGAATCCTCGTCCGCCTTTGCGTCCAAGCCGCCCATCGGCGAGCACGCGCTGCAACGTGGCGGACGGCGCCAGCCGCTCGCCAAACGCCTCGGCCATGATCGGACCTGACTTGGCCGCAATATCGAGCCCGACTTCATCCAGCAGCGTGATCGGACCGACCGGAAAACCGTAGCCAACTAGCGCCGAATCAATCGCGTCCATGGCCACACCTTCGTCAAGCAACCGACCGGCTTCGTTGATGTACGGCGCCAAAATGCGATTCACATAAAACCCTGGACCGTCGGAAACCACGATCACGGTTTTTCCGATCTGTTTTCCGTAGGCAACAGTGGTCGCGATCGTTTGCGCGCTCGTTTGCGGTGCCGCGATCACTTCGAGCAGTGGCATCTTGTGCACCGGACTGAAAAAGTGCATACCAACCACGCGCTCGGGGCGTACCGCCGCCTCAGCGATGCGCGCAATCGGGATCGTGCTCGTGTTTGATGCAAAAATCGCGCTGGGTGCTGCGTGCTCGACTTCGCGAAGCACGGTGTGCTTGACGGCAAGATCTTCGAACACCGCTTCGATCACGAGGTCGGCACGTGTAAACCCGGTGTAATCCGTTCCGCCGCTCACCAGACTCATCATGTCGTCGAACGCGAGCGGTGTCAGTCGACGCTTCTTTCGCTTCTCCGCGAGAACCTCGCGCACCGCGCGGAGCCCACTCGCGATTCGATCGAGCGACGCATCGCGCAGACGCACCGGCGTGAGCTTCTGCACGGCAACGGACGCAATGCCCGCGCCCATGAATCCTGCGCCAATCACGCCGATTCGCTGCACCGGTGTCGCGGTGACATTGGCGTCGGCTACGCCCGTGTCTTTTTTGAGCGCGGTCGTGGCAAAAAACAGGAACGTCAGTTCACGACACACGGGTGTCATGGCCAGCGCGCCAAACTGTTTCGCTTCGGCGTCGAGGCCTCGCGACACACCGTGTGCATACCCTTCCGCTATCACATCAATCGCGGCGAGCGGCGCTGGATACGCACCGCGCGTCTTTTTCATAACCTGTTCGCGCGCCTGCCGAAACACGACGGCACGTCCGACCGGATTGTCTTCCAGCAGCATTTCCGACGCACTGCTCCGGCGTTCTTCACGCGAGCGTGTGCCGCTTGCCAGTTCCCGGGCACGCTGTATGGCAACGCGACGCAGCACCGCCGGATGCACAAGATCATCAACCAGACCGAGCGAGCGTGCTTTGCGTGGACGAATTGTCTTGCCCGTAAGAATCATGTCGAGCGCGCCTTGCAGTCCGATCAAGCGCGGCAAGCGCTGCGTTCCGCCTGCGCCCGGCAACAGCCCAAGTTGTGTCTCCGGCAGCGCCGTCACGGACTTGGGGTGATCGCTGAGCACGCGCCAGTGACACGCGAGGGCAACTTCGAGACCACCGCCGAGACACGCGCCGTGAATCGCCGCGACTATCGGCTTCCTGAGCGCTGCCAGTCGATCAAGCATGCGCTGGCCATTTCGCGAGAGTGTTTCGCCAGCACTGGCCGACGTCAGCGACACGAGCTCTTCAATGTCGGCGCCGGCAATCCACACATCCGATTTGCCACTGATCAGCACCGCGCAGGTGATCGACGCATCAGTCTCCAATCGCGTGAACATGGCCTCGAACTCCGATGCCAATCGCGAGTTGAGCGCGTTCACGGGCGCGTTGGGATCATCAAAGGTGATCACCGCGACGCCGTCTTCAACCATCAGCGACAGGGTCTGCGTCATGCGCGCTCCACCACCATGGCATGTCCCATGCCGCCAGCGGCGCACACCGTTAGCAAACCAAACTGGCCACCAATGCGCCCCAGTTCGTTGAGCAGAGTGGTCACGATGCGTGCGCCCGTCGCGCCAAACGGATGTCCGATCGAAAGCGAACCGCCCAATACGTTGAGTTTATCGGGATCAACCTCGCCAACCGGACTGCTCAGCCCGGCGCGCTCCGCCCACGCGGTTGACGCCAGTCCATGCAGGTTGCTCAACACCTGTGCCGCGAAGGCCTCGTGCATTTCCACGCGATCCATCTCCGCGAGTGTCAGCCCGGCTCGCTCGAGTGCACGCGGTGCCGCGAATACCGGCGCTTGTAATAACTGCTCGGCGGGATCAATCGCCGCGTAGGCGTACGAACGGATGAATCCAAGTGGCGCGTATCCCAGCGCCGCGGCCACATCTTCGCGCATGAGCAGCACGGCAGCCGCTCCATCGGTGAGCGGTGATGCGTTGCCTGCAGTGACCGATCCGTACTGCCGATCAAATACCGGCTTCAGGGCCGCCAGCTGCTCAAGCTTGGTGTCAGAACGAATCAGGTTGTCAGTGGCGAGCATTTCCTTGTGCGCGGGCGGCACCGTGATCGGTGCAATCTCCGCGGTAAGGCGTCCATCTCGTGTTCCCGCCGCTGCGCGCTGATGCGACCGGAGTGCAAAGGCATCCTGCGCCTCTCGCGAAATCCCATTGAGCTTGGCCATGGTGTCGGCGGACTGCCCCATGGTCTCGCCCGTGCTTGGCTCCGAAATCGCCGGTGTAATCGGCACCAGATCGCGCGGCCGAATGCGTCCCAGAATGCCAAGGCGCTGCGAGAGTGACTTGGCTTTGCTAGCCGCGATCAGCGTGTCTGCCATGCGACGGGAATGCAGAATCGGTACCTGCGTGAGTGATTCCGCCCCGCCCGCGATCGCGATCCGGGCGTGACCAAGTGCGATCTGATCGGCCGCGTCGGTAATCGCCTGATTCGCCGAGGCGCAGGCACGCCCAACAGTGTAGGCTTGCACATCGCGCGGGAAGTGCGGCATGAGCGAGATTTCCCGCGCAATGTTGGGCGCGAGTACCGACGGCAGCACCGTGCCGAACACGAGCAGGTCAACGCCCTTGCCTTCGAGCTCGGTGCGCTGCATGATCGCGGCCACCGCATGACGGCCGAGGTCGAGTGCCGAGTAGTCGGCGAGCAGCGTGCCCGATCGAGCGAACGGCGTGCGCACGCCCGCAACCACGGCAACGCGCTGCCCCGGAGTCCCGTATTGGATCATGAATTGAAGTTACCGTATCGCGAGCACCCTCTGCAGTCACTGGGGGTCTGCTCTTCCCACCCTCCCCTGGAGTACCTCCTGTGATCGACCCGCGCCTTTCGCGTGTCGCACGTGCCTGTGGCACACGTGCCTGTGGCCTGCTGTTCGTCGCGGGCGCAGCCCTCGCGCCCGCAGTGCTCACCTCCCAAGCCGCACCTGCGGTCGCGACCGAGTTCTCGTCGCTGCATTTCCGCTCGATCGGACCGGCGACCATGTCTGGCCGTATTGCGGCGGTGGCCGTTTATGAGGCCAACCCGGCCATCTACTACGTGGCCACCGCCCACGGCGGCGTGTGGAAGACCACCAGCAACGGCACAATGTTCACGCCGTTGTTTCAGCATCAGGGGCTGATGTCCATCGGCGCCGTGACGATTTCGCAAAAGGACCCCAACCTCGTGTGGGTCGGCGGCGGTGAGTCGAACAATCGCCAGAGCACATCATGGGGTGACGGCATCTACAAGAGCACCGACGGTGGCACCACGTTTACGCACATGGGACTGCGTGAGTCCCGGCACATCAATCGGATCGTGCTTGATCCCACGAACACCGACATCGTGTTCGTTGCGGCGACCGGCCCACTGTTTGGTTCGGGTGGCGAGCGCGGTGTGTACAAGAGCACCGACGGTGGCGCGACCTGGAAGCGCACGTTGCACATCAATGACGAAACCGGTGCCAACGACATCGTGATGTCGCCAACGGATTCGAAGGTCCTGTTTGCAACCACGTACCAGCGTCGACGCACCACCTGCTGCTTCAACGGCGGTGGTGAAGGCAGTGCGCTGCACGTGAGCCGCGACGGCGGCGAAACATGGAGCAAGGTGGAGGGTGGATTTCCTACGGGCGCACTCGGTCGCCTCGCAGTGGATATCGCTCCGTCGAACGCGAGCATCGTCTACGCGCTCGTGGAAGCACCCGCCGCGGCTGGACAGAGCCCGTCAGGACTCTGGCGTTCGAATGACGGCGGTGCAACATGGGCCAAGGTCAACAGCGTAAATCCGCGCCCCATGTATTTCAGCAAGCTCAAGGTGGATCCAACCAATCCGGAGCGCGTGTACTACGTCGGCGTTGGATTGCACGTGTCGCACGATGGTGGAAAAACGGTTGAACCCGACGCCGCGCGCGTGCTGCACGACGATGTGCACGCCATCTGGATTAATCCGCGCAATACCGATCATGTGGTGATTGGCAACGATGGCGGACTCGGCGTGTCGTACGACGCGGCGAAAACGTGGCAGTTCATTCCCAATGTGCCGGTAGGCTTGTTCTATCACGCGTGGTACGACATGGAGACGCCGTTCAATGTGTGCGGCGGCATGCAGGACAACTACAACTGGTGTGGCCCCAGTCGCTCGCGCTTTGGCGCAGGCATCATGAACTACGACTGGTTCCAGATTCTCGGTGGCGACGGGTTTGTGGCCATGCCCGATCCGCGCGACTCACGCATTGTCTACACCGAGTCGCAGGACGGCAACATGATTCGTCGCAACAAGATCACGGGCGAGTCCAAGAGCATTCGGCCCACACCGCAGAATGTGTCTCCCGCCGTGCCGGCGACTGAGCGATTCCGCTTTCACTGGGATTCGCCAATGACATTGTCGTCGCACGAACTGGGCACGCTTATCGTGGCCGCCAATCGTGTGTTTCGTTCAACGGATCGTGGTGATTCGTGGACGGTGATTAGTCCCGATCTCACACAGAACAAGAATCGCGATTCCATCGTTACGATGGGGCAGAACGGTCGCGATATCCGGCTGGCGCGCAACGACGGTATCTCGCAGTGGCCGGCGATCGTATCACTGGCTGAATCACCCAAACAGGCCGGGGTGATCTACACGGGCACTGATGATGGCACCGTGAGCGTCACGCGTGACAACGGAAAGACGTGGACGAACATTACGGCCAACCTGCCCGGATTCCCCGCGGGTGCCTTTGTATCTGAAGTGGTGCCCTCGCGGTTTGAGGCTGGCACCGTGTACGTGACCGTCGACAATCACCGCGAAAACGACTTCACGCCGCACGCGTGGATGAGCACCGACTTTGGCGCCACGTTCCGTCGCATCACCAATGGACTGAACGGCGAGATTGTACGCACGCTCACAGAAGACACACGTAGCGCCAATGTGCTCTACGTGGGCGGTGAAAGCGGCATTTGGCTCTCGCTCGACAAGGGCGCCAACTGGCGCAAACTGAGCGGTGACAACTTCCCCAATGTGCGTGTGGACGAACTCACCATTCATCCGCGTGACAACGCGTTGATTGTGGCGTCACATGGTCGCTCCATCTGGGTGCTCGACGACCTGTCGCCGATTCAGGAGTACAACACCGCGCGCACCGTTGCCGATGTGGCGTTGTTTTCCGTGCCCAACGCATTGCAGTGGAAGTACAAGGATGATCGCAATGACGAGTTCTGGGGACATCAGACCTTCATCGGCGAAAATCCGCCGGCCGACGCGACGATTCGCATGTTCGTGAACAAGGCTCCGGATTCGCTCGCCGTGCGCATCAGCAGTGGGACGCGTGTGGTGCGTGAGCTCGCCGTACGCGCCGACAGCAACTTCACCGGCATTCAGACCGTGTGCTGGGATCTGCGCGGCGCGCCGATCGTGAGCGCGACACCCGCCGCCGCACCCGGTGGTCGTGGCCCCGGTGGCGGTGGCGGTGGCGGCGGCGGTGGTGGTGGTGGCGGCGGTGGCGGCGGTGGCGGCGGTGGTGGTGGTGGCGGTGGTGGCGGCGCACAGGGCGGTGCCGCTCGCATCCCCGGCGTGCCCACGCCACTCCCAACCGCGGGCTACAAGCCGTCGTCACCGTGTCGTGGCGGCGGAGGCGGTGGCGGATTTGGTGGCGGCGGTGGTGCGGCTGCGCCGTACGTCACGCCCGGCGACTACACCGTCGCGGTGGTGGCGAACGGCAAAGTGCTGTCGAGCAAGACCATGAAGGTGGTCATGGATCCGCAAGTGCAACTCACCGGCAGTGCGCGTATCGCCTACGACGCACTGCTCAACGATCTGCACGCACGTCAGCAGCGCGGTAGCGATGTCGCCGCCAAGCTCACGACGCTTGCCACGCAAATCGCTGTTGTGAAATCCAAACTCGATTCCACACCATCACTCACCGCCGCAAACAAAACATCGTTTGCAACACTGGAGCAGGCGTTCGATAGCGTGCGCGTGAAGTTTGGTGTGCAACCAGGCCGTTTGCCGGGCGCGATGGCTGTCCCGCCCACGGCGGGCCCTGGCGGTGGTGGCGGATTTGGTGGCTTCGGCGGCGCCGCGAACACCGCGAACGTGCTCGGCCGACTTGGCACGGTCAAAGGCGCGATCGCTGGCATCTGGGAGACACCAAGCGCCTCGCTGCAGCAACAGGCCTCAACCACAAGCCGCGAGCTCGATGTCGCGATTGCGGAAGCCAATCGGGTACTCGCATCCGCACAGACGGTGGGACGCGCGTTCACGGCCGCTGGTCTGACACTCGGCGTGCCCTGAGTCGAGGACCGCTTCTGCACAACGGCCCACCAATGCGCGATGCATTGGTGGGCCGTTGTTTTTCTGTGCGGCGCGAGAACGGTCAGATAAACGGCTGACGTGCGGACACTACGATCTCCGTTTCACCTTTGTACGCGCGCACCCGCCATTGAGCGCCGCTATCCGGAACGAAGAGCGGTGGGAGCGGCGCCACCGTGTCTGCGGCCTGATGATCGTGAATCACACGACCCTGCAGATCGAGAATCTCCGTGTGGTAGCGAGTTGCACCTTGTACCGGATGCCACACGAGCAAGCCCGCGCGCTCACCCACCACGTTGATGGACACGTCGTTCGAGCCCGATCGATCGCACGCCATCAGACTCAACATCAGGAATGTCGCCACGACAGGCGTCGCGCCGCGGCAGAAGAGGTTCGTATGCATAACACAACATGATCGCATCAAATCCTCTGATGCAAGCAGTTCGCACCGCAGGCACTGGCGGTGCGGACGCTGATCGGCCAGAATAGCAGCATGTCCCACTCTCCAGCCTCCGTCTCTTCCTCGACATCCGTACAAGGATCGGCGGACAAACTGGCGCGTCACGCCGGCGCTGCAGTAGCGGTGCGCGGCGAGACCATTACGGCGTTGGCCAATCACGCCTTTGACCTCATCATCATTGGCGGGGGCATCACGGGGGCAGGAACCGCTCGTGAGGCGGCAATCCGTGGCCTGCGCGTAGCGCTTGTGGAGCGAGACGACTTTGCATCTGGCACCTCGAGCCGGTCATCGCGCCTGGTGCACGGCGGCGTGCGATATCTCGAACACGGACATCTCGGCTTGGTGTTCGAGGCGAGTCGTGAACGTCGATTACTGCTGAAGCTGGCGCCGCATCTGGTACGCCCGTTGGCGTTCACGTGGCCGGTGTACCGGGATGCACGCGTGCCCAAGTGGAAGTTGCGTGCTGGACTTGCGCTCTACGACGCGCTCTCGCTCTTTCGCAACGTCGGCCGCCATCAGTCGCTCAGTCCCGATGAAGTGATTGACGCGGAGCCGGCGCTCGATCGCAACGCGCTCACTGGCGGTGCGCGTTACTGGGATGCCGCAACCGATGACACGCGTCTCGTACTCGCCACCGTGATTGCCGCGCGTGAAGCAGGCGCGGTGGTGGCAAACCATGTGGAAGTCACCGGCGGCATTGATCAGAACGGGATGCTGGCTGGCGTTCTGGTACGGGATCGGTTGCGCGACCAACAGTTCGCGGTTCGTGCGCCACTCGTGATCAACTGCACTGGCCCATGGAGTGATGTCACGGCGTCGCTCACCGGACTGCCGAGTTCACACGCGGTGCACGGTGCGGTGGGTGCACACATTGCGGTGTCGCGCCAACGACTCGGCAACAAAGACGCGATCACGATTACATCGCCGCTTGATGGTCGCGTGATGTTTGTGCTGCCAGCCGGTGTTCACACGATCATCGGTACCACGGAACGACCCGCCACCGGCGGACCCGACGATGTGCGCGCGTCGGCGCAGGAAATCGCCTATCTGTTGCGCTCCGTGAACATGCGCTTCCCGTATGCCAATCTGAAATCCGAAGACGTGATCAGTGCGTGGGCTGGGATTCGTCCGCTTGCCGCATCGCAAACCGGTACCGCGCGTGATACGGGCAGTGCGTCTCGTGAGCATGCCATTGTGCGCGCGCCGAATGGTCTGGTGAGTGTGACCGGCGGAAAACTCACCACATATCGCGCCATGGCCATTGATATTGCCGACAAAGCCACGGGGCACAAGGCCACCAGTGACGCGCACGAACGCAGCGAACGTGAAGTACTCCCGGGCGGTGACATTGAGTCACTGGAGCACGCCGAGCACGAAGCGTCGGTGACGGTCGGCGACACGGCGGTTGGCGAACGTCTGGCCCGTGCGTACGGCAGTCGCTGGCGCAACGTGTGGAGTTACGCACAACGCGATCCCAACCTGCGCTCGCGTCTCGTAGACCAACTGCCGTACATGCTGGCCGAGGTCGCGCACGCCGTTGAACGGGAAGCGGCATGCACATTCGCCGACGTACTGGTGCGTCGAACACACGTGGCGTTTGAAACGCGCGATCACGGCGTTGGTGCGGCAGAACGCATTGCGCCGCTCATGGCCGCGCTGCTCGAGTGGACAGACGATGAGCGTGATGCCGCGCTGGAGGCGTATCGCAGCGATGCGAAACGCCTCTTCAGCGTGGATCAGATTTCGGCGGCTTCGTCGTGAATGGTGACGAGTTCGAGCACGGTCAGCTTGCGCACCATTGACGGCAACTTGAGAAACGCCGTTTCTCCGACCGCTTTGCCAGACAGTGCAAGACCGATCGGTGAACCCATCGTCACGTGCCCCTCTTCAAAGTCGGCGGAATCACCGAACACGAGGTGATACGTCTCGCGGCTCTTGGTCGCCTGGTCTTCCACTACAACTTTTGAGCCGAGTCCCACACGGTCACTCGGGATCTGATCCATTTCGATCTGACCGAGCTTGCTCAGGCGCATGTTGAGCTGTCCGAGACGCGCCTGCACGAACTGCTGACGTTCGAGCGCAGCCTTGTACTCGGAGTTCTCCTTCAAGTCACCCATCTCCACGGCGCGACGGATTTCCGCCGGGAGGACGATGTGGAGTTCGTGCGTGAGTTTTTCTACTTCACCACGAAGCTTGGCCTTGAGTTCTTCGAGCATGGCGGGCACCGGAGATAGTCACGAGCCCCGCCTCATCGCACAATGCGGTGAAGCCGGGGCAAATAGAAAATGAGCGCCCGGGCCGTTGGGGCCGGGCGCGTCTCTGTTCATGAAATCTAGCCCACGGTACGCGGGACTCAAGGGTTACGCGCGCGTCGGACCTCTCGCGAACGGCCTGGGCACCGCTGCTACGGCGCGCCACGAATGGGCGTGTTCTGTTCGAAATCGTACATCGTGAGTCTGCGTAAGCGGTAATACGCCACCCAGTAACCACGCAGCGCCTGCAGATACGCCTGCAACGCACCGTCCTTCTCTGTTTGTGCCTGATAGAGATTATCAATACCGATGCGACCAATCACATATCGATTCTTGGCCACATCAAATCGCTTGGCACCAACGGTGTCCGCTTTGGCGGCGACTTGCAGCACCCGTTCAGCCAGTGCCAGCTGCAGCGCCGCAAAATGTGCATCTTGCACCGTTTGCTCACGCGTCTGTCGGTTGGAAAACTCCTGACGCGACAGATCCGCTTTGGCGGCTTCGATCTGTCCACCGCGGGCGCCCCACTGCAACACGGGAATCTGCACACCCACCGCAAATCGCTGTGCCTGACGCAGGTCCTGATACACAGCGCCCGCCTCCGCGCCCGTCTGGTTAAAACCAACCGACGCCTGCACACTCGCGCCGGGCCCGGTACCAAATCGTGATTCCGAGACGCGGCGTTCCGCCTGCACTTCGCTCAGTTCAAGCTCTTGCAACGCGGCGCGATTCTTGAGTGCTTCGCGAACGGCCGTCGCAGTGTCGGCCACAACACGAGGGATGTCTGTGGGCACCGTCAGCCGAACCGGCGCACCCACAGGCAAATCAAGCGCCAGTCGAAGCGCCGCCAGTGTACGGTCATGCTCCAATCGCGCGGCATCGACAGCGTTCCGCGCACGCAGCAACGCCAGCTCGCTCTGCAAAAGGTCATTCTCGCCAATGCGACCGACTTCAAAACGTCCTTCGTTCAACGTGTAGAGGCTGTCGTTGACAGCCACGTTTGTTTCTGCGTTCTCGAGGCCCACCCGAGCGTTGTAGTGATCGAAAAACGCATTGGTAGTGGCAATGGCGATTTCTTCGAGTGCTTCGGCGTAGGTTCGTTCCGAAATATCGTAGCGCAGATCCTGCTCGCGATTGTCCCAGCGCTGACGATTCGGACGAAAGAGATCCTGACGAATGCCCACCAGCAGCGGCGTTGACTGCCACGTGCGAATCTCCCGGTCGCCCGAGACATCGAGACGTGATAACGAGGAGTTCACGAACAGATCACCACCCGTGATGGGCAGCCGCTGGGTAACCTGCGCGGTGAGCGCGGCTTCATTCTGCTGCTGTGGCCGAAACACCGTGGACCCGTCGGGTTGCAGCACGGGAATGATCGACCGGTTGTACACCGGAAGGTTTCCGTTGAGCGAGAGCTGTGGCAACAGCGCGCCGGCGAAGGCGCGGTCTCGCTGACGAGCGGCGTTGCGCTGTGCCACGGCGGCTTTAGCCTGCAGTCCCTGTCGCTGCGCGCGCTCTACCGCATCGCGCAGTGTGAACTCCATGGCTTGCTGCGCGTGCAACGGCGCGTGATGAACAGGCGCAAACAGAATGAGCGCGCCCAGTGCGAGCGCCGAGATCGAGATGTGCTTCATTCGTAGCGAAGGCAGACGACGGGATCCTGACGCGCAGCGCGCCACGCCGGCACGATGCCGAACACAAGACCAACGGTGAGGGATACGCCAAACGCCACAATGATCGAAAGCGGAGCGACCAGCGTGCGAATACCAGCAAACTGTTCAATCGCAGCACTGATTCCCGCGCCAACAAGAATGCCGGCCGTGCCGCCAACGACTGAGATAAGCACTGCCTCAACCAGGAATTGCGCCAGAATGTTCTCCTGCGTCGCGCCCATCGCTCGCCGCACGCCAATCTCCCGAATGCGCTCAAGAATAGACGCGAGCATGATGTTCATGATGCCAATACCACCAACGATCAGTGAAATCGAGGCAATCGCGCCGAGCACCACGTTGAAGATTGTTTTGGTGCGCTGCTCCTGCTTGAGCAGCAGCTCCGGCACCGTGATCTGGTAGTCCACAACCGCGTTGTGCCGGCGGGCCAGCAGACGACGCATCACATCAGCAACCTGCGGTACGGCCGATGCCTCACTCACGCGCACAATGATGCGATCCAGCTGGTGCGGGTTGGTACGCTCCGTACGTGTTTCTTCAGACTCTTCTTCGCCACCCACCACCACCATGCCCTCCGCCTGCGCAGCGGTTTCTACGCCTTGCACCGTGAGTCGCGCACGATCGCGAATACGCAGTAGCATGGTGCGTACCGGCACATACACATCCATCGACGCATCGCGAATACCCAGCTTGTCGGCGTTTTCACCAATCGTTTGCCGATCGGCGAGCACCCCGACCACGGTGAACCAGTGCTCTCCCACTTTGATACGTCGGCCAATTGGCTCTTCCGTGGTAAAGAACCGATTGCGCACACCGTGTCCGATAATCGCCACGGGTCGTTCGCCCGTTGCTTGCGCCGCCGAAAACAAGGTGCCCTGCGCAATCTCAAGATTGAGCAACCGGAAGTAACTCGTGTCCACACCCACAACACGCCCCGAGCGCCGCACACCCTCGCGCGTGATGGTGGTGTTCACCACGATCTCACCCGACACCGCGTCGAGCTGCGGAATGACACGCCGAATTGCCTCCACATCGCCCACGCTCAAACCGGGTGAGTACTTTTTCGGCTGTTTGCTTTCTGATTCGCTTTCCGCTTTTCCTTCTTCCTGCTCCACGTACGGCGTTACGATCACATTGTTCGTGCCGAGCAACCGCATCTGCTCAAGAATCTCCTGCTCGGCGCCTTTGCCAATGGCGAGCATGGCAATCACCGAGGCAACGCCAAAAAGAATTCCGAGCGAGGTGAGTCCGGCCCGCAGACGATTGTGGGTGACCGCCTCAAGCGCCGTGCGGAGCGCAAAGAGCCCCTGCGTTGTGATGCGCGCGTACGCGGCGCGCGCTCGCTCAAGGCGTGTCACCGGCGAGTCGGCTGGTGTTCACCTTGCTGGCATCAGTCGGCGGTACCAGGAGCACCTCTTCGCCTTCGGCTAACCCGGCGGACACAACAACGTGCGTATCGTTCATTGCACCGGTCGTGATCTCCTGTTTGACCAAGCGTCCGCTGCGACGCACGAACACAAACGGAATGTTCTCCTCGCTCGTGACGGCTTCCAGCGGCACCGACAGCACGTCGGTCAGTCTCGCGGTTTCGATCAGGTTGCCGGTGGTCATGCCCGGGCGCAGCGTGGTATCCGGCGCCGTGACCGTGACTTTCACTTCAAACACTTTTGCGTCGGAGTTCGGACGCTGTTCGCCAACATTGGCGACGGCCGTCACGGTGCCTTCGAGCAGTTTGTTGGGGTCGGAGTCGAGCGTGATTCTCACCGGCTGACCCACCAGCACCTTTCGCACATCGATCTCGTTGATGTACGTCATGGATTCCATTTTGGTGAGATCGGGTAGTGTGGCTACCGCCGGCTCCCACGGATTCACCTGCGCGCCGGCGCCCTTCTTTCGGCCGTTCCATTCGCGCACGTAGATCACCATACCGGACGACGGAGCGCGGACTGTGAATCCCTCCATCACTTCCATGACTACGCGCTGCAGACTCTTCTGCCGTTCCAGGTCGGCGCCCACTTCACGCATCTTCGCTTGCGCCTGTTCGGTGCGTGTCACGAGATCGATCTTTCCCTGTGCAAGCGCGCGTTCGGCGCGCTCAAAATCAATGGCCGCCTGCCGCTGTACACTTGGCGCTTCGAACTTGGCCTGATCACGCGCAATGCGCTTTTCCTCAAGCGCCAGCTCCATTCCGCGCAAGTCTTCACGCGCTTTGGAAAGGTTCAGCGTGGAATCGAGCATCGCCTGCTCGTACAGCGCCTCTGACTTCTGCACGTTCAGCGCAGTCTCTTGCATCTTGCTCGCCAAAGTTGATCGATCAAGCTCGGCCACTACGTCGCCTTCTTTCACGAGCGTACCCTCGGGCACGATCGTCGCGATTTTCATTTGAAACGCACCCGCTTGCTGTGCGTTGGCCGGTCCCTGGATCTGCACGAACGACGACGAGCGCAGCTCGCCAGCCGATGAGACCGGCACGATGAAATCACCTTTCGTGACAACAGCGGTCAATGACGCATCGTCTTTCGGCGAATCGGCCAGCAGCCACGCGGCAGAGGCGACGACGAGCACGGCGAGGGCACCGATGAATCGGCGCGAGCGGAGCAGTTGCATGAGTCAAACCGCTGCAAGGTGGGATGAAACGTGCGCACGCGCGGACGTTCCGACACATCTGACACCACAAACGCGCCGAAGAGTTGTTTCGGCAATACCAGAAGCGCGACGTTTAACCGAATCGTAATTGAAGGAAGGCGAGCTCATCCATAACAGCAATCGCAACGCCAGGAGCGTCACGTACTATTCCGCGCAGGCAACACCTCGCCGTATCTCGGCAGCTAACCCGGTGGCGAACCGAATCGTCACATTTGGTGTTTGACGTGCGCTAACATTGGTTATCGCATAACTGCTTGCAGGAAATGTCAGCGCTTTGGTGAACACGTATCTCAACGCCATCGACGCCACGCGAACGGAGATGCTTCGTACGGTCGCAGCACTCGATCCGGAGGAGCAGGTGTGGCGCGCCACAGACAGTACGTGGTCCGCGGTCGAGATCATTGAACATCTGGTGCTGGCGGAACAGGTCGTGCTCGGCGATGTACGAACGGCATCTACACGTGTCCCACACACCGCGATCGCACGCGATCGCGTGCGCGCCTTGATCGTGTGGGCCGTGCTTCGCTTTGGTGTGCGCGTATCCGTACCGTCCGAATCCATGCGCCCAAGCGGCGCCGTATCCTTCAGCGAGCTGCGTGCGCAGTGGATCGAGCAGCATCAGATGCTTCGCGCGTTCGCGGAGTCACTGGATGCGCGCGGACGTCGCAAACGCGTCTTTCGGCACCCCATTGCTGGCCCGCTCAATGTGCTGCAGGCGTTGCAGCTGCTTGACGCACACCTGCGTACGCATCAACGTCAGCTGGCTCGCGTGCTGGATGCACTTCGCCGCGCCGCACGACACACTCCCCAGCCTTCCGAGACCACCGATGCACCAACACCACAGCATTGACTACATCGAGTTCGCCGTCTCCGACCTCGAAGCCGCCAAGCACTTCTACTCGACTGCGTTCGGTTGGCGCTTCACCGACTACGGGCCGGACTACGCCGGTATTCAGGGCGCGGATCGCGAAGCGGGCGGCATGTATCGCACCTCCGAACTACGCACCACGGGACCGCTCGTGATTCTCTATTCAGAAAACCTCGCGCAAAGCCTGGCGGCCGTTGAGTCCGCTGGTGGCAGGATACTCGTTGCACCGTTCGAGTTTCCCGGCGGACGCCGCTTTCATTTTGCCGACCCGAGTGGGAATGAGTTGGCGGTGTGGTCGGAAAAGTGACACCATCGTGAGACTTGCTTTCGCACACACAATTCGATTGTTCGCCGCTATGTCGTTCGCGTCGGCGTGCGCCTCATCACCGCCGTCAGTGAATCGTCTCGCCGCGCTACCAGACGGCGTCATGCGCGGGACGTTCACCGACGACTATGGCAACACGTACAGCATTTCTGACACGCTGTTCACGCAGCAGCCGCACGGCAAGTTCGAAATAATGGAGTGGCACACGCAGGCGCAGTTCGTGGTCGCGCGCAATGCAGCGACCAACACCAGTGATCCCGGATTGTGGACGCGGATTGACTGGATGTTGCTTCCCAACATGTCGCCATACACATGGGCCTTCTGCTTTACCGCGTACCGCGCGCCCACACGCGACGCCGCGCGGAACACACCGGCCGCTGATCGCAACAATCCGCGCACGGGCTGCAACGGCTATCCCTTCTCGCGCATGAAGCCCGCGTCGTGAGGGCCGTCGTGTTCCGCTACGCCGTGCGATACTCCGCGCGATTGCGACTCTCCCAGGCGCGAATGTCGTCGAGGACCGAGGAGTCGCTCCCCGAGTAACGACGACGTGATTCAAGCGGTGACGCATCAGCCGCAATCGCTTGCTGAATCACGTCGACGGGGATGCGCCAGTGCTGCCAGCGCGAGAAGTACACCTCGCTGCCTTTCCATCCGCTCGCACTGCCAGACTTGAACTCATCGAGCAGCGGCTGGTTGCCAACCGCGGACTTTCCGAACAGTGGCACGGCGGTGCACAGCCCGGCCGCCGCATCGGCATGCAGAACCAGAAAATCCTGCGCACCAGTGACCGCGCGGTCACCGTGCGGGCCGTTTTCCGCGTTGGTCAGGCAGTCGCCCCGCACACGAAGCAGCGCCGTATCGAGGCGAACCACAGATCCTGAGAGTGACGGTGTAGACGATGTCGACATGTGTTATACAGAGAGGTGATGTGCCCAGGATACGTCCGGCTCGGCACCAGCTGCCGGAACGCGTTATCTTTCACGGATGACTGAAAGCAAGTTATACACGCTGATCGGCGCCGACGGCGGCCGCTACTCCACGCCAACGAAGGGCACCCTTGGCGGCTATCGCAAAGAGCGCCGCTACGGCCGCCTGGACTGCAAACTGGCCCGCCGCGCGCTTGAGAACGGCGGCCTCTACGCGCAGCAACGCGTGTTCTTTGCCGATGAAGCCACCGCAATCGCCGCCGGCTACCACCCGTGTGCGGTCTGCATGCCCGAGGAGCACAAAGCGTACAAGAACGGGAAGCGCTGACGCCCTCTTACAGGGTGGCGGAACGGATCGTATTGTTTGTGTCCGGCTATTTCGGTTCACTCCCCCGTTTCACCGCCTCCCGGAGTTACTTATGCGTCCGATGACGAGCGCTCGTGTGTGGCTGTTTGCTAGTGCGCTGCTCGCAACGACTGTAGTCCCGCCACGCGCCGTGCGCGCCCAGTCGCTCATGAACGACATGCACGCCGAAGTCAGCGCTGTGCAGAAAAAGATCATCGATCTGGCGAACGCGATGCCGGAATCCAGCTACGCGTGGCGTCCGACCACCGGCGTGCGTTCTACCGGCGAAGTGTTCAAGCATGTTGCCGCCGATAACTATCTGATTCCGATCGCCATGGGCGCACCCGCACCCGCGTCGAGCGGAATATCGGCCACCGATATGTCGACGGTGCAAAAGTATGAAACACGCACTGCAACCCGCGCCGAGATTATTGCGGAACTTGAAGCGTCCTTTCGACATCTGCATGGCGCGATGCGATTGACCACCGATACCAACCTCGGTGAAGGCATCAAGTTTTTCGGTCAGGACATGACGCGTCAGAAAGTCATGATTGTCACGCTGTCGCACCTGCACGAACATCTGGGCCAGCTGATCGCGTATGCGCGGAGCAACAAAGTGGTCCCGCCGTGGAGCAAGTAGCACCGCGCGCGTGGCGGCCTGCCATGTGGCGGGCGACATGGACGCTGAGTCTGGCATGTCTGTCAGCGAGTGCATGCAAACCCACGTCGCAACCGCCCGCGGCACAGGCGGCATCGTCGCAGGAACTGTCGTCCACTGCTGATGCCGTTGCATATCTGAACTCCGAGGCCGCGCCGCCCGGTCTGCCATTTTCCGAGGCGGTGCGCGTTGGAGACCTCCTCTTGTTGTCCGGGCAGATCGGCACACGCAACGGCGAAATGGCCGTGGTGCCCGGCGGGCTGGAGCCGGAAGCGCGGCAAACCATGGACAACATTCGTGGCGTACTCGAACGCAACGGCCTCGGCATGCAACACGTGATCAAGTGCACAGTGATGCTCGCCGACATGGCAGAATGGCCAGCGTTTAACGCCATTTATCGCGAGTACTTCACGGCGCCGTATCCGGCGCGCAGTGCGCTCGGTGCCAACGGGCTCGCACTCGGCGCGCGTGTGGAGGTGGAGTGCATGGCGTCTTCGCGAACTCCCGGCCGCGCTGCCGTCGCGCCATAAACACGCATAGCGACGCACGCACATCCATTGGACGGTCCCTGATGTACGAAAAGACGCTCTATGCGGGTTGGGCCGATATGGACTTCAACTCGCACATGAAGAACACGGCGTATCTGGACAAGAGCGCCGACGTGCGACAGATGTTTCTCGCCGAGCATGGCTTCCCGATCGAAGAGTTCTTGCGCCTGCGCATTGGTCCGGTGGTGATGAAGGACGAGGTGGAGTATTTCAAGGAAGTCGGCTTGCAGCAACTGATACGGGTGACGTACGCCATGGCCGGTCACGCCGAGGACGGCAGCCGGTTTCTGCTGCGCCATGAAATATTCCGCCCGGACGGAAAACTCAGCGCCCGGGTGACAAGCTCCGGCGGATGGCTGGATTTGTCGGCCAGACGGTTGATCGCGCCGCCGCCACCGCTGCTTGCGGCCATGAACGCGCTGGAGCGAACCAGCGATTTTGTGGTGCTGCCCTCGAGCGTCCGAATCCGTCCCTGAGCAGTCGCCGGCGCGGCCCTTGCCCGCCGTGACCTTTCGGCAGTACTTTGCGTCATAAAGTACTTGCCACTCTCGGCGAGTGACTGTCCGCCCGAAACTCCGGTTCACTGAGCACGTATGCTTACTTTATCGCACAAAGTTCTTGATATTGAACCCCGGGGCCCCGATACTCGCCGTATGACCGCTCCCAAACCCGAACCACCGGCGCTGCACGATCGCGCGATGAAGGACCTGTCGTTCATTCGGCGCACCATGGAAGGCGCTGCCTCGTTCACTGACGTGCCGGGATGGGGACTCGTCGCACTTGGCGCGATGGCTGTGGTCGCCGCGCTCGTCGCGTCCAGACAGACTACACCCGAGCGCTGGCTGGCCGTCTGGACGATTACGGCGGCAGTTGGCGCCATCATCGGCAGCGCCGCCATGCTGCACAAAATGCGGCGGCGCGTTGGTCGCGAAAGCGCCCGCGCACTGAGTGTACCCGCCCGAAAATTTCTCTTCAGTCTGTGGCCGGCAATTCTCACGGGCGCCGTGCTCACTCTCGCGCTCATTGATCCGTTCACGCCAGGCCTCGACTCGCGACTTGTCGCCCGCGTGATTCCGGGCGTGTGGCTGCTGCTGTATGGCATGGGCGTCACGACCGCCGGCGCATTCTCCATTCGCGCCGTGCCGCTGATGGGCTTCGGCTTTATCGCACTGGGTGTCCTCGCACTCTTTCTTCCGTTCGCCAACGGCAACGTCATGATGGCGCTTGGATTTGGCGGACTGCAAACTGCATTTGGCGTGCACATCGCACGGAGGCACGGTGGCTAAGCGAGACGGAAGTGCAGCGCGCGCGCGACGCGACGAAGACATCACCGCAACCAACGCGGAACCGCGTAGCAGCGCGCGCAAAAAATCCACCACACTCCAAGCCGTCGACGGAGACGCCTCCATGCCCATGGCGCTCGATCGACTCATTCATGAGCGCTTGCGGCTCGCCATTGTGAGTTCGCTCGCTGTGCACGAGTCCCTCACGTTCAACGAACTCAAGTCACTGCTCGATACCTCCGACGGCAACGTGTCGGTGCACGCGCGCAAGCTGGAGGACGCCGGATATATCAGCTGCACGAAAGGCTACGAGGGACGTGTGCCACGCACGGAGTACCGACTCACGGCCGAAGGCCGGCGCGCGCTTGAGCACTACCTCGCGCACATGGAAGCACTGATCAAACGGGTGGGTGGCGCATGAGTCGTCAACACATGACGGTACCTGGCCATCTGGCCGTCATCATGGATGGCAATGGTCGGTGGGCGACGCAACGCGGGCGGCCGCGCTGGATGGGACACGTGCGAGGTGCGCAAACGGTGCGCAAAATGGTCACGCATTGCGCGCGTCGCGGCGTTGAACAGCTCTCGCTCTATGCCTTCTCCAGCGACAACTGGAAACGACCAGCCGATGAAGTACGACTGCTGTTCGAGTTGTTCGCCACGCATCTGGATCGACAGCTGCCAGAGTTGCTGACCAATAACATTCGCCTGTCCATCATCGGGCGACGTGATCGGCTGCCCACGTCGCTGGTTGCGCGCATTCAGGAAGCGGAGGCACGGACGCGTGCATGCACGCGGATGCACGTTCGTGTGGCCATTGATTACTCCAGCCGCGCTGCGATTCAACGGGCCGCGAGCGACGGTGATCTGGCCGCTGGTTCCGATCACGCGACCGTCGCGGATTCGAGCATCCTGCCGGCCGTTGACCTGGTGCTGCGCACTGGTGGCGAACGACGGCTGTCTGATTTCTTGCTGTGGGAAAGCGCCTACGCGGAGCTCGCATTTCTCGATGCGAACTTTCCCGATCTTTCCGCCAATGATCTGGACAACGTCTTCGCCGATTACGCCGCACGCGATCGTCGCTTTGGTGGCGTCACGATCACCAACGAATTGATCAAGGAGAGCGCGTGACACCGCAACTCGCACGTCGACTGCTTGTGGCCGCGACAGTATTGGGACTCGCTGGCAACTGGTTGCTGCGCGCAGAATGGTGGCGCGCCGGATTTCTCGTATGGGTACTCGGCATTCTCAGCGTCGCCTACGCGGCTACGCGCTTCAGCATAGCACGCAGCAACACGGCGCCAGATCCGAGCGCGCACCGCGAGCGCACGATGCTCTTCGTGAGCGCCGCGCTGCTGGCGTTGCTCCTGGTACTGCGTGACGCAGAAATCCTCTTCGTGCTCGATCTCTTTGCGCTGCTCGTGGTCGCGGCGCTCATCGCCTGGCGCGCGGCGGGCCGTCCGCTCGCGACGCTTGAGCCACGTGATTGCGCCGTCGGTGGCATTGCCGCGGTTTCAACCATGATTGCGGGCGCACCAATGTTGGCACTGCGAGACGCCGCACCAGTGCGACTGGAATCGGCGCAGCGCCGAGCGCTTGGCGGCTATGGTGTTGGCGCGATCGCGGCCGCACCCGTGTTGATCGCCGTAGCGCTGTTGCTGGGTTCCGCCGATCCGTTGTTTGCCCAGTTGCTTGAGGACGCTGGTGCCATGCTCGATGTGAGTCTGGTGGGACACGGTGTTGGCACGTTCATGGCTGCCTGGGTTGTTGCCGGCGCACTGCGTGGTTCCCTGGTCATGACCGGCGCGGGGACACTGGCGGGTCGGATCCAACCGCGTCTTTCGTTTCCGGTCATCGCACCGCTGCTGACGGGTCTCACGGTACTGCTGAGCATCTGGATTGCGTTGCAAGTGCGCACGATTTTTGGCGGTGCGGAGTACGTAGCCACCGCAAGCGGTGTGACCGTTGCCGACTACGCACGACAGGGATTTTTTGAGTTGATCGTGATTGCGGGTATTGTGCTCGCCGCGCTGTTGCTTGCCGACGAAGTGCTTGCCCGCGACGCCGAGCGCGAACGCCGAACGTTTCGCCGATTTGGTCTGGCACTGCTCGCCCTGGTGAGCGCACTGCTTGTGTCCGCTGTTTTCCGACTGGCGTTGTACCTGCGCTACTATGGTCTCACCGATGACCGCGTGCTGGCGTTAGCCGTGTTGGTCTGGGTCGCTGCCGTGCTCGGATGGTTTGGGTTCACAGTGCTACGGAACGTCCGCGCGCGATTTGCGCCTGGTGTGCTTGTTGTGTCAGCGATCTGGCTCGGCGCGTTCAACCTGCTGAACCCAGAGCGCTGGATTGTGGAGACCAACTTGAGTCGGGCGGAGCGCGGGCTTGAGTTTGACGTCAAGTACCACGCCAGACTGTCCGGCGATGCGCTGCCAGCGTTGCTCGATGGGGCGGATCGACTTGGCCCAGCGCGGGCGGCGGAACTACGCGCCGCAGTGACAACGGTGTGGACGGCACGTGCAGCGGAACGCGCTGACTGGCGTTCGTGGAGCGTGCCATACGTCATCGCCGCGCGACGCGTGGAGTGAGACAGGCTCAAGCACGTCGTCTTCTACTTTGCGGGCTTCAAGCGACATATTGGTGTATATCCACCAATGAACAATGACGCTGCGCAAGTAGCGGAGACCGCGCGGCGATTCGATTTGCCTGAATCACCGGAGTACGAAATGTCGGTTCAGCCGAGCGTGGGAGACCGCACGTTGCAAGGCACAGCAGTGGTGGGCGTTGCCACGCCGCCCTAGTTGAGCGCGCTGTATCGTGAGCTCATGAGCCCATGCTTCGTCAACATACGCGCCAGGCGCAAGCGCGCGCTCAGTCGTAACCCAACGCACGCACTGCACACTGCATCGCGTCAGAGTCGGGGAAATCCGCACAAACGCGATAGATGATACCTGACTGAATGTCAGCCTGATTCCCGCGAAGCTTCAGAGTTTCGCAGGTAGGTCGAGGCACGTGTCCGCACGTCGGTGCGCATGGACTCGATCGCGTGCCTATGGGAAGCAGAACGTGACTGACACTCGCGATGTACCGATTGTAATTCAGGGCGGCATGGGCGTAGGCGTTTCCAACTGGCGCCTTGCACGCGCCGTCTCCATGCGCGGACAACTCGGCGTTGTCTCCGGAACCGCACTCGATACGATTCTTGTGCGCCGCCTGCAGGACGGCGACGCACACGGAGATGTGCGGCGCGCCATGCGCGCGTTTCCAATTGCTGGCGTGGCCGACGCCGTGCTTGCGCAATACTTCATTAACGGTGGTCGCGCCGCAGACACACCGTACGCGCTCGTGCCGATGTATCGACGCAGCGTGAGTGTGGCGCGGCAGCAGCTCACCATACTGGCCAACTTTGTCGAAGTGTTTCTCGCGAAGGAGGGACACGATGGGTTGGTAGGCACAAATCTGCTCACCAAACTGCAGCTTCCCAATCTGGCATCGCTCTACGGCGCAATGCTCGCCGGCGTGGACTACGTGCTGATGGGTGCGGGAATCCCGCGTGAGATTCCCTCCGCGCTTGACGCGCTCGCGTTGCATCACACCGCGCGCCTTACGTTCGACGTCGACGGCTCGCGCGGTGAAACACAAACGCTTGAGTTCGACCCGATCACACATGGCGCAGACGCGCACACGCCAATCACACGTCCGAAGTTCCTAGCGATCGTTGCGTCGGACACACTGGCCATCAATCTCGCACGCAAGTCCAGCGGATTCGTTGACGGCTTCGTGGTGGAAGGACCCACCGCCGGTGGACACAATGCACCACCACGCGGTGCGCTCACACTCACCGAGCGCGGCGAACCATTGTACGGCGAACGTGATGTGGTCGACATCGAGAAAGTGCGTTCGCTGGGACGCCCGTTCTGGCTCGCCGGCGGAACGGGATCACCCACACACGTTGCCGAAGCGCTGGAGGTTGGTGCAGCCGGTGTACAAGTGGGCACATTGTTTGCCTACTGCAACGAATCCGGTTTCGACGATGATCTCAAACGTGAGGTGCTCACCAACGCCAAACGCGGCGCGCTTCGCATCATGACGGATCCCCTCGCGTCGCCCACGGGATACCCGTTTAAGGTGGTCACGTGGGCTGAACGGGTGGACGAGGCGGTCGAGCGCGAGCGTGTGTGCGACCTCGGCTATCTGCGCAGCGCATACCAGCGGGAAGACGGGCGCATTGGCTACCGATGCGCCGCAGAACCCGTGGACGACTATGTGCGAAAAGGTGGTAAGGTGGAGGATACCGTGGGTCGGCGCTGTGTATGCAACGGACTGGTGGCCACAGTTGGTATGCCGCAAGTACGCGAACGCCGAGGTGCGGAACCGGCATTGGTCACCAGCGGTGATGACCTGGCCAACATCGGTTCCTTCCTCGGCGAACGCCTCAGCTATTCAGCAGCTGATGTGCTTGACTACCTGCTACCAGATCAACGCAAGTCGAACCGATCAGCGTTCATGACTTTGGCCCACGCGGCCACGAACGCCTGAACAAACTGTTCCTTCGCGTCATCCTGCGCGTACACCTCAGCCAGTGCGCGCAGTTGTGAGTTCGAACCAAAGATCAGGTCAACGCGCGTGGCAGTCCACTTCACGTCGCCCGTTTCACGGTCGTGTCCTTCGAATACATCGGCGGAATCCGAGATCGGCTTCCACGTGGTGCTCATGTCGAGCAGGTTCACAAAGAAATCGTTGCTGAGTGTTTCCGGACGATTGGTGAACACTCCGTGCCGCGACTGTCCGTAGTTCGCATTCAGTACTCGCATGCCGCCAACAAGCGCCGTCATTTCGGGCGCGGTCAGCGTGAGCAACTGCGCCTTGTCCACCAGCAGCTCTTCAGCGGACACGGTGTATTGCGCCTTCTGATAGTTGCGGAATCCGTCGGCGATTGGCTCGAGCACGTCGAACGATTCTACATCGGTCTGCTCCTGCGACGCGTCCATGCGTCCGGCCGCGAACGGCACCTCGATATTGAAACCGCCCTGCTTCGCCGCCTGCTCGATCGCCGCGCATCCGCCAAGTACGATCAGATCCGCCAGCGAGACGCGCTTGTCACCCGACTGCGCGTCGTTGAACTCCTTCTGAATCGTTTCCAGAATATCCAGCGCGCGCGTGAGCTTGGCGGGCTGATTCACTTCCCAGTGCTTCTGCGGCGCGAGACGAATGCGCGCACCGTTGGCACCACCACGCTTGTCGGAGCCGCGGAACGTCGATGCAGATGCCCACGCCGTGGACACCAGCTGCGAAATCGAGAGCCCAGAGCCGAGCAGCTTCTGCTTGAGCGCGGCGATGTCGTGCGCGTCAACGAGTGCATGATGGCGCTCCGGAATCGGATCCTGCCACAACAGCTCTTCCTGCGGCACGAGCGCGCCGAGATAGCGCGAACGCGGACCCATGTCACGATGCGTGAGCTTGTACCACGCGCGCGCGTATGCATCAGCGAACTGATCCGGATGCTGATGAAAGCGCTTTGAGATTTCGAGATAGATCGGGTCGGTCTTGAGCGCGATGTCGGCTGTGCTCATCATGGGCGCATGACGCCGCGACGGGTCGTGTGCGTCCGGCACGAGCGTTGCTGCGGCGGGATCGCTCGGCGTCCACTGATGCGCACCGGCCGGGCTCTTGGTGAGCACCCAGTCAAAGCCGAACAAGGTATCGAAGTAGCCGTTGTCCCACTGAATCGGGTTGGGTGTCCAGGCACCTTCAACACCGCTCGTGATGGTGTCCACACCCTTGCCGCTGCCCATGCTGTTCGTCCAGCCGAATCCCTGCGACTCAATTGGCGCGCCTTCGGGCTCGGCGCCGACGTGCGCCACGTCTCCCGCACCGTGCGCCTTACCAAACGTGTGACCACCGGCGATCAAGGCGACAGTTTCTTCGTCGTTCATCGCCATGCGCTTGAACGTTTCGCGAATATCACGCGCCGATCCGAGCGGATCCGGATTGCCGTTCGGTCCTTCCGGATTCACGTAGATCAGACCCATCTGTACGGCCGCGAGCGGATTCTCAAGCTCACGATCGCCAGAATAGCGCTTGTCGCCCAGCCACTCGGCTTCGGGGCCCCAGTAAATGTCCATCTCGGGTTCCCACACGTCTTCACGACCACCAGCAAAGCCGAACGTCTTGAAGCCCATGGATTCCATGGCCACGTTGCCCGTGAGCACCATCAGGTCGGCCCATGACAGCTTGCGACCATACTTCTGCTTGATCGGCCACAGGAGGCGACGCGCCTTGTCGAGGTTGCCGTTGTCCGGCCAGCTGTTGAGCGGGGCAAAACGCAGTGTGCCTGACGACGCGCCACCGCGCCCGTCGGCGGTGCGATAGGTGCCGGCGCTATGCCAGGCCATGCGTACGAAGAACGGACCATAGTGTCCGTAGTCGGCTGGCCACCACGACTGCGAATCGGTCATCAGCGCCGTGAGATCGCGACGTACCGCTTCGATGTCGAGGGTCTTGAACTCTTCGGCATAGTTGAAGTTCGCGCCCATTGGGTCGGCCTGGGGCGAGTTCTGGTGGAGGATGCCGAGGTTCAGCTGGTTTGGCCACCAGTCGCGATTGGACCGACCGCCGGTCATCGTGGTTCTACGCGCCGGTGCGCTGTGCATCACAGGGCATTTGCCACCACTCTCTCCAGTCATGCCTTCCATAACCATTGCTCCGATCGTTGCTGCGGGACGTATGTCTCCCGGCCTGCCGACGGCCGGGTTGCGTGCGGGATATCACTGAAAGTAAGGATGCCAAGCTATAGGCCGCAACCACTTTCGCACTATACAAACCATAGCCGATGCCTATACTTAGAAAATGGACACCACCCTTCTACGGGCCTTTCTGGAGGCTGCTGACGCTGGTTCACTGAGTCGCGCGGCACGATTGCTGTCGCTGTCGCAGCCCTCACTCACGGCTCAGATCCAGCGGTTAGAGCAGCACCTCGGAGCGCCGCTCTTTGAGCGGCACGGACGCGGCGTGTCGCTGACCGAGGCCGGTCGGTCATTGTATCCGCGGGCGCGGCGGATTCTCAATGACGTGCGTGAGACAGAGAATCTTGTTCGGCACGAACGATCGATGTCTGTGGGGACGCTCACGGTTGGTGCGATCCCAACGGTTGCCCCGTATGTGTTGCCTGCTGCGGTAAAACGGATGCGCGCGCGGGACGCCGCCATGCGCGTGGAGTTGCGCGAGGACTACAGCAGCGTGCTCGCGCGCATGTTGCGCGACGGAGCGCTTGATGTGGTGATTGCGGCGCTGCCGTACGCGTTCGAACACCTCGACACCGAGGTGCTGGGTTCCGACGCGTTGATGGTGGCGGTGCCTGGTTCGCACGCCGCGGCGCGAAGCGGTCGCATCACGCTCACGCAGCTGCGGGAATCGCCCGCCGTCACGCTCGACCCATCGCACTGTCTCGGCGCGCAAGTCGCGGGGTTCTGTTCAAGTCGCGACATCTCACCGTCGGTGGTGTGCCACAGTGCGCAGCTTGCAACGGTGCTTGAGCTGGTAGGGGCTGGCGTTGGCGTGTCGATCGTGCCAGCCATGGCGGCGGCGCGACACAACACGCCAGAGTGTGTATACGTGCCGCTCGCGGAGCACACGTTGCAGCGCGAGATCGTGGCGGTGTGGAGACGTGGCGCGGAGAAGTCGGCGCAGGCGCGGAGTTTCGTGGATTGTGTTCGGGATGTTGTGCGCGGGGTGTAGTGCGTCGCAATCTCGCTCGTGCTTGCAGTCTCCGTGCCTCCGCGCCTCCGTGGTAAACGCTGTTTCAGTTCGCGCGCTTACTTGATCGCCGGCGCAACAGGCGCAAGAATCCGCTGCGCAATCAGGATGAACCCAAGCAACATCAGCACCGCGACACCCTGCGCTTTTACGACGGATAGCATCAACACCTGCGTGCAGAAAGTCGTCACCGCCCACCAGAGCACCGGCCCAAGGATCGCCGAGAACCGTCCGACCATTCCGTACAATCCGTAGAACTCACCAATCCGCTCAGGCGGCGTGAGTTGCAGCATGAGCGGCCGGTCGGCGCTCCACGTACCACCGAGCGCGATGCCCGCCATGGAGGCAACGACGTACAGCGTGGCAGCCGGAAGAGTGAACAGCGCCACGCTTGACGCCGCAATGAAGGTGGCAATCCACAGCCAGAGCACGGCGTCGAGTGTGCGCTTGGGTCCGATGCGATCCACCAATCGTCCCCACAACAAGCCACCCACAACAGCGAAACTGATCGCGGACATCATGATCAGTCGCGCGGTCTTTTCCCCTGCCGCGCTTGATTGCCCGGCAGCAACCGACACGTTGATGGTAAACAGCGCCATGATCATGATCAGCGTGTTCAGCGCGTCTGTATAGAACATGCGCCCGATCAAAAATCGGATCAGCCCGGGAAATTCTGAACCACTGCGCAGCGTGCGCCACGTTTGCTGCGTGGATTCGCGAATCATGGCAAGGCCGAAGATCGGCCGCGGGTTGGCATTGCCTCGCTCACGTACAAACACAAAACACGGGATCGCGAGCAGCAGAAACGCTATCGCGATCGCTGTAAACAAAAAGGCGGTGTCGTTGGATCCGTACAGCATGCCAATGCCAACCGCGAAATACGACCCGAGGTACCCAAGTCCTACACCAATTCCGGAAATGCGTCCACGATTCTCCGGCGTGCTTACCTCGGGCAGCAGCGCATCATAGAACTGAAGACCCGCCTGATACGCGGCGTTCGCCAACACAAAGGCGATCAATGTTGGCCAGTATGCCAGTCGACCCAGCGTGAGCGTGAGTGCCACGCACAGCACCGTGCTGACAATGAGAAATGGCATGCGTCTGCGGGCGCGATCTGTCATCGCCCCAAGAAGCGGCGAGGCAAAAAAGATCAGTCCCATCGACACGGCCGTGGTCAGACTTAATACACTGTCTGCACGATCCTCACCAACCGTCGCGCGTATCCACGTCGGGAAGTACAGCGACACCACGCCCATCGAAAAAATCGTGTTGGCCAGATCGTAGAGCACCCAGCTGGCGACCGCGCGGCGCGGGATTGCCGGTTCAACGCCGCGACGCATTGCCTAGCGTGCGCCGATCGCGCGCAGCAACTGGTCGGGCTCGTAGACACGTCCGCCCAGAATTACGCGGTGCACGTTGCGCAATGCACCGATCTGTTCCAGGGGGTTGCCGTTCACAATTGCGATATCCGCTTCCTTTCCAACAGCAATGCTCCCGTGCAGCGAGTCCTCCCCCATCACACGCGCGGACATGAGCGTGGCCATCTGCAAGACCACCGAGGCCGGAATTCCGGCGCGTACATACACTTCGAGTTCATTCACGTACGTGACGCTTCCTTGCGCGTCTGTACCTGGCACCATGGGAATGCCGGCATCGTACAGGCGTTTCACAAGCGTCAGCCAGTTTGCATTCGCGGAGTCGGCAGCGCTCGTCGGTGTGCCACCGGTTGTTGAGTTGCCTGCGGCAAACCCCTGGTACCAAAGAGAAAACGTCCCGTCAATCACCGTGCCATGCGTTTTGAACGTGTTGAGCATCGCCGTCATCTGCGCGCTGTTCACATCAATACGCGGTGCCACGAGCTGGGCCACCGCTGAGTACGGACGCATGGTCGGTGTGTACAGCGAGTCCTGATAGAACGTAGAAAACAGGAACGCGCCATGATTGATTTCATCAAAGCCGAGTCTCACGGCCGCCTCGGTGCTCAGTCCGCGCGGAACATGTCCACTGAGTCGCAGGCCGCGCGCGCTTGCCTCCGCTGCGATTGTGGGCACCAGATCCGGATGCACGAGATTGTACAGCTTGACTTGTTTGTAGCCAAGTCGGTGGTACATCGCGACCATTTCACGCGCTTCGGTTTCCGTGCGCACAATTGCATCACTCGGCCCGGCCCACGCGCCGGGGCCTTCGATGAAACCACCGAGGATGGTGCGCGGTCCGAGGTAGTCACCGCGCGACACCGCGTCCCGATAGTTGACGGCGACATCTGTGTCGGCGGCCAGATCACGGCTCGTGGTAATGCCACGCGCAAGTTGCATAATACCACCCATCGTAGACGAGGTGGATTGCAAGTGTGCATGCATCTCCCACATGCCAGGCATCACCGTCTTGCCGGTCGCGTCCACGCGCTGTGCACCGGCCGGAATGCGCACACTCGTGCTCGGTCCAAGGGCGATAATGCGTGAGCCCTCGATCACCACCGTATGGTCTGGCAGCAGCACTCCACGGTCGGCGTCAAACACAGAACCGCCGGTGATTGCAACAGCCGGTACCTTCGGAGGTCCTAACGCGGCCATGAGGGCGCGCGCTTGTCTGTCCCGATACCCAAGTTCTATCGCACGCAGCGTTGGCAAGCTGGCCTGCGCACCCTCGCGCACCGTAATGAACCAGCCAACCTGACTGGCGAACAATTCGCCTCGCGCGTCGATCCAGACGGCGTCCGGTGTGTACCCGGTAGCACGATGCAACAGGGCCAGCCGCACGCGCTGCGAACCGCTCGTCGTGTTCACCGCGGTATCCGCGACGATCTCCAATCGCACGGTTCCCGTTGGTAGCAGCGGCAGCGTGGTCACGCCACGACGCAGCAACTCGCGGGCCAGCAACGCCTGTTCAATCGGTCCGGCGCCGGCCAGTCGATAGACGCCCGCGCCAGTTGGCATCGCGCGATTCACAGTGCCACCCACGCGCCAACGCACAGAGTCCGCGCTCACGACGAACGCGTTACTCTCGGCGCCGGGCACGCCGTCATTGAGTCCGATTCCGCGAATGCTGCCGGCGACCGGCGAGCCATCGGCAGCAAAACGATATCGCACCTCGAAGCGCGTTCCTCGATTCCGATCCACATGCCGATAGTGCGCGAGCAGCGAATCCGCATCGCGCACCACCAGCATTTCACCGGCTGGTCGACCGTGGTTGATCACATCGTACCGCGTGCTGTCTGGAGCCAACACGGACAGCGTTGCAACGGCGACAACTGAAAGAGGGCTGAGCATCGGAGCGCAGTGGTAAGGAGGCAAAACCGTCGCACGGCGAGTGCTGCCCATTATGCAGTGCCGAGGCGCGAGGCGCTACTTGATCGGCAACGCAATCGGTCGAAACGGCGCCGCGCTGGCTCCCCGCAGCTTCAGCGAGCCGGCAATGAACGCGAACTCGTACACGCGCTTCTCCGCGAGCTCTTCGAGATTCAGCACTTCAATAATCGGGACACCGCGCTGGGCGAGGAGATATGTGTGCACCGGAATCCAGTTTTCATTGCCATGTACTGGGAAATGTTCGAGCGACAGGTTGTCGCCGCCAATGGCCATCACCTGTTGTGATTCGGCCAACCAACGGGCGCCCGGCAGGCCGAGGCCCGGCTGGTCCAACACGTACTTCTGCACGTCAGGCCACACCGTCATTCGGCCACCGCGAATGAGCACGACATCACCAGGCTCCAGTCGCGTGTTCTGCTTTGCAAGCGCGCCCTGCAGGTCTTCGGCCGTAATCGAGTACGAAGCGGGAAGCATCTTCACGCCTTTGTAGCCAGCCACATCGATCAGCACCCCGCGCGCAATGACGGGCGGGAATTTTTCCACGCCCACTTTGCTCCAACCACGATCGCCAAGATGCGAGTCGGCCGCGAAGCCGTTGAAGACTTCGCCGTGCAGTCCGAAGTGATTGAGTGCGTCAATGTGCGTGCCCGTGTGCGTGTACATCGAGATGGCATCGCCCGTGTACGCGACCTTGGCGTTTTGCTCGGCGCCCACACCAAGCGGATCATCAATCGCGTGTCCGCGTGGTGTGTGCGTCATCCAGAGCTGGTACAGTGGATCACCCGCCAGATACCAGCTGGGCATGCCATTGAAGTACTCCACCGAGAGATCGAACACAGTGCCGCCTGCGATGCGTGAAAGAATGCGGGCGCGCGACGCATCGGTCATCATGTTGAGTGTGCCGATTTCGTCGTTCGGCCCCCACGGGCTGCGGCCAACGGAGTCGCGCGTTGCCGCTGACGCTGCGACCGGCGCCTGCGCTGCCGCTTTGCCGGCCAGCATCGTCTGGGCGACCAGTGCACCGGCGACAGCGGCCGTGATGGTAATCATGAGCGAGGCGCTTAGCGCGGCCGCGACGGTGGCGCGGTTGGCGGTTCGGATCAGTGGACCAGACATGAGAAAACTCCGTAGTGAAGTGCGAAATGTGTTTGCACCATTATGTGTCTACAACACATATGGATGCCGAAAAACGCGGCCCTCGCCGCGTTGCCTTCGAGTCAAACCGAGGTGATCACGGCACCAGTTGCTCACACAGTCGAGCGAGCTCCCGCAGTTCGACGGCGTTCAGCCCCGCCGTGAGCGAACGTTGCAGTTCGTGCAGCGCCGGGTCGACAACATCGAGCAGTGCGAGTCCTTCGCGTGTGATTCGCGCGACGGAGAGTCGGCGATTGTCCGCGTCCCACCCGCGCGTGATCAGTCCCTGCTTTTCCAGTCGATCGAGCAGTCGCGTCACGTCCGGCGCTTTACTCATCATGCGCTTGCCCACCTCGCCGCGCGAGTGACCGTTGGGCTCAGCACCACGCAGAATGCGCAACACATTGTACTGATCGTGCGTCAGACCGTGCTCGCGCATGAGCTCCGCGATGTGCTGCTGCACGGTCGCAGCCGCCACCAGCAGGCTCACGACGGCCTCCTGCTGTCGACTCTCAAACTTCCGATGCTGCACCCGATCACGAACGGCCACCCGAGGCTCCTTAATGTGTGTTGGCAACGCGCCTGAACAGAACGATACGTGTTGCTAACACACGTTGTCAAGAGTCAGGAGCGAACGGCCGGCCCGGTCAGCCTTGCACAACCGGCCTGATGAGTTCGTGAAAGTGCTGTTCGCTGCAGGCCGTACACAGTCCGTGTGAGATGGACGCATCGGTACGAGTCTCGATGTACGCCTCGAGGGTATTCCAGTAGCCGTCATCGTCGCGGATTTTCTTGCACCACGCGCACACCGGTAACAGGCCGCTCAGCGTGCGCACGTTGGCAAGTGCCGACCGCAGCTCCTCGTTGCTCCGGGCGAGCGCCTGTTCCGCCGCCTGGCGCTCGCGCACTTCCTGCTCGGTCTGCGACAGCGCCCGCACGATCACGCTGTGCGCGGCGTAGCTCATCCACCCCACACACGCGAAGAGCGAACTGGCCACCACCCATTGCGTCAGTGTCACCGTAGGATCTGCAGTGGGCAGCATCCCTTGCTGCTCCGCCGTCAGCAGCCCGACGTACGCCAGCGAGGCGCACGCTGCTGACCAGATCACACCGTGACGACCCCACGTGAGACCCGCGAGCACGACAAGGGCCACGTAGTAGCCGGCAACGGGCGCGCGAATCGTGCCCATCATCCACACCACGCCGGTAATGCACGCAAACATCACGCTGAGCAGCGTGAAGGCGGCAAGATCGAGATGCCCTCGCTTCGCCAAAATGTGCAGCAGCGGACAGATGGCGACGAACCCAGCCGGCATCAGGAGGATCGGCCCCGTTGGTTGTCCAACAATCAGGGCGCCGAGCAACGCGATCAGCGTCATGCTGGCTACGGACCATAGCGAGACACTGAAAACCGCCGCTTTGCGGGACCGCAGGAGATCGCCTGGAAACGTGGGAGGCGACACAAAAGCGCGGAGCGTCAGCGGGAGCGAGCTCATGGGAACGGTGAGGGGATCGGACAATCGCGCTAGATTCAACCGCGACCCCAGATGGAGACGCGCCCCTGATATTTACACACAGCACCGCACAACGGCGTATCCTGTTGCTTGGCGCCACCGGCACCATCGGTCGTGCGACAGCACGGGCGCTTGCGCGTGACGGTCATGAGGTGGTCTGCTTGATCCGAAACCGCACCGGACGATCGGCCGACGAGCGGACGATACCTGGTGTTGCCGTGCGCACGGGCGACGTGACGGATCCGTCCTCGATTACTCGCGACGGATTTCGCGGTGAGCAGTTTGACACGGTGGTTTCGTGCCTCGCCTCCCGCACCGGCGAGCCACGCGATGCCTGGGCGATTGACCATCAGGCGCATGTCCACGTGCTCAACGCGGCGAAGGCCGCGGGTGTGACCCAGTTCGTGCTGCTCTCAGCGATCTGCGTGCAGAAACCGTTGCTCGCCTTTCAGCATGCCAAGCTCGCCTTTGAGCGCGAGCTGATGTCGTCCGGATTGACGTGGTCCATTGTGCGGCCAACCGCGTTCTTCAAATCGCTGTCTGGACAAGTGCAGCGCGTACAGAATGGCAAACCGTTTCTGGTGTTCGGCAACGGAGAACTCACCGCCTGCAAGCCAATCAGTGATGATGATCTCGCGCGCTTCATCGCCTCGTGTGTCACGGACGTCGACAAACACAATCGTATTCTGCCAATTGGCGGTCCTGGCAAGGCACTCACACCGCATGAGCAGGGCGCGTTGTTGTTTGAGCTGACCGGTCGTCCGGCGCGCTACAAACGTGTTCCCGTGGCGCTGCTCGACACCATCGTCGCTGTGCTGGGTACGGCCGGTCGATTGGTACCAGCGCTCGCCGCAAAGGCTGAGTTGGCGCGTATCGGACGATACTACGCGACCGAATCCATGTTGGTGTGGAACGCGGAAACACAGCAGTACGATGCCAACGCGACTCCGTCCACAGGAACTGACACGCTGCGCGACTACTACGCACAGATGCTTGCCGGAAACACGGCCGACGCACGCGGCGAGCACGCGGTCTTCTGATTGTGACACGCGCGCTCGTTGGACTTTGCGTGGCAAGTCTCTGCCTCATGACTGTCAGTACTGTGCTGACAGCGCAGGGCGGGCCAGAGCGTGGAAACAACGCGCGTACACAACCGCCTGCGCACCTGCGCGTAGAACGGTGCAGCGCGATCACACAACCGCGCGCACGACCGGCGCTTCCCGCGTTGACATATCGCGGCACCGATGTGCGTTGGGCGGAGTGGCCCATTCTTCTCGGCGAGCGAAAGTTGCCCGTCAGAATTGTGGTGGTTGAGGTGAACCCACAGCGACTACAACTCGAACTCGCCATTGCACGCGACGGCAATGCGCTCGCTGGCTGGTCACTCGACAACACTCCGCGCGACGCCGTGCTGGCCGTGAATGCCGGTCAGTTCACCGATACCGGCCCGTGGGGATGGGTGGTGCACAACGGACGCGAGTGGCAACAACCAGGACGCGGCTCACTCGCTGGCGCCGTCACGATCGACAGCGCCGGTAGCGTGCGCATTATTGACGCCACCGAGGTTGCATCCGCACGCGCCGCAGGCACGGTGCGCGAGGCGTTGCAATCGTATCCGCAGATTCTTCGCAACAGTCGCGCACCGAACTCATTGTGCGCACCAGAGCTGATCGATCAGGCGCACCGTGACGTACGCCTGGTAATGGCTACGCGACCCGACGGTCTTGTACTGTTGCTGCTCTCAAGGTTTGACGGGGCAGCCGGCCTGGCCTCGCGGCTCCCGCTCGGACCAACAACCCCCGAAATGGCCGAGATCGCCTGGCGGCTCGGCGCCGATCAGGCGCTCATGCTCGATGGTGGATTGTCGGCGCAGCTGCTCATTCGTGACAGCACTCATGAGGAGCGTTGGAACGGGTTGCGACGCGTGCCCCTCGCGCTGGTGGGGCGGATCAAACGACCTATAGCGGCGCCCGACCAGAGACCGTAACGTAGACGCGTCCCTGATCCCTTGCGGAGGCGTTATGCGAAGCCGAGTGAGCGTTCGCGTTATACATGCGGTAGTCGCACTGTTGTTGTGTTCTGTGGTCAGCTCGACGGCCGAGGCGCAACTCGGTCGCTTGAAGAAGGCGGCACAAGATGCGGTGAAAGACAAGATTGCAGGCAAGAAAGACTCGGCCGCCGCGACACAGAGCGCGACAAAGACTGCGTCGTCATCGAGCAATGCGTCCGTGTCGTACGCACTGACTGCCGATCACATCGAGTTGGTGCTCTCAAGTCTTGAACCAGCCATTGCGTACGCGCAGCGTCTGCAGCAAGCAACGCAACTGTCGGCCGAGTACAAGAAGCAGCAGGATCAGGCCAACGCATGCATGGAACAGGTGAAGAAGTCGTACGATCCGATGAAGGTCATGTCCATGTCGGAGAAGACTTCGGATGAAATTACGCGACTGAGTGAGCGGGCGGGCGAAGCGCAGGCTCGTGCCATGGCAGCGTACGAGAAGAACGATCAGCGAACGTACTTGTTGGCCATGGACACGGCGACGGTGTTGTTGCAGCAATCAGCCGTGGTCACCATGGGCGGAAGTTGCAAGGTTCCGTATGCGCCGGTCGCAGTGATTGACATGCAGGCGTCTGCGAAAGCAGATGCTGCTGAAGCCGCCGTGAATCCTTCGCCGTTGGCAAAAGCCAAACTCACGCACACGCAGTTTGGTCGGATGCGCGAGCGCATTGCTCTCTGGGGCATGTTGCAAGAAGACCCGTCAATGAAGGTCGGCAGCGAAGGGGTATTCACCGCCGACGAGCACGCGGCGCTGCAGGCGCGCGCGGCCGACATCAAGCGCGTAACCGCGTACTTCAAGGACAGCACGCTGCGCTGGAGCACGTGGGGCGACGTCACCACCTGGTAGCAGCCCCGGCTCCTGACACAGGGGCCTATCTCATTTGGTTCGTTGGCGACACATTTCGCGGCTGCACCCTTCACCCGCCCCGATATGTGTCGCCAACTGTTTGCCGCCCTCTCCATTGCCGCGTGCTCCGCGGCGTTCCTTCCCGCCCAGTCGCCGTTTGACGGGCTTCGATTCCGCGAAATCGGTCCGGCCGTGATGGGCGGTCGTATTCAGGACGTGGAGGTGGATCCGCGCGACCATTCCACGATTTATGCGGCCGCTGCAGGCGGTGGTTTATGGAAAACCACCAACCACGGCATTCTCTGGACGCCGATCTTTGATGAGACCGGTGAAAATGCGTTCGGTGACATCGCCATTTTTGCTGGCGACAGCAAAGTCATCTGGGCCGGCACCGGCGAGCAGAACAATCGTCAGTCCAGCACGTGGGGCGGTGGCATGTTCAAGTCCACCGACGCGGGCGCGACGTGGAAGTTCACCGGATTGCGCGAAACATCGAGCATTGCCCGCGTGGTGTTGCACCCCACCGACGCGAACACGGCATATGTGGCCGCTGTTGGCAATCTCTGGCGCGCCAATGCGGAACGCGGTGTGTTTCGCACCACCGACGGCGGCGCCACGTGGAAGCGAGTGCTTACGGTCGACACGCTCACCGGCGCCACAGATCTTGTGATGGATCCGCGCGATCCGAAGGTGCTGTACGCCGCTACCTATCAGCGCCTGCGTACCGGCTTTGGATTTAACGGCGGCGGACCCGGCAGCGGCATCTGGAAGTCCACCGATGCCGGGGACACGTGGTTGCCACTCACCAACGGCGTGCCCGAAGGCGACAAAGGCCGCATCGGTTTGGCAATTGCAATGTCGAAACCTGACGTCCTGGTCGCCACCATCGAACATGCGGGTGCAGGTGGCACGTATCGCAGTGAAGACGCGGGCGCTACGTGGAAGCGCATGAGCGCAACGAATCCTCGGCCGATGTACTACTCAAAACCGTACATCGATCCGACCAACGATCAGCGTATCTGGATGATGGGCGTGCAGCCTGCGAAGAGTGAGAACGGCGGCGCAACATTTGAAGGCATGCCGAACTCGCCCACGTATGATCTGGGGCTGAAAGACGATCACCACGCGCTATGGATCGATCCCACAGACCCGCGGCACCTGCTGCTTGGCGGCGACGGTGGATTACACGAAAGCTGGGATCTCGGCTACACGTACGCGCGTATCAACAACTTTTCCATCGGCCAGTTCTACCGAATCGCCGTGGACAATCGCGAACCGTACTGGATTTACGGTGGCATGCAGGATGCGCACTCCTGGATGGGGCCGAGCGCAACCAACCATTGGCTCGGCATTCTGAATCAGGATTGGGTGCAGATCGGTTTCAGCGATGGCACAGGGCACGCCGTCGACATGAAGGGCGAACGTTTTGTGTACTCCACCTCGAGTGGCGGAAACATTTCGCGTGTGGACGCCATCACCGGTGACCGTTACGACATTCAGCCCATGGCGCCATCGGGCGAGAGTTATCGCTTTGACTGGACAGCACCAGTGGTCGCGTCGGTACACAACGCGGGCACGGTGTACCTTGGCGCAAACAAGTTGCTCATCTCAAGAGACTTCGGCAGCACGTGGACTGCAACGGAAGATCTCACGCGCAAAGTGAACCGCGATACGCTCCGCATTGGGGGCGTGCTCACCACAGAGATTCGTCACTCGCGAAATGACGGCGAATCGAACTTCAGTGAAATCACCACGATGGCCGAATCACCGCGTGATGCGCGCGTGCTGTGGGTGGGCACGGATGACGGCAACGTGCAAGTGTCGCGCGATGGCGGGCAAAGCTGGACGGAAGTGGGGAAGAACATCCGCGGCGTCACCGATGGCTCGTTCGTTGATCGTGTTGTTGCAAGCAGCGCTGGTGCAGGCACTGCCTACGTGTCGTTCGACAATCACCGCAGCGGCGACTTTGCGCCGCACATTTTCCGCACGACCGATTTCGGGCGTACATGGAAGCGCACCACCACTGGCCTGCCCGATGGCAATCCAGTGCGTTCGATCGCCGAGTATCCGGGCAAGGCGAACGTGCTGCTCGCGGGTACCGAGCGTTTCCTGCACTACAGCGTGGATAGCGGCAGTACGTGGACGCGTCTCAAAGCGAATCTCCCGCCCACGCGCTATGACGACATTGTGATTCATCCGCGCACGCGCGACATCGTGCTGGGCACGCACGGCCGCAGCATCTGGGTGCTGGATGATGCGGCAGCGCTGGCTGAGTGGACCGCGGCAACCGAGCAGAAACCTGCGACGCTGTTTTCGGTGCGTCCCACCACGCTGACGATCTATCGCGCGGATGTCTCCACGGCAGCACACGCGATCTATGCTGCTGAAAACCCGGAAGAAGGTGCAGCGTTCACGTACTATCTCACACGCCCTGTCGACACCGTACAGTTCGTTGTGACGAACGCGGCGGGTCGCGAAGTGCGTCGCTTCACTGCACCAACCACCACTGGTGTCGTACAGCGCGTGAACTGGGATTTGCGTTGGCCGGTCGTGTCCGCCAGCGGTTTCGCCGGCGGGTTTGCTGGTGGGTTTTCTGGTGGTCCGCCGTCCGGCGCGGGTGGCATGACGCGCACCGCACAAGGCCCCGCGCGCCGACCGGCGCTTCCGATTCCTGCGCACAATATTGGTCCGCGCGGATTTCACGTGGCGCCTGGTCGCTTCACCGTCACGATGATCGCGGGTCGCGACACATCGCGGCAACAGTTCGAGGTCCGCGCCGACGCAACAAGCAACGTCACCGTTGCGGAACACAACGAACGTGAATCGTTCCTGCTTGAAGTGGTGGAGGTCCAGTCACGACTTGCGGCACGCAGCACCGAGTTTCGCGCAAAACTTCAGAACGCCACCGGTGCAGACGCACAGCGCTTACAAACCATCGCCGAAGAACTGGGACTTGCTGCTGGCGCAGCGCGTGGCGGCCGTGGAGGACGCGGACCGGGTAGCGGCCTTGGTCAGATCATCAGCGGTTACACCGGAAGCGGTGTACGACAGGCCAGTGTGAAAGCGCCCACAGGCACGCACAAGGCCGCGCTTGCCGACGCGAAGCGTGCGTTGGCGCAGCTTGAGAACGCGCTCAAGCCATAGCGCACCGCGCGACGACTCTATCGAACTCCGGGTGTGGTGCGCGCCGCCGGCCACACCCGTCGAGCCATTTCGTGAAACTGGCGATCCAACGCCTCTGGTGTTTCTCGATTCGGATTGTCGACCCACCATTTGGCGAGCTCGATTAGTGCCGCCGCGAGTAATCGCGCGGCCAACTTTGGCTGCATGGTCGCGTGCGTGAGCCGCGTGGACTGCGCGAGCGGCGGCAGTCGTCGCCAGATCATGTCTGCGAGGAGTTCAGTCCCGTACACCCAGATCTCATCGAGCCGGCCGGCGTCACGCAGCGATTGAATCACACCGCCGGAGTCGCCGAGGTGGTGCAGCATTTCCGCGAGCGGCGCCACGCGTGAAGCGTCTGCCCCAGGCGCATCGAGCCGACTGGCGAGCCCGGCCAGCATGCGCTCGAAGCTCCAGTACAGCGCATCATCTTTGTTGCGCCAATACGCATAGAACGTCGCGCGCGAAACGTCGGCACGATCAAGAATGTGCTGTACCGTAATCTCTTTGAACGAGCGCTCCGCAAGCAGCACCACCATCGCGCTCCCCATCGCGCGCATCGTGCGTTCCACGCGTGCATCGGGCTCATCACCCGGTTCCTGAACATCGGCGGGGCGTTTGTTCATCATCGGCTTCGGGTGGTCAGCATCCGCTGTATTCTCGGCGTCATCACGCGCGTTTGCAATGCTCAGCCAGTGAACGGAAGCGCGCGACCACTTTCGCGGAGCGTATATGCACAGAAATCAGAAAGCAGCCCTGGCACTCACGATCGGGACAATCGGCACGTTCGTGACCATGGGTCTGCATCCAACAGGTGCGGAAACCATCAGCAACTCGGCAGGCGGCGGCGCCAACATGCTGGCGCGGGGTGTCCATGCGCTCGCCATCGCCATGCTACCGCTGGTGTTGACGGGCATGTTGTTGCTTACGTTGCAGTTGCGCGCGCAGTTTGAGTTGGCCGTGACCGCCTACACGTCGTATGCACTGGCGGTGTTTGCCGTGCTGGTGGCGGCCGCCGCCAGTGGCCTGCTCTCGCCGGCGATGGCCGACCACATGGCAACGACCGATGGTGCGGCACGTGACTTGGCGTTGCAACAGTTCCGTTTCTCCGGACAGATCAATCAGGCGTTCTCCAAGATCTACGTGTCGCTCAGCAGCCTTGCAATTGTGCTCTGGTCGATCGCAATGCGGGCTACGCCCCCGTTTTCCAGACTGCTCGTATCGCTGGGCGTGATTGTTGGGCTGCTCGGCATCGCTGGTATTTTCTCCGGACGGCTTCACCTGGGCGTTCACGGCTTTGGCCTGGTTGTGCTGGCCCAAGGGGTCTGGACCCTGTGGACGGCCCGGTCGCTGAGCGCAGCGCGGGAATAGCTCCAGCATTGCGTCCGTCGCGTGCCATTGTCAGAATGTGGCATGCGAAAGCACGTACTTCTTTATGGACTACTGTGCGGCGTGCTCATCGCCGCGCTGCAGTTCATTGAGTATCGCTGGATCGTAGTTGAGCACTCCATTCAGATTTACGGAGCGCTAGTGGCCGCCCTGTTCGCCACGCTCGGCCTGTGGCTCGGCAATCGCCTCACCAGGCCCAAAGCGCCGGCACCTGAAGTTGTCGTTCGGGAGGTCCTGATCCCGGCGCCGACCATGTTCGTGCGCGACGAACAGCAGGTGGCCGCACTTGGGCTCACACCTCGCGAGCTGGAGATTCTCGCGCTCATCGCCGACGGCCTGAGCAATCGGGAAATCGCCGCGCGCGTGTTTGTCAGCGAGAATACGGTGAAGACGCACTCGAGCCGCGTATTCGGCAAACTCGGCGCCCAGCGGCGGACGCAAGCCGTGCAGCGGGGCAAGGAGCTGCGGCTGATCCCGTGACGGCTGCGACTTTCGGGTGATTTTTGGCCGTCAGATGGAAAATCACCCATTTGGGTGACGCGATGGAAGACCGCAGGTCGCTAGAATCGGCCTTCCTTCAACCTTCGGGACCTCACATGCAAAAAATCGTGCTCACGTTTGGACTCATTGCCGGCGCCATGCTGTCGGTGATGATGCTGCTCACCATACCGTTCATGGAGCAGATTGGCTTCGACAAAGGCATGCTCATCGGCTACACCACGATGGTGCTGTCTTTCATGATGGTGTACTTCGGTGTGCGTTCCTATCGCGACAATGTGGCCGGCGGGACGGTGACGTTCGGTCGCGCATTCAATGTGGGCATCATGATCACGGCGCTGGCCAGCTTGTGTTATGTCGCCACCTGGCAACTGGTCTATCACAAGATCTCGCCGGACTTCTTCGAGAAGTACTCAGCCTATACGCTCGACAAAGCAAAAGCCGGTGGTGCCACCGAGGCCGAGCTTGCCGCCCAGGCCGCGGAAATGGCCCGCTTCAACGAGATGTACAAGAATCCGCTCGTCAACATGGGCATCACGTTTCTCGAGCCGCTCCCGGTTGGCCTGCTGTTTACACTGGTCACAGCAGGCCTGCTGAGCCGGAAGCGGCGAAGCGAGGGTTAGTTGCAGCGCACGTTGGGATTGAATGGTGTGTAGAGGCCATTGGGATTGGCTTCGTACAGCCACACGTGCAAGCTCCAGTGCGGCACACCCTGCTGCGTGAGCACCGGAACGCCACCAATGTCGAACGGCTGTCCGTCGAATGACGGCCGTTCCTGTCCTACGTTGATCACAATGTATTCCGCACCAACAATCTTCTTTGCGTTGCCCTTCGCCGGCGCGTAGAGCAGCGCTTCAGGCTTGGTGGCATCAAACACCGGATCAACCAGGCTGGCGTTCACCCAATGCGCACCCATGCCACCTAGCTGCGGATGTGCCACACAATGCGGATCGATCACGTATCCGGCCATCAGCGCCTGCTGGTTCGAGTGAAAACGCGACGTGCTCTGACGGGCGGCCTTGTACATGTCGCCCGCCACAGCCGTAACAGCAGTTGACGCGTGATTGGCGTGCGCCGTGAGGTGATCAACAGCGGTTGGTGCAGACATTTCGTCGCAGGCAACGAGTGACAGCATGGTGATGACAACCAGCGCTGTAGGCTTGAACAACGTTCGATTCAACATGATGAGAGATCCTCAATGTGGGGTGATACTTCGGTGCGCCACATGATCATCATCTCGTGATGGCAACAACAGGGACATAAGACCCATCAGCATCCGGATCCCGTGCGACGTGAACGCTGGGTCAAATGTCCCACGGATCAACGCGCGCCATGCGTAGTGTGAGCAGACACTCTGTCCAACGCTTCTGCACACACCTGAACATGCGCACTTTTCGGTATCCCCACAGCATCAGTAACGGCGCCGGTGAAACGCTCACGTTTACGCGCCGCGTACCTGGCAAGACAGGGCCACGTCTGGAAGGCTACAATGTTGTTGCCCCAGGTCAGGGTCCGGTCATGCACGTGCACCATTACCAGGAAGAAGCGCTTACCGTACGACAGGGAACCATCGGGTATCAACGACTCGGCGAAGTCGAGCAGTTTGCCGGCGTAGGCGAAACCGTCACCTTCAAAGCCGGCGAAGCTCACCGTTTCTGGAATGCCGGAACTGATGAACTGCGCTGCGACGCCTACATCGAGCCCGCTGACAACATCGAATATTTCCTCAGCGAGATCTTTGACTCGGCGCGTCGTGCCGGATCGCATCGTCCTGACCTGTTTGAGGCCGCGTATCTCACGCGCCGATATCGCAGCGAGTTCGGAATGTTGGAGATTCCTGAGTTCGTGCAGCGGTTTGTGTTTCCTTTTCTCATCCTGATCGGTCACTTGCTTGGGCGATACGAGCGTTATGCCGATGCTCCCGAGCCGATCCGGCGATCAATGCGGTGACTCTCGCCGCTTACCTCGGCCCTTTCCAATCGCATGGCGCGGGTTACCTTATCGCGACCGAGATTGTTCTTCAGCCGAGGAAAGTTTTACGTCGCCCACCGATTTTAGTGAAGCCGCGCGACTTCGCGCGCTCCGCAGGCTGCGCGTTCTTGATACACCGCGCGAAGCCGCGTTTGATGACATTACAGCGCTCTGCACGAAGATCTTCGGTGCGCCAATGTCCACCGTCACATTTGTGGACGCGCACCGCCAGTGGTTCAAGTCGGTGGTGGGCATTGGTGTTCGTGAAACAGATCTTCAATCATCTATCTGTGTTCACGCCGTCTCACAGAATGAACCGCTGATCATTCCAGACACGCGGCTGGATGCGCGCTGTGTTGCGAATCCGAGCGTGACCGGCGCGCTCAACGTGCGCGCGTACGCCGGGATTCCGCTGCAACTCGACAGCGGCGAACGTGTTGGGACGCTCACCGTGATGGATCACGAGCCGCGTGAGTTTTCGCCGGAACAAATTGAAATGCTGATCGCGCTTGCGCGCGCCGTGGTAACCCAACTGCAGTTGCGCCTGCAGCAACAGGCGCTTCAGGACGTCTCGTTGCACTACGAAGAAGCGCAGAGAATCGCGGGCGTGGGTAGCTGGACGCTCGATCTCGCGACCAACACCCTGCAGTGGACCGACGAGATCTATCGCATATTCGGCGTGCAGCGCGAGCATTTTACGGCGACGTTTGAGGGATTTCTGTCATTCGTGCATCCCGACGATCGCGACGCCATGCTCAGCGCGCAGGCGGAGGCGCTCAACACGACCGGAATTCTGGATCTGGAACATCGGATCGTACAACCAGGCGGTGCGGTGCGCGTGGTGCATGAGCGTGGACGACTGATCGCGGATCCCGCGCTCGATGAACAAACGCTCACCGGCACCGTGCAGGATGTCACCGATCGTGTTGAAGCACGACAACTGCTCCTCGCACAGGAGGAGAACTACCGGCTCCTGTTCGAGGCGCATCCCAAGCCGGTGTGGGTGTACGACGAAGAGACACTGCAGTTTCTCGCCGTGAATGAGGCAGCCGTTCAACGCTACGGATGGAGCCGCACCGAGTTCTCGAACATGACGGTGCTGGATTTGCGCGATCCGCAGGAGCATCCGGCGTTGCTGCGTCAGATCGCTGATACGACCGCAGGTCCTCGTAAAAGCGGCTACTGGCGTCATGTCACGAAGCGCGGAACCGAACTCTGGGTGGAAATTTTCTCCAACTCGCTGCGGTATAACAATCGACCAGCCCGTCTGGTGGTCGCCAGTGATGTCACGGCGCGGCGGCGTGCCGAACTTGAACTCCAGCGCGCCGACTCCTTGCGGCGTGTCGCTTCGCGCGCCGCGGGTCTTGGCGGCTGGGCACTGGATGTTGGAGTCCGTGATGTGCGCCTGAGTGAAGAAGCCTGTCGGCTGTTCGACGCGCCAGAGAACTATCAGATTTCGCTGGACGACTGCCTCGATCTTGTGGTTCCGGATTCGCGAGACACAGTCTCCGCACTGGTCGCGAAGTGCATTCGTGACGGCGAATCGTTTGATATCGAATGTGAGCTGGTTTCACTGGCCGGTCGTCGTTTTTGGGCGCGATTGATCGGGGAGGCGGAGCGTGACGCCAATGGTGCGATCGCCCAAATTGGCGGTGGCGTGCAGGACATCACGGATCGACGCAAACTGGAGCAACAGTTTCTGCGTGCGCAGCGCATGGAAAGCATCGGAACGCTGGCGGGCGGAATCGCGCACGACCTCAACAACGTGCTCACGCCGATTCTGATGTCGATCGAGCTCCTGCGCGAGTCACTCACTGATGACGAGCGGAACGCGACCCTGGACTCGATCCAGACCAGCGCGAAACGTGGTGCGGAGATGGTCAGTCAGGTCTTGTCGTTCGCTCGTGGCGTTGAAGGGCGTCGTATCGCGATTTCGCCACAATTGCTGTTCGAAGATATGCGGCGATTAGTCGTAGACACGTTCCCCCGCAGCATTTCAGTGCACGCGGAGGTGGCGCCAGATACGCCAGCCATTGCCGGAGATCCGACGCAGCTCCATCAGGTCCTGCTCAATCTCGCGGTGAACGCACGTGACGCGATGCCCGACGGCGGCAACCTGCGATTCACTGCGCGACCGCTGCTCATCGATTCACTTTCGAGCGCGACCTCCCCTCAGCTTGAGGCGGGATTGTATGTGGTGCTGAGCGTTGAAGATTCGGGTACGGGTATCGCATCGGATCAGTTGAATCGGATCTTCGACCCATTCTTCACCACCAAAGACGTCGGTAAGGGCACCGGCCTCGGCCTCAGCACATCACTAGCCATCGTGCGCAGTCACGGCGGCACACTCCAGGCCTATAGCGAGTTAGGGCGAGGCACAACCTTTCGCGCCTACCTCCCTGCCGCTACAGATGCGGCGACGACCGTTGCGTTGTTGCCCGCGTCTGAACTGCCGCGCGGTCATGGCGAGCTGGTGCTGGTCGTCGACGACGAAGCGGCAGTCCGTGAGATCACCCGCCAGACACTGGAAACGTTCGGCTACCGTGTTATGGTCGCGTGCGATGGCGCAGAGGGAGTGGCGGTGTACGCCGCGCACAGCGCCGAGATCGCGCTGGTACTGACCGACATGATGATGCCGGTGATGGACGGCTTGACCATGATTCACGTGTTGCGCCGACTCAAGCCAGACGTGTGCATTGTGGCCGCGAGTGGTCTGGCTGCCAATGGTAGTGTCGCCAAAGCCGCCAACGCAGGTGTGCAGCACTTTCTGCCCAAGCCGTACACGGCGTCCACGCTACTGAACGTACTGCAGACCGTTCTTCGAGACAGCCGAGAGCGTCGCGAGTCGTAAACGTACGAACCCGGGCGACACACTGTGCCGCCCGGGTTCGTCAACGCAAGACAACACGCGTTTCAGCTTACGGCCACGGCAGCGTGATGACCGGATAGCGGGTGCGCTTGGCCGGATCGTCATCGCCAGCCATGAATCGCGCAATATCCCGGCGCGCGCTGCTGCGATGCGCAGCGTCCGCACCGACTGCACCCGGAGCTCCGGCGAGACGTGCGTCAAGCTGTGCGAGATGATGCGCAGCAATGGCTCGTACCTCCGGCATGGCGCTCGTGTCGCCGGCGAGATCGAGCAGCGCGTCAAGCGCCGCACGCTGCGTGGCGCGCGCGTACACAGCCAGCGTTGGCGCGCTTTCTGTTGCGCCCCACGTACGGCTGAGAATGGTGTTGATGGTTTCATCCAGACTGAGCGCGTTCGCGTCGCGCGCACTGAACGTCACAAGCCGTGCCGCGCGAGACGCGTCCAGCAAGCCGCTCAGTACTTCCGTCGCCAGTCCACCGGCGAGTGTTACCGCGTCGAACGCCGTGCCTGCATTGCTGCCAATCCACGTCATCTCGCCGCCCATACCCGGCGGCGACGGTGGGATCATGGCCGCGATGCGCGTGGGCACCGCCAGCTCAGAGGGCTTGAGTGCATCCAGCGCCATGGTCAGGGCGCGACGCTGTGCATCGGCGGGCACGACCGTGGTCGGCGTTTGGCCATCGCCACGAATCGCATAGCGAAAATCCATGCCGCCAACATTCTTGATCAATCCCTCGAGCGAATATCGGTGATGCAAATACACGTGCGCGAATCGCATGTTGAGCAGATGCATCGGCTCACCAGGCTTGATCGCACGCTCATCGAACTTGTCCATCAGCACACGTCGCACTTGCGAGGTGCGCGTGGCGGCGTCAAACATCGTCGTGCCTTCAACCCAACGGGTGACTTCCGGGATCGAACCTTCCGGACCGGCGTGCGCGTCACCCACATAGCGAAGGTTGCGCGACAGCATTTCACGAATCACCGCTGCGTTCCCAGCACTCTCTGCGGCAGCGTTCGGATACCAGCGGTATCCGTACCGCACAGCGATTGAGTCCCACGCACCAGGTCCTTCGCGGTATGCATTGCGCAGATCCGGCGTGCCGTCCGACGCCAACGTGATGAGCGGCACCGGATAGTCCATCACCGACGCGCGCCCCTGCGACGACGCGATGAAGTTGTGACCCAGGCCCAGCGTGTGTCCGATTTCATGCGCCGTGTGCTGTCGGCGTCGCGCCATCGTGAACGCTTCGGCGCTCACATTCGGACCATTTGCACCCGACGCGGGCACGGTGCCAGCCCAGATGTTGTAGTCCACGAGCGAACGCCAGGCATCCATGCGAACCACGGTGCGTACAATTTCGCCGGTGCGAGGATCGCTGTAACTCGGACCCACTGACGGGCCGGGCCCGGTGCGATGAATCCAGTAGAGCATGTTGTAGCGCGCATCCATGGGATCGGCATCGGCCGGCAGATCGCGCACGGAAAATGCGTTCTTGAAGCCCGCCGCCTCAAACACCTTGGCCCACCAGTTGCCACCTTCGCGGAAGGCTTCCCGATACGGTGATGGAATGCCAGGATCGAGATAGTAGACAATTGGCGTGATGGGCTCGACCAGTTCACCGCGCGCGTAGGCGGCAGGATCCTTGGGCACCAGACGCCAGCGGTTGATGAAGCCATCGCGATACTGCTGATCAAATCCCTGCGAGAGATCTGCGAACTGTGTGCCAAAGAATCCCACGCGTGGATCGAAGGCGCGCGGCTTGAACCCTGCAGTGTCTGGCAACACCACCAGCGAGTGATGCTGCTCAAACGTCATCGCGCGTGCATCGGGCGCAACGCGACGCGCGGCAGCCGACGGTGCGTCTGATGTGAACGTGAGCACGGCGTGCACTTCGGCATTCTTCGGAAAGCTCTTGGTGCGTTCCGTGTCGAACCAGCTGCGTGTCGCGTCGACGCGATACGCACCGCCACCCTGCCCGCCGCGCAAGCCGTCCGCCACGCCATACACGTCGGAAAGAAAGAACGAGGTGGCATCAATCGTTATCACACCACCCGTTTCACCATCAATCGTGAACGACGCAATCACAGAACTGGGAAACGCTTCGCGTGCCGCTCGCTGACCGGCTTCGTTGGCCCCTGGTGCGCGCACACCAAGATTGTCGCGCACCATCAGAATACGCGCGCCGCGTCGCTCCAGGCGAACCACAAAATTGGCTCCGGTCTGACCACGATCGAGTGACCCGGTGCCCAGTCCGGTCGCGAGTGTGTTCTGATACAGAAAGTCACGACCAAGCTGCACTGCCGGAATTTCGAGAAACAGCTTGTTGCGGGCTTCGTCCACCCGCACGCGAAGGAACGGATCGTCCTGTGCGGGGATTGTTGTGGAGGTGGAACTGAACGCACTGACCTCCAGCGCGTGAGCCGGCACGCTCATCGTCAGCGCGAGCACCAACGCTCCAACCAGAAGGCGCGCGCGTGGCGCGTGAGAGCTCGGATTCATCACTGCAGACATCGGGAACCTCAACGTGTGTGAACGGGCTGGGTACGAAACGTCAAACATCGGCATGCGGGTGCTGCGCGGCGTGCGCGTCGATCACGGCTTGCGCAGCTTCTCGCGGATCATCGGTCATCATGATCAGATCCAGGTCTCCCGGCGAGATCTTGCCTTCGCCAGCCACGCGCGAATGCAGCCAGCGCACGAGACCCGCCCAGTAATGGCGACCGAAAAGAATGACCGGAAACTGATATATTTTTCCGCACTGAATGAGCGTGAGCGCTTCGAAAAATTCGTCGAGCGTTCCGAATCCGCCCGGAAAGATGATGAACGCGTTCGAATACTTCACGAACATCGTCTTGCGAACAAAGAAGTACCGAAAGTTGACCAGCGTATCCACGTAGGGATTGGCGCCTTGCTCAAAGGGCAGTTCAATGTTGCACCCGATACTCTGTCCGCCCGCGTCTTTGGCGCCGCGATTGGCCGCTTCCATGATGCCGGGGCCGGCGCCGGTGATGATGGCAAAACCTGACTCGGCAAGTAGCCGCGCAACTTCACGTGCGTGGGCGTACTGGATGTCATCGGGGCTCGTGCGTGCGCTGCCAAAGATCGACACACCCTTCGATACATGGGCGAGTGCGTCAAATCCTTCAACGACTTCGCTGAACACGCGCATCGCGCGCCACGGATCAGTTTGCCTGAATCCGTCGGACGGATCGGGGCTGTGCAACAACTTCTCGTCTTCCGTCAGCACGGGTACGTTGCGAATGGAGACGTCCACCTCCGAGAGCGCGCGTCGCGGATGGCGCTCAGCGCGTGTCCCCTTCGACACGAGCGGCAACGCATCCGGCTCACGACCGGCCGCACGATGTCCTTCTTCCGTGCGGAGCTGGTATTGGGTCACGGAGTTCAGCTCGGCCTGCTCACGGACTTCCGGCGTGGCTGGTTTTCCCGACGCTGTTTTCGGTCCGCGTGACCTGCCCTTCACGATCGCTGTCTTTTTTCCTGTCCCGCGAGGACTTGCCATAACACAAGGGTGGGAGGAACGCCGCACTGTCCTTCACAGGGCGTCCATGCAAGCTACGCCGTCGGTCGCGGTACACGCCACCGGAGCTGGCAAATGAACGCCGCACAAGACACGCTGCTCCTCATCGTTGCCGACGGCGTGCGCCCCGACGTGCTGCAATCAGCACTGCGCGCGGGCGAACTGCCACATCTCGCGGCGCGCGCAGCACGTGGCGCCTTCACGCAGGTGTCGAGCTGCTTTCCGTCCGTCACCGGTCCAGCGTACGCGCCGTTTCTGATGGGCCGCTTTCCGGCCGGCATTGGATTGCCCGGCCTGCGGTGGTACGACCGCAGCCGCACCACCGCGTCCTGGCCATCGTTTGCGCGCAGCTACGTGGGTCCCGAAATCCGGTTGCTCGACGATGATATTGACCTGCATCCGCAAACGCTGCTCGAACTCGCCACGTCGAGTGTCGCGGGCTCCACACTGCTGGGACGCGGTGCGCGGGGCCAACGTCATCCGGGGCGCGGCTGGTTGTGGGCCGCCCGCGCTTTTCTCCCGCATTTTCTTGGGGATCTCAACGGCTGGCGCCGAGTTGAACAACAAGTGGTTGATCATGTGCTCGGCTATTTGCGTCGGGACCGTCCGCACTTTGCCGTGATGTCGTTCCTCACACCAGACAAGTTTGCGCACGCCTTTGGCGCGCAGTCGCGCGAAGTGCGTGCGTCGCTGCGTGATATCGACGCATTTCTCGGCAGCGCCGAAGATATCGCCGCACGTGAAGGTTGGAGCGACAAGCTCCACGTATGGCTGGTCGCCGATCACGGACACGCTGACGTCACCGAGCACGACGAGATCGCCGATGCGATTCGTGCCATGGGACATCGCGTCCTCGCGCATCCCAAGGTCTGGCTGCGCAATCCGGACGTAGCGGTGATGGTGGGCGGCAACGCAATGGCGCACGTGTATGTGGAGCCGCATCACCGCCAGCGCCTGTGGTGGCCGCAGCTCAGGGACCGATGGGAGTCGATGCACGATGCCCTGCTCGCACGACCAAGCGTTGATCTGGCCGCTGTTGCAACCGACGCGAACACCATTCGCGTGAGTCACGCCGAACGTGGACGGGCCACCATCACGCGTGATATCGCCGCTGCTCGATGGAGCTATCGTCGCCTTACCGGTGATCCGCTCGGCATTGGTGAAGACGCCGTAAACCTGAGCAGCAGCGAAGCGCACGACGTGTGTGCCACGACCGATTATCCCGACGCGATCGTGCAGCTGGCCGACGTTACACCATCACGTCGGGGCGGTGACATTCTGCTCTCGGCCTCAGTTGGTTGGGATCTGCGCGACAAGTATGAGCCCACACGCCATCTGTCCACGCACGGGGCGCTGCATCGCGATCAGATGATGGTGCCGTTGCTCATCGACGCCGTGCCGAGCGGCACGCCGCGACGCACCGCTGATGTCATGCCAAGTGCGCTGGTGACGCTCGGATTAACGGTACCCGACGGGCTCGACGGCGTAAGCTGGCATCGCTAAGACGCAGTGATGTCTGCGCCGATGCAACTACTCGGTGCGATTGATACTGCGTTCGGTATCAAAGCCATCAGGATAGCGCTTGCGCAGTTTCTCGATGTTTCGCTCGGCGATTTGATCCATCGGGATATCGAGCACCGTGGCAAAGGCCGCGATGTACCACAAACAGTCGCCGAGCTCTTTGATCATCGCATCACGATCAAGCGGCGTCGCGTGGAAGAGATGCTTCTTGATCAGCTCAGCCGTTTCGCCTGATTCACCCGTGAGTCCGAGTGCGGCGTTGGCGAGTTGTTGCTCGTGCGTGCGATCGCGCCCGAGTGTACGAGCGGCGAGTGCCTGATAGTCAGTGAAGTTCATCGTGGAAATGTAGGGCGTAGCGCCAGGGAAAAACAAACGGCCACCTCGCTGCGAGGTGGCCGTTTGTTCACGTGCACTCAGGTGCGCAGTGCGATGCACCACGCGGTGAAATCAGAGCGGTGTGCAGGGTGTCGGCAGTCCACGCGCTGTGCACTCGCCAGCCGGAACCAGCATGTTCTCGTACCGCGTATCGCCGGGGCGATCCTGCGGCAGTGACTGCGTGCGGCCGTACCGACGCGCGTCGATCCACCGCGTGCCCTGCGCCCACATGAGCGAGTACAAGCGGTTGTAGAGCAACTCGGTGACAAACGCCGCATCGGTGCTACCCGCCGTGATTGCCGCATTGGGCAATCCGCCGGAGTTCACACGCACAAGATTGATGTCGTCAATCGCACCTTGCTTGTTGGCCGTATTCCAGCGGATCTCGGCACGAAGCAGCAGCAGCTCTTCGTTGTTGATCCACGGTACCGGCGCACCCAGGTTGGCCGCCGCGGGATTGCCCGCTGCGTTGTACAACGTTGGCTTATGCGTACCGATCAGGTCGTTGAGATTGATCGTGCGACCAGCGGCTGTGACTTTGCGCGTGAGGCGATCATCTGCATCACCGTTCGCCTTGCGCTGTGCACCGCTCAGGAGCGACGGATGCACCCAAAGACGGTTGTTCGTCAGCGGCTCCGACACCGGATTGGTCGGTTCACCAGCCGACGTTGAATACGCGTAGTTCACACCCGTCGACAACGAACCCGGCAGACCCGCCGTGGTGACAAACGACGCGTTCATGGCCGTGTTGGCCGACGCCCAGCACGCCGCGCAGCTCGCAAACGTCGCGCGATGCACGTACATCTTGGCCGCCAAGGCACGATTAAAGCGAGCGAACGTAGCCGGCGTGGTAAAGCCGGTATAGCCCGGTGCCATGTTGAACGGAAACTGAATCGTTCCCGCCGCGGTGAGATCGGCGAGTGCTTCATCCATCAACTTCGTGGCTTCTTCCATCGCCGCGCTGAAGCTCACAAACGGAGCCGGTTCTGCGGTAATCGGACGATTCACATCCAGCGGGATGCCCAGTTGTCCAGTACGTACGGCCAGGCGATGCAAGTGCCACGCCTTCATCGTTTTCGCGAAGCCCTGCGAGGCGCGCACTTCGGCTTCGGTCATGCCCGTGGCGACTGGCAGTGCTTCGAGATACGTATTGATCGTGCGAATGGACGCGTAGAGCCCGCTCCAGTTGCCGGAGTGACGACCGGTGGGGTCGCCTGGACCACGAATCTGCTCACCGGTTTCGCGCGGGTCATTGCCGAGCAGGTTGTATCCTTCGCGGCCATATAGCGCGTAGAACTGAATCTCCGTGCCGATGTCGGTGAAGGTTTGCGAGAAGATGCCAGTCGCAGCGCGCGCCAGAATGATCTTGGTTGGCGAGCCGGTGAGCGTCTCAACCGTCGGAGCGTTGGTGTTGGTGACGTCAAAGTCTCCACAACCTGTGAAGAGCAGCGCGCCAGCCGCCACGGCCGAACCGACAAGAACGCGGATGCGCGGACCCGTCGAGCGGGTCATCTTGGTCGTCGGTTTCATCAGAAGCCCAGGGAGATGTTGAGGAAGAAGCTGCGCGTTGGCGGATACGGTCCGACGTCGAGATTGTTACGAATGGCGGCGGCGCCAAAGTTCGCGACTTCCGGATCAACCCCCGTGTAGTTCGTCCACATAAACAGGTTGCGACCCGTCAAACTGATGCGCATGCGATCCACGCCAACGTTGCTGATCGAGCTGATGTAGCGACGCGGCACATCAAGCCCAACCGACACTTCGCGAACCTTCACAAAACTTGCGTCTTCGATGTACGGCTGAATGCTGCCGCTCAGGTATCCCTTGTAGCGTTCGACGCCCGCTGGCGTGCCCCAGTCATCGGCTGTACGCGCATCGTCCATGAGGTAGCGCGTGAGGTTGATGACATCGCTGCCCTGCTGCCAGTCCACCACCACGTTCAGCGACAGGTTCTTGTAAGTAACATCATTCACGAAGCCCATGCGGAAATCAGGGTTCGTGTTGCCGAGCTGCTCAAGCACCGTGCCACGCGTGCCATCGGGGTTCAGTGCAAAACCCACGAGCTGCGTGATCGGCTTGCCAACTTCAATGCGCGTGCGACCAAGGTTGCCAAAGCCGGACGATGCCGGGAAGAATGCCGGCAAGCCTGCCAGATCCTTCACTTCGTTGGTGTACTTGGTGAACGTGCCGCGCGAAATCCACTGCAGGTTGTCGCGCTGGATCGGCGTGTAACCGAGGCCCACTTCGTAACCCTGGTTGTTGATCTTGCCACCGTTGAACACCTGGCTCGCAAAACCCGACGAGGGCGACGGTACCCGCGAAAGCAGCAGGTTGGTGGTATTGCGATCAAAGAACGTCAGTTCCCAGTTCAGCTTGGAATCGAGTGCGCTACCATCCACGCCGAACTCGATTTCCTTGAGGCGTTCCGGTTCAACGTCGGCGAAGCCGGCGTTCTGGCCGACCGTTACACCCTGCTGACCGCCAAGCTGCGGCGTGCCAAGCAGCGTGAACTTCTGGCCGAAGATCGGCTGATTGCCCGTTTCTCCGTACGCTACGCGAAGCTTCAGTTCACTGCCGTCACCAAGCAGATCAAGGAAGCGATACGAACCGGCCAGCTTCGGGAAGATGTAGTACTTGTCGGAGTCACCGTTCACGCTGCTGCGCTCAGCGCGCAGACCCGCCTGCACGAGCAACTTCTCGTCAAACAGCCGAATCTCTTCCTGCGCGTACATGGCCAGCGTGCGCTCGGCCGTGAGATTTTCGTTCGCGGCAATGTTGGTACCCTGATTCACATTGCGCTGACCCGGCAACAGGTTCTGCGTGCGGATCTGGAACGTCTGCAGCTCACGATCTTCGTACTGCAAACCGAACGACGTGCTCGCCTGCCACGCGCTCGCGGTGTAGCTATGCACCGCGTTCAGGTTCCAGTTGAAGAAGCGGCTGCGTCCACCGCTCTCAATCGACTCACCCGGCAATGCCTGCGGCACTTCAAAAAAGAGATCGTTCGGCGACCAGACGTCGTTGCCCTGATTGAACACGTCAAGACCACCAGCCGCTACGAGACGAAGACTCTGCTTTTCCGAGTTCCACGCGTTCCAGCCAGCCGTGAGGCCACCCGTGAAGCGATTCGTCTCTTCGTGGTTCACGCCGAGCTCGGTGAGCTGCAGCGGGTTTGACTGCACACCAACCGTGGGCGCAACGAATGTACCGTCTGCATTACGACGATTGAAATCGATGAAGCTGGGGATGTACGCCATCGCGTAGCCGTGGCAACCGTAGTTGTTACAGTTGTTGTTCCAACCACGATCGTTCTCGTTGCGCGCGTACACACTGGACACTTTGATGTCGAACTTGTCGCCGAGATCCTGGTCCACGTTCACTCGCAGCGACTGACGGCCGGCGCCCGTGTTGATTTCCGTGCCTTCGTCGCGCTTGGTCGACGCGGAGATGAAGTAACGCGTGGTCGCCGTTCCACCGCTGAGGTCAGCGATGGTCTCGTGCGACAGGGCGCGCTGTCCGTACACATCTTCATAATGCGCGAAATACGGATTCGCATTGCCGGCAAAGAACGGTGCGGCACCGGCACCAAATCGCGCGACCGCTGAATCCTGCGTCCAGCGACGCGACTCAAGCAGCTTGAGCGGCGCGTTCAGACCGAAGCGCTGCGTAAGGTTCACGCGCGGTGCGCCGCTCGTGCCGCGCGTTGTCGTAATGACCACCACACCGTTTGAGGCCTTTGATCCGTAGATCGACGACGCCGCGGCGCCCTTGAGCACTTCAATCGACGCGATGTCGTTTGGATTGAGGTCAGCGATGCGATTTACCGCGTCCGCTTCCGTAGTGGCCGAGGCCGCAGCGTTGGCCAAACCACGGCCGCTCGGAATGCTGGCGTTCGAGTAGATCACGCCGTCTACCACGTAGAGCGGATCGAATCCGCCCAGAATCGTGGCATTACCACGGATTTGCATCTGAATACCGCCGCCAGGTGCGCCGGAGTTCGTCTGCAGATTCACACCGGTGATTTTGCCGGTGAGTGCGTTGAGCACCGTGGGCGACGACACCTTGGACAGATCTTCACCCGAAACGTACGCAATGGACGTGGTCGCGCTGCGACGTTCGATCGTCGTGGCCTGACCCGTCACCACCACTTCACTCATCTTGAATACGTCGGCCGCCATGGAGATGTCCATGGTGGAAACGCCCGCCGCAACGGCGGCTTCGGTTCGCGCATAACCTACCGCCCGCACCTGCAACCGCACTGCTCCGGCCGGAGCAGCAATGGAGTACCGGCCGTCATCTCCGGTTCTCGCCATACCTGACTGTGGAACGCCCAACACTGAGACAACGGCGTCGGCGATCGGGGTGTCAGTGCCAGACTTGGTCACGCGGCCGGTGATTCTCCGGTCTTGCGCGATCAAGGTCGCTGGCGCGAGGAATAGCAAGAGCAGGGTGCCGAATCCTGCCCGCCACTGCACGCTTTTGCGCACGTGTGCTCCTTCAGTTGAAAGGGGGGTGTCCTGCGGGGGGGGCGTGCAACGCATCGTCTGGACTGCGACCAGCACATCGCAGTGCCGGCATCGGCACTGGTTTCGTTACGGACCTGTTGCGTGCGCCATATTGGCAAACAAAGTGCCGAACGGCAAGAGGGTGGGGACGGCTGGTAAAGCGCGTAGGCTGATTACACGTCAAGTGGGTAACTTTGACCATGCCTTGGATTCAATTGGTTCTTGCTCTTGCACTGCGCGCTGTTGTGAACCCGGCGTTGGCGGTTGATCTGCTGCGTGTGGCCTGGCGCTTCCGCGTGCGCGGCTGGTGGTATCGCTTTCCCTTCTTGCCGCTCCCGTCCATGCGCTACGTGCGCTGGCGCATGTATACCGCGTATGGAGACGAAGCTTTCGTCCCACCTGTGCGCGACGTGATCAACTACGCCCGATGGACGGGACGTCAGCCCTGAACGCCGAGTGGCACCGTCGTTCGGCCCACGTTGGTACGTGCGGATGACCGATTGGTCTCAGTCGCGGCTGGTGCGTGACGGCTTTCGCGCCCGACTGCAGGGACAAGCGTACGGGCTCGGTTTTGACCTGGTCGGCATAACCGAACTCGGCGCTCCCGATTCCATGGCGCACTTTGACTCGTGGCTGGACGCGGGATTGCACGGCGAGATGGACTATATGCAACGCGGCGCCGAGCTGCGGCGTGATTCGCGGTTGCCACATCCCGGCGCGACACACGCGATCATGGTTGGCATGCACTACGGCGGCGGCACACCGTCAGGTCCCGTGGCTCGCTACGCGCGCGGTGATGACTATCACGAACTCATGCGTGAACGACTGCGCGCGTTGCACGGCTGGCTGATAGAAGAGCTCGGCGTTGATATCGACGCTCGTCCGTATGTGGACAGCGGACCGCTGCTCGAGCGGGATCTCGCACGCCGCGCCGGACTCGGCTGGTTTGGCAAGAACACTATGCTGATCAACCCCGAGCAGGGCTCGTGGTTCTTTATTGGCGCGTTGGTTGTAAACGTTGCGCTCCCGATTGATGCGCCGTTTGAGGCGGATCGCTGCGGCACGTGCACACGGTGTCTTGATGCGTGTCCCACGGATGCGTTTGTCGCACCGCGTGTGCTCGATGCGAGCCGGTGCATCAGTTATCTCACGATTGAGTTGCGCGGTGATATTCCTGACGAGTTGCGACCGCTGGTTGGCGAGCACCTGTATGGGTGCGATGTGTGTCAGGAGGTGTGTCCGTGGAACGTTTCGTTTGCGAGTGAGGTACGAGAGCCGGCGTTTGCGGCGCGCGCGGTGATCGGAATGAAGGACGCTCCCACACTCGCGCGTGACATTCTTGCGATGGACGACGACGCGTATCGTGTCGCGTTCAAGGGGAGTGCGATGAAGCGCGCGAAGCTGAATGGTTTGCAGCGGAATGCGGCGGTGGTGCTCGAGTACGCACCGAGCAAAGAGCGATGAAGCCATCCGCTCCGGTGGGCGAGCTCGGTCGATGACTATCTTGAACCATGCGAAATCTGACGATTGCACTCTGCCTTCTGCTCCCGACTCCGGCCATGGCTCAGCAAATCGGGGCCGAGTGGTCAGCCTGGTGGCTTGATCGTAGTTGGTCGGTGAGCTCTGACGCGACCACGCAGACGACTGGTTCAGTGAGACTCGGAGTGCCCCTGAAAGGGGAGCGAAGCGTGTTGCAGGGGGAGTTGGTGCGTTGCGACTCGCGGCCGACAGACAGCAGGCAATCATCGCAGAATGTGCTCGCAACCCGCTCTGTTTCTTTCATGGCACCTCCTTTCGATCCGGCTGGCATGTGACACTGAGCGGTGGTGTCGGCGCTGATCTGCCAATCACAAAGACACTGATACTTCAGCCGACGCTCCGACTGCTCCAACTGGACGCGCCCGCGTTCCTGGGAGTTGGCGTTGGGCTGACATGGCGGCTCGGGCGCTAAAGATCCCGCGTCATCTCCACCATCGTGCGGCGAAACCCCGCTCGCACAAATAGCTGCTGCGCAGCCACGTTCTGCTCCGCGGTTGAGAGCACAACCTGAGGCACGGCGCGAGCCGCAAGCGCCAAGCTGGCCGAGGCGTGGCAGGTCAGCGCTTGTGGCGGCGCGTATCACTGGTTGATCATCGAGAGAGTCGGGTGAGTCGCGTTGTACGTGCATGTGACTGGTCACCGAGCCCGAACGGCTGTAAGCAGATCAGCAGCCAGCACGGCAGAAGCCGCACTTACGGTTGCGGCGTTGCCAAAGATTTCCTCAGCCCGACCAGCCATCATTGCACCCAGCGCGCTTGACCCAGCGGCAAACAGATCGTCCAAGTACGCCAGCGCATGCGTCGTTACTGGGGCCGACAACTCGTCGCTGCGCAGCGCATGCATCGTTTCGGCGAGTGTACTGGTTTCGGTTGCAACAAGCAACCGGTACACGTCGTGCGCGTCCTTGTCGATCAGCCGCGTCGGCGTGTTCTGCCGCTCACCGATTTTGTGCAACTTCGCGACAAGTAAAGCGGCGGGACCAGCAACCTCCATCTGCATTGACCGTAGATCGGTAGGATCGATCGCCGTGATGATCTTCGGCGCATGGTCAACAAGTGTTGCCTCAAGGCCAGTCGCCCGTCTCGTTGCTTCCTTGCCGTGCGGCGGAATCCGTCCGCCACGTCGAGCCTTCCCTCCGGCTGATGTCAGAGTCTTTGGTCGACTCGGCTAACGCGACCGGAGCGGCGCCTGTGTGGAGATAGATCGCCTGTGCACCAATCAGCACCAGGGCCGATCGTTGTTCCGCGAGCGCATCGAGTGCGTCGAGCAGCGCCGAGCGTGCACGTACCAGGATCTCAGAGGCGCCAGTCATTTTCGGTGCGCTCCATCCAATCAAGAAGTGCGGTTGCTTCGCTTGGATTCCGGCCTGGGCCGCTCAAGAGATCGACGGCGACCTGACTGACCGCGGCGAGTCGAAGCCCGCCTCGCAACTGCGTTCGCTCGAACACCACGTCATAATCCCCTACTGCAATCGCGACGTTGGCCCCCGTTGTTGTGGGTCGCAAATGCAGGATCGAAGCGGCCGCGTTTACGTCTCGCACGTAGAGCATGGCGAGACGAGCCGGCGCGTACGGAGCCACCTGCTCTGCGGCGAGCGAACCTGTCACGGCGTATTCGAGCAGCGGTTGGTCGATCAGCCGTTTTGTGAGCGCATCAAGTCCACGCGGCTCGAGATAAGTGGATACCGTATTGGACTGCGCGAATCCGTAGTCGCGGCTCCATCGTTCGAGGAGCGCACGCCAACGAACGTCAGTGAGCGCCCCGCGACGTTGACGCGCAATGAGTTCCTGCTCCTCGAGAAAATCAATCACGCGATACGTCGCGCCTACGGACGTGCCCGCGCGCTTGGCGAGTTCCGGCACGCCATAGGGAGGTGCGAAGTCGATCAGGGCCCGTACCACCCGAGCGGCCGGCGGGCCGTTCAGCGTGCCTCGCGGTCGTCCCGGTCCGCGCCAGGGGTCACTATCGGCCCCGCGATCCCGGAGGAAAAGCGCGGGCTGCCTACTTGCGAGATGGAGGTTTCCGGTGGCGTCGATGTATCCGGCGCCGGCCTCTGCGATCCGATCGCGCGTGGCTTGGGCGAGATATCGAGCGACCAGCACGGGCACCACATTTGAACCGCCTCGTGTCGCTGCTACTCGACGTAACTGTTCGAGAGCCGTCGTGACGTCGCGGGTAGTCAGTACCCGCTTCACTTCTACGAGCAAGACCAGGTCGCTTCCGTCGGGGGCCCGGAGACGCAACTCGGCATCCAGTCCCAAGTCACGACTGGACGAGTTTGACAGCGTTTCGACCAGCCATGCTTCGGGAAGACGCTCTCGAAGCATCCCAACGGCTTCGCTCAGGACATCCGTCTCTCTTTCGAGGGAAGGATATTCTGTTAATTCTTGCTTTCCGGTGGCAGCGGAAATGGGCACTTTCATAACATATGATACTAAATTCCTCGATAAATATCAATTCCGATGGCAACGGAATATAGTATTTTCATGGAATTAGCGTCTGGCAAAACTCTTTTCCAAGTTCACCCACACATTCGCACCGGTACCAAGAGCAGCGCCGATAGCTACTGCGGTGGGCGGACCAATCGGCGATTTTCCCTCGATTATCTCTTTCAGCAGCTTGGGAGAGAGACCCGTGAGCTCCGCGAACTCATGCTGCGTCCAACCGCGCGCACCGAGTTCGTCGTTGAGATACTCGCCGGGCGAGAAGACCTCGGCGGGTTTAAGCTGCTCAGCCATATGCGCTCCAAGCCGAGTGCGCGCGCATTGGAAAATCGAGAACTGAATCCCGGCACTGGGCAGAGCTGGAGTGGCTTGCTCGCATCGAACCCGGATTCACTTACAGAATGCTCCCAAACAAAGTGTCACCTCTCGAAGGAACAAATTTCTCGGGCACAACGCGTGTACTTCTCCGGCTCAACGTGTTACTGCCAGCGCACCGATATAGCATGGAAGCGCGCAAATGTTCATGAATCGTGAACCGTGAACGCATCGTCCTTTATCACTCTTCGGCAATATTCGTCGCACGCCTGAAAGCATCTGCCTACGCCGCGGCAGGTTCTAGAGGCTCAAGCGCCTCGCGTAGCAGCGCGTCGAACAATCTCGTACGGTTCGAATCACAAAGGACAATCGCGGCTTCTAACTGGTCGCAGACGGTCATGAGTTCATCGACTCGCGCGACGATTCGGTGTTGTTCTTCGATGGGAGGCAGCGGCAGAGAACACCCGCGAAGCTGCGTCATGTTGATCGATGCAAGATTGGTTGTTTGTTTTGACGCGTTCTCAAAGAAGGCGCGTCCCTGCGGACTGTTCACGTAGAGCGCGACCCACTCAGACAGTACATCCTCAGTGGCGGGACGTACTCGGAATACGTGATTTTGGTGGATACACGTCTTGATTTCGCCTCGCCAGATCGCAGCGCGTCCGAGTTTATCCCAGTCCCCACCTTCAGTCATCAGAACGTCACCATTCTGCAACAAATAGCGGTGCAGTTCGGCACGTCTCACCTCTATCATCTTGACGATTGAAAGATCGAGGTGCCCGCGCTGAACGTTTGCCACGCGAAGATAAGGAACCTCAACTGCGGCTTCTGACGAAATCGTTTGACCCTTTGTAACTCCACTAACGATGAGGAAGACGTCATCGAAAGTTGTTTGCGCCCAAGCCGTAGGCAGTTCATAGCCAACGTTTTTTAAGGTTGACGTCTCAAGCGCTGAGCGTGCAAGACTCCGACCGAGCGACTGAGCATGCTGCTTCGCAGCCGACAAACGACTGAGCGCTAGAGCTGCGGGCTCATCGCGTGCATCCTGCGGCACCAGCTTCCCACGCACCGCGAGATTGAGAATCGTCTGACGCAACAGCTTGACCTGATCCGCGCGTGCGCTGAGCGCCGGAAGCACGTTGATCGCGAAGCGTGCATCCGACTGAAATGTGCTTGGGTCCGGCGCAGTGAGCCGCGCGAGGCTCGCCGCTGCCAACCGGTCGCGCGCGGCCTCGCGATCCACGCGCGCGGCTTCGAGCTGGTCGCACAACGCCATCAGCTCATCGACCTTCGCGACGATGCGATGTTGCTCCGCGAGAGGAGCGAGTGGAATGGAAAGAGAGCGAGCATCAGCGGTGCCAAGTCGCGGCATCTTCATTCCATACATCAGACGGTTTACGCGATCCATAGTAAGCGGCGATCGGAGTACCAACTTCAGGAAATCCGCCGCCAAAAAGTGCTTTGGCCGAATCACAACTATCTCTGTAGTGCAAACGCCGGGCTCCGAAGCAACGAGCACCTTGCACAGATAGGGACGCAGCTTTCCGAAGAGCACGTCACCGGCGAGAAAACAGGACTTCGTACTCCGGAAGGGCCGATCCGCCGAACTAACGCGATTCAGAAGCCGGCCAGTACTTTTCTCGATATCTTCCAGATCTAGCACCCAAACGTTTGCATCGACGTCCGAGTTTGAGCTCACTTTCTCAGGCGAACCATACGCCGCGACTTCGCCAAGAGTGTGCCACTTCCAGCTTGCTGGAAGGCCAAACTCCAACTCACGCTCCTTCGTACCTGTGCGTGATCCATCGGGAGATTGCACTTCACCGAAGTCGTTACTCACCAACTTCCCACGCACCGCCAGATCCAGAACGAACTTTCGCAACTTCCCCACCGCATCCGGCGCATCAGCCACGCGATCGTACATCGCCAACAACTCCGTCGCGTTCATCGCGTCAGCGCCTCGGCCAGAATCGCCTTGAGCTGATCTCTGAGCCGCGCCGTCTCCGCTTCAGCCGCATTCAGCGCCGCGAGCAACGCTTCCGGATCACCATGATCATCCGCGACCGTGTGCGGATTCTTGATATCCAAATTGTATCCGCGCGCTTTCACCTCATCGGCGGTCACCTTCCACGCCTGCTCCGTCTCCACGCGCTTCACACGCTTGGCACCGCCCCACCATTCCACGCACGACGCGAAATGCTCCACGCGAATCGGCTTCGTCATGGAATACGCCTTCTGCCCCTCGGGCACACGGTGCTCGTAGAACCAGATGTCTTTGGTGGGCGTGCCTTTTTCAAAGAACAGCAAGTTCGTACCGATGCTCGCGTACGGCTTGAACACACTGTTGGGCAGCCGCACAATCGTGTGGAGGTTGCACTCTTCTAGCAGCGCTTCTTTCAATCGTGCTTTCACGCCTTCGCCAAACAGGCTGCCGTCAGGCAACACCACCGCCGCACGTCCGCCTTGTTTGAGCAAACGAATAAACAGCGCCAGAAACAAGTCCGCTGTTTCCTTGGTGCGAAAGTGAGCCGGAAAGTTGGACTCAATACCATCTTCCTCTCGGCCACCAAACGGCGGGTTCGCGAGAATGATGTCCACACGATCCTTTTGCTCCCAACTGATGTACGGCCGAGCAAGTGTATTGTCGTGTTTTACGAAGCCGGGATCTTCAATACCGTGCAGCAGCATGTTGGTCACACACAACATGTGCGGCAGCGGCTTCTTCTCCACCGCGCGCAATCCTGACTGCAACAGCGCTTCCTGCTTGACCGTTTTCACGTAGCGGTCACGCATGTGGCGAATGGCACAGGTGAGAAATCCACCCGTGCCACACGCCGGGTCAAACAGCGTTTCACCCGGATGCGGATCAATGCGATCCACCATGAACGCCGTGACCGCGCGTGGCGTGTAGTACTCCCCCGCGTTGCCTGCATTCTGCAGATCGTTCAGCAGTTGTTCATACACTTCGCCAAAGTGCTTTCGCTCGGCGAGGTCGTTGAAATCCACACTATTGATCTTGTTCACCACCTGGCGCATCAGGTGGCCGCTCTTCATGTAGTTGTACGCGTCTTCAAACAGACTGCGAATCACGCGGGCGCGATTGGCGCTGGCGCCACGCAGTGGTAGCTCTTTCAGCGCCGGAAACAGGTCAACGTTCACAAACTCCATGAGTGCATCGCCCGTGATGCCTTCCGGGTTCGCCGCCCACGCACGCCACTGGAACTTCTTTGGGATCGGCGAGCGATAGCCATCCTGCATGGCCTCAAGCTGCTGATCCTGATCGTCAATGATCTTGAGAAAAAACATCCAGCACAGCTGCGACAATCGCTGCGCGTCTCCATCCACGCCAACGTCCTGGCGCATCAGGTCCTGAATAGATTTTACCGTAGTACGAGCTGACATGAGTTACGCGGATTCCTGTTGCTGATCGGGCGCATAAAGCGCGTGCTGCAATTCGTGCACGGCCTGCTCAAACCCGGCCTTGTTGCCAAACTGCTTGATGAGTTGCAACGGAGTTCCCATTGCACTGAACGGCGGGATCTCCAGCACTTTGATGTTGTCGAGATCCGATACCACACCTTCGTCGCGATACTTCTCAAGCAGTGCCTCAAGCACCGTGCGCGCCTGCGCTCCGTACTTGGCGAATACATCGCGCTTGAGCACATTGGTTGCCCGTTCGCGTCGACTGCGCGGCGGTTGATCAAAAGCGATGTGGCAGATCAGATCGAACGGATCAAGATCTTTTCCCACTTCGTCCTGTAGCGGCTCCAGTAGCAGCCCTTCCTCCGCCAACTCGGCAATCACACTCTCCTTACGTTCGGCGCTGCGCCACCGGCGCAGGAACTCATCGAGACTCGTAAAGTGCTTGCGAATGGTTTTGCGGCTGTAGTCGCGCAGCGATTCCGTCACCAGCTTGCCCGCATCATCGAGGTATTCGACGCGTTCAAGCACCACGGTGACCGCTCGCTCCTTCACGTAGAACTTGGCCGGCCGTATCCCGCCCGTCGGTGGCGGATAAACCACGTCTGGATTCACGACAATCGTCTCGTCGTCGCCCGGCTCGGAGTTTGTTGCCGAGCTGCCGTCAACCGGATTGATCAGCACGTCGTCCGGCGGCACCGGCGGATCGTGTTCATCCGGCTCGTAAATCTGCACCGGATCGCCGTCAAAGTCCGGATCGGCAAAGTGATTGGTAGCCTTCCGAAAATCGACCAATGTGAAGTAGTACTTTTGCGTGTCTTCGTGCACGCGCGTGCCGCGACCAACGATCTGCTTGAACTCCGTCATGGAGCCCACTTCACGGTCGAGCACAATCAGGCGACACGTCTGCGCGTCAACACCGGTTGAGAGCAAACGCGACGTGGTCACCAGCACGGGGTAGCGACTCTCGGGATCAATGAAGTTGCCGAGCTGCGCTGCACCTTCGGCGTCATCACCGGTGATACGCATAACGTACTTCGCATTCTGCTGTACGAGGTCGGCGTTCTCGTTGATGAGCGCTCGCCTCATGCGGGCCGCGTGCTCCGTGTCCACGCAGAACACGATTGTTTTCTGAAACCGGTCGCCACTCTGCTTGAGATATTCCGAGATCCAGTGGGCCACACGCTGCGTGCGTTCGTCGATCACCAGCGTGCGATCAAAGTCCTTCTCGTTGTAGATGCGATCGTCGATCGTGTGGCCGAACTTGTCTGTTTCGCCCGCAGTTGGACGGTAGCCCTGGACATCCACGTCGAGATGCACCTTGATGACCTTGTACGGCGCGAGAAAACCGTCACTGATGCCCTGCTTGAGCGAGTACGTGTACACCGGCGCGCCAAAGTAGTGGATGTTGCTGACGTACTCGGTTTCCTTGGGCGTAGCCGTGAGCCCGATCTGGGTGGCGTTCTTGAAGTACGCGAGAATTTCGCGCCACGCCGAATCTTCGGCGGCGCTTCCGCGATGGCACTCGTCGATCACAATGAGATCGAAAAAGTCGGGTGAAAACTCGCGGAACAACTTCTGTCGCTCTTCCGGACCGGTGATGGCCTGATAAAGGCCGAGGTAAATCTCGTAGGCCGTGTCGACGCGACGTTTTTTGTCGATCGCGAGCGGGACAGCCACTTCGCTGCCATCAGCACGCTCGATGGTTTTGCTCGATGTGCTGAGCTTGGCCATGGCGGGGCCGAACGGTCGGAAGTCGTTCACCATCGTCTGGTCGATCAACACATTCCGATCGGCGAGGAACAGAATGCGCTTTTTCTGCCCCGCCTTCCACAACCGCCAGATGATCTGAAAAGCGGTGTACGTTTTGCCGGTGCCGGTGGCCATGACCAGCAGAATACGATTCTGCCCCTTGGATATTGCTTCGATTGTGGCGTTGATTGCGTTGCGCTGGTAATAGCGCGGCTCTTTGCCACCACCGTCGTCGTAGTAGTCCTGCAGCACCACGGCCGCTTGCGCAGGCTTGAGCCCCTTCCACGCCTGATAACGCGACCACAGCTCTTCCGGGCCTGGAAAATCGGCCAAGCCCAGCGTCTTCTCAATCAGCGTACTCTGGCCAGTACGGTCGTGGAACACAAAGCCGGAGCCGTTAGACGCGAAGACGTACGGAATGTCGAGCGTGGCGGCGTAGTCGAGCGCCTGCTGCATGCCCGCGCCAACCGAATACGATGGATCCTTGGCCTCAATCAGCGCGATCGGCAGGTGCTTGTAGTACAGCACGTAGTCGGCGCGCTTGGCTTTGCCGCGCGTGACGAGCCGGCCGCGCACAATGATGCGCCCTTTCGTAAAGCTGAGCTCTTCCCGGACCTGCGTGTGGATGTCCCAACCAGCGGCGTCGAGCGCAGGCGTGATGAACTTGGTGCAGACGTCGCGTTCGCTGAGTTTTGCCATCAGTGACGCTCCGTCATTTCTCTGGCTCCAGATATGTTGGGCGCTGCTGTTTCACAAACCGGACGGCATCGCGACATCGAGGAGGGAAGAAGCATGCGGGAAGATACTGCGCGGTGCAGGCTCGCGGGCGCCGGCTCCCAACGCCGGTAGATCGAACGATATACCTGCGGGCCAGTCGTCTGGCAGACGCGTGCGTCGGTTACATCCTGCATCATCGGCTGGCAATGAGGCCAGCGGTTGACGCACACGCGTCGACTACCCCATCACATGGAGTTCGGCGCATGAACCGTGACACCAAGTTTCCCGGCGCGACGCTTGTACTCGAGCCCAGCGCGCAGCAGTGGGCGGACTTTCCGATTCCCGGTCACACGGGGCGTCTTGATGCCACGTTTCTGAATCGTGATCTCGCCGTGGGACCGATTATGGCTGCGCTTCGGCTGGCGCCCGGTGCGCGGATTCCCGCGCATTATCACGAACGCACCAGCGAGACATTTCTCGTCACCGAAGGTGAGTTTGTGAACGCGGGCGTGACGTATGGACCCGGCGCATTCTTCGCCGTGCGCCCCGGCGATGTGCACGGACCGCACGAATCACCCAAAGGGTGCACGCTGATTTTTGTGCAGGCCGTCGAGGTCGATCCGACGGACTTTCACATCGCCGAGTGAGTCACGCTCCGATGACAAACCCTACCCTCGCGTCCGTCCCGAACGACATTCCGGATCTGGTACTCACGCCCGCCGATCTGCCGTTCGTACCGTTTAATATTCCCGGCTTCAGTGGCGACACACGCGCAGCATTTCCGAATATGGATCTCTCGCGCGCACCGTTCATTGCGTTACTCACCATGGCGCCTGGTGCGTTGCTCAAGAAGCACTATCATCAGCGCGCGACCGAGGCCGTGTACGTTGTATCCGGCACCATGATCAACGCGGGTGTTGCACTGCCGACCGGTTCCTTTCTCGTACACGCGCCTGGCACGTGGCACGGACCACAAACCACCGAGACGGGATGCACGCTGATGTTCATTCAATCACCCGGCGTCGGGCCGGACGACAGCGTGTTTGTGGATTGATGGTGCTTCGCTCGTGGTCAAGCAGAGTCTTCAAGATCACGCGTCATCTCCACCATCGTCCGGCGAAACCCAGCGCGCGCAAACAGCTGCTGCGCACCCACGTTGCGTTCGGCTGTTGAAAGCACAACCTGCCGCACATCGCGCGCGGTAAGCGCCTCCATCACCGCGTCGAGCAGTAGTTGCCCGACACCATGACCGCGATGTTGCGCATCAACAATGATATCCTGCAGCACACCGGCAGGGCCGCGCAGCGACATGTAGTCGTAGCCCTCAACGGTGGCGTACGCATAACCAATCACGTCTCCGTTGATCTCGGCGACCAGTAACACCACGTCGTCGTCATGTAACTGACTGAGCAGAAAATCTGCGTAGTCGGTGGGCGTGCGATCACGCGCCGGCAGAAAGCGCTTTGCATCGAATGCGTGATGCACCGCAACGAGCAGTGCGCCAAGTCGGCCGAGGCGTGGCAGGTCGGCGCTCGTAGCGGCGCGTATCACGGGTTGGTCGTCGCGAGAATCGCGTTGTGCGTGCATGGTCGCGTTAATGCCGTGTTGCTTCGTGGCAGTGCCGCGAAGAGGAGTTTTCCCTGTCTCCGAAATCAATACGCGGCGAGTCGCCAGAGAGATGTACTGCAATAGGTCGGTAGTCGGAGTCCTGAAGAATCTGCGCGTTGCGAAGAGCGGTCGCAACGCGTCTTTCCACGACATCGCTCCCATAAGCGTACGCTTGAGCATCTCGAATACACATTCAGTGCAAACCATTTCGGAATACAATCTGGTAGAGCCGTCCGAGCCTGACGCTCGGGCGGCGTTGCAGCGCGTGTTCGGTGCCGCCGACGGAGAGTCCCGGTGGTTGCAGGCGTGCGCCGAGGCCGGGCTGCGGTCCGGCCTCGTGCGTCCGGGCGACGAGCTCGAACGAGCGGCGACCGCGTTAAGTCTGCAGGGCGGCGCAACGGCAGCCGTGGCCCGCTCCATTCTCATTCGCATGCGCACGTTCTATCGTATCGCGTCGCGCCTCGACAACACTTTTGCACGAGCCAGCTCATGAGCGCCGATCCATTGTACGCCATGCAGCGCTTGCAGGAGATTGCCGATCTTGATTTGCTCTCGGGCGACGTCGACCCGATTCTGCAAGACGTGGCAGCGCAGGCCGCCGCGCAACTCTCGCTGCCCGTATCGCTGATCAGCGTTGTGCTGGATGAAGCGCTTCACGTGGCCGCATCACACGGCCTTGATGGCCTCTGGCTCGGCGAAACGCGTGGACATCCCGTGGAGTGGTCATTCTGCGCAACATCCGTGCGAACACGAGAGGCCTACGTGGTAGAAAGCGCGATGCGCGATCCATACCACAGCACGAACCCACTCGTGGTACAGGACGGCGTGCGGTGCTACGCCGGCGTCCCGCTGATTTCGTCACGCGGGTTTGTGCTGGGCAATCTGTGTGTAGTTGGCTTGGATGAGCGGCAGTTCACGGACCAAGAGCTCGGCAGCTTGCGCGAGTTGGCAGCATTGGCGGTCCAGCGGATTGAGGCGCGGCGCGCTTAACAGGCGCAACTGCACCGTCCGCTAGCATCTGGAGTAAACCGCGATCGCGCAGCGTCCCGAGGCTTCCGCGTCATCGTGCTGCGAAAACCGGCCTCGTCACCACGACAGCAACTCGAGTCTGGCAATATCGCTGAAATCGTCCGCGTTCAGCGTTACCAGCGTCGCACGATGGACGAGCGCCTGTGCCGCGATCATCCGGTCAAGGATCTTGCGCCGCGAGTATCCCGCGTGCGCAACAATCGATCCATACACATCGGCCGCAGCGGAGTCGAAGGCGAGTGTGGGGATGGCGCCAAGAACTACATCGAGTCGCGCACGGCGAATCGTGGCATTCGCCGGATCACGATACACGCCGCCCTCGAGTTCCACTCGCGTAATGACGGACATGAGCACCGCGCCATCGAGCGACGCCACGCGATCAATCATCGCGCGATCGCCGTCCCGGAGATGAATCACCACGTTCGTGTCGAGTAACCAGGCCACGTTGTTACCGCTACAGCCCGGGTCGTTCCGGCAACTCTGCCACGTCGCGGTTCTCAATCTCGGATGGCGCGGGCAACTCGTTCAAACGTGCCGCCATCTCGGTGAGCGTCATGCCGGCGGGATAGACGGTGAGCACGTCACCAGAACGTACGATCACGAGCTCGATGTCTTCACCGAACGCGACGTCTTTGGGAAGACGCAGCGCCTCGCTGTTTCCACTGCGAAAGGTGCGACTGCGGGCGATGGTCATGAAGCGCTCCCGTAAAGGATATACGTGTATATACACATCGCCAACACCGTCCGCAAGGCTGAACCGCAGTCGCGCAGACTCACTGCGCCAAATACGCCCCATCGAGCGGGTAGTACGCACCCGTCGCAAAACTCGCGCGATCACTGCTGAGCCACACGACCAACTCCGCGACCTCTTCCGCGCGGCCCAGACGACCAATCGGATGCAGCGCCACCAGTGCATCGCGCGCTTCCTGCGGCATCGATTCGAGCAACGGCGTGTCGATATACGCTGGACCCACCGCGTTGATGCGAATGCCTTGCGACGCGTAGTCGAGCGCGGCGGCGCGTGTGAGACCAACCACGCCGTGCTTTGCGGCCACGTAGCCGGCGGCATTCGCACTGCCCACCTGTCCGAGGATTGACGCGATGTTCACAATCGCACCACCGCCCGCGGTCAACAAATGCGGAATCTGCGCGTGCATCGCGTAAAACACGCCAGACAAGTTGACGTCAATCACGTTTCTCCAGCCCGCAACGCTCAGATCACCAACCGGATTCAGCTCACCGCCAATACCGGCATTGTTCACCGCAATGTGCAGCGGACCAAACTGTGAGACCGCCGACTGCACCAGAGCTTCGTGATCTTCCGGCTTTGACGCATCGGCGCGCACGAACGACGCGCGTGCCGCTGGTGTGGCCTGTTGAATCAACTGCACCGTTTCAATCCCATCGGCTTCGACGATATCAGACACGATCACCCGTGCGCCTTCTCTCGCGAATGCCAGCGCGATCGCTCGTCCAATTCCAGAACCTGCGCCTGTGACGATTGCGTTCTTGTCTTGTAGCATCATGATGCACTCCTGTTGGTGATGAGTGTTTCCGTACACCTCAGCGCGTTGTGCGCATTGATTGTTGTGTGATCTTTTCACAACGGATGTCGAGTCACGACATCTGGGCCAGCGACGGATTGCGACGAACGTCGCGTGTTTCCGCCGCGGATCGCGTGGTGAGTTTGCGCGCAATCACTGCGTCAACCGACCACGCACCCGCACCCACCAGGCTCAGTGCGGCAGCCGCGCCAAAGAGCAGGCCCACAAATTCGTAGCCGTTCGGCAGGAAAAATCCGCTGGGCCAATGCACCAATAGCACGGCGCCGAGCATATCAGCGGCGAGCCCAGCCGCGATTGGCCGAACCAGCAAGCCGGCGATCAACGCCAGTCCGCCAAAGAACTCCAGCAGGGCAACAGCTGGACCGGCAATCGAAGCCATCGGTATGCCCATGCCTTCGAAGGCGCCGGTAACGCCGGCAAATCCGTAGACGAACAGCTTTTGCCCGCCGTGCACGGCAAAGACGGAGCCGGTCACGATTCGCAGCAGGGCCAGACCGGCGTCGAGCTGCCGAGGGGAGGTGGCGTTGAACACACGCATGGGAGTTCTCCTTGAAAGAGCGGTGATGTACGGTGAATGGAACGGAGGAATACTGTGTTGCACTGCTTAGTGTTACAACACCCAATTGACCAAAAAAACTCAGCTTCCACTGCGAGCGAGTGCCAGCAACCGCAGCAGCTCGCGAAGCTCGTCTTCATTAAGCTGCTCGAACTGACGGCTGTCTTCGCGATCCACGGGTTCGTCCAGCTGATCAACCAATGCCCGGCCCCGCTCCGTGAGCCTCGTCGACACGAGGCGGCGATCTTCGGAGCCGCGTTCGCGCGCCACGAGTCCAGCGTCTTCCATACGGTCGAGCAGTCGCGTGACATCGGGCATCCGCGTCACCAGCCGATCCCGGATCTCATTGCGACAGAGTCCCTCGTCTCCCGCCCCACGCAGAATCCGCAACACGTTGTACTGCGTGGAGCTGACGTCGAAAGGTTTGAGCACCCGATCGAGCCGCTCCGACAGCACAGCCGCGGTGCGGATCACGCTGACATGGGCTTCCTGCGCCAGGTTGCTGAATGGCTTGGTCTGGCGCAGTTCGGTGACGAGTTCAGTGGGCATAGTGAACTATAGGTGTTATAACACCAAGTGTCAACCCTCCTACTCGCTGGCGTCGTCCGTGCTGCCCTTTTCTTTGGCCAGACGCGACTTCTCGCTTTTCTGCTCGGCGTCGTCGTGCTGCTCGCGCTTTTCAAACAGACGATCCTTACCCGCGTCATCATGCCGCGCGATCTTCTCCGGATCATGCCCCGGGCCGCTGCCGTGCTTTTCTTCAATCGCGGCGGCGGCCGCCTTGGCTTCATCGGCTTCGTGCGTGAGCTTCTTGTCGCTCGCGCTGTGTTTGTAGTCGGTTCCGTCACTCATTGAATGCTCGTGGCTGTGGGATTCGATCGAACTCGTACCGTTCGTACCCGACAGTGTGGCAATCAGTTGAGTGGTGGTGACCTTCCTTCGACACGAAATCCGGGATCGGTCGCTGCGTTGAAGCGCAGCGTCTCGCGATCCAGTACACGACCGGCTTGCATGACGAGCTCAATGTGCCTCGTATCACCAATACGCGTGGACGGATCACCGTTCACAATCAGCACGTCGGCCCGCTTGCCCACTTCGAGCGTGCCCCACATCACCGACTGCTCCATGAGTAACGCGGCGTTTTTTGTGGCCGCCGACAATGCTTGCAGTGGCGTGAGCCCGGCTTCTACCAACAGCTCAAGTTCTCGGTGCAGCGCTTCGCCAAAGTACGCGCCGGGATACGGTGTATCGGTGCCAGCCACCAGCAAGATTCCGGCGTCAGACAGCACCTTTGCATTTGCCATCGCCGCACGCAGTCGGAACTCGGCGCGCGCTACGGTCGCACTGTCAGACACCTTGGTTTTTTCCGCCGCGTACACTTTCAGATCGTCGACAAACCACGGTGGCATGGTCTGCGCCAGCAGCGGTAACTCCAGAAAGCGCAGATCGCGCAGTCGTCGACGCGAAAACGATTCTTCCACCGCGAGTGTGGTGATCGTGGCAACGCCTCCTTCACGCATGGCGGCGATTGTCTCTTGCGTTGCCGGGATCGTACCGAGGTGCGCGAACGCCGCGATTCCGCGTTGCGCTGGCGGCGCGGTGCCGTTGCGCAGGAACACATCCGCAAACACCGGTAGCGATTCCGCCTTGGCCGCCGCTACCACCTCACCGATCTGATCGAGCGTGAGCCCGGTGTACGCCTTCACCACATCAACACGCGCATCCTTAAGCTGCTTGATGTAACGCGGGATTTGCGCCGACGATGAAATCGGCATCGACAGGTGCGGCCAGAATGCATTCGGACCATCGAGCAGCGGTCCAGCCATGAATATTTTCGGACCGGCAATGCGCCCCGCCGCCACCTCCTGTCGCAACTGACTGATGTACGGCAACGAGTTGCCAACATCAAGCACGGTGGTCACGCCTGCATACAACAACGCATTCAGATAGCGCTGGAATCCGAGCATATCGGATTTTATGCCATCCCAACCGCCAGCCAGATGCACATGCATGTCGGCGAGACCCGGCAAGACTGACTTGCCACGTGCGTCGATGATGCGCGCACCGGAAGGAACCGTGACACTCGACGCAGCACCTACACCAATGATGCGATCGCCCTGCACCAGCACCACACCGTCAGGAATCGGCGAACCGCCAAGTCCGTTGATGACACGCGCACCAACAATCGCCGTGACCGACTGGGCTGCGGCAGTCGAGCTCGCGCACAGCGCAGCGGCAAGCGAGAGCGCGCGCAACCAGACACGACGACGATGCGTCATGCCTGCGATTCCAACTGCGCGCGGATCCGATCCTCCTGTTCGCGCAGCTCCGGCGTGTACTGCTCGCCAAAATCTTCGGCTTCAAACACCGGCCGCAGCTCCAACTCACCACCACTCGGCATGGGATTCGGACAACGACGCGCCCACTCAACCGCTTCGTCCATCGATTTCACCTGCCACATCCAGAATCCCGCGATCAGTTCCTTCGTTTCGGCGAATGGACCGTCGGTCACGGTGCGCTCTGTGCCGGAGAACTGCACGCGCTTGCCTTCGTTGCTTGGGTGTAAGCCGTCACCGGCGACCATGATACCGGCGTTGACGAGCTCCTCGTTGTATGCCCCCATGGCGGCCATCATTTCTGTGCTTGGCATTTCACCAGCTTCTGATTCTTTGGTCGCTTTGACGATTACCATGACGCGCATTGTGTGTCTCCAAACTTTAGTTGTAAAACTGCGTTGCTTTTTACACGAGGTCTCGCTTCAACATGCAGTCCGATTCGGTCATTCGGCCCTTCAGCTGGAGCCCACGGCCATTTGGCCTTTCGGCCT
>JBHYGA010000011.1:0-19412 GCA_051859245.1 Gemmatimonadaceae bacterium
CGAAAGGCCAAATGGCCGTGGGCTCCCGCTACTGGGCCGAATGACCGAATCAGAAACTGCAACTGCAACTGCCCCTGAGACTACCTCCGCAACGCATCCGGCGTCCACGTGAGCCCAACCGCGATCGCATCATCTCCGCCGTATTGATCCGCGCCGCTGAATAGCACTGATGTGCGCAGCGAGAGCCGTGGATTGATGTTGAAACTCGCACCAATATCAAAGTTCAGCGACACATCCGACTGGCTGCGGCCACGCGAAGAACAACTCCCGCAAATATCAATCGACACACGCGGGTGTACGAACGGCGTGATTGCCATGCCCTGATCCAACTCGAACGTGTGGCCGAGCGACACACCAACGGGCAAGCGCACACTCGACCGTCCGTCTGAAATCGACGCACCAAGTCCGGCCGTCAACAAAAAATCAATCGGCAGATCGCTGGTCGCGCGCATGAGGTCATATCCGAGCGTTCCCGCAAAAAACAACGCCACTTCGGAGCCGCGCGCACTGGGATCATACAGGCCGGCATCCAAGCCGAAGTGCATCTGCGGCGAGATGCCCTCGCGCCACTGGAACATCATCATGGTTCCGCGGCTGCCGACCACCGCACCGGTATAATCGCGCTCGGAAACAGACGGGATCTGCAGCGCAGGATAATTCAGCGCCTGTGCACCGGCCGATTTTCCGCCAACGAGAAATACAGCGGCAAGCACCGCTGCACCGCGAACAAACGGACGCGCGATCGATGTTTGAAACCGTGCCGCGAACAATGAAGACACCATGTGACGCTCCGGGGAGTGACAAAAAACGCGCGAGGAACGCGCGACTACTGACTGGTTATGTGCACTGGCTAGTACGTACCAATGATTGGACGGTTCCACTCGCGCAAAGGGTTGCGCCTACTTCGGGACCAGAGGCGAATCGGCCTGAAGCATCGCGCGTTGCGAAGTGCGTACGCTCTTCACTTCGTACGAGGAGGCAGCGGTTGTGGTTATTTAGCGAACGGATCTGTACCTCCGACATCCCTAATCCCCGAATCCCGCGACCTTTTGGGTAACGCGTTCTCTCGGCGGCAAAAAGTGGCGTTAGAGGTTTTCGAGAGTACCTTAGCGGAACGAGAGATGAGAATCGCGACCACTGGCCGCTGCCAAGAGAATCCTTTCAGAGATTGACCAGAGCTCCCTTCGCTCTCTTGCCTTCATGAGATTAGAGATATTTGGCAACCCGCACCGCTGACCTGTGATCATAAATCGCGGAACTGAAAACTGAAGCATCAACAGTACCACCAGCCTTGCGAGTCCCTCCGTCCCAGAAATTCCCCGCTGCGGGCTAAATGACCGTCCCGCCGTGCTTCAGGGGCTCGGAAGTGGCTTGCGCGCTCGTGGAGCGAGCGAAAGTCAGCGGCTATTGGATCGCCAGTGAACCTCCTGCACCTGTGGCGCCGCGACCGTGTAAAGCTACGAGCGCGCTTGCGAGGGTTTGACGCAAGACGTACGTTCGCGATCCGAAGTCGTGGTACTCACCACTATTCGCCCTGCCAAGTCAATCCGACTCATCGAAAACGCAGGGACGAGCTCGACTCTCTCGCTCACTCGTCCGCCACCCACACGTCCACGTCCAAGTCGCGCTCTGTTGGGTCTCTAGCGCTGGCGCTCCTCTCATGCTGTGCGCTCCTGATGTCGGCTATTGCTTGTGGCGGCGAGCGTCGCGACTACCGCGGCGACCCCGAGGGAATAACCGGACCCAGGCTGGACGTCGACACAGCATGGTGCTACACAACACCGTCGAAGTGCCTCGCCATTTACAGGGGTATCCTCCACCTGCAGAGTCATTCGAATCCGGATTGCGTAGACTTGGGCGATAGAGCCTACGGGAGATTCTACGGCGACGCGGGCAACTTTCAAGACCACACCGCTCCGACTGGCCAGACCTATCAAATGGGCGTTGTGATGAACTACACGGGCGGAGGCTGGTCGGGCCATGAGCCAGCCAACGGCGATATCTTGGTCTCACAACACTTCAACTCGAGCAATCCCGATGGCGCGATTGGAGGGTTGATTGCGCATGAGGAGATGCATCACCAGGGATACCGGCATACCTACACTACGGGGAGTATCAACCACGATTTAGAAATTTATGAGAAACAATCTGCGTGCACCGTCTAGTGCCCATTCCGACCCATCGTGCCATGAAAGCCTATACAGTAGCCATTCGTTCGTTCCTTTTCGTCGTCTTTCTGATTCTGCCAGCTGCGGCGGACGCTCAGCAAGGCGCGGCAGACACGCCAGAAGGAAGGAAGCGTGCGATTGGCTCGGTGACGGACTCGATCTTGCGGTTGATGTCTACGCGTTTCTCCTTTGTGGAGGCGACCGTCCTGCTCATTGAGCACCCAGCGTTGGCCGAAGCGGTTGGGGCGCCGACCGACTTGGAGTGGTTGCCGCGCGGCGTTCGATCTGTAAACAGCGCTGAGCATCTCGGTTCGCTAAATCTTTGGGTGCAGTGCTGGCTTCATCGGCGGCAGGCCAAGTTGCAATGCCCTGAAACGCGAAGCGCACTGCTAACACGACCCAGTCTTAAGCGGCTCGCGAACGGAGATTATTCGTTTTCAGGGTTTCTTTGGCTGCCTTATCCTGCGGAAGTGCTGAGCGGCGCGAAACCCGCTAACGACTTTCGAGAGTCGCCATTCTCGGCTGTTACCGCTCTCGTGCGCTACAAGGACGGCGCCTGGACGATTGTCGGGTTTGATGTGATCGCTTCTGGTTAGAATTCGCGCGCGAGTTGCGCTGCGCATCTCGTGATGCGCCCGCAAAGCGGCATGAGCTCGGCCCCACAACCGACGGATGCGAATCGGGCCGGGCAGCAATCGCTGCTCCGGCCCGATTCACTTTACTCGGCGGCGGTCGCCGCTTCGGTGACCACTCGCACCGTATCGTCGACCACTTGCAGAAACCCGCCGGACACATTGAACCGGCGCATGCCCTGCCCCGATTCAACCTTGAGCGTGCCGGTGCCGAGCAGCGTCATCATGGGCGCGTGCATCGGCAGTATTCCGACCTCGCCGTCGAACGCCGGCGCCGTCACCGACGACGCCGAACCTTCGTACAACACCTGCTCCGGCGAAATCACGGAGACCTGCAAGGTGCCAGCCATGGCGCCTTAGCCCTGGAGCTTCTTGGCGTTGGCGACCACGTCTTCCACGCCACCGGCCATGAAGAACGCCTGTTCCGGCAACTTGTCAAACTCACCGGCGCAGATGCGCTCGAACGACGAAATCGTTTCTTCAAGCTTGACGTACTTGCCGGGAATACCCGTGAACTGTTCGGCCACGTGGAACGGCTGCGACATGAAACGCTGCAGACGACGCGCACGTCCAACGACCTGCTTGTCGTCTTCCGAGAGTTCGTCCATACCAAGAATCGCGATGATGTCCTGCAGTTCCTTGTAACGCTGCAGAATGCGCTGCGTCTGCGACGCCACATTGTAGTGACGCTCGCCGAGGTACTGCGCATCGAGAATGCGCGACGTGGAATCGAGCGGGTCCACGGCCGGATAGATGCCGAGCTCGGTGATTTTACGATTCAATACGACCGTTGCGTCCAAGTGCGCGAACGCGGCGGCCGGCGCCGGGTCCGTAAGGTCGTCGGCGGGCACGTAAATGGCCTGTACCGACGTGATGGATCCGTCTTTGGTTGATGTAATGCGTTCCTGCAGTTCGCCCATTTCCGTGGCCAGCGTGGGCTGGTAACCCACGGCGCTCGGCATACGACCGAGCAGTGCGGACACTTCCGAACCGGCCTGCGTAAAGCGGAAGATGTTGTCCACGAACACGAGCACGTCGGAACGCTCAACGTCGCGGAAATACTCAGCGACCGTGAGGCCGGCGAGACCAACGCGCAGACGCGCTCCTGGCGGCTCGTTCATCTGGCCGTAAATGAGCGCCACTTTGTCGAGAATGCCCGCTTCCTGGAACTCGAGATACAAGTCGTTGCCTTCGCGCGTGCGCTCGCCCACGCCGCAGAACACCGACTTACCACCGTGACCCTTGGCCACGTTGTTGATGAGTTCCTGAATGATGACCGTCTTGCCTACGCCGGCGCCGCCGAAGAGTCCGATCTTACCACCCTTTACGAACGGAGCGACAAGGTCAATAACCTTGATGCCGGTTTCGAACACTTCGGTCTTCGGCTCAAGCGCCACAAAGTCCGGGCGCTTGCGGTGAATCGGCCAGCGCAGCGCGTCCTTCGGAATATCAGCGCCGTCGTCGACCGGATCACCCAATACGTTGAGAATACGGCCCAGGGCGGGCGCGCCAACCGGAACGGAGATCGCAGCACCCGTGTCGATCACGTCCATGCCACGCACCACACCGTCGGTGCTCGACATGGCCACGGCGCGCACCTGATTGCGACCAATGTGCTGCTGCACTTCAACCGTCACCTTGATGCGCGAACCATCGGGCGCAGTGGTGTCGATCACGAGCGCATTGTACAACTCGGGAAGATGGTCCGCCTCGAATGCAACGTCGAGAACGGGTCCGATTACCTGAACAATTTTGCCGACGGCAAATGTCGGGGCGACGGTCGTGGCCATGGCTATATCAGCGGAATGAAGGAAGTACGATAGAAAAACGAATGCGCACGATTACTCGAGCGCCGCGGCGCCGCCGACGATCTCGGCGATTTCCTGCGTGATCTGCGCCTGACGCGCGGAGTTGTAAGTGCGACGCAGCAACGTGATCATGTCGCTCGCATTGTCGGTCGCATTCTTCATGGCTGTGCGGCGCGCACTCTGCTCGCCGGCCACAGTTTCCACCAGTGCGCGATACACCAGATTGCGCACGTACGCGGGCAACAGCGCTTCCACCAACACTTCGGCGCTCGGCGCCAGCAGGAAGTCGCGCGGTGCGCCTTGTGTCGCCGGCGGGACAACCGGCACCACCTGATCGGTTGTGGGCGGCGTGGACAACGCCGACTGGAACTTCGCATACGTCACGTACACGCCGTCCAGATCACCCTTGGCAAAACGATCGGTCAATCCGTCAATCAACGATGCCGCATCAACTGCCGTTGGACGATCGGTAATGTCGATGCGCTCGCTGTTGATCGCGCGGCCGAGGTACTTGAAAAACGCAATGCCCTTCTTGCCCACAATGTGCAGCTCAACGGTCGTGCCCTGCTTCTCGAACTCGGCGATCCGCTGACGCGCTTCGCGAATGAGATTGGTGTTGAACGCACCGCACAGTCCACGATTCGCCGTGAGCAACACCAGCGCCACCTTGCGCTTGCTCGCCGGCTGACGCAGCAGCGGAAACTGCTCGGCAATATCCGGTCGTACGAGACGTGACAGCACATCGGCCAGCGCCAACGCGTACGGACGCGCTGCCGCGACCCGATCGGTCGCACGTTTCATTTTGCTGGCCGCGACCATCTCCATCGTGCGCGTAATCTTGCGCGTGTTCTCGACGGATTTGATGCGACCTTTGAGTTCGCGTCCTTTAGCCATGATTCTCGCGTGGTATCGGCGCGCCGATTACTTGAACTGCGCGTTGAACGCTTCGAGACCGCGCTTGAGATCGGCTTCGGTTTCCTTTGACAGTGCCTTGCTCGTGCGGATCGTATCACCAACCTGCGGATACTTGGCGCGCATGAACTCGTGGAAACCCTGCTCCCACTCGCGCACCTTGGCCACGGCAATCGCGTCCACAAAGCCGTTTGTCACCGCGTAGATCGACATGACCTGCGCTTCGACTGAATACGGCGCGTACTGACCCTGCTTGAGGATTTCAACCGTGCGCGCACCACGCTCCAGCTGACGCTTGGTGGCAGCGTCAAGATCTGACGCGAACGCGGAGAACGCTTCGAGTTCGCGGAACTGCGCGAGGTCAAGACGCAAACGGCCGGCAACGGACTTCATGGCCTTGGTCTGCGCGGAACCACCCACGCGCGACACGGAGATGCCAACGTTCACGGCCGGACGCACACCGGCGTTGAACAAGTCGGTTTCCAGGAAGATCTGACCGTCGGTGATGGAAATAACGTTCGTCGGGATGTACGCCGACACGTCACCGGCCTGCGTTTCAATGATCGGCAGCGCGGTGAGTGAACCACCGGGCTTGAGGATCGTCTTGCCGTCCACTACGCCCTCGTCTTCGCGCAGCTTGGCCGCGCGCTCGAGCAAACGTGAGTGGAGATAGAACACGTCACCCGGATACGCTTCGCGGCCCGGCGGACGACGCAACACGAGCGACAGCTGACGATACGCGGCGGCCTGCTTGGACAAGTCGTCGTACACGCACAACGTGGGCTTGCCTTCGTTGTACATGAAGAACTCGGCCATCGCGCAACCTGAGTACGGCGCGATGTACAACATCGGCGCCGGATCGGACGCGCTGGCGGCCACCACGATGGTGTACTCCATCGCGCCCGCTTCTTTCAAACGATCAACAACGCCGGCAATCGTGGACGCCTTCTGACCAATGGCGACGTACACACAAATCACGCCCTGGCCTTTCTGGTTGATGATCGTGTCGATCGCGATCGCGGTCTTACCCGTGCTGCGGTCACCGATGATGAGTTCGCGCTGACCGCGACCAATCGGGATCATGGAGTCGATGGCCTTGATACCGGTCTGCATCGGCTCTTTCACGGGCTGACGCACGATGATACCGGGCGCCGGCGATTCCACTTTGCGCGTGGACGTGGCGTTGATGTCGCCAAGTCCGTCAATCGGACGACCAAGCGGATCAACAACGCGCCCGATCAGTTCGGGACCGACCGGCACTTCAAGTACGCGGCCAGTGCGACGCGCTTCGTCGCCTTCTTTGAGCTTGAGATAGTCGCCAAGAATAACGGCGCCAATGTTGTCTTCTTCGAGATTGAGTGCGAGACCGGTAATCGACTGACCGGTTTCGCTTGACGTGATCTCAAGCATTTCACCGGCCATGACTTTGCCGAGGCCGTAAATGCGCGCGATACCGTCCTTCACCTCGAGCACGGTACCGACTTCGTCGATGTCGAGTTCGTGCAGGTCGGCGGCTTCGATTTCACGAAGCAGAATGTCCTTGATTTCGCCGGGACGAAGTGCGGTCTGGGTAGCCATGGAATCGGGCGGAAAGTGACTCAGGAAATAGGATCGGCGGCGCACGCTGCGCGGTGCCTGCGCAAAGCTAGCGCGCCGTTTGTGGTATAGCTTGTGAAAAATATCACAAGAGCCTATTGGGGGGCAAGGAGGAGGGGTTTCTGGGGTGTTTTGCAGTTCCTGATTCGGTCATTCGGCCCAGTAGACGGAGCCCAAGGCCATTCGGCCTTTCGGCCTCGCATTTTCGGAAGGTTGCACAGGGCACCGATGCCGGGCGGTTTCTGGGCCGCAACGAACTGCCGGGATTGTCGCTCTGTGCGGCGTTTCGAAACGGTGAGGCCGAAAGGCCGAATGGCCGTGGGCTCACGCCACTCGGCCGAATGACCGAATCATTTGAACTGCAACTGCCCTGCTAGTCCTCGGCGTCGGGGTTCTCCGCCTGGGTCTGGGCAAACCGCTCCAGCAAATCCACGGTCCTCAACCGACTGAGACTGCTCGCCTTGGCGCCCACCAGCCGCTGCGTCGTCCCTGACAAATGCGACGAACTGGCAAACCCAAGCACCTCTGCCACATCCCGCACATCGAACCCCGGATTCTTAGCCAACTCAGCGGCCGCCAGCACGCGCACCAGATCGATCACCCGCTTGAGCGTTGGTGCGGTGCCATTGGCAAAGCTCCGTGACAAGTGCTCACGCGATACCCCGTGTTCTTTCGCCAACTGATCTGTCCGCACCGGCCGGCCAGCTCGTCGCACCAGGCTGCGCCACACATTGAGCTGCAGCGACGTGCGCAAGCCGAGCGCTTCGGGAGGATCGGTCAGCGCAGCGTCAAAGCGCTGACTGAAACCGCGCTGATGTACGAGCAGGCGAGCCGCAACGTCGTCAATGCCTTCAACCAGTACTTCGGCTGCACCACATTCCACCGCGCGGCCAACGAGCGGCGCATCGGTGGGCAACAGTGGTGTGACAAAAAAGAATGGGGCCGACGGAAAATCTTCTGCGAGCTGCAGCACCCGCCCCACTTCTTCGCCAAAACCACCGTCGAGTACCACCGCATCGATGAGATGATGCGTGAGTGCGTCGAGGAGTTCATCGCGCGTTTTCACCGGCAACAAGTGCGCACGGCGGCGCGGAAACGCCGTGCGCACCAGAGCGCGCGCACGTTCGCGCTTGAGCATGGTGCACACGACCGGCACACCAGTTCCGGCCGGATCAACAGGTGCGCGCACCGTCATTGCGCTAGTTGCTCGCCGATGATGGTGTGGCGTCAGACAGCGGCCCGCGATCGAGTACCATCGCATTCGCACGTGTGAGCACGGAGCGCGCGTTTGCGTACGAGATCAAGCGTGTTGCCTCGTCAAAGCGCGCCCAGCGACAGGCGGTAATGCCCTCTTCGCGCTGCGGTATCGTACGCGCGTGCTCGGTGCGCATGAGAAAGAAGTGACACACTTTGTGCACGAGCTTGCCGCGAAAACGAAAAAACCAATCAATCGTTTCGATTTCGCCGTCGAGCTTCAAGTGCGCAATGCCGGTCTCTTCCTGCACTTCACGCACCGCTGCTTCGGCCGGCATTTCGCCCGCTTCCAGGTGACCTTTGGGAAATCCCCAGTTGCGATAGCTGTCGCGAATGAGCAGAAACAGCGCTTCCCCGTCGTGCACGCGATACACAATGCCGCCGGCAGACGTTTCGAGTTCGGCGCGCGCGCGTCGTGCGGCGACGGCCTCGGGCGAATCAGACGCGGGTGTCACGGGCGTCGCTGCCACGCGCGCGTTCGATGCTGCGGACGCGATCACGCCCGCATTCGGCTCGGTAATCGCGCCGGCTTTTGCACCGCGATTGCCCTTTGCGCTCCGATGACGTTTGCGCTTGCGCTTCGCCCCGCCGTTGCGATTCGCGTTAACGCTCGTGCTTGCGTCGGCGTTTGCGTTCGTGTTCGCGTTCGTGTTCGTGTTCGCGTTCGTGTTCGCGTTCGTGTTCGCGTTCGTGTTCGCGCTTGCGTTCGCGCTCGTGTTCGCGCTTGCGTTCGCGTTTTCAGGTGCGTTTGACGTCTCGCCATGCAACGCGTCGCCGCTCGCCACGGCATTCCGGTTGGCCGGCTTCCGGCGCGAGCGACGCTTGCGCCGAGCGTTGCGCTTTGCGCCAGTGTCGGAGGTCGGGCCCGCGCTGCTTCCGAGCTTCGCCTCTGCGGCCAACACATTCGCCGACGTGTCGGCGCCCGCATGCTGCGCGCCGTCAGCAGATGCTGCCTTGCGACGACCGCGCCCGCGACGACGTCGACGACGGCGCGCGTCACCAGATCGCACGTCGCCAGACGGCGCAGCGCCAGAAGGCGAAGCGCCAGACGGCGCTGCGCTATCGGGCGGCACCGCGGTGCGCCGGTCGTCGTCGGACCGTGCTGTCATGCCGCCGATTCGAGTGTCGAGCGGCCTTCAATAAACTGACGCACCACCGGATCGGTGGAGTGCTGAATCTCGTCCACCGTGCCCACCTGACGCACCGTGCCTTCATACAGCATCGCGATGCGTGTGCCCACGCGGTACGCGCTGCGCATGTCGTGCGTAATCACAATGCCGGTGACGCCCAGCGTGTCGCGCATGCGAACCATCAGCTCGTCGATCACCGCCGACGTCACTGGATCAAGGCCAGTCGTGGGTTCGTCGTACAGGATGTACTTGGGGCGCAGCGCCACGGCGCGCGCGATACCAACACGTTTGCGCATACCGCCCGACAACTCGGCCGGAAACCGGTGCGCCACATCTTCGAGATCCACGAGCGCCAGCGATTCTTCCACGCGCTTGTCGATTTCTGCTTTGCTCAACTCACCTTGTTTACGCAGCCCCATGGCCACGTTCTCGCCAATGGAGAGCGAATCGAACAGCGCCGCAAACTGGAACACATAGCCGATCTTTGAACGCAGCTTCACGAGTTCACGACGCGGCAGCGTATCCACGCGCACGCTGTCCACCCACACTTCACCAGCGTCTGGTTCCAGCAGGCCGACGATGTGCTTGATGGCCACCGACTTGCCGGTGCCCGAGAAGCCAATGATCACCATGGTCTCGCCCTCTTTGACATCGAGGGAGAAACCCTGGAGCACTTTCTTCTCACCAAACGCTTTGTAAACGTCTTTCAGCTGGATCATGGTCTGGGACGGGGAGGATCACGAATATGTCGTCGGAATCACGCTGCCACCAGCACCCGGGTGCGGTCAAGAGCGTGCCGATGCAACAGCGCCCGCGATCGTGATGATCGCGGGCGCTGGAGTGATCAGGCGGCAAAGCTGCCGAGTGCTCGTCCGACGTCGCCTTCGCGCAGTCGCTTAAGCGCACGATCGCGCAACTGTCGCACGCGTTCGCGTGTGACGCCGAGCATGGAACCGATTTCTTCGAGCGTATGCTCGCGTCCGCCTTCGAGACCAAAGTAGAGACGCAACACTTTGGCATCACGCGGTGGCAACGTGGACAGCGCCGATTCGATTTCATCGGTGAGGAAGCGGTTCATGGCTTCTTCTTCGGCGTCGGGCATTTCGTCGGCCACGAAGCGTTCGATCAGCGAACGATCGCCGTCTGGATCCATGGGAGCATCAAGACGCACATCGCCGGTGTTGAGCGCGGCGAGTGACTGCACAACGTCAACCGACAGACCCGTAACCTGCGACAACTCTTCCGGCGACGGCTCGCGACGCAACTTCTGACGCAGAATTTCCGACGCCTTGATGATGCGCGACAGATCGGCGGTACGATTGAGCGGCACACGTACCGTACGGCCCTGACGTGCGAGCGACGAGAGAATCGCCTGACGAATCCACCACACGGCGTACGAGATGAACTTGACGCCCTGATCGGGATCGAACTTTCGTGCGGCCGTGAGCAGGCCAACGTTGCCTTCGCCGATCAGATCGATCAGCGGCAGACCACGATTCTGATATTTTTTGGCGACGGAAATGACGAATCGCAGGTTGCGCTTGACGAGCTCCTGCAGCGCATCCTGATCACCGGCGCGGATTTTTTTCGCGAGCTCGATTTCTTCCGCGCCCTTGAGGAGCGGATACGTGCTCACTTCGTAGAGGTACTGGTCGAGGATGTCGCGCTCGGGCTCGGAGGGTGCAATCCCCGCCGGGGCTGCACGACGCCGTTTCCGCTTGACCTCAGTTGTCATGGTCTATTCCTGTAGACGCTGTCTGCGCCAGTCCGAATGAATCAGAAGAACTCACCTTCACATATCCCGGAGGCAACGCGCCAGCCGGTCTCATCGCTGAGTTTTCGGCGGCGGCGGAGGCGATCCGGGGCCAGCCCATCAAGATACCGTTTCGTGACCAATGCGCCAGTCTTTGAAAGTGCGGTCAATCGGACAATCGCAGTCACGTCGCTTGACGACTGACATACACCCTGCTACTCTTCGCGGTTCCTGACGCCCTCGCTGCCATTCGTGGTGGCGGGGGTGTCGCGCCGGGGGCGTAGCTCAGTTGGGAGAGCGCTTGAATGGCATTCAAGAGGTCAGGGGTTCGATTCCCCTCGCCTCCATGCCGCTGGGATGAAGAGCGGGTAGCGCTTGAATCTCACGGTTTGGCCCTGCGGCAGTTTGGGGTTGTAGATCAGGAAATGTGCGGGAATAGCTCAGTTGGTAGAGCACAACCTTGCCAAGGTTGGGGTCGCGGGTTCGAGTCCCGTTTCCCGCTCTCTTTTTGACCGTAGTGCAGCGCCCCAACCCGGCGAACGGTGTTCGTCGGGTTGGTCATGTGACCGGGTCGTTAGCTCAGTTGGTTAGAGCGCCACGTTGACATCGTGGAGGTCACAAGTTCGAGTCTTGTACGACCCATGCACGAACGTTTCTGGCCTCTGGCGAGACGCACTTTTGCTCGTTATGTTGCCATGCTCGACTGGTTTGGCGTTCGCGTCCGGCCACCGAGGGTTTTGCGCCCGTAGCTCAATTGGATAGAGCATCTGACTACGGATCAGAAGGTTAGAGGTTCGAGTCCTCTCGGGCGCACTGATAGATCAGCTCACACAGTGTGAGTTGCGCGGTTCCTCGGGGCGTAGCTTAGCCCGGTAGAGCGCCTGCTTCGGGAGCAGGAGGTCGGAGGTTCAAATCCTCTCGCCCCGACTAACCGCACGAACTGTAAAACGGCGGAAGACAACGAGTCTTCCGCCGTTTTTTTGTTTTTGCAGTTCCCGATTCGGTCATTCGGCCGAGTGGCGGGAGCCCACGGCCTTCTGGCCATTCGGCCTCTCTTTTTCGTACGACGGCACCGAGCACGAATGCTGATTGCGGTTCTCACCGATACCCCGTCGAGGTCAACAACGGATGTGTGCTCGGTGCAACCTTTCGAAACTGCGAGGCCGAATGGCCAAAAGGCCCTAGGCTCCCGCCACTCGGCCAAATGACCGAATCAGGAACAGCAAAAGCAAAAGCCCCCGCACTGCAACGCAGTGCGGGGGCTTTCGTCGTCAACCGCTTACGAACACCGCGGCAAATTCACCGGACACCGTTCCGGATCCGGCGCCGGCGCACTGGCTGCACCACCGGGTCCGCCAAAGGTGTAATTCTCCAGCAGCAGCGTGGCCAACTCACGGCCAGGAATCGGGAGATGCACGAACGTATTCTCCGGCAGCGTCTGCCAGCCGCGTGCATCCATGAACGCCGTGACGCCGTTCACGCCCAGCATCTCAATCCCCTTCTCGTAGCGCAGCGCATCCCAGAGGCTGCCGCACGTGCCGTTGAGCTTGCGTGGCACGCAGCCAGCTTCATTCGGCGGGCCATCGATCGTGACGGCCGGCAGCTTGCCATTGGCAACACGCGAGCGATTGATCAGCGGCACTGCTTCTGCAGCACGATTCAGGCGAATCAGTGCTTCCGCCTTGATCAGATCCATTTCGGTGGTCGTAATCGCCAGCTGCGGCCCCGCCTGCCACGTGAGTCCGGTGCCGTTGCGGCCATAGAAATACCACGAGTAGCGCCACGTACCGCGACTCGCCACAAAAATGTTGTTCAGGTTGTAACCAACATATGAACCCGGCGACGCCGGCCCGGCATCACCCTGAATTCGGCGATCCTTGGTCCGCATCTGAAAGGCCGCGCGGCTCTGCAGCGGTGTTGCAAGCCAGTTGCGATAGCCTTCCGTTGAATCGGCCGCGCCGAGCAGGAAATAACTCGGACGACCGAAGTCGCTGGGACGACCAGCGGTGCGCAAACGCGCCACCAGCCGCTTCCAATCATCAAAGAAAATGTCGGGCTGCGCGATCGGCGCGAAGTCGGTCTGGATGCCAGCGTCAACACGACGAATCACCTCGGCCCAATCCACCGCCGCACGTTCCGCACGTGAGCGCGCGCCATACACCATCAAGCGCGCAGCGTACGAGTTGATCACGCGTACGAACTGGTCACGCGTGAGCGCCGTAAACAGCCACGATTCCGCCGGCAACGTAAAGTTGGCCGTGCCTGCTGCCGCAATCGCGCCGTCGAGCTGTGAAATCGCAGCATCGATCATTCCATCATACGGCGTGAACTCCGGGTTCGCCGTAATGGCGACGAGATCGGTGTTCTCGTCCACGACGATGCCCTTGTCGTAGTACAAACCGAGGTATCCGTGCGACACGCCCTGAATGAACTTCGCCACGGACTTCGCGCGTGCGGTCCGCGTTGCATCAACAATCACGAGGCCATCATCAATGGCCACGAGTGCGTCGTTGACGCTCGAGATCGTGCGATACAAACCGTACCACGGCGTTTCTGCCACGGCACGGCGCGCATTGACCGGACTGTTGTTCCAGGCCACGCGCGGCAGGTCTGACACTTCAAGCTGGCCGAAATCGGCAAAGCCTGACGTGATTTCCTGCGCCATCGTGGCGAACGCCCACGATGGATAATCGTCGTGACCAGACACTGGCCAGAACGTGCGGAAGGACGAGGCCACAAACGATTCCGTTGACACTGGCTGCTGTGTCGCACGTTCACGGTCGGGCAGGTTGGGATTCGCGACGTCGAGGTCCTGACAGCCAGCCAGCAGCAGTCCAGCACCTGCGAGCGTCAATGTGCGCATGAGAGTAGTCATGTTATCAGCGCTCGCTCAGAAAGTGATCTCAACACTACCCGTGAACGTGCGGTAGCGAGGATAGTCGAAGCTGTCGAGACGGTTGATCACGCTGCCAACTTCCGGGTCGTAGCCCTTGTAGTCAGTGAACGTGAGCAGGTTGCGTCCGATCAGAGAGAATGACGCGCCGCTCGCGCCGAGGCGGGCAAGCGGTGCGGCCCAGCGCGTGGGCAGCCGATACTTGACCGACAGTTCGCGCAGCTTCACAAAGCCTGCATCTTCCACGAAATAATCCGTCGGGCTGTTGGCCGCGTACAGATTCACGTAGTACTCGATTGGCTTCTTGAGTTCCTGCGGCTTGCCAGTCTGGTCCACATCACTGCTGCGTCCGTACTGATACATGCGCTGATTGGTCTGGTTGTACGCGTTGCCACCAACCTGCGCGTCCCACAACATGAACACGCTGATGCCGCCCCAGTTCACGTTGTTCGAAATACCAAAACGGAAATCAGGATTGCCATCACCAATGCGCGTGACCGCGGCACTGCCGGTGGAATCGCGCGCCGTAATCGGCATGCCCCACAGGTAGCTGTTCGCGCCAATGGGAACCGCGGGCGAGCCCCACAGGCGCTTGCTCTCACCTTCGGTGTAGCTGTTGCCGGCACCAACGTACACGAGCAGTCCTTCGTCGTTCACGGCGAACTCACCGGCGCGCGCTGCGGCATCAGCCGGCAGTTCACTCGCGTCCTTGATGAAACGGAAGCCGTACATCGCACCGAGCGTTTCGCCAGCGCAACGGAACAGAATCGTTCCGGTGGAGAAGCAGCTGCGGTTGAACTCAGTGATCTTGTTGCGTGAACGATCCGCCACAACACCCAGGCGCCAGCTGAAGTTGGCACCTTTCACGATATCGGCTTCAATCGTGCCTTCGAGCGTATTGCCCGTGACCGTGCCCGCGTTCTGCCACTGATTGGCGAAACCGAGATAGCCAGCGAGCGGAATCAGAATGAGCTGATCGGTGGTGGTTTGCGTGGCGTACGAGAGCTGCACCGACACACGATCCTTGATGATCGCATCAATGCCGTACTCCGTTTCCTTTGATTCTTCTGGCTTGAGCAAACGGTTGCCGAGATTCTGCTTCACGACACCGCCACCCTGGCTGAACGTGAACGTCTCGTACTGATCGTCGAAATCCGGTCGCGTACCGGCGGTACCCTGCGACGCACGCAGCTTGAACTCATTGATCGACGCAAACGGCCACCACTCTTCCTGTGACAGGCGATAGGCGCCGCTCACTCGGTAGTACCAGTTCTCCTGCTCGTCCGCGCCGAACAGCGAGCTGCCGTCAAGGCGACGCAGTGCGTCCACAATGATCTTGCCATTGTAGTCGGCCGCCACGCTGCCGATGTAGCTATTCGTACGAACGATCTGTGTGCTCGATGAGACAAACCGCGACTGCGCGTTGTCGAGACTCTTCACACCGGGCGTCGCGAGCACTTCGCCTTCGGCGGTCGTGAGTTCATTTGTTTCGCGCTCCAGCAACGCACGCGCGGTGCCGCGCAGCGTGAACGCACCGACACGCTTGAGTACGTTCGCGCTGCCCCACGCATTGATCGCTTCCGTGGTACCGGTGAACTGCGAAATTTCACCCGGACCACCTTCACCGAATCCTTCGGTCTTCACGCCCGCGTCAAGGAACGTATTGGTGCGACGATCCGAGCGGTCGTAGCTGAGATTCATGTCGAAGTTCAACCAGCTCGCCGCGTTGTACCGGGCCACAATGCCGCCCTGCGTACGAGCGCGCTTGCGCTGATTCTCTTCCGTAGCCAACACATACAGCGGGTTCTCTTCGCGACCTTCTGGATCAAGCTGGAACGCGTACGGCGTACCATCGGGATCTGGCGTACGCAGATCAATATCCGGCGCCTGATTGATCAGGTCGAAGAACGTGTCGCCGTAAAGATTCTGGCGCTCCGAGCGGCTGTGAAACGCGCTGAAGCTGAGCGACAGCTTGTCGGTGGGACGATGATCAAGATTGAGACGGAAGTCATTCTGGTCGTAGCGACCGCTGTTGAGCACCACACCGTCTTCACGCTGGTTCACGTACGAGAAGAACCAGTTTGTTTTGCCGCCATTCTGCGCAATGTTCAGCGAATTGCGAATGAAGTTGCCTGGATCAAAAAACCGATCAACCTGATCGAATACCTGATCCGGATACTTCTGATCCTGGAAGCGCTCGTACACCGGGCGTGGCACACGTGTGTTCCGATCAACAACGGCGCCGGCAGCATTCACGTACTGCCCGGCGTCGTTCAGCAGGAAGGAATGCGACTGCGCCCATTTGACCGGCGCGTTCAGCGAGTTGGATCCGTATTCGGAGCGCACCGAAAAACGCGTTTCGCCCTCGGCCAGCCCCGAACCACGACGCGTGGTGATCTGGATAACACCAGACGCCGCGCGCGCACCGTACAGTGACGCGGCGGCGGCACCTTTCACCACTTCCACGCTCTCAATATCCATGCTCTGCAGATCAGCGCTCGCCGCACCGAAGGCTTCGGTCTGAATCACACCGTCCACAACAATGAGTGGCGAGTTCGACTTGTTGATACTCGTTGGTGTGCGCAATACGATGTTCGTACCGCCGCCGGCCTGTCCCGACGGGACAACAGACACTCCGGCAATTTTGCCCTGGATTGTTTCGAGCGCGTTCGTGGCCGGTACCGGCGCGTTTTCTGCCGTCACACGACCAACCGTAAACGGCACACGCGTGCCCGACGCCGGATCGACAACACCGGTCGTCACCATCGCTTGCAAACTGAGTCCGGCCGCCGCCATCGCCAGATCGCGCGTGGTTGTCGCACCAGCGGTTACCGCAACATTCGTGCGGCTGAGTGGGCGATAACCAAGTCGACGCAACTCGATCGTGTACGTGCCAACAGGAACAGCGGGAAATGCATACCGACCCGATTCATCACTGCGTGCTTCCAGCTGCGTGCCGGTGCGCACGCCCGCAGGATTGAGCGTGAGCGTGACACCAATGATGGGCAAACTGGTGGCCGAATCCGTAACAACACCGGACACGCGTCCGGTTTGGGCCTGCGCGTTCGCTGACGCAAAGGCAGGGAGTGCAACGACACAGGCGGTGACGAGCGACCGGACCAGCAGCGCCACCCGACGTTGTGCAAACCGCTGCATCAACGTGCGAGGAGACGAGGTGACCGATAGATGGTCAGCACAAGGGCTAACGATCATGGTTCCTCCGAAGGGAGAGAGCGCGGGGGAGTGAAGGAAACGGCGAGGTTCATGCAACTGGAAAACACAACCCCGCCCGGAGCATGGCTCAGAGCGGGGTCTTCACACAACACGGGATCGGCAGCCGATGACTACGCGATTGCCGTCAGGACTTGATGTTCTTGAACGCCTGCGGGCCGGCAAAGATATCGCGGCAAAACAGCGCCACGGGAATCAGTACAACGGCCAACTGTCCGAATGGTCCAATCGCTACAATCACACCGAAGATTGCCGACATCACACTCAGCACCAGCTGCGCGAACGAGAGCAACAGCGAGGGATCCACGGGATAGTCAAAGAATGGCATGCGAGGCTCGTGAAAAGGCTCTGATGTGCGGACCGGAAGCACGCCGCACGTCGATTCCCCAGCATACGTGAGCGGGTGGCCGCTTGCAAGTGCGCTGGGCCCAAGCTCTCATAGCTGCTCCCAGCCTACGCTATTGCAGGGCGTAACGTTGCAGATACTGCAGGTCGTCCTCGTCGCTGCGAATGGTGTACACCACACCTTTGCCAAACCCGGCGATACTGGTGCGAGGCGGAAACACCACCTGCCCCACGTGCTTTCCTGTCCCGTCGAACACATCAAAGCGCGGCGACTTGTCATTTGCGGCCCGGTAGCGGCCCACCCAGATCTGTCCGTTCGGGAGCGCGTGAACCTGCCCACTCTCGAACGCCGGCATGACCGCCGGCCACTCGCTGGGTTCATCCTGCTGCACTCTCGCGGGCGCGGACGAACTGCGCACTGCACCGCCGGCGCCCACCTCACGCGTCATGGCAATCGCCATCGGAGCGTTCGCCGAGCGCGCGTCACGCCACGCCTGCTTTTCCGCCTCCGTCACCTTGATCGGGGTGTAGCGAACCGGTTGCCCGCGTGTGGGCGCGCCCTTGCCGGCCGCCGGATACACCTCAACGTGATAGTCCGACGTGCGCACCACAGCCACACGACCATCCGGGAACACGGTCCAGCCGTCCTGCGCCGAAAACGGTGTACCGCCCACACGAATACTGACGTTCTGATTCCCGGCACGTCCGGAGGTGTTCACGCTGGCCGCGTTCTTGGGCAGCTGAAGCCAGGCAATCGTATCGGCCGTCGCGCTCGCTCGACGCATGCGCGTAATCGGCAGGCTGTCCGCCGACTTCGGGCCATCCGGACCCACCACGAGCGGCGAGCCAGTGAGATACAACCGTCCCTGCGCATCGGACGCACGCGCCGACATGAGCGACATGGCGCCGCCAAGTCCTCCAACCGTAAACGTGCGCGCGCCTCCCTCGCCGCGCGGCGCAACGGTCACCGGCGGCCGAGGACCCTCGGGCTCATCGTTCGCCGGTGACCAGGTGCCCGCAAGTTTGCCGCCCGGGCCGAGCATCAGAAAGCGCGAGTTGAGCGGATCAAAAATCATGGTGCTGTCGCCCGGCAACGCAAACGCCGTGGCCGGCATCTGGTACTCATTGGGACCCGAGCCCGTGCGACCGATTGGCGTAGCACGCCCTGTTTTGAAATCAATGATCTGCACCACTTTGTCGCGTGGATCCGTGACGATCACACGACCGTCAGCCAGCTCGCGTACGCCGCGCAGCGACGTGAACGGCTCAGCGTGTTCAGCCAGTGGTTTGCTGTAGGTACGAGTCGGCAATTGCGCCTGCAACGGGGTAGCGGGCCACATGAGCCCCGCTACACTGGCGGCCGTGGCCGCACCAAGGAGTCGCATCATGGTGGTATTGGTTGAGCGGTGAGAACGGCAAATGCCGGGAGTGTGCCATTTGGTCACGCCGCAACCGGCCACGGTTGCCGGTGCGTGATGAACCGCATCAGCGTTTGAAGATCGCGCCAGCGTAAACGGCCGCTTCGATGAGCAGCGCGAGGATCGCGAGGCCAAGAAATGTGCGGACCAGCCATTTGGGCGGTCCGGAGATTGGTTCGGGCATCAAGAACTATACACAGTAGCAGTTGCAGTTCCTGATTCGGTCATTCGGCCCCTGTGAAGGAGCCCACGGCCATTCGGCCTTTCGGCCT